>NZ_CP075583.1:4800000-6262330 GCF_023509035.1 Janthinobacterium lividum | reverse complement strand
GCACTTTGTCTGGCAAGGCATACAAGCGTAAAAAAAGCAGCGTTGCACGCTGCCTTTGTCGTCGAACGTCGCTTAACTTCCTCGATAAGTGGAATACGACCACGGCGACACCACCAGTGGCACATGGTAGTTTTCATCCGTATGCGCAATGCCGAAGGCCAGGGTCACCAGGTCTATGAAGCGTGGTGTAGGCAAGTCGAGGCCTTGGGCGGCGAAATAGTCGCCTGCATTGAATACCAGCTCATATTGGCCCGCTTTCATGCTGTCGCCTTCCAGCAAGGGAGTGCTGCAGCGGCCGTCGCTGTTCGTCATATCCATCTTTAATAACACTTTGCCTTCCGGTGCGACTGAAAACAGGGCCACCTTGACGCCGGCTCCCGGCCTGCCGTGGGCGATATCGAGTACATGCGTGCTGAGTTTTCCCATTTGCTATCCTGTATATAGGGTGAATGACTGTGCTTATCGTGCAAATCATATACCGGCGACTGCGCCGGGCTATATGATTGGGCATATAGCCAACATTGTCCTCCTATAGGCGCGCCTCCGCATGAACAATTACGAACATTATCCACGCGACTTGATCGGCTATGGCCGCACGCCACCCCATCCGCAATGGCCGGGCAAGGCCCGCATCGCCCTGCAATTCGTCCTCAATTACGAGGAAGGGGCAGAAAGCAGCGTGCTGCATGGCGATCCCGCCTCGGAAACGTTTTTGTCGGAAATGATCGGGGCGGCCGCTTTTCCTGCGCGCCACCTCAGCATGGAGTCGATTTATGAATATGGCTCGCGCGCCGGGTTGTGGCGCCTGCTGCGCATGTTTGAGGAGCGGCGCCTGCCGCTGACCGTGTTTGGCGTCTCGATGGCCTTGAAACGCAATCCGGATGCGGTGGCCGCCTTCCAGGAACTGGGACATGAAATCGCCTGTCATGGCTTGCGCTGGATTTCCTATCAAAACATGGATGAAGCAACGGAGCGCGAACACATGCATGAAGCCGTGCAGATCATCCGCGAATTGACAGGTTCCGCCCCGCAAGGCTGGTATACGGGGCGCGATTCGCCCAATACGCGCAAACTGGTGGTCGAGCATGGCGGTTTTCGCTACGACGCCGATTATTATGGCGATGACTTGCCATTCTGGGAGAAAGTGGCGTACACGGATGCCGCCGGCCTGCCCGCCGTGCAGCCGCAGCTGATCGTGCCCTACACCCTCGACACAAACGACATGCGCTTTGCCGCCATGCAAGGCTTTAATTCGGGTACGCAGTTTTTCGATTATCTGAAGGATGCCTTCGATGTGCTGTATGCGGAAGGCGATCCGAACGGCTTGAACCAGCCGAAGATGTTGTCGGTGGGTTTGCATTGCCGCCTGGTGGGGCGTCCGGGACGGGCCGCGGCGCTGGCGCGCTTCCTCGACTATGTACAGCGCCATGAGCAGGTGTGGATCACGCGCCGCATCGATATTGCCGAACATTGGCATGCAACGCATCCTTGCACTGTTTGATGGGTATTGATATTGGATGATAAGTAAAATCAGTCTTTGCATATAGTTGTCCCATATGCCGGTGTTAATCTCCTATACTGGGACTATACCGAGGCCAGCATGTCAGAACCGATCCGCTTTTACTACCGTGGTGCCGTACAGGAAGTACGCAACGCCGCCCCTACGCAGACTGTGTTGCAGTACCTGCGCGAGGATTTGCATTGCACGGGCACCAAGGAAGGTTGCGCCGAAGGCGATTGTGGCGCTTGTACGGTGGTCATCGGCAGCCTGGTCGATGGCCAGGTCGAGATGAAGGCCGTCAACGCCTGCATCCAGCTCACACCCACGCTCGATGGCAAGGCCCTGTTTTCCGTGGAAGACTTGCAACAGACCGACGGCGCCCTGCACCCGGTGCAGCAGGCGATGGTCGAATGCCACGGTTCCCAGTGCGGTTTTTGCACACCAGGTTTCGTGATGTCGCTATGGGGCATGTATCTGCAGAAAAACGGAGCGACGCCCACGCGCTGCGAAATCGATGACACCCTGTCGGGCAATCTGTGCCGCTGCACGGGCTACCGGCCCATCATCGATGCGGCCAGACGCATGGGCGAACTGCCGCATGTGACATTTGACCGCGATGCTCTGGCGCAGCAATTGCAGGCACTGCAGCGCGGCAGCCTGACCACCTATGAACATGGTGGCCAGCACTTCCACGCGCCGCGCAGCCTCGAGGAACTGGTGGCGCTGCGCGCGGCAAAGCCGCAAGCGTGCCTGCTGGCAGGCTCCACCGATGTGGGCTTGTGGGTGACCAAGCAACTGCGGGACCTGGGCGACATTATTTATCTCGGCAACGTGGCAGCCCTAAGAACCATCGCCATCGTTGACGGCAAGCTGCATATCGGCGCCGGCGCCAGCCTGAACGAGGCCTATGCGGCGCTGTGCGGGCACTATCCGCAAGAATTGTCGGAACTGTGGCAGCGCTTTGCTTCCTTGCCGATCCGCAACGCCGGCACCCTGGGCGGCAATGTGGCCAATGGTTCTCCCATCGGTGATTCGATGCCGTGGCTGATTGCGCTGGGTAGCGAGATCGTGCTGCGCGGCTCCGCCGGTCAGCGCATCATGCCGCTGGAAAACTTCTATCTGGGTTACCAAAAGAAGGATCTGCAACCCGGCGAATTCGTCGAAGCCGTGCGCGTGCCCTTGCCGCGTGCCGACGTGCAATTCCGCACGTATAAACTGGCGAAGCGCTTCGACCAGGATATCTCGGCCGTGTGCGCCGCATTCGCCTTCCAGCTTGACGGCGAACGCATCATCGACGCGCGCATCGCCTTTGGCGGCATGGCGGCCACGCCGCAACGGGCCGCGCAAACGGAAGCATTTTTGCTGGGGCAGGCGTGGACGGAAGACAACCTCGTCATCGCCATGCGCTTGCTGACCGACGATTACGCGCCGTTGTCGGACATGCGCGCCTCGAATACCTACCGCATGACGACGGCGCAAAACCTGTTGCGCCGCTTCTGGCTGGAAACACGCCCCGGTGCGCCGTTGCTGCGCACCGCCGTCAACGCCTACGCTTGCCGCGCCTGAAAGGACACGCATGAACCATCCTGTCACGCCCGAATTGCAAGCGGCCGCCTGGGCCGCCGTGGGTAAGCCCAGCCCCCATGAATCGGCGCAATTGCATGTGCTGGGGCAAGCCACGTACACGGACGATATCGCCGAATTGCAAGGTACCTTGCACGCGGCGTTGGGCCTGTCGCAAAAGCCCCATGCGCGCATCACGGCCATGGATTTGTCGGCCGTGCGCGCCGCCGCCGGTGTTGTCGCCGTCTACACGGCGCAGGACATTCCTGGCACCAATGATTGCGGCCCCATCATCCATGACGACCCCATCCTGGCTGCGGAACTGGTGCAATACGTGGGCCAGCCCATCTTCATCGTGGTGGCCGATACGCATGACCATGCGCGCCGCGCCGCCCGCCTGGCGCAGGTGTCATACGGGGAATTGCCCGCGATCATGACGCCACAGGCGGCCAAGGCCGCGCAATCGTATGTGTTGCCGCCGATGCAATTGACGCGTGGTAATTACCTGGCTGCCTTCGAGAAGGCGCCGCATGTGGTCAAGGGCCAGCTGTATGTGGGCGGCCAGGAACAGTTTTATCTGGAAGGGCAGATTTCCTACTCCATCCCCAAGGAAGCGCAAGGCATGCTGGTGCTGTGTTCGACTCAGCATCCGAGTGAGATGCAGCACGTGGTGGCACATGCGTTGGGCGTGCATTCGCACAACATCACCGTCGAATGCCGGCGCATGGGCGGCGGCTTCGGTGGCAAGGAATCGCAGTCGGCCCTGTGGGCGGCAGCCGCATCGATTGCGGCTGCCAAACTGAAGCGTCCCGTGAAACTGCGCGCCGACCGCGACGACGATATGCTGGTGACGGGCAAGCGCCACTGTTTTTACTATGAATACGAGGTGGGCTACGACGACGACGGGCGGATCCTTGCCGCCAAGGTCGACATGACCACGCGTGCGGGCTACTCGGCCGATCTGTCCGGCCCCGTCGCCACGCGCGCCGTCTGCCACTTCGACAACACCTATTATTTGTCCGACGTGGATATTCGCGCCGCCTGCGGCAAGACGAATACGCAGTCGAACACGGCTTTCCGGGGCTTCGGCGGGCCGCAGGGCGCCATTGCCATCGAGTACGTGATCGATGAAATCGCCCGCCACTTGCAACGCGATGCGCTCGATATCCGCATGCTCAATTTCTATGGCCGCAACGATGTGGAAGGGCGCAATGTCACGCCGTACGGGCAAAAAATCGTCGACAACGTGATCCATGAACTGGTTGCGGAACTGGAAGACAGCAGCGACTACCGCGCGCGCCGCCGCGCCATCGACGCGTTCAACGAGGCCAGCCCCATTTTGAAAAAGGGCCTGGCGTTCACGCCGTTGAAGTTCGGCATCGCCTTCAACGTCACGCATCTGAACCAGGCTGGCGCCCTCGTGCACGTGTACGTGGATGGCTCCGTGCTGGTCAACCATGGCGGCACGGAAATGGGGCAGGGCATCAATACCAAGGTCATGCAGGTGGTGGCGCACGAATTGGGACTGGACCTGGACAAAGTGCGGGCCACGGCTACCGATACCAGCAAGGTGGCGAACACGTCGGCTACGGCGGCGTCCACCGGCGCCGACTTGAACGGCAAGGCGGCGCAGGATGCGGCGCGCCAGATCCGTGAACGCCTGGCCGATTACGCGGTCAAACTGTACGGCGGCGATGCGGCCAGTGTGCGCTTGTTTGATAACCATATCCACGTCAATGGTCACGTCGTGCCGTTTGCCGAGCTGGTACAGAAGGCGTATCTGGCTAGAGTGCAACTGTGGTCGGACGGCTTTTATGCCACTCCCGGCTTGTCGTGGGATGCAAAGACGATGACGGGCCATCCGTTTTCGTATTATGCGTATGGTGCGGCCGTGGCCGAAGTGGTGGTCGATACCCTCACAGGCGAATGGAAACTGTTGCGTGCCGACGCCTTGTACGATGCGGGTCAGTCGTTGAATCCTGCGATTGATCTGGGTCAGGTGGAAGGCGCATTTATCCAGGGCTTGGGCTGGCTGACGACGGAGCAGTTGTGGTGGAATGCGGCGGGCAAGCTGATGACGCATGCGCCATCGACGTACAAGATTCCTGGCATTTCGGATTGTCCGGAAGATTTTCGCGTCAAGCTGTTCCAGAACCGCAATGTGGAGGACAGCATCCACCGTTCGAAAGCCGTGGGCGAGCCACCGCTGCTGTTGCCGTTTTCCGTTTTCTTTGCCATTCGTGACGCCATTTCCAGCGTGGGCCATCATGCCGTGCAGCCACCGCTGAATGCCCCCGCCACCAGCGAGGAAATCCTCAAGGCGGTCATGGCCGTGCAAGCGGCCGGCGTGGCTGCTTAGGGGAAGATGATGAGCGACTGGCTGATAGCGATGGAGAATGACACGCAGGCATCCGTGCTGGTGACGGTGGCCCTGGTGGAAGGTTCCGGGCCGCGCGAGGCGGGCGCGAAGATGCGCGTCACGCTTGATGGCCAGAGGGACACCATCGGTGGCGGCCACCTGGAATTGCGCGCCGTGGAAATCGCCAAGACCATGCTGGCCACGGGCAACACCCATGCGCGGCTCGAGCGCTTTGCGCTGGGCCCCAGCCTGGGACAATGCTGTGGTGGCATCGTCCACCTGGCCTTTGAGTATGTCGATGCCAGCCTGACAGAATTGCTGGCCGCCTTGCGCGAGCGCCGCCAGCACGATAGCTGGAAAGTCACGGCGCTCGATGGCGATGCCGCGTCGGCCCTGTTCGATGTTGGCGGTCGCTGGATTGCCGGCACGCCAGCCCAGGCGCCCGACACGTTTTCGCGCGAACGCAGTACCCATGTTGCTCAGGATGGCAAGGCGCGGCGCTGGCTGATCGACCCCTGCCTGGCGCCGCGCGCGCACCTGACCCTGTTTGGCGCCGGTCACGTGGGTGCCGCCATCGTGCGTGCGCTGTCCCACTTGCCTTGCAATATTACCTGGGTCGATGAACGCGAAGACATGTTTCTCGCAGCGTTGCCGGCGGGGCTGCCAGATAATGTGCGCATTGCCGCCACTGATACGCCCGAGGAATTCGTCGCCATGGCGCCGCCGGGCGGCAGTTTTCTCGTCATGACGCACAGTCATGCGCTCGATCAGCGCCTGACGGAAGCCATCATGGCACGCATGGACGCGGGTTGGTTCGGCTTGATCGGTTCGCACACGAAACGCAAGCAGTTCGAGCACCGCCTGCAGGCGCGTGGCGTGCCGGACGAGCGCATTGCCGCCATGGTGTGTCCGATCGGCATGCCAGGCATCCGCAACAAGGCCCCGGCCGTGATCGCCGCTTCCGTTGCCTGTCAATTACTGATGGTGTGGGAGGAAGCGGCCGCTGCCGCCCTGGCCGCACCGTTGCGGCTGGCCTCTGCCAGCGCACCGCCGCGCCGCCAACCACGCGCCGCCATTCACCCGTTATAGAAAGAAGTCATGCCGATTGTTCCCGCCACATTGCAAGCTTACCGTGCCAGCTTGCTGCACTTCCACGCCGATCCCGCTTTCACCGAGGAGGCGCACGCCTGGCATGCGGACGGCTTGCTGATCGTGGCCGACGGCAAGGTCGTGGCGGCCGGTGATTACGCGCAGCTGCAAGCGACTTTGCCGCCTGGTACGCAGATCGTCGATTACCGCGGCAAGCTGATCGTGCCGGGTTTCATCGATACCCACCTGCACTTCCCGCAGACGGAAATGATCGCATCGCCCGCCCCCGGTTTGCTGCCGTGGCTGGAAACGTATACCTTCCCCACCGAGCGCGCATTTGAGAATCCGGAGCATGCGCGTAATGTCGCCGAGTTTTTCCTCGATGAACTGCTGCGCTGCGGTACCACCACCGCCATGGTGTATGGCAGCGTGCATCCGCAATCGGTCGATGCCTTCTTCGGCGCCAGCGAGGCGCGTGGCTTGCGTATGGTAGCGGGCAAGGTCATGATGGATCGCAACTGTCCTGAATTCCTGCGCGACACGGCCGAGTCCGGTGCGCGCGAAAGCGAAGAGCTGATCCGGCGCTGGCACAAGCATGGCCGCTCGCTGTACGCGATCACGCCCCGTTTCGTGCCGACCTCGACGAATGAACAGATGCACCTGGCAGGTGAGCTGGCGCGTGCCTATCCGGATACGTATTTGCAGACGCATGTGTCGGAAAACGAGGATGAGTGCCGCTGGGTGCGCGAACTGCATCCGCAGGCGCGCAGCTACCTCGATGTGTATGACCAGTATGGCATGCTGCGCCCGCGCGCCATGTTCGGCCATTGCATCTGGCTCGATGAGCGCGACCGCGCGCGCATGGCGGAAACGTCTTCGGCGGCCGCCATTTGTCCCACCTCCAACTTGTTCCTTGGTAGTGGCCTGTTCGATTTCGAGCGGGCCGATGCGGCGCGCGTGCTGCTCTCGCTAGCGACCGATGTGGGCGGCGGCACCTCGTTCTCGATGTTGCAAACCATGAACGAAGCCTATAAAGTAGCACGCTTGAAAGGCAGCTATCTGCCCGCTTTGCGCATGTTTTACCTGGCAACCCTGGGCGCGGCACGGGCCATGCAACTGGAAGGCACCTTGGGCAACTTCGCTGCTGGCACGGAAGCGGACTTCATCGTGCTGGATAAACAATCCACGCCGCTGCTCGAACGCCGCACGGCTGGCTGTCAAAGCCTGGAGGAATTGCTGTTTGCCTTTGCGCTACTGGGCGATGACCGTGCCGTGGCCGCCACGTATTCGGGCGGACAGTGCGTACATGTGCGGGGGCAGGGCTGACCTACCCGTTGTTCCATACGAATTACCCTGAGCGAGAACGCGAATGCACAAGAAACTCACTGGCCTGGCGCTTGGCGCCGCGCTGGCATTGACCGGAACGGCGCAGGCCGCACCGTCTTCCAATGAAGCGGCCACCGCGCGCCATTTTGCCGCTCTGCTTGCGGGCGCGCAGCCGAAGACAGCCGAGTTGAGCCTGTTTTTTTCCATGATGCCCAAGGGCGGCGATCTGCATCACCATTACTCGGGCGCCATTTACGCCGAGCAATTCCTTGACTGGGTCGACAAGGAAAACTATTGCGTCAACAAGACGACGTACCGCATCGAAAGCAACAAGGAAGTCGTGGCGGCTGAGCGCGCCAAGCCGGCCGCGCAGCGTGGATGCCTGTCGTCCACGGAAGTGTTTGCCGACGCGGGCCTGTATGCGGAATTGCTGCAGCGCTGGTCGACCAAGGATTTCTATAACCACGGCGCCATCCAGACGCCGCCGGACCGTACCTTCTTCGATACCTTTGGCTACTTCGGCCCCGTGGCGTCGAGCAACACGGCCGATGGCTTGAAAACCCTGAAGCAGCGCGCCATCGCGGAAAACCTCAGTTACATCGAGACGATTTTCGAGCTGTCGCCATTCGTGCAAAACGTGCAGTTCGACCAGCAGGTACTGGCGCCGGGCTTGCAGCCGGCAGCGTTGCAAGCCGTGCTGGCCAACTGGACGCAGAACCTGGAGCAGGATACTGGCTTCCAGAAAAGCATTACCGCCTATAACGACAACGTCAACGCCAGCAGCGCCGGCATCGACGATGCCAACTTCACCATGCGTTACCAGGCGTATGTGCTGCGTTTCCTGTCGCCATCGCAAGTGTTCTCGTCCATGGTGGCCGCGTTCAAGGCAGCGAGCCTGAATCCCTTGCTGGTGGGCGTGAACATCGTGGGCCAGGAAAGCGTGAATGTGTCCATGCGCGATTACAGCCTGCACATGGAAATGTTCAAGTTCCTCAAGGCAAAATATCCAAACGTCAAAATCGCCCTGCACGCCGGCGAGCTGGCGCTGGGCATGGTGCCGCCGGAAGGCATGGCTTTCCATATTGCCGAAGCCGTCGACGTGGCGGGCGCCGACCGCATCGGCCACGGCATGGATATCGCCTACGAGCACAATGCGCTGGCGACCATGCAAAAGATGCGCGAACGGGGTATTCCCGTGGAAGTGAACCTGACCAGCAACGATTACATTCTCGGTATCAAGGGTCAGGCCCATCCGATTACCCTGTACCGCAAGTATGGCGTGCCCTTCGTGATTTCCACCGATGACGCGGGCGTCTCGCGCAATACCTTGTCGAATGAGTACGTGCTGTTTGCCAGCCAGTACAAGACCGATTATGCGGAAATCAAAAAGCTGTCATACAACAGCCTGCGCTATTCCTTCCTGGCGGAAGCGGACAAGCAACGTTTGCTGAAAGCGCTCGATGCCCGCTTCACCCGTTTTGAAGCGCAAATTGCCGCGGCCGACAAGGTGGGCAAGAACAACAAACCGTAAGTTGCGCGACGTTCGCAACTGATACTCTCAGGGCGGCCGGATATTCCGGCCGTTTTCCATTTACCTTTTCAAATCCCCGCAGTGTTTTTCTGTTAATTTTGTGGCGGCCATGCGACACAATTAACGGCAGATACACGACTTTGTCCAATTTCCTGGATGAATCAATTTCAAGTACATATTGCTCATTTATAATCACGCGCCATAAGCCCGGACGCTGTCAGCACGATATCAATCCAGCTAGTTACCCTATGCTATTTATATTTTAAAAATATAAATATGTAAAAAAAATCGTATTTGTCATCCATTTTTTGATGATGCATAGTGGGATGAAGGTGATATTAAAAAGTCACAATTCATCTGGGCGATATCGTATGAAGATGGGTATTTGCAGTAAATAAAGGTGAGATACAGAATGAAACAAACAGTCGCGCAGCTAAATGACGACATTCTTCTGTATTTCGCCGCCGTGTCACAGTCTTGAAATATTTAACAATTACACTCGCGGCTTGCCATGTTAGCCGGGTAAGCATGTCGGGTGAATGACACAGGTGCTAGCGCCCTGGGTTGTACGGATCGGTTGCAGTTTTTTCCGCCGTTATTGTCTGAATAGGAATAGTTGTGATGTGTGGAGCGGCGTTTTGTGATGGTCTTGTCAGGACCGCAGCCAGTCCAGCCGGCGTAACAGTTGCAGCATCGTAAAGAGGAGATCTTGTGTTTGTGTTGCTGTGCGGCGCAGCCGGGCGGTGGGCAATCCAGGATTTTCAAAAATAATAGTCTTTTCTGGGGTTAAAGATGATCAATCACAAGCGACTTCGGCTAACGCAAATCGCGTTGAGCCTGTCTATTGCACTGGCGGCGGCACCATCGTTCGCACAGAACACTACGTCTTCCATTGGCGGCCGTATCTCGGCCACCGACGGCAAGCCGGCAGCTGGCGCGCAAGTCAGTATCGTTCACGTTGAGTCCGGTTCGGCCAGCAACGTGACCACCGATGCAGAAGGCCGTTATGTTGCGCGCGGCCTGCGTGCGGGCGGTCCTTACACCATCACCATTACCAAAAATGGCGTGGTTGAAAAACGCGAAGGCGTGTATATCGCCCTGGCCGAAACGGCCAACGTCGACGCCACGCTGGGCGCTGACATGCAAGTGGTGAAAGTCAGCACCAATGCTGTTCGCAATCAGGTTTTCAACCGGAACAACATGGGCGCCGGCACCAATATCGGCCCGACTGAACTGGCTACCCAGGCGTCGATCTCGCGCAGCCTGCAAGACTATGCCCGCGCCGACCCACGCCTGTCGCAAACCGACAAAGAGCGCGGTGAAATCTCCGTTGCCGGTCAAAACTCGCGCTACAACTCGATGACGATTGACGGCGTGGCCGTGAACGACACGTTCGGCCTGGAAGCGTCCGGTACCGCGACCGGTAAGCAGCCAATTTCGATCGAAGCGATCCAGTCGGTGCAGGTTAACGTTGCCAACTATGACGTCACCCAAAAAGGCTACACCGGCGCGAACGTCAACGCGGTGACCAAATCGGGCACCAATAAGGTCAAGGGCAGTGTCTACTACGCTTTCCGTAACGACACCATGTCGGGTGACCGTTACAACAGCACCGACGACACTTACTACGCACCGCCAAAATCGAAAGACACCACCAAGGGTATTACCTTGGGCGGCCCGCTGATCGAAGACAAGCTGTTCCTGTTTGCTAACTACGAAAAAACCACCAGCTCGCGCGGCGCGCCAGCATTCGGTCCTGTCGGCAGCGCACAGACCAACGTTGCTATTACCCAAGGCGCCATCGATAGCGCGATTGCTATTGCCAAGGACAAATACGGTATCGATGCCGGTACTTCGGCAGTTCCTGCGGGTTCCGAATTCACTGCGACGGAAAAGCTGCTCAAGCTTGACTGGAACTTGAGCGACACCCAGCGCATGATGCTGCGCTACACCAAGACCGAACAGTCCGAGCCGATTTACACCGGCTTTTCCGGCACTGGCCTGTCGCTGAGCTCGTACTGGTATGACCAGAACAAGAGCCTGGAAACCCTGGTTGGTCAATGGACCGCCGAGTGGACCCCGACCTTCTCGACCGAAGTCAAAGTGTCGTCGCGCGACTACGACAGCGTACCGCGCAACAACGCTTATCTGCCGGCAATCGGCCTGCAGTTCAGCGGCGCGTTGCCAGCTGGCGCACCTTCGAGCCTGGCTACCGGCAACCGCTTCCTGAACTTTGGCACCGAACTGAGCCGTCAGCGTAACATTCTCGGTACCAAAACCAAGGATTTCTACGCAGCCGGTACCTGGTCGCTGGGCGACCATGAAGTCAAATTCGGCACCGACTACAGCAAGAACGACATCTACAATGCGTTCCTGCAAAACGTCAACGGTAACTACACCTTCGGCTGTATTAACAGCAGCGCCACGGTTGGCTATTCGTTCGGCGCCATCAACTGCGGTACTGCCACGGCAGCGCAATTGCAGGCAGCCGTGCTGGAAAACTTCAGCCGTGGCCGTCCTAGCTCGTACACCTATCAGGTGCCACAAGCAGGCCGTACGCTGGACGATGCCGTGGCGATGTTCTCGCTGAAAAACATCGGCCTGTTCCTGCAAGATACCTGGGAAGTCAACAAGCAGCTGACGTTGACTGCCGGCCTGCGCATCGACGGCACCCGCATCGGCGAAAAGCCGATCTACAATGCGCGTGCAGCACAGGCAACTGTCGCTCGTACCACGCCTAACGGTCGTCAGACCGGCGGTTTCGGTATCGATAACTCGCATACCATCGACGGCGAAAACCTGTATCAGCCACGTTTTGGCTTCAACTACAAGCTGGAATCGGCGCGTCCGACGCAAATTCGCGGCGGCTTCGGCTTGTTCCAGGGTGCGGCGATGAGCGTCTGGCTGGGCAATCCATACCAAAACACCGGTATGGCAACCCAGAACATTACCTGTGCCTCGTCGGCCGGCACTTGTCCGACGACCGATGGCTTCTTCAATCCCGATCCAACCAAGCAGCCAATGAGCGTGCCAGCGGTTATCCCGGCAATGAAGGTCGATGCCCTGAGCCCGAACCTGGCGCAACCATCGGTATGGAAAGCCAACCTGGCCATCGAACATGAGCTGCCATGGATGGGCCTGATTGTCAGCGCGGAATACCTGCGTTTCCAGACCAAGAGCGCGATTTACTACGAAGAGCTGAACATGGGTGCGCCAACGGCAACCGGTAGCGATGGCCGTCCAATGTACTATGGTCCTAACGCTTACAATTCGGCTTGCTGGAATGCAAATGGCGCCCTGATCGGCGGCGCCAATTGCAGCGCCTTGACCAAGGCTGGCAGCAACGCCTCCTTCGGCCAGGTGCTGATGGCTAAAAATACCGACAAGGGCGAGTCGAACGTGCTGACCCTGTCGGTGCGCAGCCCGACTCGTGATGGCCTGTCGTGGGGCTCGTCGTACACCTACACCGATGGCACTGAAGTTTCGCCGCTGACGTCGTCGACCTCGAGCTCGAACTGGGGCGGTCGTGCCGTGTTCAATCCGGAACGAAAACGTGGCGTCCAACTCGAACTATCTGGTCAAGGATCGCTTTACCGCCAACGTCAACTGGCAAAAACGTTTCTTCGGCGAATACAAGACCACCTTCGGTCTGTTCTATGAAGGCCGTAGCGGCAAACCATACAGCTGGACCATCAACAACGACTTGAACGGTGACGGCCTGGCTGGCAACGACCTGATGTACATCCCTAGCGCGCCAGGTTCGGGCGAAGTGGTGTTCGCCGGTGCGACGTCAGCAGCGCGCGCCGCCAACGAGGCAGCGTTCTGGAAAGTGGTCAACGCCAATGGCGACCTGCGCAAAGCCAAGGGTGGCGTGATCGGCCGTAACGAGAGCTTTTCTCCATGGACCAACAGCTTCGATGTGCGCATGAGCCAGGAAGTACCGGGCTTCTTCAAGGGTAACAAGGGTATCTTCACCTTCGACATCCTGAACGTCGGTAACCTGCTCAATCGCAAATGGGGCCGTATCAATGAAGTGGGCTTCCAGGGCGCCGGTGGCCAAGTGCGCAGCTTCGTTGACTATGCCGGTATGGAAAATGGCAAGTATGTGTACAACACCCGTCCTGTGGTGGAAAGCCTGGAAACGCGTCAAGTTAAAGGCGAATCGCAATGGGCGCTGCAAGCAACGGTCAAGTACGAATTCTAATATCGTCCTTGCCTTATAGCTTGGCAAACTAAAAAACGGCTGGTGGCGACACCAGCCGTTTTTTTTATACACAAGATGGTTTTACTCTTTCTCCTTTTTAAAAATATCGATTCCATGGCTCACTTCCTACGCACTCCGGTCGCTACTGCGGCCCTGATCCTCATCCTGTCCGGTTGCAGCAATTTTGCTTCCGTGCCGCAGGCTGCACCGAGCGGCCCGATTGAAGTGAACCTGGTCGCCTTGAACGATTTTCACGGCAATCTCGACCGCAGCAAATTTACCTACACGAGCGTCGCCGATGCCGAGCGCAAGACGGTACAGGCCGGCGGCATCGATACTTTGTCCGGAGCCCTGACGGCGTGGCGGCGCGAAGACGCGCAGCTGATTTTTGTCGGCAATGGCGACCTGGTCGGTGCCAGCCCCGCCATGTCGGCGCTGTGGGCGGACGAACCGAGCATCGTCGCCATGAACATGCTGGGCATGAAGGCCAGTTCGGTCGGCAACCATGAATTTGACCAGGGCAAGGCGGAATTGTTGCGCCAGCAGCGCGGCGGCTGCGACTCCGCGCGCGCGGACAAGGCGTGCAAGTTTACGCCGGACTTCAAAGGCGCCAGCTACACCTATATGGCGGCCAATGTCATCGATACGCAAACGGGCAAGTCCTTGTTGCCAGCCTACCGCATCGAAGAGGCGCATGGCGTCAAGGTGGGCCTGATCGGCGCCGTGCTGAAAGATACGCCGTCCGTGGTGACGGCTGCCGGCATTGCCGGCCTGCAGTTCGGCGATGAGGCTGACGCCATCAACGCCACCTTGCCGCAGTTGCGCGCGCAAGGCGTGGGCGTGTTCGTTGTGCTGCTGCACCAGGGCGGCGAGACGAAGGAAGCCGTCGACCAGCCCGATTGCAGCCATTTGAAGGGCGAAGTGGTCGACGTGGTGAAACGCCTCGACCCGGCCATCGGGCTGGTCATCAGCGGCCATTCCCACCAAGGCTATCTGTGCCGTGTCGATGGCCGCCTCGTGACGCAGGCACAGATGGGCGGACACATGTTGACGCGCATCAAGCTCAAGGTCGATCCTGTCAAGAATGCCGTCGTCGATGCCAGTGCGCAAAACGTCGTCATGCTGCCAGGCATGTATGAGCCGGACCCGGCCGTGGCAGCCTATCTGGAATCGGTCAAGCAACGTAGTGCGGCGGAATTGTCGCGTCCCATAGCCATCATCGCCGTGCCGAACGTGGGCCGCAGCACCAAGGGAGGCGGCGCTTCCCCGCTGGGCGATCTGGTAGCCGACAGCACCCTGTTTGGCGCGCGCGCTGCCGGTGCGCAAATTGGCCTGATGAACAATGGCGGCATCCGCAAGGACCTGGAAGCAGATGCCGACCTGATGACGAACGTGGGCCAGAACCAGGCAGTTGTACCGTTCGGCAATACACTGATCGTCGTGAGTCTTTCCGGTGCGCAAATTCGTACCTTGCTCGAGCAGCAATGGCCGGGCGAAGAGGCCGGCGAGGGCAATCTGCTGCAAGTGTCCGAAGGTTTTAGCTATCGCTGGGACAGCACGCGGCCGCAGGGCCAGCGCGTGCTGCCGGGCAGTATCATGCTGAATGGCGTCGCCATTGATGACGGCCAACAATACCGTATCGCCGCCAACAGTTTCCTCGCCGGTGGCGGAGACCGCTTTACCGTGCTGGCAGCCGGCACGCGCCGCCTGGACACGGGCGTGCGCGACATCGACGCTTTCAGCAATTACCTGATAGCCCGCGCGCGCCGCGGCAAGCCGGCTGGCAGCGCCACGGCGGCAGGGCGCATCGTGCGCGTCAAATAATTTACAAGGAATAACCATGCGTCGTTTATCTGTTTCCCTGCTCGTCACTACCCTGTTCGCGGGCACGGCCCACGCGGATTTCACCATTCCCGGCTTTGAGCTGGTGCACACTTCGCCCGTGGAAACGAGCTTGACCAATCCCGACCTGCGCGAGCCCGTTGCCGTGTGGAGCGAGTTGTTTGATTCGGCCAAGAAAGAAATCGTCATCGCCCAGTTCTATGCCGTCAGCAAGCCGAGCACGGCTTTTGAAAAAGTGCTGGCCAGTTTGACGGCCGCGGGCCAGCGCGGCGTGAAAATCCGCTTCCTGCTGGACCAGAAGGGCGTGGGTCTGTCGGAGGCGGCGACCATCGCCCGGATCAAGGCGATTCCCAACCTGGACTTGCGCCTCATCGATTTCAATAAAATCACGGGCAACGGCATCGTGCACGCGAAATACCTGGCCGTCGATGGCCAGGTGGCGTACATCGGCAGCCAGAATTTCGACTGGCGCTCGTTCGAGCACATCCATGAGACGGGCTTGAGAATCACCGAGCCCGCCATGGTGAGCCAGGTGCAAGCCATCTTTGAGCAGGATTGGCAAGCCCAGGCATTGACGTCGCAAGGCAGCCGTGCCACGGTGCTCAACAGCAAGGTGGTGCCGGCCAACTATGCGCAAAACGCGTTTTTGCTTGCCAGCCCGAATGCGTACAACCCGGCCGGCGTGGGCGACTCGGAAACGGGCTTGCCCGCCTTGCTGGCGGAAGCGAAAAGCGAAGTGCGCATCCAGCTGCTCGATTACGCGCCCTTGTCCTACGGCCCGAACCGCACGCGCCCGTACTACGCCGCGATCGACAACGCCGTGCGCGCAGCGGCTCAGCGTGGCGTCAAGATCAAGCTGATGGTATCCGCCTGGAACACGGAAGCGCCTGCCATTGCCTACCTGAAAAGCCTGGCCCTGGTGCCGAACGTGGAAATCCGCATCGTGACGATTCCCACGGCGTCGACGGGTTTCATTCCCTTCGCGCGCGTGATCCACAGCAAGACCATGAGCATTGACGGCAAGCTGGCGTGGGTCGGCACGAGCAACTGGGCGGGCGGCTATTTCGACCTGTCGCGCAACCTGGAAGTAGTGCTGCGCAACGAGCAGATGGCACAGCGTATTGCCGCGCTGCATGAGCAGACGTGGAGTTCGGCGTATGCGCAGCCTATCGACATCAACAAGCAGTATCCGAAACCGGCCAAGGCCGCGCCGCAAGGCAAGGAGTAATGGTGAACATGAAAAAATTACTCTGCGTGCTGGCGCTGGGCGCCGCTTTTGCTTCCGGTAATGTGCTGGCGTGGGGCAACGACGGCCACCGCGCCGTGGGCGCCATCGCCGATCAATTGCTCAAGGGTAGCGCGGCGCAGGCGCACATCAGCCAATTGCTGTTGCCTGGCGAAAGCCTGGAAAAGATCGCCAATTGGCCCGATTGCGTAAAGGGCACGTATTGCGGCCCGCAAACGCCAGAGATGCTGACGTATGTGGCGGCGAACCCCAAGCATGGCGAATACCATTACACGAACGTGCCTTTCCAGAACGCGCACTACCATGACCATGGCGTGGGCACGGCCGATGACGATATCGTGCAGACGCTCAAGCAGGCGATTCTTGTATTGCAAGGCAAGGATGATGCGGCCAGCAATCCGCACGGCTTCAGCCGGCGCGAGGCCTTGATCCTGATCACGCACCTGGTGGGCGATATCCACCAGCCATTGCATGTGGGCAATGCGTTTCTCGGCAAGGATGGTCAGTTTTTCGTGCCCCCCACGCAGGCGCAGATTGACGACGTCGCCATTTTCAACGCACGCGGCGGCAACGATCTGCTGCTCGACGATGCGAAGATGACGGCGCTGTCGGACGCCGTGATTCCCGCGCCGTTGCCGGCGGAAGAGGGCGCGGCCAGGCCAGCCAGCGCGTATCCGAAGTCGCCCACCAAGCCCCTGCATTCCTACTGGGACACGACCGTGGTCGATTACGCCATGCGCCGCCTGAGTACGCGTACGCCGCAGCAGTTCGCCCGCACCGTGATCGCCAGTGCACCTGTGGTGAGTGCCAATAGCGGCGACCCCGTCAGCTGGCCGTACCAGTGGGCCGATGCCTCGCTGGCGGCGTCAAAGATTGCTTTCACGGACGTGGTGGCCGGCCCCGCCACGCAACAGACCAGCCGCAAGGGCGATGTGTATAACGTGTGGACCTTGACGGTGCCGGACAACTATCCCGTGCCCAGCTCGGCGCTGGCGAAGCAGCAGCTGATCGAGGGCGGCTATCACCTGGCCGCCGTGTTGCAATCGATTTGGCCGCAATAAAGATGTCATGCGAGAGCGGCCTGCGGGCCGCTTTTTTCATGCCAGGGTGACGCTGATTCCCATCTCGCGGTAGGGCGCGACCAGGGTGTCGTCCACCTCGCGGTGCACGATGATATCGTTGACCTGGCTCAAGGGCACGATTTGAAACGGCGAAGCCGTGTTGAACTTTTCCGGCGAAGCCAGCACGACGGTGCGGCTTGACGCCTCGCTCAGGGCGCGTTTCACGCACGCTTCTTCATAGTCTCCCGTGGTGATGCCCGCTTGCGGATGCAGGCTGGACACGCCCATGAAATACAGGTCGGCGCGGATGCGGGCTATGGCTTCCACGGTTGCCGCACCGACACCCACGATCGAGTGCTTGTACAGGCGCCCACCCAGCATCAACACCTCGATGCCAGGGTGATTGACCAGTTCGACGGCAATCGAAGGACTGTGCGTGACGATGGTGGCGCGCAATTCCTGTGGCAACTGGCGCGCCAGTTGCACGGCGGTTGTACCTCCATCGAGGAACACCACTTGCCCTGTTTGTATCATGGCCGCCGCCGCGCGGGCCGATGGCGGGCTTGGCTTCGGGTGATATCTGTTCGCGCCCGGCAAACGGCGCCAGCGCGGGCGAACGCGGCAGCAAAGGCAGGGCGCCACCGTGCACGCGTTCCAATAAGCCTTCTTTCGCCAGTTCGCGCAGGTCGCGCCGTATCGTGTCTTCCGACAAGCCCAGGCTATCGCTGACGGCCTTGGCGACGATCTGTCCTTCGCGCTGGAGTAAGTTCAGCAGGTATTGTTTGCGTTGATGTGTGAGCATGGATTTTCTTGTATTTTCTTGATATTGCACGAGTTTGCATGATAAAGTCGTCGAAGGCAAGCATATACAAGCACAAGGAGGCACTATGCGTGAAGAAACAGCACAGCAGGAACGAGTCCGCATCCACGGCGTGCAGACCCTGTCGCACGACTGGTATTTATTGCAGAAAATCACGTTCGACTATCTGCGCCGCGATGGTCAGTGGCAGACGCAGACGCGGGAAACCTATGACCGCGGCGATGGGGCCACCATCCTGCTCTACAACAAGATCAAGCGCACGGTGATCCTGATCCGCCAGTTCCGCTTTCCCACCTACCGCGACGGCCACGACGGCTTCCTCATCGAATCAGCGGCTGGCTTGCTGGAAGAGGCCAGTGCGGAGCAGCGCATCCGCGCCGAAGTGGAAGAAGAAACGGGCTATGCGGTGGGCGACGTGCACAAGGTTTTCCATGCCTTCATGAGCCCCGGTTCCGTGACGGAACGCCTGCATTTTTTTGTCGCCGAATACGATCCGGCCAGCCGCATCGGCGACGGCGGCGGCCTGGCGCACGAGGGCGAGGATATCGAGGTGCTGGAGTTGCCCCTGGCGCAAGCCATGCGGATGGTGGCGGACGGCCGCATCTGCGACGGCAAGACCATCGTGCTGCTGCAGCATGCGCAGTTGCAGCTGATGCCCGTCAAGCGGGGCATGCAGATTCTGGTTGCCGGCCCCTACCGTTCCGGCACGGGCGACGATCCCGTCCTGATGGCGGCGAATGTGGCGGCCATGCAAGCCGTCTGCCTGCCGCTGTATGTGAAGGGACACATGCCCGTGCTCGGTGAATGGCTGGCTCTGCCCATGCTGGCGCTGGCCGGTTCAACCCGGGTCGGGGATCTTGTGTACGAAGAACTGTTCCACGCGCATGCGACGCGCTTGCTCAGCCATTGCGATGCCGTGCTGCGCCTAGTCGGCGCGTCCCAGGGGGCAGACCGGATGGTGGAGGTGGCGCGCAGCTTGGGCCTCCCTGTATTTTTCTCGCCGGACGAGATTGCACAGGCGTAAAAAAAGCGAAGCCCGCGGGCTTCGCTTTTTTTTGACGTGAGAGGCTCTTAACGGGACTTCACAAATGGAATACCAATGGCTTTTGGTGCGATGGATTTCGCCATCAAGCCCGCCAGCACGATCACGGTGACGACGTACGGCACCATCTGGATCAGCGAGCCCGGGATGCGGCCCACCACCGGCAAGTCCACGCCTTCGATCTGGATCTGAATGGCGGCGAAGAAGCCGAACATCAAACAGCCGAGGAAGGTGTAGACGGGACGCCAGTTGCCGAACACCATGGCCGTCAGGGCCAGGTAGCCGGCGCCGGCTGACATGTCACGCAGGAAGAAGCCGCTTTGAACGATGGCGAGATAGGCGCCCGAGAACGAGCACAGGATGCCGGCTACCAGCATGGCCAGGTAACGCGTCGCTTCCACGCTCACGCCGGCCGAGTCGGCCGCATGCGGGTTTTCACCGCAGGCGCGCAGGCGCAGGCCAAAGCGCGTGTGGTACAGCAGCCAGTGCACGAGCGGGATCAGCAGGAACGCCACATACACGAGGATGGAATGGCCACCGATCAGATGGGCATATACCCAGCCGATGAACGGGATATGCTCCACGTATTGCGTGCCCGGCAAGACCACGTCAAACAGCCGCGCCGAACCGAGGTCGGGCGTGCGGCCGCCTTGCTGGAAGAAAAATTGCGCCAGCACAAACGTCAGCCCGCTCATGGCGATATTGATCGCCATGCCGGCCACCAGCTGGTTGCCCTTTTGCGTGATGCTGACATACGCCTGCAGCAAGGCCAGGGCGACGCACACGAGCATGCCGGCAGCCATGCCGTAATACGGGTTTTGCGTCGTGTAGGCGACGGCGGCGGAAGCAAAGGCGCTGGCCAGGATCTTGCCTTCCAGGCCGATGTCGATCATGCCGCTGCGTTCGGCAAACAGGCCGGCCATGGCGGCAAAGATCAGGACGGGCGCATTGCGCACGGTCGATACCAGGATGCTGGCGAATTGAAAGTCGTCGAGTGTCATGGTGTTAGCCTTTGGTGCGCTTGAGCAGGGCGGAAATGGCCGGTGCGTAGAAGTTTTCCATGGCGCCGCAGAACAGGATGATCAAGCCCTGGATGAAAATGAAGGTTTCCGTCGGGATATTCGGTTTTTCCAGCGACAGGTCGAAGCCACCCTGGATCAGCGCGCCGAACAGCACGGCCGACAGGAAGATGCCGACTGGATGCTGGCGGCCCATCAGGGCGATGGCGATGCCGATGAAGCCGGCGCCACCGACGAAGTTGAGCGATAAATAATGCGTCGAACCCATGATGGAATTGACGGAACCGAGGCCCGCCAGCGCGCCGGAGATCAGCATGACGATGATGATCATCTTGCTGATCGATACGCCCGCATAGTGGGCCGCATGCTTGTTGAGGCCCGTGGCGCGCAGCTTGAAGCCCCACGAGGAGCGCCAGACCATCACGCCGTAGATCACCAGCGCGGCAATCGCCAGCAAGAAGCTGATGTTCAGCGGCGTGTCGCCCAGCGACGGGAACCAGGTGGAGAGGCGCGGCATTTCGCCGCTTTCCGCAAACACGCGGCTGGCCGTGTTCTGTTCGCCCGGCGGTATCAGGTACTTCACGATCACGAAGTTCATCAGGCTGGCGGCGATGAAGTTGAACATGATGGTGGTGACGACGATGTGGCTGCCGCGCCTGGCTTGCAGGTAGCCGGGCAAGAAACCCCACAGTGCGCCGAACAGGGCCGCGCCTATCATGGCGGCTGGAATCAACAGCCAGGCGGGCAGGGTCTGGTCGAAGGCCAGCATGGCCACCGTCAAGCCCAGGCCGCCGATATACATCTGGCCTTCGGAACCGATATTGAACAGGCCGGCCTGCATCGCCACGGAGACCGACAGGCCCGTGAAAATGAAGGTACTGGCGTAGAACAGGGTGTAGCTCAAGCCTTCCGGATTGAGGATGGCGCTGTGGACCAGTATCGACAGCGATTCGGCCGGGTCTTCGCCCAGCATATAAATCACCAGGGCGGCGACCAGCAAGGCCGACAGCAGGTTTAACATGGGCATGACAAAGGCTGTCGCCCAGCGTGGCAAGTCGTTATTCATGATTTATGCATTCCCCCCATCAACAGACCGATGCGGGTGGTATCGAATTCTTCAATTTTCAGTTCGCCGGTGATGCGTCCGCCGCACATGACGAGAATGCGGTCGGCCAGCGCCCGCACTTCTTCCAGTTCGACGGACACCAGCAGGATCGCCACGCCCGCGTCGCGCAGGGCCAGCAATTGCGTATGGATGCTTTCGATGGTGCCGATGTCGACGCCGCGCGTGGGCTGGCCCACCAGCATCAATTTCGGCTTGGCCAGCACTTCGCGCGCGATCACCACCTTTTGCTGGTTACCGCCCGACAAGAGGCCGATGCGCAAGTCCGGGTTGGCCGGGCGCACGTCGAAGGTTTTCAGCAGTTCCGCACAGCGGGCGCCGATGGCCTTGAAGTTGAACAGGCCCCAGCGGTTTTTCAGGTGATCCTGATAACCGAGGATGGTGTTTTGCATGACGGAGAAATTTTTCACCACGCCATCGCGCAAGCGGTCTTCCGGAATGTGGGCGATGCCCAGTTCGCGGAAGGCCAGCGGCAAGCCGTCGGCATCGTGGCGCTTGGCAAATGGCAAGTCCTTGTCCAGGAAGCGCAGCTTGCCCGAAGTGGGCAAGCGCATGCCCGACAAAATTTCCAGCAGTTCGCTCTGGCCATTGCCGGAAACGCCCGCGATGGCGACGATTTCGCCGGCGCGCAAGTTGAAACCGATGTCGGCCAGCAGTTTGACTTGCTGCTCATCGGCCAGTTGCAGACTGTCCACTTCCAGCACCGTGGCGCCCGGGTTGTAGGGCGCACGGGGCAGATGGCTCTGAATGGGGCGGCCGACCATCATGTTGGCCAGTTCCTCTTTCGAGGTAGTCGCCGTGGCAACGGCGCCCACCACCGTGCCGCCGCGCATGACGGTGACGTTGTCGGTGATTTCCAGGATCTCTTGCAGCTTGTGCGTGATCAGGATGATGGTCTTGCCTTGCTCCTTGAACAGACGCAGGATTTCAAACAGCGAGGCCGTTTCCTGCGCCGTCAGCACGGCCGTCGGCTCGTCGAGGATCAGGATGTTGGCGCTGCGGTAAATCTGCTTGAGGATTTCCACGCGCTGCTGCGCGCCGACGGAGAGGTCTTCGATCTTCGCCAGCGGGTCGACATCGAGGCGGTAGCGCGCGCAAATCTCGCGCAACTTGGCTTCCGCTTCGGTGCGGTGGCTGGCCAGGCGAAAGCCGCCTTCCGTACCCAGCATGATATTGTCGAGGACGGTGAAGTTCTCGACCAGCATGAAATGCTGGTGCACCATGCCGATGCCGAGATTGATCGCTTCCTGGCTGTTGCGGATAGGCTGTACTTTTCCGTCGAGCAAGATTTCTCCGCCGTCGGCACGGTAATACCCGTACAGGATGCTCATCAAGGTCGATTTGCCGGCGCCATTCTCTCCCACCAGGCCATGGATACTGCCCTTGGCGATGGAGAAGCTGACGTCGGCGTTCCGCCTTCACATGTCCAAACTGCTTGGAAATGCTGCGAAATTCTACTGCTGGCTGCATAGGTTCATAACTGGATAGTTTCATGGAAACGCGCCGCGCGGAGACAGGCCCCGGCGGCGCGCTAAAAGATACGGAGAAAAATTAAACCGGGCAGCTGCTGCCGACGCGGTAATCGATCACTTTGATCTTGCCATCGATAATGTCCTTACGCGCACCCAACACGCGTTTTTCGATTTCCGGCGTAATCAGCTTGCGGTTGTTCGCATCGAGCGCCCAATCCACGCCGCCTTCTTTCAAGCCTTTATAGCTGACGCCGCCCTTCCAGGTGCCGTTCTTGACTTGCATGAAGCTGTCGTAGACCGTGTTGTCGACACGTTTGACCATCGAGGTCAGGATGCTGCCTGGATACAGATGGTTCTGGTTCGAATCGACGCCGATAGCCAGCTTGCCTTTTTCCTTGGCCATTTGCAGGGTGCCCATGCCGCTGCCGCCAGCGACGGCGAAGACGACATCGACGCCGCGCTCGAATTGCGAGCGGGCCAGTTCGCCGCCCTTGGCCGGGTCATTCCAGGCGCCGGACGTGGTGCCGACCATGTTTTGCGTGATTTCCGTCTTCGCATTGACGGCCTTCGCGCCTTGCGCGTAGCCGCAGGCGAAGTTGCGGATCAGGGGAATATCGATGCCGCCGATGAAGCCGACCTTCTTGCTCTTGCTGGCCATGGCCGCAGCCACGCCCACCAGGTAGGAGCCTTCTTCTTCCTTGAAGACGACGGAATTGACGTTGCTGCCGGCGGCCTGGCCGTCGATCAGCACGAATTTTACGTTCGGGAATTCCTTGGCGACCTTTTGCACGGCTTGCGTTTGCGCAAAGCCGATGGCGGCGATCATGTCGAGTTTCTTGCGGGCCAGGCCACGCATGACTTGTTCGGCTTGCGTATCGCTCGATGCCTGGACTTCGATGAAGGAAATGCCTGTGTCTTTTTTGAAGCGCGAGGCGCCTTCGAAAGCGGATTGGTTGAACGACTTGTCGAACTTGCCGCCCGCGTCATACACGACACCCAGTTTTGGGGTAGCCGCGGACGCTTGAGCAGTCAGAAATACGGCTGCGATCGTCAAACTAAATTGTGTAAGTTTCATGAATTGGCTCCTGGAAGATCGATATTGTATATTTTTTATAGGTGAAACATATAATTTGGGGCCGATTTAGCCTGTTTTTGATGCACGAGGTGATAATTCCTTATCAACATTGCACTGTATTGCACAAGATCATTGCTGGCCTCGACTGCTTTTATGTCGACAGTGTGATGCTCATGCAACAGTCGCGCCCCGTCTCTTTTATAGGTACAACATCGAATGGGGCTGCCGGAGCGGGCTGGGATGCGCCGTCAGTTGACGGGCAGGGCAAGCACGGGACCGGCGCCGCGATGGGCGTCCGAATCACTATGCATCATGCCAGATATGTATGACAAATACGTTTTTGTTTATGTATTTATATGCAGCGCATATAAATGAACGGTGCTGCGTATCAGGCGGCCGGGGGATTGAGTATATTCAAGAAGGCCCGCACGACGGGAGCGTCGTCGAGTGTGGTGTAGCTGATGTACAGGTTGGCCGATGGCGGATTGGTCTTGATGGGCAGGAAGACGACGCCGGGCCAGCCGATGCGGCTCGTCGTTTCCGGCACCAGGGTCACGCCCAGGCCCGCGCCCACCATGGCCAGCAGGGTTTGCGGCTCGCTCGCTTCCTGGAAAATCACGGGTTCGAAACCGGCGTTGATGCAGCATTGCACCAGGTAGCGGGGAAAGGCCGATTTGTCGAGGTTCAGGGTGAGCATCGGCTCATGGGCGATGTCGATCAGTTCGATCGCCGTGTTTTTCGCCAGCGGATGGTGTTCATTGACGGCCACGCAGACGTTTTCGCGGAAGCACAGTTCCTGGCGTAAATTATCGTGACGCAAGTCGTCATCGTTGAGCTTGGGTTCGCGCCAGAAACCCACGTCGATTTGCTTGGCGCGCAAGGCTTCGTATTGCACCGTGGGACCGAATTCATGGATGGTCCAGGTGACGCGGGGAAATTTGGTCTGGAATTCTTCCAGCAGGCTGGGAATGGGGCCCCACATGGCCGAGCCGACAATGCCCACGCGCAAGCGGCCCACTTCGCCGCGGTCGATCTGGCGGATGGTGTCGATGGTCATGCGCATCTTGGCCAGCAGGTCGGCCGCCTCGTTCATCAGCGCCTTGCCCGCCACGGTCAGCTCGAAGGTGCGCGTGGTGCGCGCAAACAGGCGCACGCCCAGTTCGCTTTCCAGTTTCATGATCTGCTGGCTCAGGGGCGGCTGCGAGATATGCAGGCGCTCGGCGGCGCGGCTGAAGCTTTTCTCCTCGGCGACGGCAAGAAAATACTTTAACTGTTTCAGATCGATGGACATGCTTTCCTTGGCGTTGCGTGGTGCTTGGCGATGGAACGGCGCGCAGACCTTGATGCAGGCATGCGCGCTTTCTTTACAGCAGTCCTATTATCGTGCCACGACTGCCTGCATGGCAATGGCAAGTGCCGTACCGACCTGGGCATTGTGCTTGACCAGGGCGATATTCGTCGCCAGGCTGCGGCCATCCGTCAGTTGTTTGATGCGCGACAGGAGGAATGGTGTGACTTGCTTGCCCTTCACGCCACCCGCATCCGCTTCCTGCAGCGCCTGCGTGGTGATCGCATCGATCTCTTCCTTGGGCATGGCTTGCGCGGCTGGCACGGGGTTGCTGACAATCACGCCGCCTTTCAAGCCCAGCTGCCACTTGGTGCCGATGAAGGCCGCCTGTTCCGCGGCCGTGTCGAGGCGGAAATCGGCCTTGAAGCCGCTTTCGCGCGTAAAGAAGGCGGGAAAACCTTCCTGGCCCACGCTGATGACGGGCACGCCGTGGGTTTCCAGGTATTCCAGGGTCAGGCCGATGTCGAGGATGGATTTGACGCCCGCGCAGACGACAGCCACCGACGTTTGCGCCAGTTCCTGCAAGTCGGCGGAAATGTCGAAGCTCGTTTCCGCACCGCGGTGCACGCCGCCGATGCCGCCCGTAACGAACACGGAAATACCAGCCAGTTCCGCGCAGATCATGGTGGCGGCTACGGTGGTGGCGCCCAATTTACCCTGCGACAGCACGAATGGCAGGTCGCGGCGGCTGACCTTCATGGCGTCGGGCGAGGTACCCAGCAGTTCCAGCTGCTCGGGCGACAAGCCCACGCAAATCTTGCCGCCGATGATGGCGATGGTGGCCGGCACGGCGCCGCCGTCACGGATGATCTGTTCCACTTCGCGCGCCATTTCCACGTTTTGCGGATACGGCATGCCGTGCGAAATGATGGTCGATTCCAGCGCCACGATGGCCTTGCCGGCGGCGCGCGCGTCGAGCACTTCTTGCGAGAACGAGAGGAAGGTATTCAATTGCGTCATGTTTCAATCCTGTTGAAAGAGGGTAGGGGGAGGCGGTGCCAGGTCGGCGTCGTCAATGTTGTCGAGTGCACCGGCAGAAATCTGGGGCGAGACGGTGGCAGCCGATTCCAGGGTCATGGCGGCCAGCTTCAGGCCGCGCCGGCATGCCAGTTTCAAATCGCTGCTGTCGTGATACAGCGACCAGCAGACGGCGGCGGAAAACGCGTCGCCGGCGCCCGTCACGTCGACGGCGTCCACTTCGCGCGCGGCCAGGTGGACGATGGGCGCGTCCGGGCTGTCGCCATCCGTAAAGTACACGCCTTCGCCGCCGCAGGTGACGATCACCTGGCGCGCGCCCTGGCGCTGTACTTCGCGGCAGGCGGCGCGCACGTCAAACGCCGTGGGCAAGGCCCGCGCCACGCGCGTTTCCAGTTCGCCCCGGTTCAAGATCAGCAGGTGCAAGCCCGTCAGGTCTTGCGGCAGGTGCGCCATCTTCGGCTGCGAGACGGCGACGATGACGAGCGGCGTCGCGTGGGCCGCGTCCTGGCGCGCATCGGCCAACAGTGCCTGCACGCTGTCGTGGCCCAGGTTCAGGTCGCAGACGGTGAGGGCGGCGGCGGCGCGCTGCGGCTGGCGGCTATGCAAAAAGGCCGGGGTCAGCTGTTCGTAGAGTTGCATGTTGGCCATCGCTAGCAACATTTCGCCATGTTCGTCGAGCACAGCCGTGTAAGTGCCGCTGCTTGTGTTGCTCAGATGTAAGCTGCCGCGCATGTCGATGCCCGCGTCTTCCGCATGCGTCTGCAGGGCATGGCCGGCCGCGTCGTCGCCCAGCGCCGTCAGCAGGGCGACCGGAATCGATAATCGGGCCAGGTTTTCTGCGATATTGCGGCCTACGCCGCCAAACACTTCCTCAGAGCGCACGGGATTCGAGGTGCCCATCTGCAGAGTTGCCAGGGTGCGCATCTTGCGGTCGAGGTTGGCTGCGCCTATGCACAGCACGGGGCGGCTGTCGGGCAGCACGTAAGCGCGTCCCAGCAGGCGGCGCTCGCGGATCAATCCGGCGATGTGGCCGGCGACGGCCGAGCGCGACAAGCCCAGTTCGCTCGCCAGGTCTTGCTGCGAAATGAAGGGGTTGTTGCGGATCAGCGTGTACAGCTGATCTTTTTTATTGGTATCGGTCACTGGGTTTTTGTCGAAGGGTTAAACATTTGTCTGAAACTGTAAACATTTGTTTTTATTGTGTCAAGCGTGTGTGAGATTCGTGTCAGGCATGCGCCAAAAGTGGTCGTATGGAGCTTGTATGCATGCATTTCCCGGGCATGGCGAACCTGGGCTTGTCTCGACTATAATATCGGCGATTTATATTTGAATTGTATAAATGGGCAAGAAAAATGGTATTTGCCATACATATTCCGTTTGATGCATAGTGGCGGCAAATAGAGGCTATCCCAGTAGGGAGCGTCTTCTGCTGGCAGTGCATCAGGAGCGCGGATAAGGCGTGAGGAGGAAGCGTGGCGAGCCACGCGACGACGATCAACGCAGTCCCCGCTTCTGAGGTGCGCCAGCAGGGGATGTATTCATCTACTGGGATAGCCTCAATGGCAATACGCATTTCGATATACCTGTAACACCATACATACCCGATACCTGGGCCGCAGTCCCTTACCGGGGAAGCAACCATCATCATTAGTCAATCAGAGGATAACCATGTCGAACAACGCCCCTTTCCACGCCGCCGAAATCATTCGTGCCCGCGCTCCTGAAAATTTCAAGCCGCGCGTGGCGATGATCCTCGGCTCCGGCCTGGGTGTGTTGGCCGAGCAGATGACGGACGCCGTCAGCATCAGCTTTGACGAATTGCCAGGCTTCCCGATCAGCACCGTGCACGGCCATGCCGGCGAACTGGTGGTCGGTACCCTGTCGGGCGTCGCCGTCGTCTGCATGAAGGGCCGTGGCCACTTCTATGAAGGCTATGGCATGGGCGTGATGACGAGCGCCATCCGCACCCTGAAACTGCTGGGCTGCGAAATGCTGTTCGTCACCAACGCCGCCGGTTCCCTGCGCCCTGAAGTGGACGCAGGCAGCCTGGTGGCCATCAGCGACCATATCAACCTGCTGCCAGGCACGCCGATGGTCGGCCCTAACGACGACCGCTTCGGCCCGCGCTTTTTCAGCATGGCCAACGCCTACGATGCCGACCTGCGCAACCTGGTCAAGGACACGGCTGCCTCGAACGGCATCACCCTGCACGAAGGCGTGTTCGTCGCCTACCCTGGCCCGAACTTCGAAACGGCCGCGGAAATCCGCATGATGGCCCGCCTGGGCGCCGACACGGTCGGCATGTCCGTGGTGCCGGAAGTGGTCTCGGCCCGCCATTGCGACCTGAAAGTGGTGGGCGTGTCCGTCATCACCAACCTGGCCGAAGGCATGTCGCCATTCGCCCTGTCGCACGAGCAAACCTTGAAATACGCGGCCATCGGCGCGAAAGACCTGGTCAAGCTGATCCTCGCTTTCCTGGCCACGGTAGCGACCAAGCCGCAAGCCTAAGTACTTTTTTACGCAGTAGCGGCGCGCCGGCCACCGGCGCTGCCGCGCGGCAGGCCGGGAAAATCCGGCCTACACTGTCCGCATCACCCCGCATCATTCCATAAAGCGAGCCTTATCATGTCACGCGCATTTATCCTCCTGCTTGATTCCTTCGGCCTTGGCGCGACGCCAGACGCCGCCAAGTATGGCGACGCAGGTGCCAATACCTTTGGCCACATTGCCAGCACTGTCGCCAAAAGCGGCAAGACCTTGAAACTCCCGAACATGGAACGCCTGGGACTGGGCGCCGCAGCGCACCTGGCCAGCGGCGAATGGGCCACGGGCTTCGACCAGCGCGACGGTTTCACCGGCGCCTACGGCGCGGCGCGCGAGCGCTCCACCGGCAAGGACACGCAGAGCGGCCACTGGGAAATCGCCGGCGTGCCCGTCGAATTCGACTGGGGATATTTTCCCCGCACCACGCCATCGTTCCCCGCCGACCTGACCGACAAGCTGAAAGCCCTGTCGGGCGTGCCGGGCTTCCTCGGTGACTGCCATGCCTCGGGCACGGATATCATCAACAAGCACGGCGATGAACATGTCGCCACCGGCAAGCTGATTATCTATACGTCGGGCGACTCGGTGATGCAGATCGCCGCACACGAAGAATCGTTCGGCCTTGAGCGCCTGTACCAAGTGTGCGAAATGGCCTTCAAGCTGGTCGAACCGTACAACATCGGCCGCGTCATCGCCCGCCCGTTCACCGGCAGCAATGGCAATTACACGCGCACGTCCAACCGCCACGACTACGCCGTCGCGCCGCCCGCGCCGACCCTGCTCGATCACGTCAAGAATGCGGGCGGCGAAGTCGTCGGCCTGGGCAAGATCAGCGACATTTTCGCCACCCAGGGCATCTCGCGCGTCGTCAAGGGCGTCGACAACATGGCGCTGTTCGAAGCGCTGTTGAAGACGGCCGATGAAGTGCAGGACAAGTCGCTCACTTTTGTGAACTTCGTCGATTTCGACCAGGCTTTCGGCCACCGCCGCAACGTCGAGGGCTATGCCGATGCGCTGCGCGAAATGGATGCGCGCCTGCCGGAATTCATGGCCAAGCTGAAGGAAGGCGACCTGGTCGTGATCACCGCCGACCATGGCTGCGACCCGACCTGGCACGGCTCCGACCACACCCGCGAACACATTCCGATGATCTTCTTCGGTCCCGGCGTCGCCCCGCGCGCACTGGGTATTTCCGAGACGTTCTCCGATATTGGCCAAACCCTCGCCAAACACCTTGGCGTACCACCACTTGCTAATGGAACCAGCTTGTTATGACACTCATGCACCCCGAATTCAAGCGTAACGAGGCCGTAGGCCTCGACCTGGGCTGGATCAACCAGATCCGCGTCAACCGCGCCGCGACGGACCGCCGCGCGGCCAGCCTGGCGAACCGCCGTACGGTGAAAAAGGAATACCAGGCCGCCTGGCTGGTCAAAGCCATCCAGATGATCGACCTGACCACCCTGGGCGGCGACGATACGCCGGGCCGCGTGGAGCGCCTGTGCATGAAGGCCATGCGCCCGCTGCGCGCCGACCTGATGGAGGCACTGGGCTTGACGCAATTGAGCACCGGCGCCGTGTGCGTGTACCACGAGATGATCCAGCCGGCTGTGAAGGTCATCCAGGGCCGCTTGCCCATCGCCGCCGTGTCGACGGGTTTCCCGGCCGGCCTGACGAGCATGGAAACAAAGCTGCGCGAGATCGAACTGTCGGTCGCCGCTGGCGCTTCCGAGATCGATATCGTCATCACGCGCCAGCACGTCCTGAACGGCAACTGGCAGGTGCTGTACGACGAAATGCTGGCCTATCGCAAGGCGTGCGGCGAAGCGCACGTGAAGGCGATTCTCGCCACGGGCGACTTGCTGACCATGGAAAACGTGGCCAAGGCTTCGTGGGTCTGCATGATGGCAGGCGCCGATTTCATCAAGACCTCCACCGGTAAAGAGGGCGTGAACGCCACCATCCCCGTGGCCCTGACGATGGTGCGCACGATCCGCGAATACCATGAGCAGACGGGCTTCCAGGTGGGCTTCAAGCCGGCCGGCGGCGTCAGCTCGGCCAAGAGCGCGCTGCAATACCTGACCCTGATGAAGGAAGAACTGGGCAACGAATGGCTGCAGCCGCACCTGTTCCGCATCGGCGCTTCCAGCCTGCTGACCGACATCGAGCGCCAGCTCGAGCACTACGTCACCGGCAGCTACTCGGCCAATCATCGTCACGCACAACCTTAAAGAACAATCGTCATGCCAACAATTAACGAGATTCTCAATACTATGGACTACGGCCCTGCTCCCGAAAGTCAAAAAGAAGCGCAGGCGTGGCTTGATGGCCACCAGCGCAAATTCGGTTTGTTCATCGACAATGCCTGGAGCGAGCCGGCCGAGCTGTTCGCTTCGACCAACCCCGCCGATGGCACGCAACTGGCGGAACTGACGCAAGCGAGCGACCTTGACGTGGAGCGCGCCGTGGAAGCGGCGCGCCGCGCGCTGCCCGTTTGGCAGGGCATGGGTGGCCATGGCCGTGCGAAGGTCATGTACGCGCTGGCACGCTTGCTGCAAAAGCATTCGCGCCTGTTCGCCGTGCTGGAAACCCTGGACAACGGCAAGACCATCCGCGAAACGCGCGATATCGATCTGCCGCTGGCCGCGCGCCATTTCTACCATCACGCCGGCTGGGCGCAGCTGCAATCGGAAGAATTCGCCGACTACCGCGCCGTGGGCGTGGTGGGCCAGATCGTGCCATGGAATTTTCCCCTGCTGATGCTGTCGTGGAAAATTGCCCCGGCCCTGGCGGCCGGTAACACGGTGGTCTTCAAACCGGCTGAATTCACGTCGCTGACCGCCATGCTGTTCGCCGAATTGTGCGTGCAGGCGGGCGTGCCGGCCGGCGTGGTGAACATCATCACGGGCGACGGCCGCGTGGGCTCGGCCATCGTCAACCATCCTGGCGTCGACAAGATCGCGTTTACGGGTTCCACGGAAGTGGGCCGTTTGATTCGTGTAGCGACGGCCGGCAGCGGCAAGAAGCTGTCCCTGGAGCTGGGCGGAAAGTCGCCGTTCATCGTCTTTGAAGACGCGGACCTGGACGGCGCCGTGGAAGGCCTGGTCGATTCGATCTGGTTCAACCAGGGCCAGGTATGCTGCGCCGGTTCGCGCCTGCTGGTGCAGGAATCGATCCAGGAACGCTTCCTGAACAAGGTGCGCACGCGCATGGAAAACCTGCGTCTCGGTTCGCCCCTGGACAAATCGATGGACGTGGGCGCGCTGGTCGATCCGGTGCAGCGCCAGCGTATCGCCGCGCTGGTCGATTCGGCCCGCGCCGAAGGCTGCGACGTGTGGCAACCGGCGTGCGAACTGCCGGCTGACGGCTCGTGGTTCCCGCCCACCCTGATCACGGGCGCGTCGACGTCGGCTGCCGTGGCACAGGCTGAAATCTTCGGCCCCGTGCTGGTGGCCATGAGCTTCCGCACGCCGCCTGAAGCGGTGCAGCTGGCGAACAACACGGTGTACGGCCTGGCCGCCAGCGTGTGGACCGAGTCGATCAGCCTGGCCCTCGATATCGCTCCCGCCATCAAGGCTGGCGTGGTGTGGATCAACAGCGCCAACCAGTTCGATGCCGCTTGCGGCTTCGGCGGCTACCGCGAATCGGGCTTTGGCCGCGAAGGTGGCCGCGAAGGCATGCTGGAATACATGACGGCCCTGGCCGAAGATGCGCGCCCGGCCTTGCCGGTGGTGCAGGCCAAGGTGAAAGGGAATGCGAAACCGGTTGCAGCCGAGCCCTTCGCCATCGACCGCACGGCCAAGATGTACATCGGCGGCAAGCAGGCGCGCCCTGACAGCGCCTACAGCGCGCCCGTATTTGGCGCGAATGGCGCTCTGCTGGCCGAGGTGGGCGTGGGTAGCCGCAAGGATATCCGCAACGCCGTCGAAGCGGCCCATAAAGCGTCTGGCTGGACCAGCGCCACGGCGCACAACCGCGCGCAAGTGCTGTACTACATCGCCGAAAACCTGGCTGCGCGCGCCGACGAATTCGCCGCCCGCATCGCCGCCATGACGGGCAGTAAAAATCCTGAGAAGGAAGTGCAGGCATCGATCGAACGCCTGTTCTACTACGCCGCCTGGGCCGACAAGTACGACGGCCTGGCGCACCAGCCGCCCACCAAGGGCATCACCGTGGCGCTCAATGAAGCGGTCGGCGTGATCGGCATCGTCTGCCCGAACGAAGCGCCACTGCTCGGCTTCATCTCGCTGGTAGCGCCGGCCATCGCGCTGGGCAACCGCGTGGTGGTGGTGCCATCGGAAGCGCATCCGCTCTCCGCGCTGGACCTGTACCAGGTCTTCGACACGTCCGACTTGCCGGGCGGCGTCGTCAACATCATCAGCGGCAACGCCGATGAACTGGCGCGCACCCTGGCCACGCACGCCGACATCGACGCCGTCTGGCGCCATGACGGTTCCGGCGAAGGCTGCGCTGAAGTCGAGCGCCTGTCGGCCGGCACCCTGAAGCGCACCTGGGTCGGCGGCGCCAAAGGCCGCGACTGGTATAGCGCCGCCCAAAGCGGTGGCCGTGCCGTGCTGGCGCATGCGTCGCAAGTGAAAAACGTGTGGATTCCTTACGGCGTCTGATGAGCAACTAGTGTTGCAAAGCTGGGGTCAGAGCCGTAGGGACTGACCCCAGATCTCATGATTGGAGTTATTCCATGTTGTTAACCCAAGAAATCATCCGCAAGAAGCGCGACAAGGGCGTGCTGAGCGCCGAAGAAATCCAGTTTTTCGTGCGCGGCATCACTGACGGCAGCGTCAGCGAAGGCCAGATCGCGGCGCTGGGCATGGCCGTCTATTTCAACGACATGAACATGGACGAGCGCGTGGCGTTCACCCTGGCCATGCGCGATTCCGGCCAGGTGCTGGACTGGCGCTCGCTGAACCTGCCGGGCCCCATCGTTGACAAGCACTCGACGGGCGGCGTGGGCGACGTCGTCTCCCTGCTGCTGGGCCCCATGGTCGCCGCATGCGGCGGCTACGTGCCGATGATCTCGGGCCGCGGCCTGGGTCACACGGGCGGCACGCTGGACAAGTTCGACGCCATTCCCGGTTACTGCACCGTGCCGGACAATGAATTGTTCCGCAAGGTGGTGCAGGATATCGGCGTGGCCATCATCGGCCAGACGGCGCAGCTGGCGCCGGCCGACAAGCGTTTCTACAGCATCCGCGACGTCACTGCCACGGTGGAATCGGTGGCCATGATTACCGGCTCCATCCTGTCGAAGAAGCTGTCGGCCGGCCTGGACGCGCTGGTGATGGACGTCAAAGTGGGCTCGGGTGCCTTCATGCCGACCTACGAAAAATCGGTGGAACTGGCCGAGAGCATCGTCGCCGTCGGCAATGGTGCGGGCATGCAGACGTCGGCGATTTTGACGGACATGAACGAATCGCTGGCGCCGTACGCGGGCAATGCGCTGGAAGTGCGCGGCGCCATGGATTACCTGACGGGCCGTTCGCGTCCAGCGCGCCTGCATGAAGTTACCCTGGCGCTGTGCGCCGAGATGCTGGTACTGGGCGGCCTGGCTGCCACCGAAGAGGAGGCGCGCGTGAAATTGATGGCGGCCCTCGATTCGGGCGAAGCAGTCGAGCGCTTCTCGCGCATGGTCTCCGCCCTGGGCGGCCCGGCGGACCTGGTCGAGAATCCGGACAGGCACCTGGAGCAGGCGCCGTTCGTCGTGCCGGCACCAGCGCTGTCGTCCGGTTACGCCAACGTGCGCGATTGCCGCGCCATCGGCCTGGCCGTGGTGGCCTTGGGCGGTGGCCGCCGCCGTCCGACCGACAGCATCGATTTCGCTGTCGGCCTGACGGATCTGGTGGGCCTGGGCGAGCAGGTATCCGTGGGCCAGCCGCTGGCCATGGTGCATGCGCGCACGGAAGCAGCGGCGCAGCAAGCCGTCAAGGAAATCCAGGACGCGTATGCCATCAGCGCGGTGGCCCTGGCGGCCAAGCCGGTGATTTACCGTACGATTCGTCCCTAAAGCAACACTGGGGTCAGACCTCCGTTTGCGATAGCGCTGAGCTATGTTTCAGCGGCATTGAGGGGCTGACCCCAGCCTTAATGATTTCAAAGGTATTACAGAAAAAATGAACAACCAAGAACTGATCGCCGAAGCCAACGCCGGCCGCGAACTGGCCTACGCGCCGTACTCGCGTTTCAAGGTGGGCGCGGCGCTGCTGTGCAAGGATGGCCGCGTCTTCCGTGGCTGTAACGTGGAAAATGCCGCCTATGGCCTGTGCAACTGCGCCGAGCGCACGGCGTTTTTCAGCGCCATCGCGCATGGCTGCAAGCCGGGCGACTTCGCCAAGCTGGCCGTCACGGGCGATACGGCGGAACCGATCTCGCCATGCGGCGCCTGCCGCCAGGTGATGTTCGAGATGGGCGGCGCCGACCTGCCGGTGATCCTGACGAACCTGAAAAACGATGTCATGGAAGTGACGGCGGGCTGGCTGCTGCCGCACGGCTTCGGCAATTCCGACCTGGACATGAAGTAACAGGATCCGCTTGAACAAGACGATCGACATCCAGGCGGCCGTGGCGATTGCCGCGGCCGAAGCCATGGCGGCCAAGACGCAGGGTACCTTTGGCGTGGGCGGCGTGCTGCTCGATGGTGCCGGCAACGTGCTGCAATCGATGCACAACAACGTCGTGCGCCAGGGCCTGGTGTTCGATCCCACCGCGCATGGTGAACGCCAGCTGGTGGACTGGTATTTCGCCGAGCGGGCCAAGGGCACGCCCTTGCCGCCGCCGGGCGACCTGACCATCGTCACCTCGCTCGACCCCTGCTGCATGTGCACGGGGGCGATTTTGGCGGCCGGTTTCAACGTGGTGGTGGCCGCCCCCGACGTCAAGGCGGGCATCAATTACGATGGCGCCGCCACGTTCACGGCTTTGCCGGCGCCGTTGCAGGCACAGGCCGGCCGCAGCTTTTGCTATCCGGCCGTGCGTGGCGCCACCGAGTATGCGCGGCTGCCGTCCGGCGCCGCACCCAAATCTTTTTCATCGGCAAGAGCATCCACGAGGCGACGCAGGCACTATGCTCGCTCGTGTTCGAAGCGACATCGGCGCAGGTGATGCAGCTGCTGAACGCCGGCGACGACGTGCACCTGCGCGATCCGGCCACCTTGCCGTCCGAGCATGCCGTGGTGCGCGCTCTGCGCCGCCGCTATCCCGACGCCTTGACTTACCGCTGCGAGCCTCATGCGCCCGATGCTGGCCTGGCGCCATTCCTGCAGGCGGCCATGGAGCAGGATGTGCGCGATGGAGGCCAGGGCGACGCGGCCGCCTTGCTCGATTCCTTCGGCAATCTGCTGCTGTGCATGCCGGGAAAATTGGCGCAATCGGCCATCCGCACGCCGTTCATGGAATGCACGCGCCAGTACGCGCAGCTGCGTTTTGAATTGATGGCGAATGCGGAGCCCGCGCTGCAGGAGGAGATCAAAAGCTACCTGGGTCACCCCAAGCACGGCACTTTCGTGCTGGCCATCGGCCCGGACGACAGCGCCGCCAGTTTCATGACCCTGGGCGCCTACGGCTCCACCATGGAAGGGGCGCTGCCAGAGAATAATCCGGCGCAATTCCAGTACGTACGACCCGGTATGCCGGAAGACGCGCTGCTGGCGCTGTGCGAGACGATGCCGCCGCTGTACCGCAAACTCATACGCATCCGGCCGCGCCAGGTGGCGAACCAGGCCCTGATCCAGGCGCTAGGCTAGTCTAGGCGTCATCGTCGGGCAGGTTTTTCAGTAAAAAGTCGCGCACGTTTTCGCCCGCCACGCGGCGGATCTGCGCTTCCGACAAGCCTGCGTCGAGCAGGGCCTGCGTCAAGCGCGGCAAGCCGGTGGCGTCGATGGCCGTGGTGACGGCGCCATCGAAGTCCGAACCATAGGCCACGTGTTCCGCCCCGATCAGTTTTACCGTGTACTTGATGGCGCGCGCGATGGATGCCACGTCCTTGCCGCAGACGGCCGTATTCCAGAAACCGATGCCTACCAGGCCACCTTGGGCGGCGATGCGTTTCAATTGTGCGTCGCTCAGGTTGCGTCCATTGGCGCAGGTGCCGCGCACGCCCGTGTGCGACACCATAACGGGGCGTTTCGCCAAAGTTAACACGTCGTCGATGGTGGCCGGTGAGGCGTGTGCCAGGTCGACGATCATCTTGCGCTGCTCCATGGCGCGCAGCCATTGCCGGCCCAGCGGCGTCAGGCCGCCCTTTTTCAAACCATGCTGGGAACCGGAGAGTTCCGTGTCGAAGAAATGCGTGGGCGCGGCCATGCGGTAGCCGGCCTGGTACAAGGTATCCAGATTTTCCAGCTTGCCTTCGAGCGCATGCGCGCCTTCCAGTGTCAGCCAGCCGGCCAGCAGGGCGGGGTCCTTTTCGCGCGCGGCGATGAAACTGCGCAGCTGGGCGCGGCTGCCGATGACCCGGACCTTGCCATGGCTCTTGGCCGCTTGCTGGCGCAGCTCGTCGGCCTGGTAGGTGGCGCGCGCCAACAGGCTGTTCCAGGTGGCGGGCGGCAAGCCTTGCGCCACCACCAGCGCCGTGATGTTGTCCGTGTCGCTGCCATTGCGCTCGATATTCATCTTGCGCGGCGTCTTGGTGACGACGGAAAAGGCTTGCAGCGCCACGTTGGCCCGCTGCAGGCGGGGAAAGTCGACATGCCCGCGCTGACTGTCGCGGTTCAGATTGCGTTGCCACAGCAGGCTGTCTGCGTGCAGGTCGGCGATCCACAGGCTCTGGTGCAGGGCCACAGTGGCAGTCGATGGCGACTTGCCGGACGGAGGATGGACGCGGTTGAGGTGCTCGTCGACGAGGACGGGAGCGGACAGGAAGCCGCCGATCAGCGCAAGGCTGGCGGCGGCGAAGGTACTGATAATCATTGTTCTCCGTTTTACCATGGATCGTAGGTGCCCAAGCTCCAGATATGGCCTTCCGGGTCGCGGCAGGTAAAGCCCCGTCCGCCGTAATCTTCATCCTTGATGTCGAGCACGATCTCGGCGCCGGCTTCGCGCGCGCTGCGGTAGACGGCGTCGGCATCGCTGACGACCAGGTAGCAGTTTTGCGTGTTGGCGCCGCCGATGTCGCCAGGCAGTTTCATCAGGCGGCCATAGTCGCTGTCGAGGGCCGGCGCCACCATGACCATGCCATTGCCAAAGCTCAATTGCGCATGGGCGACGCCACCGTTGCCGTCAGGCACGATTAATTGTTTTTCAAAACCTAGCGCCTTGCACAGCCATTCGATGGCGGCGGGCGCGTCGCGGTAGCGCAGGCAAGGAATGGTCGTAGCTGCTGTAGCTTTTGCTGTCGTGGTCATCAGAAAACTCCTATGGCTGTGGGGGAGTAGCTTCGATCATGGATACGGCATAGCGTTCCGTCTCAAAGCCCTCCATCGAGATGGGTTTGATGTCCGTCAGTGCCGCGCCCATCCATAGTGCCATAGAACATTCATTGCACTCTTGCCACGACGCAAATTTTTATTGCGGCGACTGCTGCGAACCCGGCGTTTTCTCGTCCGCGCTGGCATCGTCGCTGTTGCTTGCCCATTTCAGCAGCATGACGAGGGCAAACAGCATGATGGCCAGCGGCAAGATGGTGATCAGGAACGCCAGACCCAGGCAGCACGCCAGCAGCATGGGCCAGGGCATGGCGCGCAAGGCGGCCATGCCCTGGCGCGTATAAGCGCACAGCTCGTTCCAGAAAGCGCTGAAGGAAGTGCTGCCCGGTGCCGAATTGATGTCTTTCATGCCGTTCTCCTGTCGTGTGGGTGCCGCTGCCGTATGCATGCTGGCGATGAATCCACTATAGGTAAAACCTTGCTGCCGGGTATCGCGTATGCGACGAATGGCAGGAATGGCGGACCGAACGGCGACAGGCAGGGACAAACGGCTATTCGAACACCTTGAGTTTCAGCTGGAAACTGAGGGCGCCATACAGGCGATCCTTGTAGGACGGCACGATGGCGATATTCACGCCCACGCGCTGGTATTCATAGCTGATGGTGGGCACCAGGGCCGGGAACCAGCCGCCATCGCGCATTTTCGGATAGCCGCTGAAGCCGCCAACGACGGCGCCGACGCGCAGCGGGCCCACCTTGATCGGCTGGTAGTACACACCCAGGTAGTTCGAGTAGGCGCGGTCGCTATTGTAGAAGCGCCCGGCCGTGACCGACGCGACGGTGGAGAAGCGGTACTCGGCGCCCAGGCCCGGATTGCTGTCGTTCAGGTTCTTGTCGCGCTGAAAGTGATACGAATAAAAGCCCGCGTTGAGCCAGGTTTCGCTCAGCGGCTGGTTGTCTATCATGCCGACTGTCTGCGCCTGTGCCGCGCTTGCCACTGCCAGCAGCGCCGCGCAGGCAGCTTTGCCCAGCAATGACGCGGTGCGCGCCGATGACCATTGTTTCATGCCTGTTCCTTATCCTGTCGATATTGCGCCGCCATTGCAAACGCTCCAGCGCGCCATGCTATCACTGCTCGTTTGTTCATTGGAAATTTCATCACGTGCCAGGCGCCGCCGCAGGCAGGGCGATGGCCGCCTGCACCATGTGCGTGAGCAGGATTTCGGCATCCTCGTAATCCTTGCGCGTGAGCTGCTTGCGTTCCAGCACCAGGGCCATCTGCGCCGAAAAATCCGCATACGATTGCGTCATGGCCCAGATGGCGAACATCAGGTGCGTGGCGTTGACGGGCGCGATCCTGCCGGCGGCGATCCAGGCTTCGAAGACGGCGATATCCTTGCGCAGCAGGGGCACGACCCTGTCGCGTATCTGCGCGCCGTACAGGGGCGCGCCATTGATCACTTCCAGCGCATACACGCGCGAAGCCCATGGCTGTTCGCGCGAAAAACGCAGCTTGGCGCCGATATACGCGCGCAGCACGTCGCGCGGTTCGTCGTGTTCGTTGGCCAGCGACTCCATGCGCGCCAGCCAGTCGTCGAGCACGTCGTCGAGCACGCGCTGGTACAGCAGCTGTTTGGATGGGAAGTAATACATCAGGTTTTGCTTCGACAGGCCGGCCCGCTCGGCGATGGTGGCGATCGACGCGCCCTCATAGCCGCTTTCCGCGAACGCGCGCACGGCTTGCTCCAGGATATCCGCCTCCAGGCGATCGCGGTTTTGCAGGCGCCGGCCGCAGGCATTTTTCGCGGGAAGGGCAGGGGATTTTTCGCTGGCCATGGCGGGTTCTTTAGCGTGGGCGGATCGATTGCAGGAAGGTCTGCAGCACGGGGGTATCGGTGTAGGCCACGTTGAAGCGGAACCACACCGTCTCGGGCGCGCGCAGCATGAAAAATTCGTTTGGCGACAGCAGGATGCCGGCCTTCAAGGCCATGTCGGCGATGATCTTGCCATTCCATTCCGGCGTCTGCAGGTCGGGCCAGCCGGCGCTGACGAACATGCCGCCACGGGGCCGCGCCACGGGCGCCATGCCCGCCTGCGCCAGGCAGTCGATGCTGCGTTCGCGGGCCGCATCGAGCTGCGCCACCAGGCGTTCCACCATGCGTTTGTAGGGCCGCGCGGAGATGGCGTGGTAGACGGCGCGCTCGTTGATTTCCGACGTGGTCAGTCCCGCCAGCATTTTCACGCGCACCAGCTCGGCCACCAGCGGTGGCGAGGCGCAAATCGACCCCACGCGCAGCACCGGCGACAGGGTCTTGGAAAAACTGCCCACGCGGATCACGCGGCGCAAGCCATCCATGGCCGCCAGCGAGGCTTCGCCGCGCGCCGCCAGTTCGCGGTAGATATCGTCTTCCACCAGCCAGAAATCGAATTGTTCGGCCAGTGCCAGCAGGCGGTGCGTTTGCGCCTGGCTGAGCGAGGTACCGAGCGGATTTTGCAGCACCGTGTTGACGAACATCAGCTTGGGCTGGGTGCGCGCGGCCTCGCTGGCCAACGCGTCGAGGTCCAGGCCCGCTTCGCTGCGGTTGACGCCGACGGGGATGCAGCCGTGGTGGCGGATCAGCGACTGCAGATTGCTGTAGCCGGGGTCTTCCACCAGCACCGTGTCGCCCGGCTTGGTCAGGCTGCGCAGGATCAAATCGAAGGCGTGCGTGGCGCCGTGCGTCAGCAAGACCTGGTCCGCTTCCACCTGGAACAGCTCTTCCGACAGGCTGGCGGCCAGGTGCTGGCGCAGCGAGGCAAAGCCCAGCGGGTGGCCATAGCCGCGCAGGCGGCTGGCGGGTATGCGCATGGCCTGGCGCACAGCATCGAGCACGGTCGCTTCGCCATACATCTCGGGCGGCAGCCAGCCCGCACCCACGGGCAGGGCATCGGACACGCCCGAATACAGGTCCGGCGTGAGGGCGTCGATGGCGGTGGGGCTGGCAAGGGTGTTGGCAATGAGCGCCGCTTGCGGTGAGGCGGCGATATCGTGGCGCGCGACGAAATAGCCGGAACCGCGCCGCGACGACAGCAGGCCCAGATTGACCAGGCGGTCATACGATTCGACGACGGTGAACGTCGACACGCCATTGCACCGGGCGAACTGGCGCACGGACGGCATCCGCGTGCCGATGCGCAGGGCGCGGCTGCCCACCATGACGCTGATGGCGATGACGATCTGCTCGACGAGGCCGCCCTTTTTCTGGCGGTCGATGTCCAGCACGGGCCAGCCACTGGCTTGCTCCGGGGCATCGTCTGTGCTGTCGCTGTGCTTCACGGTGGCTCCTTATGCTGCCTTGCACAAAACTGTACTGATTTTTCGACCTGTACGGTTGGGATACTTTACCGTTTGTGTATCTGTGCCATTGGGGGTGGCCTGTCTATTATTACATCAGCTTTTTGCCAACTGGTAAATTATTTTACGCTTCGTCAAAAACGATCTTGGCGCCGCGGCAGCCCATCCCAAGGAGAAGGTCATGAACGAAACAAGGCCGGAATCGATGTCGGCATTCTGGATGCCGTTTACGAACAACCGCGATTTCAAGGCCAACCCGCGCCTGCTGGTGTCGGCCGAAGGCATGTACTACAAGGACGTCGATGGCAACGCCATCCTCGATGGCACGGCCGGCCTGTGGTGCGTGCCGTGCGGCCATGCGCAGCCGAAAATCGTCGGCGCCATCCGCGACATGGTGGGCCAGCTCGACTTCGCTCCCACTTTTCAGATGGGCCATCCGGCAGCCTTCGACCTGGCGGAAAAACTGATGGACTACACGGGGCATAAATTTGGCCACGTGTTTTATACGAACTCCGGTTCCGAAGCCGTCGACACGGCGCTGAAGATCGCACTGGCCTATCACCGGGCGCGCGGCGAGGGCGCACGTACCCGCCTGATCGGCCGCGAACGCGGTTATCACGGCGTGGGCTTCGGCGGCATTTCCGTGGGCGGCATCGGCGGCAACCGCAAGACCTTCGGCCCCTTGCTGCCCGGCGTGGACCACCTGCCGCACACGCACAACCTGGACAAGAACGCCTACACGGTGGGCGAACCCGAATACGGCACCCACCTGGCCGATGAACTGGAACGCATCGTCGCCCTGCACGACGCCTCGACGATTGCCGCCGTCATCGTCGAACCGGTGGCCGGTTCCACTGGCGTACTGATCCCGCCGAAAGGCTATCTCAAACGCCTGCGCGAGCTGTGCACCAAGCATGGCATCCTGCTGATCTTCGATGAAGTGATCACGGGTTTCGGCCGTATGACGACGCCATTCGCAGCCGACTATTTCGACGTCGAACCTGACCTGATGACGACGGCCAAGGGCCTGACCAACGGCATGGTGCCGATGGGCGCCGTGTTCAGCAAAAAGTATATCCATGACGCCTTCATGGATGCGCCGCCCGGCATCGAGCTGTTCCACGGTTACACGTATTCCGGCCACCCGCTCGCCTGCGCCGCCTCGCTGGCCACCCTGCAAGTGTTCGAGGAGCAGGACATCCTGGGCCACGCGAAAAGTATGCAGGCGTATTGGAGCGACGCCGTGCATTCCCTGAAAGGCTTGCCGCACGTGATCGACTTGCGCAGCATCGGCCTGATCGCCGGCATCGAACTCGAGCCCATCGCCGGCAAACCTGGCGCACGCGCTTTCAACGCCTTCAAGCAGGCCTTCGCTGACGGCGTGCTGATACGCACGACGGGCGACATCATCGCCCTGTCGCCGCCGCTGGTGCTGGAAAAACAGCATGTCGACGAGCTGTTTGGCAAGCTGGCCAAGGTATTAAGAAATCTCGACTAAGGAACACCATGAACACTCTCGACACCATCACCCACTTCATCAACGGCGCCAAAGTCGACACCCGGAGTGGCCGTTACGGCGATGTCTACAACCCCGCCATCGGTGAACCCGTCGCCCGGGTCGCGCTGGGTACCGTGGAAGACGTCGACGCTGCCGTGCAGGCGGCCGCCGCCGCCTTTCCCTCGTGGTCGGCCACGCCGCCCCTGACGCGTGCCAGGGTCCTGTTCCGCTACCTGCAGCTGTGCCAGCAGCACACGGACGAATTTGCCGCCATGCTCACGCGCGAGCATGGCAAGACCTTTGCCGATGCCCAGGGTGAAGTGGCGCGCGGCATCGAGATGGTGGAATTTGCCGTCGGCATCCCGCAATTGCTGAAAGGCGAATTCACGGACCAGATTTCGCGCGGCATCGATGCCTGGTCCATGCGCCAGGCGCTGGGCGTGGTGGCCGGCATCACGCCATTCAATTTTCCCGTGATGGTGCCGATGTGGATGTTCCCTGTCGCCATCGCCTGCGGCAATACCTTCGTCTTGAAACCGTCCGAGCGCGATCCTTCGGCCTCCTTGCTGCACGCGAAATTGCTGAAAGAAGCTGGCTTGCCCGACGGCGTCTTCAACGTGGTACAGGGAGACAAGGTGACGGTCGACGCCTTGCTCGACCATCCGGTGGTGCAGGCGATCAGCTTTGTCGGTTCGACGCCGATCGCCGAATACATCTATGCACGTGGCAGCGCCAGCGGCAAGCGCGTGCAAGCCTTGGGCGGCGCGAAGAATCACATGGTGGTGATGCCCGATGCGGACATGGACATGACGGTCGATGCGCTGATCGGCGCCGCTTACGGTTCGGCGGGTGAACGCTGCATGGCCATCTCCGTGGTCGTGGCCGTGGGCGACGCGGGCGACAAGTTGATCGACGCACTGGCAACGCGCACGGCTGCACTGAAAGTGCGCGACGGCATGGCTGATGGTGCGGAAATGGGGCCGGTCGTGTCGCTGGCAGCCAAGCAGCGCATCGAAAAACTCATCGCCTCGGGCGTGGAGCAGGGCGCGACTTTGGTGGTCGATGGCCGCAACCATGTGGTGCCGGGCCGCGAGAACGGCTTCTTTGTCGGCGGTACCTTGTTCGACCATGTGACGCGCGACATGAGCATCTACAAGGAAGAGATTTTCGGTCCCGTGCTGTGCGTGCTGCGCTGTCCTGATGTTGTGCATGCGGTGGAGCTGATCAACGCCAACGAGTATGGCAACGGCGTGGCCATCTACACGCGCGACGGCGGCGTGGCGCGCGAATTCGTGCGACAGATCCAGGTCGGCATGGTGGGCGTCAACATCCCCTTGCCCGTGCCGATGGCCTTCAACAGCTTTGGCGGCTGGAAGCGCAGCATGTTCGGCGACCACCACGCGTACGGCCCGGAAGGCGTGCGCTTCTATACGCGCCACAAGGCCGTGATGCAGCGCTGGCCGAACACGGCAAGCGCTGGTGTGGAATTTGCTTTTCCACAGATGAAGTGACGGTTTTACACTAAATCCACCGCAGGCTCAAAGAAGGAAAACGCGATGATCGAGTCCCTCAACTATTTGCCGCATCCCGCCTTGCCCAACGAGGAATTGGCGGGCCATTTCACGGACCTGGCGCCGCCCCTGACGGCGCGCCAGGCGGCCATCGAGAGCGCCCGCTGCCTGTATTGCTACGACGCGCCGTGCAGCCGTATCTGTCCGTCGGAAATCGACGTGGCCAGCTTCATCCGCAACATCCACGACAAGAACATCAACGGCGCCGCCGCCGGCATCCTGAAACAGAATATCCTGGGCGGCAGCTGCGCCCGCGTCTGCCCCACGGAAATCCTGTGTGAAGACGTCTGCGTGCGCAACCACGACGCGGAAGGCCAGCCGGTGAAAATCGGCCTCTTGCAGCGCTACGCCGTCGACCACATGCATTTCGCACAGCACCCGTTCAAGAGGGCGGCCGCCACCGGCAAGACGATAGCCATCGTCGGCGCGGGGCCGGCGGGACTGTCGTGCGCGCACCGCCTGGCCATGCTGGGCCACGACGTGGTGATCTTTGAAAAGGAAGGCAAGGCAGGCGGCTTGAATGAATACGGCATCGCCAAGTACAAGCTGACGGACGATTTCGCGCAAAAGGAAATCGACTTCCTGCTGCAGATAGGTGGCATCGAGATCCGATGTCGCCAGGTGCTGGGCGAGAACCTGCAGCTGCGCGATTTGCACGCGCAGTACGACGCCGTCTTCCTCGGCCTGGGCCTGGGAGCCAGCCGCAAGCTGGGCCTGACGGGAGAGGACGCGCCAGGCCTGCTGGCCGCCGTCGATTACATCAGCGCGCTGCGCCAGGCGGACGACCTGGCCGCGCTGCCTGTGCCCAAGCGCGCCATCGTCATCGGCGCCGGCAATACGGCCATCGACATGGCAGTGCAGGTCCAACGCCTGGGCGCCGAGGAAGTCACCCTCGTGTACCGGCGCGGCTTCGACGCCATGACGGCTACCCACCATGAACAGGACATCGCCAAGGCCAACCAGGTGCGCATGCTGACGTGGGCCCAGCCGCAGCAGGTGCTGCTCGATACTGCCGGCAAGGTGGTGGGCATGCGCTTCGAGAAAACGCGCATGCAGGGCACGCGCCTGGCGGGGACGGGCGAAACGTTCGACGTGGCGGCCGACGCCATCTTCAAGGCCATCGGCCAGAGCCTGACACACCGACGTGCTGCATGACCCGATGGCGTCGCTGTTAAAACGCGAAGGCGACAAGATCGCCGTCGATGCGGGCTTGCGCACGGTGCTGCCGGGCATCTACGCGGGCGGCGACTGCGTGGCGCCGGGACAGGACTTGACGGTGCAAGCCGTCCAGCATGGCAAGCTGGCCGCACTGGCCATCCATGCCGACCTACTCACCAAACTGGAGGCTGCATAATGGCTGATCTCAGCATCGAATTTTGCGGCATCAAGGCGCCGAATCCCTTCTGGCTGGCGTCCGCACCGCCGACCGACAAGGCCTACAACGTGGTGCGCGCCTTCGAGGCTGGGTGGGGCGGCGTCGTGTGGAAAACCCTGGGTGAAGACCCGGCCGCCGTCAACGTCTCGTCGCGTTATTCCGCTCTGTATGGCAAGAATCGCGAAGTAGTGGGCTTCAACAATATCGAACTGATTACCGACCGCTCGCTGGAGATCAACCTGCGCGAAATCACGCAGGTGAAAAAGGACTGGCCCGACCGCGCCATGATCGTCTCCCTGATGCTGCCGTGCGAAGAGCATTACTGGGCCGACATCCTGCCCAAGGTCGAGGCGACAGGAGCGGACGGCATCGAACTCAATTTCGGCTGCCCGCACGGCATGCCGGAGCGGGGCATGGGCGCGGCCGTGGGCCAGGTGCCCGAGTATGTGCAGATGGTCACTGCCTGGTGCAAGAAGCACAGCGATCTGCCCGTCATCGTCAAGCTCACGCCCAACATCACGGACGTACGCATGCCGGCGCGCGCGGCCAAGGCGGGCGGCGCGGACGCCGTCTCGCTGATCAATACCATCAACTCGATTACCTCGCTGGACCTGGACCGCATGGTGGCGCTGCCCATCGTGGGCGGCGCCAGCACGCACGGCGGCTATTGCGGATCTGCCGTCAAGCCTATCGCCCTGAATATGGTGGCGGAAATCGCCCGCGATCCGCAGACGCGCGGCTTGCCCATTTCCGGCATCGGCGGCATTGGCAACTGGCGCGACGCGGCTGAATTCATCGCCCTGGGAGCGGGCTGCGTGCAGGTGTGCACGGCCGCCATGCTGCATGGTTTCCGCATCGTCGAAGAGATGAAGGATGGCCTGTCGCGCTGGATGGACGAGAAGGGCTACGAACGCATCAGCGACTTTTCCGGCAAGGCCGTAGCCAATACGACGGACTGGAAATATCTGGACATGAATTACCAGGTGATCGCGCACATCAACCAGGACGACTGCATCAAGTGCGGCAAGTGCTATGTGGCCTGCGAAGACACGTCGCACCAGTCGATTGCGCAACTGATCGACGCCGCCGGCATGCGCACGTATGAGGTGATCAAGGAGGAATGCGTGGGCTGCAACCTGTGTGAAATCACCTGTCCGGTGCAGGGCTGCATCACGATGGTGCCGCAGACCACGGGCAAGCCATACATGAACTGGACGCAGGACCCACGCAACCCGCATGCGTTGGTGGAGACGGCGTAGGGCACGCATCAAGGCATATATCTTGCGTGTGTTTATTTTATAAACAACGGCTGGCCTTTGCGGTAAGCTAGATTGACTTAAAAGTCGAGCCGTTTCTATAAAACCGATTCCCTCCCAACCGATGGAGCATACCTGTGAACCACGACTATTCAGGCAACACGCAACTCTGGAATGAAGACCTGGCGCCCACAACGGCGGCGCAGCGCACCTGGCGCTGGTACCACTTCGCCGCGCTGTGGGTCGGCATGGTGATGTGCATTCCCGCCTACACCCTGTCGGCCAGCCTGATCGACAGCGGCATGTCCGGTTACCAGGCCGTGCTCACGGTATTTCTCGCCAACGCCATCGTGCTCTTGCCCATGCTCCTGATCGGCCATGCGGGCACCAAGTACGGCATCCCGTATGCCGTGCTGGCGCGCGCCTCGTTCGGCACCATGGGCGCGCGCTTGCCGGCGCTGATGCGCGCCATCGTCGCCTGCGGCTGGTACGGCATCCAGACCTGGTTCGGCGGCCAGATGATCTATACCCTGATGGGCGTGCTGATGGGCCATGAACTGGGCGGCGAGAAGATCGCGGGCCTGGGCATCAACGGCAGCCAGTTGCTGTGCTTCCTGGCTTTCTGGGCCATCCAGTTCTATTACATCCTGCATGGCATGGAGTCGATCCGCAAGCTCGAAACCTATACGGCGCCCTTGAAAATCCTCATCTGCTTCGTGCTGCTGTACTGGGTGCACAGCAAGGCCGGCGGCGTGGCCAGCCTGTTGGACCAGCCATCGCAATTCATCCCGGGCGGCAAAAAGGCGGGCCAGTTCTGGAGCGTCTTCTGGCCATCGTTGACGGCCATGGTGGGATTCTGGGCCACCCTTGCCTTGAACATCCCCGACTTCACGCGCTTCGCCAAGACCCAGCGCGACCAGGTGATCGGCCAGTCGATCGGCTTGCCGGTGCCCATGGGATTGCTGGCCATGCTGGCCGTGATCGTCACGGCCGGCTCCGTGGTCATGTATGGCAAGGCCATCTGGGACCCCGTCGACCTGGCCAGCCGCATGACGGGCGCCGCCGTGCTGATCGCCCTGATCATTCTGCTGATCGACACGGTCAGCGTCAACCTGGCGGCCAACCTGGTGGGTCCGGCGTACGACTTTTCCTCGTTGGCGCCGAAGCAGATTTCGTACAAGATGGGCGGCTACATCACGGCCTTCATCGCCATCGTCATGATGCCGTGGAAGGTGCTCGAATCGACGCAGGGCTATATCTTCACGTGGCTGATCGGCTACTCGGCCTTGCTGGGCCCCATCGCCGGCATCCTCATTGTCGACTATTATTTTGTGCGCAAGACGCAGCTCGACGTCAGGCAGTTGTACCGCGACGATGGCGTCTACTCGTATGGCAATGGCTGGAACATGGCGGCGCTGATCGCCTTTGTCATCGCCGTGCTGCCGAATATCCCGGGCTTTTTGAACGCGGCCTTTCCCACGGCGTTTCCCGGCGTGGCCGAAGGCTTTAAAACCATCTACACCTACGCCTGGTTCGTGGGTGTGGCCATCGCCGCCGTCGTTTATGGCGTCATGATGAAGGGCAAGGCCGTGGCGCACGTGCAGCAGGCGCCGCAGTCCTGATCTTTTCGAGAAGGAGACAAGATGACTACACTGATACGTGGCGGTACCGTCGTCAACGCCGATCGCGCCTTCCGCGCCGATGTGCTGATCGAGGGCGATACCATCGCCGCCGTTGGCGAGAACCTTTTGGCACCCGCAGGCGCCACCGTGATCGACGCGGGTGGCCTGTACGTGATGCCGGGCGGGATCGATACCCACACGCACATGAATTTACCCTTCATGGGCACCGTGACGTCGGACGATTTTTTCACCGGCACGGCGGCGGGACTGGCGGGCGGCACCACCACCATCATGGACTTCGTCATTCCTGCACCGAAGCAATCCTTGATCGAGGCCTATCACCAGTGGCGGGAATGGTCGGCGAAGGCGGCCGGCGACTATACCTTCCACGTGGCGATCACCTGGTGGAGCGAGCAAGTCCATGAAGAGATGGGCACCCTCGTGCGCGAGCATGGCGTGAACAGCTTCAAGCACTTCATGGCCTATAAAAACGCCATCATGGCCGACGATGAAACGCTGGTGAAAAGCTTTACCCGCTCGCTGGAACTGGGGGCGCTGCCCACCGTGCATGCGGAAAATGGCGAGCTGGTTTTTCAATTGCAGCAAGCTTTGCTGAAAAAAGGCATCACGGGTCCGCAGGCGCATCCCCTGTCGCGCCCGCCGGCCGTGGAGGCCGAGGCGGCCAACCGCGCCATTGCGATTGCCAATGTCCTCAATACCCCCAGTATACATCGTGCACGTCTCGTGCGCGGAGTCGCTTGACGCCATCACGCGGGCGCGCGCCAACGGCCAGCGCGTGTATGGCGAAGCGCTGGCGGGCCACCTGGTGATCGACGACAGCGTCTACCAGGGCGATGATTTCGATTATGTGGCGGGCCACGTCATGAGCCCGCCGTTCCGCGGCAAGCACCATCAGGCGGCCTTGTGGCATGGCCTGCAAAGCGGCAACCTGCACACGACGGCCACCGACCACTGCACCTTTTGCGCCGAGCAGAAGGCGGCCGGCAAGGATGACTTCACGCGCATCCCGAACGGTTGTGGCGGCGTCGAGGAGCGCATGGCCGTCGTCTGGGACGCTGGCGTCAATTCCGGCATGCTGACGCCCTCCGAATTCGTCAAGGTCTCGTCGACCAATGCGGCGCAAATCTTCAATATGTATCCGCGCAAGGGTGTCATCGCCGCAGGCAGCGATGCCGACATCGTGCTGTGGGATCCGCAAGGCACGCGCACCATTTCCGCCGCCACGCAGTTCGCCAGGGGAGGCTTCAACGTCTTCGAAGGACGCACCGTGCGCGGCATCCCCAGTACCACGATTGCCGCCGGCAAGGTGGTCTTCCACAAGGGCGAATTGACGGCCGTCGAAGGGGCGGGGCGCTATGTCGAGCGTCCGGCATTTTCCGCCGTCGCGCCATGAAAGGAGTGCAGCATGAATGAACTGAGGATCAACGGCGAACGCCTGTGGGCGGCCCTGATGGAACTGGCGCAGATCGGCGCGACAGTGAAGGGGGCGTCAAGCGCCTGGCCCTGACGGACCTGGACAAGCAGGGGCGCGACCTGGTGGTGCGCTGGGGCCGCGAGGCCGGCATGAGCATCACCATCGACCAGATCGGCAATGTCTTCATGCGCCGCGACGGTGCAGACAATAGCTTGCCGCCCGTGATGACGGGCAGCCATATCGATACGCAACCCACGGGCGGCAAGTTCGATGGCAATTACGGCGTGCTGGCCGGCCTTGAAGTGGTGCGCACCCTGAACGATTTACAGATCAAGACGCAGGCGCCCATCGAAGTGGCGTTCTGGACCAACGAGGAAGGCTCGCGTTTCGTGCCTGTGATGATGGGTTCCGGCGTTTTTTGCGGCGCATTCTCGCTCGAAACCGCCTACGCGGCCAAGGACACGGAGGGGAAAACGGTGGGTGAGGAGCTGGCGCGCATCGGATACAAGGGCGAGCAGGTGCCGGGCGACCATCCCATTGGCGCTTACTTTGAAACGCATATCGAGCAGGGCCCCGTGCTGGAAGACGCGGACAAGGTGATCGGCGTGGTACCTGCCGTGATGGGACTGTCATGGTACGACTGCGTGGTGACGGGCATGGAAGCGCATGCGGGACCCACGCCCATGGGGCTGCGCAAGGATGCGCTGCAGGTGGCCACCAGCATAATGCAGGAGGTTGTCGCCATTGCCAACCGCTACCCACCGTATGGGCGCGGCACGGTGGGCATGGTGCAGGTCTTCCCGAACAGCCGCAACGTGATCCCCGGAGAAGTCAAGTTCAGCATCGACCTGCGCAATGTGAACGACGAACTGCTCAACACCATGCATGGCGAGATCACGGCCTTTATCGACGCCACGCGCACCGGTACGGGACTGGATATATCTCTTGAACGGGTTTCCTATTACCCGCCATGCCCGTTCCACCCCGATTGCGTGGGCGCCGTGCGCAACGCCACGGCAAAGCTGGGATACTCAGTGATGGACGTGGTGTCCGGCGCCGGCCACGACGCCATCTACGCGGCCCGGCTAGCGCCAGCCGGCATGATCTTCGTGCCGTGCAAGGACGGCATCAGCCACAATGAAATCGAAGACGCCAAGCCCGAGCACCTGGAAGCGGGCTGCAACGTGCTGCTGCACGCGATGCTGGAGCGGGCAGTGGCTGTGTAACCTTACGGCTTGGGCTGGAAGTTGCGCAAAAACGCCAGCAGCGCGCGCGCCGCGATGTCGGCGTCGTCCGCCGTCATGGTTTCCAGCGGGTTGTGGCTGATGCCGCCATTGCCGCAGCGGGTAAAACAGCATGGCCACGTCGGTGATGGCGGCCATGGCCATGGCGTCGTGGCCGGCGCCCGATAGCAGCGCATACGGTGTTATGCCCACGGATTCCACGGCCTGCGCCAGCTGCGCCATCAGCCATGGCGCACACGGCGCCGCACGCGCCGACAGCAGCAGCTCCAGCTGATAGTCGATCTGGCGCCGCGCGCAGATGGCGGCGATGCCGTCGAGAATATCGTCGACGGCCGTTTGGCGTACAGCATCGCTGGCGGCGCGGATGTCGAGCGACAGGATGCAGGCGCCGGCGATCACGTTGACGGAACCGTTGGGCACGTGCAGCTGCCCCACGGTGCCCACCAGCGCTACGCCATGGTTGCAGCGCTGTTCCACCAGCAGGATGATTTCGGCCGCCGCGCTGGCCGCGTCCTTGCGCATGGTCATGGGCGTGGTGCCTGCGTGGCTGGCCACGCCGCCAAGATTGACCAGGTAGCGCGAGCTGCCGGCAATCGCCGTGACGATCCCTAGCGGCAGGTCGCGCTCCAGCAGCACGGGGCCTTGTTCGATATGCACTTCCACATAGCCGAGCAGGTCGGCCGGATCGCGCGCAATGGCGCCGATGGCGCTCGCCTCGTGCCCGGCGGCTGCCAGCGCGTCGCGCATGCTCACGCCATCCGCATCGAGTTGCTCCAGCAGCGACACGTCGAATTTGCCCGTGACGGCCGTGCTGCCCAAAAACGTGCTCTTGAAACGCACGCCTTCCTCCTCGGCGAAGCCGACAATCTCGACGTGGAAGGGCAGCTTTTCACCCCGCTCATGCAGATGGCGCACGACGGCGATCGGCAGCACGATACCCAGCCGGCCGTCGTACTTGCCGCCGTTGCGCACCGTGTCGTAATGCGATCCCGTCATCAGCGTCTTTGCGCCTGGCGCGTCGGAGATATAGCGGCCGACCACATTGCCGACGGCGTCGATGTGCACCTGCATGCCAGCCTCCCGCATCCAGTCGGCCAGCTGCGCGGCCGTTTTCTGGTGCGCCGGCGTCAGGTAGGCGCAGGTCAGGTTGTAGTCGCTGTCGCTCCAGCCGGCCAGGGTTTCCGCCTGCTGCATGATGGCCGGGCCGAAGTCCAGGCGCACGTCGAACAGGTCGTTCAGGCGCAGTTCGGCGATGCGCTTGATCTGCCGCAGCGATTCGGCCAGTTCATCGGCATGGCGGTTTTTCAGGCGCCGCGCAAACGTGGCGATGATGTCCTGGCGCGTCAAACCATCGCCCGTCGGACCCTTGACGGCCAGGATGAAGGGAAAGCCGAACTTGGCGTTGTACTCGCTATTCAGGCGCTGCAGGGAGGCGAATTCGTCAGGGCTGCACAGGTTCAGGCCGGACTTGGCCTGCTCGCGCGTCGACTCCGCCGTCAGCTGGCCCGCGATGGCGGCCTTGCCGGCCAGCTCGGGGTGGGCGCGTATCAGCCCTAGTTGCTCTTCGGGCGAGGCTTGCGCCAGCACGCGCTGCAGTTCCGTCTTGAGTGCCGTCAGGCTGGTGAATGGCCGGGCGGGCGCCGCGCGCTGGGCGATCCAGGGCGAATGTTCGTAGATGCCGTGCAGGTGGGCGATAAAATCGGCCTGGCTGCTGGCGTTCAGGTCTGAAAGGGTGGTCATGGTTTTCCGATCATGCAAGCGGTGATGATAGCGCTCCGTTCCTGTCTCCATTATATGCGCGTGCTGATAGCGGCTATCGCTGCACCAGCGCCTTGGCGGCCGCGCTGACCTGGTCGCGCAGCCATTTGTGCTCGGGCGCCTGGTGCACGCGCTGGTGCCACAACTGGTAAAAACGCATGGGCGGGAATTTCAAGGGTACGGTATACGTCTTCAGCGGCAGGGTCTTTTCATAAAAACGCATGAATTGCCGGCCCGTGGTGAGCACCAGATCCGTCTGCGTCAGCATGTAGGGGATCAGGCCGAAGTACGCCGATTCCACCACCACGTTGCGCTGCAGGTTTTGCCGTTCGAGGAAGGAATCGATCACGCCGTGGTAGCCGGGCATCATCTGCGACGGCGCCACGTGAGGCAGACTCAGATAATCGTCCAGGGTCATGGCGTCGCTGGCAGTGCGCCGCGCATAGGCGTTTTCCGCATGCATGGCGCAGATGATGGGGTCTTCGAACAGCTTCGAGATGTGCAGGTGCGCGGGCGGCTCGTCCCAGTTGGCGATGACCAGGTCCAGGCCTCCATCGGAGAGTTGGCGGATATGGTCGATGCCCGGCCCCAGGCTGTGCAGCACGACGCGGCTTTTCGGTGAACCGCGGCGCAGCAGGGCTACCACGTTGGGCAGGAACTGGCTGTCCAGGTAGTCGGGCGCGGCGATATGGAAGGTACGCGCCTCTTCCTGCGCCACGAACGGCGTCTTCTTGACGAACAGGCTCTCCGTCTGGTCGAGGATGCGCTTGGCCGGATTGAGCAGGCTTTCGCCATGCTGGGTCGGCACCATGCCGCGCGCGCCGCGCACCAGCAGCGGGTCGCCCGTCAATTCGCGCAGCTTGCGCAAGGAGGCGGAAATCGAAGGCTGCGGCTGATTGAGTTTCAGTGCCACGCGCGAGACATTTTTCTCCACCAGCAGCAGGTAGAGGATGCGGATCAGGTGCAGGTCGAGGTGTTGCGGCAGGCTGGACATGTGGCGGCGGCTCTGTTGTATATCGATTTGAATATGTCAAATATACGATATTTTTCATGTGATGGGCGGTAAATCCGTTTATCTTGTGTAGATTGGCACGAATATTGGTTCGGTCTGACTAGAGGAAATTTATGGAAGTATTTGCCTACCTGATCCCGTACGGCCTGGAGTGGCTGAACCTGATCGTCCGCTGGCTGCACGTCATCACGGGCATCGCCTGGATCGGCGCTTCCTTTTATTTTGTCTGGCTCGATAACTCGATACGTCCGCCCGCGCCCGGCTCCGAGCTGGCGAAGAAGGGCGTGTCGGGAGAGTTGTGGGCCGTGCATGGCGGCGGCTTCTACAACCCGCAAAAATACCTGGTGGCGCCCGCCGAACTGCCGAAGGAACTGCACTGGTTCAAGTGGGAAGCGTATTCGACCTGGCTGTCCGGTTTCGCGCTGCTCACCATCGCGTATTACTTCAATGCGCAGGCCATGATGATCGACAAATCCGTGGCCGACATCAGCAGCGGCCAGGCCGTCGGCATCGGCATCGCCACGCTCGTCATCGGCTGGACCGTATACGACTTGCTGTGCCGTTCCCCGCTGGCCAAACATGAACTGTGGTTCGGCGTGACGGTGTTCGCGCTGATCGTCGGCGCTGCGTACGTGCTCACGCATTTGTTGAGCGGACGCGCCGCCTACATCCACGTGGGCGCCATGATCGGCACCATCATGGTGGCCAATGTGCTGATGCTGATCATTCCCGGCCAGCGCAAGATGGTCGAAGCCATGGCGGCTGGCAAGCTGCCCGATCCCAAGCACGGCTTGAAGGCCAAGCAGCGCAGTGTGCATAACAATTACTTTACCTTGCCGGTGCTGTTCATCATGATCAGCAACCACTATGCGATGACCTACCGCAACGATCATGCGTGGCTGGTGCTGGCGCTGATCATGGCGGCCGGCGTCTTCATTCGCCACTTCTTCAACCTGCGCCACAAGGGCAGGGTGGAGTGGCGCTACCCGGCCATCGGCGTGGTCTTGCTGGTGGCCGTGGCCGTGGCCATCGCGCCGAAAGCGCCCGTGGCGGCAGCACCTGCGGTGGACCCTGCCGCGCAATTCAAGAGCGTGCATGCCATCATCGCCCAGCGCTGCGCCACCTGCCATTCGGCCCAGCCCACGCAACCGGGTTTTGCCACGGCGCCGGCCGGCATGATGCTGGATAATGAAACGGAAATCCGCCAGCATGCGGCGCAAATCTACAAGCAGGCCATCGAGCTGAAAGCCATGCCGATCGGCAACCTGACCAATATGACGGAGGCCGAGCGCAGCGAATTGGGCGCCTGGCTGCAACAGACCATGCAAGGAGCAAAATGACAACGCACGCGGAACGAATCACGGCCTGGATCGACGAACACTTCGATGAAGAAGTCGCATTTTTACAGAAGGTGGTGCAGCAGCCGACGGATACGCCGCCCGGCAATAACGCGCCCCATGCGGAACTGGTGGCGCAGCTGCTGCAGGCGTATGGCTGGAACGCCGAAAAGCATGCGGTGCCTGCGGACCAGGTGGTGGCATATGGCATGCAAAGCATCACCAACCTGATCGTGCGCCGCCCGTATGCTGCCGGCGGGCCGACCGTGGCCCTGAATGCGCATGGCGACGTGGTGCCACCCGGCGACAACTGGACGTTTCCGCCGTATGGCGGCCAGATCGACGGTGGTTACATGTATGGCCGAGCGACGGCCGTCTCGAAGGGTGATTTCGCCACATATGTGTTTGCCGCGCGCGCGCTCGAAGCACTGGGCATTCCGCTAAAAGGCCAGCTGGAATTGCATTTCACGTACGACGAGGAATTCGGCGGTTTGCTGGGGCCGGGCTGGCTGCTGGAACAGCAGCTGACGAAGCCCGATTTCGTCATCGCCGCCGGTTTCAGCTATGGCATCGTCACGGCGCACAACGCCTGCCTGCAGCTGGAAATCACCGTGCACGGCAAGTCGGGCCACGGCTCCATGCCGGAGACGGGACATGACGCCCTGCAGGCGGCCAACAAGATCCTCAACGCCATTTACGGCCAGCTGCCGGAGCTGAAAAAGATCAAATCCAGGGTGGCGGGCATCGACTCGCCCACCATGCTGGTGGGTCGCATCGACGGCGGCACGAACACCAATGTGGTGCCGGGCAAGGTCGTCATGAAGATGGACCGGCGCATGATCCCGGAAGAAGACCCGGTGGCGGTGGAAGCGCAGGTACGCACGCTGATCGAGGACGCCGTGCGCGGCGAGCCTGGCATCCGCATCGAGATTCGCCGCCTGCTGTTGTCGCACGCGCTGCGGCCCTTGCCCGGTTCCGAGCAACTGGTCGGCAGCCTGCAGAAAAATGCGCAAGCCATCCTCGGCGAAACGATTCCCGCCGTCGGCACGCCCCTGTATGCGGATGCGCGCCTGTATGGCGAACGGGGCATCCCCGCCGTGCTGTATGGCGCCGGCCCGCGCACGGTGCCCGAATCGAATGCGAAGAAGGCAGATGAACGCCTGGCGCTCGATGATTTGCGCAAGGCCAGCAAGATCGTCGCCCTGACCCTGCTGGACTTCCTGGGGCAGAAATAGGGCAGGAAATAAGGCAAGGCAGTTTGGCTTACAATGGGCCGAGCACACATTACGTGAAGAAGAATCCCATTGAATACCCGTTTTCTCGAAGCGTTTGTCTGGGCTGCGCGGCTGGGCAGCTTTCGCACGGCGGCTGACAAGCTGCACATCACGCAAGCTGCCATTTCGAACCGCATCGCCTCGCTGGAGCAGGATTTCGGCACGCGTCTGTTTGACCGCGACGCGCGTGAAATCCGCCTGACTTTCGCCGGGCGCAACCTGCTCGTGTACGCCGAACGCATGCTGGAACTGTGCCGCGACATGTACGCGGCCAATTCCTCGCCCGCGCAGATCACCGGTGAGGTGCGCATCGGCGTCATCGAAACCATCGTGCATACCTGGCTGATTCCCTTCCTGCAGCGGGTGCAGGAACGCTATCCGGGCATCGAGATTCAACTGACGTCCGAATCGACGCGTCGCCTGCACGAACAGCTGCAGCAGGGCGAGCTCGATATCGCGCTGCAGACGGACATGCTGACGGGCGACCATATCCGCAGCACGGGCAGCGGCGCCATCGCCATGGGCTGGGCGGGCAGAAAGGCCGACTGGCCCGATACGGGCACGCCGTTCACGGTGGCGCAACTGGCGCAGCACCCCATCATCACCATGAACCGTGGCTCGCAGCCGCATTCCGCATTGAAGGCGCTGTGCCAGGATGAGGGCGTGCAGCTGGGGCGCGTGCATTGCGTCAGCTCGATTTCCGCCATCGTGCGCCTGGTAAAGGCGGGCTTCGGCATCGCCGTGCTGCCGCTGGCGCCCCTGCGTGAGGAAATCGAGCAGGGCAACATCGCCCTGATTCCCTGCGCCAGCGCCCTGGCGCCGCAGCGCATCGTCATCAGCTACAGCGAAGACATCACCACGGAAGCGATCCAGCTGGTGGCCATGCTGGCGTGCGAAGAGGCGGCCAGGTTTTACCCTGAGTTTGGGCGAGGAATATGGCGCCGGTGCGCGAGCGTGACAATTAAATTGCTGTTATAAGTTGCTGCCACCGCGGCGACCCACAAGAAAAACTTATCAGTCGCGTTCAGAATAACCCGTTTGCCAAGTGATGGCGTGCCACCTATTCTGGGTTGGCACACCACCCATAACGCAGAACGGAACCATCATGACGACGTCCCCCACCTTGCCAGGCATCCTGTTTGTCTGGACCAGCGCCGACCCGGAACACGAACGCGATTTCAACCGCTGGTATGACCGCGAACATGTGGAAGAGCGCGTGCGCATTCCCGGCTTTGTCAGCGGCACGCGCTACCAGAGCGTGCACGGTTCCCGCAAATACCTGGGCCTGTACCGCACCGTGTCGCTCGCCGCCTTCCAGACTCCCGACTACTTCAAGGCCTTCGGCCAGCAGACCCCATGGTCGGTGACGAATTTGCAGCGCATGGTGGACCCGATGCGCCGCGTTTGCGCCATCGAGGCGGAAACGGGCATGGGCATGGGCGCCTGGCTGGCCGTGCTGCGCCTGGGTGCGCCAGCCATCGGCCAGGACGCGCAAGCCGTGGCCGCCATGGCCACGCTGGGGGCGACATTGCTGCAGATCGACGGCGTCATTGCCACACGCTTGCTCACGCCAGACGCCAATCTGTCCGGCCCCCTGCCGGCGGAGCAGAAGGAGGGCCGCGTGCTCGACCCGATTTTCCTGATCGACGCGTCGTCGGAAAGCGTCGCCATGGCGGCGGCCGATGCGGCCAGCGCGGCGCTGGGGCTCGACGGCGAACAGGCGGCCATCCTGCAGCTGTCCTGGCAACTGCGCGAGGCCGACTTGCACGCTGCCTGACGCGTCCGCGCGCATCTTGCCGGCACTGATAACACGAGACACGGGCCACGGCGCAGGGCAAAGCATCCTGCGGCGGACCTGCAATAAAACTGACGAGAGAGGTAGGCAATGACCACATATACAACGGCAAACGCTGCGCATCCGGCGGCCCAGGCACCGGGCGAGAAGGCCACGACGGCCAAGACGGGCCGTCTGGCCACGGCCAGCATGGTCGGCACGACCCTGGAATGGTATGACTTCACCGTCTACAACACCATGGCCGCGCTGATCTTCAACCATTTGTTCTTTCCCTCATTCGATCCGTTGACGGGAACCATCCTGGCCTTTTCCACGTATGCCGTCGGCTATATCTCGCGCCCCATCGGCGGCGTGATCTTCGGCCACCTGGGCGACAAGCTGGGACGCCGCTGGGTGCTGGTGGTCACCCTGATGCTGATGGGCGTGACGACGGGCCTGATGGGGCTCTTGCCCACCTACGCGACGGCCGGCATCTGGAGTCCCATCCTGCTGGTGGCGCTGCGCTTCGTGCAGGGCATCGCGCTGGGTGGCGAATGGGCGGGCGCCGTGCTGATCTCCGTCGAACACGGCGCGCCGGACAAGCGGGGCCGCAACGCTTCGTGGACGCAGGTGGGGCCGTCGTTCGGCACCTTGCTGGCGACGGGCTGCATCGGCCTGATCACCTATCTGCTGCCGCATGAAGCGTTCATGGACTGGGGCTGGCGCATGCCATTCATCGCCAGCCTGCTGCTGGTGGCCTTCGGCATGTGGATACGCAGCGGCATCGAGGAAACCCCGCTGTTCAAGGAACTTGACCAGCAGGATGCGAAGGCGGAAGCGCCGATCGGCGACGTGCTGCGCATCTACTGGCGCCGCCTGCTGATCGCCGGTGGCGTGCGTATCGGCTCGGACGTGCTGTATGCGCTGGTGGTGGTGTTCACGCTCACGTATGTGACGACGGTGCTGCACCTGTCGTCGACCCTGGCGTTGAGCGCCATCATGATCGGCACGGCTTGCAATGCACTGGCGGTGCCCCTGTTTGGCGTTCTGTCGGACAAGATCGGCCGCCGTCCCGTGTATGCGCTGGGCGCCATCCTCGGCCTGGTGTGGGCGTTTGCCTTCTTCACCTTGTTGGATACGGCCAGCCCGGCCGCCATCGTCACGGCGGTCGTCGTGGGCCTGGTCATCCACGCCATCATGTATGGCCCGCAAGCCGCCTTCGTCATCGAGCAATTCCCCACCAAGGTGCGCTATGCGGGGTCTTCTCTGGCCTACACCCTGGCCGGCGTCATCGGCGGCGGCTTCGCGCCCCTCGTCATCGCCAGCCTGTACCGCTCATACAACAGCACCATGGCTGTCTCGCTGTATGTGGCGGCGGCCTTGCTGATCACCGGCGCCGCCGTCTTCGCGGCCAGAGAAACGGGCCGCGGCCCTCTTGAGGAATAACATCATGACGACATTAAGTTTTCAACTGGCAGGCCACGGCCCCGTCACCTTCGACATCGATCACCTGATCATCGCCGGCTGGACGGGCCGCGACATGGCGATGGTGGAACACCATATCGCCGAACTGGAAGCCATCGGCGTGGCGCGCCCCCAGAATGTGCCGACGTTCTACCGCGTGGCGGCGGCGCTGCTGTCCAGCGATGCCGCCATCGAAGTGGCGGGCCGCGATTCCTCGGGCGAAGCGGAATTCGTGCTGTTTTCCACGCGATACGGCCTGCTGGTGGGCATCGGTTCCGACCATACGGACCGCAAGGTAGAAAGCTATGGCGTGACAGTGTCCAAGCAGATGTGCGGCAAGCCCGTGGGCGATACCTTGTGGCGCTATGCTGACGTGGCCGGCCACTGGGACCAGTTGCAGATGCGCTCCTGGCGCGAACGGGCCGGCGTGCCCGCCCTGTACCAGGACGGCCCCGTGACGCGTATGCTGTCGCCGGAAGACCTGATTCAGCGCTATACGGGGCAGGCGACCCTGCCTGTGGGCAGCGCCATGTTCTGCGGCACGCAGCCGATCATCGGCGAGATGGGCCATGGCGACGCCTTTGAGCTGGAGCTGTATGATCCTGCCTTGCAGCGCCGCCTGCAGCACCGCTATGCCGTGCAAACCCTGCCCGTGGAAGGATAAGAGAATGACCGAGCTGACCAAGACCATTCGCGAACTGGCGGCCGACCTGGCTGCTGGCCGCATCACCAGCGTGCAGCTGACAGAGCAGATGCTGGCGCGCGCCGAGGCGCACCGGGCGCAGGGCGGCCATGCTTATGTCAGCCTCGACGGTGAACAGGCGCTGGCCGAGGCACGCGCCAGCGATGCGGCGCGCGCGGCCGGTATCGTTGCCTCGCCCCTGGCCGGCGTGCCCATCTCGATCAAGGACCTGTTCGACGTCAGGGGGCAGGTCAGCAGCGCCGCCTCGCTGGCGCTGGCCGACGCGCCGCCCGCCGTGGCCGATGCGGGCGCCGTGGCGCGCCTGCGCGCGGCCGGCGCCATCCTGCTGGGACGCACCAACATGAGCGAATTCGCGTTTTCCGGCCTGGGCTTGAATCCCCATTACGGTACGCCGCGCAACCCGCACGACCGCGCACGCGTGGCGGGAGGTTCCACTTCTGGCGGCGCCGTGACGGTGGCGTTGACGATGGCGGCCGGCGCGCTGGGCACGGACACGGGCGGCTCGATCCGCATCCCGTCCGCTTTTTGCGGCCTGACGGGCTTCAAGCCGACGGCGGCTTCCGTGTCGCTGGCCGGCACGGTGCCCCTGTCGCGCTCCCTCGACTCGGCCGGGCCCATCGCGCACAGCGTCGATTGCTGCGCCATTTTGTACGCAGCGCTGTCGGGCCATGACATCGGCGCGCAGGCGCCAGCACTGAAAGGCTTGCGCTTCGGCTTTACCCTTGACTACGTCGGTACGCACGTGGCGCCGCAGGTGCAGCAGGCTTTTGACGCCGCACTGGACAAGCTGCGGCAAGCCGGCGCGCAGGTGGAACAGTTCGATTTCCCCGAATTGCTGGAACTGCCGACGTTGAATGGCGGCGGCGGCCTGGTGGCGGCGGAAGCCTGGCACTGGCACAGGGTGTTGCTTGAAGAGAAGGGCGCGCAGTACGACCAGCGCGTGGCGGCGCGCATCCGCCGCGGCCAGCAGCAAGGCGCGGCCGACTACATCGACTTGCTCGATGCGCGTGCGCGCCTGATCGCCATCGCCCGGCGGCGTCTGGCGCCATTCGATGCCTGGCTGATGCCCAGCGTGGCTATTCTAGCGCCGGAAGTCGCACCCCTGGAAGCGGATGACGCCACTTTTTTTGCCACGAATGGCCTCGTGTTGCGCAACGCCAGCGTGATCAACTTCCTCGACGGCTGCGCGCTGTCGCTGCCTTGCCATGCCGACGGCGAACTGCCCGTGGGGCTGGGCATTTGCGGTCTGGCCGGCACGGATGAAAGAGTGCTGCAAATTGGCCGTGCGGTCGAGACATTGTTAGGCGCAGAACAATAAATAGTGCTGAGGTGCAGGAAAATGCCAACTCTGTAATATGATGGCTGGCATTGACATGGGATAGTCGCGCTTCGGGCGCTGGCAAACTTCACACTGTGCACCGATACGACCTGATTAGCTGTCATGACTGCGGCGTGCTGTACCGCAAACGTCCGCTGCGTCCCCGCGAAAAGGCGCGCTGCATCCGTTGCCGCTCGGTGCTGTACCGGGGCGCCCACGCGCGGGGCGCATCGGCCGAATTGACCAAGGTGGTGGCGCTGACCCTGGGCGCCGCCTTTGTCTTTTGATCGCCCAGTTTTTCCCCATCGTCGAACTCGACGTCAATGGCCTCACTTCCAGCGCCACCTTGCTCGGTTCCATCCGCGTGCTGTGGTCCGAGCAGATGCACATCGTGGCGACGATGGTCTTCCTGTTTACCATTCTCTTTCCCGCCATCGAACTCGGTTCGCTGCTGTATGTGGCATTGGGTTTGCGCGGCGGCGTCAAGGTGCCGGGCTTCAACCGCGTGCTGCGCGCCGTGCAGACGGCGCGCGAATGGGGCATGACGGAGGTGCTGATGATCGGCATCCTGATCACCGTCGTCAAGATGACCAGCCTGGCCACGGTGTTGCCGCAACCGGGGCTGTTCGCGTTTGGCGCGCTGACCCTGATGCTGGCCATCGTCGTTTCGTTCGATCCCAAGGCCCTGTGGAAGCTGGGTGACGACCTGACGCGGCAAGCGCTGCCCGGCATCCGCTACAAGGCCTTCGCGCCGGGCGAGAAGGTGTTGCCCTGCCATGCCTGCGGCCTGGTGGCGCCACCCTTGGGCAAGGGCAGGCACGTGGCTTGCGTGCGCTGCGGCACGGCTCTGCACGTGCGCAAACCGGACAGCATCAATCGCACCTGGGCCTTGCTGATCGCCGCCATGATCCTCTACATTCCCGCCAACCTGCTGCCCGTGATGGTGACGTATTCCTTGTTTGGCGCACAAAACGACACCATTATGAGCGGCGTGGTGCTGTTCTGGACCAGCGGCTCGAAGGGCCTGGCCATCATCATTTTCATCGCCAGCGTGGTCGTGCCCATGCTCAAGCTGGGCGTGCTGGCGCTGCTGGCCTTCACCGCGCAGCGGCGTTCGCGCTGGCGGCCGCGCCAGCGCACCATCTTGTACCGCATGGTCGAATTCATCGGCCGCTGGTCCATGCTCGACATCTTCGTCGTCACCCTGACGGTGGCGCTGGTGCGCTTCAAGTCGCTGGCCGTGATCACTGCAGGTCCCGGCGCGCTGGCCTTTGGCGCCGTGGTGGTGCTGACCATGCTGGCGGCGATGCAGTTCGACCCGCGCCTGATCTGGGACCCCGTCGATGGGCAAGTGCCTGGCGAGGAAGAACCCGTGGTGGTGGCAAATACCGGAAACAATACAGTGATTGGAGAACAGCATGTCTGACAAAGAAGCGGGCGGCCTTGCCGAAATGGGTGATCGTCCATTGCCGGAACCCGATGTGGAACAGGGCAGCCGCTGGCTGCCGTCGCTGGTATGGCTCATTCCGCTGCTCGCTGCGCTGATCGGCGCCGGCCTGGCGGCCAAGTCCATCCTCGACCAGGGACCCACGGTGACGGTCAGCTTCAAGAGCGCCGAAGGCCTGGAGCCGGGCAAGACCAAGGTCAAGTACAAGGATGTCGATATCGGCCAAGTGCGCGCCATCACCCTGGGCGACGATTTGAGCAAGGTGCTGGTGACGATCGACATGAGCAAGGAGGCGCGCCGCTTCGCCACCGCCGATTCGCGTTTCTGGGTGGTGCGCCCGCAGATCGGCGCCAGCGGCGTGACGGGGCTGGGTACCTTGCTGTCGGGCGCCTACATCGGCGTCGACACGGGCAAGTCGGAAGCCAAGAAGGACAATTTCATCGGCATGGAGAATCCGCCCGCCGTGGCCGGCGACCAGAAGGGCAAGCTGTACACCCTGCATGCGGACAGCCTCGGTTCCGTCGACGTGGGTTCGCCCCTGTTCTTCCACCGCCTGCGCGTGGGCAAGGTGGTCAGCTTCGCGCTGGACAAGGATGGCAACGGCATCACCATGTCGGTCTTCGTGAACGCGCCGTACGACCAGTTCGTCGGCAAGAATGCGCGCTGGTGGCATGCCAGCGGCGTCGATGTGCGCCTCGATTCCAACGGCTTCAAACTGAACACGCAGTCGCTGGCCGCCATGCTGGTGGGCGGTATCGCCTTCGAGGCGGAAAATGGCCGCAAGCCGGAAGACCCGGCGCCGGCTGGCACCACTTACCGGCTGGCGGCCGACGAGGCCAGCGCCATGCGCGAGCCCGATGGGGAAGCCATTACCACCGTATTCTATTTCGACCAGTCCCTGCGTGGCTTGCAGCCCGGCGCCACGGTGGACTTCCGCGGCATCGTGCTGGGCGAAGTGCGCTCGGTGGGTATTGAATTCGACCCCGTGAAGAAGAACTTCCGCATGCCCGTCACCGTCAATCTGTACCCGGCCCGCCTGGGCATGCGCTTCAAGGCGGCCGTCGACGATGCGGAAGGCTCGGCCGGCCACCAGGTGCTCGAACGCATGGTCAGCCGCGGTTTGCGCGCCCAGCTGCGCACGGGCAACCTGCTCACCAGCCAGCTGTACATCGCGCTGGACTTCTTCCCGAAAGCACCGAAGGTGGCGCTGGATTTGAACAGGTATCCGCTGGAAGTGCCCACCGTGCCCAATACCCTCGATGAATTGCAGACGCAGATCGCCAGCATCGCCCGCAAGCTCGATCAGGTGCCGTATGCGGAGATCGGCAACAACCTGAACGCCACCATCAAGCAGGCCAATACTCTGTTCAAGCAGCTCGATGGCCAGGTGGTGCCGGAAATGCGCGATACCCTGACAGCGGCGAAACAAACCTTCGGCACGGCCGAACAGGTGTTGCAAAAGGATTCGCCGCTGCAGTCGGACGTGCGCCAGGCCTTGCAGCAGCTGACGCAAACCCTACAATCGCTGAACGCGCTGTCGGATTACCTGGAACGCCACCCAGAGTCCCTGATCCGCGGTAAAAAAGGAGATGAAAAAAAATGAGGAAGCCAATTTTTGCGCTACTGATGGCAGCCAGCCTGCTGTGCGCCTGCTCCACGCCCCAGCCCGAGCATTTTTATACGCTCAGCGGGGGCGCCGACGCGCAGCCGGCCAAACCCGTGAAATACTATGTCGAGGTGCTGGCCGTCAGCGTGCCGCAGCAGGTGAGCCGCAACCAGTTTGTTGTGACGGCGTCATCGGGCCGCATCGAATTGCTGGAGCAGCAGCGCTGGGCGGGGCCGCTGGCCGGCGAGATCGGACAGGCCCTGTCGACGGCCGTGACGAACGACCTGGGCGCCATCGATGTGTTCCGCACGCCGCACCCGGACAACCTGCCCGTGTACCGCATCAGCACCAATGTGCAGCGCTTTGAATCGGTGATGGGCCAGTATGCGCTGATCGATGCCGTGTGGAGCGTGCGCCAGCTGGCCAGCAGCAAGGTGGTCACTTGCCGCACGATAGCCAATGAAAAAGTGGGGGCGGGCTATGATGAACTGGTGCTCGGTCATCGCCGCGCCGTGAACCGCATTGCCGCCGATGCGGCGAGCGTGGTGCGCTCTTTTGACAACGGCAACGCCGCCTGCCCGGCCGCCTGAGCCGCTTTCCGCTACCCAGTCCCGGCGGCCGCTGGTAAAATGCGGCCATGGGAATGACCTTGTTCACGCGCCGCTTTGCCGCCTGGATCGCCTGTTTTGCGATCCTGTTGGCTGCGCTCGCGCCTTCGATTTCCCAGGCCGTCGCCAACGCCAAGCAGGAGTCAGGCTCCGGCTGGGCGGAAATCTGCTCGGTGGCCGGCATCCGTTTCGTCCAGGTCGATGATGGCGCCGCCGACGGCAAGTCCGGCGGCAAGGCCATGCAGATGGAGCATTGCGCTTTCTGTTCCACGCATGCGGGTTCCGTCGGCTTGCCGCCGACCAGCCCCGTGCTGCCGCTGCCCGCCGCCAGCGGCACGGCCATTTTTCCAGCCCTGTACTACCAGTCCCCGTCACCTCTGTTCATCTGGTCCACCGCGCAATCGCGCGCGCCGCCCGCCCTCGTCTAAGTTTTTGCATTTTCAATGTTGGCGCTGTCCACCTTGCGGTGTGACGTGCCGCATCCGCACACTTATACGAGAATCACATGAACAAGAAATTATTGGTGCTGGCCGTCGCCATCACCCTGGCTTACCCTTGCGCGCAGGCGCAGCAACTTGACCAAACTGATCACGCCATCGACACCGTCGTCGTTTCCGGCTCACGCGCGCAATCGTGGTTATCCGAGACGCCGCAGGCCATCGGCGTCGTCAATGCCAAAACCCTGGAACGCGACAAGCCCAAGACCATGGGCGATATCCTCAACCGCATCGCCGGCGTGTACTGGAATGACCTGGGCAACGAGCAGCACAGCATGAGCATCCGCCAGCCCATCGGCACGAATGCCGTCTACCAGTACCTGGAAGACGGCATTCCCATCCGTCCGCTGGGCGTCTTCAACCATAACTCGCTTAACGAGATGAACATGGCGGGGGCCAGCGGCGTGGAAGTGGTGAAGGGCGCGGCGTCCTCGCTGTACGGCAGCAATGCCGTGGGCGGCGCCGTCAATTTCCTCACGGCCGGCGCCAGTGCGACGCCGACGGCCAAGGTCGGCGTGCGGCGCGATAACGTGGGCGGCTACACCCGCTATGACACCTCCGCCAGCGATACCTGGGGCCCGCTGGGACTGCGCTTTTCCCATTACAGTTCGCGCCGCTCGCGCGACAACTGGCAAGAATACAGCTATGGCGACAAGGATTCGTTCTCGCTGCGCGCCGACTATGCGCTCAGCCCCACCTCGCAGCTGCGTGCCACCCTCGTGCACACGGATCTCGATGCGGCCATGACGGGCAGCCTGTTTGAAGACGATTATCGCAATGCCCCGGGCAAGAGCCTGAATACTTTCACATACCGCAAGGACAAGACCACGCGCATGAACCTGGCGTGGGAGGGCGCGACGACGGCCAATGGCACGAGCACCGTCACCGTGTTTACGCGCAAGAACGACCATGGGCAGATTCCCGCGTATTCCATAGGCAGTTGCGTGGGTCTGCTGTGCAAGGGCGTCATCAACAACAACCACGTCGATTCGCTGGGCCTGGACGTGAAGCACCAGCAGGAATTCGCCTGGCTGCGTTCGCGCTTGATCGCCGGTGTCTACGTGGACAAGAGCGACAATCCCTTTGTCAGCGACAACCTGTCCATCGTGCGCGATGCCGCCACGGGCCGCTACCTGCGCTACTCCCTGGCCAATGCGAGCAATCCGCAGGGCGTGCGCGACTACCAGACGGACATTCTGAACACGGCCGTTTTCGCGCAATGGGAATTTTCTCCGTTGGCGGGCACGCGCGTGGTGCTGGGCGGCCGTTCAGACGCCATCCGCTACGATTACCATAACAAGCTGGCGCCCGGCGGCAGTGTCAATTATGGCGCGCCCGACGAGTCGCGCAGTTTTTCGCACGTGAGCCCGAAGCTGGGCGCCACCTACGCCCTCGGTCATGCTGGCAGCGCGTATGCAAACGTCAGCCAGGGCTTCACGCCGCCGGAAGTGAGCCAACTGTATGGCAAGACGGGCATCGCCGACCTGCAACCGTCCGTCTACAACAACTATGAACTGGGCTTGCGCTGGGCCTTTTTGCAGGGCCGCTTGAAACTCGACACGGCCCTGTACCGGCTCGATGGACGCGACACCATCGTCAGCTACACGCTCTCGCCGGGCAACAGCGAAAACCGCAATGCGGGACGCACGCGCAGCGAAGGTCTGGAGCTGGGCCTGAACTACGACAGTGGCCCGTTCGACGCGCGCTTCGCCACGGCCATCGCGCGCCACCGCTACCTGCGCTACCAGCTCTCCAGTACCCTCGATTACAGCGGCCGCGCCATGCCGCAGGCGCCGCGCGACATCACCTCGATCGAGATCGGCTACAAGCCCGTGGCCGGCGCGCGTATCGCGCTCGAAGCCGTGCACCAGGGGCGCTACTGGATGAACAATGCCAACACGGTGGAGTACAAGGGCCACGCCTTGCTGAACCTGCGCGCCAGCTATCAGGTCGCGCGGGGGCTGGAAGCGTGGGCGCAGGTGCGCAACCTGGCCGATAAACGCTATGCCGATTCGGCCAGCAGCAGTTATGCGGGCGTGGGCAGCTACGCGCCGAACAGCCAGAACCAGTACACGCCCGGTGCGCCGCGCAGCGTGATGCTGGGCCTGGGCTATACCTTCAACGCACTGTGAGGATGACCATGGACGATTTTACCTTCCTCATCGCACGCCGCAAAAGCCTGTACTGGCGCATCCATTTCTGGGCTGCGCTGATTGCCTCGCCGTTTGCCCTGGTGGCCACCCTGACGGGCATTTTGTATGTGTTCACGCCGCAGATCGAGGCAAGGCTGTACCAGCATCTCGATCATGTGGCGCCGCAGGCGTCCATGCTGCCGCTGGACGCCGCCGTGGCGGCCGCGGAACGGGCGGCGCCGCGCGGCTGGGCGGTGCAGCACGTGGTGCCGCCGTTTCAACAGGACGATGCGGTGCAGGTGGCGTTCGCGCCGCCCGGCGGCGCGCAGGATGAACATGCGGGCCATGGCGGACATGCCGCGCCGGTCACGCCAGCCAGGCCGAAGTTCGGCCTGCCCGCGCAAGCGATCATCGTGTATGTGAATCCCTATGACGCGCGCGTGCTGGGCAGCCTTGCCAGCAGTGAACGCTTCGGCAACTGGGCGAAAAAGCTGCATTCGCGCCTGCTGCAAAACGATGGCTGGCGCTGGATGATCGAGCTGGCCGCCAGCTGGCTGATGGTGATGCTGGTGACGGGCGTGATCCTGTGGTGGCCGCGCGGTGCGCAATCGGGCTTGCCGAAGCGGGGTGCGCGGGGCCGCAATGGCTGGCGCCAGTGGCATGCTTTTCTCGGCGTGGCGCTGGGCATCGTCAGCATCGTCATCCTGACGACGGGGCTGACGTGGAGCCAGCAGGCGGGCGGGCGCATACGCACGCTGCGCGACGTCAGCGGGCAGGCGCCGCCGCCCGTGCCGCGCGGCCTGCACTCAAGCGAGGAGGGCGCGCCGCTCGACTGGCAGGATGCCTGGCGGGTGGCGCGCAGCCACGCGCCCGCCATCGCCTTGCAGCTGACGGCGCCGGCCAGCCAGGACGATGTGTGGCGCGCCACCATGGCCGACCGCAGCCAGCCCACCTTGCGCTTCGACCTGCAATTCGATGCCTATAGCGGCAAGCCCCTGTATTACGCGGGCTGGGAGGCGCAGACGGCGTTCGGCAAGGCCACGGCCATCGGCATCCCCTTCCACCGCGGCGAATTCGGTTGGTGGAACCAGGCCTTGCTGCTGCTGTTTGGTGCCAGCGTGCTGTTCTCGCTGGTGTCGGGCTGGGTGATGTTTTTCAAGCGGCGCTTGCCTGGCTCGCTGGGTTTGCCCAAGCTGCTGCCGGGCGCCTGGACCTCTCCTTCCGCACTGGCCTGGCTGGTGGCGGCCGGCATGTGCGCGCTGATGCCGCTACTGCTCATTTCTGGCTGTATGCTGATGCTGCTCGAGCTGCTCCTGGCGCGCTATGGCCGCCAGCGCCGGGTTGCGCGGTGACGGCGCCCATGGCTAGTCGCTTGCTGGGCTAGAATAATAGGGCGCGGCCAGGCTCGTTGCCATGGGCCGCCCCTTTGCTTAGGCTGAACCATGTTATTCATCGACTTTCCCGCCTTGTCCGCACTGGCCGCCGCGTCGGCGCTGGTGACAAAAAAATGCAGCTGCTGCGCCGTCCCGCTGGACGCCTGGCAACGGTTGCCCACCTCGCTGGAGCTGGACCGCTTTGAAGAAATCGGCACCCTGCGCGAAGATCCGTACGAGGAACCGACGTTTGCCGAATACCACCCGCACGGCACGCGCTACGACAGCGCGGAGGCGCCCATCGCGCCGCGCTACTATCCTGCCAACCTGAGTCAGGTGGCCCGCTGCCTGAACTGCGGCCGCCACTATCTGCGCTACAACGAGGCGGGCGGTTATTTCACGGAACTGCGCATCCGCGCGCTGCGCCCGGCATTGCTGGCCGACGCGCCGCTATGAGCGGTGAGCGCTACAGGCTTTCCTTGACGTGCGCGATGCCGTGTTCATCGTAGATCGAGTACACGGCAGCGAGGAGGTTGTCCAGTTCCGGCGAGCGGTCCATATGCCGCATGCTGAATAAAATGGGTGAGAACGCATGCTTGTCGTCCAGCTTGCGGTACACGACGTTCCGGTGATGCATGGCTTGCACGCTTTCCGGCACGATGGAAATGCCCTGGCCGGCCGCCACCAGTCCCATGGAAATCTGCAGTTCGCGCACTTCCGTGACGGGGCCGGGCGTGACATTGCCTTCGCTGAACATGCTCAGCACCTGGTCGGCAAAGCTGGGGCGGGGCGCTTTCGGATACACGAGCAGGGTTTCGTGCACCAGGTCGGTCAGGCGCAATCCGCCTTCCCCCTTGGCCAGCCGGTGGCCGGGCGGCAGGGCGACCACCAGCCGCTCCTCGCGCAGTAGGATGCGGCGGATGCTGGGGTCTTCGCTTTTCAGGCGCCCGAAACCCACGTCGATGCGGCCTTCCTTCAGGGCTTTGAGCTGCTGCACCGTCGTCATTTCATGCAGGCTCACGTCGACCTCGGGATGGCGTTCGCAATAGCGGTGCACGATGTCGGGCAATTCCCCATACAGTGTCGAGGCGACGAAGCCGATCGACAGGGTGCGTTCCAGTTTGCCCACGCGCTGCGTCATCGCCTGCAGGTCGCGCACCTGGTCGAGCAGAGGCCGCGCATGGGCGAGGAAAAACTCGCCCGCTTCCGTCAGCCGCAGGGGCCGCGACCCCTTTTCGATCAGCGCCACGCCCAGGGTTTCTTCCAGTTGCTGCATCTGCCGGCTGAGCGGCGGCTGCGCGATGTGCAAGCGCGCGGCGGCCCGCGTGAAGTTCCTTTCCTCTGCGACCGCGATGAAGTAGCGCAAGTGCCGTAATTCCATCTTCATACCTTTCAGGTATAGGTTTGATACCAACTCGGTGTTGGACGTGGGGACATTCGGGGAATATGGTGTCATCACTCCACAGAATTATACGGAATAAATATGATTCAAAATATCGAGACCTACCTGGTCGATGTGCCAACCATCCGTCCCCACAGGTTGTCCGTCGCCACCATGAATACGCAGACCCTGGTGCTGGTGCGGCTGCGCTGCGCCGATGGCATCACCGGCTGGGGCGAAGCGACCACCATCGGCGGCTTGAGCTATGGCGGCGAAAGCCCGGAAAGCATCAAGACGAATATCGATACCTATATCGCACCGCTGCTGGTCGGCATGGAAGCGAGCGAGGTCGCCAAGGCGATGGCCAAGGTACGCAAGGTCATCCAGGGTAACCGTTTCGCCAAATGTGCGATCGAAACGGCGCTGCTCGACGCCCAGGCGCGCCGCCTGAACGTGCCGCTGTCGGAATTGCTGGGCGGCCGCGTGCGCGATGCGCTGCCCGTGGCCTGGGTGCTGGCCAGCGGCGACACCGCGCGCGATATCGCCGAAGGGGAAAAAATGCTGGACTTGCGCCGCCACCGCATCTTCAAGCTGAAGATCGGCCTGCGTGATGTGATGGACGACGTGGCACACGTGCTGGAGATCAAGCGGGCGCTGGGCGAACGTGCCAGCGTGCGCGTCGATGTCAACCAGGCCTGGAGTGAGACGGACGCCGTGCGCGGCATCGCCGCGCTGGAAGCGGGCGGCATCGACCTGATCGAGCAGCCGGTCAAGGCGGGCAACCGTGCCGCGCTGGCGCGCCTGAAGCAGCGCTTCGACGTGGCCATCATGGCCGACGAAGCCTTGCACGGCCCCGCCGACGCGCTGGCGCTGGCGCAGGCCGACGCGGCCGACGTGTATGCGGTGAAGATCACCCAGTCGGGCGGCTTGCTGCCCGCGCTGGAAGTGGCTACCGTGGCGCGCCTGGCCGGCGTGGGCCTGTACGGCGGCACCATGCTCGAAGGCGGCGTCGGCACGGCCGCCACGGCCCACGTGTGCTCCACGTTTGCCGAACTGGCCTGGGGCACGGAGCTGTTCGGGCCCTTGCTGCTGACGCAGGAAGTCTTGCGCGAGCCGCTCGTGTACCGCGACTTCATGCTGCAGGTGCCGACGGGCCCGGGTCTGGGCGTCGAGATCGATATGGACAAGCTGCATGCCATGCAGCGTCAATAAGGGAGAAACCATGTTATTCCATGTACGCATGAACGTGAACCTGCCATTGAGCATGCCGGCCGAGCAGGCGGCGCAGCTGAAGCAGACGGAAAAGGAACTGGCCCAGCGCCTGCAGCACGAGGGCAAATGGCGTCACCTGTGGCGCATCGCCGGCCAGTACGCCAACATCAGCGTCTTCGACGTGGACAGCGTGGACGAGCTGCATAATTTGCTGACCTCGCTCCCGCTATTTCCCTACATGCAGATCGACGTGATGCCGCTGTGCCGCCATCCTTCGTCGGTGCGCGACGACGATTCCTGAGGAGACATGCGATGACGCATACAGGCAACGACACTGCCGGGAAAATGTGCGAGGTGGACGGTATCGGCCTGCATTACCGCACGGATGGCGAGCGCAGCAAGCCCTGCCTGGTCCTGTCGAATTCCCTCGGCACGGACCTGTCCATGTGGGATGCGCAGGCGGCCGCGCTGGCCGGCGACTTTTTTGTCGTGCGCTACGACACGCGCGGCCATGGCCAGTCGGCCAGCGGCAGCGCGCCGTTCGGCATCGAGCGGCTGGGTCTGGACGTGGTGGCGCTGCTCGACCACCTCGATATCGCCCGTGCCGCCTTCTGCGGCATTTCCATGGGGGGCTTGACGGGCCAGTGGCTGGGCATACACCAGCCGCAGCGCTTGACGAAGCTCGTGCTGGCGAATACGGCGGCGCGCATCGGTGGCGCCGCGCCGTGGCAGCTGCGGGCGGAGCAAGTGCGCCGCGACGGCATGGCTGCGGTGGCCGAGAGCGCCGCAGTGCGCTGGTTCACGCCGCAGTTTATTGCGCGCGAGGCGGACACGGTGGCGCGCCTGACAAGCACCTTGCGCGGCCAGGATGCCGGCGGCTACGCGGCCTGCTGCGACGTGCTGGCCGAGGCGGACTTGCATGCCTGCGTCGGCACGATAGCCGTGCCCACCCTGATCATCGTGGGCGAGCACGATCCCGTGACCACCATCGACGACGGGCGCTGGCTGCAGCAGCAGATTGCTGGCGCCCGCCTGGCAAGCCTGCCCGCTTCGCATATCTCGAATATCGAAGCGGCGGACTTGTTTACGGTGCAGTTGCGGACCTTTTTATTGTGAGGCTTGCTGTACCGTATCGGTACGGCGGGAATTGGACTTTCCCCTGAGCACCGCCACCGGCTGGTCCGGCACGCGGCAGGGGAAGCTTTCTTGAAAAATAATAATAAGAAAAGCAGACTTGGAGTAGACGGATGGAAAACAGATTGATCATTATCGCCGCGGTCACGGTGGGCTATTTCGCCCTCATGTCCTACATTACCTATAGCGTGCGCAAGCATGCCAACAGCGCCGAGGGCATGACGGCGGGCGGGCGCAACTATCCCGCCTATCTGATCGGCGCGCTGCTGCTGTCGGAATTTATCGGCAGTTCCGTCAGCATCGGCACGGCCCAGAAGGGCTATGAACTGGGCATTTCCGCTGCATGGAATCTGGTGGCGCTGTCGCTGGGCTTCTTGCTGCTGGCCATCGTGCTGGTGAAAAAATACAAGGAAAGCGGGCAGTCGACGATTTCCGGTATCCTGGCGCAAACCTACGGCGAACCCGTGCGCTATGCCGCATCGATACTTACCATCGTCGCGCTGAGCATCGTTGCCGTGGCCCTGTACGCGAGCGGCGGCGCCGTGCTGGCGGCCGTGCTGCACATCAATAAAACCGTGGCCATTTTGCTGGTGGGCGCCATCACCGTGATCTATGTCAGCCTGGGCGGCATGCGCTCGGTCGTGTACACCAATTTCGCCCACTCCATCGTCAAGTACCTGGGCGTGATCCTGGCGCTGGCGTATGCGCTGGAAGCGACAGGCGGCATCGGCGCGCTGCAGGCGCAATTGCCGGCCAAGATGTTCAACTGGGTCGAGATCGGCTGGGGCCAGATCATCGCCTGGATGATAGGCGGCATCGGTTCCATCTTTGCCACGCAATACGTGATCCAGGCCCTGGTCAGCACGGACAACCCGGCCGTGGCCAAGCGCGCCTGCTATTACGTGTCGTCGCTGATGATTCCGTTCGGCCTGATGGCGGCCCTGATCGGCATGTGCAGCGCTGTGCTGTATCCGGGCATGAAGTCGATCGACGCCTTTCCTACCCTGATCGCCCACATGCCGGCGTTTTCCGCCAGCATCATGATCGTGGGCCTGGCCGGTGCCCTGTTCGGCGGCATTTCCGCCACCACCCTGGCATCGGCCACTCTGGCCATGAAGGATTTTTATGATCCCTGGTACAACAAGGCGAAAAACGACGCGAAATCGCTGATGTTCCTGCGCATCGCCATCGTCGTGGCAGGCTTGCTGCCGCTGGTGCTGGCGCTGTATGCGGAAAAACTGCTGATGATCGCCTTCCTGGGCAAGGCCCTGCGCGCCACCCTGGCCGTGCTGGTGCTGATGGCCTTCTATGCGCCGAAATTCGGCACGCCGCGCGGCGCCTTCGTAGGCGTGATCGTGTCGGTGATCGCCACCATCGGCTGGTTCCTGGCGGGCAATCCGTACGGCGTGGACAGTTCCTACCTGGCGCTGGCCGGTCCGCTGCTGACCATGGGCATCAGCCATTTGTTCAAGCCGGCGCAAGCGCTGGCGAAGCCGGCATCGTCGTCGCAGCTGTAGATCAGACCAGCCCCGTCAGGTAATAGATGGCAATGACGAGGAACACGGCCACCGTCTTGATGACGGTGATGCCGAAAATGTCGCGGTAGGACTGGCGGTGCGTGAGGCCCGTGACGGCCAGCAGGGTGATCACGGCGCCATTGTGCGGCAGGGTGTCCATGCCGCCGCTGGCCATCGCCACCACGCGGTGCATGACTTCGAGCGGAATGTGCGCCTGCTGCGCCGCCTGGATAAAACTGTCCGACATGGCGGCCAGCGCGATGCTCATGCCACCCGAGGCCGAGCCGGTAATGCCGGCCAGGGTCGTCACGGACACGGCCGTATTGACGAGGGGATCGGGCACGCTGCGCAAGGTGTTGCTGACGGCAAGAAATCCTGGCAAGGCGGCGATGACGCCGCCGAAGCCATACTCGGACGCCGTATTCATGGCTGCCAGCAAGGCGCCGCCCACGGCCGCCTTGGTGCCATCGGCAAAGGCGGCGCGGATGCGCCCGAAGGCCGTCACGCACACCAGCAAGATGCCCAGCAACAAGGCGCCTTCCACGGCCCAGATACCCGTCACGGAGGCTATCGATGTCGACACGGGCGCATGCAAGCCCGGCAGGGCCTCGGCGGTGAGCACGTAACTGTCGCCATACCAGTGGGGAATCAGCTTGGTCAGCGCAAAGTTGGCCACGCCCACCAGCACCAAAGGCGCCACCGACAGCAGCGGATGGGGAAGGTCGCCACCGCCGCTCTTGGCCTGTTCCGCTTCCACTCCATAGCCTTCGCCCGTCGCCATGACGGAGCGCCGGCGCCATTCCAGAAAAGCCAGTCCCATAATCACCGTCAGCACGGCGCCGATGGTGCCCAGCCACGGCGCGGCCCAGCCGGTCGTGTTGAAAAAGGTAGTCGGGATGATGTTCTGGATTTGCGGCGTGCCGGGCAAGGTATCCATGGTGAAGGAAAACGCGCCCAGGGCAATCGCGCCCGGCATCAGCCGCTTGGGGATATTGCTCTGGCGGTACAGCTCTGCCGCGAATGGATACACGGCAAACACCACCACGAACAGCGATACGCCGCCATAGGTCAGCGCCGCGCAGACTGCAACGATCACGGCATTCGCGCGCGAGCTGCCGATGTAGCGGATGGCCGCCACGACGATGGACTGGGAAAAGCCGGACAGCTCGATCAGCTTGCCAAACACGGCGCCGAGCAAGAAGACGGGGAAATACAGCTTGATAAAGCCCACCATCTTTTCCATGAAGATACCGCTGAAGACGGCCGGTACGGCGGACGGATCGGTAAGCAGCACGGCGCCCAGCGCGGCGACGGGCGCAAACAGGATCACGCTGTAGCCGCGGTAGGCGGCCAGCATCAGAAAGGCCAGTGCGGCCAGAACTATCAGGAAAGACATCGGTCAGGCCCTTGCGCGAGAAGTGATCAGGATATTAATGATGTGATTAATATCATATTTCTCGGCAACACACCAACGCGCAGGTCAAGGTGCCAGCAGTTGATGTAGGCACAGGAAGGAAGAAAGGGCTAAGTCGGGGTGAGAGGATTCGAACCTCCGCCCTCTGCGTCCCGAACGCAGCGCTCTACCGGGCTGAGCCACACCCCGCTTTCCTTCATTACAGCAGATGGCGGAACGGCTTTCAAGCGGCTGCATCAAGGTCTATTTCTTTTCCTGCTGCGCCTTCTTGATCTCCGCTTCGCTGACTTTTTTGCTGGCGCATGCGTCGCCGGTGAAGTGGGATTTTTCCGCGTGGCATTGGCTTGCGCCATGACGGCGGCGCAGTCCGTGTCGGGGGCTTTGTCGACGTTGACGAGTGGCAGCAAGGCGGCCAGCGGCGTGACGATGGTCGCCAGGGCCACGGCGGCGCCCGCTTTCAGGGCCAGCGGACCTTTTTGCGGACCCACGTCCGGGTTCTTGAACGTGCCTTTCGCGTACAGCGGCGTGCGCAGGGTGATGATGCGAGCGCCCTTGGTACGGGGGCGCACGTCGAGGTCCAGGGTTTCGGTTGCCAGGTTGACGTTGCCCGTGACATTCACCACGGCCGTGTCCGTGTCGAGCACGAAACGGCGCACGTTGGCTTGGCCATTCGTCACGGCGAAATCGCTGGCCAGGCAGTTCAGGTGGACTTGCTTGTCGCCAAAGACTTTTACGAAGACGGCATTGGCCAGGTTCAGCCCGGCCAGTTCCAGCATGAACTGGCTGACGGAGCCTTCGCTGACGGTGGCCGCCAGTTCGCCATTTGCACTGGCCAGCATGGCCGAGATGGAGTTGCCGTGGCCTGTCAGCGCCGCGTCGCCATACACTTCGCCGAAGCTGGCTTGCATCGATTGCAGCTTGGGAAACAGTTCGCGAATTTTGAGGTGGCGCGCCGCCACCTTGGCTTGCGCGGCGATGGTCTTTTGGCGGCCATCGAGCGTGATGTTCGAGGTGATGTCGCCGCCGGCCATGCCGAAATTGAGCGGTGTCAGACTCAGCACTTTGTCTTTCATGTGGATGTTGGCAACGACATTGTTGAGCGGGATATCGTGCGTGCGCATCAGTTTTTTGCCCGTGAATTTCACGTCGGCATCGAGCGCATTCCATTTGGCCGTATTGAACTGTTCCACGGGCAAGGCTTTGCTGTCGGGCTGCACGGGCGCCTTGCCGCGCGCCTGTTTCTGCGCATTGCTGTCGGCACCGATGGTGGGGCCTAGGTCTTCCAGGCGCAATTGCTGCGACGTCACTTCGCCGTGCAGCAAGGGGCGGGGCTGGCGCGGCAAGTATTGCAGGGTGCCGGCCAGGTCGCTCTTGCCCACCGTGCCCTTGAAGTTCTGGTAAGTCCAGTTCCAGGTGGCGCCGTCTTTCTTGCCCAGCAAACGGCCCTTGGTGGCGTAGTCCGGCGTTTCCGGCAGCAGCACGCCCGTCAGCGGATACAGGTCGGCCATGCTGGCGCCGGCCAGGCTCAGTTGCAAATCGATGCCCGACAATGCGCGCGGGTCCGTCAGCGTGCCATCGATGCTGGCCTTGTTCTTGCCCAGCACGGCATGTGCCTGCACGGGATACAAGGTGTTGTTGTCGGTCAAGGACAGCACGGCGCCTGCCTTGCCGCCGCCCGTCACGGGCGCCTTGCGGTAGCTGCCGCCCAGGGTAAATTCAATGCCATATTTTTGCACGGGGGCATTGCCTTGCGCGTCGCCCGGCGTCGCATCGGGCGCCGTCGAGCTGACCTTGGCGTGCACGTCCAGCGCGATGCCTTCGTCGAGGTAGCGGATGGCGCCGTCGCCGAAGGCCAGGCGCTGGATTTCCACGTCCCATGCCGACGGGCCATTATCTTTCAAGGTCCAGTTGTTGCTGCCGTCGGCGCGCCGCTGCAGGGCGATGTTGGGCGCCTCGAGCGCCAGGTCCGTCAGCACCAGCCTGTGCTGCAACAGGGGCAGCGGATGGATGGCCAAGTCGATGCGTTTCGCGCTGGCCAGTTGCGGCCCGGCCGTCGCCCAGTCCGGGTTGCTCATGCGCACGTCCTGCGCGCTGATGACAGGGCGCGGCACATAGCGGCGCCAGCCAGGTTCCGTCTGCAAGCCTCGCTTCCATTTGACTTGCAGGTCGCCGCCGATGACGAAGGTACGGCCCGTGCTTTCCGATACCTTCTCGTTGATGTAGGGGCGGGCGCGGTTCCAGTCGAAGGTCAGCACTAGGATGACGAGGAGGGCGATGAGGGCCAGCAGGGCGGCCAGGCTCCAGCCAAGGATACTGAGCGGGGTTGAGCGTGTCATGGTAAGCCAATCGCAATGATTTTTTCCTCAAGGTAGACCGATAGGCCATGACAGTCGGTGCGCTGGGTTACGTAAGATAGGTAGCTAAGGCATGTCGCTTGAAATGATTCAATAATTCGACTATTATTGAAATATGAAAAATGCAGAGACAATAGCGAGCGGTGCGACACCGCTGACGAATGCTTCCGCCATCGTGGCCCTGGCTGCGCTGGCACAGGAATCGCGGCTGGCCGTGTTCCGCCTGCTGGTGCAAGCGGGGCCGCAAGGCATGGCGGCGACGAAAATCGCCGAAGCGCTGGCGATTGCACCCTCGTCGCTGTCGTTTCATCTGAAGGAACTGGCGCATGCCAATCTGCTGACGGCGAGCAAGACAGGGCGCTCTATCATCTACGCGGCCAACTATGCGGGGATGAACGGCTTGCTGGCCTTTTTGACCGAGAATTGCTGCGCTGGCGCGCCTTGCTGCGTCAGCGATTCACTTTTACTGAAGGAAACGACGACATGACGATCACGATCTATCACAACACGGCGTGCGGCACCTCGCGCAATACCCTGGCCCTGATCCGCAACACGGGCGTCGAGCCCGTCATCATCGATTACGTCAAGCACCCGCCTTCGCGCGAGGAACTGGTCCACCTGATCAAGCGTGCGGGCCTGTCCGTGCGGGCCGTCATGCGCGACAAGGGCGCCCTGTATGACGAGCTAGGCCTCGCCAATCCTGACCTGGGCGATGCGGCCCTGCTCGATGCCATGCAAGCCCATCCTATTTTGATCAATCGTCCCATCGTCGTCACGGAACTGGGCGTGCGCCTGTGCCGGCCGTCGGAAAAAGTGCTGGACATCCTGCCGCTGCCGCAGCAAGGCGCCTTTGCCAAGGAAGACGGCCAGGCCGTGGTTGGCACCGACGGCAAATCGGTGGCCTGAGATGCACGATTTGCCCAATCGGCTGGCCAATGAGTTACCGAATATCAGCGCCGCGCACCTGGATCTGCCCAGCCTGGATAAGTTGGCGCCGGTCAACGTTTCCACCCATGCGCCGCGCATTTTGCTGTTGTACGGTTCCTTGCGTGAGCGCTCGTACAGCAAGCTGCTGACCATGGAGGCGGAGCGCATCCTGCGCCACTTCGGCGCCGACACGCGCGTGTTCGATCCGCACGGCTTGCCCATGGTCGACAGCGTGTCGCCCGAGCATCCGAAAGTGCAGGAGTTGCGCGCGCTGTCGCTATGGTCGGAAGGGCAAGTCTGGTGCAGTCCCGAACGCCATGGCGCCGTCACGGGCGTCTTTAAATCGCAGATCGACTGGCTGCCGCTGGAAACGGGCAGCGTGCGGCCTACACAGGGCCGTACCCTGGCCGTGATGCAAGTGTCGGGTGGTTCGCAATCCTTCAATGCCGTCAACGGCTTGCGCGTGCTGGGACGCTGGATGCGCATGGTGACTATCCCGAACCAGTCTTCGGTCGCCAAGGCGTATCAGGAATTCGACGATGATGGCCGCATGAAGCCGTCGCCGTATTACGAGCGCCTGGTCGACGTGATGGAGGAACTCTATAAATTCACCTTGCTGGTGCGCGACCGCCGCGATTACCTGGGCAACCGCTACAGCGAGCGGCTGGAAGCGGAGCCGGCCATCGTACAGGCATTGGCGGGCGCGGCGATGGAGCATGAGCGCAGCAAATAAGCGGATCATGAAAAACGGCGCCAGTGGCGCCGTTTCTTATTGCTTATATTGAAACGCGATCAGTGATTGCGCGCGACGGCAAATGAGCACAGTTGCAGCATGGATTGCTTGTAGACGCTGTCAGGCCAGCCGGCGATGGCATCGGCGGCGCGCTGGCCGGCAATTTCCGCCTGCTTGCGCGTGTAGTCGAGGGCGCCGCTGCTGGTGATGGCCGTCAGGACAGCATCGAAATGCTGTTCGTCGCCTTGCTCGATGCAGCTGCGCACCAGTTCGCGTTGCTCTGGCGTACCGTTCTCCATCAGCCAGATCAGCGGCATGGTCGGTTTGCCTTCGCGCAAGTCGTCGCCCACGTTCTTGCCGATTTCGGCGGCGTCGCCTGCATAGTCGAGCACGTCGTCGATCAGCTGGAAAGCCGTCCCCAGCGAGCGGCCGTATTCGGCAGCCGCTTCGATATCGTCTTCGCTGGCGCCGGCGATCAGGGCGCCCAGTTGCGCCGACGCTTCGAACAGCTTGGCCGTCTTCGAGCGGATGACGTTCAGGTAGCTGTCTTGCGTCACGTCCGGATCGTGCATGTTCAGCAACTGCAGCACTTCGCCTTCGGCGATCACGTTGGTGGCGTCAGACAGGATTTGCATGACGCGCATATTATTGAGCGACACCATCAGCTGGAACGAGCGCGAGTGCAGGAAGTCGCCCACCAGCACCGAAGCGGCATTGCCGAACAGAGCATTGGCCGTCTGGCGTCCGCGGCGCATCGACGATTCATCGACAACGTCATCGTGCAGCAGGGTGGCGGTGTGGATGAATTCGACCACGGCGGCCAGTTCATGGTGCGCCGTGCCGCGATAGGCGTGGGCATTGGCCACCAGCAAGATCAGCACGGGGCGGATGCGTTTGCCGCCTGCGCTGATGATGTATTCAGCGATCTGGTTGATCAGAATCACATCAGAGTGTAACTTTTGGCGGATCACCGTATTGACTGCGTCCATATCGGCGGCAATCGTTTGCACGATGGTGTTTTGGTTAACGTGTTTGTTAGCGTCAGACAAGGCGAACCTGCATTAGATTGTGGGTGCCGCGATTATACGACAAGGCTTGCGCGTGCGTGACGATTGCCTATGACTGTAGAGCAATTGATTGATCTTGTTGGCACTGGCGCGCGTTTCCCTGTCCGCCTGGCGCAAGCCTGACATGATGGTCAGGTTGTCGACATACCACGATCATCGGCCTTTGTGAATAGTTTTTGACGCAATTTCTCAGTCCGTGTATAATCGCTGGTTCCCCCTGTTGTGCACGGCTTGCTTTTCATGGCAGTGGGACAAATTCTTTCAACATTTGATGAGGTTTCAAATCATGTACGCGGTCATAAAAACCGGTGGCAAACAATACAAAGTTGTCGCTGGCGAAAAACTTAAAGTAGAACAGATACCGGCAGACATTGGTTCCGAAATCACCATCGATCAAGTGCTCGCAGTAGGCGCGGGCGACAGCATCAAGTTTGGTGCTCCATTGGTCGAAGGTGCAACGGTACTGGTTACGGTTGTGGCGCATGGTCGCCATGATAAGGTCAAAATTTTCAAGATGCGTCGTCGTAAGCATTACCAAAAGCATCAAGGCCATCGCCAGAATTTTACCGAAATCCAAATCGTTTCGATCAACGGCTAATCGCCGCTGTTTGAATTAATCAGCTATCAAGGAGTCTTAAATGGCACATAAAAAAGGCGGCGGCACAACGCGAAACGGCCGTGATTCAGAATCAAAACGTCTGGGCGTTAAAGTCTACGGCGGCCAAGCTATCAATGCTGGCGGCATCATCATTCGTCAACGCGGCACCCCAGTGCGCGCCGGCGAAGGCGTAGGCATGGGCAAGGACCACACTCTGTTCGCGTTGATCGCAGGCAAAGTGAAGTTCGTTGTCAAAGGTGCTGGTTCGAAGCAATTCGTGACCGTTGTACCTAACGCAGCAGTACCAGCGTAATTCATCGCGGAGCGCCAGTTCGCTCCGCAATGATCGCATGATGTAAGGCGCAAGCCTTCAATCGAAAGGCTCTGCCCAAGGTAGAGCCTTTTTAGTTTTATGGCGGCAAAATTATGAAGTTTATCGACGAAGCAAAAATCGAAGTCATCGCGGGCGATGGCGGCAACGGCTGCGCCTCTTTCTGCCGTGAAAAATTCCGGCCTTTCGGCGGTCCCGATGGCGGCGATGGCGGCAAGGGCGGCACCATTTGGGCTGTCGCTGACCGCAACATCAACACGCTCGTCGATTTCCGTTTCTCCAAAATGCACAAGGCTCGCAATGGCGAGCCTGGCCGTGGCGCAGATTGCTATGGCAAGGGCGCGGATGACATCCACCTGCGCATGCCGGTCGGCACCTTGATCATCGACAACGCGAGCGGCGAAATCCTGGCCGATTTGACCGAACACGGCCAGATCGAAATGCTGGCCAAGGGCGGCGAGGGCGGCTGGGGCAATATCCACTTCAAGTCCTCGACCAACCGCGCGCCACGCCAAAAAGGCGAGGGCAAGGAAGGCGAACGCCGCGAACTGCGTCTGGAATTGAAAGTGCTGGCTGACGTGGGCCTGCTGGGCATGCCGAACGCCGGCAAGTCGACCTTCATTTCGGCCGTCTCGAATGCGCGTCCGAAAATCGCCGATTACCCATTTACCACCCTGCACCCGAACCTGGGCGTAGTGCGCGTGTCGCACGAGAAGAGCTTTGTGATCGCCGATATTCCCGGCTTGATCGAAGGCGCTTCCGAAGGCGCGGGCCTGGGCCATCAATTCCTGCGTCACTTGCAGCGTACGGGTCTGCTGTTGCACATCGTCGACCTGGCGCCGTTTGAAACCAACGTCGATCCTGTCAAGGAAGCCAAGGCGCTGGTCAAGGAATTGAAAAAGTACGACGAGTCGCTGGTCGACAAACCGCGCTGGCTGGTGTTGAACAAGCTCGACATGGTGCCGGAAGAAGAGCGCAAGAAGCTGGTGAAGGACTTCCTCAAGCGTTTCGCCTGGAAAGGTCCCGTCTTCGAGATTTCCGCGCTGAACCATCAGGGTTGCCCGGAACTGGTGAATGCGATTTATCAGCATCTGGAAGCGAAGAAACACAGCGAAAGCCGTGCCGAAGAAACGCAGATGACCGAAGAAGCACGCGGTATCTCGTCGATCGACCCGGATGATCCACGTTTCAAGATTATCGACTAAGGCTGTATCCAGATGTCAGTACAGGCGGTCGCTGCCGCACCAGCGCGCAAGCAAGCGTGGCAGCGCCGTGTATTGCATCTGATCGCGTATGCTTACGGGCTGAGCGCGGTCGCCTGCCTGCTGTTCGCCGATGAAATGGCGGCCGGCATGGGCATCTTCCTCAATGGCGTCAATGGCTACAGCCAGTTCTACGCTTCCCATGTCGGTGTCTGGGGCGCTACCGCGCTCCTGGCGCTGTTCGCAGCACGGCAGGGCGAACCGCCCATCCTCGGCGATATCACTGCAATGTTGGTCCTGGCGCAGCCCGCCGGCCGTTTTTTCGCGGCCATCAGCTTCGGCTTGCCCCAGGGTTTTGTGTTGTTCATGTGCGCAATGGAGTTGATGGCGGGGCTGGCCTTGCTGTTGCTGCGTCCTGCGCGCTGACGTCTATTAAGTGAAGAGCGCCGCCCCATGGATTCCGTGATTCAAAAAGCTACCCGTATCATCATCAAAGTCGGCTCTTCGCTGGTCACCAACGATGGCCGCGGACTCGACCATGCCGCCATTGCGCGCTGGGCTGCGCAGATTTCCGGCTTGCGTGCTCTCGGCAAGGAAGTGGTGCTCGTGAGTTCCGGCGCTATCGCCGAAGGCATGCTGCGCCTCGGTTTCGAGCTGCGTCCCACCGATATCCACGAATTGCAGGCGTGCGCCGCCGTCGGCCAGATGGGCCTGGCGCAAATCTATGAAAGCAGCTTCCGCGCCCACAGCCTCGGCACGGCGCAAGTGCTGCTCACGCACGCAGACCTGGCCGACCGCGAACGCTACTTGAATGCCCGCTCCACCCTGACGACCCTGCTGCGCCTGGGCGTGGTACCGATCATCAATGAAAACGACACGGTCGTCACCGATGAAATCAAGTTCGGCGACAACGACACCTTGGGCGCACTGGTCGCCAACCTGATCGAGGCCGATGCGCTGGTCATCCTGACCGATCAGCACGGCCTGTTCTCGGCCGACCCGCGCAAGGACCCGAACGCTTACCTGATCACGCAAGGCATCGCTGGCGATCCGGCGCTGGAAGCGATGGCAGGCGGCGCCGGCAGCAGCCTGGGACGTGGCGGCATGCTGACGAAAATCCTCGCCGCTAAGCGCGCCGCCAAGTCCGGCGCCCACACGATCATCGCCTGGGGCCGCGACAGCGATGTGCTCAGCCGCCTGGCCCAGGGCGAAGCGATCGGTACGCAGTTGCTGGCACAAACGGGGCAGTTGACGGCGCGTAAGCAGTGGATGGCCGATCATCTGCATACGGCTGGTGCCGTGGTGCTGGATGCGGGCGCCGTGCAAAAGCTGCGCCAGGAAGGCAAGTCCTTGCTGCCGATCGGCGTGACAGGCGTGAATGGCGAATTCGGCCGTGGCGCCGTCATCACCTGCGTCGATGCCGACGGTGCGCCTGTGGCGCGCGGCCTGTCGAACTACACGAGCGGCGAAGCGCGCCGCATCATGCGCAAGCCGTCCACCGAGATCGAGTCCATCCTCGGCTACATGGAAGGCCACGAACTGATTCATCGCGATAATATGGTCTTGCTCTAAGCTCCCGCTTGCTGCGCATGACAAAAACGGCCCTTGCGGGCCGTTTTTTTTGCCTACACCACGGCCGGCATCGGCGACTTGTCCTTGTAGTCGCACAGGTCGGCAATCATGCAGTTCCAGCATTGCGGCTTGCGCGCCGTGCACGTGTAGCGGCCATGCAAGATGAGCCAGTGGTGGGCGTCGTGCAGGAATTCCTTGGGCACGAATTTGAGCAGTTTTTGCTCGACGATATCGACATTCTTGCCCGGTGCGATGCCGGTGCGGTTCGAGACGCGGAAGATATGCGTGTCGACAGCCATGGTCGGTTCGCCAAACGCCGTGTTCATGACCACATTCGCCGTCTTGCGGCCCACGCCGGGCAAGGCTTCCAGCGAGGCGCGGTCGCGCGGCACTTCGCCACAGTGCTGCTCCAGCAGGATCTGGCAGGTGGCGATGACGTTCTTTGCCTTGGTGCGGAACAGGCCGATGGTGCGGATGTAGCTGGCCAGCTCATCGACGCCCAGCGCCAGTATCTTGGCCGGCGTATTGGCGACCGGATACAGCAAACGCGTGGCCTTGTTGACGGACACGTCCGTCGCCTGCGCCGACAGCAGCACGGCGATCAGCAGCTCGAACGGCGTCGTGTAGTCGAGTTCCGTTTTCGGGGAAGGGTTGGCGGCGCGGAAGCGCGTAAAGATTTCCAGGCGTTTGGCGGCGTTCATGCGTCTTTTTCGGGGTGGTGGGGGCTGGCTGGGCGGTGTCGGTGCTGGCGGCAGCGGCCTTGGCGCGCGCGCGCGCTCCATGGCGGCGGCGATGATGGCGCGCTTGCGTTCCTTTTCCGCCTGTTCGTCGGGCGTGACGGGCACTTCCTGCGTCACTTCGCGCATCTTGGCGACGGCCTTGGCGGCCAGGCGCGCGTCGTTGGCCTCGCTTTCGCGGCGCAGGCGCTGCGTGCGGAAATCGTGGCGCGCGCGTGCGTCGTCCGCTTCTGCCTGGCTCCAGGCATCCCAGCCAGTGGCGTCACCGCTGACGGGATACATGACAATGCAGTCGACGGGGCAAGGCGCCACGCACAAGTCGCAGCCCGTGCACAGATCGGTGACCACCGTATGCATCTGTTTGGCGGCGCCGACGATGGCGTCCACCGGGCAAGCCTGGATGCACAGGGTACAGCCGATACACAGCGATTCGTCGATGTAAGCGATTGATCGCGGACGTTCGAGGCCGTTGACGGGATTGAGCGGGATGACTTTTTTGCCCAGCAAGCCAGCCAGACGCACGATGCCCTGCGCGCCGCCCGGTGGGCACTGGTTGATGTCGGCGCTGCCTGCGGCTATCGCTTCCGCATACGGGCGGCAGCCGTTGTAGCCGCATTTGGTGCATTGCGTTTGCGGCAGCAAGTCTTCGATCTGGTCGGCAAGTGAGGGAGAGGCGGGATGCGGCACGGTCATCTTCGATACGGTAAAACGTCATTATCGGCCATCTGGGCCGCGCACAAGTAAAAACCTGTTTTGTGAGAGGGGATAGCGTGCGGCCTGCCCAGCTGTTGCAGGCGCGCCGCAATCGTATTTTATTTCTCATAGGGATGTCAAAGTGCAAATAAACAACTTTGTAATTTCTTTTTTTTGTGGGAGCATGATTTTTATCAAGCCTATTATTAAAAAAGCCGACCGCCAGTCCTGTTGCCGCGCCTGCACTGCAAGGTGCGCCAGGCCATAGGAGCAAAACATGCGTTTCCTCCGGACAGTTGGTTTGCCCTTCTGTTTGTTCATGCACTCTACACTTGCCCTTGCACACGGGCAGGCTAGCTCCCCCATGGCGGCGCCGGGCGCTGCGAGTTCGCGCATCGTCCGCTTCGCCGCGGAAGACTGGCCACCCTTCATTTCCCGCAGCTTGCCCGCCGATGGCATGTCCGGGGCGATGGTCAGCGCCATCTTCGAACGTATGGGCTATGTCGTCAAATATGAGTATTTTCCGTGGAAGCGCGCCATGCAATTTGGCCTGGCCAGTCCCCGCTACGCGGGTTTCCTGGCCGTCTGGCGCACGCCCGAGCGGGAAAAACTCTGCCACTTCTCGGTTCCGGTTGGCAATACGCAAGGGGTGCTGGCCTACCTGAAGGAAGATGGCGTACCTGGCGCCAGCCTGACCGATCTGGGCAAGCTGCGCATCGGCACCGTGGCTGGCTACTCGAATGGGGAGCAATTCGATGGCATGGTGGCGCGTGGCGAGCTGAAGACAGAAGAGGGCTTGAACGACGCCACGAATCTGAAGAAACTCTTGATCAAGCGATATCGCGTGATCGTCATCGAGCGCCATGTCTTGCAGCATTTGCTGATGGGACACAACTTCAGCAAGGCCGAGCGGGAACGCATCGCCATCATCGATACCGTCTTCAAGGAGCGCCCCGTGCACGTGTGCTTCCAGCGCGATGCCGAGGGTGCGGCGCGGCAAAAGCACTTCAACGAAGCGGCGCGCGACATCGACATGGCCCGGCTCGAGCGCGATTACTGGAAGCGCCTAGACCAGAGCCTGGCCACGGCCCCATCCTCCCCCTGACGTGCCGCGCCGCTGTTGCACGTTGCCAAAACGAAATATCTAAATACGAAACCATTCGTTCTTGTTTGTTTGTCCATCCTTTAGTCTGCAGCCACTGTGTTGACGACTTTGAAAGGATGTTTTCGTATGCTGGAACTGATAGCCAAGCAAGACCCCGCCCCGCGTTTGCGGCAACTGGCGCACGCCGTCTCGTTGGCCGTACTCGTGCTGGCGGCGCCCGGCGTGGCGTATGCGCAAGCCGCACCGGATGGCGCTGGTGCGCTGGCTGGCGCGCCGTTTGACACCGTCATTGTGACGGGCGCGCGCGGCACGGGCCGCACGGTGGCCAACAGCGCCGCGCCGATCGATGTGATCAGCGCGCAGCAACTGCTGGCCACCGGCAAATTGAACTTGCTCGATGCGCTGGACACGGCCTTGTCATCGTTTAACTTGCCGGCCCGCGTGCAGCCCGACCTGGGCAGCATCGTGCGCGCCGGGCAGCTGCGCAACCTTGATCCCTCGCATACGCTGGTGCTGGTCAACGGCAAGCGCCGCCATACGACGGCCATCGTCAATGAAGATGGCTTTCCCGGTTCCGTCGCCACCGACCTGGCCCTGATCCCCACGGGCGCCATTGCTCGCGTGGAAATCCTCCGCGACGGCGCCTCGGCCATCTACGGCTCCGACGCCATCGCCGGCGTCATCAACATCATCCTGAAAGCGGATGACAAGGGCAGCTTCAGCACGCAGCTCGGTTCCACCTACGACGGCGATGGCACGAACGGTTCTGTGCGCATCGATGGCGGCACGCGCCTGGGCGAACACGGTTTTGCCCATTTCGGCGCCGAAGTCCAGCGCCAGGGCATCGCCGTGCGCAATTTCGGACTGAATCCCGGCTATCTATCGTATCCAGCCGTGCGCAACAGCGATGGCCAGTTGGTGAAATTGGGACCGAACAACAGCTTGCCGGCCGGCACTTCGCCGAACCCGGCCGAAGCGAAGCGCAACAGCAATCCGTGGCGCAATACGGGCGTGCCGCAAAGCACGACCGCCTCGCTCAGCGCCAACCTCGGCTATGACGTGTCGAACGAGGTGCAACTGTACGGCTTTGGCACGTACGCGCACCGCGATGCCCGCTCGGCGCAGAATTTCCGCCTGCCCAATACCATTTTCAATAACAACCGCGGTTTGCTGTCCGTGTATCCCGACGGATTCACGCCGTATGAGACGACGAGCGAAAACGATTTCGCGCTGACGGGCGGCATCAAGGGCGAGACGGCCGGCTGGTCCTGGGACCTGAGCACGACGTATGGCCGCGACGATATCGACGTGGGAGTGGAGCACTCGGCCAATTACTCGCTCAATTATCCGGGTGGCAAGACCGATTTTGACATCGGCAATCAGCGCTACAGCCGCACGACCACCAACGCCGACGTGCGCCGTCCCGTACAGCTGGGGTTGAGCGAGCAGGCGGACCTGAGCCTCGGCCTCGAGTATTCGCATGAAACGCAGCAGCGCAGCCCCGGCGAGCCTGCGTCTTGGCAGGGCAGCGGCTCGTCGGCGCTGGCCGGCTACCTGCCTGTCGATGCGTCCGACACGGCGCGCCACAGCTATGCGGCGTATATCGGCCTGGGCGCCAAATTGACGCCGCAATTGTTGCTCGACACGGCCCTGCGTGCCGAGAAATATTCTGATTTCGGCAGCAAGACGACGGGCCGTCTGTCTGCCCGTTATGAAGTCTCGCCCGCCGTGGCCGTGCGCGGCACCGTCAGCAATGGCTTCCATGCCCCGAGCCTGGTGACGCAATCGTATTCGAATACGTCCGACCATGCGGGCGTGCCGTACACCCTGGCGCAGCCCAATTCCGTTGCCGCGCGGGCCCTGGGTGCGCAAGCGTTGAAACCGGAAAAGTCGACGAATTTGTCGGCCGGGTTGACCTTCAATCCTACGCCTACCCTACGCTTTGCCGTTGACGCGTATCAAATCAAGGTCAGCGACCGCCTGGGCGTGTCGTCGAACATCGGCATCGACCGCAGTTCGGGCGTGGCGCTCGATGGCAGCGGCCGGCCGCTGACGGCGGCGCAGGCGAGCGTCATTGAAAACCTGCTGCGCTCGGCGGGGCTGACGGTGGGCAATGGCCTCGTCGCGCATTACTTTGCCAACGTGGGCGACACGCGCACGCGCGGTGTCGACTTGACGGCCGAGGATGTCTTGCGCGTGGCCGAGGGCAAGCTGCGCTGGACGGCGGCGGCCAACATCAACCACACTAGTCTGGTAGGCAAGGCGGAACTTCCCACCGTGCTGCAAGGCTTGCCGAACATCGGCACCCTGAGCAAATCGGCGGAGTACGACTTGCTGTACCGGGCACCGCGCGACAAGGAAATCCTCACCCTGGCGTATGAAAAAGCCGGCTGGACGGTGAATGTGCGCGAGACGCGCTACGGCAAGCTCAAGCGCCTGAACGCCATCACGGGCGGCGACTACCAGTTGAAAGCCGCCTTCGTGACGGACCTGAGCGTGGGCTACGACATCAGCAAGCGCATCAACGTGACGGTGGGCGCCAACAATGTCTTCGACCAGAAACCGAGTCAGGTGCCGCGCGAGGCGCGCAGCGCCGCGAATCTGGCGCAGTACACGGGCGCCTACGATAACTCGGGACCATTGGGCGTGCTGGGCGGCTATTACTACGCCCGGGCAACATTGTCATTCTGATTTGCCGCATCCCTCTATCGATCATCAACAACAGGAAATCCTATGTCAGACAACACTCAACACGCGGCCATCGACCTGGAATGGGCCAATCTCCTCTCTCCGCAACGCCGCACGGTCTTGCGCGGCGGCGGACTGGTGGCGGCGCTGGCCGCTTCCGGCCTGACCGGCACGGCGCTGGCGCAGGATGGCGCCGTCAAACGCGCGAAACCAGCGCCCGGTAAAAGCCCGTGGGGTGAGCATACGGATACGGCCCCCACGCCGCGTCCCGTCAGCGTGCGTCCCGGCGAGGAAACCTTGCCGTCGACACCGCGCGCCTACACGGATATTGAAAGCTATCACGCGCATATCTATTTTGACGAAGACAGCTATCAGAAGGCGGCACTGATACGCAAGTGGGCGGCCGAACGCTTTCAGATCGAATTGGGCGACTGGAACCTGGAGCCGCGCGGCCCGCACGTGACGCCGTCGTTTTACTTTGGCTTTACGAATGATCTATTGCCCGTGATCGTGCCGTGGCTGCAGCTCAACAGCCTGGGTTTGACGATACTGATCCACCCGAATACGGAAGATCCGCGCGCCGACCATTTGTATTACGCGCTGTGGGTGAACCGCTCGCAGCCCGTGAATGGCTATGCAATGAAGAAGCCGGGGCCGGGCGAGCCAAGGGTCGAGCAGATCTTTGTCAATACGCGCCCGACAGTGAAAATCGAGCGCGCATAAAAAACGGCACGCCAGGGTAGCCTGGCGTGCCGTTTTGCTTGAAACAATGCGGATCAGGCATGCTTCTGGATGAATTCGCCGATTTTCGGGCAAATGATCTCGCGCCAGCGGCGGCCCGAGAAGATGCCGTAGTGGCCGCATTTCGGCGCCACGAAGTCTTGCTGCATCTCGGCAGGGATGCCGGAGCACAAGTCATGCGCCGCCTGCGTCTGGCCAGCGCCGGAAATGTCGTCCAGTTCGCCTTCCACCGTAAAACAGCGCCACATTCGTGATGTCTTGCGGACGCACCAGCTGGCCGCCCACTTTCCACGTGCCCATCGGCAGGCTGAATTCCTGGAAAACCGTTTTAATGGTTTCCAGGTAGTACTCGGCCGGCATGTCCAGCACAGCGTTGTATTCATTGTAGAACTGGCGATGGCCTTCCGCCGGCTCGTCGTCGCCCGTCACCAGGTGCATGTAGAACTCGCGGTGGCTTTGCGCGTGGCGGCCCGGGTTCATGGCGATGAAACCGGCATGCTGCAGGAAGCCCGGATAGACCTTGCGGCCAAAGCCAGGGTAGTTCGGCGGCACAGCGTAGATCACGGTGTTTTCAAACCACGAGAATTTCTTTTCCGTCGCCAGATTGTTCACTTGCGTGGGCGAGCGGCGCGGGTCGATCGGGCCGCCCATCATCGTCATGGTTTTCGGCATGTGCGGATCTTTGGCCGTCGCCATCAGCGAGATGGCTGCCAGCACGGGCACGGTCGGTTGACAGACGGAAATCACGTGCAAGTCAGGCGCCAGCAGGCGGATGAATTCTTGCACATAATAAATGTAGTCATCCAGGTGGAACGGGCCTTCGGTCAGCGGTACCATGCGCGCGTCCGTCCAGTCGGTGATGTAGACATCGTGCTCGGCCAGCAAGCCGCGCACGGTATCGCGCAGCAGGGTCGAGTGGTGACCGGACAGGGGGCAACCAGCAAAACTTTGGGCTGTTGCAAGCCAGTGGCTTCTTTTTTGAAGTGAATCAGGCGGCAAAACGGTTTTGTGACGACAACGTGTTCTCGGATGTCGACGCTCTCGTCCTGGACGAGAACGGATTGGATGTCGAATTGCGGTTTTTCGTAGTCTTTGCCAAGGCGGTACATCAGCTCGTAGCCGGCCGCGATGCGTTGCGAAAACGGAGTGTGGGCCAGTGGGGAAACCGGGTTGGTAAATAACTTGGAGGACATGTCTGCCCATTGCATCACCGGAGTGAGGAAAGAGCGTTGCAGTTCGTGCAGTTGGTAAAGCATATAGAGTCCTTGTTTGATTCCAAGCGCCAATATCGGCTCAAATATCATAATCCAATTCTACGATATTTGTTGAGGACAAAATGTGCTTCACCGCGCATAGGGCCGCAGTTTGCCTATAGTTGTGACAGCGTGCCACACTGCGTGGATAGACCTGCAACGATGTTTTAAAAGCAAAAAAAGCAGCGTTTCCGCTGCTTTTTGTAGATTTTTTGCCGCTATGTCCCTGCGGGGAAGAGTATCCTTGCAGGGACGGCCGCCGCAGCTGCCGTGCGCTTAGCGCACCAGCATGTCGAGCTTGTCCTTGACGTCTTTGTATTGCTCGGCTTCCGGCAAGGCAGCCTTCGTCTTGGTGATCGAAGGCCAGTTACGGGCCAGATCGACGTTGATCTTGATGAAGGCTTGCTGGTCGCCCGGCACGTCTTCTTCCGCGAAAATCGCGTTCACCGGGCACTCTGCCACGCAGACGGCGCAGTCAATACATTCGTCCGGATCGATCGCCAGGAAGTTCGGGCCTTCCCGGAAACAATCTACCGGGCAGACATCGACGCAGTCGGTATAGCGACAGGCGATGCAGGATTCGGTGACAACGTGGGTCATAACAGTCCTATCAATTTTGGGGAGGTGCTGTAGCGCCTGCAGGAAATTCGGCGGCGCATACTAAAGCAAAGCATTGTATTTTAAGGCAATTCGCTATTTCTCACAAATCCCGCTTATATACAATACATATAAGCAAATTCATTTTTTGACAGGGCCGTTGCCGCGCAGAGCGTGCAATTCAGCGACTATCCGAGACGTTGCCATGAAGAACGCGGCAAGAAAGCGACAGTCGCCCGCCGTCGCAGGGTGCAGTAGGGGCGGCGTACCAGCTTTCCGTGTGGTGTTTTTGTTTTACCCAAATCAAGATCGGTAAAAATAAGTGCGGGAACAATCAGGCGCTGGCGCGTATTTGCGTCAGCAACTGCTCCCAACGTGCATTTTCAGCACTGCCATCCTCGGCAAATGTGATGGTGCGGCGCGCGGTGGGCGCCTCGACGGTGATCTGCCAATGGGGGATATCGGCGCCCACCTGTTCGCCCGTAGGCTGCTGGTGCGTGAAAAAGGCGCTGCTGGCCAGTGCCGCTTCCAGCCCGGGGCCGGCCGGGTGGGCTTGCGTATCGATGTCGTACTGTTCGCTCAGGCCGGCAAAGCCGCCGCTGCTGCGGGCTGAAATTTTCATGCTGCTCCTTCTTGAGGACGGTGGTGGGACGTGATGCGGCATGCCATCGCCTGCGGCTGACTGCTGGCGGGCCTGCGGCGTTGGGTGTTTATCGGGGGCGTAACTGCGGCACCAGGCCGCCAGCGCTTCGCGCTCCGCTTCCAGCAATTGATCCGATTCGCTGTATTCCGCATGGTTCATGGTACCGCAGCAGGCGCGCCTGTCTTGCACCGCACCCTCGTCATCGACGATGCCTGCTGCAAAGGTCATTTGCCCATCCTCCGTCATGGCATTGTCCTTGAGCACTTCGCGCACGGTAAAGCTGTTGCGGATGAAATCGAGGTAGGCACCGTGGCCGTCGGCCTGGGCGATCGTCAGCATGTGGCCAGCCACGTCGGCATACGTGGCCGCATGGTCGGGAGACGACAGCAGGGCGCGTAAGACCAGGCTGCGCAGGTAGTCGCCGCAACGGTGCAGCACGGCCGCGTCATCTTCCAGCTGGGGCTGGCGTTCGTGGGCAAAGATGTCGGCCAGGATGTCGTAGATAGCGCCTGTAAACACTTGCGAGATGGCGTGCACTTCCGTGCCGGCTTCCGATAATTTGATGTCATTGTCTGCATTGCGCAAACCGTTCGGCCGGCCCAGCGCCAGTCCGAACTGTTCCGCCAGGTCGGCGAGAAACGTTTTGTCGTGCAGGTCGGACTTGGTCTGCGCGATCACGGCTTCGACCTGGTCCAGCTGCGACAGGGCCAGGAAGATGGCCGTCAGGTCGCCAAATGATTCGTGCAAGCCGCCCGTCTGCGGTGGATTATTGTTGAGCAGCCAATTCGGCTTGAGACCATCGAGGATGGCGTGCCCTGTTTCATGCGAGACGATGTCTAGCGAACGGCAGGTGTAGACGCGCTCGTTGGCGCCACTGGGAATGAAGTCGCCGAACTTGAGGGCCTTGTCGCTGCGGCTGTAATACGCATTCATGACATTGGGCAAGCCGTGCGGGAACACGCGCAGCGGGGCCGTGTTGCTGGCGCTATTCCATTGCCAGGGCAGGGGCGGCGCCGTGTCGTTGCTGGCCAGCGCGCGCTGGTACATGGTGAGCGTCATGCGCACGATGGCAAACGTGTGCACGGCATCGAACTGGTCGGTGTTGGGGGAGACGATGAAGTCGCCGAAGGCATTCGGGCTGACCTGGGCGATGCCCGGTTCGCCAAACGTGATGCGCGCGTCGCGCGGGCCTTGCAGGATCAGGCCGGGCAGGAAGCTCTTGCGCGTGCCCACTTCGCTCACGGACGGGTCTTGCTTCCAGATCAGCACGCGCGAACCGATGGGCACGGCGGCCCGGTTGCGGACCGTTGCCTCGGTCAGGCGGGGCGGGCCCGGCTGCAGGGTCAGTTGCGCATTCTTGCGGTGCAGACGGTAGGGCGCCGATGGGGTAGGGACATAGCCGACGGGCAAGGATACGCATTTGGTCAGCACGGCTTCGACCGGCACGATGACTTTCTGGTCCATGGTAGCTCTCCAAGACACGCGCAACTGGAACTGGAATAGTCGTCCCGCTTCGGCGCGTCCGGTTTGATCCGGCGCAAACGATGCGTGGGAAGGACGGGCTTTTTTAGCCGTCCGGCGCCGGCTGCCGCCGTCCCGCGGCATGGCGGCTGGTATGATGCTGGCCGTATTGCCCCGTTTTTATAATAAAAGGATCGTTTGATGGCGGATATAAATATAGTTCAGCAACATAAGCTGACAGCAGCAAAGGCGCGCGAAGCGGCGCAGCAAGTGGCCGACAAGCTGGCCCAGGAATATGACCTGGCGTGCGCCTGGGATGGCGACGTGCTGCGCTTCGAGCGCAGCGGTGTCGATGGTTCGCTGACCCTGGAAAAAGAGCAGGCGCAACTGCAAATTAAGCTGGGCTTCATGCTCAGCGCCTTCGCTTCCACCATCGAAGGCAAGATTGCCGAGAAGATGCGCAAGGTGTTTACCGAGTCAGTTTGATGGCATTTCACCCGCTTGTCTGGCGCCATGTTTGGTGCTAGGGAGCGTGTCGCAGTGATGGGCGAAAAGACGATAAAAATACGTCTCTTTTCGCCTTTTTTACGCCTGACTGTACGCTGGCGAACATTGCTAGCACATTTCTATTTGGAAAGCCATTGGACTTTGGTGGCTTTTTGCGTTATACTTGAGTCATATTTACAACAGCTACACCGCGTTTCACCTTCTGCTTCGCAGTACTCTCCGCTCACTGAGTGGTGAATAATTCTTCGGGTTTTACACCCGCATCCAGTTAAAAAGTAGTTTGGTCGATTTTTTTCGGTCAAATACATTTGGTGCCATGTATTTACATGGCGCTAGCGTTGTTAAAAGTCCTGAACCACAGCCTCTTTTAGCACGCACACGGCACCCCGGCATCGGCTTTGGCCATCCGCTGGTCACACGCGTGTCACCCCCTGTTTTCTGTCGCTCCCGTGCGCTTTTGCGCCGTGGCGTAGCCGACGCAACAGGGTTTGCTGATTCCCGCCGCAAGCTAGCAGCTTGCTGGGTTTCATTCCATTCGTCAAATCGAGGGAGAACCACATCGTGGCAAAACAAATCATTATCGACCATGTGTTCAAAGTGTTCGGCGACAAGCCAGAAGAAGCGCTTGAACTCGTCCACCAGGGCGTTCACAAGCAGGACATCCTGGCCAAGACCGACTGCACCATCGGCGTTTTCGACGCCACCTTTACCATTGAAGCAGGCGAGATCTTCGTCATCATGGGCCTGTCCGGTTCGGGCAAGTCGACCCTGGTGCGCATGCTGAACCGCCTGATCGAGCCGACCGCCGGCCGCATCCTGATCGATGGCAACGACATCAATACCTTGCCGGACGCCCAGTTGCGCGCCTTGCGCCGCAAGGACATCAGCATGGTGTTCCAGTCGTTCGCGCTGCTGCCGCAAATTACCGTGCTCGACAACACTGCCTTCGGCATGGAACTGGCCGGCATGCCCAAGGCCGAGCGTCATGCGCTGGCCCAGCAAGCGCTGGAACAAGTGGGCCTCGACGGCTACGGCGCCAGCTATCCCGACGAATTGTCGGGCGGCATGCAGCAGCGCGTGGGCCTGGCCCGTGCGCTGGCCTGCGATCCATCGATTTTGCTGATGGATGAAGCGTTTTCCGCGCTCGATCCGATTATCCGTACGGAAATGCAATCGGAATTGCTGCGTTTGCAGCAAATCAAGCGCCGCACCATCGTCTTCATTTCGCATGACCTCGACGAAGCCATGCGCATCGGCGACCGCGTTGCCATCATGAAAGACGGCCACGTGGTGCAAGTGGGCACGCCGGAAGAAATCCTGCGTAAACCTGCCAACGATTACGTGCGCAACTTCGTGCGCGGCGTCGATGCGGCGGCCGTTTTCAAGGCCAGCGATATCGCCCGCAAGAGCCAGATCGTCGTGTCCGAGTCGCCGAGCCGCGGCTCGCGCGCCGCGCTGTCGATGCTGGAAGAGCAGGATCGCGCCTTTGCTTATGTCGTCAATCCGCAGCGCAAGTTCCTCGGCGTCGTCTCGGCCGACTCGCTGCGCAATGCGCTCGACGGCCATGTCGGCCCGCTGGGCCTGGCGCATGCCTATCTGCCCGATGTGCAGACCATCAATGCAGATGAACCAGTCGCCGGCCTGTTCGGCCAGGTGGCGCAACTGCCTTACGCCGTCCCTGTGGTGGCCAATGACGGCAGCTTCCGCGGCGCCATCAGCAAGACAACCTTGCTGAAGTTCCTCGACCGCGATACGCCAGCCATTGCCGAGCCACAACAACAGAAAGGACAAGCATGAACCCAAGCACCGTTTCCACAGTAGAACCTGTTGTTGAACAGGCCGCCCAGATCAATCCCTGGGCGCTGACGCCACCCACCGACGCCAGCACCGCGTGGCTGGACGCCGCCGCGCCTGCCGTGCAGCCGGAACATGCGACCGGCTTTCACCTGACGCAGATTTTCGACGGCTCGCTGCCGCTGGAAAGCTGGATCAACCAGGGCCTGGGCTGGGTCGTCGCGCATTTCCGTCCCTTTTTCCAGGCAGTGCGCGCGCCGATCGACAGTGTGTTGTCCGGCGTTGAAGGCGTGTTGCTGGCCGCCCCGTCGCTGACGGTGATCGCCATCATCGGCTTGCTGGCGTGGCAATTTACCAGCCGCACCCTGGCCGTCGGCACCGTGCTGGCGCTGCTGGTCGTGTCGATGCTGGGCATCTGGCCGGAAGCCATGACCACCTTGTCGCTGGTATTGACGTCGCTGGCCTTCTGTCTGGCCATCGGTTTGCCGTTGGGTATTTTCCTTGCCAGCAGCGACCGCGCGCAGAATATCTTGCGCCCCCTGCTCGACGCCATGCAGACGACGCCCGCCTTCGTCTATCTGGTGCCGGTGGTGATGCTGTTTGGTATCGGTAATGCGCCAGGCGTGATCGTGACGATCATCTTTGCCCTGCCGCCGCTGGTGCGCCTGACCAACCTCGGTATCCGCCAGGTGCGTCCCGACCTGATCGAAGCGGCCCGCGCCTATGGCGCCTCGCCGTGGCAGTTGCTGACCCGCGTGCAATTCCCGCTGGCCATGCCGTCCATCATGGCCGGTATCAACCAGTCGCTGATGCTGTCGCTGTCGATGGTCGTAATCGCCTCGATGATCGCCGTCGGTGGCCTGGGCCAGATGGTATTGCGCGGTATCGGCCGCCTGGACATGGGTCTGGCAACCGTGGGTGGCCTGGGCATCGTGCTGCTGGCAATTACCTTGGACCGCTTGACGCAAGCGATGGGCCAGCCACGCCGTGGCGTGCGCCATTGGTACCAGACGGGTCCTGCCGGTTTCGTGCTGCGCCTGGTGCGCGGCAACACGGAGAAAAATAATGTTGAACAGCAAGCCACGCTGGCCAACGCACAATAAAGGATACACATGCATCAAATTGACAATTTTAAAGTGACGCAAAAATCGCAACGCAAGTTCCAGCTGTTTTCCGCCCTGGCGATCGCCGTCATGGCCCTGACCACCAGCCTGGCCATGGCGCAGACGCCGGCCGTCGCCGATGCGCTGCCCGGCAAGGGCATCAAGGTGCAGCCGCTGCAAAGCTCGATCGCGGAAGAAACCTTCCAGACCATGCTGGTCGACAAGGCCCTGGAAAAGCTCGGCTACGAAGTGCAGCCGATCAAGGAAGTGGAGTATCCGACCGCGCATATCGCCATCGCCAATGGCGACGCCACCTTCATGGCCGTGCACTGGGATCCGATGCACAAGGATTTCTATAACAATGCGGGCGGCGACGCCAAGCTGTTGCGCACGGGCCAGTATGCCGGTCCTGCCGCGCAAGGTTATCTGATCGATAAGGCGACTGCAGAGAAATACAACATCACCAATATCGACCAGTTGCGCGACCCGACCCTGGCCAAGCTGTTCGACCACGATGGCGATGGCAAGGCCGACTTGACGGGCTGCAATCCCGGCTGGGGCTGCGAAGCGCTGATCGAGAAGCACATGGATGCGTACAAATTGCGCGAGACGGTGACGCACGTGCAGGGCAGCTATGCGGCCCTGATCGCCGATACCCTGGGACGCTACAAGCGTGGCGAATCCATCCTGTACTACACGTGGACGCCGTATTGGGTCAGTGGTGTGCTGGTGCCGGGCAAGGATGTGGTCTGGCTGAAAGTGCCGTTCTCGGCCAATCCGGACAAGGTGAATACCCGCCTCGACGATGGCAGCGATTACGGCTTTGCCGTTAACACGGCGCGCATCGTGTCCAACAAGGCCTGGGCGGAGAAAAACCCTGCCGCGGCCAAGTTGTTCGAAGTGATGCAGTTGCCGGTGGCCGACATCAATGCGCAGAACGAGCGCATGCGCCGCGGTGAAAACACGCAAGCCGATATCGCCCGCCATACGGCCGGCTGGATCAAGTATCACCAGCAAAAGTTTGACGGCTGGATCGCGCAAGCGCTGGCGGCGGCAAAAAAGTAAATTTGCGGCTGATACAGGCGTAAAAAAAAGTGGCTACCATTTTGGTAGCCACTTTTGCATTTTCAGCCTGTTTTTGTGGTTTTTGGTGAGTTTTCAGCCGTTTCTGGTCTATTTCTCGGTAAAACAGGCGTTTGTTGCGTTTAATCCTGCAAGTCTTCGATCAAGTCGATGTATTGCTGTTGCGCCTCTTCCTTCGAGGTGCCGGCCAGGGCCGCCCAGGCGTCGAACTTGGCGCGGTTGACGAAATCGGTCATGCCAGGGCGCTCGCCCGTGGCGTCGCCGCTCGAGGCTTGCTTGAACAAGGCGTAGATTTTCAACAAGGTCATATTGTCCGGACGCTCGGACAGGGTCTTGGAATCGAGCTGCGCTTGTTCGAATTGCTCTTATAAACTCATGATGGCTCCTGTGTGCTGATGGAATCGCTGGAAAAGTGCGGCAGGCCCGGCGGAGTGGCCACCGTGCGTGCTGCAGTGCCTGACATCATAGTGAAAAAAAGGCGCCGTGCATTAGAGGGCACACTCAAAACAAAAACGCCGCCGCTGAGTGAACAGGGGCGGCGCCTGGCGCAGTCGTGGGAATGCAGCCTGGTCGGTGCTTGGTTGCTACTTACACGCCCAGCAGTTCGACGTCGAAAATCAGGGTGGCGTTCGGTGGAATCACGCCGCCGGCGCCACGTGCGCCATAGCCCAGTGCTGCCGGGATGATCAGTTGGCGCTTGCCGCCCACTTTCATGCCTTGTACGCCTTCGTCCCAGCCTTGAATGACGCGGCCGGCGCCCAGCGGGAATTCGAATGGATCGTTGCGGTCCTTGCTCGAGTCAAATTTCGAACCGGCACTGCCGTCGTCGTTTTGCAGCCAGCCCGTGTAATGCACGACAACATTGTTGCCGGCTTGCGCTTCAGCGCCTTCGCCAACGACGGTATCGATGTATTGCAGGCCGGAAGCAGTAGTGGTAGTGGTCATGATAATCCTTGTGTAGGCGATGAAAGCTTCAGATTGTAGAGCAATGAGTTGCAAAGCGCCATTCCAGGCTCCGCGCAAGGAAAAGGGGGAAATTACGGCGATGTGTGGCTGCCGGTCGCATTTAAGGGGGATTTCACACAATAAATACAGTGTTCCACGTAAAATGCATGTTTTGTATTTAACAGTGATTTCTTCCATGTTCCGCAGTCTACGCCGCCTTGTTTTTTCCTCGCTGTGCCTGGTTTCCGCAATGTCTACGGCGCAAGCCGAAGTGGTGGTGGTGCTCAATTCCCGTGATGCTACGGTGCAATTGCTGGACCAGAAAACTTATGCTCCCCTGTCCACCTTTGCCGTCGGCAAGGAACCGCACCATCTGATGGAAACGCCGGATGGCAAGTCGCTGATCGTTGCCAGTTCCGTCGGTAACGAGCTGATTTTCCTCGACCCCGTCTCGGGCCAGATTCAGCGCCGCATCAGCAACATCCTCGACCCCTACCAGATCGGTTTTTCGCCAGACCAGAAATGGTTCATTTCCAATTCCTTGCGCCTGGACCGCATCGACCTGTACCGCTACGACGGCAAGAACCTGACCTTGGCCAAGCGCATCCCGCTGCCAAAGCTACCCAGCCACATGGCGTTCACGGCCGACAGCACCATGGCCTTCATTACGCAGCAGGGCAGCAACCAGGTCAGCGCCATCGACCTGGCCACGCAAACCGTGAAATGGACCATGCCTGTCGGCCCGGCACCGGCCGGCATCACGATGACGCCCGATGGCAAGCATTTGCTGGTGGGCATCATGGGCAGCGATTACGTGGAGGTGATCGACTGGCGCACGCAAAAGACCGTCAAGCGCATCAAGGCGGGCGCCGGCACGCACAATTTCCGCGCGCTCGGTGACAACCGCATGACATTTGTCTCGAACCGCGTCTCGAACACGATCAACATCATCGACCAGCAAACGCTGGAAAACGTGGGCACCATCAATGTGCCCGGTGGCCCCGATTGCATGGAAATCACGCCCGATGGCAAAACCATGTGGGTGACCCTGCGCTGGATCAAGAAAGTGGCCGTGATCGACCTGACGACGCGCAAGGTGATCAAGACCATACCGGTGGGCCGCTCGCCCCACGGCGTATATTTCGCCACTCACTCGCCGCGCATGTGATGACGATGAAACGTCTGATTCCCGCGGGCCACGTGCCCGCCATGCTGCTGTGCGCCAGCGCCATGCTGTCGCCCGCGCATGCCGCCGCACCTGTAGTCGCAGCCGCATCTTCTGCGCCGGCCGCTTGCAAGGGCACGATTTACATGACCTTTGACACGGGCAGCCAGTCGCAAGCGCAACTGATCGCCGACGTGCTGAACAAGCGCCACATCAAAGCCACGTTTTTCCTGGCCAATGAAAAGACCACGCGCGGCGACTATTCGCTCGATGCCTCGTGGGCGCCGTACTGGAAAGCCAGGGTCGCCGAAGGCCATGCGTTCGGAACACATACGTTTGACCACGTGTACTGGAAGAAGGATCTGGCCAATGGCTTGATCCAGGTCAAGCCCCAGTTCGGCAAGGACGGCGGCAAGCTGGCGTCGTTCACGGATCAGCAGTTCTGCGAGGAATTGCGCCGCGTCGATACGCGCTTCCAGGAGCTGACCGGGCACAAGCTCGACCCATTCTGGCGCGCGCCGGGCGGCTACACGTCGCCGCGCACCCTGGCGGCCGGCAGCGCCTGCGGCTACCAGCATGCGGGCTGGGCGCCCGCCGGCTATTCGGGTGATGAGCTGCCCAGCGACAAGTATCCGAACGCCATGTTGCTGAAAAAAGCCCTGGCGAACTTGCGCAGCGGCGACATTTTCATTGCGCACATGGGCATCTGGTCGCGCAAGGAGCCGTGGGCGCCCGCCAACCTGGATGCCTTGATTTCCGGCTTGCAAGACAAAGGTTTCTGTTTTGCTACCCTGCGCGAGCATCCTGCCTACGCGCGGAAGAAGGGGCAGCCATGAGCGCCGCCGACATCCTCAGCCTCGTCACCCCCGTCATCGATGCCGTGGTCGACGCCTTTGGCGTGGCGCAAGGCTGGCTGTTCCAGACCATCGTCAACCCGCTCGTGTATCACCTGGGATTTGGCGAATTCACGGAAGAGGCGTTCGAGGGCACGGAGTGGTTGCTGATCGGCCTGTGCGAACTGGTGCTGCTGTTTCTCGTGCTGCGCCCGCTTGAAGCCTTGATTCCCGCACAAAAGATGACGGATCCGCGCGCCCGCTGGAACGACTTTATTTACACGGTGCTGCACCGCATCGGCCTGTTTTCCGTCGTGGTCTTCTTCACGCTCGATCCGCTGATGGATGCCTTGGCGGGCGCCTTGCGTTTCGACAATATCCATCCCTTGAATCTGGAATCGCTGTTGCCCGGCATCAGCCCTTTGCTCAGTTTTATCATTTATTTTGTGATACTGGATTTCGTCGACTATTGCTACCATCGGGCCTCGCACCATTTCGGCTGGTGGTGGGGCTTGCATAGCCTGCATCACAGCCAGCAAAACATGAACTTGTGGAGCGATGACCGCAACCACTTGCTCGATGACTTCTTGCGCGACGTGGTGATGGCCCTGGTGGCGCTCGGTATCGGCGTGCCGCCGGGCCAGTATGTGCTGCTGGTGTCGATTTCGCGCATTTTGCAAAGCTTGCAGCACGCGAATGTGAGGATACACTTCGGCCGCATCGGCGAGCGGCTGTTGATCTCTCCCCGTTTCCATCGCACGCACCACGCGATCGGCGTGGGGCACGAGTCAAAAGGCAAGGGCAGCATGGGCGGTTGCAACTTCGGCGTCGTCTTGCCGATTTGGGATATGCTGCTGGGCACCGCGAATTTTTCGGCGGGCTATGCGCGCACGGGCGTGCGCGACCAGTTGGCCCGCATCGACAGCAACGGTGTCGGCCGGCCGGGGCGCAACTATGGCCGCGGCTTCTGGCAGCAGCAATGGCTGGGCCTGCGCCGCATGGTGGAATTTGCAAGAATGAAACGAAAAGGACGCCGTTGATGCGTAATGTGCTGAATTCGTATGGCCGTGCCCTGCTGTCGCAATTGCATGGCAGGATACTGCTGCTGAGCGTCGCGCCGTTCATTCTGTCGCTGATCCTGTGGGGCGGACTGCTGTATGTGGGCTTGCAGCCGCTGATCGACAGCCTGCATGCGCTGTTCACGCAGTACGATTTCTTCCGCACCAGCGGGCAGGTGCTGTCTACTTTCGGCCTGGGCGTGCTGAAGGCCGTGATCGTGCCCCTGATCGCCATGTTCATGTTGCTGCCGTTGATGATCTTGACGGCGCTGATCTTCATGGGCCTGTTCGCCATGCCGGCCATCGGCCGCCACATTGGCGGGCGGCACTTTCCGCAGCTGGAAAAGAAACATGGCGGCAGCCTGCTTGGCAGCGTTGGCACCTCGCTGGCCACGTTCTTGCTGTTCATCCTCGTCTGGGTCATCATGCTGCCCCTGTACGCGTTTCCGCCGGCCGCGCTGGCGGGGCAAGCCGTGCTGTGGGGCTGGCTGACGTACCGCGTGATGGCGTACGACGCCATGGCCGATTACGCCAGCGTGGAAGAGCGCCACGCCATCATGCGCACGCAGCGCTGGCCCCTGCTGGCCATCGGCATGGTGTCCGGCGCGGCCGGCGCCGTGCCGGGCATGCTGTGGATGGGCGGCGTGATGTCGGTGGTGTTCTTCCCCTTCCTGGCGGCGTTCGCCATCTGGCTGTATGTACTGATCTTTATCTTTACGGGTCTGTGGTTCCAGTATTACTGCCTGGAAGCACTGTCGCGTTTGCGGGGCGTACGCGGCATGACCGACGTGGCGCCGGCGGACGCCTGACCTTAGTGAATTCTGACCTTTAATCGAATCGAACGAGGAAGTTCCATGGCTATCGGATTGATCATCATCGGCGACGAAATACTGTCGGGCAAGCGCACGGACCAGCATTTCCCGAAAGTAGTGAGCATGCTCAAGGCGCGCGGCTTGCAGCTGAACTGGGCGGAATACGTGGGCGACGAACCGGCCCGCCTGGTCGCGTTGCTCAAGCGCAGCTTTGCCAGCGGCGACATCGTTTTCAGCTTTGGCGGCATCGGGGCCACGCCGGACGACCATACGCGCCAGGCGGCAGCCGATGCACTGGGCTTGCCGCTGGTGCTGCATCCGCAGGGCAAGCTCAATATCCAGCAGCGCATCACGGAAATGGGCGAAGAGGCGGGCGTGCCGGCGGACTTGCACTCGCCGGAAAACCTGCACCGCCTGAAAATGGCGGAATTTGTCGAAGGCGCCGAGCTGATTCCGAATCCGTACAACAAGATTGCCGGCTTTGCCGTGCGCGAGCATTATTTCGTGCCGGGCTTTCCCGTCATGTCCTGGCCCATGATCGAATGGGTGCTCGACACGCATTATGCGCACCTGTTCAACCAGGTGCCGCATGCGGAACATGCCTTGCTCGTGTATGAAACGGCTGAGTCCCTGTTGACGCCGCTGATGGTGCGCCTGGAAGCGGAGTTTCCGCTGATCAAGGTGTTCAGCCTGCCCAGCGTGGGCGATGCGCAGACGCGCCGGCATATCGAACTGGGCGTCAAGGGCGAGCCTGCGCAAGCGGCGGCCGCCTTTGCGCAGATGTGCGCCGCGCTCGATACTCTGCAGGCGGAATACACCACCATCTGACATGCAGCCAGGCCGGCGCCGGCAGCTTTTTCGCTGGCGTCCAGCCCACCTTGCATCTATGTACGCAAGCGTACGTTCCAAGACGTTGTTTTTTTGCGAAAATCTTCAATGAAGCAAGATTTTTGTGCGCGCTCCTCAGTCGTTGTCATGCCGATGTGGTGGAATGGTGAACAGGAGCCTGGCGTGTCAAACGCGGGGTTGCCTGCCTGTGCAGTAGCGTGTTTTTTTGATTCACCGGTATGGACATCATGTTAAGCAAGCTTTGTTGTGACCGGCCCTGGCTGGCCCTCGTCTTATCCTGCGCGGAGCGGTATCGCTACCGTATTTCCCGCGCCGTCCAAACCCAACCTTACCCCAGCATCCCATGACAGACACAGGCGTCAATCTGGCCGCGCAAGAGCGGCCCCCTTCTGATCCACTCACCGACGCGGGCGCCGAGGCGCCGCCGCCGGTGAGCCCGCCGAAGAAGCGCCGTTCGCGCATCTGGCCGATCTTTGCCATCATTGTGTTGGCGCTGATCGCCGGCGTGGCCTGGTTCGTCATGCGCGAAGTGCGCACCTCGGCCCTGCAGGCGGAATTTTTTACGCGCCTGGACCGCCAACTGGCGTTCAAGGTCGAGCCTGGCCCAGCGCCGGCGGGCGCCATCCGCTATCCGCAGCACGGCCCCTACGACGAGCGCCTCGGCTATGCCAGCTTGCCGGACTTCATCACCAAGCTCAACGCGCGCGACTATGAAGTGACGGCGCAGGCGCGCATGTCGCCGAAAATGGTGCAACTGGTCGATCGGGGCATCTTTGCCACGTATCACGAGAAAAACCGCGCGGGATTGTCCATCCTCGATTGCCGCGCCGCGCCCTTGTTCGCGGCCAGCTATCCTGAGCGCATGTTCGACGGCTTTGCCGAAGCGCCGCCAGCGCTCGTGCAAAGCCTGCTGTTCATCGAAAACCGCGAATTGCTCGATCCGGGCACGCCCGCGCGCAATCCCGCCGTGGAATGGGACCGCCTGAGCAAGGCCATCCTCGACAAGGCGTTGAACCTGTTCGGCGGCCATCGCGGTGGCGGCGGCAGTACCCTGGCCACGCAAATTGAAAAATACCGGCATTCGGAAGATGGCCGCACCAGTTCCATGCAGGACAAGCTGCTGCAAATGATTTCGGCCAGCTTGCGCTCGTATCAGGATGGCGAAAACACCATGGAAGCGCGGCGCAAAATCGTCGTCAATTACCTCAACACCGTGCCGCTGTCGGCAAAAAGCGGTTTTGGCGAAGTCAACGGCATTGGCGACGGCATGTGGGTCTGGTATGGCCGTCCATTTGCCGAAGTGAAAACTTTGCTTAACGGCAATATGGACCATCCCGGTAGTGCGCTGGCCTACAAGCAGGCGCTGAGCCTGTTGATCGCGCAGCGCCGTCCCTCGCATTACCTGGTGGCCGGCGGCGCCGATCTGGAAGAATTGACCAACAGCCATCTGCGTTTGCTGGCGCAAGCGGGCGTGATCTCGCCACAGCTGCGCAATGCGGCCATCGCCGAGAAGCTGCGCCCGTCGACGGCCTCGGGGGCGCAATCGGAAGCGTCGACCTCGTTCGTCACGCGCAAGGCCTCGAATGCCGTGCGCAATCATCTGGCCAGCATGCTCGGCGATCCGCGCTTGTACAACCTCGACCGCCTCGACCTGAAAGTGGTCAGCACGCTCGACGCGCAGGCGCAAAACGCCGTCACCAAGGTCTTGCGCGAGCTGCGCGACCCGGAAGTGGCGAAAGCGGCCGGCCTGACGGGCAAGGGCATGCTGGGCAATGGCGACCCGGCCAACGTGGTCTACAGCTTTACCCTGCTGCAAAAGGGCGATCAAGCCAACTTGCTGCGCGTGCAGACGGATAACTACGACCAGCCGCTCGACATCAACGAAGGCGCCAAGCTGGACCTCGGTTCCACGGCCAAGCTGCGCACCCTGGTGACCTATATGGACATCATCGACCAGCTGCACCAGCGCTACAGCGGCATGGGCGCCGCCGAGCTGGGCAAGATCGCCGTCGATCCGAAGGACATGCTGTCGCAGTGGGCGATTGCTTATCTGAAACCATTGCCGCTCGGCGAGGCGCGCAATTTACCCGCCATGCTGGCGGCCGCCATGGAACGAAAATATTCGGGCAACCCGGGCGAAGGCTTCTTCACGGGCGGCGGCTTGCACCATTTCGGCAACTTCTCCAAGCTCGACGACAGCCGCATCATGACGGTGCAGCAGGCGCTGCGCCAGTCGACCAACCTGGTATTCGTGCGCCTGATGCGCGACGTGGCCCGCTACTACATGTTCTCGCGTCCCGATTCCTCGGCTTCCCTGCTGGCGGACGCGGACGATCCGCGCCGCGCGCAGTACCTGAGCCGGTTTGCCGACAAGGAAGGGCGCGAGTTCCTGCACCGTTTCTACCAGAAGTACCGCGGCAAGAGCGTCGACGAGCAGGAAAAGATCCTGCTGGCCAGTATCCGCCCGACGCCCGTGCGCCTGGCGAATATCTTCCGCACCGTCAATCCGAAGGGCACGGTGGCGGAATTCGGCGATTTCCTCAACGCCAACTTGCCATCGCAAAACGAAGTGCCGCCCGAGCGCGTGGCCAAGATGTACCAGCAGTACGCGATGGAAAACTGGTCCTTGGCCGACCGCGGTTATCTTGCCAATGTGCATCCGCTGGAATTGTGGATGGTCGCGTACCTGCGCCAGCATGAAGGTTCCACCCTGTCGCAGATGGTGGCGGCCAGCGAAAAGGAGCGCCAGGAAGTCTATAAATGGCTGTTCAATACGCACCGCAAGCATGCGCAGGACCGCCGCATTGCCAACTTGCTGGAAGTGGAAGGTTTCCTGGAAATCCACCGCCAGTGGAAAAAGATGGGTTATCCCTTCGACTCGCTGGTGCCGTCCTACGCGACCACCCTGGGCGCATCGGCCGACCGTCCCGCCGCACTGGCCGAGTTGATGGGCATCATCATCAACGATGGCGTGCGCAAACCGAGCGTGCGCATCGATTCCATGCATTTCGCCGCCAACACGCCATATGACACCATGGTCAAGCGGGGCAGCAAGGTGGAGGCGGAGCAAGTGCTGTCGCCGGACGTGGCCAAGGCCGTCGCCAAGGCCATCCGCGAAGTGGTGTCGGACGGCACGGCGAAACGGGCGAAGACGGCATTCGTCGGCGCCGACGGCGTGCCGATTCCCATGGGCGGCAAGACGGGCACGGGCGACCAGCGCTTCGACGTGTATGGCGCCGGCGGCCGCCTGATCGAGTCGCGCTATGTGAACCGTTCGGCCACCTTCGTGTTCAATATCGGCGAGCGTTTCTATGGCAGCATGACGGCGTATGTGCGGGGGCCGGAATCGAAAAATTACGACTTCACCAGTGCCTTGCCGGTGCAACTGCTGGTGTCGCTGGCGCCGAGCCTGATGCCGCTGATCGAGCCGCCCGCGCCGGCCGAAGGCGTGGCCAGGCAGTGCACGAATTAAGCTGTTGTTACAGCTGAAAGCCGGCCTTCACGGGCCGGTTTTTTTGCGCGAAGGAAAAGGAAATATGCACAGGACGCAACAGATTTTTGAGCAATACCACCGTTTCGACGATGGATCATTGGTGTCGATCGAACAGCTGTACCAACCCCGGGGCGTGCAGGCCGTGCGCATCGTGTTATATGCAAGAAATCATGGATTGGACGGGAATGTCTGGCGCCAGGTGGCCATCACGGTGGGTGACGTGCGGGAATTGATGATGAAGACGCCGGGCAACTTCATCAACCGCATCTGCTGCGGCGTGAAGTTGCTGCGTTTCGGCGACGTCTGGTGCGTCGATGTCGACGGCACGTATACGCACGATGATCCCGCTACACTGGACGAAGTGCGCCGCGATGGCGATTGCTACGTCATCGGCAGCACGGTCGAGGCAATCGAACTCGATTAACCGCCAAACACGGCGGTTTTAGCTTCCAGGCGCGCGTGATACGCGGCGATGGCCGGATACTCGGGATGCTGCATGGGCGCCATCAGCCAGCGTTTGACGGATAGTCCCAGCACGATATCGGCCAAGGTAAATTGCTCGCCGCAGACAAAGGCGCCCGTGCGCTGCAACTGCTGCTCCAGGATGCCCATCATCTTGTTCCATCCGGCAATACCGGCCGCCAGTTGCGCCGCATCCTGGTGTGCCGGGCTCTTGCGCACCAGCGACATGAAGGCGTAGCGCCAGCTGTTGTTCAAATCACCCATTTGCCAGTCCATCCATTTTTCCACTTCCGCGCGGGCGCGGGGGTTACCTGGCAGCAAGTCGTCGCGGCCCGCCTGAGCGCACAGGTAGCGGCAAATCGTGTTCGATTCCCACAGCACCAGGTCGCCATCGAGCAGCACGGGCACCATGGCGTTCGGGTTCAAGGCCAGGAAGGCCGGGTCGTCCGTACCGCGAAAGCCGCTGCCCCAGTCTTCGCGTTCGTACGGCAGGTCGAGTTCCTCGCAGGTCCACAAGACTTTGCGGACATTGATCGAGGCGGCTTTTCCAAGAATTTTCAGCATGCGGGGCTCCATAGGACAGGTGATCGACCTGCCACTGTAGCTGAAATGGCCACGCCGCGCATGTGAAAGTGCCTTGCATAGTTGAGGTTTTCTTGGCATCGTAGCCACCCATGAAACCTATGCGCCACCACATGTCCAAAATCCTCGCGTTCAGCCGCTTTTCCGTGCGCGATTTCCTCGCCACCGCCGGTCCCACCCTGCTGCTGGTCGGCGCGTTTTGCGCGCTCGCTTACTGTCTGGTCGACCCGGCGCCACCGCGCCAGGTGAGCCTGTCGACGGGGCAGGACAATAGCGCGTATGAAGAATTCGGCAAGAAATACGCGGCCACCCTGGCCAAGCACGGCATCAAGGTGACCTTGCAGCCGTCGCTGGGCTCGCAGGAAAACTTGCAGCGCCTCAATAGCGGCAAGACCGATATCGCTTTCGTGCAAAGCGGCTCGACGGAACACGCCGATGCCGAGCGCCATGGCCTCATATCCTTGGGCAGCCTGTTTACGGAACCCGTCTGGCTGTTCCTGCGCGAAGACAAGGCGGTGACGGAACTGACGCAATTGAAGGGCATGAAGATCAACCTGGGGCCCGAAGGCACAGGTGTGCCCAGCCTGTTCCGCCAGTTGCTGTCCGTCAATGGTGTCGAAGCGAACGAGTTGACGGTGAGCGATTTGCAAAACACGCCTGCCACGGTGGAACTGCTGGAAGGGCGCATCGACGGCCTGGTGTTCAGCTCGGCGCCGGAAGCGCCGCTGATCCAGATGCTGCTGCAAACGCCAGGCATCAAGCTGTTTGATTTTTCGCAAGCGGAAGCGTACACGCGGCGCCTGCCTTTCCTCACGCATGTCGTTTTGCCGCGCGGTATCGTCGACCTGGGGCAAAACATTCCCGCGCAGGATTATCACCTGATCGCGCCAACCGCCACTTTAGTCGCGCGCGAAGACTTGCATCCGGCCCTGATCGACCTGTTCGTGCAGGCGGCGGCCGGCATCCACGGCGGCACGGGATGGTTCCAGCAGCAGGGGCAGTTCCCGTCCGCGCGCTACACGGAAATTCCCGTCGCGCCGGAAGCGCTGAAATTCTACAAGGATGGCGCGCCTGTGCTGCAGCGCTATATGAGTTTCTGGCTAGCCAATTTCTTTGACCGCATGTGGGTGCTGGTGGTGGCGCTGGGCGCCCTGATCCTGCCCCTGTCGCGCGTGGTGCCGCCCCTGTACGTGTGGCGCATCCGCTCGCGCGTGTACCGCTGGTATGGTCAGCTGCGCACGGTCGAGCAGGCGCTGGAAGACGTACCGGAAGACCAGCGTGCGCAGGTGTATGCGGCGCAATTGCAACGGCTGGACCAGATCGAGGAAATGGTCAACCAGATCTCGATTCCCCTATCGTTTGCCGATGGCCTGTATGGCTTGCGCAGCCACATCAACTTCGTGCGCAAGCGCATTCTGACCCTGATGGGAGAACATCCGGCGCTGGAAGCGGGCGAGCCGGCCTGAGGTCTTAAACGAGGGTGACCGACAGCTTGCGCCCGACCAGCGCGGCGGCCCGCAAGGTCAAACGCTGTTCAGTGAATCAGGCACCCAGCCACGGCAAGCCCGCCTTGCACCAGCCGCCGATCTGCTTGCGGTGGCCGTCGGCGTCCTTGTCGCCCTCGAAGCCTTCGAGGATGTCGAAGCAGTTGATATAGCCGTGCTCGGTGGCCAGCTTGGCGGCATGGCGCGAACGCACGCCGGAGCGGCACAGGAATAGCAGCACCTCATCCTTGCCGGCCTGGGCGGCCAGTTGCGCGAGGAAGTCGGGATTCGGCACGCCGCCCGGGTAGGTGGCCCACTGCACCGCACCATGCTGGGTATCGGCAAGGTCGACCCGGCCGACCCAGTCACGCTCGGCATTTGTGCGCACATCGATGAGTTTGGCGGCAGCATCGAGTTGCAGCAAGTCGTACGCTTCCTGCGGCGTGACAGCGCCGGCATATGGCGTACCTTCATTGGCCCGGCTGCGGGCGGTGCTCAGGATGTCGGCGGCGGTAGTCATGGCGTCCTCGAAAAAGTGGGAAGGTGTGTACGATTATAGTGCGCCGCCCACGCTCCGCAAACGGGAAACCATGGTGCACGGCGCATGCACCACGACGTGGCATTTTTAAAAATCCGCGCAAAATGCACGATAATGGTGCGTTATTCGTTTTTTGCACTTGCATAGTGCATTCTTGATGTGACGCAAACGCGTGTGAAAGTCGCGGGCAGGAAAACTTTCGCTGGGATGGCCAGGTTTTGACCTTGGCGGCCACGTCCGTCCAGAAGCTGGCATGGAATCTGCTATGATCCCTATGAGTTTTGGTGGCACGCAATGTTTGCTTCGCTTCATCAGCCCAGACGCATTAAGGTCGGCTCACCCCACATTCATTTAGGAGATACGCATGGCAATGACAGCCGCAGAAGTCTTGAAGATGGTAGAAGAAAACGAAGTCAAATTCGTTGATTTCCGCTTTGCTGATACCCGTGGTAAAGAGCAACACGTGACGGTTCCCGTGTCGCACTTCGACATGGACAAATTCGAGTCGGGCCACGCCTTTGACGGTTCTTCGATCGCTGGCTGGAAAGGCATTGAAGCGTCCGACATGATCTTGCTGCCGGATCCAAATACGGCCAATATCGACCCGTTCATGGAAGAAACGACCCTGTTCATGCAGTGCGACGTGATCGAACCGTCGGACGGCAAGGGCTACGACCGCGACCCGCGCTCGATCGCGAAACGCGCCGAAGCCTACCTGAAATCGTCGGGCATGGGCGATACCGCCTATTTCGGTCCTGAGCCAGAATTCTTCATCTTCGACAGCGTGCGCTGGAAGATCGACATGTCGGGCTGCTTCGTCAAGATCGGTTCGGACGAAGGTTCGTGGTCGACCGGCAAGGACATCGAAGGCGGCAACAGCGGCCACCGTCCTACCGTCAAGGGCGGCTACTTCCCGGTGCCACCAGTGGACAGCTTCCAGGACATGCGTTCGGAAATGTGCCTGATCCTGGAATCGCTGGGCATCCCGGTTGAGGTACATCATCACGAAGTCGCCGGCGCCGGCCAGAATGAAATCGGCACCAAGTTCTCGACCCTGGTCGAGCGCGCCGACTGGACGCAAAACCTGAAGTACGTGGTGTGGAACGTGGCGCACAGCTATGGCAAGACCGCCACCTTCATGCCGAAACCTATCGTTGGCGACAACGGTTCGGGCATGCACGTGCATCAATCCGTATGGAAAGATGGCAAAAACCTGTTCGCCGGCGACGGCTATGCCGGCCTGTCCGATTTCGCCCTGTACTACATCGGCGGCATCATTAAGCACGCCAAGGCGCTGAACGCGATCACCAACCCAGGCACCAACTCGTACAAGCGTCTGGTACCAGGCTACGAAGCACCAGTGAAACTGGCGTACTCGGCGAAAAACCGTTCCGCCTCGATCCGTATCCCGCACGTGGCCAATCCAAAAGGCCGCCGCGTCGAAGCGCGCTTCCCGGATCCACTGGCGAACCCGTACCTGTGCTTCGCCGCACTGTTGATGGCTGGCCTGGACGGCGTTGCCAACAAGATCCATCCGGGCGAAGCCGCCTCGAAAGATCTGTACCATCTGCCGCCAGAAGAAGACGCACTGATCCCGACCGTGTGCGCTTCGCTGGAAGAAGCACTGGACGCACTGGACAAGGACCGCGAGTTCCTGACCCGTGGCGGCGTGTTCAGCGATTCGATGATCGATGCTTACCTGGAACTGAAAATGCAGGACGTACAGCGCATGCGCATGACCACGCATCCTGCCGAGTTCGACATGTACTACTCGCTGTAATGGCGCCATGCCGGCAACTTGCCGGTAGTGAATAAAAAACGCGGGTGAGGCGATGGTCTTGCCCGCGTTTTTTTATGTAGTACGCCAAGGCGGTGATCGTACGGTGTTGTATAGTCGGCCCAGGAACGATGCGGCACGAGCCGACAGGAGTGAAGATTGACCAAGCATTACAGAATGGCGCTTATGGCAGGATTGCTGGGCGCGGCGGCACAGGCGCACGGACAGTTGTATGTCTGCGCCGATGCACAAGGACACAAGACCTACACGGACAAGCGCGCCGGCGCGCATTGCCAGTTGCTCGATTTGCCTGGCGCCATGACGGAGCCGCCGCGCAAGACGGCGCCGCTGGCCGGCGCGCCGGCCCGGTCCACGGTGCAGGCGGCGGCTACGGCGGCGCCTGCCGCCGGCGCGTTTCCCAAGGTCGATGGCGCCGAGCAGCGCGCGCGCGACCTGGACCGGCGCCAGATCCTGCAGGACGAATTGCGCAGCGAAGAGCAGAAACTGGCGGCGCAGCGCCTGGAATTGAATGGCGGCCAGCCCGAGCGCCAGGGCAATGAGCGTAACTATGCGAAATACCAGGAACGGGTGGCGCAGTTGAAGGACAACATTGGCCGGACACAGCAGAACGTCGAGGCCCTGAAACGCGAGATCGCCAATATCCGATGACGAGACCATGACAATAGACAACCATTCCAGCCGTCCCGCCCACCTGGCCGGCCTTGATTTGCTGGCCTCGGCCGTGATCTTGCTCGACGGCGACGGCCGCATCAGCTATGCCAACGCGGCGGCGGAAAATCTGCTGGAAAGCTCATTGAAGGCCTTGTCGCGGCAAAAGCTGACGGCGCTGTTCTTGAATCCCGACGAGCTGGCCGGCATTTGCGCTCAGGCGCTCGAGCATAAATTTTCCGACTTGCGCCAGGACCTGAGCCTGGAACGCCTGGGACGCGAACCGCTGCGCGTGCACAGCATCATCAGCGCGCTCGATGCGCCGCGCGACAGCGTGCTGATCGAGCTGCGCGAGAACGTGCAGCAGTTAAAACTCGACCGCGAGGAGCGCATCCTCGACCAGAGCCAGGTCAACAAGGAGCTGATCCGCAATCTGGCGCATGAAATCAAGAACCCGCTGGGCGGCATCCGCGGCGCGGCCCAGCTGCTGGAGCTGGAATTGCCGGCTCTGCACCTGAGCGAGCTGCGCGAATACACGCAGGTCATCATCAAGGAAGCGGACCGCCTGCAGACCCTGGTCGACCGCCTGCTGGCGCCGCACCGCCGCCCGCATATCGTGGGCGACGTGAATATCCACGAAGTGTGCGAAAGGGTGCGCAGCCTGATCCTGGCGGAGTTTCCCAGCGGTCTTACGATTTCGCGCGATTACGACGCCTCGATACCCGAATTTCGCGGCGACAAGGAACAATTGATACAGACCGTGCTCAACATTGCGCACAACGCGGCGCAGGCCCTGGCCGAACGCATCGAAGCGGGCGATGCGGAGCTGATTTTCAAGACGCGCGTGGCGCGCCAGGTGACCCTGGCCAAGGTCCGTTACGGCCTGGCATTAGACTTGCATATCATTGACAATGGACCGGGCATCGCACCCCAGATCCGCGACCGGATTTTCTACCCGCTGGTGTCGGGCAGGGAAGGCGGCAGCGGGCTGGGGCTGACCTTGGCGCAAACCTTCGTGCAACAGCACCTGGGCGTGATCGAGTGCGAAAGCCGGCCTGGATACACCGATTTCAGGATCGTTCTACCCTTGCCATAAGCGAGGAGGTATCCCACCCATGAAATCCATTGCGGGACGCACACACTAATGAAGCCAATCTGGATAGTTGACGACGACGAATCAATCCGCTGGGTGCTGGAAAAAGCCCTGGCGCGGGAAAATCTCGCCACCAAGAGTTTTGCCAATGCGCGCGACGCCATCGCGGCACTGGAATTTGACACGCCGCAAGTGCTCGTGTCCGATATCCGCATGCCGGGCGCCTCCGGCTTGGAATTGCTGCAGACGGTCAAGTCGCGTTTCCCCGGCTTGCCGGTCATCATCATCACGGCCTTTTCCGACCTTGATTCGGCCGTTGCGGCCTTCCAGGGCGGCGCCTTCGAATACCTGGCCAAGCCCTTCGATATCGACAAGGCTGTCGAGCTGATCCGCCGCGCCCTGGAAGAAAGCTTGCGCGAGACGAGCGTCGAATCGGGCCCGTCGGAAACGCCGGAAATCCTCGGCCAGGCGCCGGCCATGCAGGAAGTCTTCCGCGCCATCGGCCGCCTGTCGCAATCGAATGTGACCGTGCTCATCACGGGCGAATCCGGTTCCGGCAAGGAACTCGTGGCGCGCGCGCTGCACAAGCACAGTCCGCGCGCGGCGCAGCCTTTCATTGCCCTCAACACGGCGGCGATACCGAAGGATTTGCTGGAATCGGAACTGTTCGGCCACGAACGGGGGGCTTTTACGGGCGCCCAGACGACGCGCCGGGGCCGCTTCGAGCAAGCCGAGAACGGCACCCTGTTCCTCGATGAAATCGGCGACATGCCGTTCGACCTGCAGACGCGCTTGCTGCGCGTGCTGTCGGACGGCCATTTCTATCGCGTCGGCGGCCATCAACCCATGAAGGCGAACGTGCGCGTCATTACGGCCACGCACCAGAACCTCGAGCAGCGCGTACGCGACGGCCTGTTCCGCGAAGACTTGTATCACCGCCTGAACGTGATCCGGCTGCGCCTGCCCAGTTTGCGGGAGCGGCGCGAGGATATCCCCATCCTGGTGCGCCACTTCCTGGTGCAAAGCGCACGCCAGTTGGGCGTGGAAGCCAAACGCATGAGCGAACCGACGATGCAGTTTCTCAGCAGCCTCGATTTGCCCGGCAATGTGCGCCAGCTGGAAAACCTGTGCAACTGGATCACCGTCATGGCGCCGGGCCAGACGGTGGAAATCAAGGACTTGCCGCTGGAATTGACGCAGGGGCAGGGGGATGGTGCCGCCACTGCGGCGGTGGGCGAGGCTGCACCGGCGGCCGTTGCCCATCCGCACGGCGGCCAGGTGTTCGAAGCCGCCGCGCCCGCCACCGGCGCGCCGCCGGGCTGGATCGGCTTGCTGGAATTGCAAGCGGCTGGCATGCTGGGCGCCGGGCAGCAGGAAGTCATGGCCGTGCTGGGACGGCAATTCGAGTCGGCCCTGATCAAGACGGCGCTCAAGCATACGCACGGGCGCAAGAATGACGCCGCCGTGCGCCTGGGCATCGGCCGCAACACCATCACCCGCAAGATCTCCGAACTGGGTATCGACGGCGCCAAGGACGATTGATCCATCTTCCGGACGGAGCGTCCGCTCCGTCCGCTTTTCCGCACGGCGTCCCTTGCACGCCACAACACCCACAACAATGGCAGGCGATAAGGTAAGCTGGCGCCTGTCGGACTGTTTCGTCCGGTGTTAACTTTCATTGTGGAACTGTATGCTGATTAACTGCGTGGCCTATCAGGATGGCAAAAAACTGGCCGACTTGCCGATTGACGATATCAGCGATTACGTCGAGCGCCCCGACTGTTTCGTCTGGGTGGCCCTGCTCGATGCCACGCCGGCTGAGCTGAAACAGATGCAGCACGAGTTTTGCCTGCACGAACTGGCGGTGGAAGACGCGCAGCGGGGCCACCAGCGTCCGAAGATCGAGGAATATGGCGATTCCCTGTTTGCCGTCGTGAAAACCGTGGAAATGGTCGAGAACGAACTGGTGCTGGGCGAGGTCGACATTTTTGTCGGCGCCAATTATGTGCTTTCGTCGCGCAGCAACAGCTCGCAAGGTTTCCTCGGCGTGCGCGCGCGTGCCGAGCGCGAACCGCACTTGCTGCGCCAGGGTTCGGCCTTCGTGCTGTACGCGCTGATGGACGCCGTCGTCGACCGTTACTTTCCCGTGCTGGACGCGCTCGAATCGGAACTGGAACTGATCGAGGACCGCATCTTCGACCGTGGTACCGAGCGCGACAATATCGAACGGCTGTATCAATTGAAGCGCAAGGTCATGGTCTTGCGCCATGTGGTGGCGCCCCTGATGGAAGCGGTGGGCAAGTTGCACGGCGGGCGCGTGCCGCCGCTGTGCCACGATACCCAGGAGTATTTCCGCGACGTGCACGACCACCTGGCGCGCATCAATGGCACGCTCGACACCATCCGCGACACCATCAGCACGGCCATCCAGGTGAATCTGTCGATGGTAGCCATCGACGAGAGCGAAGTGAACAAGCAACTGGCGGCCTGGGCCGCCATTTTCGCCGTGTTTACCGCGTTTGCCGGCGTGTGGGGCATGAACTTCAAGTTCATGCCGGAGCTGGACTGGCATTATGGCTATCCGGCCGCCGTGGCAGTGATGAGCTGTGTCTGCGGTTATATGTATTACTTGTTCAAGCGTTCCGGCTGGCTGTAAAAAATTCCTGTATATCTGTATTATTAAGCAATATCCAGGGGTACAATCGCGGCAGGTCCGCTGGGGCGGGCCATGGCTGAGAGTCGCCGCGCCGGCAGCTGTGCCTGCGCTTCCGGTGCTGTGCAGGAGCATTCATGAGTATTCCGTTGTTTGATGTGAATTCGCAAGAACCCCTGTTCGATGCCGAGCAGCGGCGCACCCTGGCGGAAGCGGCCCTGCGCTCGATTACCGCCTCGACGGCGCACGCCCGTGGCGACGACTTCCTGCGCATCCTCGTCAAGGACTTGGCCGAAGCGCTCGACGTGCACTATGTGATTGCCGGCCGGCTGGTGCGCATGGCCGATGGCAGCGAAGGCATCCGCACCCTCGCCCTGTGGGGCGGGAATGACTACCAGCCGAATATCGAATACAGCCTGGAACACACGCCATGCCAGGACGTAACCTGCCAGAGCATGTGTTTTCATGGCAGCGATATCCAGCGTCGCTTTCCATTCGATAGTCTCCTCGTCGACATGCAGGCGGAAAGCTATGTCGGCATGCCGCTGATCGATACCGATGGCAAGACCCTGGGCATCCTGTCGGCCATCGATACGCGGCCCATCGATGAAAACAAGCGCTTGCTGGCGCTGTTGCTGCTGTCGATCTTCTCTGCCCGCAGCGCGGCCGAGCTGCAGCACCAGGAGCGCACCCAGCAGCTGGAAGAAATTCTGCGCGTGCGCACCGAATCGCTGCTGGCGGCGCAGGCGAACCTGATCGAACAGGAGCAGATGGCGGCCCTCGGTTCGCTGGTGGCCGGCGTGTCGCATGAAGTCAACACGCCCATCGGCGTGGCACTGACGGCGGCATCGAGCATGGGCAGTTATGCCGACCAGTTGGTGCAGCTGCTGGGCGGCGCCAAGGTCAGCCGTGCAGAACTGATCGACATTGCCGAATCCCTGAAAGGCGCGGCGGCCCTGATCGAGCGCAACCTGGCGCGCGCCGCCGACCTGATCGGCAATTTCAAGCAACTGGCCGTGGACCAGGTCAGCGAATACGTGGCCGACCTGGCGCTGCACGACTATGTGCACGGCCTAGTGTCGGCGCACAGCCCGGAATTGCGCAAGGCGGCGCTGGGCGTGGAACTCGACATCGCGCCCGATTGCCAGGTGCGCCTGGCGGCCGGCAAGCTGTCGCAAATCCTCTCGAATCTGCTGATGAACAGCGCCCGGCATGGCTATCCGCAGGGCGGTCCTGGGCGCATCACGATACGCGCGCGCATCGAGGCGGACGACACGGATGCGGCCTTGCGCTGGCTGCTGCTGGATTTTTCCGACGATGGCATCGGCCTGGCGCCGGCCGTGCGCGAACACATGTTTGAACCGTTTTTCACCACCAAGCGGGGCCAGGGCGGCTCCGGCCTAGGCATGCACATCGTCTACACCATCGTGCAGCAACTGGGCGGCCAGGTGTGCGCCATCGACAGCAGTCCCGGCTGTCATATACAGATCAGGCTGCCGTTGGCAGGCTGACGCCGCGCGGCCTCCCGGCTACCCGGGAAAGGCCTTCCTATCTCTGCAGCCGCTGCTTTTCACCTGTTGTATGTACGCCATACGCATGCTGAGTTCTGTTGACACTCGTATTCCTGCCGTGATTCTATGTAGTTGTCTAGTTGACTTTCAGTCGCCTAGTGTCACTTCTGTACAAGTGTCCCAGCGAAATTCGCGGTACCGGATTGGGTGCCGTACGAGGCGTTTCCTTTAGATGAACGAGTGCAATCCGGGTCACAAATCCGGAGCCATATATAACCGTACAAATGAAAAAGGGTTCACCATGCTTGAAGAAACCGTCATCTCTCGTGCAGTTCGCATCGTTTGCGCCGGCGGTGTAGTTGCCGCCATGTCCGTTGTTTCGCAGTCCGCGATCGCGCAGGATGCACAGGCTGCCGATACGCAGATCCAGCGCGTGGAAGTCACGGGCTCGTCGATCAAGCGCATCGCCGCCGAAGGCGCCTTGCCGGTCACCGTCCTGACCGCCGAAGCCATCCGCACCTCGGGCGCCACCTCGGTCACCGATCTGGTGAAGAAACTCTCTTCCGCCCAGGGCGCCACCAGCGAGAGTGCCTCGGTTGGCGGCAGCACCTTTGGTTTCTCCGGCATTTCCGTGCATAACGTAGGTGAGACGCGTACGCTCGTCCTGCTGAACGGCAAGCGCCTGGCCCAGTTCGGCGGTCAGACCCTGACGGGCTTTGCGGCTGGTTTCGACTTGAATTCCATCCCTATCTCGGCAATTGAACGGGTCGAGCTGCTGACTGATGGCGCCTCTGCACTGTACGGCGCCGACGCCATTGCCGGCGTTGTTAACTTCATTACCAAGCACGACACCACCATAGGCGATGTGACCATCGGCTATTCCGCGCCCAAAAACGGCGCGCGCGAGAAACGCCTCAGCGCCACCAAGGGCTTTGGCAATCTGGACGAGGATGGCTACAACGTCGTGCTGACCTTTGGCCACGACGAGCGCGACAAGCTCGCTTCCGTCGACCGTAAGTTCGCCAACACGGGCAAGGTACAGTTCTCGGCAAATGGCAAGCGCTATCAGAAGCAACAGTTTTCGGCCAGTCCGATTCCGGCCAATGCCACCGATGACAAAGGCCAGCTGATCAGCCCTTACCAGAAGGCCAACGGCTCCTGCCCCGACAAGACGTTCCGCGTGATCGAACCGTATAACGATGGCAGTGGTCTGGTTGATGACTACTGCGGCTACGATTTCACCAAGGACCTGGAAATCTATCCGGAGCGCAAGCGCGATAACTTTATGGCCTCGGGCACCTTCAAGATCGCGGGCCAGGAAGTGTATGCAGACGTGCTGTTATCGCGCACCAAGCAGACCTCGCGCATCGCTCCCGTTCCCGGCGCTATCGCCGTCGATGCCGGCACGCCACTACACAACAAGTATTTGTTGCCACTTGGCATTACTGGCGATAGTACGGCCTTTTACCGCCTGTTCGACATGGGCCAGCGTACCTCGAAAGATACGGCCGACTTCGCCAGCGTGGTGGTCGGCACGCGCGGGATTTTTGCCGGCTGGGATTACAATGCAGCGTACAACTTCTCGGAGAGCCGCGTAAAAGGCAGTATTTCCGGTTATCCTGGCGCCATCGCCGTCAATAACCTGACGTCGAGCGGATTGCTCGACCCCTTCGTTGGTCCAGGTAAACAGTCGACCGCGGCACAGGACGCCATCAAGGCGGCCACGTTCTCCGGTTACTGGGACGGTGGTACTTCGCGCCTGCAAACGATTAACCTGAATGGCTCGACGGAACTGCGGCGACTGCCGGGTGGCGCGATGATGCTGGGCATGGGGGTGAACATCAACCGTGAAGAATTCTCCGCGAAGCCGAGCCCGTTTGCGCAAGGCATCCTGGCCGATCCGGTAAAAGGCACCTTGTGCGGCGGTACGACGGGCTTGGAATGCGACCAGCGTTTCGGCGACGCGGCCAGTAGCCAGCCATATAGCGCCAGCCGCACGTCGAAGGGCATTTTTGGCGAAGTGATCGCGCCTGTGCTGAAGGAGCTGGAATTGGGCGCCGCCTTGCGTTTTGATGAATTCTCGGACTTCGGTGGCGCCACCACGGCCAAGGCCAGCTTCAAATGGACGCCGGCCCCCACCTTGCTGATCCGCGGTTCGGTCGGCAATGGTTTTCATGCGCCGACAGTGCCGCAAGTCAACGCCTTGCAGCGCGGCTATGGCGTCACCAGCGACAAATACACATGCTCGCCAGCCCTGCAAGCGATCGCCACGCGCCTCAATGCAGTATGCCAGCCAGGCAACCGCCAATACGATCAGTTAGCCGGCGGCAACCGCGAATTGCAGCCTGAGAAATCGAAACAGGCGACCATCGGCTTCCGTTACGAGCCGATCAGCGCCATCACCCTGGGCGCCGACCTGTGGCATGTGCAGATCCGCGATTCCTTCGGCCAGCTGACTGAGCAACTGGTGTTTGCCAATCCGGCCAACTTCCCGAAATCCTGGGGAGTCAACAAGGACGTGGGCACAGGTACTACCTACCTGGCTTTCCTGGCGGACAACCAGAACTTGGGTAAATCGTTCGCCACCGGTGTCGATATCGATATCAGCGCCCGTTACCGCTCCGGCATCGGCCTGTTCACCTCGCAGCTGAATGCGACGCAGATGCTGCGCGAGGACGTGCAGCTGGAACGCGATGGCAAGTATTACTCGGCGTTGGGTAACTTTGCCGAGCTCGGTTCGGTCACTTTCCGCACGCGTGGCCAGTGGACCAACACCCTGAAAACGGGCAACTGGGCCAATTCGCTGACGGTCAACTTCCTGTCCGGCTACAAGGACCAGGAAACCTCGGTCGACGTGCTTGACGCTTCGGGCGCCGTGACGGGCCAGGAAAAGATCCGCATGCAGGTGGGCTTCTATTCGACCCTCGATTGGCAAACGGTGTGGACGCCTAGCAAGAGCTGGGTCCTTACCGCAGGCGTGCTGAACCTGACCGACAAGAGCCCGCCATTCGTGCCGTCGACGTCCGGCGCGAACCGTGGCCAGCAATTCGGCTATGACGACCGCTACTACGATCCGCGCGGCCGCACCGGCTACCTGAATGCCTCCTACAAGTTTTAAAAAGCGGACGCAGGCAAAAAAAACCGACACTTTAGTGTCGGTTTTTTTCGTTCTGCCGCAGGGCGGGGAGAGCGTGGCCTAACCGCGCGCCGCCATCGACAGTGCCACCGCTTCGGCCACCTTGATGCCGTCGACGGCCGCCGACAGGATGCCGCCCGCATAGCCGGCGCCTTCGCCTGCGGGGAACAGTCCCCGTGTGTTCAGGCTTTGCAGGTCGTCGTCGCGGCGCTTGATGCGGATCGGCGACGAGGTGCGCGTTTCCACGCCCGTCAGCACGGCGTCGGCCTTGTAATAGCCCTTGATCTGCTTGTTGAACGCCGGAAACGCTTCGCGCAGGGCCGTGATCGCGTATTCGGGCAGCGACGGCGCCAGGTCCGTCAAGTGCACGGCTGGCTTGTACGACGGCACCACGCTGCCAAATTCGGTCGAGGCGCGGCCAGCGACGAAGTCGCCGACCAATTGCCCTGGCGCATCGTAGTTACCGCCGCCCAGGGCAAACGCGCGCTCTTCCAGTTCGCGCTGCAGGGCGATGCCGGCCAGCGGGTCGCCAGGATAGTCGGCTGGCGTGATGCCGACGACGATGGCGCTGTTGGCGTTGCGCTCATTGCGCGAATACTGGCTCATGCCGTTCGTCACCAGGCGGCCAGGTTCGGAGGCGGCCGCCACCACCGTGCCGCCCGGACACATGCAGAAGCTGTAGACGGAGCGGCCATTGCTGGCGTGGTGCACGAGCTTGTAGTCGGCCGCGCCCAGAATCGGGTGGCCGGCGCTGGGGCCGAAGCGGCAGCTGTCGATCAAGGATTGCGGGTGCTCCACGCGGAAGCCGATCGAGAACGGTTTCGCTTCGATGTACACGCCGCGGCGATGCAGCATCTCGAAGGTGTCGCGCGCGCTGTGGCCGATGGCCAGCACGACGTGGTTGCTGGCGATGGTTTCGCCATTGTCCAGCACCACACCGCGCACCTGGCCGCCGTCAGCACCTGGCACGATGTCGAGATCGACCACTTTGCTGCTGAAGCGGTATTCGCCGCCCAGTTGCTCGATATTGGCGCGCATTTCTTCCACCATTTTGACCAGGCGGAAGGTGCCGATGTGCGGCTTGCTCACATACATGATTTCTTCAGGTGCGCCTGCCTTGACGAATTCCGTCAAGACCTTGCGGCCGTAGTGCTTGGGGTCCTTGATCTGGCTGTACAGCTTGCCGTCCGAGAAGGTGCCGGCGCCGCCTTCGCCAAACTGCACGTTCGATTCGGGATTGAGCTCGCGCTTGCGCCAGAAGCCGAAGGTGTCGACCGTGCGCTCGCGTACCTGCTTGCCCCGTTCCAGGATGAGGGGGCGTAAACCCATCTGTGCCAGGATCAGCGCCACGAACAGGCCGCAGGGGCCCGTGCCGATGACGATGGGGCGCGGTTCATTCGTGTGGCCCGCCAGCTGTTCGCCGCCGGCGACGAATTTGTAGTCGGTATCGGGCGCGGGCATCAAGTGCACATCGTGCTGCAGGCGCGCCAGCACGGCCGCTTCATTCTTGACGTCCACATGCAGCGAGTAAATCAACACCACGGCGCTGCGCTTGCGCGCGTCATAGCTGCGCTTGAAGACGGTAAAGCCAAGCAGCTCATCCGCAGCAATGCCGAGGCGCGCCAGGATGGCGGCGGGCAGAGCCGCTTCGTCGTGTTCGAGGGGGAGTTTTACTTCGTTGAGTCGCAACATGATGTGTATCTATAAAAATGGCTGGGCTCCGTATCTAGCGGAGAGTCTGTGAGGCAGCGCGCGCGGCGGCATCAAGGCGCTATTTTACCTGCTGCGAAGACTGTTGATGCAATGCTCGGGAGCGGGACGGCGCCGGTAATCGCATCGCTGTCGGGGACGCCAGGGGAGCGACGGCAGCGTGCATGTCGCGGTAATGCATAGACGCAGTCGCAATAAATACAGCACGGCAGCTCTGCGCGAAAGGCGGATGGAATTGAAGTAATGCTGGAAAAATGAAGAAGCACACGCGAATTTATATTCGAAGTATATATCGATATATATCTTCCGAATATAAGTGGTGGTCTTGCGATATTTTTAATTAAAAAATAACTCTGTATTGCGGGTTATTTGAATTTTAAAAATCGCGCATGTTTGTTTATGCGCCGTGAAAGTTGCATTCTCAAGTGGATAGTAATGTAGTGTAAAAAGTGAGTTTGTGAAAGTATAAGTTCACTGTGTTGCACTTTTACAACGATTAATTTTTGTTGGCGCATGTCCTGCCGCACGCTCCGCCGCCGTCTCAAGCCGCCTTGTGGCGTGCCGGCCGTGGGCAAAAGTAGCTGGTCAGATTGTACCAAGTTGGTGCGCAATGGCCGCCGTAGCAGGAGGATTGGAGGATTCAGGCAGATTTCTTTTGCTGTCAGTGCCGTATCCGTGCGCCTTCGCCGTCCAGTCAGGTGCCGCACCAATAACTGCAGAGTAGACCATCGGCAAAATGTGTCCGCACCAATTTGGTGCGCGCATGGTTGTTGTGAAGTGTAGCAATTTTTCTTGTGAAGGGAAATTAAAACGGCCGCGTGGAAAAATGTGTTGTTTCTTTGTTGACTCCGCTTTTGAGTATTGTTGACAGCGCTGCTTTGAAAATGGTTTGATGACGTAATGTCATAGTAACCTGGCTGGCTCGCTCATAAAGTGAGAAACGGTTGGACACAAGGCCGACAGTACGGGATTCAGAAAGACATTAAACATAATTTTATGTTTACAAGAGCCTGACTAGATCAGTAGGTAGTATTTAAAATCGGAGAACTTATGCATCAACGCACCAAGATTGCCGTAGCAGTAGCGATGGCATTGAACTCGCTTACAGCATTTGCCCAAGAGCAAGCTGAAGCCCCGCAGCGCGTGGAAATTACCGGTTCCCGCATTCGCCAAGTAGACTTGGAAACCGCGCAACCTGTTCAAAAGATTACTGCTCAGCAGATTCAGGCTACCGGTCTGATCACTGTCGGCGATATTCTGAATCAAATGACTTCGGCGGGTACGCCAGCCTTCAGCAAGGGCGCCGTCCTGACCTCGAACCGCGAACAAGGCGGTCAATACATCGACATGCGCAACCTGGGCGCCAACCGCCTGTTGGTGCTGGTCAATGGCAAGCGCTGGACGCAATCGGTAGACGGCTACACCGACATGTCGACCGTACCGTCGTCCATGATCGAACGCATTGACATTTTGAAAGACGGCGCATCGTCGATCTACGGTTCCGATGCAATCGCCGGCGTGGTCAACATCATTCTGAAAAAACGCCTTGAAGGCGCCCAGATCAGCGTCTACAAGGGCATCAACGAAAAAGGCGACGGCAAGACCGAAGACTACTCGCTGTCGTATGGCGCGAATGCCGAAAAAGCCTCGATGATGTTTGGTATTTCGCATAGCAAGACTGAGCCAGTATGGGCCAAGACGCGCGACATCACCTCGCAAAGCTACGGTACGGGCGACTTCTTCGGTCAGGGCTTTGGCGCCGCGCCATGGGGCCGCATCACGCCAGTTACTGCTGCCGGCACCAGCAATACCGTTGCTGCAAATGGCGGTTTCAATAAGATGCTGAACCATACCGGCAGCTTTGATGGTAGTGGCGTTGGCGCGGACTCGCGCAACCCCGCTAACTATCATACTTTCGCCAACTCGAACGATGACAAGTACAACTCGTCGCAGCAGATGATGTTCCAGTCGCCGACCAAGCTGACCTCGATCTTTACCAAGGGTACGATCGAACTGCCAGGCGACGTGCGTTTCACGACGACGGCCATGTACGCCGAGCGTAGCTCGACGCGCCAGGTCGCTGGCTATCCGCTGAACAGCCTGTCGCAGCCTAATTATGGCGTGTATATCGACAAAGATAGCTATTTCAACCCATACGGCAACCAAGTCGCCGGTGCTGGCAAGGGCCAGGACCTGTTCTTCGCCCGCCGCACGACCGAGCAGCCGCGTATCACCGAAAACAACAACCAGACCTTGCACATCGATGCAACGCTGGAAGGTCAATTCACGCTGCGCGGCTTGCCATGGAACTGGAGCGCTGGCTACAACCACAATTCGCTCAAAGGCGAAAACCTGAGCACCGGCAACCTGAATCTGTTGAACCTGAAGAAAGCCCTGGGTCCATCGTTCATGAATGGCGCTGGCCAGGTACAGTGCGGTACTGCAGCGAGCCCGATTCCACTTTCGCAGTGTACGCCTTTCAACATTCTGGGCGGCCCATCCGTGTCGAACCCGGAAGCCTGGAAATACGTTTCGGCTAACGGCCAAGGTACCTACGGTAGCACCGTCAACAGCATCACGGCGGATGTCTCCGGTGAACTGTTCACCTTGCCAGCTGGCGCGGTTGGCTTCGCTGGCGGTATCGAGAAGCGCGACGTGCGCGGCTACGACCGCCCGGGTCAATTCGATCAGTCCGGTTATTCGACGGATCTGGCTGCAAACACGACCAAAGGCCGCTATTCGGTAAAAGAAGTGTATTTGGAAGCAAATATTCCTCTGCTGAAAGGTCAAAGCTTCGCCAAGCTGCTGTCGCTGGATCTGGCTTCGCGCTACTCCGACTATGACAACTTTGGTTCGACGACCAACAGCAAAGCCAGCATCATGTGGAAACCGGTTGACGACTTGCTGGTTCGTGGTACCTGGGCTGAAGGCTTCCGCGCCCCTGCACTGGGCGATACCTTCGGTGGCGGTGGTCAAAGCTTCGACTCCTACCTCGACCCATGCGACAGCCGTTGGGGCGTGGCGGCACGTAATGCAGCCGTTGCTCAACGTTGCGCCGCCACCGGCGTACCGGCTGGCTACCGTCAGTTGGCACAATCCGGCGCTGCAGTACCAGCCGGTGGCGCACAATCGACCGTGCCTTTCCAAACCGGCGTGGGTAACGATACGCTGACGCCAGAAACGGCAAAAACCAAGACCTTGGGCTTCGTTTACAACCCATCATTCGTGCCAGGCCTGTCGGCTAGCCTGGACTGGTTCAAGATCAGCGTGAAAGACCAGATCTCCGGTTGGACCGCTGCTGAAGTCATCAGCAATTGCGTCGTCGAAGGCCTGCAAAAGTACTGCGGCGATGTTGTTCGTAACTCGACTGGCGCCATCACCGGCCTGTCGCGCGGCACGATCAATAAGGGTGAATTGTCGACCGAAGGTTTCGACATTGGCCTGGGCTACCGCCTGCCGCGTACGGCATACGGTAACTTCGCTATTCGTACGGAATCGACTGTCCTGCGTTCGTTCAAGCAAAAAGCTAGCGCTACTACCGACTGGCAAGAGTACGCAGGCGAGTTTACCTATGCCCGTCTGAAGTCGAACGTCAGCCTGGATTGGATGATGGGTAACTGGAGCTCGACCCTGACCGCGCGTTACACCAGCGGCGTCAAGGATCTGTGCCTGGACTCCGAACTCCAATGCTCGAATCCTGATGATCAAGGCGTCAGCTATGACGGCGGCGGCTACAACAAGCGTGGTTCGACCACCTACTTCGATCTGAACGTGGCGTATAAAACGCCTTGGAAAGGTCAGATCTCGGTCGGCGCGAACAACCTGTTTGACCGTGCTCCACGCTTGATGTACGCAGCAACCAGCGCTGGCGTCAGTGTTTCGTCTTCGTCGGCTGTTGATCCTAACGTGCCTATCGACCGTTTCGTCTACGTGCGCTACAACCAGTCCTTCTAATTCCGCGCTCCGCAAGGAGCATGGGATGAATGTCTGAAATAACCCGCCAGGTTCGCCTGGCGGGTTTTTTTTATGTGTGTAGGGGTATCGACTTACGGAACTGCTGGAAGAGCGCGGCGGCGCAGGGGGAATCCACCCTGCGGGTGTAGGGGAATGTGATGCGGGCGGCCTTGCTGCAAGCACGCCGGCAGCTGGCTTGTGCCTACATGCCGCCCCATATTGCGCCCAGCGTTGCCAGCGCCGTCAGGCCTGCCGTTTCCGTGCGCAGGATGCGCGGGCCCATAGCCAAGCCGATGGCGCCGGCGGCCAGCGCGGCCTTTTCTTCCGCTTCCGAAAATCCGCCTTCCGGGCCCACCATCACGGTGATCGCTTGCGGCGGCTGGTGACGGGCCCAGTCGGCCAGCGACTGCTCCGCGCGCGGCGTCAAAATGATGCGTTTATGCAAATCTTGCTGGCGGCTCCAGCTATTGAAGTCTTGCAGCGGCGCCAGTTGTGCCAGGCGGTTGCGCCCGCACTGTTCCGAAGCGGAAACGATAATGCCTTGCCAATGCGCCAGTTTTTTCTCGGCCCTTTCGCTTGACAAGCGCACGACGCAGCGCTGCGCCGACAGCGGCACGATGCCGGCCGCGCCCAGTTCGATGGCTTTTTCGATGATCCAGTCCATTTTGGATGCTTCCGGCAGCGCCTGCGCCAAGGTCACGGCATACGGCAGTTCCGTTTCGCGCGCCACGTGCGCCTGTATTTCAGCCGTCACGCTGCGCTTGGCGACCGCCACCAGGCTCGCTTGCACTTCGCCGCCTTCGCCATTGAACAGGGTGATGAGGTCGCCTGGCGCCAGGCGTACGACCTGGATATGGTGGGCGACAGCCTCCGGCAGGACGATGGTGGTGCCGGCAACGAGCGGCTGGGGACAGAAAAAACGCGGCATGCAAATCCTCAACGGGGGTATAAGTGGGGTGGAAAGACGTCAAAGTATAGCCATTTGGCGGGCCAGTACGCCGCAATTCTAATTTGCGGCCCCCCAGTCTGGTAAAATAGTTGACTACAGAAAGCAGCCGGCTTCCCTGCCTGCGCTGTTGCAAACGAATTCCAAACTCGCGACTGACCCACACCATCATGACAACTACGCTCCCGACTACCAAAATGGCCAATGCGATCCGCGCACTGGCAATGGACGCTGTACAAAAGGCCAACTCCGGCCATCCAGGCATGCCGATGGGCATGGCCGAGATCGCAGTTGCCCTGTGGAGTGGTCACTATCGCCACAATCCTGCCAATCCAAAATGGCAGAACCGCGACCGTTTCCTGTTGTCGAATGGCCACGGCTCGATGCTGCACTACGCGCTGCTGCACCTGACGGGCTATGACCTGTCGATGGATGACATCAAGGCTTTCCGCCAGATGCATTCGAAAACCCCGGGCCATCCGGAAGTCGATGTCACGCCAGGCGTGGAAACGACCACCGGCCCGCTGGGCCAGGGCATCGCCAACGCCGTCGGCATGGCCCTGTCGGAGCAATTGCTGGCCGCTGAATTCAACAAGCCTGGCTACGACATCGTCAACCACTACACCTACGCTTTCGTCGGCGACGGTTGCCTGATGGAAGGCATTTCGCACGAAGTGTGCGCGCTGGCCGGCACCCTGGGCCTGAATAAACTGATCGCCCTGTACGATGACAACGGCATTTCCATCGACGGCAAAGTCGAAGGCTGGTTCACGGACGACACCCCGGCGCGCTTCGAAGCGTACGGCTGGAATGTCATCCGCGCCGTCGACGGTCACGATGTTGCCGCCGTGGCTGCCGCCATCGCCGCCGCCAAGACCGCCAGCAAGCCAACCTTGATCTGCTGCAAGACCATCATCGGCAAGGGTTCGCCGAACCTGCAAGGCGGCGACAAGGTCCACGGCGCCGCGCTGGGCGACAAGGAAATCGCTGCCGTGCGCGAATACATCGGCTGGGATGCCGCACCGTTCGAAATGCCGGCCGACGTCTACGCAGCCTGGGATGCCAAGAAACAAGGCGCCCTGCTGGAAGCGGACTGGAACGAGCGTTTTGGCGCCTACCGCCGTGAATTCCCGCAGCAAGCCGCGGAACTGACCCGCCGCATGCAGGGCGAGCTGCCAGAGGCATTCGAAGCGGCCCTGAGCGCCGCCATCGCTTCCTGCGTGGAAAAGAAAGAAAACATCGCCACCCGCAAGGCCAGCCAGAATGCCATCCAGGCACTGGCTTCGTCCCTGCCGGAATTTTTGGGCGGCTCGGCCGACCTGACCGGTTCGAACCTGACCAACTGGAAAGAGTGCGTGGCTGTGCGTTCGGGCCAGCCTGGCAACCATATCAACTACGGCGTGCGCGAATTCGGCATGAGCGCCATCATGAACGGCATCACCTTGCACGGCGGCTACATCCCGTTCGGCGCCACGTTCCTGACGTTCTCCGACTACAGCCGCAATGCGCTGCGCATGGCGGCCCTGATGAAACTGCGTTCGATCTTCGTGTTCACCCACGATTCGATCGGCCTGGGCGAAGATGGCCCGACGCACCAATCGGTAGAGCACGTCTCGTCGATGCGTCTGATCCCGAACCTGGACAACTGGCGTCCGTGCGACACCGTCGAGTCGGCTGCTGCCTGGGGCGCCGCCGTGCGCCGCAAGGATGGCCCGTCGACGCTGATCTTCTCGCGCCAGAACTTGCCGTACCAGGAGCGTAGCGCCGAACAGATCGAAAACATCTACCGCGGCGGCTATGTGCTGAACGACGTGGCCGACGCCAAGGCAATCCTGATCGCTACCGGTTCCGAAGTGGAACTGGCTGTCGCCGCCGCCAGCGCGCTGGCTTCGGAAGGCATCAATGTGCGCGTGGTGTCGATGCCGTCGACCGACGTGTATGACCGCCAGGACGCCGCCTACAAGGCCAGCGTGCTGACCAAAGGCGTGCCGCGCGTGGCCATCGAAGCGGGCGTGACCAGCTTCTGGTACAAATACGTGGGCCTGGAAGGCGCCGTGGTCGGTATCGACACGTTTGGCGAATCGGCGCCGGCTGGCGTGCTGTTCAAGCACTTCGGCTTCACGGTCGACAACGTCGTGGCCAAGGTCAAAGCGGTTATCGCCGGCTAATATTGATTTTTAACGGCCCTGGCGAGGTACTCGCCGGGGGCGTGCATGTACCTTCTTTTTTAATCAGGAGCAGAGTATGACGATCAAAGTTGCAATCAATGGCTACGGCCGCATCGGCCGTAATGTCTTGCGTGCTTTCTACGAAGGCGGCAAGAAACAGGATATCCAGATCGTTGCCATCAACGACCTGGGCGATGCCAAATCGAACGCCCACCTGACCCGCTACGACACCGCGCACGGCAAGTTCCCGGGCACGGTCACTGTCGAAGGCGACAACATGATCGTCAATGGCGATCCGATCCGCGTATTCGCACAGCGCAATCCTGCTGAAATCCCATGGGGCGAGCTGGGCGTGGACGTCGTGCTGGAATGCACGGGCTTCTTCACCACCAAAGAGAAAGCTTCGGCTCACTTGAAGGGCGGCGCGAAAAAAGTCATCATTTCGGCACCAGGCGGCAAGGACGTCGATGCGACCGTCGTGTTCGGCGTGAACCACTCGGTACTGAAATCGACGGACACCGTCATCTCGAACGCTTCGTGCACCACCAACTGCCTGGCACCGCTGGTCAAGCCGCTCAACGACGCCATCGGCATCGAAACGGGCCTGATGACCACTGTGCACGCCTACACTAACGACCAGGTGCTGTCCGACGTGATGCATGAAGACCTGCGCCGCGCCCGTTCCGCCACCATGAGCATGATCCCGACCAAGACGGGCGCTGCCGCCGCCGTGGGCCTGGTCCTGCCTGAGCTGAATGGCAAGCTGGACGGCTTCGCTATCCGCGTGCCGACCATCAACGTGTCGCTGGTCGACCTGTCCTTCATCGCCAAGCGCGACACCACCGTCGAAGAAGTCAATGCCCTGATGAAGGCCGCTTCGGAAGGTGCCCTGGAAGGCATCCTAACGTACCAGACCGAACCGCTGGTATCGATCGACTTCAACCACAACCCGGCCTCGTCGAACTTCGATTCGACCCTGACCAAAGTGTCGGGCCGCCTGGTGAAAGTATCGTCGTGGTACGACAACGAGTGGGGTTTCTCGAACCGCATGCTCGACACCACCGTTGCGCTGATGTCGGCCAAGTAATTGTTGACCGCATAAGAAAAAACGCCCTTCGGGGCGTTTTTTTCGTCTGTTGCCAGCTTATTCCTTGGGTTCGCACTGGTTGCGCCACTGTTCGCACGATGCCTCGACACCCTGGTAACACATGTTGAGGATGTAATCGCAGTTTTCCGATGGAATCCATGTGCGCACGGCGGCCGCGCTGGAGAACGAAGCTGCGGCGCCGACAGCGATGGCAAAGACAAACAGGGCTTTTTTAATGGAAATCATTTTTCTCGCTTTCAAAATTGGACAACGGTAGGGTGTCGAATCAAAAGGCCACCACGACAGGCTTGGTGAGCCGGCCAGGCGCAGAAAAATATTAGCATTAAAATCAATAATTTATTGCCATAAAGAAAAATATTCCTGCTAACGCCAGGCGTGCAGGCGGCGCCGGTAGAAGCGCCACAGCAGGCGCAAGTCGCGCAGCACGGGCACGCCGGACAGCAGGGTCAGCACGCCGGCGAGCAGGATGGTGGCGGCGGGAAAGCCGATGTGCTTGAAGGCCAGGGCGCCGCTGACGCCGCCGATGAAGAAGCAGGCGATCAGCAGGCTGTGCGTTCTCAGCTTGCCGCGGTTGACCTTGACCATGCGGTCCGGCAGGTGGCGCCGGTTGTAATACGCCATCTTGCCCAGTTCGATGCCGATATCGGTGGACAGGCCCGTCACGTGGGTGGTGCGGATTACGGCGCCCGAAATCTTGGTGATGATGGCGTTCTGCAAGCCCATGACAAAGCACAGCAGCAAGATAGTGACGGGGCCCAGTACGTCGGGCATGGTGGCCAGGTAATTGCCCGTCAAGCCGAACAGCAGTAATAAGGCCGCTTCCAGCAGCAGGCTGGCGGCAAACTGACTGTGCAGCCGGCGCCGCTTGCCCCAGTTCACCATGATGGCGGTCACGGCCGCGCCGCTGACAAAGGCCAGCCAGGCGCCCAGCGCGGCCAGGGCCAGTGTGATATTGCCCAGCGCCAGGTCGTCCGCCATGCCCGAGACGATGCCCGTCATGTGCGAGGTATAGCCGCCGATGGCGAGAAAGCCGCCCGCATTCACGGCGCCGGCCACCAGCGCCAGCACACAGCCCAGCTGAAGGTTGGCCTGCGTATCGCGTGCCGATCCGCTCAGGCGCGACAGGTAATGGAGCGGCATGTCCGGGCCGGCCTCAGGCTTCGGCGCCGAAGATGGCTTGCCACAGGCGCATGACATTTTCCGCATGCACGCGCACGCGCTCCGGTTCCACGCGGGCCAGGTCTTGCCCCTGCAGGCGCAACTGGTGCTGGAGCTTGCGCAGCGCGCGGTAAGCGTCGGCGACCAGGGCGGCCAGCTGTTCGTCGATCAGCCCCAGTTCGCCGCACAGGCGCAGCAGGGCGATATTGCCCGAGTTGGCCGTCAGCTGCGGATACTGCGCCGCATGCTGCAGCACCAGGTATTGCACCATGAATTCGATGTCGATCATGCCGCCCGGATCCTGCTTCAAATCAAAGCTGCCCGGGCGGGGCGGATGCGCATCGAGCATCTTCTTGCGCATGGCCACCACTTCACTCTTGAGCGGACCGTTTTCCGGCCTTTCCTTGCGCAGTATCGTGTCGCGGATACGTTCGAAATGCTTGCCGATGCTGACGTCGCCGGCGCAGAAGCGCGCACGCGTGAGCGCCTGATGTTCCCAGACCCAGGCCGCGCTGCCCTGGTAGCGCTCGAACGCCTGCACGCTGGAGACCAGCATGCCCGAGGCGCCGTCGGGGCGCAGGGCGATGTCGATGTCGAACAGGATGCCGGCCGAAGTGTGCGAGGTCATCCACGTAATGAAGCGCTGCGCCAGCTTGGCGTACAGACCGGGCGCGTCCTGGTCGTCGTCGTCGAAGAGGAAAATGACGTCCAGGTCCGAGACATAACCCAGTTCCTTGCCGCCCAGCTTGCCATACGCGATGACGGCAAATTTCGGCACCTCGCGGTGGCGCGCGGGCAAGGTTTGCCAGACGGCTTGCACGGTGACGGCGACGATGATGTCGGCCAGCTGCGACAGGTAGTCGGCCAGCTTTTCCACGCTCAGGTCGCCCGCCAGGTCTTGCGCCAGGCATTGGAATAGCTGCGCGTGGTGTGTTTCGCGCAGGATGTCCATCTGCCGCTCCGTGTCGCCGGGTGCGTCGTCAAGCTGGCGCTGCAGGTCCAGCGCCAGCGCGGCCGGGTCCGGCACCGTATTGCGGATGCGTTCATCGAGCAGTTCATCGAGCAAAATCGGGTGCTGGGTGAGGAAGGTGGCGGCCCAGCCGCTGGCGCACACCATGCGCACGACGCGTTCGAGCGTATGCGGGTATTCCGTCAGCAGCGACAGATAGGCCGAGCGGCGCGCAATCGCTTCCAGGAAATCGAGCAGCCGGCCCAGGGTGGCCAGCTGGCTGGCGTTGCCGTTGGAAACGGAGCAATCGGTGATCAGGGGCAGGGCGGAATTGACGAGGGCAACGAGGCGCGTGCGGCTAGCCTCGGGCAAGGATTGCAAACGCGGCGCCTGCCACGTGGCCAGCAGGCGGCGCGCGCAGGCGGCCGGCTCATGGAAACCCAGGGCGGCAAAGCGGGCTTCGATGGCTTCCTGCTGGTCCGAGGCGGCGCAGTCGTTCGACGTTTGCGGGTCGATGCCCGTGTCGGCCGGCGGCGTGCCGCTGCTCTTGTCGCTGAACATCTCGTCAAATTGTCCTGCGACAAACACGCGGTGCGCTTCCAGCTGGGCCAGCAGGGTGGGGGTGTCGGGCAAGCCCATCATCTGCGCCACGGTGAGCCGGTCGGCGTCATTCGCGGGCAGGGTATGGGTTTGCGCATCATCGAGGTATTGCAGCCGGTGTTCCAGGTTGCGCAGGAAAGTGTAGGAAGCAAGTAATTGTTCCACGATGGCCGGCTCCAGCAAGCTCTTGTCCGCCACCGTGCGCAAGGTGGCGCGCGTGGAACGCTCGCGCAGCTCGGCATCGCGCCCGCCGCGTATCAATTGAAACACTTGCGCCAGGAATTCGATTTCGCGGATGCCGCCGCGGCCCAGCTTGACGTTGTTGCTGCGGTCCGGGTGCAGCCGCTCCTGGCGGTTGACCTCGGCGCGGATCTGGCCGTGCATGGTGCGGATGGCATCGATGACGCCAAAGTCGAGGTAGCGGCGGAAGACGAAGGGGCGCACGATGGCGTCGAGCGAGGCGATGTCTTCCGGCTTGCCCGTCACGGCGCGCGCCTTGACCCAGGCGTAGCGTTCCCATTCGCGGCCTTGCACGATCAGGTACTGTTCCACCATGCCCAGGCTGGCGGCCAGCGGCCCCGAGTTGCCGTTCGGACGCAGTGCCATGTCCACGCGGAAAGTAAAACCGTCTTGCGTGATCTCGGCCAGGGCGGCGATCAGTTTCTTGCCCATGCGAATGAAAAACTCGTGGTTGGACAGGCTGCGCTGGCCCGGTGCGGTGACTTGCGTGTCGCCATCTTCAGGGTAGACAAAGATCAGGTCGATGTCGGACGAGACATTGAGCTCGCCGCCGCCCTGCTTGCCCATCGCCAGCACCATCAAGGCCTGTTCCTCGCCCGATTCCTCGCCGACCGGCATGCCGTGCAAGGCCACCATCTCGGCCATGATGGCGTCCACATGCGTGCGGATGGCGAAATCGGCGAAGCCCGTCATGGCTGTGACGACTTCGTTCAAGTCCGCCTGGCCGTCCAGGTCGCGTGCGATCAGGCCGCAGACGAGCAGGTTGCGCAGGCGGCGCATGGCCCGCTCGGGCGGTAGCGGTGGCGTGGCGGCGTTCGCCTGCTCAAGCAGCGCGGCGGCAAAGTCGAGCCCGTCCAGCGGCGCGCGCACCAGTTGCGCTACCTGCGCGGCGCGCTCGGGGGCGGCGTCCAGCCAGCGCTGGTAGAAACGGGAGGCGGAGATCAAAGGCTGTGTGCTCATGGTGTCGGTAAGGGTCTCATGGATGCTGCGTACATGTTCTTGTTTAACTTGGCTGCGAACGGCGGGGGATGCGGTAAAATTGTGCCGCTGGCGCTAACGCCGCCGGCAGTGCGTGCTCTTCCGGACGATGGTAAGGGAGGCTTTGCTCAGACGCAAGCGCGAGGAGGCAGGCGCACACCACGAATGCAGACGATTTTTGCCATTATTTGACGCCGGGCCAGTTTATTAGCTTATTGATGCAAAAACCGCCAGAAGCAAGCGTGACAGAACATGTGCCATTGGCTCTGCGCTGGCAGCGGCTGCGTGCCGCCTATCGCATGGCCAACCTGGCCACCCATCATATATTGGGTTTTACCATCAAACTGGTGCTGCTGGCGTATTTCGCCTTCGCCGTGCTGTTTTTATTCCTGCGCTACGCCATCTTGCCGAATATCGATTACTACAAAGGCGATATCGAGCGGGCGGCTAGCCGCGCGCTGGGCAACCCTGTCAGTATCGCGCGCATTTATGCCTCCTGGCATGGCGTGCGGCCCAATCTCTTCCTCGGTGACGTGAGCTTGCGCGACCAGGCGGGCCGTCAGGCGCTGAGCCTGCCGAGCGTCTCGGCGACCGTGTCGTGGTGGAGCGTGCTCGGTTCCGTGCGCTTCACTACCCTGGAAATCACGCGGCCGGACCTGGACGTGCGGCGCAGCGCGGATGGCAAGCTGTATGTGGCCGGGGTATTGATCGACAGCACGCAAGGCAGCGATGGCAAGGGCGCCGATTGGCTGCTGTCGCAGCATGACATCATCATTCGCGATGGCAAGGTGCGCTGGACGGACGAAGCGCGCGGTACACCGGAGCTGGCTTTAACCCAGGTCAACTTGTTGCTGCGCAACCGCTGGCGCAGCCACCGGCTGGGCTTGCAAGCCACGCCGCCTGCCAGCCTGGCCGCGCCCATCGATGTGCGTGCTCACTTCACGCATCCGCCTTTCAGCACGCGCATCTCGGATGTGTCTATGTGGAAAGGTGAGCTGTACGCCGACCTGAAAAACGCCGACCTGGCCGCCTGGCGCCGCTACCTCGATTACCCGTTCGAACTGAGCCAGGGCAAGGGTGCCCTGCGCGCCTGGTTGAGCCTGGATCACGCGCGCCTGGCCGGCTTCACGGCCGACGTGGGCTTGACGGATGTGCAGGCGCAGCTGGGCGAGCATATCGCCCCGCTCGACCTGCTGTCGGTCAGCGGGCGTATTTCGGCAAAGGAAGAACTGTCGGCGCAGGTGCCGGACGGCAAGCCAACCTTTGGCGCAAATGGGCACCAGGTCGAGCTGACGAATTTTGCGGTGGAAACTCGCGATGGCCTCAGCCTGCCGCCCACGACCCTGTCCGAACGTTTTGTTGCCGCTACGAAGCGCAAGCCGGCGCGCACGGAAATCACGGCCAAGTCCCTCGATTTGCAAACCCTGGCCGCGCTGGCCGACAAGCTACCGCTGGGCGAGCAGCAGCGCCAGCGCCTCGACGCCCTGGCGCCGCGCGGGCGTTTGCAGGATTTTTCAGCGCAATGGGAAGGCGAGATGGCCACCCCGGCCAGCTACCGTTTGCGCGGCAAGCTTATCGATCTGGGCTTGAATGCGCAGCCGGCGCGCCTGGCCGTGGCGAAGACGGCGACCAGCCCCGCGCAGGCGGCCGCGCCCGCCATTCCCGGCTTCGACCGCCTGACTGGCAGCATCGACGCCAACGACAAGGGCGGCAGCATCAATATCGATGCGCAGGACCTGGTGCTGCAGTTTCCCACTTACTTGAGCGAACCGGCCATGCCGTTCGAACAATTCGCCATGCAGGCGCGCTGGACGTTTGAGGCGGCCAATATGCTGCAAGTCGAGCTGGACAAGCTTGATTTCAATCAGCAAGGCTTGCGCGTCGCCTTGCAAGGCACGCACAGCCTGCCGCTCGACGGCAAGAACCTGGGCCAGGTCGACTTGACGGGCACGATCGACAATTTCCAGATCAACACCATCGGCCGCTATCTGCCGCTGCAAACGCCCGAGCACCTGCGTCACTGGCTGACGGGCGCGCTGGAAGGCGGCGTGGCGCGCGATGTCAGCCTGCGCCTGCGCGGCGAACTTGAACATTTCCCCTTCAAGGCTGACACGCCGGCGCAGCGCAATCGCGGCGATTTCCGCGTGGCCGGCAAGATCGAGAATGGCACTTTGAACTACGCGCCCGGCGAATTTGCGCAAAGCGGTCCCTTGGCCGGCAAGGCGCCCCTGTGGCCGCAGGCGGAGAAGATCAAGGGCAGTTTCGTGTTTGAGCGGGCGCGCATGGAAATTCGCGGCGATACGGCTACCACGGGCGGCGTGGCCTTGACGAATGTGAAAGCCGTGATTCCCGACCTGACCGTGTTTGACACCTTGCTCGATATCGACGGCAATGCGGCCGGCCCGATGCAGGAATTCCTCAAGTACGTGACGGCCAGCCCCGTGCTGGGCTGGATCGAGCATTTCACGGATGAAACGACAGCGACGGGCAACGCCAAGCTGGCATTGAAGCTGCACCTGCCGATCGAACGCATGCTCGAGTCAACCGTGCAGGGCAGCTTGCAGCTGGCGGGCAACGACGTGGTGCTGTTCCACGATATGCCGCCCGTGCTGGGTACGCAGGGCAAGATCGAATTCAACGAAAAAGGCGTCAACCTGAATGGCTTGAACGGCAGCCTGCTGGGCGGGCCGCTGGCCATCTCGGGCGGCACGCAGCCGGACAGTTCCATCCAGGTGAAACTCGCCGGCAACATGACCATCGATGGCTTGCGCAAGACCTATCCGGCGCCCGTGCTGCAGCGCCTGGCGAAACATTTGAATGGCGGCGCGCGCTACAGCGGCCTGATCACGGCGCGCGACCACCAGGTGGTGGTCAATGTCGAGTCGCCGCTGATGGGCCTGGGCCTGGATTTCCCCGCCCCCTGAAAAAACCTGCCGGCGACAGCCTGCCCGTGAAATTCACCCTGACGGGCAATGCGGCGAACGGAGCCGGACTGCGCACGGACGATATCCGCATCGCGCTGGGATCCGGCATCGCCGCGCGCTACCAGCGCCAGAAGCAGGGCAAGGACGCCTGGCGTTTAGTGCGCGGCGGTATCGGCGTGAACGTGCCGGCGCCAGAACCGGACAGCGGCATGATGTTCAACGTCAGCATGAAAACCCTGGACGTGGACAGCTGGATTGCCGCTGGCAGTGAAATCGCCGGCAGCGGCGCGGCCTCCGCCGACAGCGGCGCCGCCGACGATGCGCCCGATATTGCGCAATACGTGGTGCCGGACATGATGGCGGCCCGTGCCAGCGAACTGATGCTGGGCGAGCGCAAGCTGGAAAACGTGGTCGTGGGCGCCACGCATCAAAAGGATGTGTGGCAAGCCAATATTGACGCGAAACAAGTGTCCGGCTACGTGACCTGGCTGGAAACGCCGTCCGGCCTGGGCAAGATGACGGCGCGCCTGTCGTCCCTGATCATTCCGGAGTCGGCCGCCAACGATGTGAAAAGTTTGCTGGAAGGCAAAAATGGCGCCCAGTCTATCCCTTCGCTCGATATCGTCGCCGAGCAATTTGAACTGTTCAACAAGAAGATCGGCCGGTTGGAGTTGCAGGCCTATAACACGATGGCGGCGGGCGGGCGCGAATGGCGCGTGGGCAAGTTGCAACTGTCGAACGCCGATGGCGCGCTGAGCGGCAATGGCAAATGGGTCATCAAGGATGGGCAAAGCACGACCAGCCTGCGTTTCGGCCTCGATATCGTCGATGCGGGCAAGTTGCTCGACCGCTTCGGCTTTGCCGATACGGTGCGTCGCGGCAAGGGCCGCCTGAGCGGCGACATCGCCTGGAATGGCTTGCCGTATTCGCTCGACATTCCCACACTGTCGGGGCAGATCGAGATGAACGTGGAATCGGGCCAGTTCCTCAAGCAGGATCCGGGCGCAGCCAAGCTGTTGGGGGTGCTCAGCCTGCAAGCCTTGCCCCGCTTGCTGAAACTCGATTTCCACGACGTGTTTTCCGAAGGCCTGGCCTTCGACGGCATCACGGCCAACGCCAGTATCAAGCGCGGCGTGGTGAGCACCGACAACCTCAAGATGCACGGCGTGGCGGCAACCGTGTTGATGGATGGCACGGCCGATATCGCCAATGAAACGACGAATTTGCACGTGGTGGTGATACCGGAATTTAACCTGGGCACGGGGCCGCTCGTGTACGCGCTGGCCGTCAATCCCGTCATTGGCCTGGGTAGTTTCCTGGCGCAATTGTTTCTGCGCGCTCCCGTGATGAAGGCGCTCACTTACCACATGCAGATCGCCGGCCCGTGGAAATCGCCCGTCGTGACCAAGCTCAATGGTGGTAAATTGGAACCTGGCGCCGTTCCTGCCCCAGCAGCAGCGGCGCAGGATGCTGTCGCTAAATAAGTGCCGCACAGTCAGCTCGTAGTGCGCTTGAAGGGTTAGGTGAATGATGCATACAGTCGCAGCAATACAAATGATTTCCTCGCCTTCCGTGGAAGACAATCTGGCCACGGCGCGGCGCCTGGTGGCGCAGGCCGCCGCCGGTGGTGCGCAGCTGGTGGTGCTGCCCGAATACTGGGCCATCATGGGCAAGCAGGAAACGGACAAGCTGGCGCATGCGGAACAGCCCGGCAGCGGACCGATCCAGGATGGCATGGCGCAGATGGCGCGACAGCACGGCATCTGGCTGATCGGCGGCACCTTGCCCCTGATTTCCGGCGAGGAGGGCAAGGTTCTCAATACGACCTTGGTGTACGACCCGCAAGGCGAGCCGGCCGGCCGCTACGACAAGATCCACCTGTTCGGCTTTACGCGCGGCACCGAGTCGTACAACGAATCGCGCACCATTGTGCCGGGCGCGCAGGTGCGCGCGATCGAGACACCGTTCGGCCGGGTCGGCCTGTCCATTTGCTATGACCTGCGCTTTCCCGAACTGTACCGCGCCATGGGCGATTGCGTGCTGATCGTCGTGCCGGCCGCGTTTACCCATACGACGGGCAGCGCCCATTGGGAAGTGCTGCTGCGCGCGCGCGCCATCGAAAACCAGTGCTACGTGCTGGCCTCGGCGCAGGGCGGCCTGCATCCGAACGGCCGCCGCACATGGGGGCACAGCATGCTGATCGACCCGTGGGGTGAAGTAAAAGCCGTGCTGCCCGAAGGCGAGGGCGTGGTCAGCGGCGAGATCGACCTGGTGTTCCTGGCTGGCGTGCGCGAGTCCTTGCCGGCCCTGGCGCACCGCACCATGTAAATTGAAAGAATAGATAGCCATGATCCCATTTGAACCCAATCTGTCCAGCCTTGCCGTGGCGCGCGAACTCCTGCTCACGCCGTTCGGCCTGGATGAAGACAAGCTGCTCAAAGCCCTGGGCACGATGTTTACGCACAAGGTCGATTATGCCGACCTGTATTTCCAGTCGACCAGGAGCGAAGGCTGGAGCCTGGAAGAGGGCATCGTCAAGACGGGCAGTTTTTCCATCGACCAAGGCGTGGGCGTGCGCGCCGTGTCTGGCGACAAGACGGCCTTTGCGTACTCCGACGACATTTCCGAGCGGGCCCTGCTGGAAGCGGCGGCGGCCACGCGCACCATCGCGCGCGCGGGTGCCGGCAAGATCAAGATTGCGGGGCACACGCTGGCGCAGGGCGGGCGCTCGCTGTACCTGCCCAACGATCCGCTCGCTTCGCTGGACGCCACGGCCAAGGTGCAATTGCTGGAACGCGTGGAAAAGATGGCGCGGGCGAAAGACCCCAGAGTCGTGCAAGTGATGGCGGGCCTGGCCGGCGAGTACGACGTGGTGCTGGTGCTGCGCAGCGATGGCGTGCTGGCGGCCGACATCCGCCCGCTGGTGCGCGTGTCGCTCACCGTGATTGCGGAACAGCATGGCCGCCGCGAAACGGGCTCGGCCGGTGGCGGCGGGCGTTTCAGCTATGACTATTTCAGCGATGCCGTGCTGGAACAATACGCAGCGGACGCCGTCAATTCGGCCCTGGTCAACCTGGAAGCGCGCCCGGCGCCGGCCGGCCCCATGACCATCGTGCTGGGACCGGGCTGGCCCGGCATCCTGCTGCACGAAGCGATCGGCCATGGCCTGGAAGGTGACTTCAACCGCAAGGGCTCGTCCGCGTTTTCCGGCCGCATCGGCGAGCGCGTGGCAGCCAAGGGCGTCACCGTGGTCGACGACGGCACCCTGGCTGGCCGGCGCGGCTCCCTGAATATCGATGACGAGGGCAACCCGACGCAGTGCACGACCCTGATCGAGGACGGCATCCTGCAAGGCTATATCCAGGACACCATGAATGCGCGCCTGATGAAGATGCCCGTGACGGGCAATGCGCGCCGCGAATCGTTCGCCCACCTGCCCATGCCACGCATGACGAACACGTATATGCTGGGCGGCGACAAGGACCCGGACGAGATCCTCGCTTCCGTCAAAAACGGTCTGTATGCCGTCAACTTTGGCGGCGGCCAGGTCGACATTACGAATGGCAAGTTCGTCTTCTCGGCCAGCGAAGCGTACATGATCGAGAACGGCAAGCTCAGCTATCCAGTGAAGGGTGCCACGCTGATCGGCAATGGCCCGGACGTGCTCAACCGCGTTTCCATGATTGGCAACGACATGCGCCTCGATTCGGGCGTGGGCGTGTGCGGCAAGGAAGGGCAAAGCGTGCCCGTGGGCGTGGGGCAGCCAACCTTGCGCCTGGACGGCATCACCGTCGGCGGCACGGCTTAGTTGCCGGCCACAGCGTTGCTAGCCAGCCGATGCGCATCGACAGCGCGCAACTTTTTATGCTTTTTTACGTATTTTGCAGTGTAAAAGGGCGGCGACATGCGGCTTTGCCGACAAATAGGCTTGCCAACCCTTGCAATTTAGGTTTATAGTCGTTCATCACTTACGGATGACTCGCATGTTCGCTCGCCACTTTTTTACCGCTTATTTTTACTTTAGCAATTCCAACCCAAAGGCGGTGGAGTAGCGGTCGGTTCACGTAGCAGCAAAACGAGATCCCAGCAAATTCTAAAAAACCGCCACTGATGGCGGTTTTTTTTTACCCAGATGTTTTACCCATCCTTAAATTTTGGAGAAAATGATGCCCCGCACCGATGATTTGCGAATTCGCGAAATGAAGGAACTGACCCCGCCGTCCCACCTGATCCGCGAATTCGCCTGCTCGGAGCAAGCCGAACAGACCGCCGCCAGCGCCCGCATTGCCCTGCACCGTATCCTGCATGGCCAGGACGACCGCCTGATGGTGGTGATCGGGCCTTGCTCCATCCACGACACCAAGGCGGCGATGGAATATGCGCGCCTGCTGGTCAAGGAGCGCGCGCGTTTCGCCGGTGAACTGGAAATCGTCATGCGCGTCTACTTCGAGAAGCCGCGCACCACCGTGGGCTGGAAGGGTCTGATCAACGACCCGTACATGGACAACAGCTTCCGCATCAACGACGGCTTGCGCATGGCGCGCGAACTGTTGCGCGATATTAATGAGCTGGGCTTGCCGGCCGGCACCGAGTTCCTCGACGTCATCAGCCCGCAATACATCGCCGACCTGATCAGCTGGGGCGCCATCGGCGCGCGCACGACGGAGTCGCAGGTGCACCGCGAGCTGGCGTCGGGACTGTCCTGTCCGGTCGGCTTCAAGAATGGCACGGACGGCAATGTGAAAATCGCCGTGGAAGCCATCAAGGCCGCCTCGCAGCCGCACCATTTTCTTTCCGTCACGAAGGGCGGCCACTCGGCCATCGTCTCGACCAACGGCAACGAGGATTGCCATATCATCTTGCGCGGCGGAAAAAACCCGAATTATGATGCGGCCAGCGTGGACGACGCTTGCAAGGCCATCGCCGCGCAAGGCCTGGCGGCGCGCCTGATGATCGACGCCTCGCATGCGAACAGCTCGAAAAAACCGGAAAACCAGATCCCCGTGTGCGCCGACATCGCCAGCCAGGTGGCAGGCGGCGACAGCCGCATCGTTGGCGTGATGGTGGAATCGCACCTGGTGGCGGGGCGCCAGGATTTAATCCCGGGCAAGGAATTGATCTATGGCCAATCCGTCACGGACGGCTGCATTGACTGGAGCGCCAGCGTGGCCGTGCTGGAAAACCTGGCGGCGGCCGTCAAGCAGCGCCGCCTGCAGGGCGACAAGGAATGAAATGACGTGGTGCGTAGCATGAAAAAAAACCCCGGAAAGCTAAGCTTTCCGGGGTTTTTCAGTTTTTAGCCAGAGCAGATGCAATCAGCTTAGAACTTGTAGGTAGCGCGCACGTAGAAAGTACGGCCCAGCGGATCGGCGTAACGCGGATCGTAGCCGGACTGGAAGGTGCCGATCTGGTTACTGAACGGTGGATCTTCGTTCAGCAGGTTTTTCACGCCCACGGTGACTTCGGTGTTCTTGAAGCCCGAGTACGCGCCCGACAGCGACCATACCGAGTAAGCCTTGACGCTTTGCTCGAATTGCGGATCGACATAGTTCTGGTCGCGGTAGCCGCTCATGTACTTGTTCGACAGCGTGGCGTTCCATTTGTCCAGGTTCCATTGCAGGGAGGCATTGTGTCTCCAGCGGAATACCGGTGCCTTGTCGCCATACACGCCCACGTTTTGCATGAATTCACCGTCGCGTTCGTTCTGGTATTCATACTTCTGTACCCAGGTACCGTCGAAGGCGAACGTGAAGTTGCCATACTGGCTGCGTGGCAATTTCCAGTTCAGGCCCAGGTCGATGCCCGAGGTGTGCATTTCGCCCAGGTTGCCCAGGGTGGCCAGCACGTAATCGAGCTTGCCGTCAGCGGTATAGATGAAGTTGTTCTGATACTTGGCGTAGTTGTCGAACAGGGTCTGTTCGGCCACGGTGCCGATCTTGTCGCGCAGCTTGATCTGGAAGTAATCGAGCGAGACGGTCAGCGACTTGGTTGGCTCGATGACGATACCGGCGCTGAAGGTTTTCGATTTTTCCGGGCCAACATCCGCATTGCCGCCCGAACGGATGTATTGCTGCGCGCCGCAGGCGACGTTGCTGTTGGCGCCAGGGATAGCTACGCCGCCTGGGCAAAGGCGTGGATCGTCGTACTTGTTGGCCGTGAAGGTTTTGGTTTGCGGCCCATGCAGGTCATACAGCGTTGGTGCGCGGAAACCAGTGTTGTAAGAGCTGCGCAGCAGCACCTGGCTCGTTGGCTGCCAGCGCACGCCGACTTTCGGGTTGAAGCTGCCGCCGACGTCGTTGTAGTGGTCATAACGGGCTGCCAGCGACAGTTCCAGGTCTTTCACGACAGGAATGCTCAGTTCCGAGAAGATGGCGGCGATGTTGCGGCTGCCCGACTGGTTCTGCGCTTCGGCATAGCCGGAGCTCGAAGCCTGGCCGGCCAGGTCGCGATTCACATTGTATTCCGCTTTGTCGTTGCGGAATTCCGTACCGACGGCAAAACCGACTGCGCCAGCCGGCAGGTTGAACAGCTCGCGGCTGACCTTGGCGTCGACCGCGGTGCTGGTCATCTTTGCGCTCAGGTATTCGCCTTTCAGGACGGAATCCTTCAGGTAGGCCGCGCCGGCGGCGCTCTGCTCGCCGAACGGGTTCAGGATGCCATTGCCGATGCCGTCGATGATGCGCTGGTCATTCAGGTAGCCGCCCGTGAAGGCGCTGGTGGCCTTGCTGACGGAGTAGCTCAGGCCGACGTTGTAGTCCCACGCGCCCAGGACGCCTTCGGAAGCCAGTACCAGGCGGTCCGAGGTGCTGGTGTCGAAGCCGCTGCGCTGGCCCGACGCCACCGGACGCCAGCTGATGTCCAGCGGCTCGCCCGACAGGCCTGCGACGGCTGGCACACCGCCGCTGCCGCCTGGGTAGTAAGGCGAGCTCGACGACATAAGGATGCCGATGTTCGACATTGGCGGTGGTGAGATGCGCGCTTCGTTGGTGCTGCGCGAGTGCAAGTATTCGATGGTAGCCAGGTGATCCTGGTTCAGCTTGAAGCTGGCCTTGCCCAGGAAGGATTCCTGCTGGGTTTTCGGGATGGCCTGGATGAACGGTGTGACATCCATGGCGCAGGTGCTCTTGCCCGAGGTATTCTTATACAGGTTCTCACCCACGCAACCGCCGGCGAAGGCCGGATTGCCAATCAAGCCATTGCCCGTATCGTAGAAGTTGGCCGGGAAGGTGGTGCCGCTCAGGTTATCCACGCCCTTGCTCGGGATGTAGCCGCTCTTCGAGAAGGAACGGTCGGCCGTGCTCAGCGCAGACTGGCGATGTACGTCAACCACGCCGAAGACGTTGAAGCCATCTTTGTTCAGATCGCCGTAGCCGCCGGACAGGTTCAGGCGCGACTCGTCGCCGCCCCCCGCTTTTTGTGGCTCGTAATGTTCGACGGTGACGGAGCCGCCCTTGACTGAACGCTTGGTGATGAAGTTGATCACGCCGCCGATGGCGTCGGTACCGTAGATCGCGGAGGCACCGTCACGCAGCACTTCGACACGTTCCAGGGCAGAAATAGGGATGATGTTCAGGTCGACTGACGAGCCATTGAACGGGTGGCTGGCGATACGGCGGCCGTTCAGCAGGACCAGGGTCTTGTCGCCACCGATGCCGCGCAGGTCGGCGACGGACTGGCCGCCCGTACCGGAGCCAACGGATTGCGAGCTACTTTGCGAGCTCTGATTCATGGAAATGGTGGACAGGACTTCCTGTGCCGTCGTCAAGCCTTGCTTGGCGAAATCGTCAGCCTTGATTGACGTGATCGGTAGCGCTGTCTCCGACGACAGGCGCTTGATGCTCGAACCTGTGACTTCCACGCGTTGCATGGTGCCATCTGTTGTTTCTTGCGCATACGCGGCGTGCATGCTCAGGGCCATGCCGCCTGCAAACATCAGGCGTAGCGACCGCGATATTACATTTTCTATCATCATCTGAAATTCCTTGTTATTGTGATAAAGGCGGCAATTATTTTGAAATAACTTGTTGCTTACTAACAATTTATTTGCCTTTTTGCAAAACCACCAATGAAAATTTTGTAAATTTTCAGGGCCCTCATCAAAACATTCACCATTCAGATTGTCAATTTCGTGCGTACTTTTTGGACGAAATGCAACATTTTCCTGTTTTTTTTGTAATCCTTCAGCAATAAAGTATCGTCAACCCTTGTCAGTCTTGTTCAGATGCGTAAAATAAAACGGCGCACAGCATCGCTGCTGGCGCCGTTCTCCGCATGCCTGGCAAATGCTTGCCAGCGATGCCAGATTTGCCGAAAACTCCCTTAAAACGTATAGCTGCCGCGCAGGTAATAGGCGCGCCCGACCGGATCCGTGTAGCGCGGGTCATAGCCTTTCTGGAACAAGGTGCCCTGGTTCGAGAACGGCGGTTGCTTGTCCAGCAGGTTTTTCACGCCGGCCGTCAGCAGCAAGCCTTTCCATACGTAGCTGCCCGACACATTCAGCAGGCTGTAAGAGGGCACATCGTGGCGGAACTGCGGATCCACCTGGTTCTGATCCGTGTAGCCGGACTTGAATGATTGCGACACGGTGGCGCCCCAGTTGCCCATGCGCCAGTTCAGGGCCGCCGTATGCTTCCAGCGGAACACAGGATTGTTATCCGCGTAGCGGCCCACGTTGGCGATGAATTCGCCGCCGCGTTCGTTCTGGTAGTCATATTTGTGGGTCCACGTGCCATCGACCGACACGCTGACATCACCGTAGGCACCACGGCCCAGGCGCGCATTCAGGCTCACATCGATGCCGTCGGTTTTCACTTCGCCGAGGTTGTCGTTCAAGTCCAGAATGGCGAAAGGCGAACCGTCTGGATTGCGCAGGAACAAGGCCTTGTATTTTTCGTAGTTACCGTAGATCGATTGTTCGGGCAAGGATGAAATCTTGTCCTTCAGATGGATGTTCCAGTAATCGATGGCGACGGTGACTTCCTTGATGGGTTCGAGCACCAGGCCGAAGGCGAAGGTGGTGGATTTTTCCGGTTTCAGTTTTTCATTGCCTCCCTGTAGCTTGAATTGCTGTAAGTCGCAATCGCGCAGGGGATTGGCGCCCGGCTGCGGCACGCCGCCCGGGCAGAGGATGGGATCGTCGTAGGAATCGTTGGTATCGTTCTTCGACGGCGGCGCATTCTTTTCAAACAAGGTGGGAGCGCGGAAACCCGTGCTGGCCGAACCGCGCAGCACCAGCGCGCTGCTGGCCTGGTAGCGCAGGGCCAGCTTGGGATTGGTGGTGCTGCCCACGTCGCTGTAATGGTCGAAGCGGGCGGCCAGCTGCACTTCCAGGTCCTTGATCAGCGGCAAGTTGACTTCGCCGAAGACGGCCTGAATCGTGCGCGAGCCGCTCTTCGACAGCGAACCGGACAGGCCGGAACTGGCGGCCTGGCTGGCGATATCGCGGTTGACATTGAAGTCGGCTTTTTCACGTCGCAGTTCACCGCCGAGCGCGATCGCCAGCGGGCCGCCGGCCAGCTGCATCAGTTCGCGGCTGCCCTTGATGTCGAAGCCAGTGGTGGTGACCTTGGCATTTTGTACCTCGCCGCGCAGGGCGGTGCTGTCCAGGTAAGCCTTGCCGGCCGTGTCCTGCATGCCAAACGGGTTCAGGATACCGTTCAGCACGCCGGCGGCAAAGCTCGCGTCCTGCACATAGCCGTTGGTGAATTTTTCCGACGATTTGCTGATCGCATGGCTAAGCCCCGTCTTGTAATCCCAGCCCGCCAGTTCGCCTTCGATGGCCAGCACCAGGCGGTCCGCCTTGCCGGTGGAATCGATCTGCCGCTGGCCCGCTTCCACGGGGCGCCAGTTGACGCTCAGCGGCTGTCCCGACAAACCTGGCTGGGCCGGCACGCCGCCCGCATTGCCCGGATAGTATTTGCTGGTATTGGGCAAGATCAAGCCCGTTTGCGGCGGCGGCGCCGTACGTGCTTTCACCTTGTTTTCCGAATGCAGATATTCCACGGTGGCCAGGTGGCCGCCGCCCAGCTTGAAGGCGCCCCTGCCGAAGAAGGCCACTTGCTCCTGCGCCGGCAGGTCATCGATCTGCCGCGTGTAGTCCTGGCGGCAGGTGCCGTTGGCCGCCGCCACCGACAGGGGCGGGTTGCAGCCCGTGGCCGCATACGGATTGCCGGCCAGGCCCGTGCCGCCGTTGGCCGCCGCATCGAAGTAGTTGCCGGGGAAGGTGGTGCCGCTGGTGAGCGACAGGCCGCGATCGGGAATGATGCCGGTCTTGGAAAAGTCGCGATCCTGCGACGTGAGCACATTTTGCTTGTGGTAGTCGACCACGCCGAAAATATTGTAGCCGTCGGTGTCGAGCTTGCCGAAACCCGTCGACAGGTTGATGCGGTGCTCGCCGCCGCCCTTGTGTTCGGGCGCGACGACCTCGGCGGTGATGTTGGTGACATTCACCGAGCGCTTGGTGATGAAGTTGATGACGCCGCCGATGGCGTCCGTGCCGTAGATGGCCGAGGCGCCGTCGCGCAGCACTTCGACGCGCTCCAGGGCGGCGATGGGAATGATGTTCAGGTCGACGCTGGCGCCGTCATACGGATGGTTGGCGATGCGCCGGCCATTGAGCAGTACCAGGGTCTTGTCGCCGCCCAGGCCGCGCAAGTCGGCGCTGGCCTGGCCGCCCGTGGGCAATCCGCTGGTATTGCCGCCGACGGCATTGCCGCTGCCCATGCTCGACGCATTCGAGGGTATCTTGCTCAGCACTTCCTGGGCAGTGGTCAGGCCCTGTTTGGCGAAATCTTCGGCTTTGAAGATGGACAGGGGCGTCGCCGTTTCCGAGACGAGGCGCTTGATGGAGGAACCGGTGACTTCGACGCGCTGCATGGTGCTCGTATCGTTGACTTCTTGCGCCAGCGCCTGCTGGCTGAGCAGGCCGGCGGCAAGGCCGCCGGCGCAGATCAAACGGATGGAACGGGACAAGCGTGTTTCTCTGATCATGTTCAAGACTCCTGGAAAAGCGGTTGGCTAAAAGGGCAAGAACGGCCGCGCCGGTTGGCGCACCGAGAACATTGAAAAGTATTTATATCTTTTCAACTGAGCAACTGTAATGATCCGCAAAAGTCCTTGTCAACGTGGCAAACGGCTTTGTGTGCTTAAACAACGTAGTGCGTCATCGGTACTGATTTAAAACAAAGAAGACGAATTTTGTGCCGCATTTTTGAGGAAGGCCGCCATGCCCAGTGCGGGCTTCGGGCGCGCAAAATAAAACGCCCGTTGCGGTGCAACGGGCGTTGGTGTGGCTGGCATGACGATAGTGACTTGCGCCTGCCGGATGCACAGGCTGCGCTTGGCAGCCTGCGTTGGGGCTTAGAAAAACTTGTAGCTGGCGCCCAGTTTGAAGTAGCGGCCGATGGCGCCGCTGGCGTCCATCGGGTTGTAGCTCATGCCGCCATAGGTCAGCGGGTCGAGCGGGGCGATCTTGTCGGTCACGTTGTTGATCGAGGCAAACAGTTGCAGCTGCTTGCTGACATTCCAACGGCTCGACAGGTCGAGCGTGGTGAACGAGGCCAGCTTGCAACCGTTCGGCGCTGGCGTGCCATCGGCCAGTTTGGAGGCGCAAGGCTTGCCTTCAAAGAGGATGTTCTTCATGTCCGAACGGTAGTTCAGCACGCCGCTGACATTCCAGTTACCCAGGTCCCACGAGCCGGTGAGATTGATCTTGTCCTTGGGCGTGCCGGCGCAGTTGGATGTATCGCAATTGCCATGCGTGCCGGCGAACTGGTAGCGCACGGTGGCCGACTCGGCGCGTACCCACGAGGCGATATGGGTCCAGGTCAGGCCAAACGTGGCGCGGCCGTAGTCGCCCAGGCGCACGCGCTGCTTGATGTCCAGGTCGATGCCCTTGATCTCCGTATAGCTGGAGTTGCGGTACGGTGCCTTGGTGATCAGCAAGGTGCCCGTGTTTGGCGTGACGACGCCATTGATGGTCAGGTTGTTGTCGGCGCGGACGGCGGTTGGCAGGGCGGCCGCTTCGTTGTACGGCAGCGGATTGATTTCGTTTTCACGCTTGATCTTCCAGCCATCGAGAGACAGGCTGGTATCGTTGAACGGATCCCACACGAGGCCCAGGGTGTAGCCCTTGGATTTTTCCGGCTTCAGGCTAGGGTCGCCAATCTTGACGGCCGCCACTTGCAGTTCACAGTCGCTGGCATTGGCGCCCGGCAAGCGGGTGCCGCCAGGGCAGCGCACGGGATCGCTCACGGTCGAGGTGCCCGTCGATTGTGAATCGGCATTGCTTTCGGCTGGGCCCGGTGCGCGGAAGCCTTCCGAATACGTGCCGCGCACGGCGAAGGTTTTCAGCGGCGTCCACTTGGCACCCAGTTTCGGCGTGGTCGACGAGAAACGGTCGTATTTGTCGTAGCGCAAGGCGCCCGACAGTTCCACCGTCTTGATCACGGGCGCCAGCACTTCCAGGAACACGGCCGAGACCTTGCTGTCGCCCTTGGCGGCAACATAGCTGGAGTTGATGGAACCGTTTTCCGTGCCCGACAAAGATGGATTGTCGAGCTTGTCGCGGCGGTGTTCCGCACCCACGGCCAGGCCCATGGCGCCACCGGGCAGCTGCATCAGTTCGCGCGAGGCTTTGAAGTCGATGATGTCGAGCTTGGTCGTGGAGTCGGAGGTAGCGTTGGTTACCATGGCCGCGTACAGCGAGGCGGGATTTTTGCTTGCCTGCGCGCCGATATAGTACGGGAAATATTTGCTGTTCGGATTGCCCAGGGCATCCTTGACGACGGCCATGTTCAGCATGTTGCTGTAATCGAGGTGCAGCTTCGATTCCGAATGCGTATAGCCGGCATCGTAGTCCCAGCCCATGGCGTTGCCCTTGACGCCGAGCACGATGCGGTTGAACTCATTGTTGGCCTGGCGCGTGCTGGCGCCCACGTCGAAAGCCTGGTAGCGCACGCGCACCGGCACACCGTACGGATTTTGCGGGTGATTCGCGGCCAGCACAATGGTGGTGCCGGCGCCGGAGCCGTAATTGACGACGCCAGTCGGGCTGGTGGCATTCGGCGGGAAGGCGATGGTCGGCGTGACCGATGGTGGTATCAGGGTAAAGGCCGTGTCGCGCTTCGAGTAGCCCGCTTCCGCATACACCTGGGTGTCGGCATTGACTTGCCAGGTGCCGCGCGTGTACAGGTTGATCGATTCGATCTTCGGTTGCATCGAACGGAACTGGTCATGGTGCCACAGGCAGCCGCCCTTCGGATCTTGCGGCGAAGATACGGACAAGGTGGAGCAGCCGGGTAGCGAAACATAGTTGTTGGTGACGGGATCGCGGATCAGGCCCGCTGGCGAGGCATTCGCATCGTTGTTGCCGTTGATGTAGCCACCGGCAAACTGGGTGTTGATCGCATAGCCATACGGGCGCAGGTCGGCCTTGCCTATCCATTTTCGCCCGGCCCGCTCATTGTTCATCAGCATGTCCGATTTGGTGTATTCGGCATTGACGACGACGTTGAATTTATCCGTGTCCAGGTTGCCCTTGCCAAAGGTCAGCGAGGCGCGGTGCTGCTTGGCGTCGCTGTCGCCGGAGATGCCCGTGTCGCCTTTCAGGGTCAGGCCTTCGAAGTCCTTGCGCAGGATGATATTGACGACGCCGGCGATAGCGTCCGCGCCATACGTGGAAGAGGCGCCATCCTTGAGAATTTCGATGCGCTCGACGATCTGCATCGGCACGGTAGAGAGATCGGTAAAGCTTTTCTGGCCGTCATCTGCCCGCGCGAACGGCGCCATGCGGCGGCCATTGAGCAAGACCAGGGTCGAGGTGGCGCCCAGGCCGCGCAGCGAGATGGCCGTGGAACCGGCGGCAAAGCCGTTGCCGAAGCCCGTCGGCAGGGAGCCGGCGCCATCGGCGGTCAGGGTTTGCAGGTATTCGGCGACGGTGGCCTTGCCCGATTTCATCAAGTCGTCGCGGGTGATGACCTGTACCGGTGACGCGGTCTCGGCCGTGGCTCGTTTGATGCTCGAGCCTGTAATTTCCACACGTTGGACGTTGGCGTCTTGCGCCATTGCCGGCGCAGCCATCATGCCAAGGCTGACCGCTGCTACGCTACCCGAAAAAATCAGGCGTACGGAGCGGGACATCACTGTTTCCATCATCATTCTCAGAACTCCGAAAGTAAGTTCGGCTGGCCGGTTTGCGACACAACCTCGCTAGTCTAAAAAAGATTGCTGCGTCGGCAATCGCTGTGGGACGAACGGCATACTGTGCGTTGCCGTGCTTGATAAGACCACTTGCCGAGAAAGCTTGTCAACGCGCAAATGTGACATTTCGGGATGGAAACAACAGTGTTTTTTATAATGTTTGAGTGTTTCAGTATTGGCAATTATTTTAATGTTGCGCTGCGCTATGCGGTTTCCGTCCACCGATAAAAAGTGCGCTCATTCACGGACGTAAGGGTTTCTACCAATGCGCTTTTGCGCGGCATCGCCCAGGGGATGTTGCGGTGCGGAAGATTTCCCCTGTGGCGCGGGTGCTTGTTGCCGCGCACGCCAGAAGTACCGCAGCTTTTTGCCCGGCATGCAAAATATGCGTTATCGTTACGCGTTTTCCAGCTCGTCAAACCACAGACGCGGCTGGCTGCGAACAAGGCATAGATCTTGCGAGGATGGACTGGTTTTGGTGGTGGAATCCTGTATCCCAGGGGGAAGCCAGTACAAGCGCACCAATGCGGTGCGACAGATAATCGAGATGAAGGGTATTACATGAAGTCACCATGGATGCGGCGCGTGGCGCTGCTCGCCTGCCTGGCCACCCTGCCGCTGGCGGCCGTTGCCGCGGATGCCGCCCCTGCGGCCGCGCCGGTCAAAACCTTGCGCTATATCCTGCCGGCCGCCGAGACGGGCTTCGATCCGGCCACCGCGCGCGACCTGTATTCGAACCACATCACGCAGGCCGTCTTCGACACCCTGTACACCTATGATTACCTGGCACGCCCCGTGAAGGTGGTGCCCGGCGCGGCCGCCGCGATGCCGGAAGTGTCCGCCGACGGCAAGACCTACACCATCCGCCTGAAAAAAGGCATCCTGTTTACGCCGGACGCCGCGTTTGGCGGCAAGCGCCGCGAACTGACGATGGCCGACTACGTGTATTCGTGGAAGCGCCTGTTTGATCCGCGCCTGGCCTCGCCGCACAGCTGGCTGTTCGAAGGCAAGGTGGTGGGGCTGGATGACCTGGCCAAGGACGCGGCCAAGTCGAACAAGCTCGACTTCAGCAAGAAGGTGGCCGGCCTGGAAATCCTCGATCCGTATACCTTGCGCATCACGCTGACCAAGACCGATTTCAATTTCCCCATGATCCTCGCCTACGTGCCGACGGCCGCCGTGGCGCGCGAAGTGGTGGACAAATATGGCGACGTGAAGGGCGAAGTGGGCTCGAATCCCGTCGGCACCGGCTATTACACGCTCGGTGAATGGACGCGCGGCAACCGCATCGTCCTGAACCGCAACCCGCAGCACTTGCCGGAAACGTGGAATTTCATGGCCGGCGACGATCCGGACGACCAGCGCATCGTGCGCCAGATGCAGGGCAAGCGCATTCCCGCCATCGACCGCATCGAAATTTCCGTGATGATCGAAGACCAGTCGCGCTGGCTGTCTTTCCAGAGCGGCGGCACGGACGTGTTCTGGCTCGATGGCCCGCTGGCGCCGAAGGCATTGCTGAACGGCAAGCTGCGTCCCGAACTGGCAGAGAAGGGCGTGCAATTGTCGCGCCTGTTGGATCCGGAAATCAGCTATTACTACTGGAATATGGAAGACCCGACCCTGGGTGGCTTCAGCAAGGAAAAGATCGCCCTGCGCCGCGCTATTGCCATGGCGCACAATATCGATGAAGAAATCCGCATCATCTGGAATGGCCAGGCCAAGCGCCTCGACTATCCGATCCCGCCGGGCGTCGTCGGCTACGATCCCCACTACAAGAGCCTGTTGCAATACGATCCCGTGCTGGCCAATAAATTGCTGGATAAATTCGGCTACAAGAAGGGCGCCGATGGTTGGCGTACCCTGCCTGACGGCAAGCCGCTGCTGATCCGCTACGCCTCGCGCAACGAAGCCAATGGCGTGCTGCAGGCGGAAATGTGGCGCAAGACGTACAACTCGCTGGGCATCCGCATGGAAAACGACCGCATGATCTTTTCCGATATCTTGAAGACGGAAAAGCAGTGCAAGATGCAGACGCGCACGGCGCCATGGCTGGCCGACTATCCGGACGGCGACAACTTCATGCAGCTGTTCTACGGCCCGAACACGCACCAGAACAACAATGGCTGCTACCAGGATCCCGAGTACGATAAATGGTACGCGGCCAGCCAGGCCATGCCGGCCAGCCCCGAGCGTGACGAGCTGTTCCACAAGATGGCGCGCCGCCTGGAAGTGAACGCGGGCGCCCTGATCGGCTATGCGCGCTATCGCAACATGCTGGCGCAAAAGTCGGTGCAAGGCTACAAGAAGCACCCGATCCTGTTCCAGGAATGGGCGTACATGGATATCGACAGCGATGGCGCTCCCGTGGCTAAACCAGCCCCGGCTACTGCTGCCAAATAAGCGCAACTTATAACAACAAGGAATCATTATGTTCGCTTATATCCTGCGCCGCTTGTGGCAGATGCTGCCCACCATGCTGGGCGTCGTCCTGCTGGTGTTTATCCTGTTCAACTGGGTGGGCGGCGATCCCGCCTACATCCTGGCCGGCAAAATGTCGAGTGCGGAAAGCATCGCCAACATCCGCCGCCAGCTGGGCGTCGACCAGCCGTACTACGTGCAACTGTGGATCTTCATCAAGCAGATCGTCACCTTTGACTTTGGCCAGAGCTGGGCCACGGGGAGTCCGTGTCGCACATCATCACTTCGCGCCTGGGGCCGTCGATGATGGTGCTGATCCCGCTGACCGTGCTGGAAACCTTCTTTGGCGTGGCGCTGGCGCTGGCCATCGCGTTTGTGCGCGGTTCGCTGACGGACCGCGCCGTCATGATCGCCTGTACGGTGGGCATGTCGATTTCCATCCTCGTCTACATCATCGTCTTCCAGTACGGCTTTGCCTACAAGCTGGGACTGTTCCCCGTGCAGGGCTGGGGTGACAGCTTCTGGGAAAACCTGCTGCGCTATTCGACCTTGCCGATCCTGATTGGCCTGGCCGTCTCCATCGCGCCGACCCTGCGCCTGTTCCGCACTTTCGTGCTGGACGAGGCCAACCAGGATTACGTGCGCACGGCGCGCGCCAAGGGCTTGAAGGAAGGCCGCATCATGTGGGTGCACGTGCTGCGCAATGCCGGCATTCCCATCATTACTTATGTGATGTCGAACTTGCCGGCCCTGCTGATCGGCGCTTTCCTGCTCGAGCGTTTCTTTGGCATCCCCGGCATCGGGCGTGAAGTGATCCTGGCTGTCGAGCGCAGCGACTTTCCTGTGATCAAGGCGATCACCGTGTATGTTGCCGCCGCCACCATGCTCTTCAACCTGCTCACCGACCTGCTGTACCAGGCGGTCGATCCTCGCGTACAACTGAAGTAGAAAGAGACGATGTCGAAACCTCATACATCGCCCGGCCTGTGGGCCCTGGCGTGGCGCCGTTTGCGCGGCGACAAGATTGCAATGGTATCGCTGGCCGTGGTCGGCGCCTTTTTCCTGCTGGTGCTGGCGTCCGCCAGCGGCCTGGTAGCCTCGAACTGGGAAGACGAAGTGGCCGTCAGTTATGCGCCGCCCACCTTTGTGGGCGCCGACAAGGATGTCGCCGCCGATGCCGCGATGCCGGTGACGGACGAGCGCAGCGCACCCACCCCCGTCAACGTGCTCGATCCCCTGGCCGACGATATCGCGGAACTGCGCGCCCAGATGGGCAGCAATCCTTCCGCCGGCGTCGAGATGTACGGCGTCACCGACCCGCTGGCCGACGACTTGACGGCCTTGCGCGCCGGCATGGGCAAGGCCAAGAAACTCGTCACGCACAAGGCGGCAACCTTGCCGTTCGGCGCCGACAAGTGGGGCCACGACATCCTGCAGAAAACCATCAAGGGCGGCGAAACGTCGATCGTCGTGGGCCTGGTGGCAGCCTTGCTGGCCGTGGTGCTGGGCACCATCTTTGGCGCCGTGTCTGGCTACTTCGGCGGCATGGTCGATGATTTCTTCAACTGGTTCTACAGCATTTTCACGTCGATTCCATCGATCCTGATGATTTTGACGGTGGCGGCCGTGCTGCAGCAGAAGGGCGTGCTGACCATCGTGCTGATCCTCGGACTGACAGGCTGGACGGGGCCATACCGCTTGATCCGCGCCGAATACATCAAGCACAAGGCGCGCGAATACGTGATGGCGGCCGACGCCATCGGCGCCTCGCACTGGCGCAAGATGTTTTCGCACATCTTCCCGAACGTCAGCCACGTGGCGCTGGTGCAAATGTCGATTCTCGTGGTGGGCTTCATCAAGGCCGAAGTGATTCTGAGCTTCCTGGGCTTTGGCGTGCCGGTGGGCACCGTCTCGTGGGGCAGCATGCTCAACGAGGCACAAAATGAACTGATCCTGGGCAAATGGTGGCAGCTGACAGCCGCCGCCACGGCGATGGCCGTGCTGGTGACGGCGTTCTCGCTGTTTACTGATGCCTTGCGCGATGCGCTCGACCCCAAAGTGAAATAGGAGTTGCTCATGGACCAGAATAACCTGTTGGAAGTGCGCGATCTGCGCGTCACCTTCCGCCTGGACAAGAAGACCACGTTCGAAGCCGTCAAGGGCATCTCGTTCAACGTGCCGCGCAACAGCACCGTGGCGCTGGTGGGCGAATCGGGCAGTGGCAAGTCCGTCAGCTCGCTGGCCGTGATGGGCTTGTTGCCGCCAGATAACACCATCATAGATCCTGCTTCCAGCATCCACTTTGGCGGGCGCGACCTGCTCAAATTGTCGATCGCCGAGCGGCGCACCATGTGCGGCAAGGATATCTCGATGATCTTCCAGGAGCCGATGTCGTCGCTGAACCCCGTGTTTACGGTCGGCTTCCAGATCGCCGAAGTGTTGCGCCAGCACATGGGCATGAATCGCAAGCAGGCGCGCGCCCGCACCTTGGCGCTGCTCGAAGAGGTGGGCATACCCGATCCCTCCGCGAAGATCGACGCTTACCCGAGCCAGATGTCGGGCGGCCAGCAGCAGCGCGTGATGATCGCCATGGCGATCGCCTGTGAACCGAAGCTCTTGATCGCGGACGAGCCGACGACGGCGCTGGACGTGACGATCCAGAAGCAGATCATGGACTTGATCGCCGCGCTGCAAAAGAAGCATCAAATGTCCGTGCTCTTCATTACCCATGACCTGGGCCTGGTGGGCGAGATCGCCGACCAGGTGATCGTCATGCGCCATGGCGAGGTGCGCGAAACGGGCGAAGTGCGGCAAGTATTTGAAGCGCCGACCGACGCTTATACCAAAGCGCTGCTGCATTGCCGCCCGTCCTTGGATGAGCGCCCGTGGCGCTTGCCCGTCATCGCCGACTATATGGAAGGCAAGGCTGGCCCCGGCGTGGAAGTCAAACAGCGCACGCGTGGCTACACGCCGGGCGACGAGCCCGTGTTGGTGGTGAATAACCTGAGTAAAAGCTTTTATACGCGTGAAGGGTTGTTCGGCAAGCGCGAATTCCAGGCCGTCAAGGATGTGTCGTTCACTTTGCCACGCGGCAAGACCCTGGGCGTGGTGGGCGAGTCCGGCTCAGGCAAGACGACGGTGGGCCTGACCCTGCTGCGCCTGCACCAGGCAACTGGCGGCACGGCCATGTTCCACGGCAAGGATTTGATTGCCATGCCGAACAAGGAATATTTGCCCTATAAACGCCGCATCCAGATCATCTTCCAGAATCCGTATGCGTCCTTGAATCCCCGTTTCACGGTGGGGCAGATCCTGCTGGAACCGATGCGCATCCACAAGATCGGCGCGAATGACCAGGAACGCATCGCCAAGGCCTACTGGCTGCTCGACAAGGTGGGGCTGCCCGAGCAGGCCTTCCACCGCTATCCGCACGAGTTTTCCGGTGGCCAACGCCAGCGCATCGCCATTGCCCGCTGCCTGACCATGCAGCCGGAAATCCTCGTGTGCGACGAATCCGTGTCGGCGCTCGACGTGTCGGTGCAGGCGCAGGTATTGAACTTGCTGCAGGACTTGCAGGATGAATTCGGCCTGTCCTACATCTTCATCTCGCACGATTTGTCCGTGGTCAAATACATCGCCGACCAGGTGATGGTGATGCACAAGGGGCAAGTGGTGGAACTGGCGGATTCGGATGAGCTGTACCGCAATCCCGTGCATCCGTACACGCGCACCCTATTGAGCGCCATACCGAAGGGCGTGCAAATCTAAACACGCTTTTACGGTAAGATAGCGGCCATGCCCAACCTCATTTATCTGCTCGAACATTACGGTGTCCTGATTGTCTTTGGCATCGTGCTGGTGGAGCAGCTCGGCCTGCCGATTCCCGCTTTTCCCATCCTCGTGGTGGCGGGGGCGCTGGCCGTCGATGGCGACATGAATGGGGGGCTGGTGCTGGCTGCCGCGCTGGGCGCTTGCCTGATCAGCGACTTCACGTGGTTCCGCGCGGGCCGGCATTTCGGCAAGCGCATCCTGCGGCTGCTATGTCGCATCTCGCTGTCGCCCGATTACTGCGTCAGCCAGACGGAAGATAAATTCAAGCGTTGGGGCCCGAAAGCCCTGATCGTCTCCAAATTCGTGCCGGGATTCAATACCGTCGCCGCGCCCATGTCGGGCGCGCTGGGCACGCCGCCGGGCCTGTTCTTCCTGTACGCGGGCCTGGGCGCCTTGCTGTGGAGCGGCACGGGCATCGTCGTCGGCGTGATTTTCCATTCCAGCGTGCAACAGGTGCTCGACTTGCTCAGCACCATGGGCAGCACGGCCTTGCTGATGCTGGCGACCTTGCTGGGCTTGTTCCTGCTGTACAAATTCCTCGAACGCCGGCGCTTCCGCCAGGCCTTGCAAATCGAGCGCATCGGCATCGACGAATTGCTCGAACTCATAGAGCAGGGCGAGGAACCGCTGATGGTTGACGCCCGCAGCGCCACGGCGCAGGCGCTGGAACCGGCTGTGCCGGGCGCCTTGTTTTTCAATGGCAAGGAACCGGTGCCGGCCATGATCGCCATGGACAAGGACCGCCACATCATCGTGTATTGCAGCTGTCCCAATGACGTGACGGCCGCACAAGTGGCCAAGCTGCTGCACCAGCACGGCTTTCACCGCGCCAAGCCCCTGCATGGCGGCCTCGATGCGTGGAATGCCGCCTATCGCTCGGACCAGCCGGCGCCCGCCAGCTTGCTGGGTGAAGGCTTGCCCTCCTGATCCCGCAGCGTCCTGCACGCCAGCTTGGCAGTAAAAATCCGCGGTAAAAACCGGTAGTAATAATACGAAAACACCATCGCCGGGCTGCCAGGACGGCAGCGCCACACCAGCCTCGCCGCGGACAAAGCGGCTTTGCGCAAACTCCGGCATACTCTGCTTTCAAGGCGATTCCTGCTGCTGTGCAGCATGCTTTTCGCGTGCCTGGTGAGTGCAAGTGCTTACTATAAATCATTGTTTCTAAGCAATTTTGGCGCTGCCTGTTGCATTTGGAGTGGAACTACCAATAAAGGCTTGTTTTGATGTACTTAAACTACAAACTTTGCTTGCCTCCGGGCGCATTCATCCTTTAAGCTTGGCGTCCCATGCGTCCCACTTCATCATTTAAAATCATGAGCGCTTCGTCTTCTCCCGTACTGCCGACTTCCGCCTTCGCCGATGGACCGCGCCTGCTGGCCGACGTGGGCGGCACCAATGCCCGTTTCGCCCTGGAAGTGGCCGCTGGCCACATCACTTTGGTGGAAGTGTTGCCCTGTGCCGATTACCCGAGCCTGTCCGCCGCCCTGCAAGCCTACCTGGCCCTGCCGCACATCGCTGCCGCCGGCGGGCAAGCCGTGCGCCACGCCATGATCGCTATCGCCAATCCGGTCGACGGCGATTTCCTCAGCATGACGAACCACCACTGGTCGTTCTCGATCCGCGCCATGCGCGAAGAGTGCGGTTTCACGACCCTGGACGTGGTCAACGATTTCACGGCCCTGGCGCGCGCCTTGCCGCAGCTGTCGAGCGAGCAAAAGCACCAAGTGGGCGCGGGCACGGCCCGTCCGAACACGGCTATCGGCCTGATCGGCGCCGGCACGGGCCTGGGCGTGTCCGGCCTGATTCCTTCGCACGGCGGCTGGATTGCCCTGCAAAGCGAAGGCGGCCACGTCAGCTTTGCGCCTTTCAATGAAGTGGAAGTGAGCATTCTGCAATTTGCCTGGCGTGAATACGAGCACGTCTCGGCCGAGCGCCTGATTTCCGGCGATGGCCTGGAACTGATCTACCGCGCCCTGGCCGACCGCGCGGGCGTGCCGGCGGAAGCCTTGCCGGCGGCGGAAATCACGCGCCGCGCGCTGGCTGGCGAATCCCAGTTGTGCGACGACGTCATCGAGGCGTTCTGCTGCATGCTCGGTACCGTGGCGGGCAACGTCGCCGTCACCCTGGGCGCGCTTGGCGGCATTTATATCGGCGGCGGCATCGTGCCACGTCTGGGGGCGCGTTTCGACCGCTCCGGTTTCCGCGCCCGCTTCGAGCGCAAGGGCCGCTTCGCCAATTATGTGTCGCAAGTACCGACCTTCGTCATCACGGCGCAGTACCCAGCTTTCCTGGGTGCATCGGCCATTCTCTCGGAGAAGCTTGCCTCCCTGTGATGCGGGGTGAGGGCGATATGTCGCGCCAGGGCCGGGTAAAACGCGTGTTTTGCCCGGTTTTGCGCTTTTCCGCTTTTTATCAGGTACAATTGGCATCGTTGGATGAAACGACGACTGTCGCTTTCCTTTCTGGCTGGTTCACCGCCACAGGAAAAGCAGCTGCTCCGGAGTTCGTTTCATTGCTGGTTATTTAAGGCCAGCACCATGGATGGCAGGACTTTCACTGCATCCGCTTTAGTCCCGCTTTGCGCGCATCGGCCAAGGCGTCGGAAAAACAGCCTCAACTAGTAACCCAGCACGGCGTCATCATCGATGTCTGCCCTCTGTTACGTTGAAATGAACGTTTTTGATTTCTTTCTCTGCATACGAATTGCAACACACATCCGCACAGAATTGCTATGAATACAATTGAGGCTAAAAAAGTCCTCGAAACCGCGTTGCTGTGCGCTCGTGAGTCGCTGACGATCCACAGCTTGAAGAAGCTGTTCGTCGATGCGGACGAGAATGGTCGCGTGCGTGGCGTCGGCGTTGGCGCCGACACGATCAAGCAATTGCTGGAAGAGTTGCGCGATGAGTGGGAAGGGCGCGGCATCGAGATCGTCAGTCTGGCTTCGGGCTGGCGCTTTCAAAGTCGCCCGGAAATGAAGATGTATCTCGATCGCATGACGCCCGAGCGGCCGCCCAAGTATTCGCGGGCGACCCTGGAAACCCTGGCCATCATCGCCTACCGCCAGCCGGTGACGCGCGGCGATATCGAGGAAATTCGCGGCGTTGCCGTCAATTCGCAGACGATCAAGATGCTGGAAGACCGTGGCTGGGTTGATGCCATCGGCTACCGCGACGTGGTGGGACGGCCGGCTTTGCTGGCCACCACCAAGCAGTTTTTGGATGACCTGGGTTTGCATTCGCTGTCCCAGCTGCCGCCTTTGCAGCAAATCAGTGAAATGCAGGGCAATGGGCTCGAAGCCCTGGAAGCGGCCCTGCAAGAAAATTTTGACAAGGCAAGCAATGAGCTTGTCCCCCAGCTTGGTGCAGGTAGCAATACGGCTGTGACAGATGTAGATGTGACAGCAAGCCTTGATGCCGGCCCCGATGCTTCGCCCACGGACGAAGCCTACACTCACGACCCTGCGCCAGAACTAACGGTTGACGCTGCGCCAGGTCAGCACAGCCAAGAAACGAAGAATGAATAATCCGAATACACCCGAGACAGTAACCGCCAGCGACGAAGCCATCGTTGCCAAGCCCAAGCGCCGCACCAAGGCCCAGATCGAAGCCGATACGGCCGCCGCCGCTGCAACTACTGCTGCCGGCGACAGCGCCGCTGCCAAGCCGAAGCGCCGCACGAAAGCCGACGTGGCCGCCGACTCAGTTGCTGAATCCTCCGTCGCCGCCGCTGCTGAAACTGAAGCTGCACCTGCCGTCAAGAAAACTCGCGCCAAGCCAGCCCTGAAGGCCGTGGCTGACGCCGCGGAGGCCGCTGCCGAGGCGGTTGCCGCCCCTGCGCCGCGTCCGCCGCGCGCCCGCGCCGCCGCCAAGGCCGCTGCCGCCGTCGCTGAAACGGCGCCGGAAGCCGTCGCTGACAAGCCGGCCGAAGCACGCCCGACCCGTGGTCCGCGCCAGATGCGTGGCGTGCAAGCGGAACGCGCGCTGCGCCAGCCGCCGCGCGCCGAAGCGCCGCAGGCAGCCGAGACAGCTGCAGCAGCGCCTGCCGCCGAGCAAGCCGCCGCGCCTGTCGCCGACGTGTTCGATGCCGAAGGCAACCTCGTGTCCGGCCCGCGCCTGCCGCGTGGTCCGCGCAACGACGTGGCGGGCGCTGGCAAGAATGCTGGCAAGAGCCGTAAGAAGGGCAAGGGCCGCCAGGCTGCGCCGGGGAAACTCAGCGACGCTGATGCCGTGTTCTCGTTTGTCACCTCCGACGCTTTCGACAGTGAAGAAGGCGGCACGGGCCGCGTGCAGAAAGTGGCCGTGCGTCGCGACCTGACGTCCGACGACGACGCGCCGAAGCTGCACAAGGTGCTGGCCGAAGCCGGTCTCGGTTCGCGCCGCGACATGGAAGACCTGATCATTTCGGGCCGCGTGTCCGTGAATGGCGAGCCGGCCCACATCGGCCAGCGCATCTTGCCGAGCGACCACGTGCGCATCAACGGCAAGTTGATCCAGCGCCGCGTCAGCAAGAAGCCGCCAAGAGTGCTCGTGTATCACAAGCCGGCCGGCGAAATCGTCAGTCATAACGACCCGGACGGCCGTCCATCCGTGTTCGACCGCCTGCCGACCATGAAAGCGGGCAAGTGGCTGGCCGTTGGCCGTCTCGACTTCAACACGGAAGGCTTGCTGCTGTTTACCACGTCCGGTGACCTGGCCAACCGCCTGATGCACCCGCGCTACGGCATCGACCGCGAGTACGCCGTGCGTACCCTGGGCGAGCTGGAAGAGGGCATGCGTCAGAAACTGCTGGCCGGCGTCGAGCTGGAAGATGGCCTGGCGCAGTTCTCGAAGATCGCCGATGGCGGCGGCGAAGGCATCAACAAGTGGTACCGCGTGGTGATCGGCGAAGGCCGTAACCGCGAAGTGCGCCGCATGTTCGAAGCCATCGGCCTGACCGTGTCGCGCCTGATTCGTACGCGCTACGGCGCCATGACCCTGCCGAGCGGCCTGAAACGCGGCCGCTGGGAAGAGATGGATGAAAACACCGTGCGTGACCTGTTGACCGCCTACGGCATTGAAAAGAAGATGCCGGCATCGGGCGACCCCCGTGCTGCTGGCGCCGTCAAGGGCCGCGAAGCGCGCAAGGCCAGCCGCGATGACGAGCCGAATGGCAACCGCATCGATGTGAGCAACCGCAACGCCGATCCTTTCCCGGTCGCGCCGCGTCGTGGTCAGCCGCAGGGCCAGTTTGCCCGTCCGCAAGGCCAGGGTCGCCCAGGCGGCGCAGGCCGTCCAAGCGAAGCGCGTGGTCCGGGCCGTGGCCAGCCGCAAGGTCCGTTCCAGGGTGGCCAGCCCCGCTCGTCGGCATCGTTCGAAGGTTCGCCGCAAGGCCAGGGTCGTCCGCCGCGTGCGGCAGGCCAGGGCCAGGGACGTCCGGCCGGTGGCGAAGGTCGCGCGCCGCAACGCGGTCCGCGCCAGCCCGATCCGCTGCAAACGACCTTCGGCTTCGCCAACACGGGTCCGCGCCGCAATGCCGGCGGTGGTGCCGGTGGTCAGGCGCGTTCCGGTGGTCAGTCGCGTGGCGGCATGGATCGTGGCGGCATGGATGGCATGCCGCGCCGCCGCAGCAAAGGTTAATCGGGAAGAGTTTCTTCTTGCGCGCCCGCTGATCTGCTGCTGGCGCGCTCTCTTGTAACTGTTGTAAGCCGGGCCGCTCCTTGTGTGCGGCATTGCGGCGAAGTTAATAAGAGGTTATAATCTGCAGCCTAATAAAAGTTCTCCGCAGGGTTGTTTGGTGGGGAGTGCTTTCATCTGGTTGGGGAAATACAAGAAGATGGGCAGATGCCCATTTTTTTTTTTTTTGAACCGTTTGTAATGGCTCCGCAAGGGGCCATATATGACTTGAATGCGTGTTTTTGCATGTTGTAGGCGCTCAATGTAGCGCTGTCATGCCGAAAACGGGCCTTATTTCTGGAGAATTTCTTGCAGCAGTTGGGATTAATTGAAAAGACAGTTACAGGTCTGGGCTATGAGCTCGTTGATGTCGAACGTGCCGAGCGCGGACTGCTGCGCGTCTTTATTGATTTCAGCGCCGCCGATGCCGCTGAAAAAGGTCCGATCACGGTCGAAGACTGTGCCACGGTGAGTCACCAGTTATCGCATGTGTTGACGGTAGAGAACGTTCCTTACGAGCGTCTCGAGATTTCTTCCCCTGGTCTGGATCGTCCGGTGCGCAAGCTGGAAGACTTTGTCCGTTTCGCAGGCCAGGAAATCATCGTCAAGCTGACTGTGGCGATGCCGGGTACGAACAACCGGAAATCGTTCCAGGGGATCTTGCAAGAACCCGTGGGCGATAAATTGTCGTTGGAATTTGAAGGTAAGGATGGTCCGGCGATGTTGGAGTTTACGCTCGCGGATGTGGATAAGGCACGCTTGGTGCCGCAGGTGGTTTTTAAGGGACGCAAAGCATGAGCCGCGAAGTTTTATTATTGGTTGACGCGCTGGCGCGCGAAAAAAACGTCGATAAAGATGTCGTCTTCGGCGCCCTCGAATTCGCGTTGGCGCAAGCCACGAAGAAACGGTATGAGGGTGAGGTAGACATCCGCGTTTCGATCGACCGCGAAACGGGCGAATTCGAATCGTTCCGCCGCTGGCACGTGGTGCCCGATGAAGCGGGCCTGCAATTGCCGGATCAGGAGATCCTGCATTTCGAGGCAAAAGAACAGATTTCCGATATCGAAGTCGATGACCACATCGAAGAACCGATCGAATCCGTTGAATTCGGCCGCCGTTTCGCCCAGGATACCAAACAGGTCGTCCTGCAGCGCGTACGTGACGCCGAACGCGAACAGATCCTGGTCGACTTCCTGGAACGTGGCGATTCGCTCGTCACCGGCACCATCAAGCGCATGGAACGCGGCGACGCCATCGTCGAATCGGGCAAGATCGAAGCGCGCCTGCCACGCGACCAGATGATCCCGAAAGAGAATCTGCGTATCGGCGACCGTGTGCGTGCTTTCATCTTGCGCATCGACCGCAATATGCGCGGCCCGCAAGTGATTCTGTCGCGCACCGCGCCGGAATTCATCATGAAGCTGTTCGAACTGGAAGTGCCGGAAATCGAGCAAGGCATGCTGGAAATTAAATCCGCAGCCCGCGATGCCGGCGTACGCGCCAAGATCGCCGTCTACACGGCCGACAAGCGCATCGACCCGATCGGTACTTGCGTCGGCATGCGCGGTTCGCGCGTGCAGGCCGTCACCGGCGAACTCGGTGGCGAACGTGTCGACATCGTGCTGTGGTCGGAAGATCCGGCGCAGTTCGTCATCGGCGCCCTGGCGCCAGCGAACGTGTCGTCGATCATGGTCGATGAAGAAAAACACGCGATGGATGTCGTCGTGGACGAAGAAAACCTGGCAATCGCGATCGGCCGTTCCGGCCAGAACGTGCGCCTGGCCTCGGATCTGACCGGCTGGAAGATCAACATCATGACGGCCGAAGAATCGGCTGACAAAGCTGCCCAGGAAACGGCTGCCGTGCGCATCCTGTTCATGGAAAAGCTCGATGTCGACCAGGAAGTGGCCGATATTCTGGTGGAAGAAGGTTTCGCCAGTCTGGAAGAAATCGCTTACGTGCCAATTTCCGAAATGCTGGAAATCGAATCGTTTGACGAAGATACCGTCAATGAACTCCGTACCCGTGCGCGTGATGCGCTCGTGACCGAAGCGATTGCTTCGGAAGAGGGTCTGGAAGGCATGGACGAGGCGTTGGTGGGTCTGGAAGGCATGGACCGCATTACCGCCGGCAAGCTGGGTCTGGCTGGTATCAAGACCGTTGAAGCATTTGCAGCACTGGCATACGACGAATTTGGCGCAATCCTGGCCTTGTCTGCGGACCGTGCGCGTGAACTGATTACAAGTGAATTTAAAGATGTGACCGACGATGAGATGAAGTTGGTTGACTCGAAATATGACGATCGTGCCAAGGCGTTGCAAGCCAAGGCATGGAGTCTGGCCGAATCCGCAAAGGCTTAATTTGAGTATCTTTATCATCTCCGCGACACATAGAAAAGAGGACTGAATGGCGAGTAACAACGTAGCCCAATTTGCCACCGAACTGAAGATGCCTGCAGATTTGCTGCTGACGCAGCTGCGTTCTGCCGGCGTCGAGAAAAGTTCGACGTCAGATCCATTGTCGAAAGATGATAAGGACAAGCTTTTGGATCATCTGCGCCGCACACACGGCGCAGCGGCTGACACAGAAAAGAAAAAAATCACCGTGACCCGCAAGGAAACGACTGAGATCAAGCAAGCTGACGCAACCGGCAAATCGCGCACCATCCAGGTGGAAGTGCGCAAGAAACGCACTTTCGTCCAGCGTGACGAAGCTGCGCCGGTCGCAGCAGAACCGGTCGCGCCTGCCGCACCGGTGATCGATCCCGCCGACGTGGCGCGCCGTGAAGAAGAAGCCCGTAAACAGGCTGAACTGATCGCCCGCCAGGAAGCCGATCTGCGCGAAAAGCAAGAACGTCTGGCCAAGCTCGACGCGGAAAAAGAAGCCCAGGCGAAAGCCACGCAACAGGCTGAATTGGCTGCGAAGAAAGAAGCTGAAGCGGAAGCGAAGAAAGCCGCTGCCAAGGCTGCTGCCGCGCCTGCCGCCAGCGCCGCTGCGCCTGTCGTTGACGACGCCGCCGCCGAAGCGAAAAAAGCTGCTGCCGCTGAAGAAGCGAAGAAGAAAGCCGCTGCCGCTGCTGTTGCCGCCAAGGAAGCCGCTGACAAAGCGGAAGCCACCGAGCGTGCACGCAAGGCCGTTGCCGACGAAGTTGCCCAGATCAAGGCCATGATGAACGCGCCACGCCGCGCCATCAAGGCACCTGAACCCGTACCGGTTCCGGTCAAGCCGAAGGCGCCGGAAGGCACCTTGCACAAGCCTGCTGACAAGAAACCTGGCGACAAGCCGGGCGACAAGAAGCCTGCTGTTGCAGACAAGAAATCCATCAAGTCGGCCAATGTGTCGTCCACCTGGTCCGATGACGCGAAAAAACGCGGCACCACCGGTGGTCCCAAGCCACGCGGCAATAGCGGCCCAGGCGGCCGTGACAGCTGGCGCGGTGGCGCGAAGGGCCGTCGCCCGACGCACCATGACGACCGTGAATCGAACTTCCAGGCTCCTACGGAAGCCGTCGTCAAAGACGTGCACGTACCGGAAACGATCACCGTGGCCGAATTGGCGCACAAAATGTCCGTCAAGGCATCCGAAGTCATCAAGCATTTGATGAAATTGGGCCAGATGTGCACGATCAACCAGGTGCTGGACCAGGAAACCGCCATGATTCTGGTGGAAGAAATGGGCCACAAGGCGTTCGCCGCTGAACAGGACGATCCGGAAGCGCTGCTGGCCGATGTGGGCGAACACGCGCACTTCGAAACCAAGCCACGCGCACCGGTGGTCACCGTCATGGGTCACGTCGACCATGGCAAGACCTCGTTGCTCGATTACATTCGTCGCGCCAAGGTTGCCTCCGGCGAAGCGGGTGGCATTACGCAGCATATCGGTGCTTACCACGTCGATACGCCACGCGGCATGATCACCTTCCTCGACACCCCGGGCCACGAAGCGTTTACCGCAATGCGTGCCCGTGGCGCCAAGGCAACTGACATCGTTATTCTGGTGGTTGCAGCCGACGATGGCGTGATGCCGCAAACGAAAGAAGCGATTGCCCATGCGAAAGCAGCCGGCGTACCGCTGGTGGTGGCGATCAACAAGGTCGACAAACCAGGTGGCAACGTGGACCGCGTGACGCAGGAACTGGTTGCCGAACAAGTCGTGCCGGAAGAATACGGTGGTGAATCGCCATTCGTGCCGGTGTCGGCCAAAACGGGTCAAGGTATCGACGACCTGCTGGAACAAGTGCTGTTGCAAGCCGAAGTGCTGGAACTGACGGCACCGGTCGATGCGCCTGCGCGCGGCCTGGTAGTCGAGGCACGTCTGGACAAGGGCCGTGGTCCTGTCGCGACGATCCTGGTGCAGTCTGGTACCCTGAAACGCGGCGACGTGATTCTGGCTGGCTCTTCGTATGGCCGTGTTCGCGCCATGCTGGACGAGAACGGCAAGTCGATCGCTGAAGCTGGTCCTTCGATTCCGGTCGAAATCCAGGGCTTGACGGAAGTGCCGGTTGCCGGTGAAGAAGTCGTCGTCATGGCTGACGAGCGCAAGGCGCGTGAAATCGGCCTGTTCCGTCAAGGTAAGTTCCGCGACGTGAAGCTGGCGAAACAGCAAGCTGCGAAACTGGAAAACATGTTCGACCAGATGGCCGAAGGCGAAGTGAAAAACTTGCCGCTGATCATCAAAACCGACGTGCAAGGTTCGCAAGAAGCGCTGGTCGGTTCGCTGCAGAAACTGTCGACCTCCGAAGTGCGCGTACAAGTTGTTCACGCAGCCGTCGGTGGCATCACGGAATCGGACGTCAACCTGGCAGTCGCCTCGAAAGCGGTCATCATCGGCTTTAACGCCCGTGCTGATGCCCAGGCACGCAAGCTGGCCGAGTCGAATGGCGTGGACATTCGCTACTACAACATCATTTACGATGCGATCGACGAGATCAAATCGGCGTTGTCGGGCATGTTGGCACCAGAGAAACGCGAAACCGTCATCGGCCAGGTCGAGATCCGCCAGGTTATCCTGGTCTCGAAAGTGGGCGCGATTGCCGGTTGCCTGGTCACCGATGGCGTGGTCAAGCGTGCTTCTTCCGTCCGCCTGTTGCGCAACAACATCGTGGTGTGGAGCGGCGAGATCGACTCCCTGAAGCGCTTCAAGGACGACGCGAAAGAAGTTCGCGCCGGTCTGGAGTGCGGCCTGTCGCTGAAGAACTACAACGACATTCAGGTTGGCGACACTCTGGAAGTATTCGAAGTCCAGGAAATCGCTCGTACCCTGTAATCACAGCAGTAATGGTGCGGACATAGTGATGTCCGCGCAAACACGTGGGGCGCATTGGTCAACGGGCAACCGTTTGACTCATGCGCCCTGCGGCACTTAGGACAGCATATATCATGGCTAAACATAGCAAAACCATGCCAGCGCGCGGCTTGCGCGTGGCCGACCAGATCCAGCGCGATCTGGCTGAAATCGTCGCCTACGAATTGAAGGACCCGCGCGTCGGCACGATGATCACCATCACCGAAGTGCAGATCACCCCTGACTACGCGCACGCCAAGGTGTTTTTCACGATGTTGAAAGACAGCAAGGAAGCCATCAAGAACACCACCGAAGGCCTGATGGCCGCGGCCGGTTTCATCCGTGGCTTGCTGGGCAAGCGCCTGCACATTCACACCCTGCCGATGTTGCATTTTGTGCACGACAGCTCGACTTCGCGCGGCATGGAAATGTCCTTGCTGATCGACAAGGCCAACGCTACGCGCGCGGCTGACGCCGAGCCGGACGAAAAGCCAGCAGACAAAGCGGACGAGCAATAACAGTGGCGGGTCCGAAGAAACCGCCCGGCATCAAACGGGTGCGCGACCTGGTCGATGGCGTCTTGCTGCTGGATAAGCCCGTGGGCTGGTCCAGCAACGACGCCCTGATCAAGGCCAAGCGCGTGCTGAACGCGAAAAAAGCGGGCCATACGGGTACCCTGGATCCGTTCGCTACAGGCTTGCTGCCGCTGTGCTTTGGCGAGGCCACGAAGTTCTCGCAGGACTTGCTGGAAGCCGATAAAACCTACGAAACCCTCGTGCACCTGGGGCAGACGACGGATACGGGCGATACCGAGGGCGAAGTGCTGGAAACGCGCGACGTCAACGTTACCGAAGAGCAGATCGAAGCCGTGCTGGCGCAGTTCCGCGGGCCTATCCTGCAGACGCCACCCATGTACTCGGCCTTGAAAAGAGACGGCAAGCCCTTATATGAGTATGCAAGGGCAGGCATCACCCTGGAGCGCGAAGCGCGCCCGGTGACCATCCACAAGCTCGAGTTCCTCGGCTATGAAGCCCCGTTCCTGAAATTGTCCGTGATGTGCAGCAAGGGCACGTATATCCGCGTGCTGGGCGAAGACATCGGCCATGCCCTCGGTTGTGGCGGTCATTTGAACGCCTTGCGCCGTACGCAGGTGGGCAGCCTGACTTTGGACGGCGTCGTCACGCTCGACGAGTTGACGGCACATGCCGCACCGTTGAGCTTGCTGGCGCCCGTCGATGCCTTGTTGTCGAGTTTCCCCGCCGTCCAGCTGACGGAAGAATTGGCCAAGCGTTTCCTGCATGGCCAGCGCATCGCGCTGGGCAAGGAAAACGTCGCCGTACCGGCCGAACCGGGCCGTGTGCGCGTATATCACGACAGCAAGCTGCTGGGCACGGGCCAGTTGCAGGAATACAGCATCCTGGCGCCAGAGCGGCTGATCGCCACGGCGCATCAATAAGTCACAGCAACGTCATATTACCCAGCGACACTCTTCAAACAGTGTCGCTTTTTTAAACAAACCGTCCCCGACTGCGGGAGCCGCCAGCATTTTTAGATAGCGTTGCAACGCAACATGCTATACTACGCGGTTCCGGAAATAGATTAGCATTCGGGTATCTCGTACACCTTGTACGCACTCCGCAGTTTTTCAGTAACTACTACGACCATGTCAAATACAAAACGCGCAATTCGTAATATCGCCATTATCGCCCACGTTGACCACGGCAAAACCACGCTGGTGGATCAGCTGCTGCGCCAGTCCGGCACCTTCCGTGAAAACCAAGCGGTCGACACCCGAGTCATGGACTCGAACGACCTGGAAAAGGAGCGCGGCATTACGATTCTGTCGAAGAACTGCGCTGTTGAGTACGAAGGCACCCACATCAACATCGTCGACACCCCAGGACACGCCGACTTCGGCGGCGAAGTGGAACGTGTTCTGTCGATGGTTGACTCGGTTCTGTTGCTGGTCGATGCACAAGAAGGCCCGATGCCGCAAACCCGTTTCGTCACGCGCAAAGCGCTGGCACTGGGTCTGAAGCCTATCGTCATCGTCAACAAGGTCGACCGTCCAGGCGCGCGCCCGGACTGGGCCATCAACCAGACGTTCGAACTGTTCGACAAGCTGGGCGCTACCGACGAACAACTGGATTTCCCTATCATTTACGCTTCGGGCCTGAACGGCTATGCCGGCCTGACCGAAGACGTGCGCAGCGGCGACATGAAGCCGATGTTTGACGCCATCCTGGAACACGTTCCAGTACGTGACGACAATCCGGAAGGCCCGCTGCAAATGCAGATCACCTCGCTGGATTACTCGTCGTACGTCGGCAAGATCGGCATTGGCCGCGTCAACCGCGGTACCGTCAAGGTCGGCCAGGACGTGCTGGTCATCAATGGTCCAGGCGCTACGCCTATCAAAGGCCGCATCAACCAGGTGCTGAACTTCAAGGGCCTGGAGCGCGTGCTGGTGGATGAAGCCGTTGCCGGCGACATCTGCCTGATCAACGGTATCGACGAAATCGGCATCGGTTCGACCCTATGCGCAGTAGATACCCCGGATCCGCTGCCGATGCTGACCGTCGACGAGCCGACCCTGACCATGAACTTCATGGTCAACAACTCGCCACTGGCTGGCCGCGAAGGCAAGTTCGTTACCTCGCGTCAACTGCGTGACCGTCTGGACCGCGAACTGAAAGCCAACGTTGCTCTGCGCGTTTCGCCAACCGACGATGACACGATCTTTGAAGTGTCGGGCCGCGGCGAGCTGCACCTGACGATTCTGATCGAAAACATGCGTCGCGAAGGCTTCGAGCTGGCCGTATCGCGTCCACGCGTGGTCTTCAAAATGGTCGATGGCGTGCGCCACGAGCCGTTTGAAAACCTGTCGGTTGACGTTGAAGAAGTCAACCAGGGCGGCGTCATGGAAGAACTGGGCCGTCGTCGTGGCGACCTGCAAAACATGGAATCGGATGGCAAGGGCCGCGTGCGTCTCGAGTACCTGATCCCGGCGCGTGGCCTGATCGGCTTCCAGGGCGAATTCATGACCTTGACCCGCGGCACCGGCCTGATGAGCCACGTATTCCATGAATACGCGCCAGTCGACAACACCCGTGGCGAAATGGCCGGCCGTCGTAACGGCGTGCTGATCTCGCAAGATGACGGCGCCGCTGTTGCCTACGCCATCTGGAAACTGCAAGACCGCGGCCGCATGTTCGTGTCGCACAATGACCCAGTCTACGAAGGCATGGTCATCGGTATCCACTCGCGCGACAATGACCTGGTCGTCAACCCGATCAAGGGCAAGCAGCTGACCAACGTGCGTTCGTCGGGTACCGACGAAGCGGTGCGCTTGGTACCACCAATTCAGATGTCGCTGGAATACGCAGTCGAATTCATCGAGGACGACGAGCTGGTGGAAATCACGCCTAAATCGATCCGTCTGCGCAAGCGCTTCCTGAAAGAGCACGAGCGTAAAAAAGCGTCGCGTGATTCGTAATCTGTTGTAGAGCATGGCCTGCGGGCCATGCCGCTCCAGGCCCGCTGCGCCGCGTCACCGTTACTGGTGAGGCACGCAGCGGGTTTGTCATTTGCAGCTCCTGTTTTTTGTAGACACCATGACTTCCTCTTCTTTGCCTTCCCGCCGCCTGTCCGTCGCCCCGATGATGGACTGGACCGACCGCCATTGCCGCAAGTTCCACCGCGAAATCACGCGCCACACCTGGCTCTACACCGAGATGGTGACGACGGGCGCGCTGGTATACGGCGATGTGGAGCGCCACTTGCGCTTCAATGAGGAAGAGCATCCGGTGGCGCTGCAGCTGGGCGGCAGCGACCCGAAAGACCTGGCCACCAGCGCCAAGCTGGGCGAGCAGTGGGGTTACGACGAGGTCAACCTGAACTGCGGCTGCCCGTCCGAGCGCGTACAAAAGGGCGCGTTTGGCGCCTGCCTGATGGCCGAGCCGCAACTGGTGGCCGACTGCGTGAAAGCCATGCGCGATGTGGTCGATATCGACGTCACCGTCAAGCACCGCATCGGCATCGATGACAGCGAGTCCTACGACTTCGTGCGCGATTTCGTCGGCACCGTGGCCGACGCCGGCTGCAAGACGTTTATCGTGCATGCGCGCAACGCCATCCTGAAAGGCCTGAGCCCGAAGGAAAACCGCGAAGTACCGCCCCTGAAATACGATTATGCCTACCGCTTGAAACGTGATTTTCCCCAGTTCGAGTTCATCATCAATGGCGGCATCAAGACGCTGGACGAGATCGACCTGCACCTGCAGCACCTGGACGGTGTCATGCTGGGGCGCGAGGCGTATCACAACCCGTATGTGATGGCGCAGTTCGACCAGCGCTACTACGGCGACGACACTCCAGTGAAGACGCGCGAGCAGGTGCTCGAAGCGATGATTCCGTATATCAGCGCGCAACTGGAGAAAGAAGCGGGGCGCCTGAAACTGAACAGCGTTACGCGCCACATGCTGGGCCTGATGCAAAACCTGCCCGGTGCGCGCGGCTTCCGTCAGACCTTGTCCGATTCGAAGAAGCTGGCGTCGGGCGACCCCCGCTTGCTGCTGGAAGCGGCGGCGCGCCTGTCCTTGCCTGCCTGATGCGCGGCGATTGCCATGCCCATGCACAGCAGTTGCATGGCTACCTGCAAGCCGTCAGCGCGCTCAAGGATGATGGCAGCTTGTTTCTTTGCGAGTACCTGGGGCCCGTCGCGCCGCAGGCATCGTTCGACGCCCTGTGCCGTGCGCTGGGGCTGACGCCGGACGGCTTGCGCCTGCAGCCGATCGTAACGGTCGCGTGCAGCGGCGTCTTGTGCACGCCGCGCCAGTGGTTGCTCGAGCGCTTGAATCCGATGAGCGAGGTCGACTGCCAGCCGCTCGACGCGCGCCTGTTCGACGGTTTCGAGCGCGAACTGGCCGAATTGCCGGGCGGCGAAACCCACTGGTATCAACTGGTATCGTCGGGCCAGCGCAGCCTGGCCGGTCAATTGGGCGCCATCTGGAGCGTCTTTGTCTTCGGCACAGAGCGCCACGCCTATGTGCTGCATTGCAGCTGGGACCGCTGATCCAACTTGTCTATACCGCTGCCCCGGCGCAGTGGTATTGTCCGCAGTACCCCTTCCTCTGAGCACCCCTCCCAAAACGATGTCATATGGCTATGCCATGTGTTGTAAATGCGCTGTTTCGGCGCACGCCCGCACTGTCGTGGGGCATTTCTATGGGGCAAGAAACGGCGTTGTTGCCATTTCCCCGAAGAAAGTTAATCAGCCATTTATTCAGGTACTTATTGCTTGCTTTGAGGCAAAATTTACACCTATAATTGATTATAGACAAATATTTCTCATATGAATGTTTGATGTTGATCTCACATCAACGGTATCAAAAATTCAGCGTGCGGAACAAGTTGCATTCGCAGTCACTGGCGTTTTCAGGGCTGTTGTACACCAGGAAGTACCTCAGGCTGCGTGCGGCCGGATACCGCCAGCATACCAATGGGTAAGGGCGGATACCGGTGTTGCGCAGCCTTCGTCTTGTCGTGCCGGGCAAAAATCCTTATCAATAGTTTCATTTACGAAGAGCCGAAATGAATTTAGCAAAAATGAAGGTTGGTACCCGCCTGGGCCTGGGTTTCGCCCTGGTACTGGTTCTGCTGGTGGCCGTGACGGTCCTCGGCATCGCGCGCATGGCGCAAATCCAGGAACGTCTCGATCACGTGATCAATGTCAACAACGTCGTCACCCGCCTGGTGATTGACATGCGTGGCAACGTCAGCGACCGCATCACCTCGCTGCGCATCCTGACCCTGATGACCGACGCGAGCGATATGGAGCCGGAAATGGCGCGTATCAAGACGCAAACGACCACCTATCAGGAAACGCAGAAGAAGCTCGAAGAGAAATTCGCCGTCGAGTCGACTCCTGAAGAAAAAGCCTTGCTGACTTCGATCAAGGAATATGAAGCCGCCGCCATGCCGGCCATCGCCAAGGCGTCGGCCCTGTGGATGGCCAACGATGCGGAAGGCGCCACGCGCGTGATGATCAAGGAAATCCGCCCGGTACAGAAAAAATGGATGGAAGCGCTGGAGCAACTGGCCGTGCTGGAAGACAAGCTCAATGAGCAAATGCAATCGGACGCCCGCAAGGCCTTCGACAGCGCGCGCCTGTTCATGATCATCCTCGGCGTAATGGCCGTGGCGATGGGCGTGGCGGCGGCACTGGTGATCACACGCGGCCTGCTGAAACAGCTGGGTGGCGAGCCGGACTACACGGCATCGATCGCCGGCAGCATCGCCAATGGCGACCTGTCGATCGGCATCCACACCCAGCCTTCCGATACGTCCAGCCTGCTGGCGGAAATGAAGGAAATGCGCAACAGCCTGGTGGGCATCGTCGGCCAGGTGCGCGTCGGTACGGAAACTATCGGCACGGCGTCGCGCGAGATCGCCGACGGCAATATCGACTTGTCGTCGCGAACGGAAATGCAGGCCAGCGCGCTGGAAAAAACGGCCTCGGCCATGGAAGAGCTGACCTCGACCGTGAAACAGAATGCGGACAATGCGCGCGAAGCCAACAAGCTGGCCGCCACCGCCTCGGACGTGGCCCTGAAGGGCGGCTCCGTGGTGTCGCAAGTGGTTGACACCATGAGCTCGATCAATGAATCGGCGAAGAAAATTGTCGACATTATCGGCGTGATCGATGGCATCGCCTTCCAGACCAATATCCTGGCGCTGAACGCGGCCGTGGAAGCGGCACGTGCCGGCGAGCAAGGCCGCGGCTTTGCCGTGGTGGCGTCGGAAGTGCGCAACCTGGCCCAGCGTTCCGCCGGCGCGGCGAAAGAAATCAAGATCCTCATCGACGACTCGGCCGAGAAGACGGAACGTGGTACGCGCCTGGTCGGCCAGGCTGGGGTGACGATGGGCGAAGTGGTCGACAGCGTGCGCCGCGTGACCGACATCATGAGCGAGATCGCCAGTGCGAGCCAGGAACAAAGCGCCGGCATCGAACAGGTCAACTTGTCGATCATCGAGATGGACGGCATGACGCAGCAAAATGCGGCCCTGGTGGAGCAGGCAGCTGCCGCGGCGCAAAGCTTGCAAGACCAGGCGGCCGAACTGGCCCACGTGGTCAGCATCTTCAAACTGGTCGACGGAGAAGAGAAACCGGCAGCGTATGTGCCGGCACCCGTGGCCGTCGCACCAGTGGCCGTGCGCAAGCCGGCGCCGGCATTGCGCCCGGTGAAGTCGCTGACCCGCAAGGCTGACGCGGCCACTCCCGTGGCTGCTCCTGCTCCTGCGCCACGCAAGGCGGCAGGCGCCGGCAGCAATGACGAGTGGGAAGAGTTTTAAGCGCGGCCAACAGCGCACAGGAAGTTGTAATTACCGTATCTGATAATCATGGGGAAGCACATGTTTGAGAATAAGCGTTTGATGAGTGTTGCAGCAGCCTTGCTGGTGTCCGTTTCTTCCGCAGCCTTCGCTGCCGAGGTGCCGGCGTCGTTCGATGCCAAGAACTGCAAGGCCGACTATCCGAAAGCCTCGCTGATGAACGAAGAGCAGGGTACCGTGACGATGTCCTTCCTGGTCAATGCCGATGGTAGCGTTGCCGATTCGAAAGTCGAGAAGAGCAGCGGCTTCAAGAATCTGGACAAGGCCGCCATCAAGGCGTTGTCCGCGTGCAAGTTCAAGCCGGGCACCAAGGATGGCGCCGCGGCGCAAACCTGGACCAAGGTCGATTACGCCTGGAAGCTGGACTGATCCACGTATCGCCGGGAGCCTGGCTCCCGGTATGGCCGTCTCCGCTACGGGCGGCGCTTGCAAGGGTGCCGCCCGTTCTGTTATGTGCGCCAGCCAACGGCGCTGTCGCCGCCGATTCTGTTACCCTCGAAACATACCTTCGGGATCTCCCACCACAAGAGGCCTACCATGCAGCGCATCCTGACACTTTCCTCCCTGGCCGCCACCGGCTTGCTGCTTTCCGCTTGCGCATCGCTGGGCACGCCCGTGGGTTTGCAGGCGGGACAGACCGTGGCCGTCGTCAATAGCCTGAGTTGGGACAATCCCATGACTGGCAAGCGCGACGGCGTGCGTACCAGCTGGCCTGTCAAGGATGGCAAGATTGCCCCTGAATATTTTCCACTGGCCCAATTGAAGCAATGCGAGGCCGGCGGCACGTCTTGCGCCTGGGGCGTGATGCGGGCGCAGCGCGCCGCGCCCACGCTCGCTTACGCGGACGGCGGCGTGGACCTGGCTGTGAGCGTAGCGATCGACGTGGCGCGGCGCCAGGATGCGCGCCAGGGCGAGACGCAAACGGCGATGGCAATTCCGCAGGATGTGGCCGCACTGGCTGGCCGGCAACAGGTGCAGCCCAACTGGAAATTGAAGTATGGCAAGGTCGAGCAGGTCGAGTTCGATTACGGCGTGCGCTACCAGGTGTGCGTGCAGCGCTACGATGCAGCCGGCAAGGCCATCGATACGTGTGCGATTCCGTTTATTTGAGGAAACATGCCGCGCGGGCCGCTTGTGGCGTCTGTGCCACATTTCATGTTGCGGCATGCGTCGGGGTGTAACAATCGGTAAAAGCACAGCAAAGCACGGCGTAATTTCTTATAGTACTTAATTAAGGTAGTACACATTAGGAGAATTGCGATGAAAACCCTGTTGGCAGTAATTTCGCTGGCCGCCCTGGGTGGCTGCGTCGTGGCCCCACCCGGGCCCGCGTATTACGGTTCGCGCGCGCCGCAGGGGGCCTACAATCCCTATGAATGGCGTACGGTTTCGTCCGAACCGGTGCAGTCGGGCCGCGTGATGAGCGAACCGCGCGTGGAATACACGAATGAGCCCGTCTATGTGCAGCAGCCCGTGTATGTGCCGGCGCCCGTGTACGCGCCGCAACCGTATTATTACAATCCGCCCGTGACGATCGGGCTGGACTTCATGTTCGGCTTTGGGCGCTACGGTGGACACCGCGGCGGCTGGGGCGGGTATGGGCGTTACCACGGCCGCCGCTAGTCATCGATTATTGGCCATCAGGCGTGACAATGCGCGCCGTGCTTCGTGATATGCGAAGCACGGCGCGCATTGTCAGTTGGCGGGTACGACCGGGTAGCGGAATCAGTGGAAATACACGGAACCCTGGTGCAGCACGTCCGCCGAGCACAGGATGTACATCGCCGCCGCTGCCAGACCTATTTGCAAGGCGCCAAAGCTGATCGGGATGAGGCGGGACATGTCGTACTCCTGAGTGGTGTGAGGTGTTATCAGGTTTTCATCATAGTATGAATTAATGCCTTTGGGCATCGGAAAAATGTCCGCCACCATGTAGGACAACACCTCGCGCCTGGCGCTCCGCCTCGCTATCCGGCCGCTTAGCAGTTTTTCCAGCGCACCACCGCTTCCTCCGGCGCCGTGTCCGGCACGTTCGAGATCGCCAGCCAGTGCGTCAGGCGTTCCGGGTGCTTGAGATTGATACCCATGCCGTCGATGATGCCGACCTGTTCCAGCATGCGCGCATCGATTTTCGCTTTCGACACCGTGGGCGCGCCCATGACCATGCGGTCGTACGCCTTGCGCGCCTTGTGTTCCCACTTGTGCAGATTGCTTTCGTCGAAACGGTTCGCTTCGAAATACACGGTCAGGGTGCCATCGAGGTTGCCAAAGCCGACTATGCCCGCGCCCTTGCGGATGGTGGAGGTGTTGGCGATGTCAAATTCCGCCGTGGGCACGAATATGCCGGCGCGGCCATCGATGTCAGGACGTCCCACGGGGGTTTCCTTGCCGTAGGAACTCGTTTCGGTAATGTTTTTTTCTGCAGACATGGTGCGTGTGTGGTGGCCGTGCCGGGAGCGAAATCGGGCCCGGCAGCGCCAGTCATCCTGTTCAAAAAATGCGTGCTGATGATCAGGGCGGGGTAGGGGCCCTGGCGGAGCGATGCTTGGCATTGCTTGATACCCCACTATTGTAGCGTCAATTTAATTCTTCTTGGCAACATTTACTGAAAATTATGTTCCCGTTTTTGTCCATGAAAGAAGCCGCCCGGCCAGGTGTGAACTGCAAGCGGGCACACCCAGGCCCGGCAGCATCTTTGCGAAATGGTGGACGTAAAAAAACCTGCATCGACATGACAACGATGCAGGTTTTTTTGTCAGGAGTGCTGTCGACGGTTAAAACGCCAGGCGGCCCTGCAGGTAGACCATGCGTGGCGCGCCCACTATCTTGCCCAGGTTGCCGTCCGAGGTGCGCGTAAAGTAGCGCTTGTCGCCCAGGTTGTTAACGCCGGCAACCAGTTCCAGGCCGTTCTGGCCCGGCACTTTCCATTTCACTTGCGTGTTCCAGGTACGGAAGCCGGGAATGACGCCCAGGTTGCCGGCCGCGTTTTCCGCCACGGTGTTGGCTTCGTCGGCGAATTGGCGGCTTTGGTGGCTGCTCGACAGGTCGAAACCCCAGGCGCCCAGCTGGTAGTGGGCGCCGACGGTATCAGTGTTGCGCGAATAGAAAGGCACGTCGTTGCCCGCGTTCACGCCATCCTGCAAGGTCGCCTTGGTATAGGTGTAGGTGGCGTAGGCATTCAAGCCGGCCAGCGGGGCGGACTGGTCGAAATGGTAGTCGATGGCCGTTTCCAGGCCCCGGTGATGCGTGGCGCCCACGTTGTAGAAGATGGCGTTCTCGCCGCTGCCGACGGACTGGATCTGGTTGTCGAACTTGATGTTGAACAAGGTCGCTTCGGCAGACAGCTGGCTACTCTTCCAGCGTGCGCCCAGCTCGGCCGTCTTGGCCAGTTCCGGCTGCAACGGATTCTTGCTGGACTGCGCATTGAGCTGCGTGTTTTGCACGGCGCCAAATGAGCTGTTGTAGTTGCCAAACAGGGTCACGTTGTTGTTGAGCAAGTAGGCCACGTTCAACGAGGGCAGGGCCTTGTTGTTGAGCAACTCGATCTTCTGGTCGGTCGGCAAGTGGTTGAAGCGTTCCGTCTTGATGTGCTCGTAGCGCACGCCGGGCGTGATGCGCCAGGCATCGATGGCGATCTTGTCGTCGATATACATGGCCTGTGCATCGGTCGAATTGTCGGCGAAGCGCGTCGGCGCCTGCTGCACGCCGCTGGCGATGATGACGTTGTAGATGGTTTCATCGGCCCGCTCGGCCAGGTAGCGGTAGCCGACGGTGACGTCCTGCGATACCTTGCCGGTAGTGAAGCGCTGCGTGTAGCGCGGCTCGATGGCCGTCGTTTCATAGTTGCGCGGCTGATGGCCCAGGTTTTTCCCGCTGATCAGGATGCTTTCGCGCGAGCTCTTGTTGTAATAGGCGCGCACCTCGAACTCCTGAGTGCCGGAGATGGCATTCAGGTAGCCGATGTCGAAGGCCTTGCGCTCGCCGCTCCAGTAGTCGGTCGGGCGCGTGTTCTGGAATGGGTCAGCCTTGTATTGCGCCGTGGTCAGGCCGCCCGGCGTGCGCGACGTCACGTCATAGTAGGACAGCTTGCCGTACACCTCGGCTGTGGCGCTCAGGTCGTAGCGGAATTTGAGGGCGAAGTCGTTGACCTTCTCGTCGCTGCCCACGCGCCAGTCGCTGCCGCGGATGCCGGAATACAGCACCGCCAGGCCCAGGCCGCTGTCGAGCTGGGTGCCGGCAAAGACGCTGGCCTGCGTATTGTGGCCCACTTCGCTGTACGCGTTATAGCGCACGGTGGCGTCGCCCGTGATGCCTGGCGTGGTGGGCACGCGGCGTGTCTTGAAGTTGATGATGCCGCCCACGTTTTGCGGGCCGAAGCGCACGGCGCCGCCGCCGCGCACCACGTCGACCGTCTCGACATTGGCCAGGCTGACGGGCGCGAACGACAGTTGCGGCTGGCCATATGGCGCGACCGACATCGGGATGCCATCGAGCAAGACCGTGCTGCGTGGCGAATAGCGTCCGGCTAGGCCGCGCACGCCGATATTCAGGGAGATGGCGCTGCCGGCGCTGCCCGAGTTGTCGCTGATCTGCACACCGGGTATGCGGCGCATCACGTCGCTGAGGCTGGTCGCGCCCGAGTTGTCGATATCGTCCTTCTGCACCACCGTGCGGGCGCCCGCGAAGTTCTTCGTGCTGGCGGCCATGCTGGTGCCCAGCAGGTTGCTGCTGACCTGGATGGATTCCAGGATGGGACCCGCGTTATCGGCTGTATTGGCATCATGCGCCTGCGCGGCAAGCGGGGCGCCCAGGCAGGCGAGGGCAATGGCCAGCGCGCACGGGCGCAGCGACAAGGGCAGTGGGGAAGGTGTGGCAGCCATGCATGGATCTCCGTAATGACAATGTTTGCGCGGGCAATCGGGCGGCGCGACAACATCGTGGCGTGAGCATCCTGCGCAAGGGGATAAGAATGATAATGATTCTCATTTTATTCGTCAATTGCGAATAGCGCGTAGTGGCCGTATGTCTGCCTGCGGGTGGGGAAGTGTTGCTGGTGCGGTACAGCGGGCGACCAGGATTGCCGCTTGGCACCATTGCTGGGGTGCGGCGGCATTTCATGTGCTTCTTGATACTCCCCCATTTTTGCAGCCCTCAGACGTGAACGTACAATGAGCCAGACAACTGAAACGACAACAGGCAGTTCCCCCGTGGAACGCCGCCAGGGCGACCAGCCGGCAAGTGCTGCGCGCAAGCTCAATCTGCTGGTGGTCGACGACAACCAGGAAGTGGGCGAATCGCTGGCCATGCTGCTCGAAGCGCTTGGCCACCACGCCGTGGTGGTGCGCAACTGGCAGATGGCTGTCGAGCAAGTCAAGCTGTGCGTGCCCGACGCCGTCTACCTCGACATCGAAATGCCCGGCATCAGCGGCATCGAAATCGGCCGCCGCCTGCACCACAATCCCGAGACGGCCAACGCCGTGCTGATCGCCGTTACCGGCCACAGCCTACCCATGTACATGGACGACGCGCTGGCCGCGGGCTTCCGCCACTTCCTCGTGAAACCCGTGCGCCTGGAAGACCTGGCAACGACGGTGCAGTCGGTGCTGGCGGGGTAGGTTTTAGCGTCATCAAGCACTGCCTGGCGAGCTTTTGCTTACCTATTTTGCTTGGGGTTAAGCTGCCCCGCTTGCACGAAAGGGCTCCGTCCCGCAGGTGTCGGGATTATCTTCCTATGCCGTGCGCAAGCATAAGCACGGCTTCCGCATCGGGTGTCTCTCGTTGCGTTCGCACAATTCTTGTTCCGTACGTGTTGCTATTGGCGCCAGGGGATTCTGGTGCCGTGAGCAAGTTGTCCAAACTTGGTGTGCGAATGCCGGGGATTTTGGAAGTTGACATTCATACATATCCAAATGATCATGCGATAGTTTTATTGCTCGCTGGCAGTGTATTCGCACGGCCGGTGCATTCTCTGATATTGGTCTTTGAAGGGTGGGTATGAAATTTCTGAAGTGGTTGCTGATTGCTGTGGTGGTGCTCGTTATTGGCGTGCCATCGTTAATGGCTGCAGGTTATTATGTGCGTAACAAGATGGCCGGACCCGATGGCTGGGCAAAGGACGATGCCCTTAAGGCGTTGAAGGCGAAAATGAAAGATCCCGATTCGACGGTGATCCGCTCCTCGTATCTCGTTCACAAGCGCAAGGATAGTGAAACGATGGAAATCGTCGTGTGCGGTATCGTTGACGGCAAGAATGGCTTTGGGGCATATACCGGCGGCACGCGTTTTGTTTCCGTCAGTGCCGATAATGAAAAGCTGAACACCTTTGACACGTATATTGTCGAGATGGATGAAGCCAGCCTTCAGGACAGGGAGGCGTCAAAAAAAGGGATTTCCCTGACCTCGTTCGAGGAAGTGTACTGGAATGGTTATTGTGTCGATGCGCAGCACCCTGCGCTGGCGGCGAAATCGTAAAATCGGGCGACCCTGTGTGGGCTTACGGGCAGTCTTGGCTGCCTGTTATTAACATGTGCGATGATGCTCGCAAGGAGTCATTCTGAAAACAAAAAAGGGTTACAAGCCGAAGCATGTAACCCTTTGATTTTCCTACGCATTCTGTGGGGTGGCTGATGGGGCTCGAACCCACGACAACAGGAATCACAATCCTGGACTCTACCAACTGAGCTACAGCCACCACTGTCTTACTTACCTGTTTAGCTGTTTTGCTGAACAGGTGCCGAATTATACAAAGAACTCGGCAAAGTGGCAAATCTAAATGCAGTCTTTTTTAAAGAATCGAAAGATTGCATGAAAACGGTCGCTTTTACTCACACCACTCATACGGACAGGTGTTCGACGGGGGGCTGCAAGCCCAGCAAACCGGCGAAGGCTTTCGCCAGGGATTCGACACTGGCCGTCGTGTAGCCCTGCAGTTGCGGTGCGTCGTTGTTGATGCGGCGCAAGCTTGCCGTGTCCAGCAGGCGGGCCAGCTGGCGCGCCACGGCGTCGCCCGTGTCCACCAGCGTGATCCGTTCCTGCGTATGCGCGCGCACCGTACGTACGATGGCGTCCTGCACGAAGGGGTAGTGCGTGCAGCCGAGTACCAGCGTATCGACGCCTTGCGCCAGCATGGGGGCGATGTAGCGTTCCAGCATGGCGCTGGTGGCATCGACCGGGTCGTGGCCCAGCTCGCATTGCTCGATGCGGTCGGCCAGGCCGATGCAGGGCTGCAAGATGAACGTGGCGCCCGTGGCGGCGCTCACCTGTTCGCGCAGGGCCAGCAGCTTGTCGCCGCGCAAGGCGCGTTCCGTGGCCAGCACGGCGATCTTGCCGTTGCGGCTGATGCTGGCCGCCGGTTTCAAGCCCGGTTCGACGCCGACGATGGGCAGGTCAGGGTAGCGCGCGCGCAGCGCCTTGATGGCGGCGATGGTGGCCGTGTTGCACGCCACCACCAATGCTTTCGCGCCTTGCTGCAATAAAAAGGCGGTGATCGCCAGCGAACGGTCGACCACTTGCTGTTCCGTCTTGTCACCATACGGGGCATAGGCGGAATCGGCAAAGTAGATCAGGTCTTCCTGGGGCAGCTGCGCGCGGATATGGCGCAGCACCGACAGGCCGCCCACGCCGGAGTCAAAAATGCCGATTGGGGCGTCTGGGCGGGCAGTGCTTGCTGTAAAAGTCATAGGGAACCGTTGATGATAAAAAAACGCCGCGCGGATGTTGCCGCGCGGCGTACATGGCAGTGCTTGTTTAAGCAACCGTCACGGGAATCTTGCTGACGCTATTGAGTTGCTCGATCTTCGCCTGCCACTCTTTCGGGCCCGTGTTGTGCACCGAGGTGCCTTTCGCATCCACGGCCACCGTCACCGGCATGTCGACGACGTCGAATTCGTAGATCGCTTCCATGCCCATGTCGGCAAAGCCCAGCACCTTGGCGTGCTTGATGGCTTTCGACACCAGGTAGGCGGCGCCGCCCACGGCCATCAGGTAGGCCGACTGGTGCTTCTGGATCGATTCGATGGCGACGGGACCGCGCTCGGCCTTGCCGATCATGGCGATCAAGCCTGTTTTTTCCAGCATCATGTCGGTGAACTTGTCCATGCGCGTGGCGGTGGTCGGACCGGCCGGGCCGACGGCTTCGTCGCGCACCGGGTCGACCGGACCGACGTAGTAGATCACGCGGTTCTTGAAGTCGACTGGCAACTCTTCGCCACGGGCCAGCATGTCCTGGATGCGCTTGTGCGCGGCGTCGCGGCCCGTCAGCATCTTGCCGTTCAACAGCAAGGTCTGGCCCGGCGTCCACGAAGCGACTTCTTCTTTCGTCAGAGTATTCAGGTCGACGCGCTTGGATTTTTCCGTGTCCGGCGTCCAGTGCACTTCCGGCCACGATGACAGCGATGGCGGCGTCATGTAGGCAGGGCCCGAGCCGTCGAGCACGAAGTGGCCGTGGCGCGTGGCGGCGCAGTTCGGGATCATGGCGACTGGCTTCGACGCGGCGTGCGTCGGGTGCATCATGATTTTGACGTCGAGCACGGTCGTCAAGCCGCCCAGGCCTTGCGCGCCGATGCCCAGCGAGTTGATCTTGTCGCACAGCTCGATACGCAGTTCTTCCAGCTTGTTCTGTGGGCCGCGTTGTTTCAGCTCAAACATGTCGATGTCTTCCATCAACACCTCTTTTGCCATCAGCATGGCCTTTTCGGCCGTGCCGCCGATGCCGATGCCCAGCATGCCTGGCGGGCACCAGCCGGCGCCCATGGTTGGCACGGTTTTCATGACCCAGTCCACCAGCGAATCGGATGGGTTCATCATGATCATTTTGGATTTGTTTTCCGAACCGCCGCCCTTGGCAGCGACTTTCACGTCGACGGTATTGCCTTCGACCAGTTCCATGTGCACGACGGCTGGCGTGTTGTCCTTGGTGTTCTTGCGGTCGAAATGCGGGTCGGCCACGATGGAGGCGCGCAGCTTGTTGTCGTCGAAGTTGTACGCGCGGCGCACGCCTTCGTTGACGGCGTCGGTAACGGTGCCGGAGAAGCCTTCGAAGCGCACGCCCATGCCGATTTTCAGGAAGACGTTGACGATACCCGTGTCCTGGCAGATAGGACGCTTGCCTTCCGCGCACATGCGCGAGTTGGTCAGGATTTGCGCGATCGCATCTTTTGCCGCCGGGCTTTGTTCGGCCGCGTAGGCGCGCGCCAGGTGCTCGATGTAATCAGCAGGGTGGTAGTAGCTAATGTACTGCAACGCTGCGGCGACGGATTCGATCAGGTCTTCTTGCTTTATGACAGTCATGGTGTTCTCGCGGTGGATAAGAAGGGTAAGACTTTGATGCTGTTTGCTGTTGCTAATCAGTATAGGAGCGCCAGAACTTAGTGGGGCGCCCTGGCTTGGTTCTGGGTAACCGTCATGATGCGGTCCGTGTACGCAATCGCCATCGCCGACAGGATGAAGACCATGTGTATCGCCGTTTGCGCGATGACCACATTCGGTTCCTTGGCATACGCGGTGGCGTTGATGAAGGTCTTCAGCAGGTGGATGGACGAAATGCCGATGATGGCCATCGCCAGTTTCGTCTTCAGCACGGACGCATTCACATGCGACAGCCATTCCGGCTGGTCCGGATGGTCGTCGAGGTGCATGCGCGACACAAACGTTTCGTAGCCGCCGATGATGACCATGATCAACAGGTTCGAGATCATGACCACATCGATCAGGCCAAGCACCACCAACATGATAGTGGCTTCATTGAGCTTGACCGGTGGCGGCACGCCCGCCACGGTGACGGCGCTGATGACGTGCTGCAGAGCCGCGTCATTACCGAACACGGCGCCGATCAGGTCCGACAGTTCCACCCAGAAGTGAAATACGTAAACGCATTGCGCGAGGATCAGGCCCAGGTACAGCGGCAGCTGCAGCCAGCGCGACATGAAGATGAAGGCGGACAGGGGATGCAGTTTGCTATGTGTGGGCTTTTGTGAGTGGTCGATCATCTGGAGTTTCCTGGGGGTAAATACCAATTTTTGGTATGCCCGACATTTTACACTTGCTGCCGATCACTGCGCATGCCCTCGATTTGGATTCTTGGCCTTGATGAAACACAAAGCGACGTCAACTAACTGACTTGTTATCAGTTTTTCCAGCCAGAATGCTGGGCGGCGTACGCTTGACGCCCGTCGCCAGTGGCGATTATGGTTAGAATGGATCGAGGAAACGCTGCATGTAAGGCGTCAGTAAGACAGCAGGAATATTGTGTTACCAAACAATTACTACACTGGAGACTAGCATGGCCGCTATAGAGAACCAAGGGCAGGGCACTGAGCAGCAGGGACCGGAAGAGTCGCGCGTATTTCAACCGTCGGCAGCGTTTGCCGCACAGGCAACGATTTCCGGCATGGACGCCTATCGCGCCATGGTGGCCGACGCCGAACGCGACTACGAAGGCTTCTGGGCCAAGCTGGCGCGCGAGAATCTGAGCTGGAAAAAGCCGTTTACCCGCACCCTGAACGAAGACAACGCCCCATTCTACAAATGGTTCGAAGACGGCCAGCTGAACGTGTCGTATAACTGCCTGGACCGCAACATCGAAAACGGCCTGGGCGACAAGACGGCCATCATCTTCGAAGCGGACGATGGCACCGTTACCAAGGCAACGTATAAAGAGCTGCACGAAAAAGTCTGCAAGTTCGCCAACGGCCTGAAATCCAAAGGGATTGCCAAAGGTGACCGCGTCATCATCTATATGTCGATGTCCGTCGAAGGCGTTGCCGCAATGCAAGCCTGCGCGCGTATCGGCGCCACCCACTCCGTCGTCTTCGGCGGCTTCTCGGCAAAATCCCTGCAAGAACGCATCATCGACGCGGGTGCCGTGGCCGTTATCACGGGTGACGAGCAATTGCGCGGCGGCAAAAAGCTGCCATTGAAATCCATCGTCGACGAAGCGCTGGCGCTGGGCGGCTGTGACTCCGTGAAAAAACGTCATCGTGTATAAACGCACGGGCAGCGACCTGCCGATGGTGGCCGGCCGCGATACATGGTTGCACGACCTGGTCGAAGGCCAGAGCGCGCAGTGCGAACCGGAATGGGTCGATGCCGAGCATCCACTGTTCATTCTCTACACGTCGGGTTCCACCGGCACGCCGAAGGGCGTGCAGCATTCGAGCGGCGGCTACCTGCTGTGGGCCGCGCTGACGATGAAGTGGAGTTTCGACATCAAGCCCGACGATGTGTTCTGGTGCACGGCCGACATCGGCTGGGTGACGGGCCACAGCTACATCGCGTATGGCCCGATGGCCGTGGGCGCCACGCAAGTGGTGTTCGAAGGCATCCCGACCTACCCGAACGCGGGCCGTTTCTGGGAAACCATCAAGAAACACAACGTCAGCATCTTCTACACGGCGCCTACGGCCATCCGTTCGCTGATCAAGGCAGCTGACGTGGACCCGAAAGTCCATCCGACAAATTACGACCTGACGAGCTTGCGTTTGCTGGGCACGGTCGGCGAGCCGATCAATCCGGAAGCGTGGATGTGGTACTACAAGCACATCGGCGGCGAGAAATGCCCGATCGTCGATACCTTCTGGCAAACGGAAACGGGCGGCCATATGATCACCCCGCTGCCGGGCGCCACGCCGATGGTCCCCGGTTCCTGCACCCTGCCATTGCCGGGCATCATGGCCGCCATCGTCGACGAAGCGGGCCACGACGTGCCGAACGGCCAGGGCGGCATCCTGGTAGTCAAGCGCCCATGGCCATCGATGATCCGCACGATCTGGAACAATCCCGAGCGTTTCAAGTCCAGCTATTTCCCGGAAGAACTGGGTGGCAAGATGTACCTGGCAGGCGACGGCGCCATCCGCAACAAGGAAACGGGCTACTTCACCATCACGGGCCGCATCGATGACGTGTTGAACGTGTCGGGCCACCGCATGGGCACGATGGAAATCGAATCGGCCCTGGTGGCCAACCCGCTGGTGGCCGAGGCGGCCGTGGTGGGCCGTCCGGACGACACGACAGGCGAATCGATCTGCGCCTTCGTGGTGCTCAAGCAAGCGCGTCCGACAGGCGAGGAAGCGAAGAAGCTGGCCCTGGAGCTGCGCAACTGGGTCGGCAAGGAAATCGGCCCGATCGCCAAACCGAAGGAAATCCGTTTCGGCGACAACCTGCCAAAAACCCGCTCCGGCAAAATCATGCGCCGCCTGCTGCGCGTGCTGGCCAAGGGCGAGACGATCACGCAAGACGTGTCGACCCTGGAAAATCCGGCCATCCTGGATCAGTTGAAGGAAACGTCTTAATAGACAGGCCAGTCCCTCCGGAAGGGCCGTGCGCACCACTGGGGCGCATCCTTCCGGCGGGCCTGGCCAAACTTTTACCCCAGGGTAAATAACTTTGGCAGTCTGTAGAATCTTTGCTATAATCTGCGGCTTCGCGACAAGCGATATGCAGTACACAATGTGAGCAAGCAAGACGCACGCATTGCCTTCAGGAGAGATGGCTGAGCGGCTGAAGGCGCACGCCTGGAAAGCGTGTATAGGGTAATACTCTATCGGGGGTTCGAATCCCCCTCTCTCCGCCACAGACGAAAAAGAAAAAGCTACCCTCGGGTAGCTTTTTTTTCGTCTGTACGCGGAGAGAAGCAGGGCGCCTGCGCGCCCTGCGCGGGGGATTCGAAGGGTCAGGCCTGCCGGCCCGGCCCTCTCCGAATCGACCAACTGCTGCCGCTGCGCGGCGGCCCCGCGCCTGCGGCGCGCGTTCGTGGTTCTAATTAGGTTTCGACTGAGCCAGCTTTACGGCGCCCAATGCATCAGTTCGTGTCCAAATCTTGGACCTGATCCTCGCACCTTACTGACCCTCGCACCCCCGCACCCTAGCGCCCCCTAGTGTTTTAGGGTTTCGCTGCCAGCGCCGGCTTCACTCTCTCTTCAACTTTAATGCGGCGAAATACAACGGCGCAATTCATTCCAAGAGTGTCGCGTATGAATCGATGGCTATGCATCAGTTCATAACGTGCCATGAATGGCAAGTCTTTTAATTCGATATCGTTCTCTGAGAGCAGGCAAAAAATGACGCTGTAGTTCTTTGGATGAAAGCCCCGCTTAATCGGCACAATATCGAGGAAGGGTTGTGCCAACAGCAGCCCTAAGGAGTTTTCAATGGCCGTGCGTAATCCTATGCGAGTCTGCTCATCGGTCAAAAAAGCTTGGCCATAGAAGCGTCCTTGCAGAAATAGGTGGCTGACTGAGCTGGAGCTGTTTTGGAATCGTTTGACTTGGATCAGTTCGCAGTTTTTGTGAAGCAGATCGCACACTTCATAAATTCGCTTACCACCAATTTTTATTTTTCCTTTGTCTAGCAGGAAGAGATCATTATTGCCAAATGTAGCCTGTGCATTGAAAATGTGTTCCTGATTCTTGTTTTCCTTTGCGTTCCAGATGTTGACGTCTTGCGGCAGGTAAGCACAACCGCCAGTCGTCACTGTTGGGATATAAGCATCGATTTCATCCTGCAGCGCTTTGGATACTTTTTTCCATTGGCCATTACTAAGTATGAAAACGTCACCTTTGTAGCTTCCCTCTGCCACCAGACAGCGATATGCGCTCCAAGAGCGCATGACCTGATTTGTATCGACATTCCAGAGTTTCACCCTCATAGTCTTTATACTGTCGATGGAGGCCTTTGCTCGGAAATTTCTTTTTCTTGACTCGATTAAATCGTTTAGTGTTAGATCCTCAAATCGAGATTCCTCTTGTCCATAAGAGAAATCGCAGGTTACATAGTCCACTACTTCTGGAGGAGCAAGGTGCGCAGCGCTGAAATTTCGCTTTGATATGGACTGAAACAGTTGCGCATCAAGGGCATCGATAATTTCTTTATCAGTTTCGTAATGAAACCTTGCGTAGCCCGGGAAGGAGGTTTCGAATTTCCTTAGCTTGTAAGCAGCAGCTAAAGCACGAACGCGGTCAATCAAATTATCCCATTTGACGGAGTTGTCTTTGCTGGCTTTGATTGAGATGCTTTCTTTCCCGGTAAAGGACTGAATAAAATCGAATCCGGCACCGGATGCCCCGGCTATAACCTGAAGAAATTCCTTTTCATCGTCAATGTCGAAAACTGAGAAAGAACTGCCGGCGCTTACTTGACGTTCCGACTGAGTGGAAACTTCGGCATGGCGTGTACTTTGAACACGTTTTAGCTTTTCCTCATCACAAATATTCATTGCCACTCGGATACCGAAGTCACGTACTACTTGGTCCGGAAGAATATGGCTCTCACCTGCAAGACCGAAGACGATAGCATAAAAATCACTGTCGCCGTTTTCGATGATTTTGACTGCAAGTATCCCGGATGGAAACTTATTCTCTGACTTGAATGCGAACTTTTCGGCAGCAGGCAAGCCATCATTTAAAAAACCAACCAAGGGATTTGGTCATGAGTTTTTGGTTCACTCTCATGGCTTTTGAATGCCATAACGACTTCCACTGTGTAGGGAGAACCAATGGGCACCGCCAAAGCCACTTGCTTAGGATTCTTTTCACGAAGGAAGTCTGAAAAGTTGCTGGCGGCTGATTTAATCTTAAATATAGTTATTTTGTCAATGGGCATGATATTGCCGAAAGAAAATTTAATTTTCTATTTTGCAGTTTTTTTTCGTCAAAAAACTAACCAATTATCACGACTGAATTTTTTGATCGGCATTATGCTTGGGGCTTTGTGTTGGCAATCGCCAGAACTCTCCCTCGACAGCGAGATACTATAACTAGAATGTCTCATACCAGTCGGAGATTGGGGCGTTGTCCTAAAATTAATTCAGAAGATACTGTTGCTGGAACCACCGATAGTCGAGTCAATTTAAATGTCAGTGCATTAATTTCATCTACACTAATGTAAAGATGCTTGGCAATTTCAGCTCGGCCCAATTTTTGGCTTTGAAGAAAATCTAATACTTTGCTTAGTAATTGAGAGCTTTCCCGCTCCATTGGCTCAGGTTCATTGGTTCGGTAACCGTTTCTTGCAATTTCGACACATAAATTTCGATATGTCCACTCTGTAATTTGATTTAGTGAGTTGTAGCGGTATGCCAGTGCTGCTAGTGACACCCCCCAATAGTGCTTAATTTTTATAAGATAATTAACTGTGAATGCCGGAGGTCTATTGGTAATTACACTTTCCTTTGGCATAAGAAATGCTGCTGCAAATGCATCAGCTTGCTTTTCCATTTCGGAGCTATGCGAATCTCCGTGCTGCATGCTGTAAACGTCGCGTACCAAATGACCTAGCTCATGAGCCGCATCGAAACGGCTGCGTTCTGCTGACTTCATCGTATTTAGAAAGATGAAAGGCTTATAGTCATACCAAGTACAAAAAGCATCCACCTCCCGTGCTTCTTCTGCCAATGAAAAGACGCGAATGCCCTTGGACTCCAACAGATGAATCATATTGGGGATTGGGGCGCTTCCTAAACCCCACATACGGCGTAATGTAGCAGCAGCTTCTTCTGGAGTAAGATCTCTTAAATCCGGTAAATCAGCTTGCGGTAAGTTAAATCGTTCTTCCATCCACTCGTTTATTTTGAAAGCGATCGCTCCCGCGTTTAACGCACAGTTTTTCATCGAGTCCGTCATTTTCGAGAGCGAACGAAAACTTGCCGCGTGCTCTGCGATGGTGGGCATCATTTCTTCAATGAAAAAAAACTGCTGAGGAAAATTCAGCAATTTTGCCATCTTCTCTAATATTTCCGGGTCTGGAGTTGATGTTCCAGTTTCGTAGTTTTGTATACTGCGACTGGTAATTTTCAAATCCTTGGCTAATTGCGCCTTGGTGAGGCGTCTCCTAACCCGGGCAAATGTAATTTGCGAAGGGTTTATTTCTGACATAATTATTTTTTAAAATGTACCTGATTTTGGTTCTACTTCCACAGTGGCCGGAGTATTGGGCGAATCATTGCGGATTGTGAAATCTGCGGGGTTGTTGGGGATGCTGCCAAGAATAAGCCGTTCGCCCCATTTGGTGATTTTTTTCTTACCGAATCCTGTTGGATACGAAAGCTCAAATCGAACTTCATTCAATGCTTTATCGTAGTGATATAGAAAAGCCCAAACTTGAGTTTCTTTTTGGTTTGTTTTTACCAATCTGAATGATTCCTGGTTAAACAAGTCCAGTTGATTAGATTGAACAAAATTTTCAACGACAGCCCCTTTTTCTGCTTGGTTAGTCGGATCTTCAAAGCCTCTTTTACCTGTTTCACTGTTTCCTGTCATTACTACAATGGAAATCGAGCGATCAGGTGAACTAATAAAAGGGCAGTTTTGTTCGTTGTGAATGTGCCACTGTTTTTCGCTCAGTTGAAAGCGTAGCTCCTCAACTGTCTTTAACCATTGTTGCAGACCGGCTGCAGTGACGGCGGAGGCGGGGGTAGTGTCATTGCGAGCGCCAAGTCCGCTCAGAACTGCATTGTAGAGCAGAGTAAGGACGAGGTCCGCTGACAACTCTTGCAATCGCGCCTCAACAAGTAGTGGTTCGGTGAGTGCCTTGGCGCGGGGAGCGGAAGAGTCGGAATGAACTAGTTCGAATTTAGATTTAGCCAAGGTAACTCCTAGTGGGTTTCCGGAAATTATACCTCAACTTGAGGGGGGAAAGCGGAAATTGGCCATGCACGTCGGCTTACGCGTTCCGCTAACCCGACCTACGAACCTGCCACCTACCCGCAGCGCAGACGCAAAAAAACCCGCCGAAGCGGGTTTTTTCACTCTACAGCCAAACCAAAATCTCAGAACTGGTTCATCGTATTGTCTTTGCCAGCCGCCTTCAACGCCGCTTCGCCGCTGAAGTAATCCTTGTGATCGTCGCCGATGTCCGAGCCGGACATGTTTTGATGTTTCACGCAGGCGATGCCCTGGCGGATTTCCTTGCGCCGCACGCCGGCCACGTAGCCCAGCATGCCCTGGTCGCCGAAGTATTACTTGGCCAGGTTGTCGGTCGACAAGGCGGCCGTGTGGTAGGTCGGCAGGGTGATCAGGTGATGGAAGATGCCGGCTTCGCGGGCCGAGTCGGCCTGGAAGGTGCGGATTTTCTCGTCGGCCGTGATCGCCAGTTCCGTCTGGTCATATTCCACGCTCATCAGCTGCGACGCGGGGTCAGGTCCGCCATTTGGACACGGGCTGATGCGGAGAGCCAGGGTCAGATCCGCCATTTGGACACGGGCTGATACATTGAGCACTGCAGAAGCTTGCTCAGTTAGAACCACGAACGCACGTCCTCGGCGTGCGTTCGTGGTTCTAATCAAGTCCTCGACTGAGCAATCTTCTACAGTATCCAACGCATCATGCATCAGTCCGTGTCCAAATAGCGGACCTGACCCTGGCACCCGCAAAGCAAAAAAGCCCGTGAATCCACGAGCTCCTTTGTGATTTCATACTGAAGCGGCCAACTTCTGCCACTGTAATCCGCGAAGGTGCCTTAACCAGCCAAAACCGCCGAAACAATCGAGCGGCGAAGCACAGTCTTCTCGGCATCGACGCCACGCTGTGAAAACGCCTGCGGCAACGCGACATCATCCGCAGCAGTGTTGCCTGGCGAAGCCGTTTCCTTTACCAGCATGTTGGCGCTATTTTCGACCTCGAAGTACTCGTCCCAATGCACTGGAACTTGATGGGAGCGGCCATCTCCGCCTCTCACTGAGACGTAATGGGTTCGCCCGACGCTTCGGAAGCCGCTGGCCGTTACCTGCACTTTCTGCGATCCGTCGGCCTCTTGTTGCATGGAGGTCTTCAGGATACTTCGCGTGACGCACTCGGGATGCTTGAACATCGCCTCGCCGTGGTAATTGGCAATCGCTTCATGCTCCCAGAAACAGGGTTTGTGCGAATACGTGTCTTTATAGATGTCCGAGTGCTGCCGATGCTGTTGGTACAATGGGATGGCAAGCAGCGGGGCGATCCCAAAGTAGAACGACTTGAAGAAATCGTTGTGATAGGCGTTGAAAAACATGCGTGCCTGGGCGAGTTCGTAGGCAAAAAATTTCTCTGGGGCGCCGCTGATATCGGTAGCGCGCATATGTCCCGATTCCAGGACGTTGATCATGCGGGTTTTTTCGAATACGAATGTGTCGCCAAAACCTGTTTGACTATCCTTGAGCAGCTTGAGCATTTCCTGTTGCGCCAACGGCGTGAACAACAGCCGGAACTGTACTTCATGGTTGCGGTCCGTGGCATCGAACAAGGCGTCGAATTCGCGGTTGGCCATCACCGTAAAAGTATGCCCCTCGTCGACATCGCGGGACTTTTCTTCCAGCTTCTTGATGGCGCGATTCTTCCGCCATTTGTCGAAGAAGCCGTCCTCCAGGCTGGAAAGTTTTGACGGGTGACGGCTGAACACGAGATCCGGCGCCGCTTCGTTGCCGTAGACGATAAACGTCTGGTTTTCGTACTCGGGCAGCGGACGCTCGATCGATGCCCGCAGAGTTTCGTGGCGGGTTCTGGTTTCCGATTTGCCTTGCGAATTGCGGTACTGTTCCGTCCAGCTGATAGCCAGCGAGCCATGGTATGTCTTGCTGCCCATCGAGTGTGACAAGGTGCGTGCAAGAATGAATGGATTGCCGTTCAGTACGCCGCTGTGCGAGAACTCGATCGAGTGGTTCTCACCAAGATTGCCATACCAGCCAAAGCTGTTGCGCAGCTCTTCCATGCGGCCGTTGCTGAAATACGGGTCGAATGCGATGCGAGGCACTGTTTGTTGCATCAGCTTCGCCACGATATCCCAGTCGTACAGGCGGTTCAGCGGCACCATCTGGCCCCAGGCCACGGCACGCTTTTCTTCGCAGGCTTCCTGCAGCCGCTTTAACTGCGCGTCGGAATCGTTGATGATGCGGTTGAGCGTATGAATCGCAACGGCAAGCGCAATCGCCGGGACTACGAGCCATGGCCATGCGTGATAGGCGTAGATATAGAGTGCCGCCAGTAGCGCGGCCACGATGCTGGCGCCGCGCAGGATACGCCACCATTTGTTGCTGGAACCGGCGCCCGCGGCCTGCTTTTCGAGCACGCGTAGTTCCTGCACCGTCGTGATGTTGGCGTTCTCGTCCACGCCGGACTGGCGCACGAGGTCTTCGAAAAAGTCTGACGTATTGCTGGCGTGAGCATTTTTGAAATGGAAAGAATACTGCTCCAATGGTTCATGGACGTCGTTGATCAAAAGAAGACGCTCCGGGCGGCAGCTTTGGTTTCGGCAGAGGCAGTGAAAGGAATGCGCGTGGTATAACCTTGGCGCGCCGCAACGATTTGCTTGGTCGGCCAGGCAAAGACGTCCTGGTTCCACATGCCGACGGTATCGTTATACAGCGTGCGCGCGGCGGTCACTTCCTTTTGCAGATAACTGTTCTGGCGCATGGCATCGGCGATGACGGCTTGTGCCTTCAGATCCGGATAGGCTTCGCACGCCAGGCTGATGCGGGAAAAAATCCCGTCGATTTTCTGGGATGCCTGATTGCGTTCGGCATCGGCGTTCTGTCCGCTTCGGTAAGCCGCTACTGACTTCATCACGTCCTTGTCGAGGTCGATCGCTTTTGCGACCAGGCCAACCACGTTGTTCAGGACGACGACGCGCTGTTCCAGGTAATTGTCGATCTGTGACGCATCGGCCTGGATTTTCTGCTGCAGCTTGCGCAGATACGCCAGGGCGGAGATCTTCATGAACAGGAAGACCAGGCCTGGCAGTGCCCCCAGCACCAGGAGTGCCAAGCTGTACGTTTGCGGCAACGCACCGGTCAGCAGCGCCAAGCCTCCGATCAGCGGAAAGACCGCCCACAGGGCGATTTCAAATATGAGCGACCCGGTGCCGACTTGGACGGAAATCTGCTTGCTGATGACGTTGATGTCGCGCCCCTGCTCATTTATCGGGCCAGTTACTTCGTCCAAATCATTTGCCATGCTTGAAAATCCTTTGTATTAAGTGTTTCTTATTGAGCGTCTCTCGCTCGGTTGCAAATTATTTCGCTTTAGCTTTTGAAGTGCGGGAGCGAAATGTCGGTGTATTGTGTAAATTTCCCAAAATTAATTTTTTTGTCATCATATCTTGAAGGACGAGACCCAATCAAGGGCGGCCAAGCCGATATTTCATGTGAAGTTTCGTGAAAAATCTTGGACACTTTCCGGCGCGGCCTATCTTCGGCTGCGCCAGAGCGAACTTTGCGGAAAAATAAATGATCAAGAATTTTTTAAGGCTCTGCCATCGGCAAATAGAGGAAATGCAGGAAGTGGCTGTAATGCAGCGACGGCGTACATGGTGATACGTCTGCCATTCCGATACAACCTCAGCTGTTTATCTAACGTATTACCTAACAATATCTGCTTAATCTTGTTTCCTGCCGCGTTATTCAGATGCCGTTTCTGCATAAATTTGTGTCACTTTGAATGACGAGCTTGTCTCAGAGCTTATTTACCCATCACACGAAATAACCAACTCATCCCCTCAAATTTAGCCGCTCCTCAAACCTCGCACAGTTTCCCACATGTATCGTAAGCCTCTCTCCCACAAAGCCATGGAGAACCCCCATATCCTACGCTTACACCAAAGTCGACGTCCTAGAAAAAACCACCATGGTCGGCAATCATCAATGCGTTGCGCTGGTCCGCCATTACGCGGGTGCGCCTGCCACGTTGGCCTGGAAGCAGGGGGAAGCAGTGCTGGGAAATCGGCTGCTGCGCAAGGGCACGGCCATTGCCACGTTTATCAACGGGAAGTATGCGAATCATCAACAAGGCAATCACGCGGCCCTGTATATGGGGCAGGCGCTGGACGGTATCCTCGTCATGGACCAGTGGACGGGCAAGCGCCCGGGCGTCGTGACCTCGCGAACCTTGCGTTCCAAAGGCCAGTACACGAATGGCTTGCATATCGATCCCAGCAACAATGCCGATGCTTTTTTCGTCATCGAATAGAGGAGCATCCATGCAACATAAACGTCTATTGACCGTCGCCGCCTGCTGTATTTGCCCTGTGTTCGTGCAGGCTGCCGTGGCTGCTTCTTATGCTTGCCCGGAGAGCGTTCCCGAGACGTCGATCAGCCTGAATACCGTGCCAGCTGGCTGGACACCGTATATCGACAGTCCGCTCTACCTGCGTGCGGCAGCGCCTATCGATGGTGCACCGGAGCGCAGGGGGCAGCTCGTGCCCAGCGCGGAGCGCAAGAAGAAAGGGCACGCGACGCTCAGCTACCGTCTGGAAGGCAGCTATCCAGAAGGCAAGTGGCTGCAATGCCGTTACGGCGTGCATGGCGAAGTCACACTGTCGAGAAGAATGGACGACAGTGTCAGCCTGTGCGAATTCACCTACAGGAAAGGCAGCAAAGCTGGGCAGAACGAGATCGATATCGACTGCCGTTAAGTCATTTTGGCATCACCGCGCACCACCGCCCTTGGCTTCGGCCTCGATCAAGCTGAGCGCCGCACGCGACAGCAAGCCGCTGCGCGTCTCGTGCCTCGCTGCCGCATAGCGGTCGATCTTGCTCAACACAAAGCGTGGCAGGCTGATGTTGATGCGTTCGGGCTTGCTATAGAGTTTTTCAAGGTCGAGATGGACCAATGCCCAGATGCCGCCCGCATGCTCAGGATTTGCGTGCAGGGTTTCAATCTTGCTCTGCGTGATCTCCACTGGCTCGCCCAGCTCCAGCAGCGTTTCGATGTGGCTGGTGATGGCTGCCCGGACGTTGTTGAGCGCGTCTTCCACGCTATCGCCCCACGAGTAGACGCCTTTGATGTCGGGGACGTTCACACCGTACACACTACCGGCATCTTTAAAAATGACAACGGGAATATTCATGACTGTTCCCTCATGCACTATTTGTCGAATTCTGCAACGCGGAGGAGAAGTGCTGCTCTCTGCAAGCATACACAGAATGTGTATAAGTGCGTATTCCAGGTCCGACGCTACGCAACGCGCAGACGCAAAAAAACCCGCCGAAGCGGGTTTTTTCATCCTGCAAGCAAATCAAAGCTTAGAACTGATTCATGGTGTTGTCTTTACCTGCCGCCTTCAACGCCGCTTCGCCGCTGAAGTAATCCTTGTGATCGTCGCCGATGTCCGAGCCGGACATGTTTTGATGTTTCACGCAGGCGATGCCCTGGCGGATTTCCTTGCGCTGCACGCCGGCCACGTAGCCCAGCATGCCTTGGTCGCCGAAGTATTCCTTGGCCAGGTTGTCGGTCGACAAGGCGGCCGTGTGGTAGGTCGGCAGGGTGATCAGGTGGTGGAAGATGCCGGCTTCGCGGGCCGAGTCGGCCTGGAAGGTGCGGATTTTCTCGTCGGCCGTGATCGCCAGTTCCGTCTGGTCGTATTCCACGCTCATCAGCTGGGCGCGTTCGTAGGCGGACACGTCCTTGCCGTCGGCCTTCATGATGTCATACACCTGCTGGCGGAAGTTCAGGGTCCAGTTGAACGATGGGCTGTTGTTGTACACCAGCTTGGCGTTCGGGATGACCTTGCGGATTTCGCTGACCATGCCGCCGATTTGCGCGATATGCGGTTTTTCCGTTTCGATCCACAGCAGGTCGGCGCCGTTTTGCAGCGAGGTGATGCAGTCGAGCACGCAACGCTCTTCGCCGGAACCGGCGCGGAACTGGAACAGGTTGCTCGGCAGGCGTTTTGGACGCAGCAGCTTGCCTTCGCGCTTGAGGATGACGTCGCCATTGCCCAGCGCGTCGGCCGACACTTCTTCGCAGTCGAGGAAGGAATTGTATTGGTCGCCCAGGTCGCCTGGTTCATTGGTCACGGCGATTTGCTTGGTCAGGCCGGCGCCCAGCGAATCGGTGCGGGCGACGATGATGCCGTCGTCCACGCCCAGTTCCAGGAAAGCGTAGCGGATGGCGCGGATCTTGGCCAGGAAGTCTTCGTGCGGCACCGTGACTTTACCGTCTTGGTGGCCGCATTGTTTCTCGTCGGATACCTGGTTTTCGATCTGGATGCAGCAAGCGCCCGCTTCGATGAACTGTTTCGCCAGCAAGTAGGTCGCTTCGGCATTGCCGAAACCGGCGTCGATGTCGGCGATGATGGGCACGACGTGGGTGACGTGGCCGTCGATCTTGGCCTGGATCGCTTGTTTTTCAGCGCCTTGGGCCGCGTCCAGTTGGCGGAACAGGCCGCCCAGTTCGCGGGCATCGGCCTGGCGCAGGAAAGTGTACAGCTCGCGGATCAAGCTGGTGACGGCGGTTTTCTCATGCATCGACTGGTCTGGCAGCGGGCCGAACTCGGAGCGCAGGGCGGCGACCATCCAGCCGGACAGGTAGAGGTAGCGGCGGTCGGTGCTGTTGAAGTGCTTCTTGATCGAGATCATCTTCTGTTGACCGATGAAACCATGCCAGCAACCGAGCGACTGGGTGTATTTGGATGGGTCCGCATCGTAGGCAGCCATGTCGTTGCGCATGATCTTGGCCGTGTAGCGGGCGATGTCCAGGCCGGTCTTGAATTTGTTCTGGGCGCGCATGCGGGCGGCGGACTCGGGATTGATGGCGTTCCATGCGCTACCTTGTTGCTCTTTCAAACCGGCAACAGCCTTGATGTCGTCTTGATATTGGGACATGTGTATCTCCTAAAGAAAAACTAAGTTTGAGAAAATCGTCGAGTGCGCCGCTTTGTCGATGCGAACTGCATGACTAAATAGTAGGCCGATTGGCGTCGATGTTCAAGTCTTATATAAGACATATAACTTAAATTTAATCCTTGTTTTTCAAGGGTTTAATTATAATTTTTCAGGATGTGGAATGAATTTTCAAAAAGTGAGAGCACTCATGGCTGAGTCTCTTGTTTGAAATTCCGCGATGTGAAATGCTTTTTCAGAATTTGGTGCAGCGCGACAAATCGGGGCGAAAAAAAAAGCCACCCGAAGATGGCTTGGCCGGCAGGTGGCTGATTTAACGGCCTACTGTCTGCCGTTGATCCTTGATAAACAGTGCCGTCAGCATGCCCACCACGCACACGCCGATCACGTAATAAGCTGGGCCCAGCACGTTGTTCTTCAGCATCAGGGTCACGACCACTGGCGTCAGGCCGCCGAAAATCGCGTACGACAAGTTGTAGGAAAATGACAGTCCCGAGAAGCGCACCTGGGCGGGAAACGCTTGCACCAGTACGTAGGGCACGGCGCCGACGACGCCGACGAACAGGCCCGTCATGGCGTACAGGGGCAGCAGCAGGTCGGGGCGGGTGCCGACGGTGGTGTAGAAGATATACGTGGAAATGGCCAGCAGCACGGAGCCGACGAAGATCACGCGCTTGCCGCCCAGGCGGTCGGCCAGCATGCCGGCGATGATGCAGCCGAAGGCCAGGCAGAGTGTCGCCACAGTATTGGCCACCAGAGTGGTGCGCGGCGCGATGTGGTGGATTTTTTGCAGCAGGGCAGGCGTCATCAAAATGACGACGACGATGCCGGCCGACAGCATCCAGGTCAGCAGCATCGACACGACGACTGCGCCGCGGTGGCTGCGCAGCACGGATTTCAATGGCATTTCCGTCGCCAGGGCCTTGCGCTGCTGCATTTCCGCGAAGACGGGGGTTTCATGCAGCCAGCGGCGCAAATACATGGCGCCGAAACCGAAGATACCGCCCAGCAAGAACGGATAGCGCCAGGCGCCATCGGTGATTTCTGCCGGCGTGTAGACGGTGTTGAGGCCCGTCGCCACGAGCGAACCCAACAAAATACCGACAGTCAGGCCAGCCGTCAGCACGCCGCAGGCAAAGCCCGTGAATCGGCTGGGCACGTGCTCGGACACAAATACCCAGGCGCCCGGCACTTCGCCACCCACGGCCGCGCCCTGGAATACGCGCATCAACAGCAGCAGCAGCGGGGCGGCCAGGCCGATGGTGGCGTAGGTGGGCAGCAGGCCGATCAGCAGAGTCGGCACGGCCATCATCAGGATGGACAGGGTGAACATGCGCTTGCGGCCAAGCAAGTCGCCGAAGTGGGCCATGACGATGCCGCCCAGCGGACGCACGACGTAGCCGGCGGCGAAGATGCCGAAGGTTTGCAGCAAACGCAGCCATTCCGGCATTTCCGGCGGGAAGAACAGCTGGCCGATGGCGTTGGCGAAGAAGACGAAGATGATGAAATCGTAGAATTCCAGCGCGCCGCCCAGGGCGGCCAGCGACAGGGTCTTATAGTCTTGTTGGGTGAGGGGACGGCTTGCGGCGTTGATTGCGGCGGAGTTGGAGGTAGGCATGTGTCTCGTTCTTGTGTGTTATCGGAGATTGCCAGACCTAGCATACGCATTTCCGTCGCGTGAGTAAACGCGGGGGAGGATGGGGAGCCGCCTCAGCTGTGCTTAATACAACGTCGCTATCATCAGCGTTGACTTCATTGGAAAGGACACAGTATGCACATCATGATCGTGGGCGCGAGCCGGGGCCTGGGGCGCGCGCTGGTAGACGGTTTGCTCGCTGACGGATATGCCGTCATCGGCGTATCGCGCCAGCAACCTGCCGACTTGCCCGCTGGCCAGGGCACGCAGCTGCAATGGATCGCGGCGGACCTGGCCACACCCGCCGAGGCCGTCGAACGCATTGCGCGCGAGGCGCCTGCCGCGCTGGATGCGGTGATCTACAACCTGGGTGTGTGGGAAGAAAAAGCGTTTAGCGACGACTACGCTTTCCTTGGCGATGCGGACGACGCCATCGTCGACATGGTCAATACCAACATCACTGCGACCATTTTGCTGCTCAAGCGCCTGGTGCCCCGCTTGCTGGCCAGCAGCAAGCCGCAGCTGATACTCACGGGGTCGACGTCCGGGCTGCGCCAGAGCGGCCGCCCGGAAGTGACGTTCAGCGCCTCGAAATTCGCCCTGAACGGCATCGCCGATGCCTTGCGTGAAGGCTTCCGTGCGCAGGGACTGGCCGTGACGGCGCTGCAGCTGGGCTATCTGAATACTTATGATGGCTTGTCCGTGCCGCTGGCGGACGCCGCCGCGCGGGGCGAGGGCGAGCTGATCCCTGTGCATGACGTCGTTGCCGTCGTGCGCATGTTGCTGAACCTGTCGAATGCCTCGTTCGTGCGCGAACTGGTGCTGCCGGCGCTGCGCGACGAGCGTTTCTAGGTTATTTCCAGTCTTTACGCGTTATCTCCGTAGACCTCGGACCAGCCGAGACGCTCTTCCAGCCACTCGTCCGCTTCGGAGGAATCCATCTGCAGCAGCAGGGCGCCCAGCCGCAGCTTGCCCTTGGCAAGGGCCAGCACGGCGAACACGGATTCCAGCATGTCGGAGTCAAGCTGGCCCTGCAAGTCGCGTGCGGCGATGGCGGGCAGCTGCGTCCAGGCTGCCTGGTAGCTATCGGCCAGCCAGTCCGGCAGGGGCGGATTGTGCGGGCGGTGGCGCTCCAGTTCGATCAAGGCGATGAGCGCATAGAAATCTTCCTCGCGCGAGTCGGCACCACCCAGCATGGCGACGAGCTGGGGCACGGCCGCATACGAGGCGACGCCCACGTCGCCCTGGTGGTGCAGCTCTTCCCACAGCTCATGCCAGACGTCTTCGCCCGCCTGCATGGCCTTGAGCGCCTCGGCCACGTCGTAGGGCATGCGGTAGCCGCCTTCCAGGGTGGGCCAGATCGGATCGTCGAGTGATAACAGCATGGTTTCCTTGATGGGGCAGTTCGCGTGAGCAAATGCGCACTATACAAGCACCCGGCGCACGCAGAGCGCGTAGCCGTCGAACTCGCGCAAAGTCTGATAGGCGACGCCCGTGTCAAAGTCCTTGCACCACGCTTCGTCCTCGATGTCGCCCGGCTCGCTCGACCAGTGCCAGTTTGGCCGGAATGCATCTTTCAATGTCGCATACAGCAAGGTCTGCTCGCGCCGGTTGGGCAGGCTGTGACCGAGGCTGGCGGCCCAGTCTGATGTGGCTTGCCACGAGTTGTACTCCTGCTCGAACTTGTCCGGCTGCAGTAGTAGATGGTAGTCGGGCGCGCCATCTTTGCCGAGAATCAGGCCGGCATAGCGCTCGCCCTGCCGCAATGGGACGGGTGCGGCCGCCGATGGCGCCAATTCGACCCGGCGCACGGCGCAGGCGCGGCCGCTGTAGGTTTTGCGAAAGTTGTATTGGGTGCCGTTATCGAAATCGTGGCTCCATGCCAGGCGGGGCAGGATGGCGTCCGCTTCCAACGACCAGTACCAGGCATCCGGGAAGGCGTCGCGCAAGTTGGCGTGCAGCAAGGCCAGTTCGCTGCGCGTAGGCAGGCAGGCGCTGCGCGCCGCGGCCCAGTCGAGCGCGGCTTGCCAGGGCAGGGCGCCGCCTTCGCCGGGCAGCAGGAACAGCTGGTAGCTGGGGGCGCCAGCGTGGCCAGGCATGATGCCTGCGTAGCGTTCGCTGGCAATGGCGCCCAGCACGCCAGGGCAATGCTCGAACCAGCCATCGTCTTCTTCCTCGGCAATAAAGGCCGCGATCAGCGCCTGAGGCGCGGGCGGCGCGCCGGCCAGCAGGGAGTTGAAGCAGGTGATGGTCGAGGCGTGGGGCGTACCGGCGCCATTGGCGATACCGACGAGAAGCTCGCCCGCCCAGTCGGGCAAGGTGGCGATCAGGCGCGGCAGTTCATGCAGCAGTGCCATGCAATACGCCGTCTCGCCGTAGCGCCAGGCGGCGCGGTTGGCTATCTGATAGGCGCCGTAATCGTGTTCGGCTTGCACGGATTGAAAGATGGCCAGCGCGTATTGCGCGCCTTCCTTGCCCGTCAGCGCATCGAGCATGGCGCAGTAGCGCTGGAAGCGCCGCTGGGCTTCATCGGGCGGTGTGGTGCTGTCGCCATCCTGAACGATGTTGCCCACGATAAGCAGTTCGGTTTTCCAGAGTTCAAAGGCTGTTGGCATCGGTGTGACTGGCGGGAGTGACGAAGGGCATTATTATGCCGCGCCAGCCGTGTTTTAGCGTGCCGCTTGAACATGCTACAGTCCGCCATTGCCGCCAGCCTGGCGCGGCTATGCCTGGATCAATGACTGATGCCCACCTGGACTTCCCCGCCACAACTCGTCGCCCTAGCCGCTTTCTATGCGCAAGCGCAAGCCAAGCCGAATGCCATCAACGACGCGGCCTTCCTCGACGCCGTCCAAGCCGCTCACTGGCCCACCAATTGCTGGAATTATGTGGAAGCATCGTTCGCCATCATCGCGCCCGCCTGCCTGCTGCGTCCGCATTTGACCGCCGAGCTGATCGCCTTGCCCATCGACGCCATGATCGCGGGTGGCCTGGAAGATGCGGGGCAAGTCATCGCGATCGGCCTGGCGTGCGCCGCGCGCGACGCGCCGTATGTGGAGGTGAGCGAGGAGGGCAAGCGCTGGCTGACGCAGGTGTGGCCGACCTTGGGCGAGATGGCCGGGGCGGTGTTCCGGGCCAGGCTGCAAGCGGCGCTGGCCGATGAAGATTGACGTAAATATAAACTGAAAGGTGTACTCATGATTGCAGGAAATTTCTTCCCTCCCGACTATAAAATTTTTCCTTTCAAGCAAGGAGATCTGCTGCTTTCCCAAGACGAGGGCGGCAAGTTTTCTGTTTCCAAGGTGTTGAAGATAGATACAGTCGAGGTCGGCCGCGGCGAGGCGATTTACATGGGTGGCAAGGACATCGTGGCAACGGAGGACGATTACCTGCTGATCATCGGCTGTGCATACGGTGAATACGAGTTCGGCACGGCCGGGGAGGCGCAGGCCGCTGCGCTGGACGGCAGCTGGACGGTCAGGATAGGCCACGCTCCGAATCGCAGTCCGGGCGCGGCGGAGGGGCATTCATTGATTGGCCATGAACCTGTTCATGAAAGCGAACTGGAAGGCTACCATCTGTGGAAGGAAGCCTTTGATGCGGGCGAGGCTGGCGTGTTCTGACATCGACGTGGCCTGTTGAGGGGCGGTCGCTGGCCCTTGACCTGAAAAGCCGGTTTGCGTTAGGATGTACGTAACTACTTACATATATCTTGCCAAACATGTCCTCCACCCTGCAAACCTACGGCTCCCTGATGCTGGCCAGCCGACTGCGCCGTCTTTCCGATCAACTGTATGCCGGCGTCGATACCAGCTATCTGGCGGCCGGCGTCGAGTTGACGTCGCGCTGTTTCCCCTTGTTGCTACTGCTGCGCGACAACGGCCCGACGGCGATCACGGCCCTCGCCGCGCAGCTCGGCCAGACGCATCCGGTTGTGGTGCAGCTGGGGCGCAAACTGCTCGATGCCGGTGTGGTGACGGAGATGCCGGACGCCAAGGATGAACGGCGCCGCCTGCTGGCGCTGTCCGACGCCGGGCACGCCTTGCTGCGCAACATGACGCCCCTGTGGGACGATGTGCGCGCGGCTGTCGATGCCGTGTTCGAGCACGGCACGCCGCAACTGATGGCCAGCCTGGACCGGGCTGAAGCGCGTTTGCAGGCGCAAGGCTTTGGCGAAACGATCGCCGCCTGCCGGCGCCAGCGCGAGCGGGCCGCCGTGGAGATCATCGATTACGCGGCGCCCTACGCGGCAGATTTCAAGCGCCTGAATATCGAATGGCTGGAACGGTACTTTTATGTCGAGGCGTTGGACGACAAGGTGCTGTCCGATCCGCAACGTTCCATCCTCGACGACGGCGGGCAGATTTTCCTCGCGCGCCTGGACGGCAAGATCGTCGGCACTTGCGCCCTGATTCGCGCCGGCGACGCCAGCATCGAGCTGTCGAAGATGGCCGTCACGCCTGAGTGCCAGGGTTTGGGCATCGCGCGCCGGCTGATCGAACGGGCTTTCGACGCCTTCGAGGCCAGCGGCGCGCAACTGCTGTTCCTGGAATCGAACAGCAAGCTGGCGCCCGCCATCCGCCTGTATGAAAGCAGCGGCTTTACCCACGTGGCGCGGCCGGCCGGCGACGCCCATTACCAGCGCGCCGACGTCTACATGGAGTGGCAGGGCAGGTAGCGCACGCCAGGGCGCCACGCGGCGCTCCCCACCGGCCGTCTCACGCGTTACAATAGGAGCTTCCAATAACGGAACTTAGGTTCCACTATTCAAAGACGCCGACGCCGCATGCCTTCCTTTCCGATGCCCTTCCCGCAGATGATCGTTCCACCGGAGCCCACCCAGGCGCGCAGCAAGCAGGCGTTCGAGCGCCTGCTGCTGGTGGGCGAACAATTGCTGGCGGAAAACCGTTTCGATGAGATCGGCGTGGCCGACCTGGCCCGGCTGGCGGAAACGTCGGTGGGCACGTTTTATCGCTTGCTGGGCGATAAGGACACCCTGAGCCGTTTGCTGCTGCAGCGCTTTTTTTCCGACATGGTGGAAAAGGTAGAGACCCTGACGGAGTTGCGCCAGTGGGAAGCGCGCAGCCTGGAAGACTTCATCCGCGCCATGGTGGCCATGTTCGTGGCCGTGAATGGCGGACGCAGCGGTGTCTTGCGGGCCTTGATCACGCGCGCGTCGCAGGATGCGCAATTTCGCGACAGGGTGCACCAGATCAATCATTTGATTTCGCAACGCACGGTCGCCGTATTGGCCAGCAAGTCGGCCAGCATCCGCCACCCCAACCCCACGCAGGCGATGATGGTGGTGCCGCCCGTGCTGCTGGGCATACTGAACCAGCATACCTTGACGGGCTCGCTGTCCTTTTTGTCGGGCGCGGCACTGGAAGATGAGCTGGTGCGTGTTGCTTTAAATTACCTGACTTGAGATATTTAGCGATTTAACTTGAAATCGGAATTCGGATTCCGTATTATGTTTTCCAACAGCAGGAAAATAGATTCCTGCACCTGAACACAAAGCATGTTCAACAGCAAGGAGACAGAATGCGGCGTCACACGACATCCGATGTTCCATTGCATTACCTCGACCTCGGTACGGGGCAGGGCAATCCCGCGCGGTCAGAGCCCATTTTCTTGCTGCACGGCCTCGGTTCCTGCGCCGAAGACTGGCGCCCGCAGATCGATGCACTCGGCACCAGCTATCGCCTGATCGTGCCCGATATGCGCGGCCATGGCGCCAGTCCCGCGCCAAACGGCGACTGGCAGATCGGTGACTTCGCCAACGATCTCTTCAACTTGATGGACCAGCTCGACGTGCCGCGTGCGCACATCGTCGGCTTTTCCCTGGGCGGCATGGTGGGCCTGGAAATGGCCAACCGCGCTCCGGGCCGCGTGGCCAGCTTATGCCTGATCAATTCCCAACCGTTTCAGGGCAGCAAACCGGCTGCGCTGCTGTTCGCCTACTGGCTGCGCCGCACAGTGATCGCCACTTTCGGCCTGAAAGCCATGGGCAAGATCATCGGCAAGAAACTGTTTCCCGATCCTGTCCAGCAAACCCTCGTCGAGCGCTTCGCCACGCAAATGGCGGGCATGGACAAGCGTGCCTATCTGGCCGCGCTGGACGCCATTTTCCACTGGGATATCGACATTCATTTTGACGCCTTGGCCATGCCCGTCTTCATCATGGCGGCCGACCAGGATTACACGCCCGTCGCCAGCAAGCGGGCCTTTGCCGCACAGTTTCAGCAGTGCGAGATCGAGATCATCGCGAACTCGCGCCACGCCACGCCCCTGGACCAGGCGCAGCGTGTGAATACCTTGTTGCAGTCCTTCCTTACTACACATTCAAAATAAACAGGCCACTCGCCGCACGGGCAGAGGGCCGGCTTCAGTCGTCGCAGGGCAGGTGCTCGCTTCACGCGCGCGGGTACCGTTACGTCTTGCGATCCTGGAATCCGGCCGTCCTCCCTGGTGGCAAGCAAGCCTGACATTGGAGACGCTATGAAACTTGCATTGAAATTATTGCCCGCCGCCCTCGCCGTTGCCGGCGCATTTGCCACCCAGGCCCAGGCGCAGGAAACCAGCCCTGCCATCGCTGTCAGTGCCCAGGAAGCCAGCGATGCGAAAGAACGCATGGAAACCGTGACGGTCTCTGCCCGTCGCCGCGAAGAGCGCCTGCAGGACGTGCCGCTGGCCGTCACGGCGTTTTCCGCCAAGGCCCTGGAACGGGCGAATATCCAGAACCTGGCCGACTTGCAGGAGCGCGTGCCGAACCTGACCGTGTACGCCTCGCGCGGCACGAACACCACCCTGACGGCCTTCATTCGCGGCGTGGGCCAGGCCGATCCCGTCTGGGGCGTGGACCCGGGCGTGGGCATTTATTTTGACGACGTCTACATGGCCCGTCCGCAAGGCGCGCTGCTCGACGTGTTCGACGTGCAGCGCATCGAAGTGCTGCGCGGCCCGCAAGGCACCCTGTACGGCAAGAACACCATCGGCGGCGCCATCAAGTACATCTCGCGACCCTTGGCGAAGGAAAACGGCGCTTCGGCGGAAGTGGGCATCGGTAATTACAACCAGCGCAACTTCAAGGCCGCCTTCAACCTGGCCAACGAGAAGGGCACCTGGCGCGCGCGCCTGGCGGCTGCCAAGCTGGACCGCGATGGTTTCGGGCGCAACACCTTCAATGGCGAGCAGGTCAGCGACCAGGACAGTACGGCCGCGCGCCTGTCCGTCGGCTACTTTCCGCAGGACATACCCTTGACTGTCGTGCTGAGCCTGGACGCCACGGATGACAAATCGGGCGTGCGCGGCTTCCAGCGCATGGGGGTGAGCGCTTTCGACCCGCTCAAGCGGCCTGCCAGCAAGGACGCGTATGACATCCAGAGCGGCATGCCTGGCAACAACTTCACGCACAACCGGGGCGGCTCGCTGGTGGCCAACTACACCTTGTCGAACGAATGGTCCGTGAAAGTGATCGGCGCCAAACGGCGCAGCACGTCCGAGCAAACCATCGACTTCGACGGCTTGCCGCTGCCCATCGCCGACGTGTTCGGCGACTCGCGCGACGAGCAGAAGAGCCTGGAATTGCAGGCCTCGTACAGCGGCGACTACGGCGCCGGCGTGATCGGCCTGTACCGCTTCGAAGGCACGGCCGGCGGCGGCATCTACAACAACTTCCTGGGACGCCAGTTCACGGCCGCCGTCAGCACGGTGGAGACGGACAGCACGGCGCTGTACACGGACTGGACCTGGCCGCTGGGCAAGGTGTGGAGCATCAATGCGGGCTTGCGCCATACGCGCGAGGAAAAGCGCGCCATCGTGCTCAACCGCGCTTTTGCCGACGTGGGCTTTACGCGGCCCATCCAGACGGCGGCGGACTTCGACAAGTCTTTGTCGGTCAGCAATACTTCGCCGAAACTCTCCGTGCGCTATGAAGCGTCAAAGACGACGAATTTCTACAGCAACCTGTCGCGCGGTTTCAAGTCGGGCGGCTACAACGTGCGTGCCAACAACCTGGTGGTGCCGGACTCCGCGCGGCCGTACAAGGATGAAAAACTCGACGCGCTGGAAGTGGGCATGAAGTACGCTGCGCCGGACGATACGTTTGACGCCAACGTGGCCCTGTTCTACAACCGCTACAAGGATATCCAGTTGTCCGTCTTCACCAGCTATGTGCAGCCGGGCGGCGTGCCGGGCTTCTATGGCGACTTTACGAATGCGGGCAAGGCCACCGTGAAAGGGGCCGAGTTCGAATTTTCGTGGCGGCCAAACCGCCAGTGGGAAGTCAACGGTTTCCTCGCCCTGCTGAACGCTGGCTACGACGAGTTCATGAGCGGGGGCAAGAACATTGCGCATACGCAAAAGTTCAGCAACACGCCAGCCCGGCAAGTGGGCTTGAACCTGACGCGCACGGACCGCGACGTGTTCGGCGGTGCCTTGCGCAGCATGGTCGGCTATGGCTACCGCAGCAAGGTGTATCCGACCACGGACTTGAGCGAAACCCTGGCGCAGGGCGGCTACAGCATCTGGACGGCTGGCGTCGTATGGGAAGCGCCGAAGAACTGGACCTTCAGCCTGCATGGCAGCAACCTGGGTAATAAGCGCTACCGCACGGATGGCTACAACATTCCGGCCGTGTTCATCCTCGACGGTTTCTATGGTCCGCCACGCCAGATCATCGCCAAGGCAGGTTACAAATTTTAAGAGGTTGTAGAAGTGCCGGCTTGACGGGCGTCAAGCCGGTTGGTTGTCGCTGTTTTCGTCGTTAATAATAATCAGGAGACTGGCATGGCACATCTGAATCAGCAACTGCGTCACTTGTTATCTGCAATCATCGCCGCCTGCGGCTTGCTGGCCGCGCTGCCGGCTTCCGCTGGGCAGTGGGACTTCGGCCTGTACGCGAGCCTGTGGGGTTCGCGCGAATACCAGGTCTGGCTACCGAGCAATTACAATCCGAACACGCCGCTGCCCGTGGTGCTGATGCTGCACGGCTGCGGTTCCGAGCCCAACAGCATGGCCGCCGTCAGCCGCTACAACCAGCTGGCCGACAGCGAGAATTTCATCGTCGTCTATCCGCGCCAGAACGCCACGGCCAACCCCATGCGCTGCTGGAATTTCATGTTGCCGTTGAACCAGGAGCGGGGCACGGGCGAGCCGGCCGTGCTGATGGGCATCTTGAACAAAGTCAAGAACAAGTACGCGGTGCAGGATAGCCGCGTCTATGTGACAGGCATCTCGGCTGGCGGCGCCATGGCCTCCATCATGGCCGCCTGTTACTCGGACGTGTTCGCTGCCGTGATGGTGCATTCGGGCGGCATGTACAAGGGCGCCATCGGCATGCTCACGGCCGCCGACTCCCTCTTCAACGGTAGTTCCTTCGATCCGAAGGTACGCGGCAAGGATGCCTGGCGCTGCTCCGGTTCGCCGCGCCGGCTGATGCCGACGATGGTGTTCCACGGCACTTCCGACATCGTCGTCAATCCCGTCAACGGCGAGCAAACCATCGAGCAATTTCTGCAGACCAGCGATTTCGGCGACGATGGCCTCGACAATGACAGCGTGCGCTACCGTGCCGACAGCATCGTGCGCCAGACGGTGCCGTACGGCCGCAGCTATTCCATCGACACGTACCTGCACAACGGCACCGTCATCGCGCAAAAGTACACGGTCGAGGGCATGAACCATGCGTGGAGCGGCGGTCCTCCCGGCTGGCCGTTCAGCGATGAACTGGGCCCGGACGCCACCGTGATCAGCTGGAATTTCTTCAAGAATTACCAGCGCTGATGGCGTGAGGAAATGTGCAGCTTGTACAATGAGGCGCAGCGATTGCGCCCCATTTTTTATGCCTGTGAAAGATCCCATGCCTGCTTGCCGCCTGCTGTCCTGTATTGCCGTTGCGTTGCTGTCCGCTTGCGCCAGCCTCGCCCCGTCCGCACCATCGGCGGCCTACGCGCAAGCATTCGAGCGTGCCACCTAGCAAGACAGCATGCGCATCTCCTGACGCCGCGTCCGCCCACCATTTCCTGGTAACTATATAATCTGCGCTTGGGCGATACCCGCCCCTGAACTCCGATTGAAGGAATGCCATGCCAGGATCCATGCCAAGATATATTGTGCGCCCCTTGGCGCTGTGTGTAGTGTCGGCCGTGTGCCTCTCTGCAAGTGCCGCCGAGGCTGTGGCGGTGGATGCGCAGCAGCGCGCGTCCTTGCTGGAATTTTATGCGCAGCAATATCCGGACGAGCCTGCTGCGCGCACTGTGTTCGAGAGCGTGCCCGTGGTGGGGGGCCGTGGCAGCGAAGTGGTGGGCAGCGTGGAAACGGCGCCCTACCGTGGCCATGGTGCGTTGTGCCGGACGCAGCGCACCAAGTTCGTGCTGCACGGCGAGGGCAAGCAGGCGCGCTGGCAGGAGGCGGGCATGGAGTATTACGCCTGGCTCGACCGTGGCACCTGCCGCGCGGTGGCTGAACCCGTGCGCATGCTGCAGCGCGTCCCCGATGCGGAACTGGAAGGCGTGTTGCTGTACCAGAAGCCGCTGCTGGAGCGGGCGCGATTATTAATGGCAGGCAATACGGCATGCGCTCCATTGCGGGCGCTGAAGTTTTCCCTGGCGGCCGTCGACGTGGGTGCCGCCGCACCACGTGCCGAAGAGCGTTATGCGCTGGTGTTCAAGAGCGACCGTGACAGCTACGCCCGCGTCTGGCTGCGCAAGAGCGGTGCCCAATATGACGCGTGGAATGTGACTTGCCCACCGGTGCTGTAAGCTGCGCACCCTCGATTTATTTTTTTGACTGTTGCAATCATGAACCAGAATTCCACTTCCGCCCGCAGCTGGGGCACCATCGTCACGCATAGCGACGAAATGGCCATCATTTACCGCTATGTCGACGCCTTCCATGACGACTGGGACCTGTCGTCGCAGCCGGACCGCATCATCATCGCCTGGCGCTACGAGGACGAGACGGGCATGCCCGCGCCGAACGAGCGCGAGCATATGGAAGAGCTGGAAGCGGCGCTGGAACCTGTGGTGGAAGCGGATGGCTTTGCCACCCTGGCGCTGGTATCGACGGGTGAAAACTTGCGCGAATGGATTTATTACACGCAGTCGGGCGAAGAGTTTTTCAATCGCCTGAACACGGCGCTGGCGTCGCGCCCGAAATTCCCGATTGAAATCCGCAGCGCGGCCGACCCGGCCTGGTCCACGTATGCGGGCTTCATGGCCGCCTTGCCGAAATAATCAGACCAACGCAGCCGTCACGATGCGCGTGGCGGCCGTGATGATGTCCTGATTCGTATCCGCTTTTTTCTGTTCGCGCGTGTAGTACACGGCGATCACCAGTGGCGCGCCGCTGGCCGGGTAAGCCACGCCGATATCGTTGACGCTGCCATACGCGCCCGAGCCCGTTTTATCAGCCACGCTCCAGCCGGCCGGTACGCCGGCGCGGATGCGCTTGTCGCCCGTCGTGTTACCGCGCATCCAGGCGTCGAGCTGCTGGCGCTGCGGTGCCGGCAAGCTATTTTCCAATAACAATTGTTGCAAACTGTGCGCCATCGACGCAGGGCTGGCCGTGTCGCGCACTTCGCCGGGGATGGCGCTATTCAATTCCGTTTCCCAGCGTTCCAGCTGGAACACCGTATTGCCGATGCTGCGCGCAAATGCCGTCACGGCTTGCGGCCCGCCTAAGAGTGTCATCAGGAAATTGGCCGCGCTATTGTCGCTGTACTGCAAGGTGGCGGCGCACAGGTCAGCAACGCTCATGCCGTCGGCCAGATGCTTTTCCGTTATTGGCGAATACGTGACCAGTTCTTTTTTCTCGTAACGCACGTGCTGATCCAGCAAGCCCGGCTGGCTGACGCTGCGGGCCAGAACGGCGGCCGCCAGCATCGCCTTGAAGGTGCTGGCCAGGGGAAAGCGTTCGTCGGCGCGATAGGCGACGCGCAGCTCGCTGCCCTGGCGCCAGGCGGCTACGCCGAGGCGTCCGCCCGCAGCTTGTTCCAGCGCGGCCAGTTGCGTCTGGGCGGCAGCGATGCTGGTGGCGGGTGCGGCAAACAGCAGCGGTGTCGGGCACAGCAGGGCGGCTCCGCCGGCCAGCAAGAGGTTGCGGCGGACGTGGTTCAGGTGGTTCAAGGATTCAGTCATGGGTCTGTAGGTGTTTTCGGAGTGGAAAGGGTGGCCAGCAATTCGCCGATGGCGAGCAGGCTGGCCGGTTTGGTCAAATGGTGGTCGAAGCCGGCAGCGCTCGATTGGCTGCGGTCGTTTTCTGCGCCCCAGCCCGTCAATGCGACGAGCACGGCGGCGTCGCCGACCGGTGTCTGGCGCAGCGCGCGTGCCACCTCGTAGCCGTTCATGCCGGGCAAGCCAATATCGAGGAAGATGACGTCTGGCAAGAAGTGCGGCGCCATCGCCAAGGCTTGCGCACCGTCGTGGGCCACTTGCGTGGCATGGCCCATCATGCCGAGCACGGCGGCGAGGGTATCGGCCGCATCGACATTGTCATCGACCACCAGCACGCGGAAGTATGGGCCGCTGGCGGTGCCGGCCGGCAAGGCCGGTGCGACGGGAACGGCCACTACGGTGGGTGCGGCTGGCGCCACCGCCAGCAGTGGCAGGCGCACACTGAAGGTGCTGCCCAGGCCGGCGCCGGGACTGGCCGCCGTGGCGCTGCCGCCATGCAGCTCGGCCAGGCGCCGCACCAGTGACAGGCCGATGCCCAGTCCGCCCTGAGCCCTGCCCATGTTTTGCCCCACTTGCGTAAACATGTCAAACACGGTCGTGATCGACTCGGCGGGTATGCCGACGCCGCTGTCCTGCACCTCGATCAGCGCCTGGTTGCCCTCGCGCCGCGCGTGCAAGCTGATATGGCCGCCGGAGGGCGTGTACTTGGCGGCATTGTTGAGCAGGTTGCCCAGCACTTGCGCCAGGCGTGTGGGGTCGGCTTCAAGCGGCAGCGCCTCTTCAGCGAGTTGCACCTGCAACTGGTGGCGGCCCGCTTCGATCAGCGGCATGCTTGTTTCCACAGCGCCCGCGATAATGGTTTTCAAGTCCGCGCGTTCCAGCTTGAGTTCGATCTGGCCCCGCGTGATGCGTGCCACGTCCAGCAAATCATTGACCAGATGCACCATCTGATTGACTTGCCGCTCCATCACGTCGCGCACGCGCGCCACGGTGGCGGGCTTGTCGGCGGCCAGGCGCATGATTTGCAAGCCGTTGCGGATGGGCGCCAGCGGGTTGCGCAGTTCGTGCGCCAGGGTGGCGAGGAATTCCGTCTTGCGCCGGTCCATTTCGGACAGGTTGTCGGCCAGCTGGCGCAATTGCTGCTCCGAGCGCTTGCGCTCGCTGATGTCGCTGAACAGCACCGTCAGCAGGCGGCTGCCGGGGCCGCCCAGGCGCGCGGCGAAGACTTCGAACCAGCGCTCCATGGCCACGGCTTCGTTTTCGTAGCGCACGGGCTCGCCAGTCTTGACGACCTGGTCGTACAGGTCGAACCAGTGCTGGTCGTGGTCGGGCACGAAGCTGCGGATGGTCTTGCCGATGGCATCGTCCAGCCCCGACTGCTTAACGAAGGCGGGGTTGCCTTCCAGGTAGCGGAAATCGATGGGGCGGCCTTGCTCGTCGTACAGCATTTCGATCACGCAAAAGGCCTGGTCCATCAGGTCGATCAGCGTGCGGTAGCGTTCCTCGCTGCGACGCAATGCATCTTCCACCTGTTTCTGGCGCGTGATATCGAGCAGGACGCCGGGAAGTTGCAAGGGCGTGCCATCGGGCGCGTATTCCGCGCGGCCGCGCGCGATGACCGAGCGGTACTGGCCATCGCCGGCGCCGACGCGGTAGCTGGCTTCGAACGGCGTGTGCGCCTGCAACGCCTGGGCAATCTGCGCGCTGACTTGCTCGCGGTCGTCGGGATGAATGAGGTCCAGGTAGCGCGCCAGAGGCGCCGCCGTGGCCGCATCGGCGTTGATGGGGAACAAACGCGCCATATTGCTGTCGGCCGTGACCCTGTCGGCAACGATGTCCCAGTTCCAGGTGGCCACTTCGCCGGCCGCCAGGGTCAGGCGCAGGGTTTCCTCGTTCTGCTTGCTGGCCGTCAGGTCGAGCGAGATGCCGGACAGGGCGATCACGTTACCGGCGCCGTCGCTGGCGCAGGTGCCGCGCATGTGCGCCCAGTGCAGTGCGCCATTGGGCCAGCGCACGCGGATATCGATTTCGAAATCGCTGGCGCTGGCGATGGCTGCATGCACCACCGCCTGCCAGTGCTGCAGGTCACCGTCGAGCATGGCGCCCGTCAGCTGCGCGTAGTCGATGTGGCTGTCAGGCGGCAAGCCCAGATTGGCCTTGAAGGCATCGGAGCCGGCCATGCTGCCGCTGCCCAGATCGATCTCCCAGGTACCCATGCGTCCGCCCTGCATGGCCAGCCGCAGCCGCTGTTCCGTCTGCCGTTGCTGCGTCACGTCGCAATGTGAGCCCAGCCATTCAAGAATGCTGCCATCTGGCGCCAGCACAGGCAGCATGCGCACGAGCATATTGCGGTAGGTGCCGCTGACGTGGCGCAGCCGGTATTCCGCTTCGAACACGGTCGTCAGATGCGAGGGCATGACGTAAGGCAAGTTGCGATCGTCCGGATGCAGGGCATTGACCCAGCCGCGACCCAGCAGTTCGGCTTCGGTCTGGCCCGTGAAGGCGCGCCAGGACTGCTGGTCGGCATCGAACTGGCCGAAGGTTTTCGTGCTCCAGACAATGTCGCAATGGGCGCTCAGCAGCAGATGCGCCGCCTGGGCTGCGACGGTGGAGGATGGGACGGTGTTGCTGGGCTGGCTGGGTTCTGGCATGGAGGCTATCGACTATGGTGCAGGGAGCTGCCGCCGCACTGGAATGGGGCGGCATGGCAGCTCAAGTCTTGGGATATTACAACTTTTTTACCCTCGGGGCTGTCTTGCAGGACGTCAATTCCGCTTTGCGGGGCCTGGCAAAAAAATTGCGCCATGCAGCAAGTGATCGGGGGAAATAGCAAGGAAATAGCAAGGCAAGGGCGCTATTGTGGCTGAATAACCACTAGTCGGCCCATTATGTTGATGAATGAATATTTTACATAACAATATTCTTGCAGCGCATAAGGCGCTTGAATTAAATTGGCGCCTTACTCAAAAGTTGGTGTTCATCAGACATCCCAGGGATGCGGTCAGAACCGCTGTCAGCTCGGACGACAGCCAGGGCAGAGCCAGTGACGCCAGGAGTGGAGAGACATCCGCTCGCGCTGCTGCACTGTGATGGTGCAAACGATCATCCAGCGCCGTACATAAGCCGGAGACAGGTTGGACGACAGATTTCGCAATTCTTTTTTAAACTTCTGGGAAACAACATGATCAAGATGTCCAAGATGCACAAGCGTTTGTGCGCCAAAAGCGCTGCTATGCTGGCACTGTCCGCTGCCTTGCCTATCGGCTCGGCTTACGCTGATGAAGTCGCTGCTGATACGACCCCTGCCGCCAGCCAGCTGGAAACCGTGACCGTGACGGCGCAGCGCCGCAAGGAAAATATCCGCGACGTGCCCGTCTCCGTGTCGCTGCTGCGTGATGAAAAGCTCGACGTGCTGGTTTCCAGCGGTCAGGATATCCGCGTGCTGGCCGGCAAAGTGCCGAGCCTGAACGTGGAATCGTCGAATGGCCGCACCTTCCCCCGCTTCTACATCCGCGGCTACGGCAATACCGACTTCAACATCTTTGCATCGCAACCTGTTTCCCTGATTTACGACGATGTCGTGCAAGAAAATCCTATCCTCAAGGGCTATCCGATTTTCGACGTGGCTGGCGTGGAAGTGCTGCGCGGCCCGCAAGGCACCTTGTTCGGCCGCAATACACCTGCCGGCGTGGTCAAGTTCGAATCCGTCAAGCCGAACCTGGATAAGGTTGAAGGCTATTACAACGTTTCCGCCGCCACGCACAACACCACCAACTTCGACGGCGCCGTCAACGTGCCGCTGAGCAAAGAATGGGCGATGCGCTTTTCGACCCTGCGCCAGCACCGCGACGATTACGTCGACAATACGTTTACGGGCCAGAAAAACGCGCTGGATGGCTACAACGAACACGCCGAACGCGTGCAATTGCTGTACGCACCGAACACCATGTTCAATGCCCTGTTCAATGTGCACCAGCGCAACACCACGGGCAGCGCGCGCGTCTTCTACGCCAACATGATCAAGCAGGGCACAAACGATATCGTCGACGGCTTCGATCCGAACAAGTCGTTCACGAACGCACCGAACTTCCAGCGCCTGCGCACCAACGGCGCCAGCGCCCGCTTGAGCTGGGACCTGGACGGCGTCAAGCTGTACTCGATCACCGGCTTTGAACAGGTCGGCAATTACGTGTCGCATGGCGACATCGATGGCGGCGCACCGAACGGACTTGGTCCGACCAGCCCCAACTTCATTCCTTTCCAGGTTGAAACGGCTGGCGGCATCACCAGCGTGAAACAATACTCGCAAGAGTTCCGCGCCGAATCGAAGAATGCCGGCCCGCTCAACTGGCAAGCCGGCGTGTATTACTTCAATGAAAACGCCAACGGTTTCACCGACAACTTCGATACCAACACACATGTGCTGAGCACGCACCTGGCCAGCCGCCAGAAGAACTCGGCCTGGGCAACGTTTGGTTCCGTCAACTACGCCGTCAACGATGACTTCATGCTGCGCGCCGGTTTGCGCTACACCAAGGACAAGAAGGATTTCAACACGGTGGAAGCGACCAACATCGTGCAGGTCAACCCGACCAGCGCCGATGTCAGCAAAGCCAAGGTCAACTGGGACCTGAGCGGTACCTACAAGTACAACAAGGACGTGAACTTCTACGGCCGTATCGCCACCGGTTTCCGCGCGCCAAGTATCGCGCCAGCCAGCACCAGCGTGCCTGTCACCGTGGCTGATGCGGAAACCATCACTTCGTTCGAAGCGGGCATCAAGGCTGACCTGTTCAACCGCCGCGCCCGCGTAGCGTTCAGTGTGTATGACTACCAGGTGAAAAACCAGCAGTTGACGGTCGTTGGCGGTACGTCGAACATCACGCGCCTGATCAATGCAGCCAAGACGAATGGCCGTGGCGCGGAATTGGAACTGGAAGGTTTTGTCACGCCTAGCCTGAAGATGTCCCTGGGCGGCAGCTACAACTTCACGGAAATCAAGGATCCGAGCCTGTCGATCGCCACCTGCGCCCAAACGCGTTGCACCGTGACCGATCCGCTGACCACTGGCAACCGTGCCATCATCGACGGCAATCCATTGCCGCAAGCGCCGAAGTGGACGATCACCGCCACGGGCCGTTATTCGATCCCGATGGAAAACGGCGAATTCTTCGTCTTCACGGACTGGGCTTACCGCAGCAAGATCAACTTCTTCCTGTATGAAGCAACCGAGTTCACCGGCAAGCCGATGGTCGAAGGTGGTTTGCGCGTGGGCTACACCTGGGATGCTGGCAAGTATGAAGTGGCCGCTTTTGGCCGCAACATCACCGACACCCAGCGCATCACGGGCGCCATCGACTTCAACAACCGCACGGGCTTCATCAATGAGCCACGTCAGTTTGGTGTGCAGTTCAAGGGCAACTTCTAATTGCCTGATACCAGGCGCTGGCCCTTGCGGCTGGCGCCTGCATTGCTACCCGCCCGGTTCGCGCCGCGGCGGGTTTTTTTATGGGCGTTCGGGAAGTTGCGCCAGCCGCTGTGCCCAGGCGGGAATGGCTTGCCGCCAGAAATCTTCCACCTTGTCGGCGCGCACGTCGAGGCCGAGGAAGCGGGCGGCTGGCCGCAGTGCCGACGCCAGGAGGTCGGCAGCATTGCTTGCCGTATCGAAGGCGAGGGCGCCCGTCTGCTTGGACAGCTTTTCGCCGCTGTCGTTCGTGACGACAGGCACGTGCAGGAAGCCCGGATGCGGCAGCCCCAGCACATCCTGCAAGTACAGCTGGCGCGGCGTGGAATCGAGCAAGTCCGCGCCGCGTACCACCTGCGTGATGCCCTGCGCGCCATCGTCGACCACCACGGCCAGCTGATAAGCCCAGTAGCCATCGCCGCGCAGCACGATGAAGTCGCCCACCTCGCTGGCCAGATCTTGCCGCTGCGGACCCGCCCAGCGGTCGGCAAAGGCGTACACCGCATCGTCCCCCTGCGGCACCCGCAGCCGCAAGGCCCGCGCCGCCTTGCCCGCCGCCAGTCCATGACGGCAAGTGCCCGGATACACGGCGGCCCCACCCTTGGGTCCGCCCGTCTGCAGCACCGAATCTTGGATCTCCTTGCGCGAACAGCCGCATGCATACACGAGCCCATCTTCCTGCAATTGCTTGAGCGCCGCCTCGTACAGCGGCAGCCTGCGGCTCTGCCACGTCGCCTCGCCATCCCAGTGCATGCCACAGCGCTGCAGGCTGGCCAGGATGCCGAGATCGGCACCCTCGACATTGCGGTCATAGTCCAGGTCCTCGATGCGCAGCAGCCACGTGCCCTGATGCACCTTGGCGTCGAGATAACTGGCCATGGCGGCCACAAGCGAACCCATGTGCAGTGGACCGGAGGGGGAGGGGGCGAAGCGGCCGATGTAGGGGGCGGTGGGGAAAGAAGTGTTCATTCGAGCTGGCGCAAGCGGCTACACAGGTAGTTTGCGCTTGGGGAGTTGTATGGTTGGGGCAAGTATCGGGGAGGGCGCGAGGCCTGTCAAATCGTGCGCAATGGCAGAGGATGCCGTGCACCTGTAATGTCATCCTGCATTGTGAGCTGCGCGAGATGGATGTGATCGAAGCGTAGGGTGCTAGTACCAGGATGAGCTGTATTTGGACGATTCCCAATCAGTTGTTCCACGGTCGCGCTCTCCGCCAGCAGGAAAGCTTCATGCTGGCATCAGGCGCGAAGGTGGGTATTGATGCGTAACAATGAATTTTAGAAATGGTACTCCGCGCGTACCATCGGCGTCTTCGCCGTCTGGCCCACGTTGCCCGTGGTGGCGGGCGAGTTGCCGAACTTGTTCTTCCAGTACTGGTATTCCAGGCCCACGCGGAAGGTGTTTTTCGCGCTGCCGAGCGCCGCGCCCACGTCGAACATCACTTGCATGTCGATATTCGTTTCCACCGCCGTGTCGCGCCCCACTTCATCGTTGCCTTTTGAATCGATGAGGTTAAAGAAACCTTCGAACGAGAACAGGGGCGACAGGGGAATGCCCCAGGCGCCCGTCAGCATGGCGTGCGTTTTATACGTGTAGCGGCCCGTCACTTGCGAGATGGGCGGGAAGGCGCCGCTGGGGGCGTTGCTTTCGCGCAGCAACAGCAGGCTGGTGTTGAAGAAGCCGGGCACGTCCCACATCAGGGTGGGACCGGCCACCAGCATGCGCTTGCGCGAGTTGTAGCCGACGTCGTTCTTGGTGTTGACGTCGAAGCCGAGGGTGACGCCGACGCCGCGCACGGGGCCGAACTTGATGTCGCTGCCGCGCACCTTGCCGATGTCGATGGTGTTGCGGTAGACCAGATACGCCTCTTGTGCACCGGAAGTCTTGCCGAGCGCACCAGGGTCCTTGCTGTCGGACATCAGGAAATCGAGGTTGACGAAGTTGCTGCCGTATTTGTAGCCGCTGGCGTGCGTGATGGCAAAGATGTTTTTCTTGATGTCATCCGGATTGAACGGCTCGCGGTAATCATTGCCGGCGCGCCAGCTCAGCGCGGTATCGCTCCATTCGGCAGCCTGGGCGGTCGCTCCCACGCCGAGGGTGGTAGTGAGGCAGAGCAACAGACACGGTATGGTTTTTGGCACTTTCGGCTCCTGATGGCGGTGTTGGAAAACGGGAACTGGGGAAGGCAGGGCACAGGGGGTTAGCCCACTAGTGCGCATGAAGCGCTGTGATGGGGCAACTGTGCGCCGTTCAATCCATGATGCGAGCATCGCCGCGCCGGGCGATATGTCTTGTCTGCATACTTACTATCATTTCCTGCATATAATCATCGCACCTTCTCATCCTTGCGGGGCAAGGCGGCTGCTGTAAAGCTGATAATTTTTTTCAAAATTGTATACAGGTGTTGTTTTTTTGCGGAAATAGAAATGGGCGCCGCCAAGCCCGCCCCCAAGCACCGCGGATGCCGATACGATAGAGACAAGAGCTTGATTTTTCCCACCGGCGACCATGCCGGCGACCTTGTAGCGAGGCACGAAAAAAACAATGACGGCACGCCTGGAATTACTCGACATCAGCAAGCGTTATCAGGCCGTGGTGGCCAATGACGGCATCTGTCTCACCGTCGCGCCCGGCCAGATCCACGCCGTGCTCGGCGAAAACGGCGCCGGCAAATCGACCTTGATGAAAATCATCTACGGCGCCGTGCAGCCCGATGGCGGCCGCATCCTGTGGAATGGCCGCGAAGTGGAAATCGTCAACCCGTCGGCCGCGCGCGCGCTGGGCATCGCCATGGTGTTCCAGCATTTTTCCCTGTTCGACACCTTGACGGTCACGGAAAACATCGCCCTCGGTTTGCCCGCCGGCACCAACATGGCGGAGCTGGCGCAGCGCATCGAAGCGACGGCGCGTCAGTACGGCCTGGACCTGGAGCCGCAGCGCCACGTGCACACGCTTTCCGTGGGCGAATGCCAGCGCGTGGAAATCGTGCGCGCCTTGCTGGCCAAGCCGCAACTGTTGATCCTCGATGAGCCGACGTCCGTGCTGACGCCGGGCGCCGTGGAAAAACTGTTTGGCACCTTGCGCCAGCTGGCGGCCGAAGGCTGCAGCATCCTGTACATCAGCCACAAGCTCGACGAGATCCACGCCCTGTGCCACACGTGCACGGTGGTGCGCGCCGGCAAGAACGCGGGCGTGTGCGACCCCTCGCAAGAATCGGCGGCCAGCCTGTCGCGCATGATGATCGGCGCCGAGCCGCCCGCCGTCACGCGCGTGGCGCGCACGCCCGGCGCGACCATGCTGAGCGTGCGGCAGCTGGATTTGCCGAAGAGCCATCCGTTCGCCACGCAGTTGACGGACATCAATTTCGACGTGCGCGCGGGCGAGATCGTCGGCATCGCGGGCGTGTCCGGCAATGGCCAGCAGGAATTGCTCGCTGCCCTGTCGGGCGAGGACATGCGCGCAGCCCCTGCCAGCATCGTCCTGAACGGCACGCCAGCGGGACGCTTGCCGCCGGGACGCCGGCGCGCCCTGGGCTTCGGCTTCGTGCCGGAGGAAAGGCTGGGGCGGGGTGCCGTGCCCGATATGGCACTGGCCGACAACGTTTTGCTGAGCTTGCAGACACCAGCCACCATCCGCCACGGCTTCGTGCGCCACAAGGTCATCGCGCAGCGGGCGGCCGCCATCATTGCCCGCTTCCAGGTGAAGGCGGGCGGGCCGCAGGCGCTGGCGCGCAGCCTGTCGGGTGGCAACTTGCAGAAATACATCGTTGGTCGCGAAGTCATGCGCGAACCCACCGTGCTGGTGGTGGCGCAGCCGACCTGGGGTGTTGACGTGGGCGCGGCCGCGCAAATCCGCGCCGAATTGCTGGCCTTGCGCGACGCGGGCTGCGCGCTGCTGGTCGTATCGGAGGAACTCGATGAATTGTTCGACATCAGCGACCGCTTGCTGGTGATGGCAAAAGGAAAGATTTCGCCGTCCCTGGGCGTGGCTGAGGCCAGCGTGGCGCAGGTGGGGCAATGGATGAGCGGGCTGTGGCCGCAGGAGGCTGTCCATGGCTAAGTTTGCCTTGCGCCTGGAAGCCCGTCCCGCACCGTCAAAGTTGATGTCGTGGCTGTCGCCCGTGCTGGCCGTGCTGCTTACCGTGCTGTGCGGCGCGCTGTTGTTTATTGCGCTGGGACACGATCCGCTGGCGGGGCTGGCCGTCTTCTTCGTCGAACCCTTGCGCGATGCGCACGGCTGGTCCGAGCTGGGCCTCAAGGTGGCGCCTTTGCTCCTGATTGCCGTGGGCCTGACCATCTGCTTTCGCGCCAACATCTATAACATCGGCGCGGAAGGGCAGCTGACCCTGGGCGCCATCTGCGGCGGCGCGGCGGCCCTGTACCTCGATGACGGCGTCGGTGGCGCGGCCATCATCGGTGTGTCCCTGCTGGCCGGCATGGCGGGCGGCATGGCTTCGGCGGGGCTGGTGGCCTGGCTGCGCGACCGCTACAACGCCAGCGAAATCCTTGTCTCGCTGATGCTGGTCTATATCGCCCAATTGCTGCTCAGCTATCTCGTGTACGGCGTGCTGCGCGACCCGGAAGGATTCAATTTTCCGCAATCGAAACTGCTGTCGGACGGTTTGCTGTTGCCGATGGTGATCAGCGATACGCGCTTGCACGTGGGCATCGTGTTCGCTCTGCTGGCCTCGCTGGGCGGCTGGCTGTATTTGTCACGCAGCATTTCGGGTTTTCGCCTGCGCGTGGGCGGCATGGCGCCGGCCGCTGCCCGTTACGCGGGCTTTTCCTCGCGTAAGACCTTGTGGTCATCGTTGCTGATCTGCGGCGCCCTGTCCGGGCTGGCGGGTGCCTGCGAGGTGTTGGGGCCGATGGGTCAGCTCACGCCCACGGTCTCGCCCGGCTACGGCTTTGCCGCCATCATCGTCGCCTTCGTCGGGCGCTTGCATCCCGTGGGCGTGATTTTTTCCAGCTTCGTCATGGCCCTGTTTTATATCGGCGGCGAACTGGCGCAGTCGCGCCTCGGCCTGCCCAGCGCGATTACGGGCGTGTTCCAGGGCATCTTGCTGTTCGCCTTGCTCGCTTGCGACGTGCTGATCCAATACAAATTGCGCTGGAGGAAACATGGATAACCTGCTTCTCACCATTGCGCCGCTGATCGCCGCCAGCATCAATGCGGGCACGCCGCTGATGCTCGCCGCGCTCGGTCTATTGGTGAATGAAAAGGCGGGCGTGGTCAACCTGGGGGCGGAAGGCATGATGCTGGTCTCGGCCATCACGGGCTTTGCCGTGGCCGTCAACACGGGCAGCCCCACCCTGGGCTTTCTGGCCGGGGCGGGCGCCAGCATGGTGCTGTCCGGTTTCTTTGCCTGGCTGACCGTGCGGCTGGGCACGAACCAGTATGCGACGGGACTGGCCTTGTCGCTGTTCGGTGCGGGCGCGTCCACGTATATCGGCCTGAAATATGTGGGCAACAGCTTGCAGAACGGCAGGTTCGGCATCCCTTTCCTGGAAGACATTCCCGTGCTGGGACCGGCCCTGTTCCGCCAGCATGCTATGGTGTATTTATCCTTGCTGCTGTGCCTAGCCATCGCCTGGTTTTTGTACCGCACGCGGGCAGGATTGGTGCTGCGCGCCGTGGGCGAGTCGCCAGCATCTGCGCATGCGCTCGGTTACCCCGTGCGCCGCATCCGCCTGGCAGCCGTGCTGTTCGGCGGCGCCTGTTGCGGCCTGGCTGGCGCGTTTCTATCGCTGGTGTATACGCCGCTGTGGGTCGAGGGCATGGTGGCGGGACGCGGCTGGATCGCGCTGGCGCTGACGACCTTTGCCACCTGGCGCCCCGCACGCGTGGTGGGCGGCGCCTACCTGTTCGGCGGCATCACGATCCTGACCTTCCACGCGCAGGCGCTGGGCGTGCCCATCGCCTCGCAACTGCTGTCGATGCTGCCGTATGTGGCGGCCATCGTCGTGCTGGTGCTCATTTCCAGCAATGCCAATTACATCAAGCTCAACATGCCCGCTTCGCTGGGGAAAAATTTCAGTCCCGGAAATTAATCACTCACCACAAGGAAAACCATGTCCAAGAAACTATTGTGCGCCGCCGTTTGCAGTGCTGTTTTGATGCCCGTCATGGCCGCCGCACCCGCCGCCGCTCCATTGAATGTCGGCTTCGTGTATATCAGCCCCATCGGCGATGCGGGCTGGACCACCCAGCATGACCAGGCGCGCAAGGAAATGGAAAAGGCACTGGGCAACAAGATCACCACCAAGTATGTGGAAAACGTGCCGGAAAGCGCCGATGCGGAGCGGGTGATCCGCGACCTGGCGCAAACGGGCAGCAAGCTGGTCATCACTACCTCGTTCGGCTACATGAATCCCACCTTGAAAGTGGCAAAGCAATTTCCTAATGTCAAGTTCATTCATTTGACCGGCTACAAGACGGCCGTCAACGTGGCCAACACGAACGCCCGTTTCTACGAGGGCCGCTACCTGGCCGGCGTGTTGGCAGGCAAGATGAGCAAGACCCATGTGGCCGGCTACGTGGCGGCGTTTCCCATCCCGGAAGTGTTGCAGGGAGTTAACGCCTTCACGCGCGGCATGCGCAGCGTCGACCCCAAGGCCGAAGTGAAAGTGGTGTGGGTGAATAGCTGGTTCGACCCGGGCAAGGAACGCGACGCGGCCATCACCCTGATCGGCCAGGGCGCCGACGTGGTCACCCACCACACGGACTCGACCGCGGTGGTGCAGGCGGCGGAAGAGAAGGGCAAGTATGCGATTGCCTACCACTCGGACATGAAAAAGTACGGACCGAAGGCGCAGCTGGCCGCCGTCACCCACCATTGGGGCGAGTACTACACGAAGCAGGCGCAAGCCGTGCTCGACGGTACGTGGAAGTCCAGCAGCACCTGGGGCGGCATCAAGGATGGCATGGTCAAGCTGGAAGGCATCAACGCTGCCGTGCCCGCCGATGTGAAACAGTTTGTATTGGCGCGTGAGAAAGACTTGGTCGCTGGCAAGCTCAATCCTTTCAGCGCGCCGATCAAGGATAACGACGGCAAGGTGCGCCTGGACAAAGGCGTGCTGGACGATGCGGCGCTGACGAAGATGGATTATTTTGTCGAAGGCGTGGCAGGGAAAGTTTCCGGAAAGTAATAGGTTTGAGTTTGAACTTGCTGTAATATTGCCGGAAACGGGAGCAGGGCCGGGACGCAGTGCGCCTTCCCGGCCCACCCACACAGCAGAGCCTGAACAAGCCCGTACCGGAGATTGACCCATGGACAGACTGGAAGTATTCAAGATTATCGCGCTGCAAGCGAGCAAGGGCGAGCTGACGTTCCCCGCCAACGTCAAGGCCACCTTGAAGTTGCAGGAAGCGCTGGACGACCCCGATTGCCATATCGAAGCCGCGGCCCGCATGGTCATGGCCGAGCCGCTGCTGTCGGCCAGGGTCGTGGCATTGGCCAACTCGGCCGCCTACAACCGTTCCGGCAATGAAATTGCCAATGTGCGCGCGGCCGTCTCGCGCCTGGGCTTTGCAACCTTGAAATCGATGGTGGCGTCCGTCATCGTGCGCCAGCTGGGCAGCCAGATTACCGACCCGCAATTGCGCGCCAAGGCGGCCAAGCTGTGGGAACACACGGCCCATGTGGCCGCGCTGAGCCAGGTGATCGCCCGGAAAGTCACGCATGTGGACGTGGAAACGGCCATGTTCGCCGCCATCGTGCACGAAGTGGGCGGCTTTTATCTGCTGTCGCGCGCCGAGGAGTATCCAGGCTTGCTGGACGACAATACGGAAGACTGGATCGAATACGGCGAAAAACTGATCGGCCGCGGCGTACTGCGCCAGCTGCAAGTGCCGGACATGGTCTTGCAAGCCGTGGAAGGCATGTGGCACGGCGGCAGCCCGTTCCCGCCCCGCACCTTGGGCGCGACCCTGGTGCTGGCCAACGACCTGTCGCCCGTCGGCTCGCCCCTGCACCCGCCGGAAAGCGCCGCGCGGCGCCAGGCGGCGGCGAAGATCGACTTCGGCATCGGCGGCAGCACCCTGCACACCATCCTCGAGGAATCAGCTGAAGAGATCGAATCGCTGGCGGCCGCCTTGCTGGTGTAAATTACTCGGCCATGAAATCCCCGCCCTTGCCGCGGGGATTTTTTTCGTCCGCATTTTGATGCATCTTTCCCCATGGCATACAATCGCCGGCCCGGCTATCCGCCGGACCGCTTTCCTCCTCTTACCCAAAGGATATTATGCAGAAGCTGTTTTCTTCCCTGGCCGTCACGGCGCTCGCTTCCAGCCTGGCGCTGGCGTTTTCCGCGCACGCCGCCGCGCCTTTCGCGCACGGCTTGCCCATCGTGCAGGAAGCCCCGCTGCGCGCCCACCTGGCCTTCCTGTCCAACGATTTACTGGAGGGCCGGGGCACGGGCCAGCGCGGCGCCGACCTGACGGTGGCCTATTTGGAAACCCAGGCGCAGATGGCCGGACTGCGCCCCGTGCGGGGAAACAGCTACCGCCAGAGCGTGCAAATCGCCGGCGTGAAGTCCTTGCCACAAGACAGCAGCCTGCAAGCCGTGGCGGGCGGCAAGGCCGTGCCGCTGGCCTTTGGTCCTGACTGGGTCTGGGCCACGGGCGACTCCGTTGCCGCGCACACCTTGGACGCGCCGCTCGTATTCGTCGGCTACGGCATCACGGCGCCGGAAGAGGGCTGGAACGATTTCAAGGGAGCCGATGTCAAAAACAAGATCGTCGTCATGATGGTCAACGACCCGCAGCCGACTGTTGCCGAGCCGAACCGCTTTGCTGGCAAGGCGCTGACCTATTACGGCCGCTGGACCTACAAATTCGAGGAAGCCAAGCGCCAGGGCGCGGCTGGCGTGTTGCTGATCCACACGAAACCATCCGCCTCGTATGACTGGAGCGTGGTGCAAAACAGCTGGAGCGGCAGCGAGCGCTTCCAATTGGCCGACCGCGCTGCCGGCACGCCGCTGCAGGGCTGGATTGCGGAAGATGCGGCGCGCCGTTTGTTTACGGCCGGTGGCCAGGACCTGGACGTCTTGCGCGCGCAAGCAGAAAGCAAGGACTTCAAGGCCGTCGCCTTGAATGCCAAGCTGTCGGGCGAGATGAAGTCCGCCGTGCGCAAGGTAGAGCAATTCAATATCGCCGGCATGGTGCCGGGCACGGATCCGACATTGAAGGATGAAGCCGTCATCTACAGCGGCCACTGGGACCACCTGGGCAAGCAAGGCGAAGGTGACGAAAAAGCGGGAGATACGATCTACAACGGTGCCGTCGACAATGCTTCCGGTACGGCCGGCTTGCTGGCCATGGCGCAGGAAGCCGTGAAAAAGCCGGCGAAGCGCACGCAGATCTTCCTGTGGGTAGCGGCGGAGGAACAAGGCTTGCTGGGCAGCGCCGCCTACGCGGCTGACCCGCTGTGGCCTTTGAACAAGACGGCCGCCGCGCTGAACCTGGACAGCCTGAACTTTGTCGGCGCCACGCACGACATCGGCGCGCAGGGCAGCGAGCGCACGGAGCTGGGGGCCATGGCGGCCACGGTGGCCAAAGCCATGGGCATGCACATCGCGCAAGCGCGTCCCGACCTGGCCGGCGGCTATTTCCGCAGCGACCATTTCAGCTTTGCCAAGGCGGGCGTGCCCGCGTTTTCCATCAATGGCGGACGCGAGTACATCAAGGACGTGGCCGCGTCGAAAGCCAAGGCGGCCGCCTACGGTCCCCGCTACCATCAGGTGACCGATGAGTACGACGCCAGCTGGGATTTGTCCGGCATGACGCAGCAGGCGCAATTTACCTTGAACCTGGGGCAAGCCGTGGCGAACGCAGCCAAGATGCCGGCCTGGAAGGCGGGCGATGCGTTTGGCAAGGCGCGCGAGCAGGCGAAGTAACTGTCTCGGCATAAAATACCGCTTAATCTTGAGCGGTATTTTTGCGTCTCAGCTAGCCTGTTCCAGCCGCCGCTGCGTGTGGCGATACTTGCTCCACACCAGCAGCAGCAACAGCGGCATGGCGCCGCCCACCATGCACAGCGCGGGCCAGCCGCCAGCGGCGAAGCTGGCGCTGGCGAGGGCCGAGCCTGCCGACGCGCCGATGAAGCCGCCCGCGATGAACACGGTTGTCACGCGCGCGCGGGCATGCGGCGCCAGTTTATAGATGATGGATTGGTGCGTCACTTGCAAGCCCATCACGCCCATGTCCAGCAGGACGATGCCGATCAGCAGCAGCACCAGCGAATGGGCGCCAAAGCCGATCAAGGCCCAGCCCGCGATCGAGGCGACGGCCAGCAGCCAGGTGGCTTGGCGCGCGTAGCCGCGGTCGGCCATGCGGCCCGCCGTGTTGGCGGCAAAGGCGCCCGTGGCGCCGGCCAGGCCGAACAGGCCGATCTGCATTTCCGAGTAGTGATACGGCGCGCCGCTGAGCAAGAAGGTCAGGCCCGTCCAGAACACGCTGAAGGTGCCCAGGCCCAGGCCCGAGAACAGGGCGCGCTGGCGCAGCAAGGGTTCCTGGCGGATGATGTCGGCCAGCGAGGCCATCAATTTTCCGTATTGCAGCTTGCCACGCGGCGCCTCGTTCGGCAGGATGCGGCGCAGCATGACGAGCAGGGCCGCGACGACGATGGCGGCAAGCACGTAGACGGTGCGCCAGCCGCCGCTGATCTGCGACACCGTGCCGGACACGGTGCGGGCCAGCAGAATTCCCAACAACAAGCCCGTCATGACGGTGCCCACCATGCGGCCCCGGCTGTGGTCGGGCGCATACGAAGCCACCATGGCCGTGACGACCATCAAGGCGCTGGCCGTGATGCCCATCAAGACACTGGCGATGGCAAAGACGATGATGTTCTGGCTGGTGGCGGCCAGCAGCAGGGCGCCGATCTTGGCGATCAGCATCCACGTCAGCAACTGGCGGCGGTTCAGCACGTCACTGAGCGGAACCAGGAACACGATGCCCAGCACATAGCCGATTTGCGTGGCCGTGACCAGGTAACCCGCTTGCGGCACGCTGACGCCAAACGAGGCGGCCAGCATGGAGGTGAGCGGCTGCACGTAGTACAGGCTGGCGACGAGCACGCCGGCGGACAGGGCGAATAACAGGATGCGGGTCGACGTCAGCAGGGCGCTGGCGTCGATATGAGATGGTGCAGATTTCATGCGATACAACTTTCTTGGAATGACGCTTTTGGATGAGCATGATAGCGGGGCTGCGCATTTCCTGCCGGGCAAGGTCAATTTTGACCTTGCCCGGCATGCTGATCAGCAATCATTCAAAGGCCATACGGCCACCACTCAGCTGTCGCGCAGCACGGTGCGAAAGCCGATATGCGCGGCGCCCAGGTCCGCTTCCTGCGCTTCGCGGGCCGAGGCGCGGTAGCGCACGCAAAAGTCGGGCGAACACAGGAAGGAGCCGCCCTTGATGACCATGGGCTGGTTGGGCTGCAGCGGCACTGTGCGCCGTGCTGCGGCTGCCACGGCGGCCGTGTCGCCATTCGCGTGCGCCTGGTGCGCGCCGCTGTAGGCGTCGCGCGTCCATTCCCAGGCATTGCCGATCATGTCATACAAGGCAAAGGCGTTGGCCTGATAGCAGCCGACGGGCGCCAGGCCCGCGTGATGGTCTTGCTGTGTATTGAGCAGCGGAAAGGCGCCTTGCCAGTAATTGGCCGTGGGTTGGCGCTGGCTGTCGACGGGCGCCTTGTCCAGCTCGGCGTCGCTGCGGCCCGCCTTGGCCGCGTATTCCCATTCCGCTTCAGTGGGCAGGTCGCGCCCGAGCCAGCGCGCATAGGCCAGCGCATCGGCTTGCGTCACCATGGTGACGGGCGTGTTGCCTGCCGGCGCGCCAGATGCCGGACCGGTGGGATGGCGCCAGTCGGCGCCCTTCACATACGTCCACCATGCGTAGGGCCGCCGGGCCAGTTCTTCCTGCGTGGGCTGGTGGAAGACGACGGCGCCGCCTTCCTGCTCTGCCTGCGTCACGTAAGCGGTGGCCTGCACGAAGGCAGCGAACTGGGCGTTGCTCACTTCCGTCTGGTCCATCCAAAAGCCGGCCACTGCCTGCGACGCGCTGGCAGGGCGCTCATCGGCGTAGCCTTGCCGGCTGCCGAGGATAAAGTTGCCCGATGGTATCCAGGCCATGCCCGCCTGTTTCTGGCGGCCCCAGCCTGCAGGCAAGCCCGTGCCGGCCGCGCACAGCGCTTCGCTGCCCAGCGCCGCGGGCATGGGCCGGGCGGCGGCCTGAGCGGCAGGCAGCCGGTCGCAGCCGGTCAGTGGCAGGCTGGCCAGCAGCATGGCAGCCAGGCAGACGGCACGCAGCCTCATGGGCGGCCCGCCGCGGCGGCCTTGCCATCCTTGGGCTCGGTGGGGAACTTGATGCCATAGAATCCGCCCGGACGCAGCGGTTCGACGCCGCCCACTTGCTGCATATAGGTCTTCCATTGCGCCACCAGTTGCGCCGTCAGTGCCGCGTGCTGGCCCGCCACGTCATGAGTTTTCACCGCGGTCCGTGTGCAGGTCGAACAGTTGCCAGGCGCCGGAGACGGGGCCTTGCGGCGGTTCCGCCCAGACAGCTTTCCAGCGGCCATCGGCGCTGAACAAATAGGCGCGGCCATACGACTCGTCGCCGGAACGGCGCCGTGTGCACGGGACCGGCGTGGCGTTCCTGCAGCAGCGGCAGCAGCGACTTGCCCGTGATGGGGTAGACATGGCGCGTGCCATACACGACCTTGCCCAGGTTGCGGTCGCGTCCCGTCTTCGCATCGATGTCGGCCGGCGCCGGCTGCGAGGGTGCGGTGATGCCGGCCAGGTCGAGGAAGGTGGCCGTGTTGTCGGTAACGAAGGTGAACGCGTGCAGCGGCGTAGCGCCCTGCTGCTGGCCCGGCAGGCGCACGATCAGCGGCGTCGAAACGCCTCCTTCGTGGAAATTGCCCTTGACGTTGCGGAACGGCGCCGCGCTCACCTCGGCCCAGCGCAAGCCGTATTGCAGGCGCTGCGCGCTGGCCTTGCCATTGTCGCGGCCCAGTTGCGCATAGGCTTCGGGCTGGGCGTTGGCCTCGTCGGTGAGTTTCGGATCGTCGCCGCCATTGATGGGCCAGCCTTCGGCACCGTTATCGGACTGGAACATGATGAAGGTATTCTCGTACTCGCCGATATCCTTCAAATGCTGGATCAGCAGGCCGATGTTGTGGTCGAGGTTATCCACCATGCCCGCATAGATTTCCATGTAGCGCGCCTGGGCTTTCTTCTCTAGTGGCGTCAGGCTGCTCCAGCGTTTGTTGACATTGCCGGGGCCATGGTCGACATAGCCCAGTTCCGCGCCATGGTTGGCGTTCACGTAGCGCGCCTGTGGCGTGTCGTTGTTGGCGCTGGCCGGCGTGCGCGTGGGCAGGTCGGGCACCCCGCCGAACGGCGTAAAGTCGGCGGGGATGATGCCCAGCGCCTTCATGCGCGCGATGCGCGCGGCGCGCACCACCTCGTAGCCCTGGTCATAGCGGCCCTTGTACTTGCTCAGATAGGGTTCCGGCACTTGCAATGGCCAGTGCGGCGAGGTGTAGGCGGCGTAGGCAAAGAAGGGCTTGCCGTCGCCGCGCCGGGAATCGATGTAGCTGATCAGCTTTTGTGTATAGAAATCGGTGGAGTAAAACGCTTCCGGGCTGCCGCCCGGCGTGCTGGGCTCGCCGGGGCGCACATAGCGGCCATCTTCCGTGTAGTTGCGCGAATCGGCCGGCTCGTGGCCGAAGTGATTGCGCGCTGCGCCAGGCAACAGGGCGTAGCTGCGCTCGAAACCCCACTGGTCGGGTGTCTTGCCCTGGTCGGCGGCGCCGCCGGCGATACTGGAACCCAGGTGCCATTTGCCGGCCATGTAGGTATGGTAGCCGCCATCCTTGAGCAACTGCGCCAGCGACAGGGCGCTGTCGTTCAGGTAGCCTTCGTAGCCGGGCAAGCCGCGTCGCTCGTCGCGCGGCGCGCCCATCGTGCCTTCGCCCACCAGGTGGTGGTCGGTGCCGGAAATGAGCATCGAGCGCGTGATGGCGCAGACGGTGCCCGTATGGTGGTTGGTCAGCAGGCGCCCGCCGCGCGCCAGGGCGTCGAGGTTGGGCGTCTCGATCTCGCCGCCAAAGGCGCCGATGTCGGAATAGCCGAGGTCATCGGCCATGATGTAGAGGATGTTCGGCCTTTTCGCCACCGGCGCGGCGGGCGTGGCGAGAATGGTGGTGGGCGTCACGTCCAGCGCGCCATACGCGCTGAGGGTGGCGGCCAGGCTGCTCAGGGCCAGGATGGCGCCGATCTTGCGGCCGTGGCGGCGGGGGAGAGGGGGAGTGGTCATCTCAGTTTTCCTTGATTAAAGATCGATGCGGGCGTTCAGCGAAATGGTGCGCGGCGCGCCGGGCTGCAGGGCGTTCGAGCCGGTGGAATTCCAGTAGGCGCGGTTGGCCAGGTTGCTGATTTCCAGGCGATAACTGACGGCGTTTTCGCCCAGGCGGCTGCGGAAGGCGCCGCCCGCGCTGGCCAGGGTGACGGCTGGCACGCTCCAGGCATTGGCGCTGTTGGCTGACTGCGCGCCCACATAGCTGGTGTTGGCATGCAGCGACAGGCCGGGCACGGCGCGCACCTTGGCGATTACACCCAGCGCCGCCTGGAAGCGCGGCGTGCTTTCGATGCGGTTGCCGACGATGGCGGGACTGGTGGCCTGGTAGGTGGCGTCGAGCCAGGTGGCGCCGGCCGTCGCTTCGAAGTCGCGCGTGAGGTCAGCGCGACCGTTGAGCTCCAGCCCCTGGTAGCGCAGTTCGCCGCCCTGCACGTAAATGCCCTGGCTGTTGCTGCTGTAGTCGGCGTATGCGGCGCCGCGCTTGATGCGGAACAAAGCGGCGCTGGCGCCCCATTTCGCGTGATCGGCCTTCAGACCGAATTCCACCTGCCGGCTTTTCAGCGGGGACAGCACGGTATTCGCATTCGCGTAGACATTCGATACGGTGCCGCCGTCTTCCAGCGCTTCCACGTAATTGCCGTACACGGTCAGCGCGTTCGTAGGCTGGTACAGCAGGGCCACGGTGGGCGTGAGGGGTTTCTTGTGATAGTTGCTGGTGCGCGCGCCGCTGGCGGCGAAGTTGTTGTTCTCGTAGTCCATGTAGCGCAAGCCCGCCAGCAGCGACCAGTGCGGCGCGAATGCCACCGTGTCGCTGAGGAAGACCGATTTCTGCGTGTAGTCGGAGATGGTGTAGAAGGCCTGGCGGTTGACGTTCGAGGTATCGACCAGCACGGGTGGCGCCTGGTACAGATTGCCCGTGGTCTTGCCGCTGAAAATGCTCAGCGACGGCGTCACGTTGAGCGTGCGGTCCAGCGTCTGATAATTGAAGCCGGCGGCGATCTTGTGCACGATGGCGCCTGTGTGGAAGGTGCCTTCGAGCATGCCTTGCAGTGAGTCATACGTCAGCGTCGGTGCGTAGAACGGGTTCAGGCGGTTGCTGTAGCCGCCCGACTGGCTCGTCAGGTACAGCGTTTCATAGGAACTGTCGATGCGCTTTTCCGTATGGCCATAGCTGACATTGGCTTGCCAGTCGCTATTGATCTTCCACGCCAGCGCCGTGCTGGCCAGCCACATGGTCGAATCATAATAGGTGCTGGCATAGGCGCCCAGGTCGCGCTTGCCGCTGACGGGAGCGGGCAGGGCGCTGCGCACGGGAAACACGGCCAGCGACATGGTCGGCACGCCGCCTTGCAAGTCGCGCTCCTGGTACAGCAGCTGTGCGCTCCAGGTCAGGCCGGGCTGCAGGCGCGCATCGACGGCCAGCGCGCCCGCCTTGCGGCGCAGATAGGCGCCGTTGTATGTTTCGCCCTGTTCGTGCGACAGGTTGACGCGGTAGCCATAGCGGCCATCCTCGCCCGCGCGGCCGCCCGCATCGATATGCTGGCTGAACACGCCGCTGTCCGTGTAGCCGATGTCGGCGCCGAACAGGGCCTGCTCGACGGGCTTTTTCGAAACATAATTGATGATGCCGCCCGGCGCGCTGAAGCCGTACAAAAAACCCGTGGCGCCTTTCAGCAGCTGCACCGATTCGAACATTTCCAGCGGCAGTTCGACGCCATACATCTGGAAGGGCTGGCCGTCGATCTTGTAGCCGTTGGTGAAATCGAGGGTCAGGCCGCGCACGCTGACGGCGTAGGCGCTTTGCGTGAAGGTGCCGCCTTTCGACGCCACCGAGGCGTCGCCGGCAAACAACGTGCCCAGGCTCTTGATCTGCCGGTCCTCGATCTGCGCGCTGCTGACCTGGGCCGTGGAAAACGGCGTTTCCAGGTCCGAGCGCGCACCGAGGGCGCCCGCTGCCAGCCGTTCCGCCGGGGCCCGGTCGCCGTTCACGGTGATGACGGCGACTGGGCCAGCCGCGGCTGCAGCGGCGGCCGATTCCGCCGCCGCGTCTGCCGTATCGCCTGCCGCCTGCGCCTGCAGGCCCGCACCCAGCATCAGGGTGGTGAAGAGGCTCAGTGTCCGGTAGCCTTGCGCTGCCTGTCGTTGCTTCATTGCGTCTGCTTTCATGAAAAGGGCTGTCAGGTCATGCGGACAGGCGTGTCGCGGCCTGGCCGGCGTGGCCATGGAAAATGGAGAGGGTGATGCTGCGTGGTGCCCGGTGCGGGTAGCAGGGGCGGAGATTCAGTGCGCCGCCAGGGCGCGCCATGGCGGTCCAGCCGTGGTAACGGCTGTTTCAACGAGAAACATCATAGAGGCCGCCTTACGCCGATGGAACGACTGATTTCGTATAAGGTAAGCCGCTAAATGTTGCAGGCAAAAAAATCCCGGCGATCGTTGCCGACGGCCGGGAAAAGGGTATAGGGGGATATACCGAGGGAGAAAACCTTGCAGTTACTGTTGCTGCGCCAGCTCCGCATGCACCTGCGCCGTGATTTCATACGAGCGCAGACGGTGCTGGTGCTCGAAGATCTGCGAGGTGATCATCAGCTCGTCGGCGCCCGTCTCGGCGATGAAGGCGGCCATCTTGGCCTTGATGGTCTCCGGCGCGCCGATGGCCGTGCAGGACAGGACGGAATCGAGCATGGCGCGTTCCTGCGGCCCCAGCTGTTCCAGATAGCCGGGCACGGGCGGCTGCAAGCGCGACGGGCGGCCCGTGCGCAGGTTGACGAATGCTTGCTGCATCGACGTGGCGCGCAGGTGCGCCTCCGCATCCGTGTCGGCGGCAAACACATTGAAGCCCAGCATCACGTACGGCTTGGCCAGCTGCTTCGATGGCTTGAAGTGTTCGCGGTAATAGGCCACGGCTTGCTTCATCATTTGCGGCGCGAAGTGCGAGGCAAACGCATACGGCAAGCCCAGGTGGGCGGCCAGCTGGGCGCCGAACAGGCTCGACCCCAGTATCCACACGGGCACTTTCGCGCCTTTGCCGGGCACGGCCAGCACGCGCTGGCGCGGCTCGTCGGACATATAGTCGATCAATTCCAGCACGTCTTGCGGAAACTGTTCCGCGTCGGACTGCAGGTCGCGGCGCAGGGCGCGCGCCGTCGTCTGGTCGGAGCCGGGCGCACGGCCCAGGCCCAGGTCGATGCGGCCCGGATGCAGCGCTTCCAGGGTGCCGAACTGTTCCGCGATGACCAGCGGCGAGTGGTTCGGCAGCATCACGCCGCCCGCGCCCACGCGGATGGTTTTCGTGCCGGCCGCCACATGGGCGATGACGACGGCCGTGGCGGCGCTGGCGATGCCGGGCATGCCGTGGTGTTCGGCCAGCCAGTAGCGCTGGTAGCCCCAGCGTTCGCCGTGCTGCGCCAGGTCGAGCGTGTTCTTGAACGACTGGCTGGCGTCGCTGCCTTCGGCGATGGGGGCCAGGTCGAGTATGGAAAATGGAATCATGGTAGCGATATCGAGACGTGGTGGAAAATCACAATGGACGATTTGTCTATCCCCTGACGCTGGCAGGGTCACCCATGACAGCATGGCGGGGAAGACAGGCTGTGCACATGATAATGCGAATCGGGAATTTGCGTACTGATCGGTAAAAAACTCATGCCGATTGGAAATCGGTGCGCCCTTCAGCTTGCAGGTGCCGGAGACGGCCAGCTACGCGTTGGCCACCTACCCTGAATCGCTGATCATCGGCATGGGGAACGGCAGCAAACGGGGGGCGTCATCACGCATGGCGACGTGCAGCTCGTAAACCCCGCCAAATGGACCCGTTCGCCGTTCGAACTGGACCGTACCAGCAAACCTGGAAAACTGCTGCGACGGGGCACGGAAGACGATAAGGGACCGATTGCGACGTGGCCGTGTTGCAGCAGCAGGTGACGGCTGCCTTCGACGGCTGGAAGGCGCGCCGTCAGCTTTGGCCCGGCCATGCCGCACACCGTGTACACGGGGCATTCCGAACATGAGTTCATCACGGAAAAGCAGCTGCTGCTGAACTTGCAGATGTACACAGCCGTGCTGATCGAACTGGCGAAATAGCCGCTTGCAAAAATAGACGGAAGTCATAGACTGCAAGCCTGGGACGAGTCCGGGCGTTGAACTTTTTCTGCGCATGCTGGTCTTATGTTTCCATGTAGGAAGGGAGCAGCTATGCATGAGCAACAGGATACCCGGCTGGTGCAAGGCAGGGCAGGTGGAGTGGCGCCACGCTTGAACCCGGACGAGGGGCCGTCATGAACTGGCCGCTGGAACGGGAAGTGGGGCACAAGCTGGCGCAGATGCGGGGCTGGCTGGAACAGGAGCGGGCCGGCGCCGTGCGCCTGCGCGGCGTGGACTGGTTTGCGTGGGCCACGGCGGGCGCGTCGAACAGCCATTGCCATACGGCCGAGTGCGGCTGCGCGGAAGTGCTGGTGACGCGCGACGCCGCCTACATCCTGACGGACGAAGCTGAAGCCATGCGCATGCGCGAGGAAGAAGTGCGCGGGCCATGGACGTGGCAAGTGTCGCCCTGGATGCAGCCGCAGCTGTATGAATTGCGCGAGCATTTCGTGCAGCATGTGGCCGGCGGTGCGCCGGTCCTGTCCGACCGGCCAGGCTTGCACGAACGCAGCTTGCCCGTGGCCTTGCGCGAAGAGCGGCTGGTGCTGCTGGAATCGGAGCAGCAGCGTTACCGGCAGGTGGGGCAGCTGGCTGCTGGCGCTGCCGCGGATGCGTTGCGCCTTGCGCGCCCCGACTGGAGCGAGCTGGAGCTGGCTGCCGCGTGCGTGCGCGCGCTGTGGCTGCGGGGCTTGCAGGCCGTGCATGTGCTGGTCAGCGGCGAGGAGCGCCAACAGCGTTATCGGCGCGCGCCGCCGGCGCAGGTGGTGTTGGGCGCGCAAGCCGTGCTGGCTCTGTGCGCACGGCGTTTCGGCCTGTGCGCCAGCCTCAGTCGTCAACGGCGCTTCAACCCGGCGCAGCATCGCGCCGATGGCACGGCGGTGGTGATGGACGATGCCGATGCGGCCATGCTGGCGCTGGAAGCGGTGGCGCTCGACGCTTGCGAAACGGGCCATGCGCTGAGCATGGTGTATCACGCGCTCGACAGCGCCTACGCGTATGCAGGCCAGCCCGATTCCGTGCGCACCAGCCGGCAGGGCGGCATACATGGCTACCTGGCGCCCGAAGTGGCAGCCGGCGCGCACACGGAAATCATCCTCAAGCGGGGCATGGCGCTGGCTTTCCACCCCAGCCTGCCTGGCAGCACGGTGGAAGACACGTTTCTGCTCGACGGCAACCAATTGCACAACCTGACGCACGACCCGGCCTGGCCCTCGGCCGTGGTGCAGGGACGCACTCGGCCGTTGACCCTGGCGCTGGATTGAGCCTGGCCGTTTGCTAGCGCGAGCCGCCGTACCGCCTGCGGCTTTGCAGGGATGTTCGGCAGCCGTCATTGTCGATTGAGCTAGATCAAGCGTCTAATTACCGTGCTTGGTATAAACGATGCTGGCAAGCACCACTTTGTGCGCCCGCACGTTTCATCACTGTTAAATCGGGAGAAAAAATGTCATCTGGCCCTACCGCAAAACTGATCGATGAGTTGGTGCTGGCCGTCGTCGGCACTGCGCACGATGCCCGTGCGCGCCATGTCCTGGCCCAGGCCTTGCATGGCCTGGTGCGGCTGGCGCGCTCGGAACACTTGCTGGACATGCAGCGCGATGCGGCACGCGCCATGGGGGCAGGCAGCCGGCGCGAAACGCGCGCCCTGATGCGGCGCCTGGGCAAGCCCAGCGCGCGCAGCCAGGGGCAATTGCGGCTGGAATTGCAAGATAGCGTAGCGGACCGCGCCTGACGGGCGCGAGTCATCCCCGTTCAGGCTTCGGGCAGCGGCGCGCCCTTGTCCAGAGCCGCGGCGACCATTTTCGGCCAGAGGAAATACAACGGCAGGCAGACCGCCGCGGCGGCCGTGATATCGACCACCCAGTCGCTGACGGCGCCATGACGGTAAGGCAGGAAACTCTGGATGAATTCGTCCAGCGCGCCCATGGTCGCCACCATCAGCATCGACAGCAGCGCGCGGCGCGCCATGCCGCCGCCCGTGCCGCTGAACAGGATCAGGGCCAGCACGCCATAGCCGAGGGAATGCAGCACGCCGCCCGACGCATATTGGCCCACGTCCGCGCGCACGCCGGGAATGTCGCCGATCAAAATCACCAGGGCATACAACAGCAGTGCGGTGCGGTAGCGCAGGCGTTCGTAGCGGTCGGCAAAACAGAGTTCGGGCAAGGGTGCAGGCATGAGGCGTCAGGACAGATGGAAAGGCCATCACAATATCATGGCCATGGCGGGCCGCCGTGTTTTTGCGCAAGAGCTTGCCGAGCAGGCAAAAAAAAAGGCCCGCGGGGACGCGGGCCAAAAACCCAAATGAAATGGGTCAAGAGTTGAGAGTTGCTCGGTACTCACCATGTCGCGCGCCTTGCCGGCGCCCGCCACGGTCATGAAAGGGGAGTGGTGTGCCATCGCGGCACACCTGTCTGTAGTCAGGCATATCGGTTGCCTGTACAGCAGATGAAGCAAGTATAGGGGGCGAACATGACGGGCTGATGACACGCCGCAACATTTTTTTGCGGCAGGCAGAATGCCTGGAAAGATTATGCATCATGGCAAGAATGGCCATGTTTCAGGAGTGACAGCAAAAAAAAAAGCCCGCTGGTGAAAGCGGGCTTAAAACTATTTTCTTGGAGGAGAATAGTGGAGACAGGTGCATTATGCTGCGTCGCACGATATGTGTCTAATGGTCTTTTCAGATAACCATTATCGTTTTTTGATATAACTGCCTCATCCTGCCTTCACTCCTTCACGGCCACCGTGTAGTTGAGCGCCATGCGTCCGCCATCGACATAGATGGTCTGGCCCGTCATGTAGGTGGCGTCGTCGCTGGCCAGGAAGGCGGCGATGCCGGCCACTTCTTCCGGTTCGCCGCAGCGGCCCAGCGGCGTGCGTGACAAGATCGTGTGGCGCGCCTCCGGACTCGACAGCACCGCCTGCTTGGCCAGTTCCGTCAGGATGGTGCCCGGGCCGATGCCGTTCACGCGCACGCCGTGCGACGCCAGGTTCAAGGCCATGACCTTGGTCAGCTGGTTGATGGCGCCTTTCGACACCACGTACGGCACCTGGTTCGGAATGGCCAGCTCCGCATTCACGCTGGACATGTTGATGATGCAGCCGCTGTTGCGCTTGACCATCTCGCGCGCCACGGCCTGGCCGCACAGGAACATCGATTTCAGGTTGATGCGCATGACCCTGTCGAAATCGTCTTCGCACACGTCGAGGAAATCGGCCGCATGCGTGACGCCCGCATTGTTGACGAGAATATCGATGTGGCCGAACTGCGCCAGGGTTTCCTTCAGCATGGCATCGACATCCGCCTTCTGGCTGACGTCGGCGCAAAAGAAGCGCGCCTGCGGGCCGAGGGCGGCCGCCGCCTGCGCGCCTTCTTCCTTGATGTCGACCAGCATCACTTGCGCCCCTTCGGCGATCAGGCGGGTGGCGCAAGCCAGGCCGATGCCTTGCGTGGCGCCCGTGACGATGGCGGTTTTATTGTTCAGTTTCATGTGGGTTCCTCGGCGGGGTGTGGGGGGCCGCTCTGCCCAAGCCACAGGCTTGCGCGGCAATGGGCAGATTTTAATCCCTGGGCAGGAATCAGAGGAGGATGGGTTCGTTCGGCAACTGGTTGCCGCGCGTGCCATCGGCGGGGAAGTGGCTTTGCAGCAAGGTATTCAGCTGCTGCAAGGCATCGAGCGTGCTGTCGTGGTAATTGCCGTCCTTGAACCCTTTCGTCATGGTGCGGCACACGGCTTGCCACTGTTCCGGCGTCACGCGCCGGCCCACGTGGCGGTCGGCGACGATATCGACCTGGTGCTCGGCCAGGTTGATATAGATCAGCACGCCAACGTTGTCTTCCGTATCCCACACACCATACTGGGCGAACAGTTCGCGCGCCCGCTCGCGGTTGCTCACGCCCTGGTAAGCCATGCCCGGCGTCAGGGCCGCTTCGACGATCAGGCGCACTTCCGCCTGGTGCATCGCTTCACCGTCGGCGATGGCCGTTTCGATGGCTTTCAGGGTGCGTTCGGGAAAGGCATTGCGCGCCGTCGCGGGCGTGCCCCGTAAATGTTTCAGGGCGCGTCCGCAGCGTTGTCCGAATGTCAGTTGTTTCGTCATTACCAATCTCCCGAGGCGCCGCCGCCGTCAAAACCGCCGCCGCCACCGAAACCTCCGCCGCCACCGCCACCGCCAAAACCACCACCGCCGCCGAAGCCGCCGCCGCCGCCGCGGTTGTTCAGCGCCTGGCTGAGGATGCTGCCCAGCACGACACCGGTGGCGCCGCTGGACCAGTTGCTGCCGCGCTGCAGCCGGGTAGGCCCGCCGCGCGAGCGGAACAGGGTCAGCACGACGAGGAAGCCGAAGAACAGCAGCGGCAGCCAGAAGGTCAGGCCGCCCGCTTCCACGGTGGCCGGCGCTTTCTGCTGTGCAGGTGCGGGGAATTGCTCCTGGTTCAGCAGGGTGGATATGGCGCCCACGCCGGCCACCAGGCCGCCGTAATAGTCATTTTGCTTGAAATGGGGGGCGATGACGTCTTGCAGGATGCGTTTCGATTGCGCATCCGTCAGCACGCCCTGCACGCCACGGCCCGCTTCGATGCGCAGGCGGCGCAGGGACGAAGGGTTGTCCTTTGCCACCATCAGCAGCACGCCGTCATCGACGCCCTTGCGGCCCAGCTTCCAGGCATCCGTCACGCGGATGCTGTATTGCTCGATGGCTTCAGGTTCCGTGCTCTTGACCAGCAGCACGGCGATCTGGCTACCCGTCTTGGCTTCGTAATCGGCCAGCACGCCTTCCAGCGCCGCTTTCTGCTTGGCGTCCAGCATGCCGGCGTCATCCGTCACGCGCGCCGCCAGCGGCGGCACGGGCAGCAAGCCCTGCGCGCCGGCCTGTGGCATCGTCCACAGCAGCAGCGCCGTCGCCAGCGCCGCCAGAGAAGACCAGGCTTTCATCTTATTTGCCAAAGTTGACGGTTGGCGCGGTCGAGATGGCTTTTTCATTTTCCACCGTGAACGATGGCTTGACCTTGTAGCCGAAGACCATGGCCGTCAGATTGTTCGGGAAGCTGCGCGCATGCACGTTGTAATCCTGCACGGCGACGATGTAACGCTGGCGCGCCACGGTGATGCGGTTTTCCGTGCCTTCCAGCTGCGACTGCAAGTCGCGGAAACTCGTATCGGCCTTCAAGTCCGGGTATTTCTCGGACACCACCATCAGACGCGACAGGGCCGACGACAGCTGCCCCTGTACTTGCTGGAATTTTTCGAAGGCGGCCGGGTCGTTCAGCACTTCGGGAGTGATCTGGAAACTGGTGGCGGCGGCGCGCGCCTTGGTCACCGCTTCCAGGGTTTCGCGCTCATGCGTGGCGTAGCCCTTGACGGTGTTCACCAGGTTAGGGATCAGGTCGGCACGGCGCTGGTACTGGTTGACCACTTCGCCCCAGGCGGCCTTGGTGGCTTCGTCCTTGGTCTGGAAGTCGTTGTAGCCGCAGCCCGTCAGGATGCCGGCCAGGACGGTGACGCTCAGCGTCAGGCGCAGCCATTTGGTGAATTGATTGGTGATTTGCATGATGGGTTCCGTGCAGAGTAAGGGAGGTGAGGCAAATATACCTGAAACGGCCCGCGATGTCGGTTTAATAAGCGCTGGCCGCCGCTCCCGACTGCCTTGAGACGCCGTGGCAAGCCTGCGCCGCGTTACAATACGGGGTTTGCAACTGAATATAGAGAAGGTGTGCCGTGAATTTCATCAATAAATTATCCGCCGCGTGGACGGCCAATAATTCCCTGCTGTGCGTGGGCCTGGACCCGGACCTGGCGAAATTGCCAGCCGAACTGCGCGATCTGCCTGATGGAATCACCACCTTTTGCACGCGCATCATCGATGCCACGGCTGACCTGGCCTGCGCCTTCAAGCCGCAGATCGCCTATTTCGGCGCGCTGGGCGCGGAAAAGCAGCTGGAAGACATCTGCCGCTACGTGCGCGAGAACTACCCGCATATCCCGTTGATTCTCGACGCGAAACGGGGCGACATCGGCGCCACGGCCACGCAATACGCGCGCGAAGCGTTCGAGCGCTACGGCGCCGACGCCGTCACCGTGAATCCGTACATGGGCGAGGATTCGCTCGACCCCTACCTGGCGTGGCAAGACCGCGGCGTGATCATCCTGTGCCGCACCTCGAACCCGGGCGGCTCGGACCTGCAATTCCTCGATACGGACGGCGTGCCCCTGTACCAGCGCGTGGCGCGCCTGGTGGCCGAGAAGTGGAACAAGAATGGCCAGTGCGCGCTCGTCGTCGGCGCCACCTTCCCTGAAGAACTGGCGCAAGTGCGCGCCATCGTCGGTGACATGCCGCTGCTGGTGCCCGGCATCGGCGCCCAGGGCGGAGACATCGCCGCCACGGTCGGCGCGGGCCAGACGGCAAACGGCATGGGCATGATGATCAGCTCTTCGCGCGCCATCATCTACGCCACGCCGCAAGCTGGCGAAGATTTCGCCGACGCGGCGCGCCGCGTGGCGATCGAGACGCGCGATGCGATCAATCAACATCGAGCTGTTTAAGTCTCATCCATAAAAAATGCCGGGCTAGCCCGGCATTTTTCATTTAGTCGCGCTGCGGTGCAACGATCTCCGCGTAATCGTACAGCTCGCCCAATATCTCTTCTCCCCGCTCATCCACGGACTCCGACAGCACGTCGATCTCCGTAAACAGCATTTCGATGGTGCGGGCGCCGCCGTCGCCGTCGAACAGGCGGGCGGCGCGGTGCTGTTCCCAGCGCAGGCTTTCCGCTTCGCTCAGGGTTTGCGGGAAATTGCGGGCGCGGTAGCGGAACAGCAATTCCTGCAGGCGTTCGTCGGAAAACGAGGGGCGGGCCGTGGCCAGCTTGGCCGGCGTGTCGCGGCGCAGCGATTCGAGCAGGCGGCGGTCGTCGTTGCTGACGAAGCCGTTGTATAAATCTTCATCCACGTCCAGGGCGACATTCGCGCCCGGGCGCTGGAAGACTTCGGCCCAGATCGCATCCATGTTCGGCGCCGTGGCGGCCAGCTGGGCGTTGACCTTCGCCGCATCCAGATCGATGCCCCACTGCGCGGCCATGGCCGGCGACAGGGTTTTCAGATTGCCGACCAGCATGGGCGACTTGTTCAAGTGCACGCTTTTCACGGGCAGGCGCGTCATGCCTTCCGGCATGGCCTCCTTGCGCGTGAACAAACGCGTGCGGATGGTGTCCGCGTCCAGGCTGAACAGTTCACGCGGATCATGGGCGCAATCCCAGACGAGGATTTCATTCTTGTTGCTCGGGTGTGTGGCCAGCGGCCAGACGACGCCCAGGCAGCCCCGTTCAGCGGGGAACATGCCCGACACGTGCAGGAAGGGCTGGCGCTCGCTGGCGGCCAGGTGCATGCCCATCTCGCTGGCGACCCGGTCCTTCTTGTGCAGGGCCAGGCAGAATTCGAACAGTTTTGGCTGTCTCTGCTTGATCAGGCGCGCCAGGGCGATGGTGGCGCGCACGTCGGACAGCGCATCATGCGCCGCTTCGTGGACCAGGCCATTGGCCTTGCTCAGGTGTTCCAGTTTGAAGCTGGTTTGGCCATCGTCGCGCTTTGGCCATTCGATGCCTTCCGGGCGCAGCGCGTGCGTCATGCGCACCACGTCGAGGATGTCCCAGCGGCCGCAATGGTTCTTCCATTCACGCGCATACGGGTCGATCAGGTTGCGCCAGAACAGGAAACGCGTGACTTCATCGTCGAAACGGATGGTGTTATAGCCCACGCCGATGGTGCCCGGTTCCGAGAAGGCCGCCTCGATGGTGGCGGCGAACTGGTGCTCAGGCACGCCCAGCTGCAGACATTGCTGCGGCGTGATGCCCGTGATCAGGCACGATTGCGGGTCGGGCAGGAAATCATTGGCAGGCTGGCAATACAGCATGATCGGCTCGCCGATCTCGTTGAGGTCGGTATCCGTGCGGATGGCGGCGAACTGGGCCGGGCGGTCGCGGCGCGGCTGGGCGCCAAAGGTTTCGTAGTCGTGCCAAAGAAAGGTCTGCTTAGTCATTGATGGTCGTTACTTGATTGGTTATCCGGGCCGGTAAAAGCGCCACTGCTATAGTTTTCTGAAAACCTGCCGATACTACACGAGAGGATGGCCATCATCGCGTTTCCCGCATGGTGGCATACATTGCCCGTTCAAGGAGGTCTATCGTGTCAATTCCCATCGCCGCAAGCGGCAATTCCACCCCTTCCGTGACTTCCGTCAGTGCGGGCGTTGCCGGCAAGGACGATAAAGTCCAGCAAAAGGACGGCGTCAAAACTGAAATGAGCGTGAATGACCGCAGCAAGCTGCAATTGAACGCTTCCATCATGCAGGCCTCGCTGAACGTGTCGATCGGTTCCGAGAACGAGCCGCTGGCGCTGCTGTACAAGACGGCCATCACCAACATCAATGAAGCGTTGAAGGGCCAGTACGGCGAGGACGCGATCCAGAACGCGGCCTCGCAGGATAACAGTGCCGAAGCGACGGCGAGCCGCATTGTATCGCTGTCGACCGGTTTTTTTGACGCCTACAAGAAACAGAATCCCGGCATGGACGACGATACGGCCCTGACCAAGTTCATGGACACCATCAGCGGCGGTATGGAAAAAGGCTTCAAGGAAGCGCGCGATATTCTGGGCGGCTTGAAAGTGTTGCAAGGCGATATCGCCGGCAATATCGACAAGACGTATGAGCTGGTGCAGAAGGGCTACGCGGATTTCATCGCCGCGCACAGCAGCAAGAAGGATGACGCTGCCAAGCCGGCCGACAGCAAGGCTGCCTGAACTACAGCATGACCCTGTTGCGACCGTTAGCCTTGGCCCGGTAAAGGGCCGCGTCGGCCGCGGCGATCAGCGCATGGTCGTCCTGTTCGACCGCCAGGCTGGCTACGCCGAAGGAACCCGTGATGTGCGGCAGCGCGCTGCGCATGTCGGCGAAGATGACGGCTTGCTGCATGCGTTCGCACAGGCGCTCGGCGACCCGCAGGGCCACGTGTTCGTTAGTATCGGGCAAGATCACCATCATTTCCTCACCACCATAGCGCACGGCAAAATCCGTGGGCCGCAGGGCTGCGCCCAGCACTTGCGCGGCGATGCGCAGTGCCTGGTCGCCTGCCTGGTGGCCGTGCGTGTCGTTGAAGCGCTTGAAATGGTCGAGGTCTATCATCACCAGCGACAGCGGCGAGGCGCTGGCGTGGGCCGTGACGATCATGTTTGGTAGTAAATCGGTGAGCCAGGCGCGGTTGTACAAGCCCGTCAGGCTATCGACCATCGACAGTTGGCGGTAGAATTCCCCCAGTTTCTGGCGGCGGCGCAGCAGGGCATTCGCGGCGCGGATGCGGAAGGACAGCAGCCGCAGCAGGTTGCGTGCCAGGCCGTTCGATTGCTCGATCAATTCCCAGACAATCGCCGCGTCGATCACCAGCAAATCGGTTTCTTCCAGGGCCGAAATAGCGGCCAGGTTGCTCGCTTCATCGAGTACCGATTGTTCGCCCACGCTTTCGCCGGGCAAGACTTTGCTGACGGTGCCGTCATCCATTCCCGTGTGGGTGTCGGCGGCCACGGCCAGCGAGCCGCGCAGGACGATGTAGAGGCTGGCGCCTTGCGTGTCGGCAATAGCTTCGCCCGCTTCGAGGCGCATGACGGGGCAGGGTGCCAGCATGGCTGCCGTATGGCTGTCCGCCCCATCGCGAAATAGCTGTAAATCGCCGATGTTGCAGCCTGAAGCGCCAAAGTTGCCGATCTGTTCCACAATCACACTTTCAAAAATCCGGCGCGCGAGCAGGGAGCCGGTATCTTCATGATAGCGTAAAGCGGCCTAGACCGTAACGGCAAAGGCTTGCTTGATGTCACTTACTGTGAGAAATACGACAATTATTTCAATGTCGCGTTAATAAGCTGAAATGATGATTGTTTTAGTATTGTTATTGCCGCGCGCAAAAGGCGGGCCAGATGTGCAAAGGCAGCCTTGAACGGCTGCCTCAGTCTCTGGAAATCTTGCGGGTGGGGAATTACTCGGCGGTTTCTTCCGCTTCGGCCGTATCGATTACGGCATTTTTGCCGGTGGCGTGGCGCTTGCTGTCTTGCAGGCGGCCCAGGGCGCTATCGATGGCGCGTTTCAGTTTGTCAGTGGCGCCGGCAACGGATTGATGCACGGTGGCGTTCTGTTCGGTCACGGCAATTGCTTGATAGCCAGCGACACGTGCTTCCATGACGCAGCGAATATCGTCGGCGCCGCCTTTCGGGCCATTCGTGTCGCTGATGTGGACTTCGATGCGGGTCAGGTTGTCGCGGAAGCGGTTCAGTGCGCTTTCAAGTACGGATTGCACATGTTCGTTCAGTCCAGCGGTGTTGGCGATGGTGCTGTCGGTATGAATATTGATTTGCATATGCTTACTCCTGTCAATTCAAAAAAAACCCATCTCAGGCGTGTTGAGGCCTGGTTGCTGCCACATGCACATGACCTCTGTGCATGGAACTTATCTTACTCCTCTTTCCAGTATTTCAAGAGGGTGCGCACGATTAAGATGAGCTTAACCCTTCAGCCAGGTCAAGTTTCCTCATGGAATTTTTTCGGTTCGCCGTCAGCCTTACCCATTAATGAGACCGGCGGCAATATTGATCGACAGCCCCAGCACGACCAGGTTGAAGAAAAAGCTCAGCACGGATTGTCCCAGCACGATCTGCCGCATCAATCGCGTCTGCACGGAAACGTCCGACGTTTGCACGGCCACGGCGATGGTGAAGGCGAAATATAGAAAATCCCAGTAATCGGGGTTTTGTTCGTCGTCGGGAAATTTCAGAGGACGTAGCGCGGGGTCGGCCTGGTAATACAGGTGGGCATAGTGGAAGCAGAACAGGGTGCCGACGAGGAACCAGGAACCGACCAGCGTCAGGATCGTCAGGCAATAATGCAGCGCGCGCTCGTCCGGCGCCAGGTCTTTCATCGACGATAGCTGCGAGACGATGGCTACCAGGCTCATCACGGATGCGACGGACAGGGCCGACAGCACCGTGGCGGCCCGCTCATCCTGGCGCTGCGCCATGGCTTTCACCTTGTGATGGTTGGCGTGCATCATCATCCAGGCCATCGTCGCCAGGTAGAACCAGACGGCCACATTCCACGCCGTCAGCAGGCGCGTCATCTGTTGCCAGGAGGAGGGCAGCAGCAGGCCGGCCGCCACGCCGACGGCCGTGGCCATGCTCAGATGGGGGCGGCTGCGGATGAAGCTGTGGAAGGGAAGCGTGATTTTCATGGTGCGGGTTCGTCAGTGGCGATAGCGCATCTTAGCGCTTAGTTTGCAGTCGCGGTGGCCGTCCTGGCGGCCGCTTCCTTCTCGTGGTGGGGAAAGCGGTCCATGCGCGACAGTACGGGGAATAGCACGGCCCAGATACCCGTCACGGCCAGGGTGGCGGCGCCGCCGAAGAGCACGGCGCGCACCAGGCCGAACCAGCCGGCCGTCAGACCCGATTCGAATTCGCCCAGCTCGTTCGAGGCGCCGATGAAGACGGCATTCACGGCGCTGACCCGGCCGCGGATCTCGTCCGGCGTCTCGAACTGCACCAGCAGGTGGCGGATGTAGACGCTGACCATGTCGCCGGCGCCCATCAGGAACAACGCCGCCAGCGCCAGCGGGAAATAGCTGGTGCTGCCCAGCACCAGGGTGCTCAGGCCGAAGACGGCCACGCCGCCGAACATCCACGCGCCCACGCGGCGCGTGATGGGGAAGATGGCCAGCGCGATCGAGCACAGGGCCGCGCCGGCGCCCGGCGCCGTGCGCAGCAAGCCCAGGCCGCTGGGGCCGATATGCAGCACATCGTGCGCGAGCGCCGGCAGCAGGGCCGTGGCGCCGCCGAACAGCACGGCAAACAGGTCGAGCGAAATGGCGCCCAACACGATGGGTTTCGACCAGACGAAGCGCAAGCCTTCGAGCAGGGTATGCCAGCTGACGGGTTCGCGCTTGACCACTTGCGGCGCGGGCGTGGTGGCGAGCATCAGTAAGACGGACACGACCAGCAGCGCGGACGAGATCAGGTACACCACCTTGGGGCCGAAGTAATACAGCAAGCCGCCCAAGGTGGGTCCCAGGATGATGGCCACGTGCGAGCTCGACGAGCTGAGCGCGACGGCACGGCTGAAGTGTTGCGTGGGCACCATGTTGACCAGCACGGCTTGCGTGGCCGGCATCATGAAGGCGCGCGCGCTGCCGAACAGCACCAGCACGGCGAACACGGGCCAGACGATGGTGAGTCCACTGAGCGTAAAGGCCAGCAGGGCCAGCGCGCAAGCCAGTTGCGCCGCCAGGCACCAGGCGATGATGTTGCGCCGGTTGTAGCGGTCGGCCACGTGGCCGGCTGGCAGGATCAATACGAGGAAGGGGGCGAACTGCGCCAGGCCGATCAGGCCCAGGTCAAACAGGCTGCCCGTGATCTGGTACACCTGCCAGCCGATGGCCACACTTTGCATTTGCACGGCCACGGTGCCCAGCACGCGGGCGGACAGGTAAAAGGCGAAGTTGCGGTGACGCAGGATAGCGAGAGACATGAAATTTCCAGGAAGCAGCGGGGTGGAGCGGTGGCGGCAGCGGGCGCCGCGCCAGCCGCGCCCCGCTGTCTGGAAGGTAACGCTTACTTGGCCAGGTCGGCTTCCGTGGTGAAGGCGTCGGCGTAGAATTCGTCGGCTGGCAGCTGGCACAACTGCACGAAATCGCGGTTGGCCGACTCGACGACGATCGGTGCGCCGCAGGCATACACTTGATAAGCGGACATGTCTGGCAAGTCGGTGATGACGGCCTGGTGCACGAAGCCCGTGCGGCCGCTCCAGGCGTCTTCCGGCAAGGCGTCCGATACGACGGGCACATAGGTGAACTGCGGCAAGTCGGCGGCCCACTGGCGGCATAGCGCGTCCATGTACAGGTCGTGCGGACGGCGGCCTCCCCAGTACAGGGTGATCGGGCGCGGGGATTGCTCGTTGATCATGTGCTCGACGATGGCTTTCAAGGGGGCAAAGCCCGTGCCCGAGGCCAGCAGCACGACGGGCTTGTCGGAATCTTCGCGCAGGAAGAAGGTGCCCATCGGGCCTTCGAAGCGCAGGATGTCGCGTTCCTTCATGGTGCCAAAGACCTGGTCGGTGAACAGGCCGCCCGGCATATGGCGGATGTGCAGGCTCACGGGGCCGCCTTCAACGGGTGCGCTGGCCATGCTGTAGCTGCGGCGCTTGTTGTCGCGCAGCATGATTTCGATATACTGTCCGGCGCGGTAGTGCAAGCGCTCGCTGGCTGGCAACTGCAGGGTCAGCACGACGACGTCGGGGGCGACTTTTTCGATGGTGGTCACGCGCGACGGCATTTTCTTGATCGGATAGTCGCTGCTGCCCGCCACTTCGCGCGCCTGCACCACCACGTCGCCCTGGGGCACGGCACAGCACAGCAGCGAGTAGCCGGCGGTCGCTTCATCTTCCGTCAAGGAGCGGGCCTGGTATGGCTTATGCTGTACGCTGCCGGATACGATCTTGCCCTTGCAGGAACTGCAGGCGCCGCTTTTGCAGCTGTACGGCAAGCCGACGCCTGCGCGTATCGCCGCCGACAGGACGGTTTCGTCCGCTTCACAGCTGAATTGGTGGCCGCTGGGCTGAACAGTAATTTGAAAAGTCATACAATCCTTGAGATGAAAAATATGTTAATGCACTCTTTGCGCAAGCCGTCAGGCTTGCCGCGCCTGCTGATCCTGGGCTGCGGCGACGTCGGCATGCGGCTGCTGCCCTTGCTGCGCACGCGTTTTCGCGTCTTTGCCGTCACCAGCCAGCCGGCGCGCTGCGCGCAGCTGCGGGTGGCCGGCGCCGTGCCCATCGTGGCCAACTTCGACGACCGCGCCAGCCTGAAACGGCTGGCGGGACTGGCGACGATGATCGTGCACCTGGCGCCGCCCCGGTCGTCGGGCTTGCTGGACCAGCGCACGCGCAATCTGGCCGCCATTTTACCCGAGCATGCACGCATGGTGTATGTAAGCACCAGCGGCGTGTATGGCGATTGCGCTGGCGCCTGGGTCGATGAAACGCGGCCGACGGCGCCGGCGAATGCGCGCGCGAAGAGGCGCGTCGATGCCGAACAGGTCTTGCGGGGCTGGGGCGTGCGGCGCGGCGCCAGCGTGGCTATCCTGCGCGTGCCCGGCATCTATGCGGACGACCGCCTGCCCCTGAAGCGCTTGCGCGAGGGCACGCCGGCCCTGGCCGTGGGCGACGATGTCTACACCAACCATATCCATGCCGATGACCTGGCGCGCACCATCGAGCGGGCCTTGTGGCGGGGCAAGCCGGGACGCGTGTATCACGCCAGCGATGACAGCGAACTCAAAATGGCGGAGTATTTCGATGTCGTGGCCGATACATTTGGCCTGCCGCGCCCGCCACGCCTGCCGCGTGCCGAGCTGCAGCAAGTGGTCACGCCGATGCTGCTGTCGTTCATGTCCGAATCGCGCCGCCTGCACAATACGCGCCTCAAGCGCGAGCTGGGCGTGCGCCTGCGCTACGCGCGCGTGGCCGATGCCTTGCGGTCGTTGTCCGCCGATGGCGCCGGCATCGGGTAAAATGACCGGTTATCTGCGCACTTTGCTGGGCCGGCGCGCAGCGCGCCGTTGCGGCGGTGCGCCATTCACTTAAGGACTACAGCATGAGCACCCTCACTTACGAAGAATACCTGGACGAGGTCACCACCGTCCTGACGGAACTGTATGACCTCGACGACGCCGCCGCCATCAAGCTGGTCGTGGCGGCGCAGGACGCCGAATTTTTTGTCCCGCACGATGCACATGAGGAAATGCGTACCGCCGAGCAAGCCAAGAAAGATGCGGTCACCCTGTTCGAGCGCAAGCAGAACCGCCAGCAAACGCAGGAAAAACAGCAACAGCGCGTGCGCCAGCAAAAGAAATAAGAGCAGGCTATCGGCCACCAGGCCGCTGGTGACTTGAACATGGAGCATGGAGCAGTACAGGCTTTGGTGCAACACCGGGGCTTTGCTATTTGATGCAGCGCAAACGCGTCATGGCGCGCTGACGATATGGTGAGCAATGTCGTCACGCGTTTCAGCTACTTGTGGCGGGCTCTACAAATAGAGCGACGCTGTTTCCCGTCAGCAGGAGCGAGCCATGCAAGCGACGAGTCAACCCAGCAAGGAACAGGTGCGCGCCTATATGCGGCGCCGCGAACATGCGCTGCAGCCGCCACCACCACCTGATGAAATTCGCCGGCAACTGGCCTGGTGCCGTGGCGATGCCATCCTTGGCACTTGCCTGCTTGCCGCCCCGGCCGGCGTGGCCGCGCAAGGTTGGCATTTATCAGCAGAAATGGCCCGCCTGGGCGCGCTCATGACGATTGCCTGGCTCATGCGTAGCGGCGTCCCTCATTGTAAAAATTGATGACGTGCAGCAAATTTTTCCGATTTGAGTTATCCTCTAGCACATTCCAAGTGCGTCAATTCTCTTCAATTATCACAATTTTGCTTTAAGTTACGCAAAAATCAACAATAGCGTGTATTATATTGTTTGCGGCGTAAAAGCCGCATAAGTGATGGCGCTTTTTAGTGTGTTTACCCTGAATTATTGCAGAAGAGACATTCGGTTTTTTCTTGCTTTAATACAACAAGTACGGATTTTTGATCATGTCTCTCAAACAAATTACCTCTTTGCCTACCTACAACCCGAATCGCGTCCTCGATGCGATCATCGACAAGTTGCAACTGAAAAATGATGCCGCCTTGTCGCGAGCTCTGGAAGTGGCGCCACCTGTTATCAGCAAGATTCGTCATAACACCTTGCCGATCGGCGCCACGATCCTTATCCGCATGCATGAAATCAGCGATTTCAGCATTCGTGAATTGCGCGAGTTGATGGCTGCCTAAGAACGCCTGACAGACGGTAAACTGAGAGGTGCCGTCTGGGTAAGTCAGGCTTGCCGCGTGCGGCAGCCACATCTGTTTTCCGCTTTTCTATTGCGGGTCGCGGTTCAGTACCGGACGATCGACATAGAAACGCCCCATTTCCTGTCCAGTCGAGGACGACTTGACCACCGCTGCGCTCAGTGAGGCAGGCGCGCTGGAAAAGGCGGTGTTGGCAGCCCCGGTCGCGCGGCCCGAATACGCCGTTGCTTGTACCGCGGCACTGGAAAAAGCTGTCGCCTGTACCGCTGCACTGGAAAACGCCGTTTGCACGGCCCGGCCCGAGTACGCTGTCGCCTGTACCGCGGCACTGGAAAACGCAGTTTGTACAGCCCGGCCCGAGTCTGCCGTCGCCTGTACCGCGGCACTGGAAAACGCTGTTTGCACGGCCCGGCCCGAATATGCCGTCGCCTGCACCGCCGCACTGGAAAACGCTGCTTGTACGGCACGTCCCGAATACGCCGTTTCTGCGCGGATATAATCTTCCCCGAACGTTTGCTCATACAACTGCTTCATGCGCTCGCCCACGCGATGGTGCGCCGCTTCGTCGTCTTCGCCGCGCAGGCCGATGTACGGGAAGTGATGCAGGAAGTAACCGAACACCTGTTCGCAGTCCGCCGCATATTTCAGGGTATCGAGGATGTGGTAGTGCCAGAAGGTATCGACGTCCATCAGTGGCGCCGTTTCTTCTTGGGGAAATTGCTTCATCAGGATCAGGAAGCGGCGGTATTCGAATTCCACCGCATTCGCTTTTTCCAGGCTCCATCCTTCGCCTGACTCCCGGTGCATCAGCTTGACCTTGATCGCGTCCAAATTCAAATCGGCAATTGCCTTGAAACTATCGTTCGTATCCATGAATGTCCTTTGGTAAAGAGCGTTGTGGGAAATACGGTGAAACAAGGGATAGCGGTCGGTGTGTACTCCTGGTAAGTAGTCGAGGGATGCCTGACCCATGGCGGGCGGGCGCTGAGTTGTTCTACATTAATATTGCATCTTATTACAAAATATGCAAGCTGAGCTTGCTTCAAGTGGGGTGCGCCTGTCAGGCGCTGGACCTGCTTTCTTCCTGGTAGGGAAACGCGGTGGCGTCCGCGCCCAGCGGCACGCTGACGTGCACGCTCATGCCGGCGCCGGGGCTACTTTCGATGTAGAAAGTGCCGCCCAGCAACTTGATGCGTTCCTCTATCCCCACCAGGCCAAACGAGCCCAGCTTGTTACGCCCGTCGATGGCCGCGCCCACGCCGTTGTCGCTGATGCTCATCGACACCGTATCGCGGCATTTTTCCAGCTTGACTTGCACGCGGCTGGCATAGGCATGCTGGGAAATATTGCTGAGTGACTCTTGCAGGATGCGGAACAGGGCCGTCGCGCATTGATCGCTGAGGCAAATGTCGTCATGGCTCTCGCTCACTTCGCAGGCGATGCTCGTGCGCTGGCGAAATTGCGCCACCTGCCATTCGACGGCCGCATTCACGCCCAGGTCCAGCACGGTAGGGCGCAAGTCGTTGATGATCTGCCGCACGCTCTTGATGGTGGCGTCGATCTGCTCCAGGGTCGAGCGGGCGCGGGCGTTCAGGCGCGGGTGGCGGCGCTGCGTGCGCGAGGCCAGCATGTCGGCATCGATGCGCAGCACCAGCAGGTTTTGTCCCAGGTCGTCGTGAATTTCGCGCGCGATGCGCTTGCGCTCTTCTTCCTTGATCTGGTCGGCGTGGGCCGCCAGGCGGCGCAGTTTCTGATGCGACAGCTGCAGGCGGATCTGGCTGGCGCGCAATTCTTCCGTCATGCCCGTCGCCATCTGGATGGCGCGCCGGCGCGACGACGCCAGGGTATGGAACAGCACATACAGCAGCATGGTGCTGGCAAAGCCGATCAGCAGGGCCAGCCAGGGCAGAAAGGCACCGAAGCGCGTATACAGGTCGCTCTTGCGCACGCTGAACAGCGCTTGCCACATGCGGCCATTGTGTTCGATCAGCATCGTGCTGCTCAGGTAACGCCCCGAGTTGCCGGGCAGCCACCATGGCGCATTCATGCCTGCCGTCGTGCTGTCGAAGATGGGGCGCATGTCGTGCGGCAGTTGCAGCGGCTCGCGCGCCTGCGGGCCGATATCGAACAGGGTCAGGCGGACGTTGCGTACCGGCATGTCGGCCAGCGCACTGCGCGTTATCGTCACCAGGTCGTAGCCGATGCCGACGGAACCTTGGTAAGCGGCGCGCCTCTGCTCCACCGTGCCGGTCGGCATGCCGAAGCGGTACACGGGCAGGCGCATGGCCATGCCCGTCAATTGCGGCCGGTCGTCCATCGGCACGGGCGCGCCGGAATTACTGATCTGTCCGGAATCGCGTGACTGCGCCAGCGCTTCGGCGACCAGGGGCCGCGAGGCGATGTCATAGCCATACTTTTCCGGGGCGCTGGCAATCGGCTCGATGTACACCAGCACGGAGTAATGGGCGCGCGGTGCGGGCGGATGGATGGCAAACGCCGGATAGCCGTCGCGCCCTGGTGGATAGTCGCGCTGCATGGCCGCTTCAAAGGCGCTGCGCTGCGCATCGTCCAGTTCCTGGCTGTAATTGAGGTTCATCACGCCCGGGTAGTTCTGCTGCAAGTCGAGGTTCGCCACGTAGCGGTGGAATTGCTCGCGGCTCACGTGTTCGTTGGCGTGGAACAGGCTGGCTGTGCCGCGCAGAAGGTTGGCATACGACCTGGCGCGCGATTCGATGTTTTTCTGGGTATTGCGCGCCAGATTGTTGAACAGGTCGCTGGCATCGTTTTCGATCGACAGAGAGGCGGCCATGTAGAACAGCACGCCCACCATCATCGACATCACAAAGCCGAGCAGCCACAGCGGTCTTTTTTCAGCAGATAAGGGGTGTTCGCCGGCAGTAGAAGACATCGCCATCCGCATCAGGAAGAGGAATCGGGTGCCGCCTGGTGGCGGTGGCTGGGCTGCGTTGTACAAGCACTATTTAAATTGCAAATTGCTCAATAGCTGCCTAATATACAAAATTATCGTGAATATAGTCAACAGGCAATATTTCCCGCTGAAATGAAAAAAAACCGCCGCAGCGGTTTTTTTGTGGCTCGTCCGAAGTCTTACTTGGCGGGCTGCCAGCTGTCTTTCAGGGTGACGATGCGGTTGAAGACGGGCTTGCCCGGCTGGCTGTCGACCCGGTCGGCCGCGAAGTAGCCATGGCGCTCGAACTGGAAGCGCTGTTCCGGCTGGGCCAGTTCCGCGCCCGGTTCCAGCCACGCTTGCACCACTTCCTTGGCCAGCGGGTTCAGGGCCAGCTTGAAGTCCTTGCCGCCCGCGTCCGGCTGCGGGTCTGTAAACAGGCGGTCGTACAGGCGTACTTCGGCGGGAATCGCCGTCGGCGCGCTGACCCAGTGCATATTGCCCTTGACCTTGTAGTTGGCGCTGCCTTCCGTGCCCGACTTGCTGTCCGGGAAGTAGGTGCAATGCACGGCGATAACCTTGCCGTCTGCATCCTTGTCAAAGCCCGTGCACTCGATCACGTAGCCGTAGCGCAAGCGAACCTTGCTGCCCGGCTTGTCGTCGATGGGCGGATACAAACGGAAATAGCCTTTGTTCGGCACTTCCATGAAGTCGTCTTCCTCGATCCACAGCTCGCGCGAGATGGGGAAGGTGCGCAAGCCACGTTCCGGGAAGTGCGGGTGCACGGGCGCCGTGCATTCCACGCTCTCGTTTTCAGGGAAATTGTCGATGATCAGTTTCAGCGGACGCAGCACGGCTACCGTGCGCGGCGCTTTCGGGTCCAGGTCTTCGCGCAGGCAGCCTTCCAGCACGCTGTAGTCGATCCAGCCGTCGGACTTGGTCACGCCCGTGCGTTCGCACATCAGCTGGATCGCTTCCGGCGTGTAGCCACGACGGCGCATGCCTACCAGGGTCGGCATGCGCGGGTCGTCCCAGCCATCGACGATTTTTTTCTTCCACCAGCTGGCGCAGCTTGCGCTTGCTGGTGACGATATAGGTCAGGTTCAGGCGCGAGAATTCGAACTGGCGCGGCACCGGTTGCTGGAAGAAGCCGCCAGCCGACAGGGTTTCCAGCAGCCAGTCGTAGAACGGGCGGTGGTCCTGGAATTCCAGCGTGCAGATCGAATGCGTGATGTTTTCCAGCGCGTCCGAAATCGGGTGCGTGTAGTCGTACATCGGATAGATGCACCAGGCGTCGCCCGTGCGGTGATGATGCGCATGGCGGATGCGGTAGATGGCCGGGTCGCGCAAGTTCATGTTCGGCGAACTCATGGCATCTTCGCTCATCTTCGCGCGCAGGATGTGCTCGCCATCCTTGAACTGCCCCGCCTTCATGGCGCGGAACAGGGCCAGCGATTCGTCGCGCGGGCGGTCGCGGAACGGCGAATTCTTGCCGGCCTGGCCGAAATTGCCGCGGTTGGCGGCCATGTCTTCGGCGCTCTGGCTGTCCACGTAGGCAAAGCCGGCCGTGATCAGGTACTCGGCCATTGCGTACAGCTGGTCGAAATAGTCGCTCGCGTAGTGCAGGTGGCTCTGGCCATCGGCATGCTTCGGTTCCCAGTCAAAGCCCAGCCATTTCACGCTGTCCATGATGGTGTCGACGTATTCCTGCTCTTCCTTCGCCGGATTGGTGTCGTCGAAGCGCAGGTTGCACTGGCCGGCGTAATCGCGCGCCAGGCCGAAGTTGACGCAGATCGACTTGGCGTGGCCCACGTGCAAATAACCGTTCGGCTCCGGCGGGAAACGCGTGATCACCTGGGGCAGGCCGGGACGCACGTGGGCGCCGGCAGCCAGGTCGGCTTCGATGATGTTACGCAAGAAATTGGGCGCCAGCGCTGGCACGGCGGTATTCGGTTTATCGTTGCTCATTGATCAATGCGGAAGAGTGACAGTAAAAAGCATTTTACCGTACCGCAAGCGCTTTATAAGCACGTATTTACCCCCATATCCCAGCATGCAAGCGACGCGGGCGCCGTTCTATAGGATAATTCGCCTTTAATTAGCAAACAAAACGTGACCCCGGAGCCATTTATGGAAAATTTATATAACGTCCTCGGTGTCGCACCCAATGCCAGCGACGATGAAATCAAGAAGGTTTACCGTTCGCTGGCCATGCGTTTCCACCCCGACCGCAACCAGGCCCCCGGCGCCGAGGCGCGCTTCAAGAGCGTCACCAAGGCGTATGAAATCCTGGCCGACCCGGTCAAGCGCGCCGAATACGACCAGAGCGTGAACCACCGCATCATTATCGACCCGGAAGCGGAAGCGTATGCCCTGTGGTGCGGCGTGTTCCGCCTGCATGGCACCGTCCTGCCGGCAGATTAAGCCTGCTGGCGGCTGCCCGGCCAGCCTGAATGATTTAAAAAACAACAAACAATGGTGCTTTTGCTTTTATGTAAAAGTACCGCGCACCACATTGGAAAGCACAGCATGAGAAGAGTACACCCTGAATTCGCGTACCAGTCGCGCGAGCTGGAAGGCCAGATCGATGGCATCCTCGGCGACCCGCCGAACCGCAAGAACTACAAAAGCATGGTCGACGCGCTGGTGAGCGAGTACGCCAGCGGCGGCGGCATTGAAGACGTGAACATGCTGGCCTTCGCGCTGGTCGACCACATCACCTTCAGCGACCCGAAAGGCTTGCTGGCCGAAAGTGAAGACTATGAGTTCGGCGACCCGGCCCGCGTGTTTTCCATGGCCACGTGCGCCGCGCCGGAAGCGGCGAAGATGTACGCCGCCATCGAAGAGAGCTTCCCCGATCTGGCGCGCCAGGCCATCATCACGGCCTTTTTGCACAAGAATCCGCGCCTGTGGGACGACGACGACCAGTCGCTCGACCAGCTGGCCGCCAATGACGACGGCGACGACGAGCACGACGAAGACGAAGCCACCGACGATTTCGCCCAGATGTTTGACCAGGATGGAGATGACCATGGCCGATAACAAGGATGATCAAAAGAGCAATCTTCCCGCGCTGACGAAACAGGTCACGGAACTGGTGCTGTCCGGTTCGCTGGGCCACGCCGAGCAGGCGTTTGCCGACGCAGCCGACCAGTATGGCGACCTTGCCGTGGTGGAAGTGCTGAGCGCCATCCCGCCGCAAGTGACGGCCCTGCACCTGGCCGGCTTTGACGGTGGCAAGATGTCGCTGGCAACCTTGCTGGTGCCGCCGAAAGCCTGGGCCGACAGCCTGGCCTTCATCGCCGCCACCTGGAGCGACGACCAGATCGAGGATGATCCTGAGCGCATCGCCGAGTCGCTGTTTGCGCACATCCACGGCGTGGTGTTTTCCACCGACGACGCCGAGCGCCGCCGCGAGCTGCTGCTGGAAGCGTCCGCCACCGACTGGGGCGCCACGGCGTTCGCCATCCTGTTCTCGATGGCGCCGAAGGAAATCCTCGAAGTGGCGGGAGAGATCGTCATCAAGGGACCGTACGTGACGGGCGTGACTTCGTCCGACAACGACGTCGTGCCGCTGGCCATCGAGCTGGCGCAAGCCAATGAAGACGGCTGGGACCGCTCGCTGTTCGAACTGTTCCCCGACTTCCGCCACAGTGCCGACCTGGCCGATGCGGAATACTCGGACGACCCGGACGAAGAGCCGACCATGTTGCAGCGCAGTACCAAGGAATTGCTGTACCGCCTGCGCAAGCAAGTGCCGAGCACGCGCAGCGCGCCGCGCTCCAGCACGCGCCGCAGCCTGGGCACCGGCATTTTCTCGTAATGAAAGCAGGGAACGTCTAATGCTGCCAGCAATTGTTGTAGAGAATCTTCCGCGCCTGGTGCGCGCCATCAAACTGTTACCGGGCGACCCGCGCGAAGACGCGGCGCTGAACCTGGCCGATGAATTGACGGGCATCACGGCCATGGTGGCCGAGAAGTTCACCAATGAGCGCACGGCCGACGGCATCCAGAAAGCGTTGTATCTGACGGTGGGCGGCGTGTCGCTGGGCCTGGAGCAGGCCGTCACGCATGAGGGCGACCAGGCCGCGCTCGACTTCCTCGTCGAGCACGGCGCCGAGCACGCGTTCCAGGTAGGCTTTCGCCTGATCAAGGAGCTGTCGCAGTTGCCGGAAGACGCCCTCGTCGGTGAATATGACCAAGACCCCGTCTACCTGCAGCGCCGCCTGCGCGAGCTGTTCATCGATATTTGCCAGGCTGACCCGAACCAGAACTGGGCCGGCTATGAAAAGTATGCGGTGCAGTTGCAACAGCGCAAGGAAGTGCAAGCCGTGGTGCGCCTGGCCGGCTGGCTGCGCCGTCACCATGACAACGGCCCCGTCAGCGACAGCGACTTGAATGCCGAGGGCGTCATCGCCCTGGCCATCATCTTCGCCATCGAAGGCGGCGGACGCATCATCGCGCGCACGGGTCAAAAGGAGTTTGAACGCTTTGTGCGTTCCGTGCGCAAGAACAAGCCCGATTTCGAGGAAGGCTGGGCCGCCCTGGTGGCCAAGGTGCCCGTGCAGCACCATCCTGTGTTGCTCGACCGCATCGCCTCGTACCGCCGCAGCTGCACCGTCGTGCATAAAATCCTCACGCGGGCCAGCATGAAGAGCCTGTTCGAGGACCTGGAAAATTATGCGGGTTCCGAGCTGGATGCGGATTACTCGTAACGCAGTTCACGTAGGCCGGCGTCTGCCGGCCTACGCTCCCCTTCCAGTGCCGCTTCCTCGGCCAGTTTGACAAAAGCCGCCACCAGCGGCGACGTCTCTTCTTCCCTTTGCGCCAGTAACAGACTGGTCGTCGCCTGCGGGTCGGCGATCGGGCGGTAGCACACGCCATCCATGCGGATGCGGTCGAACGAGGAGGGCAGCACGGAAATGCCGCAGCCGGCCGCCACCAGGCCGATGATGGTCGACGCTTCGCCCGCTTCCTGCGCCACTTGGGGCACGAAGCCGGCCGCCTTGCACAGGCGGAAGATCTGCGGATAAATCCCCGTGCCCGCATCCCTGGGATACATCACAAACCCTTCGCCCGCCATGTCGGCAATGGCAATGGCGTCCTTGGCCGCCAGCGCGTGGGCGACAGGCAGCACGAGGAACAGCGGGTCCTTGCGCAGTTCCGTCAGACGGATATCGTCCGGATACGTCGTTTCCGGCGGGCGCACGAAGCCCAGGTCCATCGTCCTGCCCGAGATCGCTTCCAGTTGATGCAGGGTCGCCATTTCATGCAAGGTCAGGGTGACATGCGGGAATTGCTGGCGGTAGCGGTTGATGACGGTGGCGAAATACGGCGTAAACGGCGTGGAAAAGGTAAAACCGATACGCAATTCGCCCGCTTCCCCCGCTGCGCCCGGCGCGCCGTGACGGCCGCCTGTTCCGACAGCGCCAGGATGCGCCGCGCATCGTCGAGAAACAAGCGGCCTGCTTCCGTCAGGCGCACGGAGCGTTTGTTGCGCTCGAACAACTGCGCACCCAATTCCCTTTCCAGCGCCTGGATTTGCTGGCTCAGCGGCGGCTGGCCGATGTGCAGGCGCTCGGCCGCGCGCGTGAAGTGCAGCTCTTCGGCGACGGCGACAAAGTAACGCAGGTGGCGCAGTTCCATGTTGATCCAGTAATCGTTTTAAAGTATGAGTTGGGCCTTGAATATATATTGGACGATATGAGTTGGCAATCCTAAGATGAAGACTCGCTTCCTCTTTCGAAACATGGCCATGTCTGATTCATTGCTCGCGTATGCCTCCGCCACCACCCCGGCGCTTTCACCTGTTGCTCCTGCTCCCCGCTCGGCCATCGCCAAAGGTTCCATCGAATTCAAGCGCAGCAACCGGGCCCTGTTCTTCGGCGGCTTTTCCACCTTCAGCCTGCTGTATTGCATCCAGCCCCTGTTTCCCCTGTTGTCGCACCAGTTTCATTTGACGCCGGCGCAAAGCAGCTGGTCCTTGTCCGTGTCCAGCGGCTTGCTGGCCGTCTCGCTGGTGCTGCTCAGCGCCGTCTCGGACAGGGTCGGGCGCAAGCCGCTGATGGTAGTGTCGATGTTTTCCGCCGCGATGTTGACCATTTTGTCCGCCTTCGCGCAGGATTACGCGCAATTGCTGGCCATTCGCGCGGCGCTGGGCGTGGCCTTGGGCGGCATGCCGGCCGTGGCCATGGCCTATCTGGGCGAGGAAATCGAGGGGCCATCCTTGGGCCTGTCGATGGGTCTGTATATTGCCGGCAGCGCGTTTGGCGGCATGTCGGGACGGCTGGTGGCATCCATGCTCAGTGATTTCCTGTCGTGGCGCTGGGCCCTGGGCGTGCTGGGCGTGGCTGGCGTGCTGGCGGCGGCGGAATTCTGGCGCAGCCTGCCCGCATCGAAAAACTTCGTGCCCAGCACCAAGGGCTGGAATGCGCTGCCGCATGCCATCAAGCAGCATTTTTCCGACCAGGGCTTGCCGTGGCTGTTTTGCCTGGCGTTCGTGCTGATGGGCTGTTTCGTCAGCCTGTATAACTACATCGGCTACCGCCTGCTGGCCGCGCCATTTGGCTTGCGCCAGAGCACGGTCGGCTTGCTGGCCTTTTTGTACCTGATCGGCATCTTCAGTTCCGTCTGGGCGGGCCGCCTGGTGGACCGGCTGGGGCGCCGGGGCGTGCTGTGGATCATGCTGTCGGTGATGCTGTCCGGCATTTTATTGACCCTGTTCGATTCCCTGCCGCTGATCGTCATCGGCATGGCGCTGGCCACCTTCGGCTTCTTCGCCTCGCATTCGATTGCCAGCAGCTGGGTCAGCCGCCGCGCACGCGCGCCGCAGGCGCTGGCCTCGGCCTTTTATCTGCTGTTCTACTACCTGGGCTCGAGCCTGATCGGTTCCGCCTCGGGCATGATGTGGGGCTTCGACGGCTGGACGGGCGTGGTCATCATGCTGGGCCTGTGCCTGGGGAGAGGCGTGCTGATCGCCTTGCGCCTGCGCCATTTGCAGCCGCTGGGGGCGCGCGAAGCCGTGGGCTGAAGCGGCTATTTGGGGCAGTTGCCGATCATCGTTTCCCCATTCTTGCCTGCGCGCGTGGTCACGCACAAGGTGCCCAGCGCGCTGGTGATCTTGTAGGTGCGGCTGCCTTTGGCCGCATTCGCGCCCACTTCCTCGATTTTTGACGCTTCATACCATTTTGGCGGCACGGCGGCGTAGGCTTCGGCAAAGCCTTGCTGCATGCGCTTGAACGCGGTGTCATCCAGTTTTTGCTCTCCCCGCTGCGGGAATTCCTTGCGCAAGTCCCTGTCGATCTTGCCCACGTCGCGCTTGGCTTGCGCCAGGATATCGGCGGCGCTGGGTGGCGCGACGACCGTGAGCGCTTCTGGCGTTGCTGGCACTGGCGCCTCTTCGACGGTGGAAGGGGGCAAGGGCCGGCTGATGGGTGCCGGCACAGACAGGCGCGGCACTCTTGCGGCGGCTGTGCTGGGCAACGGTACGGGTACTGGCTTGGGCGGCGCCGGGGTGGTGTAGCGCAGCCAGGTGATGGCCGGACCCCGCGGCAGGTTTTCGTCGCTGGCAAGGCGGGGGCGTGACTGCACGATGACATATGCCAGCCCCGCATGCAGCAGGACGATCAGCAGCAGGCCGGGAGCGCGCCGGGGCAGGATGGGCAACGAGGTCATGGATGGCATGGTGGTTCAGGTACGCCAATGTATCTGAGGGATTTGATAATTATCTAAAATTTCACACGTGCTTACAAAAAAGTGCGACGCGGAAATTTCGATGCCCTGGCCGTGAGCGGGGAACCCAGTGCCAGCTTGGCGATCCAACCCGGATACCACGCGAACAGGAGATCATCATGATGCAAGTAAAGGAAGTGGCACGGCGCTTTGGCGCCATTGAACACGCGATCGGCCAGGCGGCCCAGCTGTGCGGCAAGCAGCTGGGCATGCCCATGGACTTGAAGGATTGCATCAACCAGCTGGACCAGCAAAAGAGCGCCGTGCGGCAAGCCATCGACACGCAAGACGATGCGCGCATCCGGCAAGCCGTCGACCAGATGGAGTCCTTGGGCGACCGTGCCAAGCGGGCGTGCGGCACGGCGTCCAGCGTGACGCCGGAAATGAAGAGCGCGGTGCTCAAGGTCCACGATGAGCTGTCGGACCTGAAGCACCATCTGCACTAGGCCTCACCTCTTGAACGTTTTACATCTGGCGGAACAGATGGGCATATAAAGGGCTGACGCGCAGCTGCGCCGGATGCTGGCGCAGGGTCAGCGACAGCTTGCCCGCGTCGTCGCGCACGGCCGTGGCGATGGCGCTGGCGTTGACGATGGTGCCCCGGTGGATTTGCCAGAATTGTTGCGGGTCCAGTTGGGGCAGCAACTCCTTCAAGCTCGTGCGTATCAGCGCTTCGCTGTCCTGGCACACGACGTTGATGTATTTGTCCAGCGCTTCGAAATACACGACGTCGGCCAGGGCGATCATGCGCACGCTGTTGCCGACGGCTGCCCGTATCATTTGCAGGCGCGGGGCGGGCGGCAGCATGGCTTGCAGCTGGCTCAGCAAGCGGGCCATGTTGTCGTCGCTGACGGACTCTGCTGCCGGCGCCGTAGACGGCACTGTCGCGGCTGGCGCTGGGGTTGCCGTAGCGGCGCCGCTGCCGCCGGCGCTGTCGCGCAAGCGCTGCTGCAGGCGTTCTACGGTCTTGCCCAGGCGCGCATCGTTGACGGGTTTTAAGACGTAATCGGCGGCCGCGTGCTCGAAGGCGGCCAGTGCGTATTCATCATAGGCGGTGACGAACACGATGTGGGGAAACGGAATGCCGTCGGGCCACTGCTCTGCCAGTTCCTCGGCCGCTTCCAGCCCCGTCTTGCCTGGCATTTTGATGTCGAGAAATAGGATGTCGGGCTGCAGCGCCAGGCCTTGCCGCAGGGCGTCCACGCCGTTGGGGCAAGTGGCGACAATGTCGAGTTCCGGCCACAGCCGCTGCAAGGCGTGCGCGAGGGCGGCGGCGAGGATGGGTTCGTCTTCGGCGATCAGGGCGCGTGGTGCGCGCGGGGTGTGTTTGCTCATGCGAGGGGACTCGTGATGGTGGGTGGAAGAGGGAGTGTCAGGCGGGCGGTCGCGCCGGCCGGATGGTTGGCGGCCAGCGACAGGCTGGCGGCATCGCCATGCATGCCGCGCAGGCGTTCTCGGATATTTGCTACGCCCAGGTGCGTGCCCTTGGTCTGGCCTGGATGGTCGAGGCCCAGGCCATCGTCGCTGACGGTGAGGATGAGGACGCCAGCGTCCGTGGATGCCTGCACGTGGATGTGTCCGCCTTCGATCTTCGGTTCCAGGCCGTGCTGGATGGCGTTTTCCACCAGCGGCTGCAGCAGCATGGGCGGCACCTTGACCGGGCGCAAGGCTTCGGGCAAGTCCAGCGTAAAGCTCAGGCGCGCGCCCATGCGGATGGACATCAGGCCCAGGTAGGCTTGCATCAGGGAAAATTCCTGCTCCAGGGTGGTGGACTCGGCGCGCGAGGAAGAGAGGGTGGCGCGCAAGTACTGGATCAACTGGTCGAGCAGCAATTGGGCGCGGTCCGGGTCAAAGCTGATCAGGCCCTGCAGATTGGCCAGCGTGTTGAACAGCATGTGCGGTTCTATTTGCGCCTGCAGCAGCTGCAGCTGGGCCTGCATAGCCTGGCGCGCGACGGATTCGGCGCGGGCCTTTTCCTCGGCAGCCGTCATTTGCAGGCGAGCAATCTTTTCGCGGCTGGAGAAAAACAGCACGGCGCCGCCCGTGGCCAGCAGGGTAAATACGAGCGTGCCCATCATTTGCGTGGGCAGCATGTTCTCGACGCCGCCCACGTCCACGCCCGTCAGCCAGCCGAACAGGATCAGGCCCAGCATTTGCGCCGCGGGCACGGAAAGCAGGATGATGAGCATGAAGGGCAGGAATCTGGGCCGTTGGCCTTCGCCCCATAAAGTCAGGCGCATGCCGTCGATCAGCAGGAAGGCGATCGTGCCGATGCACATCGAGGCTACCAGGTTTTGTCCAAAATGGCTGCCCGGGTTGAGGATGAACGTGATGACCAGCGCGCAGATCACGTTCAGCACCACCGCATAGCGCGCATCGAGCAGCATGCGGTAGTAGGGGAAGCGGCGCTTGGCGGGCGCTTCGGCGGAGGGGGTGTCTGATTTCATGGCGGTGTCTGCTGGTAGCGATGGGGCATTGTGTGCCAGCGCAGGCAAGCGTGCAACAGGGCTGCGACGAAACGGGGCTGGCGCATCGCCATTCGCAGCGGCGCGTCGCCAAACGGGGTCGCTTTACTTTTCAGGAGTGGCGCGCGATAGTGTGGCAAGACAGCCTTGAACCGGTAAATTTGCAATAAAGGAACCCCCCATGTGGCCCTATCCACGTACCCTCGCGCACCGCGGCGGCGGCACCCTGGCGCCTGAAAACACCTTGGCTGCCCTGCGCTGCGGCCTGGCCTATGGCTATCGCGCCGTGGAATTCGACGTCATGCTGGCGTCCGACGGCGTGCCCGTCGTCGTGCATGACCCCGAGCTGGGCCGTACCGTGGCCGGCAGCGGCCATATCAATGATTACACGGCCGCGCAGCTGGGGGGCCATGGAAGCGGGCGTCTGGTTCGGCCCTGAATTTGCCGGCGAAGGCGTGCCCACGTTCGAGGCCGTGGTGGCGTATTGCAAGGCGCAGCGCATCTGGATGAATATCGAAATCAAGCCGGCGCCCGGCTTCGACGTGCAGACAGGGACGGTGGTGGCGCGCGCCACGCGCGATTACTTTGCGCAAGAAATCGCGGCTGGCGAATTGTTGCCGCTCTTGTCTTCCTTCAGTATCGCAGCGCTGGGTGCGGCGCACCATGCGGCGCCGGAACTGGCGCGCGGCTGGCTGGTCGAACAGATACCGGATGACTGGGCGCGGACAGCGAAGGAATTGGGCGTGGTGGCGATCCATTGCGACCATCAGCAGCTGACGCCAGTGCTGGCGCGAGAGGTAAAGGACGCGGGATACGGGCTGTTCTGCTACACCGTCAACACCCCGAAACGGGCCAGCGAGCTGCTGGCCTGGGGTGTGGACGGCTTTTGCACGGACCGGATCGATCTGATCAAGGCAAGCTGACTAGCTCTCGGCTCAATCTCAGCTTGACAGCGCCTGACAGAAGCGTAGCGAGCGGAAGTGAGATGTGGCCAAGAAGCGCAGCTGTGCTATAGCACAGCGAGCATCGCAGGCCGTATATCACGACGCACAGTAGCTTATGTCAGGTGCTACTAGAAAGTCACGCGCATGCCTACCGTGACATTGCGCCCCGTCAAAGGCGCCGCGTTCTTGATGAACGAGGTGTGGCTGTACGCCAGTTCATTCGTCAGGTTGTTGGCCTTGATGTAGAACTGGGCCGGCGTCGTGCCGATGCGCGTGTCGTAGTTGGCGCTGAGGTTCAGCATGTTGTAGCCCGGCGTTGCCGTTTCAAACGCGGCGACCTTGTCCTGCTTGCCCACACGGTAGAACTCGGCCACGCCGCTCCACGCCTGCCAGTTGGCGTCGAACTTCACGCCGACGCGCTGGGCCGGGATGCGCGGCAAGTTGCCGCCACCGTCGGACAGCTTGGCCCTGACGTAATCGCCGAACACGCTGGCGCCGAACATGGGGTTCAGCTGCTGGCGGACTTGCCCTTCCACGCCCGTGAACGTGGCGTCGCGCTGGGCGTACTGGATCAGCTGGAAGCCTTCGTGGTTGTCCAGCGTGCTGCCGAAGATGTAGTTGTCCACCTTGTTGCGGTAGGCGCTGGCCGAGAAGGTCGTGGCGCCCGCATATTTGCGCAAGGTCAAGTCAATATTGTTCGACGTTTCCTTGCCCAGGTTTTGATTGCCCAGCTCATACGTGGCCGTGGCCATGTGCACGCCGTGCGCATACAGTTCCTCGGCGCTGGGCAGGCGGTGCGTGCGCGAGATGGTCGAACCGAGCGAATACTGGGGCGCGAATTTCCACACGGCGCCCAGCGAGATCGAGGTGCCCTTGGCGCTGCGGTCTTGCAAAGTGGCGCTGTCGACCGTGATGTTTTGCCATTCGTGGCGCAAGCCCGCTTCGAAGCGCCATTGGTCGAGCTTGTATTCTTCCACCAGGAAGGCCGCGTGTTTCTTCGTTACCGTCGGCGCCACGTACGCTTCCTCGCCCAGGGCGGAGAAATCGCGCTTCGACGTTTGCAGGCCGACCACGCCGCGCCAGCCAAAGACGGGATGGTGTTCCATTTCCAGGCGCGCATCGTGGCCCTTGTTCTTGAAGGTGGTGGCGATTTCCGTGCCTTCGATCTCGTCGTGCTTGTAGTCGGTGAACGCGGCGCGCAGGCGCAGCTTGGCGAAGCCGGGCACGGGATCGCGCAATTCGCCGCGCACGTCCCAGCGCTCGCTCTTCAGCTTCACATACGGCACGCTTTCGTGTTCATGGTCGTGGTCATGTTCTTCTTCATTACCATGGTCGTGGCCTTCGTGGCCGCCGCAATGCAGGTGCGCGCCATGCGGGTGGCAGCTTTCGAATTCATGGTTGTGGCCGGGCAAGCCGTATTCCGCATGCTGGCTGGTGAAGGCCAGGCCCAGGAAGCCGCGCGATCCCACCCACGACACGCCCACGCTGCCCGTGTCCGTCTTGTTGTAGCTGCCGGCCACCCTGGAGCCGCCTTCCCAGCCGCTGCCGACCTTGTATTCTTTCGCGTCGCGCTTGACGCCTTCCGCATGGAAGGCGATGTTGCCGGAGCCGCCAGTCACTTCAAAGGCGCCCGCCTTTTCGCGCGCCGCCGAGTTGGCGCGCACTTCCGCGCTGCCTTCAACACCTTTCGCTGGCACGCGCGTGGGGATTTTCTTGTCGATCACATTGACGACGCCACCGACGGCGCCGCCGCCATACGCCAGCGCGGACGGGCCGCGCAGCACTTCAATCTGTTCCGACAGCATCGGTTCGGCCGCCACGGCATGGTCTGGGCTGATGGTCGACGCATCCTGCACTTCGGCGCCATCGGACAACACTTTGACGCGCGGGCCATCCATGCCGCGAATGATGGGGCGGCTGGCGCCGGCGCCGAAATGGCTGGAGGTGATGCCGGGCTGGCCAGCCAGGGTTTCGCCGAGGGTCGCTTCGCGGGCGCGCACCAGTTCCTCGCCTTCCAGTACGGTAACTGGTGTGCTCATGTCGTCGCTGCCCAGGGCCAGGGCGCTGGCCGAGACGGTGACGGCAGGCAAGGTGGGCGCCTGCTGCGCCAGTGCGCTGGCGGGGGTAGCAAAGGCCAGCATGATGGCCAGCGCGAGGGGAGTGGGTTGGTGAGGACGGACGGACATGGGCAAGAATTCCTTATCGGCTATCGGTGTTGGCAGGGTTGGGGCAGCGCGTGGAAGGTAAATGCCTGCCCTAAGATGATAATGATAACCCATTATCATTACTGTGTGACAGTTTTTCCGGGCGGTAGATACAGGCGGATGGTGTATTCTGTTGGCTATGGAACGCACAACACGTCAAAAAACCGCTATTCAAGCCGCTATCGAGTCGGCCCAGCGCCCCTTGTCGGCGCAGGAAATCCTCGAACAGGCCAGCTTGCAAGTGACGCAGCTGGGCATCGCCACCGTTTACCGCAACTTGAAGTCCTTGGTGCTGGAAGAAAAGGTGCACGTGGTGACCTTGCCGGGTGAGAACCCGCGCTATGAGTCGAACACGGCCGCCAATCACCACCACCACCATTTCCAGTGCACCACGTGCCAGCGCGTGTTCGACGTGCATGATTGCCCGGGAGACTTGAAGCGCATGGCGCCGCAAGGCTTTGTTGTCGAGCGTCACGAACTGACCCTGTACGGCCGCTGCGCCGACTGCAATGCCGCCGAAGGCGCCACGGCATCCGCTGCTGCTGCCAAGGTCACGCCTGCACCACATACCTGCGCCAGCCAGCACGACCCGGCCTGAGCGGGCAGGGCAGCATTGCTGGGCAGGCTTGCAACAATGCTGCCCGCCCGGCGTCAATTCCCCTACCCATATCACGTATAATCTTCCCTTTAAAGCTGCCGCCACTCTTTGCCAAAAAAACATGAAATCAACTGAAATCCGCGACAAGTTCCTCAAATTTTTCGAGTCCAAGGGCCATTCCATCGTCCGTTCCAGCTCCCTGGTGCCAGGCAACGATCCGACCTTGCTGTTGACGAACAGCGGCATGGTGCAATTCAAGGATGTGTTTACGGGCACGGACAGCCGTCCGTACACGCGTGCCACCTCGGTGCAGCGCTGCGTGCGCGCCGGCGGCAAGCATAACGATCTGGAAAACGTCGGCTACACGGCGCGCCACCATACTTTCTTTGAAATGCTGGGCAACTTCAGCTTCGGCGACTATTTCAAGCGTGACGCGATTCAATACGCGTGGGAATTGCTGACCAAGGTGTACGGCTTGCCGGCCGACAAGCTGACGGTCACCGTGTATATCGAAGATGACGAAGCGTATGACATCTGGGCCAAGGAAATTGGCGTGCCCGTCGAGCGCATCATCCGCATCGGCGACAACAAGGGGGCGCGCTACGCGTCCGACAATTTCTGGCAGATGGCTGACACGGGCCCATGCGGTCCGTGCACGGAAATCTTCTACGACCACGGCGCCGATATTCCTGGCGGCCCGCCGGGCTCGCCAGACGAAGATGGCGACCGTTTCATTGAAATCTGGAACCTGGTGTTCATGCAATTCAACCGCGACGAAGCGGGCGTCATGCACAAGCTGCCGAAGCCGTGCGTGGACACGGGTATGGGCATGGAGCGTCTGGCCGCCGTGCTGCAGCACGTGCATTCGAACTATGAAATCGACCTGTTCCAGCACCTGATCAAGGCTGCCGCGCGCGAAACGGGCGCCACGGACCTGGAAAACAAGTCGCTGCGCGTGATCGCCGACCACATCCGCGCCGCCGCCTTCATGATCGTCGACGGCATCATTCCGGGCAGCGAAGGCCGCGCGTATGTCTTGCGCCGCATCATCCGCCGCGCCTTGCGCCATGGCCACAAGCTGGGCCAGACGAAACCGTTCTTCTACAAGCTGGTGGCCGATCTCGCCATCGAGATGGGTGGCGCCTATCCGGAGCTGGAAGAAGCGAAAGAAAACGTCGCCAACATGCTGAAAGCCGAGGAAGAGCGTTTCGGCGAAACCCTGGAAACGGGCATGAAAGTGCTGGAAGCGCAGCTGGCCAAGGATGCCACGGGCATCGACGGTGCCACCGCCTTCACCCTCTACGAAACCTACGGCTTCCCGCCAGACCTGACGGCCGACATCTGCCGCGAACGCAATATCACGTTCGACCAGGTTGGCTACGACGCGGCCCTGAAGGAAAGCCAGGAACTGTCGCGTAAGGGCGGCAAGACGCACAAGGACAGCAAGGTCGAGTACACGGGCGAGAAAAATACCTTCGTCGGCTACGATCAACTGACGTTCAGCAGCAAGGTCGTGGCGCTGTACGCAGCCGGTACGCAGGTAGCTGAACTGAAAGCGGGCCAGGATGGCATCGTCGTGCTCGACACCACACCGTTCTACGCGGAATCGGGCGGCCAGGTGGGCGACCAGGGCGTAATCTCCTCGGGCGCGGGCAGCTTTGCCGTCAGCGACACCCTGAAAATCCAGGCTGACGTGTTCGGCCATCACGGCGTGCTCGAGTCGGGCGTGTTGAAGGTAGGCGACGCCGTCTCGGCGCAAGTCGACACGGCCAAGCGCGCGCGCACCATCCGCAACCACTCGGCCACGCACTTGATGCACAAGGCCTTGCGCGAAGTGCTGGGCAGCCACGTGGCGCAAAAGGGTTCGCTGGTTGACCCGGACAAAACCCGTTTCGATTTCAGCCACAATGCGCCGATGACGGCCGAGCAAATCGCCGCCGTGGAAACCATCGTCAACAAAGAGATCCTGGAAAACCGCGCCACGCAAGCCCACCTGATGTCGTTTGACGATGCCGTCAAGCATGGTGCGATGGCTCTGTTCGGCGAGAAATACGGCGACGAAGTGCGCGTGCTCGACATCGGCAGCTCGAAAGAACTGTGCGGCGGCGTCCATGTGCAGCGCACGGGCGACATCGGCCTGTTCAAGATCATCGGCGAAAGCGGCGTTGCCGCCGGCATCCGCCGCGTCGAGGCCGTGACGGGCGAGGGCGCGCTGGCGCTGGTGCAAACCATCAACCGCCGCTTGGTCGAGGCGGCCAACGCGCTGAAGGCGCAGCCGGAAGAACTGACGGCCCGCATCGTCCAAGTGCAGGATCACGTGAAGGCGCTGGAGAAGGAACTGGCTGCGCTGAAATCGAAACTGGCGTCGGGCCAGGGCGATGAACTGGTCACGCAAGCCGTCGATGTCAACGGCATCAAGGTGTTGGCGGCCGTGCTGGAAGGCGCCGACGTGGCCCGCTTGCGCGAAACCATGGACAAGCTGAAGGACAAGCTGAAAACGGCTGCCATCGTGCTGGCCAGCGTAACTGACGGTAAGGTCAGCCTGATCGCCGGCGTGACGGCGGACGCGACTTCCAAGGTCAAAGCGGGTGAGCTGGTGAACTTCGTTGCACAGCAAGTGGGCGGAAAAGGCGGCGGACGCCCCGATATGGCGCAAGCGGGCGGCACCGATGCTAGCGGCCTGGCGAACGCCTTGGCTGGCGTGCCGGCCTGGGTCGGCGAACGCGCAAAATAAGGCGTAAGCTAGGGGGCATGCGGGGTTTTCGCCCCACAGCCCCTTGAAAACGGCCCGCAGACACTGTTTGTGGGCCGTTTTGCCGTGTGGAATCTCGTTGTGACACCACAACAGCCGATGAACTATTTTGGTGCAGCGCGTCAATGCCCCTGATTTAGAGTAGTATGTCGAAAATCAGTACAACAAAAATGGCGGGATATTGATGATGAGCGACACACTACTTGATACCGAGATTATGGAATTTCACAAAGAACTCGACGCGCGCGGCTTGAATTGCCCCTTGCCGATTCTGAAGGCGAAAAAGGCTTTGTCAGAGCTGCAGAGCGGGGAAGTGCTGCGCATTATGGCAACCGATCCCGGTTCCGTGCGCGACTTCCAGGCTTTCGCCAAGCAAACGGGCAATGCCCTGCTGTCGCACGTGCAGACGGGCACCGAATTCGTCTTCCTGATGCAACGCAAATAATTCTGCCAGCAGGGGCCGCCGTGGCGCGGCCTGGTGAATACCCTGGCGTGCGCGTCACTTTCACGCCCTTTTGCTGCCCTGCAGCGTAGCGGCAGACTCCCCTGAAATCGTCAAAGCTGGACAATTTAGACGGATTGCTCTAACAAAAAATCGCACGCTCGTGCTTAAATTCGGTTCGGGATTCAAATTTCTCTTATAATCGAACGCACAATCAGCACTTGATCCGTCATTTTTATAATTTCCCAAAGGCATAGCTATGAAAGTCTTGGTACCCGTCAAACGCGTGGTCGACTATAACGTCAAAGTCCGCGTCAAGAGTGACGGCACTGGCGTCGATACCGCCAACGTCAAAATGTCGATGAACCCTTTCGATGAGATCGCGCTGGAAGAAGCGATGCGCCTGAAAGAAGCTGGCAAGGTCACTGAAGTGGTCGCCATCTCCTGCGGCGTGACGCAGTGCCAGGAAACCCTGCGCACGGCCATGGCCATCGGCGCCGACCGCGGCATCCTGGTGGAAACGACGACCGAACTGGAACCGCTGGCCGTGGCCAAGCTGGTGAAAGCCCTGGCCGAGAAAGAGCAGCCGCAACTGATCATCCTGGGCAAGCAAGCCATCGATGACGACAGCAACCAGACCGGCCAGATGCTGGCAGCCCTGCTGGGTTGGCCGCAAGCCACGTTCGCCTCGAAAGTCGTGCTGGAAGACGGTAAAGTCACCGTCACCCGCGAAGTCGACGGCGGCCTGGAAACCCTGGCATTGACCTTGCCAGCAATCATCACCACCGACCTGCGTTTGAACGAGCCACGCTATGTGACCTTGCCGAACATCATGAAGGCAAAGAAAAAGCCGCTCGAGACCGTCAAGCCGGAAGACCTGGGCGTCGACGTTGCGCCACGCCTGAAGACTCTGAAAGTCGTCGAGCCAGCCAAGCGCTCTGCCGGCATCAAGGTCCCGGACGTCGCCACGCTGGTCGCCAAGCTGCGTACCGAAGCCAAAGTCATCTAAGCGCGGCCTCGCCGTTTATCCAGAACAATTACAGGACACATCATGGTCGCATTAGTTATTGCTGAACACGACAACGCTACCTTAAAGGGCAGCACCCACCATACCGTGACCGCGGCTGCCCAGTGCGGCGGCGACGTGCACGTGCTCGTCGCTGGCTCGAACGCTGCCGCTGCCGCCGCTGCCGCCGCGCAAATCGCCGGCGTGACGAAAGTCATCGTGGCCGACGCGCCATACTTTGCCGACGGCCTGGCCGAAAACGTGGCCGAGCAAGTGCTGGCCATCGCCGGCAATTACAGCCACATCCTGGCGCCAGCCACCGCCTACGGCAAGAACATCCTGCCGCGCGTGGCCGCCAAGCTGGACGTGGCGCAAATCTCGGAAATCACCAAGGTCGATTCGCCTGACACGTTCGAGCGCCCGATCTACGCCGGTAACGCCATTGCCACCGTGCAATCTGGCGACAAGATCAAGGTCATCACTGTGCGCACCACCGGTTTCGACGCGGCTGCCGCCACCGGCGGTTCGGCTGCCACCGAAACCGTCGCCGCCGTTGCCGATGCCGGCAAATCGGCCTTCGTGGGCCGCGAACTGGCCAAGTCCGACCGTCCTGAGCTGACCGCCGCGAAAATCATCGTGTCGGGCGGCCGTGGCATGGGTTCGGCCGAGAACTTCCACATCCTGGAACCTCTGGCCGACAAGCTGGGCGCCGCCATGGGTGCTTCGCGCGCCGCCGTCGACGCCGGCTTCGTGCCGAACGACTGGCAAGTGGGCCAGACGGGCAAAATCGTCGCGCCATCGCTGTACATCGCCGTCGGTATCTCGGGCGCGATCCAGCATCTGGCCGGCATGAAAGACTCGAAAACCATCGTCGCCATTAACAAGGATCCGGAAGCGCCGATCTTTGCCGTGGCCGACTACGGCATCGTGGGCGATCTGTTCGATATCGTGCCGCAACTGGTCAAAGAACTGGGTTAAGTCACACCCCTTCCGGTTTTGTTACTGACAAAGCCACGCCGGCCCGCCCCACACGGCGAGCCGCGCGTGGCTTTTTTCTTGGAGAAAAGAAGATGAGCTATCAAGCCCCGCTGAAAGACATGTTGTTCGTGATGAGCGAACTGGCCGGCCTGGCCGAAATCCATACTTTACCTGGCTGCGAAGACGCCACGCCGGACACGGCCGAAGCCGTGCTGGAAGAGAACGCCAAGTTCTGCGGCGGCGTGGTGGCCCCCTTGAACGGCCCCAGCGACAAGGAACCCAGTTTCTGGCACGACGGCCAGGTCACCACCTCGAAAGGCTTCAAGGAGGCGTTCAAGGCTTACGGCGAAGCGGGCTGGCAGGGCGTGCAGCATCCGACGCAGTTCGGCGGTCAGGGCTTGCCCAAGCTGCTGGCCACGCCCTGCATCGAAATGCTCAACTCGGCCAGCATCTCCTTCGCTTTGGTCGCCCTGCTGTCGGACGGCGCCATCGAGGCGCTGCTGACGGCCGGCAGCGATGAGCAAAAGGCGGTCTACCTGGAAAACCTGGTGTCGGGCAAGTGGACGGGCACCATGAATCTGACGGAGCCGCAAGCGGGGTCGGACCTGGCCGCCGTGCGCACGCGCGCCGTGCCGCAGGGCGACGGTACGTATAAAGTCTTCGGCACGAAGATTTTCATCACGTACGGCGAACACGACATGGCGGAAAACATCGTCCACCTGGTGCTGGCCCGCACGCCGGACGCGCCCGCTGGCGTAAAAGGCATTTCGCTGTTCATCGTGCCGAAATTCCTCGTCAACGCGGATGGCAGCCTCGGTGAGCGCAATGACGCGCACTGTGTTTCCATCGAGCACAAGCTGGGCATCAAGGCCAGCCCGACGGCCGTGCTGCAATTCGGTGACCATGGCGGCGCCATCGGCACCCTGGTGGGCGAGGAAAACCGTGGCCTCGAATACATGTTCATCATGATGAACGCCGCCCGCTTCGGCGTCGGCTTGCAAGGCATCGGCCTGGCCGAGCGCGCCTACCAGCAGGCCGTGGCGTTCGCGAAAGACCGCGTGCAGTCGCGCGATCTGGCCGGTTCGCCCGCCCCCGTGTCCATCATCCACCACCCGGACGTGCGCCGCATGTTGATGTCGATGCGTTCGCAAACGGAGGCGGCGCGCGCGCTGGCCTACGTGGGCGCGGCCATCAGCGACGTGGCGCACCACCATCCGGAGGCGGACGTGCGCGCGGAAAGCCTGGCGACCTATGAATACCTGGTGCCTGTCATCAAGGGCTGGTCCACGGAAATGTCGCAGGACGTCACGCGCGATGGCGTGCAAGTGCACGGCGGCATGGGTTTTATTGAGGAAACAGGCGCCGCCCAGCATTACCGCGACGCCAAGATTCTCACCATTTACGAAGGCACGACGGCCATCCAGGCCAACGACCTCGTGGGCCGCAAGACGGTGCGCGACGGCGGCGCCGTGGCGAAAGCCATCATCGCCCAAGTGCGTGCCACGGAAGCCCAGTTGGGCGAGCTGACCGGCGCCGACTTCCAGGCCATGCAGCGCCACCTGGCCGAAGGCAGCGCCGCGCTGGAAGCGGTGGTGGAATACGTGGTGGCGAACATGAAGACGGATATCAAGGCCGTGTTTGCGGGCAGCGTGCCGTACCTGAAGCTGGCCGGCATCGTGCTGGGTGGCTGGCAAATGGCGCGCGCGGCCGTGGTGGCACAGCAAAGGCTGGGGGAAGGCAGCGGCGACGCCTCGTTCTACAAGGCAAAAATCGCCACGGCGCGCTTCTTTGCCGACCACATCCTGTCGCAAGCGCCGGGCTTGCGCGCCACCATCATCGACGGCAGCGCCGGTGTGATGGCGCTGTCGGAAGAGCAGTTTTAAGTTGCATCCTTGCCGGTGACTGCCGGCTGAATGCAAAAAAGCGCTGGAGAGTGATCTCCAGCGCTTTTTCTATATTAAGAACGCCTGAGAAAGCGCTCAGGGCAAGGCGCCTTGTCGCAGGCAGCACGCTAGTGCGACAAGACAAGGCAACGCCGCCATGGACGCTTTGCCTGCGTGCTTAGCGGCGGGCGATGCCGTTGCCGGAATTGCGTACCAGATCGCCAGCCGCCAGGCCAGGGTCCTGGTCAAACGCGAAATCGGCCTTGGCGCCCGTTTCATATTGCACGGTGACGGTCCACGTCTTGGCGTTCTTCATGTGGCCTTCGACTTGCTTGCCGGCATACGCGCCGCCAGCGGCGCCGGCCAGGGTGGCCAGGTCCTTGCCGCGTCCGCCGCCGACCTGGCGGCCCAGCAGGGCGCCGGCCACGCCGCCGCCGATCATGCCCAGGGCGCCGCCTTCACCCGCTTTTTCAGCGACGTTGACTGCCAGCACCTTGCCGCAATCGGCGCAGATCTGATGTTGTGGCTGCTTGGAAGGCTGGCTGGCGTAGGAATTGCCCGCTTTTTGCGCGGCCTTGGCGTTGATGATGGCCTGGTCGTATTCGCCCTTGGCGTCGCGCAGGCACTGCATGCGGGCTTTCGAGCTGGTTTCTTCTGCGCACAATTTCTTGTCGTCCGCATAGCGGGTGCTGGCTTGCTTCGTATCGTAGGCGTATTGCGCCTTCGGCGACAGGTTTTGCGCGAAGGCGGAGGTGCTGAACAGGGCCGTGACGGCGACTGCGAGGATGAGTGGGCGACGAATCATGATCTTCTCCTAGGGGGTGTGGAATGTGCCAGTAATGTTGGCATTGTGAATGCAGTATAGAGGAAAATCATGATTGCTTACCAACACTTACATGTGCATGCGGCGGGCGTCATCTGATGTCATGCCCGCACGGAAATTAACCGTAGGCACCGCCTGTGTACAGCAAGTCGAACAGGCGCGCCATGGTGGCGATCAGCACGCCTGCGCCTAGCATCAAGGTAGCGACCAATACCACGGCCAGGGGCCAGCCCGTGTCCGACAGGCGGCCAGAGGCGGCGTTGTAGCGCGCATCCCACTTGTCGTCCGGCATCAGGCCCAGGACCAGCGCTTCCAGGAAGCCGGCCAGGGCGGACAGGGTCAAGGGCAGTATCTGGTAAAACCAGTCGGCCTCGGGAAACAACTGCCGCAGCAGCAAGCTGGCGGGCAGGGCGGCCAGATGTAGCCAGCCCCAGCGGTCTTTGGCGCCATGCAGGTAGAAGCGGTGCGCGCCCAGCATGCCCAGCAGGAAGGCCAGTAGTGTCGTGAAGGCCTTGTTCTTGTGCGACTGTTGCAAAATGGTAGCGGTGGTCATGGAACTCCAGAGTTGCTCATCGTTAAAGATTGCCAGTATCGGGCATCGTCTCGCACAACGATAGCACTTTCCTGTGGCGTTTATGTAATGATTTCGCCTGATTCCAAGCCATGGCCGGCACGATAGACGCACGCGCCTATTGCGTCTTCGGCCATGACTGGTCATAATGTTTGATTAGCCCAAATTACACGCCCGTCATCATAACGCTTGCTGCCTGGCGGTAAAGCGCGCTATAATTTGCGGCTTTTTCCGCCTCAGCACACTTTTTGGAAATATTATGGTCGTTATTCGTTTAGCTCGTGGAGGCGCCAAGAAGCGCCCGTTCTTCAACATCGTCGCTACTGATTCGCGCAATCGCCGCGATGGTCGCTTCATTGAGCGTATCGGTTTTTACAACCCGATGGCGCAAGGTGGCGAAGTTCCACTGCGTATCACCGCAGACCGTCTGGCCTACTGGCAAGGCGTTGGCGCACAATTGTCGCCAACCGTTGCTCGCCTGGTAGCTAGCAACAACAAAGCAGCAGCTTAATTAGATCACTGGTTTGACGGTCAAGACTGCATCCGGGGTGAAAGTCCCCGATGACCTGGTACAGGTAGGCTATGTCTCCGGTGCTTATGGCATTGCTGGCGGAGTCAGGATCACTCCTTTCTCCGACGACGCGGATGCATTATTAAGCGTCAAAACCTGGTGGTTTGATAAACCGACCTTGCATGATGTTCAAGTCAGGCAAGCGAAGTTACACGGCGGCGACGTCGTGGCCCAGCTGGTGGGTGTGGTCGGGCGGGATGCCGCAGAAGCGCTGAAAGGCGTCTCTGTGCAAATTCCGCGTAGCCATTTCCCGACGCTGACGGCCGATGAATTTTATTGGTCCGATCTGATCGGACTGACAGTCGAGAATTTGCAAGGCGAGTGCCTCGGCACAGTGCACGATATGATGAGCAATGGTCCGCAGTCGATCTTGCGCGTCACGCCCGTCGCCACTGCCGATGAGACCGTTGAAAAGGCGCCTGAGCGCCTGATCCCGTTTGTTGGCCAGTTTGTCATTAATGTTGACAAGGCTGCCAACAAGATCACGGTCGACTGGGGCCTCGATTATTAAACCGCCTGCGCTTAACAATGCGCCGGGCAAACGTTGCAGGATGGTGAGCGATGCAATTTGATGTCGTGACCCTGTTCCCGGAAATGTTTGCCGCGCTGACGCAGTCGGGTGTGACCCGGCGCGCCTTCGAGCAGGGGAAATGTGGCTTGTCGCTGTGGAATCCCCGTGATTTCACCACCGACAATCACCGTACCGTGGATGACCGCCCGTATGGCGGCGGCCCCGGCATGGTGATGATGGCCCGTCCCCTGGAAGCGACAATTCATGCTGCGAAGCAACGTCAGACCGAATTGGGACTGGCGGCGCCCCGCGTGGTGTTCATGTCGCCGCAAGGCCGTCCGTTGACGCACGAGCGCGTTACGCAGCTGAAAGCCGAACCTGGTTTGGTGATCCTGTGTGGCCGCTATGAAGCCGTGGACCAGCGTTTGCTGGACCGTTGCGTCGACGAAGAAATTAGTGTCGGCGACTTCGTCCTGTCGGGCGGTGAATTGCCTGCCATGGCGCTGATGGATGCGGTGATCCGCCTGTTGCCGGGTGTCTTGAACACCGAGGCATCGGCCATCGAGGACAGCTTCGTCAATGGCTTGCTCGATTCGCCGCACTACACGCGACCGGAAACATATGAAGGCATGGCCGTGCCGCCCGTCTTGATGGGTGGCAATCATGCCGAGATCGTCAAGTGGCGCCGCCAGCGCATACTGGAAGCGACCGCGACAAAGCGGCCTGACCTGCTGGTCAGTGCGCGCGCCGCCGGCTTGCTCAGCAAGACAGACGAAAAATTCCTGGCCAGCCTGTAAGCCGTTTTCGGACGGCAAGCAGGGTGGCTTTGCAGTGCCGGGCATGTTGCCCAAATTGGTAATACCCATCCTCTACCGGGCGGATACTTGCTATCCACAGTGCGCCGGCATGATGGTTTTCGGAGTTATAAAATGGACTTGATTCAACAATTAGAGCAGGAAGAAATTGCTCGTCTGGGTAAAACCATTCCTGAATTCGCACCAGGCGATACCGTTATCGTCAGCGTCAACGTAGTCGAAGGTACGCGCAAGCGCGCCCAGGCTTACGAAGGCGTCGTTATCTCCCGTCGTAACCGTGGCCTGAACTCGAACTTCATCGTTCGTAAGATCTCGTCCGGCGAAGGCGTTGAGCGTACGTTCCAACTGTACTCGCCGCTGATCGCTTCGATCGAAGTGAAACGCCGTGGTGATGTTCGCCGCGCCAAGCTGTACTATCTGCGTGAGCGTTCGGGTAAATCGGCGCGTATCAAAGAAAAATTGCCAAACCGCCGCGTTGTGGCGAAAGCAAGCGCGTAATATCAGCGTCTGCGTTGGGAAAAGGGTGCCTTACGGCGCCCTTTTTTATTCTGAATTGCTATTGAGGCAAGCTGCCATGGCCACTATCGCATTTGATCCAAAACAACTCGCCATCGATTCGATCGCCGGCGAGGCGGCGCTGGACGCTGTGCGCTTGACGCCCGGCTGGCTGCGCCAGCGCCTGGCCGAACAGCCTGACTGGCAGCCCGAGATTACCCAGGATTTCCTCTCCGCCCGCGCCGTGCCGGTGCGCGCCGCCGTGCTCATTCCGCTGGTGCAGCGCCCGCAGGGCTTGACCATCTTGCTGACCATGCGCACGGATCATCTGAGCAGCCATGCCGGCCAGGTCAGCTTTCCAGGCGGGCGCAGCGAAGCCTTCGATGCGTCGCCCATCGCGACGGCCTTGCGCGAAACGGAAGAAGAAGTGGGCCTGGCGCGCGAGCACATTGAAGTGCTGGGCTGCCTGCCCGACTACCTGACGGGCACCGGCTACCAGGTTACGCCCGTGGTGGGCCTGGCGACGCCACCGTTCGAATTGCGCGCCGACCCGTCCGAAGTGGCGGAAATCTTCGAAGTGCCGCTGGCCTTTCTTATGGACGGTATCAATCATCAGCGCCTGTCGGTGGAATTGCCCGGCGGACGGCGCTCGTTCTACGCCATGCCGTATGAACGCTTCTACATTTGGGGCGCGACGGCCGGCATGCTGCGCAATCTGTTTCACCTCTTGCGCGCGTAAAATGGTGCCCCCGCACGTAATAAGTTTGATTCCAGCACTGCACTGCGCTATCGTAGCGGGCATTGCGGTATTGCTGAAAAAGACAAAAAGGACGTTTGATGACATTTCTCTCCATACTTTGCGCATTGCTGATCGAGCAGCTCAAACCTTTGCGCGCGGACAATCCGATCTACGCCGAAATCAAGAGCCTGGCAATGCGCATGGAGACCTGGTTCAATGCCGGCCACGCCAACCATGGCCGCATGGGCTGGTTCCTCATGATCGGCGTGCTGATGGTGCCGACGGCTGGTATTTACTGGCTCTTGCAGCATTATCAGCTGACCCTGCTGGCCTTTGCCTGGAACGTCCTCATCGTCTACCTGACCCTGGGCTTCCGTCATTACAGCCATTACTTCACCTCGATCCAACTGGCCTTGAGCGCCGGCGACGAAGCGACCGCGCGCACCTTGCTGGCCGATTGGACCAAGCTCGACACGGTGGGCATGGAAGCGAGCGAAATTGCCCGCATCGCCGTGGAAAAAGCCCTGGTCACCACGCATCGCAATGTCTTTGGCGTGTTCTTCTGGTTCCTCATGCCGCTGGGCCCTGCCTGCGCCGTGATGTACCGCGTAGCCGAATACCTGGCGCGCGCCTGGAACGAACCCGAGCACATGCGCAATGAAGCCTTCGGCCAGTTCGCCGCGCGCGCCTTTTACTGGATCGACTGGATCCCCGTGCGCCTGACGGCCGTGGCGTTTGCCGTGGTCGGCAATTTCGAGGATGCCATCTACGCCTGGCGCAATTTCGCCCAGCGCTGGGAGGACGAGGCCATCGGCATCATCCTGACGGCCGGCGGCGGCGCCATGGGCGTACGCCTGGGCACGCCAGCCGAAACGGCGGCGCGCGTGCTCGTCACGCCCGACATGGCCGTCGATGACAGCGACAGCGAAAGTGATATCCTGCCAGGCGAAGAGCCCGGTGCGCGTGCCTTGCAGAGCACGGTGGGCCTCGTATGGCGCGCCTTGCTGCTGTGGATGTTGTTGCTGCTGTTGATGTCGGGCGCCGTTTTCCTCGGCTGACGGGGGCGCACACGCGCCATCCATGCGCCTCGCGCGTGGAACAAGGTTAAAATAGGGGCTGGTGCGCAAGGCATGCCGGCCCCTGTTTGCATAGTCAGGGCAGATCGAGGTAGAACCCAAGTCTTCTATAAGATATAATACTGGCTTACCGCAGCAAACGTAGTTGAATTACCAGCCCGGCTTACCCGCCGGGGCCATTCACGCAATCCAGTCCCGACAAGCCACATGGCCGAGTTATCTCAAAAAACAGGGGAACTCTCAGATGAGTTCTTCATCCTTGGTCTCACCAGCAATGGCAAGCAATTCCGACCCAGCGATTGGGCCGAGCGCCTTTGTGGAGTGATGTCCTGTTTCAATCCCGAAGGTGGCGGGCGCAATGCGCACCTCCAGTATTCGCCCTACGTGCGCCCGACCGTCGTCAATGGCGTCAAGTCGGTGGTGGTCAACACCAAATTGCGCGAAATCGAACCGATGGCGTTTCACTTCGTGCGCGAATTTGCCAAGGATAATGACCTGCAGATCGTCGAAGCCTGCTTCCTGCCGCCCCCCGAAGAAAAGTAAGATCCGTTTCACTGATCTGCATCAAACCCGCCACTGCGGGGCAGTGTAGCGTGGGCACTCTGCCTCAAACGGAGTGGTGACATCTGTACTCTGCAAACCATCCATTGGCAGCGTGACAACAGCGTGCAGGATGCGGCGCTGCTGATTGGCTCGGATCAATTGTGGCCAGCTGGTGTGCGAAAAGCGCAAGCGCAAATAAGTCCGCATTGCGCAATTTCAATCAAATCCCCGTCACCCGAAAATGCTACAGTCGCTGCTCGTTCAACGGGAAGCGTTCATGCACTATCTTGCCAAGGCACTCTGGTATATCGAATCGCATTATGCGGAGAATATCTCGCTCGGCGATATCGCCCACGTGGGCGGCGCCTCGCCGTGCCACCTGACGCGCGCGTTTGGCCTGGCCACGGGCCACTCCGTGATGCGCTATGTGCGGGCGCGCCGGCTCAGCGAGGCGGCCCGCGTGCTGGCGCAGGGCGCGCAAGACATTCTTTCGGTCGCGCTGCAGGCCGGTTACAGTTCCCACGAGGCATTTACGCGGGCCTTCCGTGACCAGTTCCAGCTCACGCCGGAAAAGGTAAGGGCCCAGCGCCACGTCGCCAATCTCGCGCTGGTGGAGGCCATCAAAATCGATGTGGCGCCGGGCGTGATCCTGAGACCGCCCCGTTTCGAGCAGGGGCCCGCCTTGCTGGTGGCGGGCCTGGTCGAACGTTATCGCGCGGAAACGTCTGCCGGCATTCCCGCCCTGTGGCAGCGCTTCCTGCCCCATATGGCGCCTGGCCAGCTGGTGTATGGCGTGTGCTGCAACAATGACGATGCGGGTAATTTCGATTATCTGTGCGCCATGCCGGTGAGCGACTTTTCCCAGGCCCCCGACGGCTGGACGCGGCTGCGCATCGCGCCGCAGCGCTATGCCGTGTTTCACCACCGCGGGCATATTTCCACCATCCGCACCACCTGGCATACGGTGTGGAACGAGTGGCTGCCCCAGTCCGGGCTGGAAGTGGCCGACGCGCCCGATTTTGAACGCTACGACCAGCATTTCGATCCTGCCAGCGGCATTGGCGGCGTGGAAATCTGGCTCCCCTTGAAGGCATGATCATGCTCAATACCTTGTCTGCGCTGGCTGCCGGCGGTACCGCGCTGCGCCAGCGCCTGTTGCAAATCGCCGCCGCATTGGCTGCAGGCTTGCCCCTGTACTGGGTGCTGGGGCCACAGCCACTGGGCTGGCTGGCCTGGTGCGCGCCACTGCCCGTGCTGTGGCTGGCCCTGCGCTCCTCGCGCCGCGATGCGGCCTGGATGACGTTCCTGGCCGCCATGCTGGGCCTGTCATCCAATTTTGCCTATTTCCGCTTGCTCATGCCCTTGCCGGCCGTGCTGGCCGTGATGCTCGTCAAGGCACTGCTGTGGCTGCTGGTGGTGCTGGCCACGCGGCGCCTCGTGCTGCGCTACCGCTCCAGCTGGACAGTGCTGGCCTATCCCGTGCTGTGGGTAGCCATCGATACCTTGATGGCGGCCTTGCTGCCGGATGGTAACTGGGGCAGCCTCGCGTATTCGCAAGCGGATAACGTTGCCGTGCTGCAGGTGACAGCCCTGGCGGGCGTGCCTGGCTTGCTGTTTTTGCTGTGCCTGGCGCCATCCGCGCTGGCCTTGCTGCTGGCGGGTGGCCGTGCGTATGCGCCGGCGGCGGGCGTGACCGTGTTGTTGCTGGCGGCCGCGTTCGCTGGTGGTGCCTGGCGCGTGCACGGCGTGTCGGCATCAGGCGGGCCGCTGGCGGGGCTGGTAGCCATCGATGACTTTATCGGCCCGGCCACGCCGCCGGCGCGCGCGCAAGCCATCTGGGACCAGTACGCGCGCCACGTCGAAGAGCTGGCCGGGCAGGGCGCCAGGCTGGTGTTGTTGCCGGAAAAGATCGCCGTGCTGGCGCCGGCGCAGGCGGACGCCGTGCGGCAGCGTTTCCAGTTGCTGGCGCGCAGCACGGGCGTGTGGATCACCCTGGGCCTCGGCGTGCAAGACGCTGCCGGCCGGCGCAACCTGGCCTGGCTGTTCGCGCCCGATGGCGCCGCGCCTGTCAGCTATCAAAAACATCATCTGGCCCCGCCCGAGCGCGACTTTCTTGCTGGCAGCGCGTATGCCGTGCAGCCTGTGGCGGGGCAGGCCATGGGCCTGGCCATCTGCAAGGACATGCATTTCGCGCCCTTGGGGCAGGCGTATGGCGCGGCCGGGGCGCAGGTGATGCTGGTGCCGGCCTGGGATTTCCAGCTTGACACCTGGATGGGCGCGCGCATGACCGTCGTGCGCGGCGTGGAAAACGGTTATGCGGTGCTGCGCGCGGCGCGCGAGGGTGTGCTGACGGTCAGCGATGCGTATGGACACGTGCTGGCGGAGCGGGCCAGCAGTGCCATGCCGGGCAGCACCTTGCTGGCGCCGCTGCCGGCCCACCCGTCTATCACCACCTGGGCTGGATGGATGGGGCCGCTGTTCGGCTGGCTGTGCGTGGCGCTGAGCGTGATTTTGCTGTGCCTGGGCCGCCGCGCCGTGCATGCTCCGTGACAAGTAACGCCACATTTTGCTGCAATGCGCAAAACCCCATTGCGCCGCCTTCTTTTATATTTTTCGCATGGGGCTAGATAATGTCCGCCGATTATTGCAGCGCTGCAGTGCATATATCGGCGCGATGCCGGCATATATATTGCACTGCAATAAGTGGTGTTATCTGGTATTGAGAAATTCGTGCATCCGGTATTAATTGGTACTTAATTCAGCCACGAAGTCATACATATCGCCGCGGAAATAGGAGCGGCAAAATTCCACGGCGCGGCCATCGCGCAAAAAGCCCAGCCTTTCCACCGACAAGCCTGCGTCACCTTCCTCCGCCTGCAACAGGCTGGCCTGTTCCCCCGTCAGTAAAAGCGCGCTGAGGCGCTGCAAGGCGCGCACGGGCCGGTTGCCCGCCTGTTCCAGCGCGTCATACATGGATACGTCGACGGCGTCGAGCGCCGGCAGGCAGCTGGCGACGATGGTCGCGTACTCCAGGCACATCGGTATCTCGTCCGCATAGCGGATGCGGTGAAAACGGTACACGGGTGCGCCCGGCGACAGGCGCAGGCGCAGGGCCTCTTCCGGCGTGACGGTGCCCTCTGCGCGCTTGAGCCACACGCTGCGCGGCGTGCGTCCGCGCGCCCGCATATCCTCGGAAAACGAGGTCAGCTTGGCGAAGTTTTTCTCGATGCGCGTATTGATGAAATTGCCCGAACCGGGGCGCCGCACCAGCAAGCCCTCGTTGACGAGGCCATCGATGGCCTTGCGCACGGTGATGCGCGAGACGGACAGGTCGCTGGCCAATTGGCGCTCGGCCGGCAGGGCTTCCTCGGGACCGAGGATGCGCTTGTCGATCGCTTCGCGCAGCGCGCGCTGCAGTTGCTGGTACAGGGGCAGGCTACTCGTCTGCCCCAGGCCTTGCATGATGTGAGCCAGGGTTGTCATACGCTGAGGGTCTCCGTTACGGCGCGTTGCAGACGCGCTCTGTATCTGTTTTGTGTCGCTGGATAATACCAAAAAAGGCCGTTATAAAACCAATTTGAATTGTCAGGCCAGCAATTTATGCCTGGCTTCGCCGGTATTTAGCTGGCCCATACGGGCTACAGATTGATTTAGATAAAGTGGTCTGTGTGATTCAAACAACGTTATAAAAAAAAAAGTTGCAACTGGTAGTGTTCTGGTATTGGATAGTAGTATATTGGCGTTGAATTGGTTTTGTAAGTGGTTGTGCCGAAGGGTCTGCAGCATGCCGGCAAGAGTGGGCGGGCTGGAAAGAAGACCTACGTTAAAAATGAAAAGGGTCCAATCCTGGAGCCTAAATCAAGGGGGAGTACATGAAACGCAATTTGACAGCTAGCTCTGCAGCACGCAATTTGACGCCGATCGCCGCTGCTGTGGCTATGTTGATGGCCGGCGCGAGTTTCTCGGCGCATGCGCAGGAAGCCGTGGCTAAAGAGACCAAGCCGGCAGCGACGGCTGATGTTGACGAAGGCCAGACCGTCGTCGTGACGGGTATCCGTGCATCGCTGCAACAATCCTTGAACCAAAAACGCAATTCCGACAGCCTGGTCGAAGTGATCACAGCTGAAGACGTGGGCAAGATGCCTGACAAAAATATCGCCGATTCGCTGCAACGCGTGCCAGGTGTCAGCGTCGCCGCTGCCGGTGGCAACGAAGGCAGCTTTGGCGAGAACGACCGCGTGGCCCTGCGCGGCACACCGTTCGGCCTGACCCTGACCACCTTCAATGGTCACTCCGTCAGCAGTGGCGACTGGTTTGCCGACAACATCATCGGCGGTGGCCGCAGCGTCAGCTTCTCGCTGTTCCCATCCGAACTGATCGGCCGCGTCACCGTGCACAAAGGTTCGCAAGCGAATCTGCTGGAAGGCGGCGCGCAAGGCGTGATCGATATTGAATCGCGCAAACCGCTGGACTTCAAGAAACAAATTACGGGTCAGGTCAGCCTGGGCGCCGTGTACTCGTCCAACTCGGGCAAGAAAGATCCGCAAGTGAGCGGCATGCTGAACTGGAAGAATGATGCCAACACCATGGGTGTGATGGTGCAGGGCTTCTATCAGAAGCGCAAACTGAGCCGTGTCGGCCAGGAAAATGGCGTCTGGTATGACGAAGTCAAGCCGGATTCGGCAGTCGCTGCTGCCTTGCCAGGCTCGGCCGGTGGCCGCGTCAACTACATGGGCGGTACCGCTTGGTTCGAACAGGAACGTACGCGCAAGGGCGGCCTGATCGACGTGCAGATCAAGCCGAGCAGCGCGCTGACTCTGGACTTCACCCTGTTCCACTCCGAACTCGACGCGCCGAACATCAACCATAACTTCATCCAGACCGTGGGCCTGGAAACGGGCAGCAAGGGTGGCTATCCTGTTGGCAATGTCAGCGGCATTTACAAGGGCGGCGTCGTTACCAGCCTGCATACCACGGTGCCAGCCAATTGCGGCGCCGTCTGTGCTGGCTACTCGAGCGCGGTGCAGGAAGAGTTCAGCCGTCCTGTGGCGGAAAGTAAGTCCGACTTCTTCAACGTCGATGCCAAATACCGTGTCAATGACCGCCTGACCTTCTCGGGCAAAGTCGGCACGACCAAGGGCGTGGGCAATACGGAAAGCGGCGCGCTGGGCGTTTGGATGCCTTGGACGGGCGGTGGTTACACCCAGAATGGCGCCAGCCATGGCGTGAACTACGATACGCCGGGCGCGGACAAATTCTCGATCGGTGGCCGTCAGGCAACGCCATACACCTATGGCTCGCACGTTACCGCGAACGACAAGGAAACCTATGGCCAGATCGACGGTATCCTGAAACTGGACCTGCCAGCGATCTCGTCGGTGGAATTCGGTGCTCGCGTTGCGGAACACAAGCGTGACCTGACGGCCATCGGCATCGTTGCCAAGCCATCGCTGGGCGTCACCGCCAACCTGCCGATGAACGGCCTGACCTCGTTCCCAAGTAACTTCAACGACCTGGGCGTGAACGGCGCCGGTTACTGGACGTTCTCGCAAGCAAGCGTCAACAAGTGGCTCAAGGATAACGCCACGTACCAGGGCAATCTGCGTCAATCCGAGTTCAACATCAAGGAACCGACCCAGTCGGTGTACGCGATGGCGAACTTCGGCACGGAAGGCTTGTCGGGTAACTTCGGCGTGCGCTATGTGCATACCAAGGAAGACGTCAACCGCTACGAGCTGAACCCTGCTGCCCAGTACGAAATCAAGAATTACACGAATACCTACAATGATTTCTTGCCTAGCGCCAACTTCCGCCTGGATGTGACGAAGGATATCATCGGCCGTTTCGGCATCAGCCGCACCATGGCCCGTCCTGAACTGGGCATGATGGCTGGCCTGGATCTGCGTGATAACCAGCTCGACGGCAACGCCGGTAATCCTAACCTGCGTCCTATCCGCTCGAACAACGCCGACATCGGCGTGGAATGGTACTTCGCCCCGAAATCGATGGTGTCGGCTGGCATCTTCTACTCGTCGCTCGATGGTTATGTGACCTACGGCAAAGGTGTGACGACGTTCTACAACCAGTTGCAGAACAAGTTCACCCAGTATGAAGTTGGCACGCCAACCAATACCACGGCGGAAGTCAAGGGCCTGGAACTGTCGTATGTACAAGCGTTGCCAGCAGGCTTCGGTGTGAACGCCAACTACACCTATACCGATGGCAAGGAAACGGGCAACGTCAAGGGTTCGCCATGCGGCGATACGGGCGACTGCACCATGATCGGCACCTCGAAAAGCGCATATAACCTGGGCGCCTTCTTTGAAAACGACAAGTTCAGCGCACGCTTGACGTACAGCTACCGTTCGGAATTCCTGAACGGCACTTCGCGCCGCAGCGCAGCGTACCAGGCTGGCATCGGCAGCCTGTCGGCATCGATCGCCTACCAGCTGACGGAAAACCTGGCCATCACCCTGGACGGCAAGGACCTCAACAATCCGCTGTCGCGTTCGATCATCAAGACCCCTGGTTCGGATGACATGCCAGGCGCGTTCTACAAGAACGGCCGTCAGATCTACCTGGCACTGCAAGGCAAGATGTAAGATGTTTTATGTAGTGGATGCCTCCCGGCGGACACCCGGGATGGCATGACAATGGCGGAGCGCAGCTGGCTCCGCCATTTTTTTATTGCAAGATGCTTTTCTTTACTTGGTGAGATACATCCGATGACATTACACGCAATGCTGGCTTGCTTCGCCTGCGCGCTGCCACTGGCCGCCTCCGCCGCTCCCGCCGCACCGGCTTTCGCGCCAGAAGTGGTGGCCTATTATCCCGGCTGGAAATCGGCTGATTTTCCCGTTAACGAGCACAATATTCGCCCTGGCAATGTCAGCCTGATCCAGTATGCGTTCGCCGACATCTGCTGGGATGGCGAACATGGCAATCCCGCGCCCGAGGGCGGTGGCGTGAGCGCTTGCCTGGATGGGCAGGGCCAGCCGTCCCGGCCGGCCAATGGCAGCATCGTGCTGCCGGCGCCGCAAGCCGATGCCGACAATTTGCGCAAGCTCAATGCGCTCAAGCAAAGTAACCCGCGGCTACGCGTCCTGCTGTCGGTGGGCGGCTGGATCTGGTCGAACCGCTTTTCGGACGTGGCCGCCACGCCGGCCGCGCGCCAGGCGTTCATCGCTTCCGCCCTGGAGCTGGTGCGCCAGCATGGCCTCGATGGCGTCGATATCGACTGGGAACATCCTGTCACGGGGGAATTCCCTGTATCGAAGGCAAGGTCTGCCACCGTGGCGACGACAAGGAAAACTATGTGCGCCTGGCTGCCGAATTGCGCAGTGCCTTCGACCAGGCCGGCAAGCAGGCGGCCGGCCGCCATTACCTGATCACCATCGCCGCCGGCGCGCATGCCAGCCTGACCGATGACAGCGACGCCGCGCCCGGCTGGATCGTCCGCCTGGCGGCGCAGCTGGACTGGATCAACCTGATGACGTATGACTACCGCGGCGTGTGGGATGCCGAGAGTGGCCAGCTGGCACCCCTGTATGCCGATCCCGCCGACCCGCAGCGTGAAAAGCATCTGCATGCGGACGCCACCGTGACGCGCTTCCTGCGCGCCGGCGTGCCTGCCGCCAAGCTGGTGCTGGGCGTACCCTTCTATGGCTATGGCTGGAAGCAGTGCGCCGCCGGTCCCCGCGGTGACGGCCTGTATCAGCCTTGCCAGGGCGCGGCCAGCGGCAATGACGGTACGCCGACATTTACTTACCGGCATCTGCTCGAGCAGGGCTACCTGGCCGAGGGCAAGGGCGCGCGCGGTTTCCAGCGCCATTGGAATACCGCGTCGCAAGTACCGTACCTGTATCACCGCGACAGCGGCGTGTTCATCAGCTATGAGGATGCGCAATCGGTGGCCCATAAAGTGCGCTATATCCGCGACAAGGGCTTGCGCGGTGGCATGTTCTGGGAATTGAGCGGCGATGCGCAGCAGGTGCTGGGCACCGCCCTGGCGCCTATCCTGAAGGGGGCGCAGCCATGAACCAGCGCTATCTCGCCCTCGACGTTCTGCGCGGCCTGACCGTGGCCCTGATGATCGTCGTCAATACGCCCGGCGACTGGGGCAGCGTGTATGCGCCGTTCCTGCATGCCGAATGGCATGGTTTTACCCTGACGGACCTGGTCTTCCCCAGCTTTTTATTTGTCGTCGGCAATGCGCTGGCTTTTGCGCTGGGGAAATATGAAAACCTGGGCCATGGCGCCGTACTGGCCAAGCTGTGCAAGCGCAGCGCGCTGATCTTTTTACTGGGCTTCCTGCTGTACTGGTTCCCCTTCTTCAAGCTCGACGATGCGGGCCAGTTCGCCTGGTCGCCCCTGTCCCATACGCGCATCCCCGGGGTACTGCAGCGCATCGCCGTATGCTACCTGGCCGCCGCCCTGGTCCTGCATTACTGGAAGACACGGGGCGCGCTGGTCTTCAGCGCCTGCGCCTTGCTCGGCTACTGGGCCATCCTGGCGACCTGGGGCGACTACAGCTTGCACGGCAACGCGCCGGCCAAGCTGGATCTGATCCTGCTGGGTGACAGCCACCTGTACCACGGCGAAGGCATCGCCTTCGATCCGGAAGGTATCCTCGGCACCTTGCCGGCTATCGTCAATGTGATTGCTGGCTACCTGGCGGGCAGTTTCCTGCGCCAGACGGCACCGGCGCAGCTGCGTTCCAGCTTGGTTCAGCTGGCCGTGGCTGGCGTCCTCTGCGTGGCGGTGGCCCTGTGCTGGAATGAAGTGTTCCCGATCAACAAGAAACTGTGGACCAGCTCTTACGTGATGCTGGGCATCGGCCTGGACTTGCTGCTGCTGGCGTTGCTGATGTTCGTCATCGACGTGCGCAAGATCACGGGCTGGACGTATTTTTTTGAAGTCTTCGGCAAGAACACCCTGTTCATCTACCTGGTATCGGAAGTGCTGGTGATCATCGCCTTTACCGTGCGCATCGGCGGCGGCAACCTGTACCAGTGGCTATACCAGCAGTGGTTTTACAGGCTGGGCGCCGGCGCGGGTGGGATCCATGCTGTTCGCCGTCAGCTTCATGCTGCTGTGCTGGCTGATCGCCTACGGCATGGACAAGCGCACGATTTATATCAAGGTCTAAAACTTCAACTTCAGGCCGTAACGCGTGGCCAGCGCGGTGAAGAGCAGCATCAGGGCGGTGACGGCGGCGGCATTCCACAGGCCGGCCGCGCCGCCCGTCTCCAGATAGGGCCACCAGAAGCGCGGCAGGTGCAGTACGGCCGCCAGTTGCTGCCACAGGTCGGGCACGATGTAGGCGAACAGGGCATTGGTACCGGCGGGTAACAGTACCACTGCCCAGGCGCGCCAGCGCCACACGTCGATGACGACATAAAATACGAGGAACAGGGCCAGGATGAGGGCGCTGCACACGAGCGTGTAGGATTCCGTTGCCGCGATCTTGTTGATGTTGTGATACGGCCGCAGCAGCAGGCCGGCCGCCAGCAGACCCAGCGCGAACCACGCCATGAAACGTATCCTCTGGGCATGGTTCAGGGCCGCGCCGCGCAGGAACAGCTGGCCCACCAGCGTGCCGGCCAACACATTGGCCGCCGTCGAACCGAGCACCTGCGGCACGTTGACAAACCCGTTGATGCTAGCGGGCAGGAAATCCAGGCTGCCCGCCATGCCACCCATGTACAGCGCGATCAGCAGGGAAAACACGCCCATCAGCGCCGTGCCGCTGCCGTGGCACGCCAGGTACAACAGGCTGCACAGTAGGTAGGACCAGCCGATCATGCCGAGGATGCCCCACCACGACGGTTGTAGCCAGGTACTGGAAAATTCCGCATTCAGTTCGCCGCGGAAGGTCGCCAGCAGGAACAGCATCAGGGCGCCGCCTGCAGCCAGCTCAAACCTGCCCGCGCCCTGGCGCCACAGCAGGATCATCGCCAAATAAAACAGAAGGAAGAACACGGCCTGCGGCAGCAGCGCCGCCTGCGCATCATAGCGGTAGGCATTCGCCAGCACCACGCCGGCCAGCATCAGGCTGGCGGAGCGCCACAGCAGGCGTCCCAGCAAGGCTGGCGTGACGTGGCCGCAATGGCGCTGCAAGGCCAGTGGAATGGCCATGCCGACCATGAACAGAAAGCCGGGAAAGACCAGGTCGGGCAGGGTGATGCCGTCGGCGCGCGCTCCCGCATGTTCGAGCCAATAGGCAATGCCGGGCATGCCGGCCAGGTAGTTGACCCAGATCATGGTGACGATCACGAAGCCGCGAAAGGCGTCCAGGCTGGTCAATCGTTCGGCGGCGGGGGAGGTGGCTGGCGGCATGGAAGGACGAAAGAAGGTCGAAAAAAAAGCAGCCCCGGCCTGAGCCGGGAACTGCCTTGCGCATGCTTGAGGGAGCAGGAATTACTGTGCCGCTGCTGCTGGTGCTGCCGCTGCCGTGGCAGGACGGTTCAGCCACAGGATCCAGTAGCGGGCCAGGTCGCCCACGCCGTCGCCGCCCTTGACCGTTTCCAGTACCTTGATGGCGTCGTCTTTCTTGCCTGCCATGGCGTAGGAATAGCCGAGGCGCAGTTTGGCGTCTTCAGTACGCTTCAGGCCGCCCTTGGCGATGCCTTTCTGGATCAGGTCGATACCTTTGTCGAACTGGTCCATCGTCACGAAGGCGTAGCCCAGGTTGATCAAGCCCGTGCCATCTTTGCTCTTCATGGCCGACGCTTCGCCGCTGGCGATGTTTTTCACATCGTCGGCGGCAGCCTTGTTGGCCTGGTCGCGCAGTTTCTTGTGCTTGGCGGCATTCGCGCCCGTGCCCAGCACGCCTTTGGCAAAGCCGGCGTCGAGGACTTTTTTTCGCTTCCGTCGGGAAGGCGTTTTGCAAGGCGATTTCAGCCATGTCGCTGTAATCTTGCGGCGGCATGGTGCCGACGGCCTTGAATTGCAGGCGCAGCACATCCAGCGCGAAGCGGTCCGAATAACCGGCCTTGCCTTGCAAACGGCCCAGCAAGTCGCTCCAGTAGTCGTCCGACGGGTAGTAGCGCACCAGATTTTCCATGGCGACCAGGTAGGTGGCCGGATCCTTGCTCTTCGATCCCGTGTTGGCCAGCAATTGCAGTTCTTCGATGCTCGGCGTCTTGCCCGCTTGCTGCTTGGCCGTTACGTCGGCCATCAGTTCCTGCTTGGCGCGCGCGAAATCGTTGCTGAAGTAGTAGGCGCGGATGATGTAGGGGCGCACGGTGGCCACGTCGCCTGTTTCCGTCTGGTAACGGGTGAACCACTTGATGGCGTTCGGATAATCCTTGGCGTTGTAGTGGTAGTTGGCGAGTGCCTGGATGAAGTCGCCTTGGGCTTTCTTGTCCAGCTTGCCCGATTCGATCACCGCTTCCAGCGCCGTCATGGCCATCGGTGCATTGTTGGTGGTCGAGGCCAGCGCTACGCGCAGGCGGTTCAGCACGAACGTTTCATACGGCGTCAGGGCTGGAATGGCGGCAGCCTGGTCGATGCGGCTTTGCACGTCGGCGTAGTTTTTGGCATCCATCGATGCCTTCACGGCGGTCGGATCGAGCAGCTTGAACACTTCAGGGCGCACCGAATCGGCCGGAGTGGCAGCGGCAGCGGCGGCTGGCTTGGCATCCTGCGCGTGCGACAGGGATGGCAGGACATTCAGGCCGATGGCGGCCAGGAGCAGGCTAAGACGGGCAAGACGGAATTGGGACATGGGTTATCCTTCAATCAATAACAAAAATACGCTCCGGTACTGGTTGCCGCAACAGCGTGTGGCGGTATTTTCCGGGGGCAGGGAATCTTAAAAAACACGTATTCTGCCATCCTGATCGCACAAGTCAAAGGGCGGCAGCATGGTAAACAACGGCTATTGTCACATAAACGGCTGGGCCGGAGCGCCAAACGTGCGCGCCAGGGCTTGCCCTTTGGCATCGAACAGCAGGCAGCGCTGCGGCGGCAGATGCAGGCGCATGGCGTCGCCCGCCTGGCGCAAGCCATCCTCGGCCGGCAGCTTGACGGCCAGCATCTCGGCCACGCCCGGCATGCTGGCGTAAACGATGGCCACGTCGCCCAGGTATTCGACATGGCTGACACTGGCCTCGATCACGTTGTTGTTCCGCCGTCTCCCCGTGCTGCAGGACGACATGCTCGGCGCGCACGCCCAGGGTCAGCTGGTCGCCTGGCGCCACGGTCTCGCCCTGCGCTTCGACGTCGATCACGGCGCCGCCGGGCAGGCGCACGGCCACCGTGCCGGGACCGCAGGCAACGGCCTCGCAAGCGACGAAATTCATCTTCGGCGCGCCGAGGAAGCCGGCCACGAACAGGTTGCCGGGATTGTTATATAGCGCGTGCGGACTGCCCACTTGCTCGATGCGCCCGCCGTTGAAGACGACGATGCGCTCGCCCAGGGTCATCGCCTCGACCTGGTCGTGCGTGACGTAGATCATCGTGGTTTTCAATTCCTGGTGCAGGCGCGAGATTTCCACCCGCATCTGCACGCGCAAGGAGGCGTCGAGGTTCGACAGCGGTTCGTCGAACAGGAACACCTGTGGTTTGCGCACGATGGCGCGGCCGATGGCCACGCGCTGGCGCTGGCCGCCCGACAGGTCTTTCGGCTTGCGTTTCAATAGTGGCGTGATTTGCAGGATCTCGGCCGCGCGCTCGACGGCAGCGCGCACCTCGGCTTTCTTGTGTCCGGCCAGGCTCAGGGCGAAGGCCATGTTCTCGAACACCGTCATGTGCGGATACAGGGCGTAGCTCTGGAAGACCATGGCCAGGCCACGCTCGGCCGGCGCGATATCGTTGGCCAGCTTGCCGCCGATATGTAGCTCACCGTCCGTGATGTCTTCCAGGCCCGCGATCATGCGCAGCAGGGTTGATTTGCCGCAGCCGGACGGCCCCACAAAGACGACGAATTCGCCGTCGCGGATATCGAGGTCGATGCCGTGGATGACCGGGTGCTTGTCGTCGTACAGCTTGACGATATTCTTTAAAACGATGTGTGCCATGGACTGTGCGATTCCTAGCTTGCGCTGGCCGGCGCGGATGTGGCGCCGGCGTCAGCTTGATCGGAGGGGGCCTTTGGTCCGATGCGCATGAAGCGCGACAGGATCAATACGGGCACGGCCGACACCAGCACCCACAGGAAAAAGGTCTTGTAGCCGAGCGCCGTCTGGATGTCGCCGCTGATCATCTTGAACAGCACGAAGCCCAGCTGCATCACGCCGGTGGCGAACGCATAGTGGGCCGTCTGGTACTTGCCCACGGAGACCACCTGCATCATGAACAGGATCAGGCCGACGAAGCCGAAGCCATAGCCGAACATTTCCACGCTGAGCGCGGCCGTGATCAGGGTCAGGTCGGTCGGCATGCTGTGGCTCAGGTAGTAGAACACCAGGTTCGGCAAGTTCATGGCCAGGATCAGGAAGAACATGGCGCGCTTGAGGCCCAGCCAGGAAGTGAAGTAGCCGCCGCCGATGCTGCCCAGCAGGAATGCCACGGTGCCGGCCGTGCCGTACACGGCGCCCACTTCCGTCGTCGACAGGCCCAACCCCCCAAGCTCGCGCGCTTCGCGCAGGAACAGGGGGCCGATGGTCTGCACCTGCGCCTCGCCGGCCCGAAACAGGATGATGAAGGCGATCATGCCCCAGATGCCGGGCTTCTTCAGGAAGTCCACCAGCACGTCCCACAAGGTGCGGCTGATGCCGGCCACGCTCTTGTCAGCGACCGCCGCGTTGCGCACCTGCGGCAGCGCCCACAGGTGGTAGGCGGCCAGTGACAGCATCATGGCGCCGATGATCAGGAAGATCACCGACCATGCCGGCTTGATGCCGATTTTTTTCTCCAGGTAGCCGGCCAGGATCACCAGGCCGCCCAGCGAAATGAATTTGCCGGCGTTGAAGAAGGCGCCTTGCCAGCCCGCATAGGCGGCCTGCTGCTTGTCCGACAGGCTGGCGATATACAGGCCGTCGCAGACGATGTCGTGCGTCGACGAGGCCAGCGCGGCGACGAACAGCACGGCGATGCTGGCGGCGAACCACAGCGGCGTTTGCAGGGCCAGCGCGATCAGGCCCAGGCTCAGGCCACCGAGGAACTGGAACAGCACCACCATGGTCTTCTTGCTCGACGCCAGTTCCAGGAAGGGGCTCCACAGCGACTTGAAGACCCAGGCAAAGCCGATCAGGCCCGTCCAGCGGGCGATCTGGTCGTTCGGTACGCCCATGCTCTTGAACATCAGGCCGGCTACCAGGGCCACGGCGTAGAACGGCAGGCCCTGGGCGAAGTACAAGGTGGGCACCCAGGATATCGGGCTGCGTGCTTTCTTGCTGATGCTGATGCGCTGGTCGTGCATGGAGGCTTCCTTATCGAGAGACGTTTTCATTTGACTGCGCCGTCCATGCCACGCATGAAGAAGCGTTGGGTAAACAGGAAGGCGAGCAGGGTTGGCACGATGGTGATCAGGGTGCCGGCGGCGATCACGCGCGTGCTGCTGCCGAAGGTGCCGCGCAAGTACAGCACGCCGACAGAGAGCGGGAATTCATCGGGTTTGCTCATGACGATGGAGGGCCAGATGTACTCATTCCACGATTCGACGGCCGTCAGGATGCCGACGGTTGCCAGCCATGGCGTAATCAGCGGCAGCATGATGCGGCTGAAGATGACCCACTCGGAAGCGCCATCGACACGCGCCGCGTCGATCAGGTCTTGCGGCACTTCCTCGAACGCCTGCTTGAGCAGCAAAATGGCCACGGCCGTCACCACGTTGGGCAGGATCACGCCGGTATAAGTGTCGACCAGGCTCATTTGCGTGATGGTGATGAAGTTGACGAGGAAATTCACCTCCGACGGCAGCACCAGGGTGGCCAGGATCAGGCCGAACACGAGTTTGCGGCCGCGGAATTTCAGGCGCGCCAGCGGATACGCGGCCAGTGAGCAGAGCAGCAGTTTCCAGAACACGGTAAACACGGCGATCAGCACCGAGTTCTTGAAAAACGACCAGATCGGGATGGCCTGGAAGACTTCGATGAAGTTGTCGAAGGACGGGGCCTTCGGCCAGAAAGTGGGTGGGAAGGCGAAGATATTGCCTTCCGTGGAGATGGCCGTCACCAGGGTCCACCAGAACGGGAAGACGCAGACGACGGCGATTGCGCACAGCACGGCATAGTGGCCCAGTATTTGCAGGCGCGTTTTCAGGGGGCGGGAGCGGGTTTTCATGGTCATTCCCCCTGTCAGCGGTGCTTGGGTTTCAAATAGCGCAGGCACAGCAGGGCGATGCCTATGCAGAACAGCGAGACGACGAAACTGGCCGCCAGCGCGCGCGGCAGTTTCAAGTGTTTGAGGCCCTGGTCATACGCGTAGTACAGCGCCGTGAAGGTGGAGTTCATCGGCCCGCCCTGGGTCAGCACGTCGACTTCCTGGTATGCCTTCAGGGCTGCCAGCACGGACAGGATGGAGCACAGCATGATGGTCGGGCGCAGCATCGGCACGGTGATTTTCCAGAAACGCTGCCAGCGGTTGGCGCCATCGAGCATGGCCGCTTCCTGCATGTCCGACGGGATCGATTGCAGGGCTGCCAGGTACATCACCATGTACCAGCCCAGGCCGCGCCACAGGGTGACGAACATCACGGCAAACAGTGCCAGGCTGTCGTTCGTCAGCCAGCCCACGGGCGCGTTCACCAGCTTTAACGTCATCATCACGTAGTTCAGCGCGCCCTGTTCGTGGAACATGAAGCCCCACATGATGCCGACCACGGACACGGTGGTCACCACCGGCACGTAGAAGGCGGCGCGGAACAGGCGGATGCCTGGCAGGCGGTTGTTGACCAGTACGGCCAGCACGATGGCGCCTACCTGCACGAAGGGCACCATCAGCAAAAACATCAGCGAGTTTTTCAGGCCCGAGACGAACATTTCGTTGTTGAAGATGTAGCGGAAGTTATCGAGGCCGACGAAGCGCGTCTCGCGTATCAGGCTGTAATCGGTGAAGGCCAGTACGGAGCCGTAGCCGACGGGCCAGAAGGAAAAGGCTGCCAGCAGCAGCAGGGCAGGGGCGAGGAACAGCCAGGCTTGGAGGGTATGGTGGTGGGCGAGTTTCATGGTGTCCTCAGTGGCGCGGCAGGGTGGCCAGCTTGCGGTTCCAGATGGCGACGGCCTGATCCAGCGCCTGTTTCACATCCTGCTTGCCCGTCACGCCCGCCTCGACGGCCTTCACCAGCGAGCGGCGCAATTCGTCGTAGTCGTCGATGCCGGCCACGTACAGGGTGCGCGAGTGGCCCATTGACAGGGCGCCGGCAGCCACTGCCTTTTCGGCCGCGCCCGCGTTCTGCGGCGTGGATAGAAAGAACGGGTCGGCCGCCGCCTTGATCGTGGTGGGAAAGACGCTGGCCTGTCTGGCGAAGGCCAGCTGGTTGGCGTCGTTCGTCAGGAAGCGCGCGAACTTGCCGACCGATGCCAGCTGGTGCGCCGGCACGCCTTTCGGAATGGCGAAGTGCACCAGCCAGCCGCCATCGGCGATGCCGGTGGGGCCCAGCGGCGCGGGCGCCACGTCGGTGATGGCGTAGATGTCCTTCGCGTCGCCGCGGATGCGCTGCATGGCCGTCGGCGGCGCCAGCAGCATGCCCAGGCGGCCGCCCTTGTAGGCGTCGATCACGGCCGGGAAATTATCCTCGGCGAACAGGCTTTCCTTCAGCAGGCCACCCACTTTATAGGTGTCGGCCAGCTTTTGCACCAGCGCCACGTGCTGCGGCGAATTGAAGACGGCGCGGTTGTCCTGGATCACGGCCAGGCCTTGCTGCATGAACAGGCCATCGATTTTAGAGAGGGCAGGGGCGATGCCTGCCTTGCCCGTGCGTTGCGCGATCTGGCGCGCGAACGCCAGCTGTTCATCGAGGCTGGCGGGGCCGCGCGTGAGGCCCGCCTGCTTGAAAATGGCGGTATTGAAGGCGATCACCGCGACATTGCTGTACATGGGAAAACCGTAGGTGCGGCCCTTGAAGCGCAAGTCGTCCAGGGCGCCGGGAATGTAGCTGGCGCGCGCCTCCGCGATCAGGTCATCGACGGGCGTGAGCAAGCCATCGCGCGCAAATTCGTCGGCCCAGGGCACGTTCAGGCTGACCAGCGCGGGCGGTGTGCCAGCCACGATGCGCGTGACCAGCTTGGTCTGGATGACGTCCCACGGGAAGTCGATCCATTCGATCTTGATGTCGGGATTCTGCGCCTCATAGCGCGCCACCACCGCATTGAAATACGGCGTGAACTTGGGCTTCATGCTGAAGGTCCAGAATTCGATTTTCTCGGCAGCCCATGCCTGTGGCGCGAGCAGGCCCGCGCAGGCAAACACTGCCAACAGTCTCTTGATCGTCATTTTTATCCTGGAGCGTGGCGCTCCAATGTCCATGAGTCCGCGGCGCGGGTACATGCCCCTTGCCGTCGCTTATATTCGGGTGCTGCTGCCGGCAGCTGCGCCCCCGTGCCGGGGACGCAGCTGCCGATACTGCTTAGTTGGTCTTCGTGACCTTGCTCAAATGGCGCGGCGCATCTGGGTCCATGCCGCGCGCGGCCGACAGTTTTGCCGCCATCACGTAGAAGGACTGGATGGCGACGATCGGATCGAGGTCCGGCGTGGCCGCCACGGGCAGGGTCAGGTCGCGCTCGGCCACATCGGCGGGCGCCGCCAGCAAGACCTTGGCGCCGCGGCCGCGCATTTCCGTGGCCAGCTGCAGCAGGCCGGCCTGGGTCGGGCCGCGGGTGGCGAAAATGAGCAGCGGGTAGCCATCTTCGATCAGGGCCATCGGGCCATGCTTGATTTCTGCGCCGCTGAACGCTTCCGCCTGCAGGGCCGAGGTTTCCTTGAATTTCAGTGCCGCTTCCAGCGCCACGGGGAAGCTGATGCCGCGGCCCACGACCATGATGTTGCGGGCTGGCGCCAGTACGTCGATCGCTGGCGACCAGTCGACGCGGGTCGCTTCGAGCAGCGCCTCAGGCAGCGCTTCCAGGCCAGCCTGCAGCTCGGGATCGTTCTGCCACTGGGCTACCATGCGCGCGCCGGCGACCAGGCTGGTGATGAAGCTTTTCGTCGCGGCGACGCTTTGTTCCTTGCCGGCGCGCAGGGGCATGGCCCACTCGGCAGCGTGCGCCAGCGGCGAATCGATGTCGTTGACGAGGGCCACGGTGGTGGCGCCGCCATCGCGGAAGTAGCGGATCGGTTCGACCACGTCCGGGCTCTGGCCCGATTGCGAGATCGAGATGGCCAGGGTGTCGCGCGTCACCAGCGGCGACTTGTTCAAGGTCACCAGCGACATCGGCAGGGACGCGACGACACGGCCCAGGCGCGCCATGATCAGGTAGGCGACGTAGTTGCAGGCGTGGTCCGAGCTGCCGCGCGCGATGGTCAGCGCGGTCGAGAACGAGGTGCTCCTCAATTTGCGGCCCAGTTCCGCGTAGCGTTCCGTGTCGCTGGCCAGTTGCAGGGCGACGCATTCGGCGGCGGAAATGGCTTCTTTAAGCATCATTGAGGTCACAGATTTCTCCTTCTATATACACAGCTTTGAGTTTGAGATCGCGATCGAGTACCACCAGATCGGCGTAAGTACCGGGGGCCAGCCGGCCGCGTTCTTCCAGGCCCAGGTAATCGGCGGCATTGGTCGAGACGCGCTTGGATGCGTCGGCCAGGTCCAGTCCCAGTCCCACCAGGTTGCGCAGCGCCTGGTCCAGGGTCAGGGTGCTGCCCGCCAGCGTGCCGTCGGGCAGGCGCACGCCGCCCATGCATTTCTGCACGGCGTGGCGGCCCAGCATGTATTCGCCGTCCGGCATGCCGGTGGCGGCGGTCGAATCGGTGACGCAGTACAGGCGCGGGATGGCGCGCAGGGCCACCTTGATGGCGCCCGGATGCACGTGCAGCAGGTCGGGAATCAGTTCGGCGTATTCGGCGTGCGCCAGGGCGGCGCCAACCATGCCAGGCTCGCGGTGGTGCAGGCCGCTCATGGCGTTGAACAAATGCGTAAAGCCCATGGCGCCGTGTTCCAGCGCGGCCACGCCGTCTTCATAGGAACCGAGCGTGTGGCCGATTTGCACGCGCACGCCGGAGTCGGCCAGGACGCGCACCAGGTCCAGGTGGCCGGCGATTTCCGGCGCCACGGTGATGACGCGCAGCTTGGCCAGGGTTTGCAGGCGCTCGATTTCGGACAGCGTGGCGGCGCGCGCAAAGTTGGGCTGCGCACCGAGCTTGCCGGAATTGATGTACGGGCCTTCCAGGTGGGCGCCCAGCACGCGCGCCGTATTCGGGCGGCGGTGGTTGGCGGCGATGCCGATGGCCGTCAGGGCCATGTCGATATCTTCCGGCGGCGCCGTCATGGTGGTGGCCAGCAGGCTGGTGGTGCCGTGGCGCGCGTGGATGGCCGCGATGGTGTAGACGGCGTCGCCGCCTTCCATGATGTCCTTGCCGGCGCCGCCATGCACGTGCAAGTCGATAAAGCCAGGCAAAATATAGTCGTCGCTGTTGCTCGACGGGTGGAGGGAATCACCCGTGATGCTGTCGACGCGCTCGCCGAAGGCGATGGCGCCGTGGATCCAGCCGCCGGGGGTAAGGATATTGCCTTTGATAGTGCTGCTCATCTGCGCGACTCCGCTACGAATTCATAATAATCACTGCGGCAATACGAGTGGGTCAGTTCCACCGCTGCGCCGTTGTCGAGATAACTGACACGGGTGATGTGCAGCATGGCTTCACCCGTCTTGATATTGGCCAGCTTGGCCTGTTCCGCCGTGGCGTTGACGGCGCGGATATGCTGCAGCGCGCGCATCGGGATGGTGCCGCGCGACTCCAGGTAGCCGTACAGCGAATCCGTCACCTGCTGCGGGTCCGGCATGTACAGCGCGGGGATGGTGGTCGTCTCGATCGCCATCACCACTTCGTCGGCCGTGCGCAGGCGGCGCAAACGCGCCACCGGCATGTGCGGCGACAGGCCTAGCGACAGCAGTTCCAGCGGCGCGGCCGCGCCGATGTCGCGCTGCAGCCAGCGCGAGCCGGCCGTGAAGCCCCGCTGGCGCAATTCTTCCGAAAAGCTCGTCAGGCGCGACAGTGGCTGTTCCAGCTTGGGCGTGATGTAGGTGCCCGAGCCGCGCTTGCGCGTCAGCATGCCCCGGTCGCACAGCATGTCGATGGCCTTGCGCGCCGTGACGCGCGAAATTTCCAGGATGTCCGACAGTACGCGCTCGGAAGGCAAGGCCTGATTGGCGCGCCAGTCGCCGCTGGCGATGCCGTCCGACAGCATGTTCGCCAGCTGCATGTAGAGCGGCGTGTCGCTGGCCGGATTGGGTTTGAAGGCGGACAGTTTGTCCAGCATGGTCATTGCTCCTGCAAGTGCTTGCGTATCAGGCGCAGGCCGCCTGCGGCCGAGTCGCCCTGTGCCGGCACGACCAGTTGCAACAGTGCCGTTGGCAGGTAGCTCGACAAGGGCGCCGCCAGGCCGCCGCACAGGGCCACGGGCAAGGTGCCGGCCGGGTCGAGCGCCCTGGCGATGAGGGCGATCTGCTGGCCCGCGTCCATCAGGATGGTGCGCGCCACGGCATTGCTGGCCGCGTGTTCGAGCACCAGCCGCGCCAGTTGCGCGAAGTTGGTCTGGCTGGCGGCCGCCAGCCACACCTGCATGGCGTCGCGCTGGCCGCCGCAGGCGTCGATGATGGCCGTGGCGAAGGCGCTGCCGGGCACGCGCCCGTCGACCACTTGCTGCGCGTGGTTGATGGCGCGCATGCCGATCCAGGCGCCGCCCGCCTCGTCGCCGGAGGGGAAGCCCCAGCCGCCCACTTCGTGGCGGCTGCCGTCCGCGTGCAGCACTTCGCCCACGCTGCCGGTACCGATGGCAACGATGGCGCCCGGCTGGCCCGCATGCGCTCCCAGCAGGGTGGTCAGGGCATCGGATTCGAGCGCCACGAAGGCATAGCCGGGATTGTGTTCGATGAAGCTGGCGGCCCACTGCTTGTTGTGTACGCCGGCCAGGCCCAGGCCGATGGCCATGCGCTGCAGCGGCGCCTGTTCCAGGCTGGCGGCGCGGAAGGCCAGGGTGACGGCATGCGCCACGGACGTCCAGGCCCGTTCGATGCCCAATCCCAGGCCGGATGGGCCGCTTTGTCCCTGCGCCAGCTCCTGGCCATCGAGGCGCGCCAGGCGTACGCGGGTACCGCTTCCCCCGCCGTCGACGCCGATTATGTATTCGATCATGTTATGCAGTCCCGCGTTTGGTTGATTGCGCCTGTCTCGGTTCTTTTATTTGTCGGGCGGCGAAAAAGCTGAAGGCACTATATTGTCGCCTCGATGGCTTGTCAACAGGTATTTAAGTGGTATTAACAAATGCCTTGCGCGATGGCTGCTCTTGCCCGAGGGTATTATTGCAAGCAATTGTTATTAAAGGAGTTTTTGTGTTTCGTGAATGGTATTGAAATTGGCCTTGTTTAATGCCAATTTTTCCCGAGTGGTCTGCGCCGTGCGCTGTAGTGTTGCTTCCGTGCATGCTTGGCAAGGGACGCCATGAAGAGTAAAGTCCGCCTTTTATACCTGAGTTGGAAGAGCATGATGAACGACAAGGCAGCAAAGAGCGATTACTGGGACGACTGGCAGCAAGAGGCGCTGGCCGCTGGCGTGTCGGCGCCGCTGGCTGCGCTGGGCATGGAAATGATGCGCACGCACCGCAAGAACCGCTGGCCGAAGGATTTCCTGGGCCGCGAAAGCGATGGCCCGGTCATGATCGAAATGTGCCTGGAAGACGAAGCGGAAACGGAATTGTTCTTTATCGAGAACCTGTATCCCTACGATGCGGCGCTGATCGAAAAGACGCGCCGCCGCCTGTGCCTGCACTGATAGTGCGCTGACGCGTGACTGGAACGGCCGCCTTGCGCGGCCATTTTGCTTTTCGGGTGGCATTTTCATGGGGGAGTGTCATAATGGCCCAGGCATTTTCGCCCAGGTATGGAGTAAATGATGAGCAAGGCACAGGACAGCAAGAAGGAAGCCAAGAAGGAACCGGCCAAGAGCATGAAGGAAAAGAAGGAAGCCAAGAAGGTCAAGAAAGAAGAGCGCAAGCGCTGATCATGCGCGTGCGTCGTTCATTGATGCGCCCGTGGCGTGCGCCGGCCCTGCTGGCGGCGTTCGCCCTGCTGGCCTTCGGTGTACCCGCGTCCGGCGTGCTGGCGCAGCAAAAGGCACCGCCGTCCACGTTCGGGCAAGTGGTGGGCAACGCGGTGCTGTGCATCGACCAGATCGACAACAAGGCCTTCTATGCCTATTTGCTGACGGCCTTCGGCCCCGCCTACAAGCATGAAGGGGGCGCCTACTGGTTCCGTACGGACGCCACCTTGTGGGGCGCGCCGATTACCGACGTGATCGTCAGCGACGATACCAGTCCCCTCGTCTTCATGGGCGTGGTGGCCGATTCGACGCCGGAAAAACTGGAACCGGCCATCCGCAGCGCCTCTGGCCTGCGGTTCAATAAACTCGACAATTCCGCCTTTCCTGTCCGCGGTTCCGTGCCTGGCAGTAAAATCGTCTACTTCCGCAGCAAGGCGAAAGTGTATTGCGCCAAATACAAGCCGTTGCCGCCCGCCCGCACCCGATGAGGGGTTCGGCTTGCCGCCGCGCATTTTGATCGTTTCATCCGCAGGGTCTCCATGTACACGCATTATTTCCAGCTCAAGCAATCGCCGTTCTCGATCGCCCCCGATCCGCGCTACCTGTTCATGAGCGAACGCCACCGCGAAGCGCTGGCGCACCTGCTGTATGGCGTAGGCAGCGGCGGCGGCTTCGTGCTGTTGACGGGGGAGATCGGCGCCGGCAAGACCACCGTGTGCCGCTGCTTCATGGAGCAGATTCCGGAAAACTGCCAGCTGGCGTATATCTTCAATCCGAAACTGTCCGTCGAGGAATTGCTGCTGTCGATCTGCGAGGAATTTCGCATCGCCCTGGCGCCCGGTGTGGCCAGCGTGAAAGGCTATGTCGACGCCATCAATGCGCACCTGCTGGTCAGCCATGCGCAGGGCAAGAACAATGTGCTGATCATCGACGAAGCGCAAAACCTCTCCGCCGCCGTGCTGGAGCAGTTGCGCCTGTTGACGAATCTGGAGACGAGCGAGCGCAAGTTGCTGCAGATCATACTCATCGGCCAGCCGGAATTGCGCGCCATGCTGGCCCGGCCGGAACTCGAGCAGCTGGCGCAGCGCGTGATCGCCCGTTATCACCTGGGTTCGCTGTCGGCGGACGAGACGGCCAGCTATATCCGCCACCGCCTGGCCGTGGCGGGCAGCACGGCGCAGACGCCGTTCGCCCCCCGTTTGATGGCGCAGATCCATGCCATGAGCCACGGCGTGCCGCGCCGCATCAACCTGCTGTGCGACCGCGCGCTGCTGGGCGCCTACGTGGAAAACCAGCCGCAGGTGACGCGCCAGATACTGCGCCGTGCCGCCGAGGAAGTGTTTGCGGAAGAGGGGAAACCGACTGCCGGACGGGGCCTGCGCTGGCCGCACGTGGCGGCCGGCGTGCTGGCTGGCGCCGTGGTCACGGCCGCGCTGGCCTGGCATTTCATGCCGCGCCCATCCTCTGCGCCCGCTGTATCTGCCTTGGCCGCCTCGCAGCCGGCCGCGTCCGCCGTGGTGGCTGCCGCCGCATCCGCCCCCGCGCCGGTGAGCGTGCCGGACCGCAATGCCGTGCTGCGCCAGCTGGCCGCCCTGTGGGGCGAGCAGTTGCCGGCTGGCGACGCTTGCCAGGCGGGTGCCCGCGCAGGCCTGCGCTGCCTGCACAGCCGGGGCGGCATTGCCGAGCTGCGCGTGCTGGACCGTCCCGCCATGCTGGCCTTGCGCGATGGGGAAGGGGTGGAACAGCTGGCGCTGCTGACGCGCTTGCAGGGCGAGACTGCCACGCTGATGCTGGGCGGTAAGCAACAAAGCTTGCCGCTGGCCCAGCTGGCACGGCGCAGCGATGGCAGTTTCACGACTTTCTGGCGCGCCCGGCGCAGCTGGCGCGACGAAGTGCCGCTGGGTGCCCGTGGCGCCGACGTGGACTGGCTGGCGCAGCGCCTGGCGCAGCAGCAGGGCTTGCCGGCGCCGGCCGCCAATCTGCCGCTCGATGCTGAGATGCAAGGCCTGCTGCGCGCTTTCCAGCAGCGCCAGAACCTCCGGGCCGATGGCCTGGCGGGCCCGAAAACGTATATACGCCTGATGCAACTGGGTGACAACTCGGAGCCGCGCCTGAGCAGCGCAGCTCCTGCCGTGGCAGCGCCTGCTGCGACGGCGATGGTGGCGGGGAAATAAGATGTCCTACATACTTGAAGCACTGAAAAAATCGCAAGCCGAGCGCCAACTGGGCGAGTTGCCATCAATCCACGCACCGCAAGTGCAGCTGCACGATGCCGCCGCGTCCGGCGTGGCGCGGCGCGCGCCCGTCTGGCTGGCGCTGGGCGGCGTGGCTGTGGCCGTGGCTGCCGCACTGCTGCTGTGGCAGCCTTGGCAAGCGGGTGCGGCTGCACCTGCACCTGCACCTGCACCTGTGGCCGCTGCTGTCCCTGTTGTGCTGGCCCAGGCTGTGCCCGCGCCGCTGCCGGTAGTAGTCCCGCCAGCCGCCCCCGCGCCTGTGGCCCCCCCGTCACGCAAGTCACGCCCGTGCCGCCGGCGGCCACCGCCGCGCCCGTGCACCATGCCAGGCCCGTGCCGGAACCGAAGCAGGAGTCGCCTGGCCAGGCCACGCCGCCCGTCCCCGTGCCGGCGCCGGCCGCGCCCGCGCTGGCAGCCGAAGAGGCCGTGCCGGGCATGCGCGACTTGCCCGAGCCGATACAGCGGCAAATTCCCGCTATCGCCATCGGCGGCTATATCTATTCGAAGAATCCGGCCGACCGCCTGCTGCTGATCGACAAGGTCTTGCGCCACGAAGGCGAGGAATTGGCGCCCGGTCTGGTGCTGGAAAAGTTGCAGCCGAAGGCAGCCATCTTCAGTTTCAAGGGCTACCGCTACCGCGTACCGTATTGAGTTGTTGCGCATCAAGGCCGGGCTACAGTAGCTGAATCATACTGGCCTGGCCTGGTCGAACCAGGGTCGCTGCGACCGTGTGCGCGGCCGGGGAGGTCCGATGATTGCTTCCGCAACTGCTGGCGAGGGTGTGCTTGATGCGCATGGCTTGGGAAACCTGGCGCGCATCGAGCATATCGTCGTGCTGATGATGGAAAACCGTTCCTTTGACCACATGCTCGGCTACCTGAGCCTGGAAGGCGGGCGCGCCGACATCGATGGCTTGCAGGCCAGCCATGCCAACCTGCATGCGGGCGTGGCCTACCCCGTGCACCATTTGCGGCGCACGGCCTTCGGCCCGCAGCAAGACCCGTCACACACGGGCCTGTCGGTGGCGCAGCAATTGCAAAACAACAATGGCGGCTTCGTCGACGACTATGCGCAAACGCATCCGGGCGACCCCGACATCGACCTGGTGATGGGTTACTACAATGCGGCTGACTTGCCCATGTACGATTTCCTGGCGCAGCAGTTCTGCGTCTGCGACCGCTGCTACAGTTCCGTGCCGGGCGCCACCTGGCCCAACCGCCTGTATGCGGTCAGCGGCAAGGCGGCCGGCAGCCGAGACAGCAAGCGCGTGCCCTTGTATGCGAACAAGTCCTTCGTGCGGCACCTCGAGCGGGCCCAGGTCAGCTGGAAATTTTATTCCGCCTGGAAGCCCTGGAGCCTGGCCCTGACGGACGACCATTACCGCTCGTCCGAGCTGTACGAACCGTTCGGTTCCAGCGCGCGCCGTTATGGCTTCATCGGCGATGCGCTGGCGGGCACCTTGCCCTCGGTCAGCTGGATCGATCCGCATTTTTTTGAGAATGACGACCATCCGCCGGCCGATATCCGCGCCGGCCAGGCGCTGGTGGCGCAGGTCTACCAGGCCTTGTCGCGTGGTCCCGCCTGGGCGCGCACCTTGCTCATCCTCAGCTATGACGAACACGGCGGCTTTTTCGACCATGTGCCGCCCCCGACTGCCGTGGACGATGATCCCGCGTTTCGCCAGTATGGCGTGCGCGTGCCCATGCTGCTGGTGTCGCCGCTGATCGCGACGGGCAGCGTCAGCCACGAGGTGGTCGACCACACATCGATTATTAAAACCATCCTGCAGCGCTTTTGCCGCACCGCCGATGGCGCCTTGCCCCAGATGGGCGCGCGCGTGGGGGCCGCCAGCGGCCTGGGCGCCGTGCTGACTCTGGCGCAGCCGCGCGCGGCGCCGGCCGTGCCCGCCGCTGTGCTGGCGCAGCGCGCCGCATGGGAAGCGGAGGTGCGGGCACAGGATTTCGCCCCGCTGGCGTCCACTTGCCAGCCAGATGGCGAGCTGGTCGCCGCTGCCGCCGCACCCTTCCAGTCCGATGCGGAGGCGGGCGCGATCGCCGCCCATCGGCAATCGGCGCGCACGGCCAGGAATGCGCAAGCGGTAAATGGTAAGGCAGCGAGCAAGACAGCGGGCAAAACGGCGGGCACGACAGCGCCGAAGCCGGCGGGCAGGCGCCGGCGGAAGGGCGGCAAGCCTGCGCCCTTTGGCGACCCGAATGGCGGGAAATCCGCAGGCGCTTGATCTGCGCAAGGAGTTTGGCAATGAGCTGGGCAATGCGCGTCGCCGGCGCCAGGCGCTGGGCCGGTGGGGCTGCGTATAATCATTCCTTCTCAATCAAGGAGTGACCATGCACGATGCGATGCCCGCACACCCTGTACTTGGTGTGATCGGCCGTTCCGGTAGCGGCAAGACGACCCTGCTGGAATTTGTGGTGAAGGAACTGGCGGCGCGCGGCTTGCGCGTCAACCTGGTCAAGCACAGCCACCATGACCTGGCGCTGGAGCCACCGCAAAAGACAGCGCCCGCCTGCGCCTGGCCGGAGCGGCGGAAGTGCTGGTGGCGTCGCCGTACCGCTTTGCCATCGTACATGAGCTGCGTGGCGCGCCCGAGCCGAGCCTGGCGCAGCAATTGGCTCGCATGGGGCCGGCAGACCTGACCCTGGTCGAGGGTTTCAAGACGGATCCCATTGCCAAGCTGGAAGTGTTCCGTCCGGCAGTGGGGCAGGCGCCCCTGTATCCGCATGACCCGCATGTGATCGCCGTCGCCTCGGACAGCCCGGCACCGGCCGATTTGCGCGCGGGCGTGCAATGGCTGGACTTGAATGCGCGCGAGCACGTGCTGGCCTGGCTGCTGCAAAGACTGGAAAAATAAGCTAAAGGTTTTACCGGCGGCATCCGTTAACAAGGGTAGAACCTCATTGGAGAAACGTATGGACGTCGGAAGCATTGCTCAACTGTCAACCACGATGGCGGAGACAGGCACGCGGCAAGCCGTCGGTTTGACTGTCCTGAAAAAAGCCCAGGATATTCAAAGCTCGACTGCCACAGCCTTGCTGGCAGCCCTGCCACCGATACAGGCGGCGCCTAGCCTGCCTGCTCACCTCGGTAACCGCATCAACACGACAGCCTGAGCGCAGTTCCGCAGCGCCAGCCCGGCGCTCGCCACCGCCATGCCCACACCACCTTCATCGACGGTGGAGAGTGGGCGTTTTTGTCTGCTGTTTTCTGCCTTCCTTCTGCCTTCCTTCCAGCCTGTGCCAAGTTGACTAATTGGTCATGGTTCGCCATGGCGCGGCCGATTCAGTAAAATGATGGCCGTTACCTCGCGTTGCCCATGGTGCAGCCCGGGGCGTGCCATTACTTTGACCCATGCAAGAGGAATCCCCATGAACAAACGTCAAGCTCTCATCGCCGCCGCCCTCGCGGGCATCTGCGCCGGCACCACAGTCAATGGGGCCGCGCACGATGGCCCCGCTCCCGGCGACAAGGAAAAATGCTACGGCGTGGCCAAGGCAGGGCAGAACGATTGTGCCTCGTCCGATGGCGCGCATTCCTGCGCGGGCCAGGCCGAGGCAGACAATCTGCCCACGGAATGGACCTATGTTGCCAAGGGCACGTGCGAACAGGCGGGCGGCTCCGTCAAGCCCATCAAGGCCGGCAAGGCTGCAAAACCGGCTACGCAGCCGTAAGCGTCCGCGACCTACCCATGCCGCCGCCCATCCAGGCGCTTGCCGGAGTCGGCCTGCGCGCCGCGCACTACCGCGACTTCCTGGCGCGCCGGCCCAAGGTGGGCTGGCTGGAAGTGCATACCGAAAATTATCTGCAGCCTGCGGGCTGGGACAGTCATGTGCTGCAGGCACTGCGCCAGGATTACCCGCTCAGTCTGCATGGCGTGGGCCTGGGCCTGGGTTCTGCGCGCGGCTTTTCCGAGGCCCATTTGCAGCGCGTGCGCGCCGTGGTCGAGCGCACAGAGCCGGTCCTCGTGTCGGAACACCTGTGCTGGGGCGCCGTGGCGCAGCGGCAACTCAATGATCTGTTGCCGCTGGCCTTGAATGGCGCCGCCCTGGAATTGCTGTGCGCAAGAGTGGGGAGAGTGCAGGAGGTGCTGAAAAGGCCGATCTTGCTGGAGAATGTCTCCACTTACCTGCGCTTTGCCGACGACGCCATGAGCGAGGCGCAATTCCTGGCGAATCTGGCGCGCCGTAGCGGTTGCGGGCTGCTGCTCGATATCAATAACCTGTATGTGAACCAGTGCAACCACGGCGAAAACGCCTTGACGGCCATGCAGTCCATCGCGCCGGGCAGCGTGGGCGAGCTGCACCTGGGCGGCCATTTGCTGACGCCGCACGCCGTGATCGACCACCATGGCGCCGCCGTGGCTGATCCTGTTTGGGACTTGTATGCGGCCGCCTTGCTGCGCTTCGGCGCCATTCCCACCCTGGTCGAATGGGATACGGATATACCGCCACTGGATATCCTGCTGGGCGAAGCGGACAAGGCGCAAGCCATGCTGGCGCGCCATGCGCCGCAGGCGCCATGGCAAGGAGCGCTGCTGGCGCCGGCGCCGGCCGTTCCTGCCGATACGCTGGCGGCCGGTCAGCAAGCGTTTGCCACGGCCTTGTTTGATACTGTTGCAGTCCTGCCATCGTTTGCGGGAGAGGCTGTCTCGCAGCGTTTTTCACTGTACCGCGGCAACTTGAGCGCCACCTGGCGCCGCACTCTGGGCCAGGCTTATCCCGTCGTGCTGGTGCTCGTGGGCGAGGATTTCTTTGGCGGCCTGGCGCGCGCGTACGGTCGCCAGTATCCGTCAGATAGCGCCGATTTGAACCAGTTTGGCGCCAGTTTCGCCGATTTTCTCGCTGCGTTCCCGCCCGTGGACGAGTTGCCCTACCTGCCAGACATGGCGCGCCTGGAATGGGCCGTGCACCTGGCCCATTACGCGCCCGATGCGCAGGGCCTGGCGCCCGAGTCGCTGGCAGCCTTGCCTCCCGATCAACTGGAAGCGCGCCATTTTGCCTTGCATCCCGCTTGCGCCTTGCTGGCATCGAACTGGCAAGTGGCAGCCCTGTGGCAGGCGCATCAGGAGGGAGATGGGCAGAGTAAAGGGCAGGGGAGGTTTCCGCGGGATATGCAGGTGGCTAGCTATGCGCTGGTATGCCGGCCGCGCTGGAAGGCACAGGTGCTGGTCGTGGATGCGGCGGCGCATGCGGCCTTGCTGGTCTTGCAGCAGGGCCAGACGTTTGGCGCGGCGCTCGATGCGGCATTCGAGCTGGATCCGGCATTTGACCTGGCCGCATACTTGCGCCAGTGGCTGGCGCATGCGGTGCTGGCGGCGTGATGCTTTATTCGAAGGCCCGCAGCAGGCGCGCTTCGCCCGTCTGATCGCGGTACAGGGCATTCGCGGCCAGGGTGGCGTCCATCATGCGCGTGACTTGCTCTTCTTCAAAGCGCGCCAGTTCGGCAGTGGCCGCGACGAGGGCCAGTTCCAGTCTGGCGCGCGCGCTCTGGTACAGGCTGCTGGTGCATTTGTCTGTGTTACGCAGCAATTCTTCCGCGTTTTCTATGACCTGGCGCAAGTCGCCGATCAGGCGTTCCTGGCTACGCGTACCTTGTTCGGGCTGGTCCATGGCGCTTCCCTTCTGCAATCGATATTTATCTGACAATAACGACATGTTTGCAGCCTGATCCAGGCCGCCGGACTGGCAGAGTGCTGGCTGGACGCATGGGGCTGCTTTCGCACCCCCATGCCGGGGTCAGACCGGGGCGACGACCGTGATACGGATATCGCCCACGCTGACGACCTGGCCGGCGCGGATCTTGGCGGTCTTGCGCAATTCCTTCTTGCCATCGACCTTCACCACGCCGCTATCGACCATGACCTTGCCTGCGCCACCGCTGTCGCACAGGCCGACCAGCTTCAACAGCTGGTTCAGCTCGACGAACTCGGATGTTAAATCAAAGCTTACTTTTTGCATTGTATCCCTTATTGCAATGATGTGTTTTCAACACTTGATGACGTCATCAACTAAGGTCATAGTTTACATGAAGCGAGGGAGAATGCAGGCTGAGCCTTAACTTTTGTTGGGGCGCGTCATCTCCAGGGGCACGATCCACGCACTGAATTGCTCTTCCGTCACAAAGCCCAGGGCCAGCGCCGCTTCCTTCAGGGTCGTGCCTTCGTGCTGGGCCTGCTTGGCGATTTGCGCCGCCTTGTCGTAGCCGATGTGCGGCGCCAGCGCCGTGACCAGCATCAATGAGCGTTCCATCAGTTCGGCGATGCGTACACGGTTCGGCGCGATGCCGTGCGCGCAATGCTCGTCGAAGCTGCGCATGCCGTCGCCCAGCAGGCGCGCACTTTGCAGGAAGTTATGCGCAATCAAGGGCTTGAATACGTTCAATTCAAAATTGCCCGAGGCGCCGCCCACCGTGATGGCGACATCGTTGCCAAACACCTGGCAGCACAGCATGGTCAGCGCTTCGCACTGGGTAGGATTGACCTTGCCCGGCATGATGGAGCTGCCCGGCTCGTTTTCAGGAATGGTGATTTCACCGAGGCCGGAACGGGGGCCGGACGCCATCCAGCGCACGTCGTTGGCGATTTTCATCAGCGCCGTGGCCAGGGTTTTCAGCGCGCCATGGGCGGCCACCAGCGCATCGTGGGCGGCCAGGGCGGCAAACTTGTTGCTGGCTGTCTCAAACGGCTGGCCCGTCAGGCGCGCCAGTTCCGCGGCGATGCGGTCCGCAAATTCCAGGTGGGCATTCAAACCCGTACCGACGGCCGTGCCGCCGGCGGCCAGCTGCAGCAGCGGCGGCAAGGATGCCGTGATGATGTGCTCGGCGAAGTCCAGCTGCGCCACGTAGCCGGAAAACTCCTGGCCCAGGGTCAGCGGTGTCGCGTCCTGCAAATGGGTGCGGCCGATCTTGACGATGTCGGCAAATTCCGTGGCCTTGGCGTCCAGGGTGGCGCGCAACTGGCGCAGCGGCGGCAAGACCGTGTTGGCGACGGCCAGCGCGGCCGCCACGTGTATGGCGGTCGGAAAAATGTCGTTCGAGGACTGGCCCAGGTTGACGTCGTCATTCGGGTGCAGCAGGCGCTCGGCGCCCCGCAAGCCGCCGATCAGCTCGGAACCGCGGTTGGCCAGCACTTCATTCATGTTCATATTGCTTTGCGTGCCAGAGCCCGTCTGCCAGACGGCCAGCGGGAATTCTGCGTTGTGCTTGCCGGCCAGTACTTCGTCTGCTGCCTGCGTGATGGCGATGGCCTTCTTGCCGTCCAACAGACCCAGGTCCAGGTTGACGTGGGCGGCCGCGCGCTTGACGGTGGCCAGGGCGGCGATCAGTTCGGGCGGCATCTTTTCCGTGGAGATATGGAAGTGCTCGAGCGAGCGCTGCGTTTGCGCTCCCCAAAGCCGGTCGGCGGGTACGTCGATCGGGCCGAAACTGTCGCGTTCGATTCTGCTACTCATGACATCCCTTTCATCGATGGAGGTGGATCGAGTGTACTCCAGACGTCAAAAAGGCACAGGATGATGCTGTATTGCATCATTTTTGCCGTAGCCCATCTATATTTTTGCGATTTCCTGCCGTTAAAGACAGGCGAGTTCCCCTTATTTATCTTGTTATCAAAGCGATCAGTCCATGCAGAGCAGCATCTTTCCCCGTTGGTCCCTGATCGCGTGCGCCGCCGCCAGCCTGGCCTTGCCGCCCGTCATGGCGGCCGAACTGGGTGAGATGGCGGTGCTGTCGCACATGGGCCAGCCCTTGCTGGCCGAGATCGAACTGACGGCCCTGGCGCCCGAGGAAGCCAACGGCGTGGCCGTGCGCCTGGCCTCGCCCGATGTGTACCGCGGTGGCGGCATCGGCATGGATCCGGCCCTGCAAACCTTGACGATCAGCCCGCTGGAACGTGGTGGACGCCACTATGTGCGCGTGAGCACCCGGCAAGCGATCCAGGGTGGCCACGTGCATTTGTATTTGTTATTGGGCAATGGCAGTGGCGCCATCGTGCGCCTGAGCACCTTGTGGCTGACGCCGGCGCCACCCGCTGCCATCAGCGCGCCAGTCAGGCCTGTCTCCCCTGTTGCCGCGCCTGTGCCCGCGCCGCTGCCGTTTCCACGTGCTGTGTCGGGCGCAGCGTCGCCCGATGCCGCCGCGCTGGCGGCCCGCGCCCGCGCCGAGGGCCTGGTGCGGCCGGCGCGCGTGTTCATACCACCGCCCGCCACACCCACGCCGGCTGCCCCCGCGCTGCGCCCGCCGCCGTTGCGCCGCGCCGCCGCCCCCGTGGCCGCTTGCGCGCCGCAGGCGGATGCCGGGCAGGCGGCAGCGTGCGTGGCATTGGACGAGAAAAGCGCTGCCTTGAATGACAAGCTCGGTGAATTGGAAGGCAAGATCGGCGCCTTGCAAAAGGCGCTGGCGCTGCCTGCCGTTCCTCCTGCTGCCGCGCTTGCCGTAGCGCAAGCGCCGCATGCCAAGCCCAAGCCCCTGATGCCGCCAATAGTTGACAAGGAAAAGAAAGCGGGCGGCAACGGCTTGCTGTGGCTCGGTATCGGCACCCTGGTCTTCCTGTTGCTGACGGCGGTCATCGTGGCCTACCGTGCGCAAACGCAAGCAAGCGGCGCAGCCGGGCGCGCCATCGAAATATTGGGTCTTGCTGCGCAAGCCATTCGGCCGCAAGAAGAAGGACGTGCCAGTGCTGACGGAAGCGGTGGAAGTGGAGGCGGCGACCGAGCCGGAAGCGGAGCCGTTCTCGCGTTAACGCTGCCGCAAGGCCGCACAAAAATTTGATATAAAAAAGATATTGAAAGAGACGGGAAAAAAGCTTGTCTATCGTGTTGCCTATTTTTCAAAGATGGTGATATGATTAATTCAGTGGACTTGCTCTACGACAAAACAGCCCCAGCCTGTCGCAGTCACCAACGATAGTGTGGCGCGGCAAACAGGTGTAGCGTTGCATAAACGCCTGGGCCTGGAAGCGGTTTGCGATGCCGACGATGTGCTCGCGAACGCCGGATGCAACCGGCAGCGAGGCGACGCCAGGAGATACCTGGGGCTCGCCTTCCAAATTCCCTCTCCTTGCTTTCCGGGCGCCGCAGATGCCGCGCTCCCTGGTACGGTGACAGACGTAAAAAAAGCACCCGCAGGTGCTTTTGTTGTTTCTGGCGTTGCAAGCTTGCTTGTTTACATGCGGGCGCGCGAACCCGGCATCCCGTTCGACAGCTGCGTCATCCACGGTTCCGTGATGGTGCGGATTTCGCGGTCATTGGCCAGGATTTGCTTGAGCAAGTCAATCTTGCGCTGGCGTGAAGCGCCAGCCAGGGCCGGTACCTTGCCCGTCATGGTCGGGCTGGCGGCGCTGGCGCACTGGTTTTCCAGGGTATTCAAGCCATCCCAGTCGCTCGAACGTGCGGCCACGACCATTTTGTTGGTCATTCCTGCAATATTTTCATACATCGAGAGAACGTCGTTGGAGGTCATGAGCACACCCGTAACTAGTGAATGGATTACCGCTTGTCTAGATTAACGGCGGCCAGAACGGGAACTTGAGGGTTTTTTTGAAAAAAAATGAAAATAATTTAGATGATTGCCTTTATGTCGCCGGAATCGCCTGCCAAGCCGCATGCCCGCTGGCGTCGCGGTGACAGGGGGATGTGTTGCGGCACCTCAAAACGCGTTATGATTTTGCACACTACTGTCGTCACTTTGCCTGAAAGGATCACCATGCGCGTTGTCACTGCTGCCGCTTCCTCTTTCCCTGCTCCCTGGCGCATGCGCGCCATGGCGCTGGCCCTGTCCGGCATCGCGCTGGCCGGCGGCGCCGTCCACGCACATGGCCAGGAGGCGGTCGCCAGTCCTGCCGCCGCGATGGCGGCGCCCAAGGCTGTCTTGCCCGGCGACGATTTTTATGATTTCGTCAATGGCGACTGGCTGCGCGGCACGGAGATCCCCGCCGACCGCAGCAGCTGGGGCTCGTTCGCCATCCTCGCCAACTCTACCAACGAGCGCATCATCGCCCTCGTGGAAGGCTTGGCGGCGGCGCCACAGGCGGATGCGTCCGCGCGCCAGGTCAGCGATTTTTACCGTTCCTGGATGGATGAATCTGCTATCGAAGCGAAAGGCTGGGCACCGATCAAGCCTTTGTTGACAAAGATTAATGGCATACGCGACCAGGCAGGGCTGGCCCGCGCGTTGGGCGAGAGCTTGCGCGCCGATGTCGATCCGCTCAACGCCACCAATTTTTATACGGAAAACCTGTTCGGCCTGTGGGTGGCGCAAGACTTGAACGACACCACGCGCAATGTGGCCTACCTGCTGCAAGGCGGACTGGGTTTACCTGACCGCGCCTTTTACCAGGGCGACAGCGCCCGCATGCAGGGCTTGCGCACGGGCTACCAGGCGCATATCGCCGCCATGCTCAAGCAAGCTGGCTACAGCGATGCGCCGGCCCGCGCCGCGCGCTTGTTTGCGCTGGAGCAGCAAATTGCCGCGAGTCACGCCAGCCGCGAGGATTCGGCCGATGTCGCCAAGGGCAACAACGCGTGGCGCGCCGCCGACTTCGCCAGCAAGGCGCCGGGCCTGGACTGGAAAGCTTTCTTCCAGGCGGCCGGCCTGAGCCAGCAGGCGGATTTCATCGTCTGGCATCCGACGGCCATGACGGGCAGCGCCGCGCTGGTGGCGAGCGTGCCGCTGGCCACGTGGAAAGATTTCCTCGCCTTCCACGCGATCAACCATTTCAGCACCACCTTGCCGAAGGCAGCTGCCGACCAGCGCTTCGCCTTCTATGGCAGCACCCTGAGCGGCACGCCGCAGCAGTCGCTGCGCAGCAAGCGGGCGCTGGCCGCGACGAATGCGGCCCTGAGCGACGCCGTCGGCAAGCTGTACGTGGAACGCTATTTCCCGCCTGAATCGAAAGCCCGCGTACAGGACATGGTGACGAATATCGTCGCCGCCTTCTCGCGCCGCATCGACAAGCTGGACTGGATGGCGCCGGCCACCAAGGCGCAGGCGCAGGAAAAACTCAAGACCCTGTACGTGGGCGTGGGCTATCCGGAGCGCTGGACCAGCTATGCGGGTTTGCGCGTGGTGCGCGGTGACGCGCTGGGCAATGTGCAGCGGGCGGAACAGTTTCACTATCGCCAGGAGCTGGCCAAGCTGGGCCAGTCTCCCGACCGCAAGGACTGGGCCATGCCGGCACAGCTGGTCAATGCCGTCAACTTGCCGTTGCAAAATGCGCTGAACTTTCCGGCCGCTATCTTGCAGCCGCCGTTTTTCGACCCGCAAGCATCCGATGCGGCCAACTATGGCGGCATCGGCGCCACCATCGGTCACGAGATCAGCCACAGCTTCGATGACCAGGGCGCACAGTTCGACGCCCAGGGCAAGCTGCGCGACTGGTGGACGCCAGCCGATCTGGCACATTTCCAGTCGGCATCCAAGCAATTGGTGGCGCAGTTCGCGGCCTACAAGCCGTTTCCCGACCTGGCCGTGAATGGCCAGCTGACCCTGAGCGAAAATCTGGCCGACCTGGCCGGCGTGGCGGCCGCGCATGACGCGTTCACCCTGTCGCAGCAAGGCAAGCCGGTGCAGGCGGGCGCGGATCGCGATTTCTTCACGGGCTACGGCGTCAGCTGGCGCAGCAAGGCGCGCGAAGCGGCGGCGCGCCAGCAAATCCTCACGGATGGCCATGCGCCGGCGCAATACCGCGCCGCCACCGTGCGCAACCTCGACGCCTGGTACCCGGCCTTCGGAGTCCAGCCGGGGCAGCAGTTGTACCTGGCGCCGGAACAGCGCGTGCGCGTCTGGTAAGGGTGCTGACGCTGCCGGCCGGGGAGCCGGTCGGCAGCGTAAAATGCGCCCATCGATGACAGGAGCGCCATGAAGCCGACCCCACCGCAAGAGCCGCAAGACCCCATCCACGCGATCACCGGGCGCACCCTGGCCCATTACGACGCCAGCGCCGAGCAGTTTTTCGAAGGCACGCGCGATCACGACGTCAGCCAGAACATCAATGCGCTGATGAAAGCCATCGACAGGCCGGCACCACTGGCGATCCTAGACCTTGGTTGCGGCCCGGGCCGCGATCTGAAAGCGTTCACGGCCATGGGCCACCACGCCACGGGCGTCGATGGCTGCCCCCGTTTCGTCGAGATGGCGCGCGCCTACAGCGGCTGCACAGTATGGGAGCAGGATTTCGTCGACCTCGATTTACCGGCTGGGCACTTTGACGGCGTGTTCGCCAATGCCGTGCTGTTCCACGTGCCCAGCGCCGTCTTGCCCGGCGTGCTGCGTGCTTTGTACGCGTGCCTGAAGGAAGGCGGCGTACTGTTCAGCTCGAATCCGCGCGGCCACAACCAGGAGGGCTGGAATGGCGCGCGCTATGGCAGCTATCACGACGAAGAGACGTGGGCCGCGTTTGTGCAGGCGGCCGGCTTTACCCTGGTCGAGCAGTACTACCGTCCGCCCGGCTTGCCGCGCGCGCAGCAGCCGTGGCTGGCGACCGTCTGGCGCAAGGGCACGGCGGCGTAATCGGCGATGTTGGCGCTGTGTTAGGAACCGTACAGAGCCTTTGATCCTCCTTGCGTACTATGGACACATCGACACGCAGCAAGCAGTTTGCAACAGCGTGTGAGCCGCAGTACCGGCCCTTCGGGTGCCGGACTACAGAGGTACCAACTACAGAGAGGATCCATCATGAACAAAGATCAAGTCGAAGGTAAACTGAAGGAAGTCGGCGGTAAAATCCAGGAAGCCGCTGGCAAAGTCGTCGGCAGCGAAGAACAGCAAGCCAAGGGCCTGGCAAACCAGGTCGAAGGCAAAGTGCAGAAGAAGGTTGGCGATGTGAAAGACGCAGTCGAGACCGTCACCCGCAAACCGTAAATCTGGCAGCAAGAATGAAAAAACCGCCGCCTGTCGCGAGACAGGCGGCGGTTTTTATTTGTAGTGGCGCTTTACTTCGCTACGCCCAGGTTCTGCTTGAAGAACATTTCAATTTTCTTGTACACGTGGCGCTGGCCCGCGCGCGACGAGATGCCGTGCTTGGCGCCCGGATACGTCATCAGGTCGAATTGCACGCCGCGGTTGACGAGGGCGTCGATCAGGCGCGTGCTATTGCTGAACAACACGTTATCGTCGGCCATGCCGTGCACCAGCAGCAGCGGCGACTTCAAGCCGTCGAGGTGGGCGAACACGGTGCTGGCCTTGTAGCCATCCACGTTTTCCTTCGGCATGCCGAGGAATTGCTCCGTGTAGTGGGTGTCGTACAGCGACCAGTCGGTGACGGGCGCCACCGAGACGCCCATGGCGATCTTGTCGGACGCGGCCGACAGCAAACGCAGGGTCATGAAGCCGCCGTAGCTCCAGCCGAACACGCCGATGCGCTTAGGATCGACGAAGCTTTGCTTGCCCAGCCAGTCGATGCCGACCAGTTGATCGGCCACTTCGGCTGCGCCCAAGTTGTGATAGATGGCGTCCGTGAACGCGCGTTCGCGGCGCGACGAACCACGGTTATCGAGGCGGAAGACGACAAAGCCTTGCTGCGCCATGTATTGGTCGAAGTTGTTGCCCCAGCGGCGCGCCACGTGCTGCGAGTGCGGGCCGCCATACGTCGACAGGTAGACGGGATAGCGCTTGCTCGCGTCGAAGTTCGACGGTTTGACGATGGAGTAATACAGCGTCTGGCCATCGTTGGCTTTCAGGGTGCCGTATTCCGTCGGCAGGTGATCCGCCTTGTACTTGAAATACGGATGGCTGGCATTGAGCGCATTTTCTTCCAGCCAGCCCACCATCGAACCGTCCGGACGGCGGATGCTTACTTGCGGCGGCGTGGCCGGGTCGGAATACGTGTCGACAAACACTTCACCATTGCGCGAGAACGTCGTGTCGTGCCAGCCATCGGCTTTCGTCACGCGCTGCGGTTTGTCGGCCGTGCTGCCGTCCAGCGCCAGAGCGTAGGTCTGCTTGTCGATCACGGCGTCGTGGTTCGACGAGACGAACACCTTGCCGGTTTTCTGGTTCACGGCCAGCACGCTGTCGATGCCCCACTCGCCCGATGTGACCGGGTGCAGCAGCTTGCCGCTCATGTCGTACAAATACAGATGATTGCGGCCCGTGCGCTCGGACGACCAGAGGAAGGTGCCGTTCGACAGGAAGCGCAGGTCGTCATGGATGCTGACCCAGGTTTTCGACGTTTCCGTCAGCAGGGTGCGCTGCGCCAGCGTGGCTGCATCGACGGCGACCAAGTCGAGAGTCTTCTGGTCGCGCGACTGGCGCTGGTACACCAGCGACTTGCTGTCCGCGCTCCAGTCGGCGCGCACCAGGTAGATGTCCGGATTCGTGCCCAGGTCCACCTGGCGCTGCGCGCCCGTTTCCGGCGAGACGATCAGCAGCTGCACCAGCACGTTCGGGTCGCCGGCGGCCGGGTAGCGCTGCTCGACGACGTCCGTGCGGTCGGCGAAGATTTCGAAGCGGCGCACAACGGGCACGGGCGCTTCGTCATAGCGTTTATAGGCGATGGCGGAATCGTCGGGGGCCCAGTAGTAGCCGGTGCGCTGGCCCATTTCTTCCTGCGCCACGAATTCGGCTTCACCGTTGCGGATGGTGCCCTTGCCATCGGTCGTCAACTGGCGTTCCTGGCCCGATTTCAGGTCGATCACGTAGATGTTCTGGTCGCGCACGAACGAGACGTAGCGGCCTTTCGGCGAGATTTTCGGATCCAGCACATTGCCCTTGGCGACCAGGCGCGCCTGGTCCGGGTGGGCCGCGTCGACCAGGTACAGATTGCCGGCCAGCGGCACCAGCAGCTGCTTGCCATCGGGCGACCAGCTGTAGCTGAGAATGCCGTTCAGGCTGGCCGTGCGCTCGCGTTCGCGGCGCGCCTGCTCTTCGGGCGAAATCGTTTCATTCGGCACCAGCGCCTTGGAGTCGACCAGGCGGTGCGTGCTCTTGTCTTTCAGCTTGAATTCCCACAGGTCGAGCTGGAACTGGTTGTCGGCGCGGCCGCGCAGGAACGTGACGCGCTCGCCGTCAGGCGAGACCTTCAGCTTGCGCACGCCGGGGCCGGCAAGCGCCGGATCGGCATGGATGCGTTCCAGGGACAGCTTTTCAGCCGATGCGGGAACGCTGGCCATCGCGGCCAGAAAACAAAGAATAAAACGCATGGATGTCTCGGTGATTGTAAAAGGATGGTCAAGAAAGATGCTTGACAGCAAACGATACCAGAGCAAGACATTTAATGCGATAGGGTCAGCCACGGAATAATCCGGCAATTGCCTTCTTTACTTTGGTGGAAAGAGTAGGGTGCTGGTGCTTTGTATGGCGAAGCAGCAGGAGTGGCGCGCATAAATTGCGCGCCGCCCTGTGTTCAATGAGCTGTGTTCAATGCGCTGCGGTCAATGCCCCGCGCGCAGGCGCTGCAGCGACAGGCGGTTCAGATACCAGGTCAGCAGCACGGCGGCCACCGTCAAGCCCGTGACGAGGCCGATCCAGAAACCGGCGGCGGCCATCGGCTCGGCCGGCGACCAGATGAAACCGGCCGGCGCGAGTCCCAGCACATAGCCGATCGGCAGCGAGAAGCCCCAGAAGGCCAGCAGCTGGATCAGCATCGGCTGGCGCGTCACCTTGTAGCCGCGGATGGCGCAGGAAGTGGCCACTTGGGTCGCGTCGGACAGCTGGAACAGGGCGGCAAACAGCAGCAGCTGCGCGCACAGCGCCTGCACCTGCGGGTCGGAGGTGTAGGCTTGCGCGATCTGGTGGCGGAAGACGGTGATGAGGGTGGCCGAGACGATGGCCGCCGTCAGCGACATGGCCACGCCCACCCACGAAATGAAGCGGGCGCGGCGCAGATTGGCTTCGCCCACGGCGTGGCCCACGCGCGTGACCAGCGCGATGCCGAAGGTGAGCGGCACCATGAAGACGACGGATGAGAAGTTCAGGGCGATCTGGTGCGCCGACACCTGGATCACGCCGAAGCGCGCCACCAGCAGGCTGATGACGCCAAACGCGCTCACCTCGGCAAAGTAGGTCACGCCGATGGGCAGGCCCAGGCGCAGCATGGGGCCGATGGACGACATCTGCGGCCCTTCCCAGTGCGTGAACGGATACGTGGCGTGGTAGGCGGGCGCGATCCTGATCCAGGCCAGCATGGCCAGCAGCATCATCCACACGCAGCAGGTGGTGGCCACGGCGCAGCCCACGCCGCCCATCTTCGGCATGCCCCAGTGGCCGTAGATCAGCAGGTAATTGACGAGGATATTCAGGCCCAGCGCGGCCAGCGCGATGACCATCACGGGCTTGGTCTGGTTGATGCTGGTGCTGTAGCCGTACAGCGCGCGGTAGGCGGCGAATGGCGGCAGCGCGCAGCTGATGATATGCACGAACAGCTTGGCCTTGGACGCCACGGCGGGTTCCAGCATCAGGTGGTCGAATACCAGCGCCGCCATGTTCGTCAGCAGGCAAGCCACCAGGCCCACGAGCAGCGCCTTCCACAGCGACTGGCGCACGATGTGCGGCACCCGGTCGTGGCGCGCGGCGCCGATTTCATGCGCCACCAGGGTATTGATCGCCATCATGATGCCGCTCACGGTGACGAGCACGATGGACCAGATGGCCGCGCCCAGCGAGACGGCAGCCAGTTCCTCGGGATTCGTATGTCCCGTCATCGCCACGTCGGCCGCGCCCATGCCGACGGTCGCCAGCTGGCCGATCAGGATGGGCCAGGCCAGCTTCCACAGTGAGGAAATTTCAGTACGGACGGCGGGCAGCGTGAACGAGGTGGTGTGTGGCATGGGCGGCAAGCTTAACTAAACACAAGATTCTACCGGCATTCGCCGTGCTTGTCCGCCGAGGCATCCCTGGCGCCCTGGCGCGGTAATCATTTGTTACAGCTAAGTGGGCCAGTCGCGGATAGACTGCGCGCTCTATTTGGCAAAATGACCAAATAGTCACACCGTACTATCCTGACTATGGAGTAAGACCATGTTGAAGAAAGCCTTGAACTGCGCCCTGTTGCTGGGCGCCGCCATGACGGCCGAACTGGCCGGCGCCGGCGAACTGACCCTGTATTCGCGCGACGATTATCACGGCCGCTCGCACACCGTGCGCGACGCCGTCGCCGACCTGGAAGACGTCGATTTTGACGACACGACGCAAAGCATCCGCGTGCGCTCGGGCCGCTGGGAAGCGTGCGAGGAAGCCGATTTTCGCGGCGCCTGCTTCCTGCTCGCGGCAGGAGAGTATCCATCGCTCGATGTTCGCGCCAACAAAATCAGCTCGCTGCGCGAAGTGCGCGGCGGCTGGGGCGGTTATCCGGGCCGCGACCGGGATCGGGATCACCGCTGGGAGCGCGACCGGGAGCGAGGCCATTTGCCGGGGCGCTCGCTGGGCGGCGAACTGACCTTCTATACGCGCGACGATTTCGCCGGCCGAAGTCTGACCATGCGCAATGGCGCTGCCGACTTGCGCGAGCGCGATTTCAACGACACGGTGCAAAGCGTGCGTGTGCGCTCCGGCTATTGGGAAGTGTGCGAGGACGTGGATTTCCGTGGCCGCTGCCGCACGCTGGGTCCCGGCGAGTACGCGAGCCTGGAACGCCTGAGCAACCGCATCTCGTCGGTGCGCGAAGTGCGCTGACGCGGGTCTGGCAAGCGTGGCCGGTCCCTGCCGGGGCCGGCTATTTCTTTGGTAACAATTTATTGTGCTTTTCACATACTTTGTTACACCGTTTTTTCTACGGATGGCTACACTGACATCAGTTGTCATATGCCTTTGCCGCCACCGGAGACCGCCCCATGAATCGCCCGTTCGCCATTGCCCTGCTGTGCGCCAGTTCTCTGTTTGTCCATCTTGCGGCGCAGGCCGGCGAAATCCGCCTGTACACCGATGACAATTTCAAAGGCAGGGTGGTGCTCTTGCGCGATACGACCGATGACCTGTCGCGCGTCAATTTCAATGACACCGTGTCGAGCATCCAGGTCGATGCGGGCAGCTGGGAAGTGTGCACGAACGCCGATTTCAAGGGCGATTGCAAGACGCTGGAACGGGGCGATTACCGCTCGCTGCCAGGCATGAACGATAAAATTTCCTCCGTGCGCGAAATCGGCGGCGGGCAGGGGAGCGGCAGCAGCGGTGGCCGCCGCGCGGCGCTGGAGCTGTTCGCCGACAGCGGCCAGCGCGGCGCGTCGGCCGGCGTGAACTCGGACCGCGACGACCTGGTCGACATCAGCTTCAATGACCGCGCCAGCAGCGCGCGCGTCGAACATGGCTACTGGCAGTTGTGCAGCGATTCCAATTACCGTGGCAGCTGCCGCGTCTTTGGTCCTGGCAGCCACGATGACCTGGGCAGCCTGAATGGGCGCGTGTCGTCGGCGCGCCTGGTCGATCCGCGCGAGGAGAACCGTCCGCAAAATGACGAAGGCCTGGTGGTGCTGTATGGCCGCGCCTTCCTGAAGGGGCGAGGGCTGCAGGTGAACCGCGACGTCAGCGACCTGGTACGCCTGAACTTCAACGACCAGGCCGAATCCATCGCCATCAACGAAGGCACCTGGGAAGTATGCACGGACTCGCAGTTCAACGGCAGCTGCGAGCGCATGGGGCCGGGCAAGTATGAAGTGCTGAATACGGCGCTCGACAAGCGTATTTCCTCGCTGCGCCGCCTGTACTGAGCGTGTGATCGGGTTTTGTTCCTGGCCTTGTATTTGTTACACTAGCATCCTGGCGCAACAGCCAGGCAAATCATCACCAAAGAATGAAGAATGGAGTTAATCATGACGGGCCCTTTCAAACACGCGTTGGCATGCGCCGCGACCTTGCTGCTCTCGCTGGGGGCGCACGCAAGCGCCCATGCGGGCGATATCACCTTGTTCGAAGACGTTGATTTCCGTGGTCGTGCAGTGAACCTGCGCGAGACGACGGACGATTTGTCGCGCATGGGTTTCAACGACAAGACGTCGAGCATCCTGGTGCGTTCAGGGACCTGGGATGTGTGTACCGATGCCGGCTTCCGCGGCAATTGCAAGACCCTGGGACCGGGCGAGTACCGCTCGATGCCGGGCATGAACGACGCCATCACCTCGGTGCGCGAATCGGGGCGCGGCGATAGCTACAATCCGGGACGCCCGGGGCGCGATCCCGACCGTGGCAATGGCGGCTATGGCCGTGGCGGCACCCTGGAAGTGTATTCGGGCGCGGGTCAGAATGGCGGCTCGGCGCGCCTGAACCGCGACACGGACGATTTCGTCAATATCGGTTTCAACGACCGCACCACCAGCATCGTCATCTATAACGGCTATTGGCAGCTGTGCAGCGACTCGAACTACCAGGGGACTTGCCGCATTTTCGGCCCCGGCCGCCACGACGACCTGGGGCGCGGCCTTGACGGGCGCGTTTCGTCGGCGCGCATGGTCGACGAGCGCGAAGCGCGCCGCCAGCAGCAGTATGAACAGCAGTACCAGCGGCCGCAGTACGAGCAGCAGTATCCACAATATCAGCAGCCGCAGTACCAGCAGCGCGGCGCCGTCCTGCTGTTCCCCGAAGCGGGCATGCGCGGCGAGCCGCTGGCGCTGGACCGCAATGCGGAAGACCTGGTGCGCTACAACTTCAATGACCGCGCCTCGTCCATCGTCGTCAATGAGGGCCAGTGGGAAGTGTGCAGCGATTCAAACTTCCGTGGCCGCTGCGAAACGATCGGGCCGGGAGAATATGGACGCCTGAACGGCATGGAAAACCAGATTTCCTCGCTGCGCCGCGTGCGCTGATTTTCGACCGCCGTCATGCTGACAGGCCGCCTGCCGGGTTGATCCCGCCAGGCGGTTTTTACATTCTCTGCCGTGTGCTGACATTTGCTTGCCCTTTGTTACACTCGCCGCCTGCCGCCTGGACTACACTGGCGAAAATGTAATCAGTATTGGAGTTGTCATGGTTCGATCTTTCCGGCCCGCGCTGTTGTGCGCCGCCACCTTCCTCGCCCCCTTGCCGCATCCGCGGGCGAAATCACCCTGTTCGAGGACGCCGGTTTCCGCGGCCGCCCGGTCACCCTGCGTTCCGATGCGGGCGATTTGTCGCGCATGGGCTTTAACGACAAGACGTCCAGCGTCATCGTGCGCTCGGGCACCTGGGAAGTGTGCAAGGACGCCAACTACCGGGGCAACTGCCGTACCTTCGGGCCGGGGCGCTATGACAGCATGCCGGGCATGAACGACGCCATCTCTTCGGTGCGCGAAGTGGGCCGCCCGGGCCATGGCGGCGGCGATCACCGCCCCGATCACCGTCCCTACCCGCCGCGCCCTCCGCGTCCGGAGCCGGAGCGTCCATATCCCGGTTATCCCGGCCACGGCCACGGCGGCGGACACCGTCCCGACATGAACGGCGCCGTGCTGATGTTCCCTGACGCCGGCATGCGCGGCCGGCCCGTGCGCCTGGACCGCGAAGTGCATGACTTGAGCCGCTATGGCTTTAATGACCGGGTCGAATCGATCGTCGTCAATTACGGCCGCTGGGAGTTCTGCGTCGATGCCAATTTCCGCGGCCGCTGCGTGGTGATGGGGCCAGGCAGCTACGGCCGCCTGCACGGTGGCCTCGACCGCCGCATTTCCTCGCTGCGCCGCGTGCGCTAGGCGTTTTTCGCTGCCCCTTTCACCGCCCGCGCGCCCCGTGCCTCGCGGGCGGTGTTGTATTGTGCGCACGCGCCGTCGGCGCCAATTCGTGTACTCTTCCCATAGGCAGTTCAACCATGGGGAGCAAGCACGGTGGAATACAAGGACTACTACAAGGAGCTTGGCGTCGAGAAGACGGCGACCGAGGCCGACATCAAGAAGGCGTACCGCAAGCTGGTGCGCAAATACCATCCCGACGTGAGCAAGGAGCCGGACGCCGACAAGCGCACCAAGGCCCTCAACGAAGCTTACGGCGTGCTGGGCGACGCGGAAAAGCGCGCCGCCTACGATGAGCTGGGTCGTAACCAGGGCGCGCAGGGGCAGCCCTTCCGCCCGCCGCCGGACTGGGGTTCGGGCTACGAATCATCGGGCACCGACGACAGCGATTTCTTTGCCGACCTGTTCGCCCACGTGGGCGGGCGCCGCCGCGCGGGCGGCAGTTTCCAGATGCAGGGCGAGGACAGCCACGCCGCCATCACCATCGATTTGCAGGACAGCTACCAGGGCGCCAAGCGCCACATCGTCATGCGCGTGCCAGAAGCGGATGCGCAAGGCCACGTGGTGACGCGCGAGCGCACGCTGGAAGTGACGATACCGAAAGGGGTCACGGAAGGACAGCAGCTGCGCATGAAAGGGCAGGGGAATCCTGGCAGTGGCGGCGCGCCGGCCGGTGATTTGTACCTGGAGATACGCTTCCGGCCCGATGCGCGCTACAAGGTGGAAGGGCGCGACGTCTTCGAGACGGTGCCTGTCACGCCGTGGGAAGCGGCGCTGGGCGGCGAAATCGACGTGGCCACGCCATCGGGCACGGTGTCCGTCAGCGTGCCGCCCAATTCGCAGACGGGGCGCAAGCTGCGCCTGAAGGGGCGCGGCATCCCCGCCGCCCAGCCGGGCGACCTGTATCTGCTGCTGGAAGTGGTGCTGCCGCCAGCGAACGATGACAAGGCGCGCGAACTGTATGCAACCATGGCGCGCGAGATGGCTTTCAATCCGCGCCAGAAGCTGGGAGGGTAAATCATGACAAACAAGGTAATTGGCGAATTGCTCGAAGACCGTGCCCTGAGCCTGGAAGAACTGGCGCGCGCCTGCGCCGTGGAGCCGGATTGGGTGGTGCAGCACGTGCAGACGGGCGTGCTGCTGCAGGACGGCCCGCCAGCGGGGCAATTGACGTCCTGGCGCTTCACCAGCCTGGATCTGGTGCGCGCGCGCCGCCTGCACGAAATCGAATCCGTGTTCGACGCGAACGCCGAACTGGCCGCGCTGGTGGTCGACCTGTCGGAAGAAGTGGTGCGCCTGCGGCGCCGCCTGCACGTGCTGGGCGTCGGCTAGCCTTTAGGCCGGATCGCCGTGCCGCTGCACGGTGATCCTGCCGATATAAAACTGCCCATCGACGACCACCCGGTGCGGGATGCCGGCCACGTCGAAGCCGGGGCCGCCGTCTTCCGTCCATTCCTGCGCCAGCGAGTCGAATTGCTGCGGTGTCATGCGCAGCATCTGCGCCGTGATGACGAAGCGCGCGCCAGGTTTTTGTTTGTTGACGAAGTCGTCGATGCCGGCCATGGTGGTTCCTTCTGATGCTGATCAATGTATGCGCGCATGATACCTGCCTGCGCGCGCTTCTAGAAGACTTGCTCCAGTATTGGCAGCTGCTCCGCAAACCGCTCCGTCAGCCACTTGCCCGCCTGGCCCGGCGGCGTGTCGGCGCGCTGGATCAGGTAAATCGGGTAATTCTCGCCATTGTCGACGGCCAGCGGCAGGTGTACCAGGCGGCCTTCTGCCAGATCGTCGCGCACCATCGCTTCGGGCATGTTGCCCCAGCCCAGGCCCGCGCGCAGCAGGGCATGCTTGGAGCCCAGGTCGCCCAGGCGCCAGTTGCGCAATCCCAGCACGCCGAAATCCTGGCCCTGTGTCAGGTCGCTGCGGTCGCTGAGTACCAGCTGCACGTGTTCGCGCGCCACGTTGGAGGCGATCGACCCTTCCAGCTGCGCCAGCGCGTGGCTGGGCGCGGCCACGGGAATCAGGCGCACATGACCGACGGCCAGGCGCTCGAAGACGCTGGCTGTGGCCGTCATCCAGCCACCGAGGCCGATGTGGCAGCTGCCATCCATCACCAGCTGCGCCACGGCGCCCATGGCTTCGATGCGCAGGCGCAGTGCGACGGTGGGGAACTGCGCCTGGAACGCCTCTAACACGCGGACCAGTACGCAGGTGGGGAACATCACGTCGACCACCACCGACACTTCCGCCTCCAGCCCGCCGGCCAGCGCCTTGGCGCGCGCGCGCATGCCATCCACCTTCAGGGCCACGGCGCGCGCATCGGCCAGCAGGGCCTTGCCCGCGTCCGTCAGGGTGGGCTTGCGCTTGCCGCGGTCGAGCAGCACCACATTCAGTTGTTCTTCCAGGTTGGCGATGGTGTAGCTGATCACCGACTGCGTGCGGTGCAGCTGGCGCGCCGCGTGGGCGAAGCCGCCCGCGTCGATGACGGCGACGAACACGCGCAACTGGTCGAGCGAAGGCTGGCCCGGTTCTCTCATGGCAACTCCATATCTAAAAATTCGATGCTAATCATTTATATTTACATGGTTTTCTCGATGGTAGACCCGAACTATGCTGTGTGCAAGGGCTGCGATGCGGCCATTCCCGTCACCCGTTTTCACAGGAGCATTCCATGAGCAAGGTCTTACACATCAATAGCAGCGTGCGCAACAGCGGTTCCCTGTCGCGCCAGTTGTCCGGCGAATTTGTCGCGAAACTGGCCGCCCAAGGCGCCAGCGTGGTGGAACGCGACCTGGCCTTGCAGCCCGTGCCGCACTTGACGGAAGAGGTGATGGGCGCCTTCTTTACGCCGGCCGAACAGCGCAGCGCGCAGGCGGCAGCGGCCGTGCAATTGTCCGATACCCTGGTCGATGAATTGCTGGCCGCCGACGTGCTGGTGCTGGCCGCGCCCATGTACAATTTTTCCGTGCCCTCGACCCTGAAGGCGTGGATCGATCACGTGGCGCGCGCCGGCCGCACTTTCCAGTACACGGCCACGGGCCCGGTCGGCCTGGCCACGGGCAAGAAAGCGCTTATTTTCACGGCCAGCGGCGGCGTCTACAGCGAAGGTCCCGGCGCCGCGTATGACTACCTGAGCACCTATCTGCGCACGGCGCTGGGCTTCATCGGCATCACCGACATCGAGTTCGTGCAAGCCGAAGGCGTGGCCATGGGCGAGGACGCCGTCGCCAGCGCGATCGCCAAGGGCCGCGCGTCGATCGAGGCCCTGGCGGCCTGAGTTGCTGCCATCTAGTTCGAAAGAGGGATTGCCAATCTGCTATGGTTGACATAAGCTTGCCGGCGGCACGTCCCGTGCCAGGCCGGCGAGCGGTTCGCCATGAAGGTCCCTCATGCACAAGTTGGCAAGCGCAGTACTGTTCGGATGTACCCTGCTTTCAGCAGGCACGGCGCTGGCGCAGACTGCGCCACCTGCGCCACCCCACGTGGCTCGCCACGCCTCCACGCCCGACGATATCCGCGCCATCGAAAAAGTCGTCGCCGACTTCCAGGCGGCCCTGATCGCCAAGGATGTCAAGCTGCTGTCGTCGCTGATGCTGCACACAAACATCCTGTTCGCCTCGCCGGCCGACGACGGTTTCATCAAGAAAATGCGCGATACGACGGACGTCCACTTCGACGGCGTCGGGGCGGCCGGCTATGTCGGTTTCGCCAACTTCATCAAGCGCGAACCGCAGCGCACGGAAGAAAAATTCTACAACGTCAAGATCACCCAGGATCGCCATGTGGCGTGGGTCAACTTCGACTATGAATTCCTCGTCGGCGACAAATTGTCCAACTATGGCGTGGAAGCGTGGCAAATGGTCAAGCGCGATGGTGAATGGAAAATCCTCAGCGTCGTCTGGTCCATGCATCCCGCCGCTGAGGCGGGGAAGTAGCTGCGAGCCAGGCCGCGTCAGTCGCGCGGCAGTGCGCGAATTTCCACCGTACCCCCTGCGTTCAGTACGGGGTTTCCGATTAACAATTTTTTTGCATCGTCTATACTTTCAGCTTGCACACGTAGATAGCCTGACAAGTGCGGCGTGACCGGTCTGGCCTGGCCTGAGCGGTGCACGCAGATGCCAGGCCCGATGGAGCTGCCGCCGCAGAAGCGGCCACTGGCCCTGAGCATGGCGAAGTAGTCTTCCCAGGCGGATGTGGCGACGTCCATTGGTGTTTCCGTGTCGTCATGCATGAAGATGATGTAGTCGTTCATCCCTTTTCTCCTGTGCCGCGTTATAAAAACGCATGATAAAAGCTGATTTGAGTATCACTAGCAATCGCGAGCGCATGGTTTCACCCTTTTTACCGCGTCAGTCCGTAGAGACAAGCTGTCCGGCCATGTCATTTTTGGAGCGCACATCGTGCCGATAAAGTATGTTGATTTTTATGAAGTGAATTACACGGCAGAGCGCTTGCGGGGCTGCAAGCTATGGGGCGCCTATGTCGCCATCTACGCCCCGTCGCCCAACCCCATGCATCGGGTGAATCTGGTGCACAAGCGCCGGGTGTCGGCTGATCACCAGTTTACAACGGAAGCGGACGCGATGGCGGAAGCGAGTGAGGTAGCCGTCAAGCTGGTCGAGCGGCGCCAGCGCCGTTATGTCTTCCACCCCTGACCTGGCTTGTTCAGACGCAAGTTATTGCTATTTGCAAGGTGCATGGCGGCCCCCGGATTGGCGTGATGGCGATGTTGCCATTATCATGCAACTTCCCGCCACGCACGAGGACCGCCATGAAACGCCAGCTGCACCTGCTCGTCATCGACCCGCAAAACGATTTTTGCGACTTGCCCGCCACCTGGCTGCCGTCAGATGCGGCTCCGGCCCTGCCTGTGCCGGGCGCCCACGCCGACATGCTGCGCGTGGCGCAGCTGATCCGTGAAGGGGGCAGTGGTTTGACGCAGATCAGCGTGACGCTCGATGCCCACCACCGCTACGATATCGCCCACCCCGCCTTCTGGCGCACGGGCGATGGCGGTCCCGTCGCGCCGTTCACCCAGATCAACGCGCAGCAGGTGCGCGACCGCCTGTTTCTGCCCGCCGCCAGCGGCGCCTTGCCGCGCGCGCTGGCTTACCTCGATGCCTTGCAACAAGCGGGACGCTATCAATTGATGGTGTGGCCCGTGCATTGCGAGATCGGCAGCTGGGGCCAGAATATCCATGCGGCCGTGCGCGCCGCCTACAACGCCTGGGAAGTGGATCAGCTGCAAGTGGTCGCCAAGCTGAGCAAGGGTTCCAACCCGTGGACCGAGCATTACTCGGCCGTCATGGCGGAAGTGCCCGATGCGCAGGATGCGGCTACCCAGCGCAACCTGGATTTCCTCGCCACTTTGTTGCCGGCGCAGCAGATTTATGTCAGCGGTGAAGCGGGCAGCCATTGCGTGAAAGCCAGTACGGAGCACATCGCCGACTACCTGGAAGCGCAGCATGGCAAGCCGGCGCTGTCGCGCCTGGTCTTGCTGACAGACTGCATGAGCCCCGTCACGGGCTTTGCAGCGCAGCAGCGCGACTTCCTGGCCGCCATGCACGAGCGCGGCGCGCGGCTGGCCACGTCCGCCGACGTCATGCCCGAATTATTGGCCAACGCGGTTGCCTGAGCCATTTATTCATCGTGCCCTGCTGAAATGCTTGCGGTGGCGTACTATTCTGGCTTCAGGAAGTTGGAGAAAACACACATGACCCCGATAGTGCGCAGTTTGCTGGAAACCGATCTGTATAAATTTACAATGTGGCAAGCATTGCTGCACGGTCATCCGAATACCCATACCGAATACGAATTTGTCTGCCGCAACGCGACGGCCTTTCCCCTGGCCGAACTGAAGGGCGAACTGGAAGAGCAGCTCGACCATTTGTGCTCGATGTCGTTTGCCGACGACGAGCTGGCCTATTTGCGCACCCTGCGCTTCATGAAGAGCGATTTCGTCGACTTCTTGACGGTCTTCCGCTTCCAGCGCAAATTCATCGAGGTCAGCATGGATGGTGACACCTTGCTCGTGCACGCGGCCGGGCCGCAAGTGCATGTGATGGGTTTCGAGATTTTCGTGCTGTACATCATCAACGAACTGTATTTCCGCCGTTTCGACCTCGATGCCGCCATGCGCGAAGGGCGCCATCGCCTGAGCTTGAAAGTGGCGGCCGTCAAGGAATTCGGCAAGCTGCCGCGGCGCAAGCATCCGTTCGAGTTTTCCGATTTCGGCGTGCGCCGGCGTTTTTCCGGCGCCTGGCATGACGAGGTGGTGCAGCGCCTGGCGCGCGATGTGCCCGAGTATTTTAAAGGCACGTCGAATGTGTACCTGGCGAAAAAGCTGGGCATCGTGCCGATCGGCACCATGGCGCATGAATACATGCAGTCGTTCCAGTCGTTCGGCGTGCGCTTGCGCGACTTTCAAAAGGCGGCACTGGAAGACTGGGTGCAGGAATACCGTGGCGACCTGGGCATTGCCCTGACGGACGTGGTGGGCATGGATGCTTTCCTGGCCGACTTCGACCTGTATTTCGCCAAGCTGTTCGACGGCTTGCGCCACGATTCGGGCGACCCTGTCGAATGGGGAGAGAAGGCGCTGGCCCACTACGCGGCCCTGCGCATCGACGCCAATACCAAGCGCCTCGTGTTTTCCGACGGCCTGGACTTGGACAAGGCATTCGCCCTGTACCAGCACTTCGCCGACCGCATCATGACGGGCTTTGGCATCGGCACCAATCTCACCAACGACGTCGGCTTGACGCCGCTCAACATCGTCATGAAACTGGTGCGCTGCAATGGCCAGTCCGTGGCGAAATTGTCGGATTCGCCGGGCAAGACCCTGTGCAAGGATGAAACCTTCCTCGCCTACTTGCGGCAGGTGTTTCACCACCCTGCCGTGTAGGCGCTTGATTGCCGGTCTAGAAGCCTGCGACTACCGTGTTCATGTGCTCGACCTGGGGCGGCGCGGCAAAGAATTCGCCGACGAGGCCGCGCCAAGCCTGGAAATCGTCGCTGCCGCGGAAATGCACGGTATGGTCTTCCAGGGTCGTCCAGCCCACCACCAGGCGGTAGGCATCGCCGTTTTCGATCGAGCGCTCCAGGCGCATCGACTCGCAGCCGCGCGCGCGCTGGAACAGGGGGATGGCTTTCGTCACGGCCGCTTCGAAGGCAGCGTGCGTGGCCGATTTGATCTGGATGTGGGCAATTTCAAAAATCATGGCAAGTTCCACTGTGGAATGAAGGAACGCTGATCTTGCCATAATTTGGCCGGGGGAGGGTGTCAGCCTGCATGCGCGTGCGCGCCTGTGCGCTGGCCGCCCGCATGGCTGGCCGTGCGCTGTTCGATATCGCAGCCATTGCACGCCTGCACGATGGCGTGCGCCCGTTCCCGTTCCTGCGGATTGCTGATGGCCACGACGAGGCGGAACATGCCGCGCCATGCGGCCTTGCCCTGCAAGGGGACGGCTTCGTCATCGACCGTGTCCAGCTGCACGGCGTGCGCGGGGAAACCATCGTCGAGCAGGGCGCTGCGGGCCTGCTGCGCATCGGCAAAATGGTCGAAGATACGGATCAGGGCCGGTGAAAGAAGGGGGCTGGTGGCGGTATTCATGGCCAGGCTTTCCAGTAGGGGTGTCCGAGTTTGACCTGCCAGCCTGTAAATAATTCTGTCTCAGCCTGTAAAATCCTCGATCAAGGCGCAAAAGTTTGATAAATATCCAGTATGGCTGCCAAGTCGCGCTAAGATACGCCTTGCGGTGCATTCTGCAGGCAGGGATGCGGGATCAATCTTTCATAGGAGAACTAAATGGCAGCGAAGAAAATTCTGTTTTTGACCGGCGATTTTGCAGAAGATTATGAAACGATGGTGCCGTTCCAGGCCCTGCTGATGCTGGGCCATACCGTGCATGCCGTTTGTCCCGGCAAAAAAAGCGGCCAGACGATCAAGACGGCCATCCACGATTTCGAGGGCGACCAGACCTACACGGAAAAGCCGGGCCATTTGTTCACGCTGAACGCCAGCTTTGACGAGATCGATCCGGCCGATTATGACGCCGTGATGATCGCCGGCGGCCGCGCTCCCGAATACCTGCGCCTGAACGACAAAGTCATCGCCGCCGTGCGCCATTTCGCCGAGGCGGGCAAGCCTGTCGCGGCCGTCTGCCACGGCGCGCAATTGCTGGCTGCCGCCGACGTCATCCGCGGCAAGCGCATTTCCGCCTATCCAGCCTGTGCGCCGGAAGTGAAACTGGCGGGCGGCACGTATGCCGATATCGCCGTCACGGACGCTGTCACGGATGGCCAGTTCGTCACTGCGCCCGCCTGGCCCGCGCATCCGGCCTGGCTGGCGCAGTTCGTCAAGCTGCTGGGTACCGAGATCCATTTGTAACCTTTACCAGCCCGGCAGGCCGCAGCGTTTGCCGGGCGCATCACTTTTCAGATTCGAGTTCTTCATGCATGCGCCGCGCAGTCAACCTTCCCGCAAACAACTTCCAGCGTCGCGCTGGCGCCAGCGCCGCCTGGCGCAAGCCGAATCGGGCCTGAGCGCCGCGCAGGAACGCCAGCTGGCCACCTTGCACGAGATTTCCACCTTGCTGGCGGGACAGCACGCCATCGATGCGCTGTGCCGCGGCTTCTTGCGCCACGTAATGCAGTTCGCGCAAGCCGAAGGCGGCACCGTGCGCATCCTCGATCCGCAACAAGACACTGTGCACATCATCGTGCATGAAGGCATTTCCGACGCCATGGTGGAAGAGGAACACTGCATCCGCAACAACGATTGCCTGTGCGGCGCGGCCGTGGCGCAGGGCGTGATCCAGATCCGCGATTTCCGCCAGGTCGATGCGCTGCAGCGCTACCGTTGCCAGGAAGAAGGTTTTATCGCCATCGCCGTCTTTCCCATCCTCGCGCGCGAGCAGGTGGTGGGCAGTTTTTCGCTGCACTTTGCGCGCCCGCAAGCCGTGCATGGGCAGCAGCAGGGCTGGCTGGAAACCTTGGGCCAGAGCCTGGGTATCGCCATCGAAAACCAACGCCTGATCGCGCGCGAGAAGGAATTCGCCGTGGCGCGCGAACGCAGCCTGCTGGCCGAAGGCTTGCATGACAGCATCGCGCAAAGCCTCAATTTCATCAGCCTGCAAGTGCAGATGCTCGACGATTCCGTGCGCCGGGGCCAGCTTGACGAAGCGGCCGAAGTGTTGCCGCTGATGCGCATGGGCGTCGAACAAAGCTACCAGGACGTGCGCGAATTGCTGGTCAATTTCCGTACGCGCTGGCATGGCAGCGACCTCGAAAGCAAACTGTCGGAAGTGCTGGCCAAGTTCGAGCTGCAGACGGGCGTCGTCGGCACCCTGGACATGAGCGGCAATGGTGCGCCGCTGGCGCCCGAGCAGCAGTTGCAGATCCTGTTCATCGTGCAGGAGGCGTTGTCGAATATCCGCAAGCATGCGCAGGCCAGCAACGTGGCGCTGCGCGTGGAAAACGGGCGCGATTTTGCACTGCAGGTGCGCGACGATGGCGAAGGCTTTGCCGCCAACCTGCGCGACAAGAAAACGGAATTGCAGATCGGCTTGCGTATCATGCAGGAAAGAGCCGAGCGGCTCGGTGCGCAATTTGCCATCGACAGCACGCCCGGCGGCGGCACGACGATCTCGCTGGCCTTGCCGGCAGCGCGGCGCCAGGCGGCGTAAGCGATGACCCTTATTTATCAGGTAGAAGAAACAAACAAGTGAACGCACCAATCAAAATCCTGCTGGTCGACGACCACACCTTGCTGCGCAGCGGCGTCAAGCTGCTGCTGCAGCGCAATCCTCAATTCCAGGTGGTGGGCGAGGCATCGAACGGGCTGGACGGCGTGCGCCTGACGGCCGAACTGCAGCCCGACGTGGTGCTGATGGACTTGAACATGCCCGGCGTGACCGGCGTCGAGGCGCTGCAGCTGATCTTGCAGGACCTGCCGCAGATGGTCGTGCTGATGTTGACCGTGTCGGAAAACGCGGCCGACCTGGGCGCGGCCCTGCGCGCGGGCGCACGCGGCTACCTGCTGAAAAATATCGAGGCCGAGCAGCTGGGCCAGGCCATTTGCCGCGCCGCCGCCGGCGAATCGGTGATTGCCGACGCCATGACGGCCAAGCTCGTGTCGCAGTTCCGCGCGGGGCAGAACGCGCCCCAGGCCGACTATGACAAACTGACGCCGCGCGAACGCGAAGCCATGGCGTGTCTGGCGCAAGGACTGAGCAACAAGGAAATCGCACGCCAGCTGGACGTGGCCGAAAGCACGGTGAAAATCCACGTGCAAAACATCCTCAAAAAGCTTAAGCTCAGCAGCCGCGTGCAGATCGCCGTATATGCAGTCGAGCGTGAGTTAAGCAAATAAAGATCAAACAAAGTCCAAATAGTGCGCAAGGAATGCGCGATTGTTTGATCTGCATGGCGTTCCGGCCTAGACAACTCTAGTTCCTTTGACGTATGGCCTTGACCGTGCCTGCGCATTACACTCTTAGTCATTCGCTAATCTAATAAGAGAGTGTCATGCATAAGGTCAACGTCGATGGCTTGCTATCGAGCCAGGCTCTGTTCCGCCATATTTCCCCTTCGCAATTAGAACAATTGCGCCAGGATGTCGTGCGCGTCGAAGTGGAAAAAGGCAAAGTGCTGTTCCGCAAGGGCGAAGTGGCGGAAGGCGCCTACGTCGTGGTCTTCGGCCTCGTCAAGCTGAGCGTGTTTTCCATGGAAGGTACGGACAAGGTACTGGAACTGATCCGCCCGGGCCAGAGTTTCGGCGAAGCCATGATTTTCCTCGATGAACCGTACCCGTTCTGCGCCGAAGCGCTTGAGCACTGCCTGCTGCTGCGCATCCCGCCGCACGCGCTGCTGCGCCTGCTGGACCAGTCGCCGCGTATCGCGCGCCAGATGATGAACAGCCTGTCGCACCACCTGATGGGTTTCATCCGCAACGTGGAGCGTTGCTCCGTGCAGAACGCCACCCAGCGCGTGGTCGAGTACCTGTTGCAGGCGTCGGACCAGCAGCGTTCGAACGAGGTCAAGCTGGACTTGAAGAAAAGTTTGCTGGCATCGTTCCTGAACCTGGCGCCCGCCACCCTGTCGCGCGTGCTGCACCAGCTGACGGACTTGCATTTGATTAAAGTCAGCGGTTCGCTGATCCAGATCCAGCCCGATGCACTAAAAACCTACCGCCATGGTTCCGCCACGGCCATGCTGAACTAAGCTTTTTCAGTAGGCAAGGTCAGCCGCCAGAACAGCAGGGCGAGCAAGCTGACCGCCGCGCCCAGCGCGCATACCCCATGCCAGCCCGCCAGCGCATACACGCTGGTGGCGGCAATCGCACCGAGTCCGCTTCCCACCGCATAAAACAGCATGTAGCACGCCACCAGGCGGCTGTGCGCGTCACTGTCCTGCTTGAAAATCAGGCTCTGGTTGGTCACGTGGATGGCCTGGCCCGCCAAGTCCAGCGCGATGATGCCGACGACCAGGGGCCACAGGGCCGCGCCCGCAAAGCTCAGTGGCAGCCACGCGGCCAGCAGCAGCAACAGGGCCGCGCCCGTCGTCCATTGCGCGCGTCCCCCATCGGCCAGTGCCCCGGCCCGCGCCGCGCCCAGCGCCCCGATCACGCCGACCAGGCCAAATGCGCCGATGGCCGCATGGCTATAGCCTTGCGCCGTCAAGGGCAGCACCAGGGCGCTCCAGAAAATATTGAAGACGGCAAACATCAGCAGCGCCAGCATGCCCCGTACGCGCAGCACCTTGTTGTGCAGCAGCATGTCCAGCATCGAGGCGAGCAGGGCGCCATATGCCATCTTCTTGCCAGGCAGCATTGGTGGTGGCAGCTTGCGCCACAGCAGCAGCAGCAGGGCGCAGGCGATGGCCGCTGAAACAAAATACACGGCGCGCCAGTCGGCGATATCGGCCACTACGCCGGACAGGGTGCGCGCCAGTAGCAAGCCGATCACCACGCCGCCCTGCGCCATGCCGACCACGCGGCCCCGCTCGTGGCTGGCCGCCGCGCTGGCCGCATAGGCGATCAGGCCCTGCGTCATGGCCGTGCCCAGCAAGCCCACCAGCAGCATGCCACCCAGCAAGGCGGCCGTGGAACGTGCGCAGCCCAGCGCCGCCAGGGAGATGGCGAGCAAGCCCAGCTGGAACAGGGTCAATCGGCGCCGGTTCAGCATGTCTCCCAGGGGAACCAACAGCAGCAGGGCCAGCGCGCAGCCGAGCTGCGTGGCCGTGATGACCATGCCGCTGGCGGCCTCCGTCATGCCGAATTCGTGCGCCAGGGTAGCCAGCAAGGGCTGGGCGTAATACACATTGGCCACGCTGAGGCCGGCCGCCGTAGCAAACAGCCAGACGAGGGTGGGGGGAAGTGCTGTCGTGATGGGTGGGTTCGAGTCGCGCATAGAGTTTATAATTAAGTGGTTTCAAATTAAAACCAGTTGGAGTCTACGCCGAGAAGTTTTAAAATGCAACCAGTCAATCCTGGAGAATGCCCGTGGCCAAGCGCAAGAGCCTGAAAACCGACCCCTGTCCCGTGGCGCGCGCGCTCGACGTGATCGGCGAGCGCTGGTCGCTGCTGATCGTGCGCGACGCCTTTGACGGCATGCGCAGGTTTGGGGAGTTCCAGAAAAGCCTGGGCGTGGCGAAGAACATCCTGGCCGACCGCCTGCACACGCTGGTGGAAGAGGGCATCTTTACGATCGCCCCCGCCTCGGACGGCACGGCTTACCAGGAATACGTGCTGACGGCCAAGGGGCTGGCGCTGTTTCCCGTCGTGGTGGGCTTGCGCCAGTGGAGCGAAGCGCAATTGTTCGAGGCGGGCGAGGCGCATTCCACCTTGCTGCAGCGCGGTTCAGGCTTGCCTGTGCGCCACATGGATGTGCTGGCGCCAGACGGCCGCGTGTTGCAGGCGGGCGATACTGTCGTGCAGAAGGTGTCGCAGAAAGCTGAGACATGAAGCGCGTGGCCGTGCTGGGCGGGGGGATTGCCGGCGTGACGACGGCGTATGCGCTGGCGAAACGGGGCGTGGACGTGATCCTGATCGAGCGCCACCGCTATGCGGCCATGGAAACGTCGTACGCGAACGGCGGGCAATTGTCGGCCTCGCACGCGGAAGTGTGGAACCACAAGGCGACAATACTGAACGCCCTGAAATGGATGGCGCGGCGCGATGCGCCGCTGCTGCTCCATCCCTGGCCCAGCTGGCACAAGCTGAGCTGGTTTGCCGAGTTTCTTGCCGCCATGCCCGGCTACGAGCGCAACACCATCGCCACCGCGCGCATGGCGATCGCCGCGCGCGAACATTTGTTTGCCTGGGCGCAAGAAGAAAATATCGACTTCGATCACCGTCGCGCCGGCATCCTGCATGTCTATCGGGAGCGTGCCGGCTTCGAACGGGCGGCCGGCGTGTCGCGCCTGCTGGCGCAGGGCGGCTTGCAGCGGCGCGCCGTCACGCTTGCCGAAATGCGCGCCATCGAACCGGCCCTGGCCGGCGACTTTTACGGCGGTTACTACACGGACAGCGATTCCACGGGCGACATCCACAAATTCACCAGCGGCCTGGCTGACGCCTGCGTCCGCCTGGGCGTGGCGTGCCGCTTTGGTCTGGAAGTCACCGCGCTGGCGCGCGAGCATGGCAAGGTGCGCGTCACAACAGGGCAGGACAGCATCTCGTTCGACGCCGTCGTCATCTGCGCGGGCACGGCCAGCCGCGCCCTGGCGGCAATGTTGGGTGACCATGTGAACGTGTATCCCGTGAAAGGCTATTCGATCACCGTGCAGCTCGATGATGGAGCCAGCCGCGCGGCGGCGCCCAAGGTCAGCCTGCTTGACGACGCGACCAAGCTGGTCAGCAGCCGGCTGGGCGAAGACAGGTTGCGGGTGGCGGGCACGGCCGAGTTCAATGGCGTCAACCACGACATCCGCGCCGACCGCATCCGTCCGCTATTGCAGTGGGTGGAGCAGTGTTTTCCGGGCGTGAATACGCGCAAGGTGATCCCGTGGGCGGGCTTGCGCCCCATGCTGCCGGACATGCTGCCGAAATTGGGGCCGGGCAAGGCGCCGGGCGTGTACTACAACACGGGCCACGGCCACCTGGGCTGGACCCTGGCGGCCGCGACGGCGGAGATGGTGGCCGTGATGGTGGAAACGGCGGTGGCTAGTTCTTCGGCAACAAATCGCTGAGCGCGGCGCGGCCCTTTACGGTGAGGAAGGGGCCGACCTTGCTGTAGGGCAGCAGGAAGTCGTTTTCGCAGCCGCTGCCGTTGGAATCTTCCCAGAAGGACACGCCTTCGGGTTTCAATGACAGGTGGAAGCGGCCACGGCCGTCGTAATCCGTGCCCTTGCACTCGGCGTCGATCTTGACGTCCTTGAACAGGGCTTGCCGCAGGCGGTCCGGCAATTCGGCCTTGTCGTCGCCATCGCTGGCGCTGGCGCCAAACCAGTTCCACACGTCCGTTTCCTGGCCCGTTTTCACGTCCCAGGTGCGGAACTTGATGGAGATGCCATTGGCGCCATAGCCGGCCGCCCAGCGGTAAAACTTGACCGTCACCCAGCGCGGCGACCAGTAGGTGGGCTCCGCATACACTTCGTCTTCCGTCGTGAAACCGTTGCGGCCCAGGTATTCGCGGCGCGTGGCATAAAAGTCGGCCAGGTCCTTTTTGTTCTTGGCCAGCACGGCGCGCATTTGCGCATTGATTTTTGCCACGCCGTCGCCGGGCGCGATCAATTCCACCGTGATGGTGTCGCCGACTTGCAGGTTGCGGTATTGCTTGCCTTCGAAGGCGATGGGCTTACTCACCTTAGTGCTAGGAAACACCTCCAGCGCCAGGTTGTAGGCGTCGCTGGCACAGGATGGATGGTCGCGGTCGCCCGCTGCTTCCAGCAGGCTCAAGGCCAAGGGCAGGGTCTTGCCGCTTTTCGGCTCCGTCCAGCTGCCGATGAGCTTGTCACTTAGCTTGTCGCCCTGCGGCGCATGCAATGACCACGTGCCTGTCGTGTCGCCCTTGGCGTCGAGTTCCTGCCACAGCACTTTACCGTTGGGCTTGGCCAGCATGATGGGCGTTTTGTAACGCGTGTAGTAGTAATTGCCGCTGCGGTCAGCCCCTTGCGTGGGGCTGGGCTGGTTGAAGCAGGCCACGATATTGGCCTTGCCCAGGGTGCCCTGCCACACCCCTTGCACGGGCGCATCGGCCGCCAGGGCCGGATTCAGGGTGGGCAGGGTCAGACAGACAAACAAGAAGCGGCGCATCGGGTTTTCCGGTAATTGGCGATGGCCGATTCTACATGGCCACCGCCTGGATGTGCCGCACGTCAACTTTTATGCTTGCTTTTCCTGCGCCACCACGGCCATCGCCGCGCCCAGGTATTGCAGCATGGCGGCGTCGACAAAGCTGCCTTCCATCAAACGCGGTTCCTGCTGGTGCGCCTGGCGGAATTTCAGCTGCGTGGCCGGATCCGTGCCCGCATACGCGCGGAACAGTTCCAGCCACTGCCGCGCCAGTTGCAGCACGGCCGGATCCGTGGGCGGCGTGCGTGCATCGATGGCGGCGCGCACGGCGGCGATCAGGGCCGGCCACTCGCCCGAACGCTTGCCGTAATTGGCGGCCAGGTGCGCATATTCCTGTTCGTTGAGGAAAGGTCGATACAGCGCGATGCGCGAGGTATTGAAGGCGGCGATGATGAACTGCATCAAGTCCGCATCGATGCTGGTCGTGTCCTGCAGGGCCGTCTCCTGCGCGTGCATGTTGTTCAGGCGCGCGAACAGGCCCGGGTGGGCGCCTGTGTCGCGCACCAGCTTGACCATCCATTCCGTGGCCAGCGCCTGCGCCTTGTCATCGCCGGGGCCGGCGCCCGCATCCTTGGCGGCGCGCACTCTCGCTACCAGTTCCTTCCATTCCTGTTCCACGGCCGCATCGGACAGCATTGGCATTTGTTGCAGTTCTTCGGGGGTAAAGTATTTGTCGTACATGGTCATCAACTCCATTGTGGTGAACCACTCGGCCAGTTCCGGAGCCTTCCCCTGCGCCAGTTGCGCCTGCAAGCTGCACAGGCGTACACGCAAGGTGGAAGCTTGCGCGATCTGGCGCTCCAGCATGGCGATCTGCTGCGCCACGATGGAATGCAAAGGAAGATCCGGGCCGGCGAGTGCGTTGGCGATATCGGCCAGCGACAGCCCGAACTTGCGCAGCGCCATGATCCGGTGCAGCCGGTCCATGTCGCCGTGCTGGTACAGGCGGTAGCCAGCTTGCGTGCGCGCCGAAGGCGAGAGCAGGCCGATGCTGTCGTAGTGGTGCAGGGTGCGGATAGTCAGGCCCGTGAGCCTGGCCAGTTCACCGATTTTCAACAACATCGTCTTCTCCTTGTCTTCAGTGCGTGCCACCACGATGGCGCCTGACCTTACGTCAGGGTCAAGCAGAAATGTAGCAGAAGACTCAAAAAAACCGGCAAAAGAATCCGTTGACCTTCATTTTTTTGTACGGTATATTTATAAAACCGAATAACGGCTTTGGTAAAACAAGGAGGTTCGGGCCAGGTGGCATGATGGAATAATCGTTGTGCAGCGCAGCAAGATGCGCCCTCGGCAGGGCTGGAAAGACAATCCGCGCAGACGGATTTTTTTCGCAGTTGGTTTGTACGTTAAATATAATATGCCGCCGGAAAGACCCGGTCGGCGAGAGAGACGACCATGATGAAAAGTATCGTTTGCGATACGCCCGGCAGTTTGCGCATGGAGCAGCGCCCCGTGCCTGTGCCCGGCGAAGGCGAAGTGCTGCTGCGCATACGCCGCGTCGGCATCTGCGGCACCGACATGCATATCTTCCGCGGCACCCAGCCTTTCCTCAGCTACCCGCGCGTGATGGGCCATGAATTGTCCGGCCATATCGACAGCGCGCCAGCCGGCTCGCGCCTGGCAGTGGGCGACCAGGTCTATGTGATGCCCTACCTGTCGTGCGGCAGCTGCGTGGCCTGCCGCCAGGGCAAGACCAACTGCTGCACCCGCATCGAAGTGCTGGGCGTGCACCGCGACGGCGGCATGACCGAATACCTGGCGCTGCCCGAGCGCTTTGTCTTCAAGACGGAAGGCATCTCGCTCGACGACGCGGCCATGATCGAATTTCTCGCCATCGGCGCGCATGCCGTCAAGCGCGGCGCCGTCGATGCGGCCAAGCGCGTGCTGGTGGTGGGCGCCGGTCCGATCGGCATGGCCGTGATGCTGTTCGCATCGTTGAAAGGCGCCGACGTGACGGTGCTCGATGGCCGCGCCGACCGCCTGCAGTTCTGCCGCGAGGCGCTGGGCATCGCCCGCACGGTGGCGCTGGGTGAGGGCGACAAGGAGCAGTTGTCGGAGGCCACCGGCGGCGAATTTTTCGACGTGGTGTTTGACGCCACCGGCAATATCGCCGCCATGGAGCGGGGCCTGGATTTCGTCGCCCACGGCGGATCCTATGTGCTGGTGTCCATCGTGCGCGACCGCCTGTCCTTTTCCGACCCTGAGTTCCACAAGCGCGAAACGACCTTGCTGGGCAGCCGCAATGCCACCGTCGACGATTTCGAGGAAGTGGTGGCGGCCATGAAGGCGGGATTGGTGCCGACCGCGCTGCTCAATACCCACCGCACCACGCTCGACGAATTTACCGGCGTGCTCGATCACTGGATGCAGCCCGAGGCGGGCGTCATCAAGGCCATCGTCGAGGTCTGAGATGACGCATTCCAACCCCATACTTCAATTTGGCACCAGCCGCTTCCTGCAGGCGCATGCCGACCTGTTCGTCAGCGAAGCGGCCAAGGCAGGCCAGGCGCTGGGCCATATCACCATCGTGCAAACCACGCACAGCGCGCAGGGCGCGGCGCGCGTGGCGGCGTTTCGCCGCGGCGGCGGTTATCCCGTGCGCATCCGCGGCTGGCAGGACGGCGCGCAAGTCGATGAAGAGCGCCGCGTCCACGCCGTCACGCAGGCGTGGCAAGCCGCCAGCGACTGGCGGCAGGTGCGCGATGCGGCCGTGGCCGCGCGCGTGATCGTCTCGAATACGGGCGACACGGGCTACCAGCTGGATGACGCCGACCACGCCGGCATGCTCGATGGCGCGGCCGTTCCCGCCAGCTTTCCCGCCAAGCTGCTGGTGCTGCTGCACGGTCGCTTCCTGGCCGGCGCCGCGCCCATCTCGATTTTTCCGTGCGAACTGGTGGCCGATAACGGCAAGGTGCTGCGCCAGGTGATCGTGACCTTGGCGCGGCAATGGCAGCTCTCGCTCGATGCCATCGCCTATCTGGAAACGGGCTGCCTGTGGATCAATTCCCTGGTCGACCGCATCGTTTCCGAACCGATCGAACCGATAGGTGCGGTGGCCGAGCCCTATGCGCTGTGGGCCATCGAGGCGCAGGAGGGCATGCTGCTGCCGTGCAGCCACCCGCAACTGGTGGTGACGGGCAGTCTGCGCGAGTATGAACAGCGCAAGCTGTTTTTGCTCAACCTGGGCCACACCTATCTGGCGCAGCTGTGGATGGAACGCGGCAGCCCGGCCGGCATGACGGTGCGCGAGGCGATGGACGATGGCGCCATGCGCGCCGCGCTGGAAGCCGTGTGGCATGAGGAAGTGCTGCCCGTGTTTGCCGCCATGGGGGCGCCGCACGGTGACGCCGCGCTGGCGTATGTGGCGCAGGTTCGGGAACGCTTCGGCAATCCCTTCCTCGCGCACCGCCTGGCCGACATCGCCCAGCACCACGCCGGCAAAATCGAGCGTCGCATGGCGCCCGTGGCGGCGCTGGCGCAGCAGCTCTGTACCGCCCTGGCGCAGCCGCGCCTGCGCGCCATGCTGGCGTCGGGAGCGCAGCCGTGAACGCCCCGCTCACCACAGTTGTTTCTTTTTCGGCATGCCGATCCAATCCGATATCGACTAAAATGGCCCACTCATCCACTTTCCCTTTCGCTGGCATAGCGCGTTCATTCATCCATGTCCAAACCCGCCACCGTCTTCAAGCGCAGCACCAATCTGCTGTTGCAATTTCTCGCCGAGAATGTCGCAGTGGGCGAGATGCTGCCGACGGAGCAGTTCCTGACCACCATCTGCCAGGGCAGCCGCACGGCGATCCGCAGCGCGATCGCCTACCTGTCGACGCGGCGGCTGATCGGCAGCCCGGCGGACCGGCGCTTGCTGAGGAAGCCCATACCGGGCGACTACTTCGATATCTCCGAATTGCAGTCGGGGGCCGAGCGCATCCAGCAAGTGCTGATAGAGCGCGTGTACCAGCGCGACATGCCGCCCGGCGCGGAATTCTCGGAAGCGGAGCTGGCGCGCGAGGCGGGTGCCAGTACCGTCAGCGTGCGCGAATTCCTGATCGGCTTTTCGCGCTTCGGCCTGATCGAAAAGAAACCGCGCGGCGGCTGGCGCCTGTGCGCGTTCGACCGCTCGTTCGCCACCGAACTGGCGGACATGCGGCGCATGTTCGAGATGGCGGCTGTGGAGCAGTTTGCGCACCTGCCGCACGGCGATCCCGCGTATGCGGAACTGGCGCGGCTGATCAAGCAGCACGAGAAGCTGGCGGCCAGGATAGACACGCGCCACAACGCCTTTCCGGCGCTGGACCGCGAGTTCCACACTTTCCTGATTGGCCTCTTGAACAACCGCTTCGCGCAGGGCTTCTACGATATCGTCTCGTTTGTCTTCCACTATCACTACCAGTGGGACAAGGGCGAGGAAAAGGGCCGCAACCAGTATGCGGTGCAGGAGCACCTGGCCATCCTGCACGCGCTGGCGGAGCACGACATACCGAAGGCGCTCGAGGGCATGCGCTCGCACCTCGATTCCTCGCGCCGCACCATGCTGTCCTCGATCGGCACCCGCGAAAAACTGAGCCAGCCAGGCGTCTAGCCGTCCTGGCCGGGGAGGGTGCGCCATGAGCCTCGCTTCCCAGCCTGCCAGCCTGCTGCTGATGTCGCCCGAGGATAACTGCCTGATCGCCAGGACAGCCCTGGCCAGCGGCGACATCGTGGCCATCGATGGCCAGCCCGTCACCCTGGCGCAAAATATCCTGATCGGCCACAAGGTGGCGCGCCGCGCGCTGGCCGTGGGCGACAAGGTGCTGCGCTATGGCGCCCTGATCGGCAGCATCACGGCTCCCGTCACCATCGGCGAGCATATCCACACGCACAACCTGGCAAGCGATTACATCCCCACGTTTACCCTGGGCCAGGACGGCCACCATTTCCTGGACAAGGACGACCAAGCATGAACGCTCCCGTAACGACACCGGCCCTGTCGGGCTACCTGCGCGCCGATGGCCGCAAGGGCATCCGCAATATCGTGGTGGTGGCCTATATGGTCGAATGCGCGCACCACGTGGCGCGCCTGATGGTCAACGCCTTTCCCGGCCAGCCCGTGCACCTGATCGGCTTTACGGGCTGCTTCCCGAACGAATACGCGGACCAGGTGATGCGCCGCTTGCTGACGCACCCGAACGTGGGCGCCGTGCTGCTGGTGTCGCTGGGCTGCGAAGGATTCAACAAATATGGCCTCTCCAGCGCCGTGGCCGACAGCGACCGCCCCGTCCACACGATCACCATCCAGGAAAACAGCGGCACGCGTCCCAGCGTGCGCAGCGGCACGGAATGGATAGGCTGGGCGTTGGAACACCTGGCGCAGCAGGAGCGCGTGCCGATGGGGATCGATGAACTGGTCGTCGCCACCATCTGCGGCGGTTCCGACAGTACCAGCGGCATCAGCGCCAACCCGGCCGTCGGCGTAGCGTTTGACACCCTGATCGCGGCCGGCAGCCCCTGCATCTTCGAAGAGACGGGCGAACTGGTGGGCTGCGAATACCACATGCAGCGGCGCGCCGTCAGCCCAGAGCTGGGCAATGCCATCGTCGACACCGTGGCCAAGGCGGCCCGCTACTACACCATCATGGGCCATGGCAGTTTCTCGCCGGGGAACGCCGATGGCGGCCTGACCACGCAGGAAGAAAAATCGCTGGGCGCCTACGCCAAGAGCGGTTCCTCGCCCATCGTCGGGATTTTGAAACCGGGCGACCAGCCGGCCGGCGGCGGCCTGTACCTGCTCGACGTGGTGCCGGACGGCGAGCCGCGCTTCGGTTTTCCGAACGTGTCGGACAACGCGGAAATCGTCGAACTCATTTCCTGCGGCGCCCACATTACCTTGTTTACCACGGGCCGCGGTTCCGTGGTGGGCTCGGCAATCTCGCCCGTCATCAAGGTGTGCGCCAATCCGCAAACCTTCGAGCGCCTGGCCGACGACATGGATATCAACGCCGGCAAAATCCTCACGGGCGAAGCCACGCTGGAAGAAGTGGGCGCGGAGATTGTCGCCGCCGTGCTGAACGTGGCGAATGGAGAACTGAGCCGCTCGGAAGACCTGGGCCACCAGGAATTCGTGCTGACCTATAAACAATTCGACGCGGTGGGGCCAGGCTGCTTCCCGCTGCGCGCAGCATGAGGGGCGCCGCGATGGATGTCATGGATACCACGCGACGCCGTACCTTGCCGCGCGGCGGCCTCTCGCTGCCTTGCATCGGCATGGGCTGCGCGCCGCTGGGCGGCCTGTACCAGCCGGTCAGCGACGCGCAGGCGCGCGCCACGCTCGATGGCGCCTGGGATGCCGGCGTGCGCTTCTTCGACACGGCGCCGTTCTATGGCTATACCCAGTCCGAACACCGGCTGGGCGCGGCGCTGCGCGAGCGGCCCCGCAGTGAATTTGTGATCAGCACCAAGGTGGGACGGCTGATGCGGCCCGACGCCTCCGTGCGCCCCGGCGACGACGGCTTTGCCGCGCCGCTGCCGTTCCGCCCCCGTTACGACTACACGTATGACGGCGTGCTGCGTTCGCACGAAGACAGCCTGCAGCGACTGGGGCTGGAGCGCATCGACATTCTGTTCGTGCACGATATCGGCAAGGTCACGCATGGCGAACACGATCAGCAATACTGGCGCCAGCTGACGGCCGGTGGCGGCTTTCGCGCGCTGGACCAGCTGCAGCGCCAGCGGCCAGGTGAAAGCTGTGGGCCTGGGCGTCAACGAATGCGACGCCGTGCTGCGGGCGATGGCGGAATTCGACCTCGATTGCACCTTGCTGGCCGGCCGCTATACCTTGCTGGAGCAGGCCTCGCTGTCGCCGCTGCTGGACCTGTGCGTGGAACGCGGCAACGCCATCGTGATCGGCGGCCCTTTCAACTCGGGCGTGCTGGCCGGCAATGGCAAATTCAATTACGCCGATGCGCCGGCCGCGATACTCAAGCGCGTGGCGCGTCTGGACGCCGTCTGCCGTGACTTTGGCGTGCCGCTGCAGGCGGCGGCACTGCAGTTTCCGCTTGCCCATCCGGCCGTCGCTTCCTGCATCCCGGGCGGCCAGGACCTGGCGCAGCTGCGCCAAAACCTGGACTGGTTCGCCACGCCCGTGCCCGAAGCCCTGTGGCTGGCGCTGCGGGACGCGGATCTGCTCGATGCGCGCGCGCCGCTGCCTGCGGGAGTGGCCGCATGATGCGCATCGACGCCCACCAGCACTTCTGGCAGCTGGCCGCGCGTGCCGGCAGCTGGCCGCCGCCATCCCTGGCCGCCATCCACCGCGATTTTGCGCCCGCCGACCTGGCGCCCTTGCTGGCTGCTCACGGCATCGCTGGAACTGTGTTGGTGCAGTCGCTGCCGTCCGAAGACGATACGCGCTGGCTGCTGGCGCTCTCCGAAAAAAGCAGCTTTATCCGCGCCGTCGTGGGCTGGACGGAGCTGCTAGCACCTGACGCACCGGCGGCGATTGCGCGCCTGGCGTCGAACGGCACGCTCAAGGGCTTGCGGCCCATGCTGCAGGACCTCGATGACGATCGGTGGATCGCCAATCCCGCACTGGCGCCGGCTTTGAGGGCCATGCTGGAACACGGCTTGCGGCTGGACGCGCTGGTGCTGCCGCGCCACTTGCCCGCGCTGCTGCGTTGCGCGCGCGACTATCCGCTGCTTCCCATCGTGATCGACCATGCGGCCAAGCCGCCGATTGCCGATGCCGCCTTCGGCAACTGGCGCGAAGACATGGCGCAGCTGGCCGTGCTGCCGAACGTGCACTGCAAGCTGTCCGGACTGGTGACGGAAGCGGGGGCCGGCTGGCGCGTGGACGATTTGCAGCCGTATGTGCGGCACGTGCTGGACGTGTTCGGCCCCCGGCGCGTGATCTGGGGCAGCGACTGGCCCGTGGTGGACCTGGCCGGTGGCTATGCGGCGTGGCTGGCCGCAAGCGAAGCACTGCTGGCGCATTTGGGGCAGCAGGACAGGAACGATATTTTTGGCCTCAATGCACTGCGCTTTTACGACATCAACCAGGAAACGCCATGAAAAGAATGGGCATGGTCATCGGCATCGCGCCGGAGCGCATCGCCGAATACAAAACCCTGCACGCCGCCGTCTGGCCGCAAGTGCTGGCCAAACTGTCGGCAGCGCATGTCAGCAATTATTCGATCTTCCTGCGCCAGCCGGAAAACCTGCTGTTCGGCTACTGGGAATACCACGGCGAGGATTTTGAAGCCGACATGGCGGCCATCGCCGCCGACCCGGAAACGCAGCGCTGGTGGACCTTCTGTGTCCCATGCCAGCTGCCCCTTGCCACACGCGCCGAGGGCGAGCATTGGGCGATGATGGAACACGTATTTCATATGGCTTAGACCTGAAAAACAAGGAGACAACATGACCGCCAGACTACAAGGAAAAATCGCCCTGCTCACCGCCGCAGGCCAGGGCATCGGCCGCGCCACGGCCGAAGCGTTCGTGCGCGAAGGCGCCACCGTGATCGCCACCGATATCAACCAGGCCCAGCTCGACGCGCTGAAAGAGGCGACGGGCTGCGCCATCCGCCTGCTCGACGTGACCGATGGCGCGGCGATTACCGCGCTGACCGACGAGATCGGCCCTGTCGATATCCTGTTCAACTGCGCCGGCTTCGTTGACGGCGGCACCATCCTCGAGTGCGACGACGCTGCCTGGGACCGTTCCTTCGACATCAACGCCCGCTCCATGTACCGGCTGATGCGCGCCGTCCTGCCCGGCATGCTGGCCAGGGGCGCCGGCTCCATCGTCAATATGTCGTCGGTGGCGTCCAGCGTGAAGGGCGCGCCGAACCGTTTTATCTACGGCACCTCGAAGGCGGCCGTGGTGGGCATGACCAAATCGGTGGCGGCGGACTTCGTCACGCGTGGCATCCGCTGCAATGCGATCTGCCCCGGCACCATCGAGTCGCCCTCGCTGAAGGAACGCATTGCGGCGCAAGCCGAGGCCACTGGAGTCAGCGTGGAAACCGTGCAAGCCGCTTTCGTGGCCCGCCAGCCGATGGGCAGAGTGGGCAGGGCAGATGAAATCGCCGCCCTGGCCGTCTATCTGGCATCCGACGAATCCGCTTTTACCACCGGCATGGTGCATGTCATCGACGGCGGTTGGTCAAATTAATCACTACAACGAGAGAATCACATGAAACTGATGCGTTATGGCGCCAAGGGCGCTGAAAAACCTGCCTTGATCGATGCTGACGGCGCCGTGCGCGACCTCTCCGGCGTGCTGTCCGATATCACGGGCGCGACCCTGGGCAAGGATGGCCTGGCGACCTTGGCGGCCCTCGATATCGCCAGCCTGCCGGTGGTGGACCATCCCGGCCGCATCGCGCCGCCGTGGAAGGGCGTGGGCAAGTTTTTGTGCGTGGGCCTGAACTATGCCGACCATGCGGCCGAATCGGGCATGGCCGTGCCGGCTGAGCCGGTGCTGTTCATGAAGGCCACCAGCGCCATCATCGGCGCCAACGATGCCGTGGTGATGCCGCAGGACTCGCAGAAAAGCGACTGGGAAGTGGAGCTGGGCGTGGTGATCGGCACCACCGCGCGCTATGTGAGCGAGGCGGATGCGCTGTCGCACGTGGCCGGCTACTGCGTCGTCAATGACTTGTCCGAACGCGAATACCAGCTGGAGCGCGGCGGCCAGTGGGACAAGGGCAAGGGCTGCGACACCTTCGGCCCGATCGGCCCCTGGCTGGTGACCGCCGACGAAGTGGCGGACCCGCAAAACCTGGGCCTGTGGCTGGAAGTGAACGGCAAGCGCGTCCAGGACGGCAATACCCGGACCATGGTCTTCGGCGTGGCCAAGCTGGTCAGCTACATCAGCCGCTTCATGACCTTGTACCCGGGCGACATCATCAGCACCGGCACGCCACCGGGCGTGGGCATGGGCCAGAAACCGTCGGCTGTGTACCTGAAGCCGGGCGACACCATGCGCCTGGGGATAAGCGGCCTGGGTGAGCAGAACCAGACCGTGCATGCCTGGAATCCGCAACTGATCGACGGTTAATGAAGTAGCAGACCGGCGTGCCGCCAAGGTGCTCAGACACCGGCGCGCCGGCCTATGGCAGTGGAGTGGAGGAGACACACCATGAATCAATCCGAAGAGATACTGGCGCTGAACAAGGTCAGCAAGCGCTTTCCCGGCGTGCTGGCGCTGGATAACGTCAGTTTCAGCCTGCGCAAGGGCGAGGCGCATGCGCTGTGCGGTGAAAACGGCGCCGGCAAGTCCACCCTGATGAAGGTGATGAGCGGCGTGTACCAGGCCGATGAGGGAGAACTGGTCTACAAGGGCAAGGTGTGCAGTTTTGCCTGCAGCGTGGATGCGGAGGCGGCCGGTATCGCCATCATCCACCAGGAACTGAATTTGATCCCGCACCTGAGCGTGGCGGAGAACATTTTCCTCGCGCGCGAACCGGTGCGCGGCATTTTTATCGACCGCAAAAAAATGCGCGCCGATGCGCAGGCGCTGCTGGACCGCTTGAAACTGCGCATCGACCCGCGCCAGCTGGTCAAGAACCTGTCCTGTGCGCAGCAGCAGATGGTGGAAATCGCCAAGGCGCTATCGCTCAATACGGAAGTGCTGATCATGGACGAGCCCACCTCGTCGCTGACGGAAAGCGAAACGGGCCAGCTGTTCGACATCATCAATGAACTCAAGCGCAACGGCGTGAGCGTGGTGTATATCTCGCACCGGCTGGAAGAGATGCAGCACATCATCGACAGGGTGACGGTGCTGCGCGACGGGAAATTTGTCTGCACCGATGATTTTGCCAGCACCACCCTGGACGCCATCGTGGCAAAGATGGTGGGCCGCACCCTCGATGAAAAATTTCCCGACCGCGTCTCGACGCCAACCGCTGACGTGCTGCTGCGTGTGACCGATTTGCACCGCAAGGACGTGTTCGGCCCGCTGAGCTTTGATTTGCGGCGCGGCGAGATCCTCGGCTTTTCCGGCCTGATGGGCGCAGGGCGCACGGAAGTGGCGCGCGCCATCTTCGGCGCCGATCCGCTCACCAGCGGCGCGATCCACCTGGGCGACATGGAAGTAGCGATCGCCAGCCCCATCGACGCCATCGGACACGGCATCGCCTACCTGTCGGAAGACCGCAAGAGCCACGGCCTGGCGATCCGCATGTCGGTGGCGGCCAACCTGACCTTGACCAATGTATCGCGGCTGGCGAACCGTTTCGGCTTCATCGATTTCGCCAGGGAAGAGGCGGTGGCGCAGCAGTACATCGCGGCGCTGGGCATCAAGACGCCGACCTCGAAACAGATCGCGCGCAACCTCTCGGGCGGCAACCAGCAAAAGATCGTCATCAGCAAATGGCTGTACCGCGAATCGAAAATCATCTTCTTCGACGAACCCACGCGCGGCATCGACGTGGGGGCCAAGTTCGCCATCTACCAGCTGCTCGACAAGCTCGCGTCGGAAGGCATCGGCGTGGTGCTCATCACGTCCGAACTGCCCGAGATCATGGGCATGACGGACCGGGTAGCCGTGTTCCATGAAGGACGCATCAGCGGCATCGTCAATACGCGCGAGTCGTCACAGGAAGAGATCATGCAGCTGGCGTCGGGGCGCGTAGCCAGTCCCGCCCTTGGCCAGGCAGCAGTCCGTTAAAAACAGAAAGCTTAAAAAAATGAATAAAGAACTGATACAAAAATTCGCCGCGCTGGGCAGCCTGTCGCTGTTGCTGCTGGTGTTTTCCCTGACCAGCAATGCCTTTTTCTCCGTCAGCAACGGCATGAGCGTGGCCCTGCAAGTCACGTCGATCGCCTACCTGGGCATTGCCGCCACCTGTGTCATCATCACGGGCGGCATCGACCTGAGTTCCGGCTCCGTGCTGGCGCTGGCCGGCGTGGCCGCCGCGCTGCTGGTCAAGAGCGGCGTGCCCGTGCCGGTCGCCATGCTGGGCGGCGTCGTGGTGGGCGCCATGTGCGGCGCCGTCAACGGCTTTTGCATCACCCAATTGAAACTGCCGCCCTTCATCGCCACACTCGGCATGATGCTGATCGCGCGCGGCCTGGCGCTGCAGGTGACGGGCGCACGCGCCATTTCCGGCCTGGGCGATTCGTTTGGCGAACTGGGCAACGGCGTGCTGTGGCGCATCGAACGCGACACGGGCGGCACCTTCCCCGAAGTCGTCTTCCCTGGCATTCCGTATCCGGTGGTGCTGATGGTGGTGATCGCCGTGGCCGTCTCCATCATGCTCAGCCGCACCACTTTTGGCCGGCATATCTATGCCGTCGGTTCGAATGCGGAAGCGGCGCGCCTGTCGGGCGTGAAGGTGGGCCGCGTGACCCTGCTGGTGTACACCTTGTCCGGCGCCTTGTCTGGCCTGACGGGCTGCGTGCTGATGTCGCGCCTGGTGACGGCGCAGCCGAACGAGGGCGTGATGTACGAACTCGATGCGATCGCCAGCGCCGTGATCGGCGGCGCCTCGCTGATCGGCGGCATCGGCACCATTTCCGGCACCGTCATCGGTTCCTTCGTCATCGGCATCCTGCGCAACGGCTTGAACATGAACGGGGTATCGAGCTTTATCCAGCAAATCATTATCGGACTGGTCATCTTGCTGACCGTCTGGATCGATCAGAAGCGCAACCGCGCCTGAAGCAGTAGCTGAAAGTAGTCACACCCATAAATCTATAATTACATGAGGACGACAATGAAAACCTTCAAAGCCTTCAACACCATCTTGCTCGGTCTGTTGACCGCAGCCTTCGCCCTGAGCTCCAGCGCCGCCTTCGCCGCCCCGGGCGAGATCGCCGTGATCGTCAAGACGACCAATTCCAACTACTGGCAAAACGTCAAGAAGGGCGCCACGGCCAGCGCCGCCGACGCCAAGGGCTACAGCCTGACCTTCCAGGGACCGGCATCGGAGTCGGCCATCGCCGACCAGGTCAGCATGGTGGAAAACGCCGTCACGCGCAAAGTGGCCGGTATCGTGCTGGCCGCGTCGGACCCGGACGCGCTGGTGCCGGCCCTGAAGAAGGCGTGGGAAGCGAAGATTCCCGTGGTGCTGATCGATTCGCTGGTGGCCGACAGCGGCAAGCGCTACTACCAGTCTTTCCTGTCGACCGACAATGAAGCGGCCGGCGAGCAAAGTGCCAAGGCCCTCATTTCGCAGGTCGGCAAGACGGGCAAGATCGCCGTGATGTCGTACGTGGCCGGTGCCGGTTCCGAGACGGGCAGGGTGGGCGGCTTCAAGCGCTATATCGAAAAGAACTCGCAACTGCAGATCGTCGGCACGTATTACTCGCAGTCGCAAATGGCCACGGCGCTGAACCAGACGACCGACGTGCTGGCCTCGAATCCGGACTTGAAAGGCATCTTCGGCGCCAATGAGCCGACGGCCGTGGGCATGGGCCGCGCCATCGCGCAGGCGGGCAAAGCCGGCAAGGTGATCGCCGTGGGCTTCGACGGCAATGAAGACTTGAAAAACTTCGTCAAGGACGGCACCCTGTATGCGACCGCCGTGCAGGGTTCCTACTCGATGGGCGCGCTGGGCGTGAAAACGCTCGTCAGCCTGATCGAGGGAAAGAAGGTCGCGCCGTTCGTCAACACGGGCGTGGTGATCGTCACCAAGGCCAATGTTGACCTGCCGGAAGCGAAGAACGTTTTATATTGATGGTCAGACTATCGTCAGGCGCTGCTTCAATTCCTTGAGCAGCGTGCCGGTCTTGGCGGTGAGCTGGCGCGCCAGCGGCCACGCCAGGGAAAGGGGCAAGCCTTGCGTGGCGCAGGCTGGCAGTACTTCGACGATGGCGCCGCTGGCCAGGTGCTCCTGCACCAGCCAGGTCGCCTGCTGCGCGATGCCCAGGCCCGCCAGCACGGCGGCCGTCTGCGCCTCGGCGTCACCTACCGTCAGGCGTGGATGGATCGCGCGCCGTTCCACCCCGTCCTCGCCGGCAAACAGCCACGGCGCCGCCGTGCCGTCGCCCCGGCCATAGGCGATGCAGTCGTGGCCATCGAGCTCGTCGATGGTGGCCGGCATGCCGCGCTGCGCCAGGTAGGCGGGCGCCGCGCAAAAGATCAGGCGCTCTTCGCCCAACGGCATCTGCCCCAGCGTCTGCGGCCAGCTGCCCGGCGCGCCGATGCGCACGGCGATATCGATGCGCTCTTCGAACAGGTCGGCAAAGCGGTCGCTGAAGGTGATCGTCGGCTGCAGCTGCGGATATTTTTCGCACAGATTAATCAGCGCCGGCATCACGCGCATGCGGCCATACGAAGCGGGCACGCCGATGCGCACCTTGCCTGCCAGTTCGCCTTCCTGCTCGGCCAGCACGTTTTCCGCATCGACCAGTTCCTGCAGCACGCGCTTGCAGGTGGCGTAATAGGCCTGCCCCGCGCTGCTCAACTGCAAACGCCGGGTGCTGCGCTCGAACAGGATCACGCCCAGGCGGGCTTCCAGCCGTGCCACGCTCTTGCTCACGGCCGAGCTGCTCAAGTGCAGTCGTGCGGCCGCCTTGGTGAAACTGCCGGCGTCGGCGGTGGCAAGAAAAGGCGCGATGCCTTTCAAGTGTTCTGACATGATTGAGGAATATTTTTCATGAATAAGGTGAAATACTATCGCGGATAAGAATTTGTGTCCGTTATATCATGGTTTTTTACACAGGCATTGGAGTTCCCATGAACAAGCACGCATTGATTATCGGCGCCAGCGGCGTTATCGGCAGCAGCCTGGCCACGCATTTGCTGGCGCAGGGCTGGCAGGTGACGGGTGTCTCGCGTGGCCGCACGCCCGTGCCAGCCGGTTGCGTATCGCTTCAACTGGATGCCACGGATGGTGCGGCAGTAAGCGCCGCCCTGACGGGCCTGGACGCCAGCCACGTCTTCTTCACGGCCTGGGCGCGCCAGGCCAACGAGCAGGAAAATATCCGCGTCAATGGCGCCATGGTCGCCAATGTGCTGGCCGCGCTGGGACCGAGCGGCCACTTGCGCCATGCGGCGCTGGTGACGGGCCTCAAGCACTACCTGGGGCCGTTTGATGCCTATGGCAAGGGCAGCGTTCCCGTCACGCCGTTCCGCGAAGAGCAGGGCCGGCAAACGGTCGAGAATTTCTACTATGCACAGGAAGACCGGCTGTTCGAGGCGGCCGCGCGCGACGGTTTTACGTGGAGCGTGCACCGCCCGCACACCATCATCGGCTACGCGCTGGGCAATGCCATGAACATGGGCCTGACCCTGGCCGCGTATGCCAGCCTGTGCAAGGCCAACGGCCAGCCCTTCGTCTTTCCGGGTTCAGCCGCGCAATGGCACGGCCTGTCCGACATGACGGACGCGGGCCAGACCGCGCGCCACCTGGCGTGGGCGGCGGACTGCCCCGCCGCGCGCAACGAGGATTTTAATATCGTCAATGGCGACGTGTTCCGCTGGAAGTGGCTGTGGCCGCGCCTGGCCGCCTATTTTGGCGTCGAGGCGGCGGACTTGCCGGAAACGATGGCGCCGCTGGCTGATCGCATGCAGGACGCCCCCGCGCAGTGGCGCGCCCTCGCGCAGCAGCATGGCCTGGTCGAAGCGGATATCGGCCGTCTCGCTTCCTGGTGGCATACGGATGCCGACCTGGGGCGGCCGATGGAAGTGGTGACGGACATGGGCAAGAGCCGCAAGGCGGGCTTTCTTGATTATCAGGATACGCAAGACGCCTTCATCGCCCTGTTCGAGCGCCTGAAGGCGGAGCGCGTCATTCCGCGCTGAGCTGCTCCGCTGCGGCCGGTGGCGGCGGCTGCCGCCGCATTGCTCTTGTGCTGCTGTGCCCGCTGCCACTCCAGGCCCGGGCGGTCGACGCGGAACTGCAGCAGCCGCCCCTGCACCACTTCCGTGACATACGCCGTGCGGCCATCGGGGCCGCCGAAGGTGATGTTGCTGGGCTTGGCGCCGGGCACGCTGATTTCGCGCAGGATGCGCCCTTGCGGCGACAGTTTCACCACGCTGCCCTTGCCATAGCGCGTCACGTACAGGTTGCCATCGACATCGACGCGCATGCCGTCCATGCCGAAATCGTCGAACTTGATCAGCAAGCGCTTGCCGCTCAGGCTGCCATCCGCGGCGATGTCATACATCCAGATATTGCGCTGCACGCTTTCATTCACATACAAAATCTTGCCGTCGGGACTGACCTCGATGCCGTTGGCCGTGCCCATGGTGTCCAGCGCCAGGGTCACCGTGCCGTCGGCCGCGATGCGCCACACGCGGCCCGTGTTTTCCTTCCAGTTCGGGTCGCTCGCATACAGCACGTCGTCCTGCGTGATGGCGATATCGTTCGGCTGTGTCATGCGCGGTTCGCGCGCGTGGATGGTGAGCGCGCGCGTGGCCGGATCGACCAGGTAAATCGTGTGTTCCATGTAGTCGGCCAGGTACATCTGGCCACGGCTGCCGAAGCGGATGCCGTTGGCGATGCTGTTGCCGGGCAGGGTCAGGTACACCTCGGCAGCGCCGCCGGGGCTGACCTTGCCGATGGTTTGCTGGCGCGCAAAGTTAACGGCATAGATATTGCCATCCGCATCCACGGCCGGACCTTCGATGCCCTTGGTGAAGGAATGCGCGGGCGTAAGGGTGGTGGCGAGGAACAGCGTCTCGTGCGCGGGCGGGCTGGCGCAGGCGGACAGGTTGGCCAGCGCGGTGGCCAGCACGGCGCTGCGCAGCCAGGGCAGGGCGTTTCGGGAATGGGGCATGGAGGAGGATTGATGCATGGAGCGATCTCTGTGTGGCAACGGTGGCGTATGTTACCCGACGCACGCCAGCCGGGGCGCCAGTGTTGGCCTTACCCCAGGCCGCCGCCCTAGGCCGCCACCACGACCAGGTCGGGGAAGTCGTCTTGCCAGCCGTCCCATTCGTCTTGCAGATGGGCGTGCATGCCGGCGCACTTTTGCGCCAGATCAAACGCGTCGGCGCTGGTTAGCAGAAAATGGGCTATGGCGCGCAGGGTGGCGGGGTCGGCGTGGATGGTCACGTCGGAGCAAGGCAGGGGGCGCTCGGTGGCCTGGTCTTGCAGATAGCAGTGCAGCGATAAATGTGTGGTCATGGGTGTCAATTGTCGATGAGGGAGCCCAGCATGGCGTGCGCCAGCAGGTCGGCACGGGCGGCGGTCTGTTCTTCGCCGCTTAAAAACCAGTGTGTCTTGCCGTCGTGCGCATCGCAGCGGCCATGGGTTTGCATCGCCGTGCGCAATGCCTGTAGTCGTGCCGGCGGCAGCGCATCGAGCCTGGACTGGCTGAAAGTATTAATGGGATACACGTCGCGTATGTGCTCATACTGCAGGCCTTTGCGCTTTATTGCGTCCCAGTTATTGCCGGGGTCGCCGCTGCCGAAGGTCATCGGATGGGCCGCATCGAGTTGCCGATAGCCGCGTGCGTAGCCGGTGCCATAGCCCAGGGTTTCGCTGTAGCCGTACACATAATCGCAATGATCGAGCAAGCCGGGTATGCTTGCCGCAGCGTCGAAAAGTTGTTGCAACGGTAGCTTGCGGGCGCGTATCGTCAGCAGCAGTGTAACGCTCGGCTGATAGATGGCCAGCGCGTCGCAGTTCGTGGTCTCGTCGGCCTCGTCGGCCGGCACGATGCGCGGTGAAAATAATTCGATGCCGTCGGCATCGGGGGCGTTCAGGGTCTTGTCGTAGTTTTTCTGCGAGAACTTGACGACCTTGCCGCTCTTGCTGCCGTAGCGCTCGACGGGTTCGCCTATCTGCGCGAACCAGGCAAACAGCTGCGCGCTGGCCGCGGCGGGAATGAAGGGGCTATTTTTCTTGAATTCGCCGACGAGGAAATGGTATTGGTCCATATGGCATGCGTGGGGAGGGTATCGAGGGGCATATTTTTGCACGGGATGCCAAACGCTGCCAATGCGTGCGTGCGGGTCCCGACAGTCGGCCTGATGCGTATGTATTTGATTTAAATGAAATTCGTGCCGCATTGCGGTTACACTAAGTCTGACTATACTGCAATAACGGCTGTGGTTCTTGTTCACGGCGGCGCTGGCAATCCCATGGAGGCCTCATGTCTTATGCGAATCCCACCACCCATAACGGGTTCCTGATCTCGGCCTACGCCTGCGAACTGCCCGAGGGATGCTGGCAAGGACAGTTGGTGCTGAGCAAGTGCGGCTTTGCAGATGTCCGGCAAGCCAATCTGGAAAATCGCCGCACGCAGCACGAGGCGGAGCAATCGGCCCTGGCCATGGGGTGGCAGCTCGCCAATTACGTGCTACCCCTGCGCACTGTTGACGATAAGTAATCTAATGCTTTCATTTGCTAAGGGAAATAGGGTATCGTGTTCAGATAAAGCAATACACCGTATGCAGCAATAGAGCTGGCGTGCGCGGCGATGTCTGAGTGAACGCCGCGGCACGAAGAGTTGTCCTTGAGGCCGGCCCCCACAGGCCGTACACCGTCACCATGCAATACACAGCACTCTCGCCCGATCCTGAGGATGCGCCCGCCCAGCAGTTGCCCTCCGAGCACAATCTGCATGCCTTGCATAGCCGCGAAGTCAAGCTGCTGCGCGAGACGATCAACCAACTGTTGGTCATGGCCAAGATGCAGGTGCAGGAAAAAGATAAATCCGACGCCTTCGGCCTGTTGATCATGCAGTTGCGCGAAGCCAATCAAAACCTGGTGCTGGCAACGTTTGGCGCACAGGATATGCAAGCGTCCGCCGAAGCGACGACCTTGCGCCAGACGGAATTCCTGGCCATGCTTGCGCATGAGTTGCGCAATCCCTTGCAGCCGTTGGCGATGGCAAATGACTTGCTGGCCAAGAAGGTCGAGCTCGATCCCCAACTGGTGGATGTGCATGGCGTGATCGGCCGCCAGGTGGCGCACATGGCGCGCCTGATCGACGACTTGCTCGACGCTTCGCGCGTCAGCAGCGGGAAGATCACCTTGCAGCTGGCGCCCATCCTGCTGAGCGACATCATCGCCAGTGCCATGGAAGTTGGCCAGGCCAGCATCAGCCAACGCCAGCAAGTGCTGAGCGTGAGCGTGCCGGACGAACCCCTGGTCATCGAAGGGGACCTGGTACGCCTGACGCAGGTGTTAGCCAACTTGCTCATCAATGCAAGCAAATTCACGCACGAGTTTGGCCATATCGACATCGTCGTCAGGCGCCACGATAATTTGGTGGAAATTACGGTCACCGACGATGGCGCCGGCATCGCCCTCGATATCCAGCCCTTCATCTTCGACCTGTTTACGCAGGGCTTCCGTTCGCTGGAACGGGCGCAGGGCGGCCTGGGCATCGGCCTGTCGCTGGTGCGCATCATTACCCAGCTGCATGGGGGGACGGTGGATGTGTTCAGCGCCGGGGTCGGCTTTGGCAGCCAGTTTGTCTTGCAGTTGCCCCTGTCGTCGCTGGCGCCACCGTCTCAGGACTTGCAAGTGGAACATGCGGCGCATGCAGCGTCACGCCGCATATTGCTGATCGAGGATAATGCCGATGCGGCGGAAATGCTGGCGCTGCTGCTGACGCAGGATGGCCATCATGTCGACGTGCGCAACGATGGTCCCAGCGGCTTGCGCGCCGCGCTCGATGCGCCCTATGATGTGATCGTGTGCGATATAGGCTTGCCGGGCATGGATGGCTTTCAGGTCGTCAGTTCGGCCCGTGCGGCTCTGGTGGCGCCGCTGCCGTGTTTTGTCGCTACGTCGGGATACAGCCAGCTTGGCGAGTTCGACCGCGCTGGCGAGGCAGGGTTTGACCATTACCTGGTAAAACCCATCAATATCGACGCTTTGTCGAAAATAATCACGGCAAAGGCTCCGCGCTGATGGGCGAAGGAGCCCTGATGCTTTTTTTTAAACATGGTCCATGCACCGAAAACCGCAGAGAAAAGATCCGATTATGGCCACAGTCCATGAAAAGCGGCAGCGCAGGATAGAGTACGCGCTGTTACGCGACCCAGGTGCGGTGGTAAACGTCAGTATTCGCCTTTGGGAGCAGCTGGCCACTGAGTTGAATCAGATCATTGGTGAGCGGGGTGTGGAGTCGATGTATGCCCGCAGCCTGCACCAGATTCATAAACAGTTCAGCTGGCTGTCGCCCCATCCACCGCAAGCGCTGGCAGCTGCCATGACCGCCTTGCGCGCCAGCTTGCAGGCACAGGCAGTCGCAGTCGCCTGCGAGGCAAGCACGGCGATGTTGATGCACTTCATCAATACCCTTATTTTATTAATTGGCGAACTCTTAACGAATAGCATCCTCCTCAAAGCCTGGGGTGATGACGTTGTGAATAATGCTGGAACGGAGCCGAACGAATGAACAAAGTCACCATCCACCGCCTGGCCACTGGCGTGCCGGGGTTGGACGAACTGCTGGGAGGCGGAATACCTGAATTTTCCTTCAACCTGGTGGCGGGCACTCCTGGCAGCGGCAAGACGACGCTGGCGCACCAGATCATGTTTTCCCTCGCCACGACGGAGCGCAAGGCGCTGTTTTTCACGGTCCTGGGCGAGCCACCGCTGAAGATGCTGCGTTATCAGCAGCAGTTCCCCTTCTTCGATGTGGAAAAGATCAACCAGTCGATCAAGTTCGTCAATCTGTCGGCTGACTTGCTGGAAGGTGATTTCGACCGCGTGCTGGCGCGCATCGCCGAAGAGGTGGAGGCGTTCTCGCCCAGCCTCGTCTTCGTCGATTCCTTCCGCTCCGTGGTGCAGTCGGCCAAGGCCATGGACACGGGCGCGGCCGGCTTGCAGAATTTCGTGCAGCAACTGGGCGCGCAAATGACCAGCTGGTTGGCCACGACCTTCCTGATCGGCGAATACCTGGCGCCCGAGGCTGAGTCCAGCGCCGTGTTCACGGTCGCCGATGGCATCCTGTGGCTGTCGCAGCTCGTGCACCGCGACGCCATGGTACGCAAGATACAGGTAGTCAAGATGCGCGGCCAGTCACAAAGCCTGGGCGTGCATACCTTTCGCATCAATGATGATGGCGTGGAAATCTTTTCCCGCGCCGTGCTGAAGGCCAGCAGCCTGGGCAAGGTCAGCATTTCCGGCAATGAGCGCCTGTCGCTGGGCGTGCCGGAGCTCGACCAGATGATGGGAGGCGGCTTGCCGGCCGGCTATTCGCTGCTGCTGGTGGGGCCGTCCGGTTCCGGCAAAACAGTGCTGGCCACGCAATTTCTCACGGAAGGCGTGCGCTGCGGCGAGCCCGGCGTGATCGCCGCCTTCGAGAAAAGCCCGAACCAGCTGCTCAGCCATCAATTGAATGCACTCGTCAGTTCCGGCCAGATCGGCGTGATCAACACGCGCACCCTGGATTTGTCGCTGGATGAAATCCTGCATGACCTGGTGAGCATGATCACGCGCATGAAGGCCAAGCGCGTGGTCATCGATTCGCTGTCCGGTTTTGAAATGGCGCTGGCCTCCATGTTCCGCGAGGATTTCCGTGAATCGCTGTACCGCCTGGTGGCGGCCTTGACGGAGATGGGCGTGTCGGTGCTGATGACGGCCGAGCTGGAAGACCAGTACACCGCGCTGCGCTTCAGTTCCTACGGCAACGCCTTCCTGGCCGACGCCATCGTCATGCAACGCTACGTCGAACTCGAAGGCCAGTTCAAACGCGTGGTGTCGGTGGTGAAGGTGCGCGGTAGCGGCCACAGCAAGGATATCCGTTTCTATGATATCGACGCGGGGGCTTGAAGATCGGCGGCGCCCTCAGCCAGTACCAGGGCGTCCTGTCGGGCGACCCCTACCGGGTCTAGGTGATGAGGCGTATGATGAAAGTGCGGCCATGCCGACCGTGATGGCTGTACGCACAGGGGACGGATGATGCGTCTTCTGTGTTTCCGAGCTGATCAAGAGGAGATATGATGGACAAACCCGAATTCATCCTGGCCGTGAAAGCCATGGAAACGCTGGAGATGTATCAGACCTTCTATGGCCATGCGCAGGAATACCAGGCGCATCAGCAGGAAATATTGAAACTGCTGCGCCACAAGGGGGCCTCGCTGCTGGTGTCGGAACATGGTCCTGCGAAGTTTTTATTGGCGTTTGCCGATGCGCTGGAAGCGGCCAGCTTGCCGGGTGAGTATGTGCCGCTCAACCGCAGGTAGGGCGCGCCTGTCCCGGTAGAGGTGTCGGCAGCAGATGTCGTCTTCTACTGGGTTCCGTCCCTAGCCGCCGTTCGCGTTCTCGTTCAGCGCTACCCTGGGCAGACACACGGTAAATACCGTGCCGCACTCCAGGCTGGACTCGGCGCCGATGGTGCCGCCGTGCGCGCAGGCGATTTCACGCGCGATAAACAGACCCAAGCCGATGCTGGTGGCATTCGGTGCCTTGTGTTCGTCGGAAACGGCCAGCTGTACCAGGGGATCGAAAATGGTCTTCAGCGAGGCCTCCGGGATCTGGCGGCCGAAATTCTTGACCTGCACCACCGCCGTATCGGCATCGCCGCAGGCCGTGATGGTCACAGGCTGGTCGTCGGTGCGATATTGCGCAGCATTGTTGAGCAAATTGGAAAACAGCTGGGCCAAGCGGGCCGCATCGAAGTCGCCGATCATCTCGCCCGTGGTACTCAGTTCGAACTTGCATTTCGGGTGAGCGGCCGAAGCGTCCTCGACGGCCGTCCTGCAGATTTCCCCCAAGTCGCCCAAGATGGGCGAAACGGGCATGTGTCCCCCCAGCTGCGTCCTGGCAAATTCCAGCAGATCGTTCACCATGGTTGTCATGGTGGCTGCGCTGCGGGCAACCCTTGCACCGATCTCTACCGTGGAAGAGGAGTTCGCGCTCGGCCTGCTCAGCAGCGCACCTGCCATCGTCATCGTGCTCAGCGGGCTGCGCAGATCGTGGCTGAGGATGGCGAGAAAGGTATTGCGGGTGCGTTCGCTCTGCTGCGAATAGCGTATGGCCGATTCCTGCAACGCCTTGTCTATCGCTTCATTAAAGCGCAGGATGTCTTCTGTCGCCGTTTTTGACGCCACTGACACCTGTGCCATCCACAGTCGCAGAACGCTGGCGCGCATTGCGCGAAATTCCGCCGTCAGTTGCGGTAGCGTGAAGCCGATCTGCTGGCGCAGGGAGCCATGCGTGGCGGCGGCGGTTTCCTTGCCCGCTATCTCCGATACGCCCGTGGTCGATTTCTTTTTCGCTGCGCCGCGTTCTCGATGACGTCCATGTCGCGCACGATGGTTTCCAGCATCTGCTTTGCATGATCGCGTAATTCTGCTTTCGAGATGGCTGCTCCCGGAATGGGGAGCGAGCTGGCGAAGAGTTCCCACTCCTCCAGGATCCGCTCCAGATGGTCGGTAATAAAGCGCGATAGTTTCACAGTGGACCAATGCGTTGATGGAAGAGGGGCCAGTGTACGCCGTTAAGGCGGGGGATGCGGGCGTTGCACGTGCGCAGGCCGTTGCGAGGCTGTTGCTGGAACGTGTGTGGGAGCTGGAATGGCGGTATTGTAAATGATGGGAGGCTGGAAGCGCCTTCCTCGACGCCCTGGCGGCGAAAGGATATCACCCAGCAGTGTGGTAATTTTTTTATATCTTGCTTGTGATAATGTGTGAGCATGTTGTTGCCGATTTGGTGCACACTTTGCCGGATATCCATTCGGGAGTGTATCCATGATCAGGTCACGCAGCTTGCCGCCACGCTTGTTGGGAGCAGGTTTCCGTGGCTTTTCCCTGCTGCCGCTGGCTATTTCATTTGTCGTGCTGGTGTGCCTGTCGCTCCTGGCGATCCAGCTATGGATGACCTTGCGCGCACGGGAAGTGCAGTTGAATGAAGCTGCCCGTGAAAGCGCCAACCTGGCGCAATCTGTTGCGCAGCATGCCTATGACACCATCAAGGAGGCCGATACGGTGCTGCTCGGACTGGTGGAGCGGGTGGAGACAGACGGCGTGTCCGGTCTTGAACTGGCCCGTATCCATAAATTGCTGGTCACCCGTGTCGCCGAGCTGCCCCAGTTGCACGGCATCTTCATCTATGCCCAAGATGGCAGCTGGCTCGTGAACTCCCAGCAAGCGCTGTTAAGCAATCTGAATAATTCCGATCGAAATTATTTTAACTACCATCGAACGCATGAGGATCGGGGGCCTTATGTCGGTCCTCCCGTGCGCAGCAAATCGACGGGGCAATGGGTAGTTACGGTGTCGCGGCGGATCAATATGCCTGACGGAAGTTTCGGTGGCGTGGCGCTGGCGACCCTGAATATGAATTATTTCAGGCTGTTTTATGAACGTTTTTCGATAGGAAAAAAAAGGCGCCATCTACATTGCGAATGGAGCGGGTATTCTTTTATTGAGAAGGCCATTCGATGAAAGTTTGCTGGGGCGTGACATTTCACAATACCCGGTGTTTCATGATTATTTGCCCAAAAGTCCCGTTGGCACCGCCGTGATCAAGTCGGGCGTCGATGGCGTGATGCGTATCAATAGCTACCGAAAAATCGAGGAATACCCGCTGGTGGTCTCTGCCGCATTGTCAGAGGATGAAGTACTCGCCGAGTGGCGTCTCGACATGATTTTGCATAACGCGGTGGGTGGCGTATTAGTACTGCTGATTGCCTTCATCGGATACCGCGGAGTGCGGCAAATCGATTTGCGGGTCAAGAGCGAGGCGGGACTGATCGAGGCGCGCAATGAGCTGGAAATGATCAATGAGACCCTGGCCCGCCTTGCCAACCAGGATGGATTGACGGGGCTGGCGAACCGGCGCCACTTCGACCAGTCGCTGCTTGCCGAATTCAGCCGTGCGCAGCGTGAAGACAGCGCACTCGGGCTGGTCTTGATCGATGTCGATTTCTTTAAACAATACAACGATATCTACGGCCATGTGGCCGGCGACGAGTGCCTGAGAAAAATCGGCAAAGTGGTCGGCTACAGCATGCGCAGGCCGGGCGACCTTGCAGCGCGCTACGGTGGCGAGGAATTGGTCATTTTATTGCCCGGAACAGAGTTGCCGGGCGCCTTGGCGGTGGCGGAAGGCGTGCGCCAGGCTGTGCAATCACTGGGCGTCGAGCATCGGGGCAATCCCCTTTGCGTGGTGACAGTCAGTGTCGGCGTGGCGGCTTTCATGCCGACGCACCTGGGAAACCATGCGGTCGAGCTGGTTGAACTCGCTGATAAGGCACTGTACAAGGCCAAGGCATCCGGGAGAAATCAGGTCTGTCATGAATCTTCTTGCGAGCCTGCCGAGCAGGCAGCAACTGCGTTTGCGTTTCGATAGCACTTTTTGAGGGCGAGCACGTGCTGGTGTCAGTCTTGCGCTGTGTCCTGGGCGGCGCGTGTGCTGGCCTTGTCCATGTACAATCGGCAACATACGGATCGACGTATCCGCCCCTTCATTGCGGAGTACGCTTGAGCGTGACACAAACATTCCAAACCTGGCTGCTGGCCTGGCGGGAAGCTTTCACGTGCGTCGGCCTGGGACTGCGCGATGCGCGTCATGCGGGGCTGTGGTGGCGCTCCGCGCTGTGGTGCATGGCGGTCGTGGCCCTGTGGCTGGGACTGTATGGCTGCTTCGGCCGTTTCTTTGTCGAGCTGAGCGCCATGCTGGCGCTGGTGTCGGTCACCGGTTTGCTGGGCCTGGGCGTGATAGATGGCGTCGGGGCACTGGCCAACGGGCCGGCCACCCTCTCACAGATGGGCAATATCGCCGGCGGCCTGGGCAGCGCCGCCAAGGCCCTGCTGTCGATCGGCCAGATTGCCCTGGCGCTGTTGGCACTGGCAGCTTTTTTCTATGTGATGGGCTTTATCGTCGGCGCCATCGGTACGGCGCGCTTGCCGCTGCGCTGCTTGTTGCTGGAGCGCGCCAAGGCCGTGGCGGCGCGCCGCTATGTCTTGTGGCAGGCGCCGGCCGGCCTGGAGCTGTCCTCCCCGCGCCCCGCCTGGCGGCGGCGCCTGTTGCTGCTGCTGTCCCTGCTGATCCCGGTGTGGGCCATGTGCGTGCTGATCTCGTACTTGCTGGCCTGGAATATCCAGATGATCTACGGCGCGGCGGCCGAAGAGGTGCTCGGCGCGGAACAGCAAGCGGCGTTGCGCCGCGAACAGCGCCCGGCGATTTTCGCCCTGGGGCTGCTGTTGTGCTTGCTGATGCTCGTACCGGTTCTCAATTTATTGTTGCCTGCCTTGCTGTGCACCAGCGTTTGCCATTTGCAACGCCGCGGCTGGCGCGCAACGGACACATCAATCAAAGTGGAGTGAACAAGGAGTGAACATGAGTGAACACGCAAGACGCGCTACCCTGGAGCGCGCGATTGAAATCGCTGCCACCACCCATGCCGGCCAGACGGACAAAGGCGGCGCGCCGTACATACTGCACCCCTTGCGCGTCATGTTGCGTGTCGCCCCCGGCGCCCAGCAGATTGTCGCCGTGCTGCATGATGTGGTGGAAGACAGCGACGGCAAAGTCACCTTCGACGACCTGGCGCGCGAAGGATTTTCCCGGGAAGTCATCGACGGCGTGCGCGCCGTGACCAAGATCGAAGGCGAGTCGTACGATGATTTCATTGCCCGCGCAGCGTTGAACCCGGTCGGCAAGGCTGTCAAGCTGGCCGATCTGGCTGAGAATAGCGATTTGTCGAGGATAGAGGCGCCGACGCAGAAGGATCTGGAGCGAGTGGAGAAGTATCGGCGGGCTATTAAACGATTAATATCGCAGCAATGATTCTTGAATGCTGAGATCGTGTCTGAGTGGAAGACATGATCCCGGCACCTGCAAACAATATTGCCGCGGAGCTACCCCTGTCGTTCGCCGGGATATTTCTTACTGCGCCTCTGCCCAATTTGCATAAACCGGCGTTGGGACCGCCGCCTTGTTTTTTGATGCCCATAGCGGTACATAGTGCACGCGGGCTCAGGCGTCACGCTATTGGAAGTTGGCAGACCATGACTACCATTCCAATTGCAACTTTGTCTGTTTGGAAGGGGATTTCACCGCGTTCTTGAAAACCCTGTTTCGCGTAGAAGTGGCGAGCACTTAAGTTGGTTTTGAGCACATCTAACCATATCAAGCTCTCCCTGCGCTCCAGCGCCAGATCGTGAATGTAGCTCAAAAGCTGCTTTCCATAACCGCGCCCAGCCTCGGATTTGAGAAAGTATATCTTCTGCAGTGCCAGGCCCACCTCGCCGCTGATAGGCGCCGGCTTCGACAAGTTGACCTTGGCGAAGCCGACGACTTTTCCGCTTTCGTCGGAAGCGACAAGCCAGATTTGCTTCAATGAATTGAGCGAGTTTTCAAGCGTGCTGTGAGAAAAATCTTGATCCAGGAAATCCGATATTCCGGTAGCGGACCAAATATCCGAAAAATGCTCACGGTAGGTCTGGCAGCCGAGTTCCTGTAGAGCGCGCAGGTCTGTGATTTCAGCCTCACGGATATTAATCATATTCTTTCGATTTAGTCAGAAACGGGAGATGCAATGATATTGTAAATTGCATCATTCCGTTGGGGCTATGTGGCGGAGTCATGCCGTGAACGGATTTCATCCTGCTTCCTGAGACGCTGTGGGGGGCGAAGGTTTGGTCCGCCATTTTTCCGCAGCCTGAGCGGCTGAGGTTATCGTTAGGAAAAACCGCCTGCGGCGCAAAACCTGGCCAGAGGAATCGGAGAGGGTTGCGCTGCCCGCGTTCTGCATACATGGAATAAATAAAAAGGGCCTCCCCGCCAAAACGGGGAAGCCCTTTTATTTATTCAGTGGTGGGACGGCGTCAATCGAACTCATCAATAAAATTTCATTTAAATCATCGCACTAGCTTAAAAATTTCAAGTTAGCATGGAGAAATACCCCCAAAAATACCCCCTAAGCGTTTGGAAGGCATTGGACGTCCACCACGATCCTCATGTCATGTACCCTCTCCCAGTCCAACGGGAGAGGCTAGCGCAAAATTGCGCGAGAGCTCGCCAAGCCCGCCTCAATGTACGAACGCAAGGGCTTTGAAACCCAATATCCACGAGTGGAGCCGTTAAAGTCATCCTTAGAATCTCGCAAGGTCAGCGCAAAATCTGAACCCTTATGTCCTCGGCCAAACGAAGCCAAGGCCTGTAGTTCAATCATTGCTGCATCTGACAACGAGTCCAGAGCGCTGACGAGGCCTTTACTAGCTTGCCGATAAGTAGCCGCTGTAGAGCTAGCAGCACTTACTATCTCGCCCGAAGACAAGGTCACAAATTCGGCTTCTAGCATATGGCAAGCACGAACAACTGCCGAAAAATCATGTTGCGTAAGGTATTGCAGTTGCATATTTATCACCTTCTAACTGACGGGAGTTTGCACATAAGGGCATTGTTCTTAAATTCAAGTGAAATTGCCGTACTACACTCTCTTCCGCCTATCACACTTACCTTAACTTTAATCGAAGGGCATAACTCCGCAGCCACCAGGCTGCGGAGTTATGCCCTTTTTGTTTAACCGTGGACGGCGTTGCCGCCCAGCTCATTCCAACCATACTTTTTAAAGGATTCGTCATGCGACCGAACACATCCCCCTTGGAACACCTCACAGCATTTTCCATCGTATTTGCTGTTGGATTCTTGTCAGCGGCAAGCTTTATCGGGTACATGGAGCGAGTACGGCGCAACGCTGTGCTCGACCACTACAAAAGGATCAATGCGGAGTCGAACCTATCAGCCGCACGATTCGCAAGCCGGAGCGTTGAAGGATGACGCGCCGATGCCCACGATGTGAATCCGACCGGATCGTGACTAAGGGCTACGCGAGAAGACTGGTCTGCGCTGTCGGCACGATTGCTGGTGCAGTTCGTGGAGCTGCTGGGGCAGCCGGTGGTGCAGAGCTTGGTGCTCTTGCTGGGGCTTTTGCAGGGCCACCTGGCGTCGTTCTAGGAGGTGTTGCAGGCGCTGTCATTGGTGCCCTGGTTTGCGGTGCTGCCGGTGGCTCGGCTGGCGCTGCGCTCGGCGAAATTGTCGATGAGAACATTCTCGATAATTTCTTGTGCATGGCCTGCGAATTCAGCTTTGGCAAAAAGAACGAAGAAGTCCTGGAGCCGATTTTTCACGAGACGTAACGCATAACCGCTGTCCCGATCAGTCTCATGCTGATAGTTCAAAGGGATACCCGTCACAGGGCATACCTCTAGCAATATCTCCCCCGTCGTACCTGTCCCCTCAATCCTGAACCGGATTGAGGTCTAGCTACACCTCAACAAAGAAAGGAAATACCTAATGGCACACTTGCTTGAAACAATGGCTTCGGACAGGGGGCATCAATGAAGGAGAAAGCACTTGAGCAAGCGCTTATGATGATTGCCTGATCTCTGCGCATTTTGCACCATGGCCCCGGCCGACATCGGCCGGTTTTTCAGCGATGCCATAGCTCTGCGGCACTACTAACAGGGCCGCAGAGGGTGCTTGTTTCCGATGCAGAATGTTGAGAGCAAGCAGGAGGCCATATAGCACTTAAAACACAGTTCAACCTTAGATGAACTGTGTACCTAAGCGCGTACCTAAAGATCAATCTACTCTTTTTACTACCGATACATGGCGCGTTTTACTTCTGCAAAGGCAACGACGGACCAATCGGTAGCAATGGCAATCCCAAATCCCGGAGGAAGTCGTTGTGTCGCTCAGTCGCCGTCATGATCTGTTGGTCGAGTAAGACTAGCTCTGCATGCACCGCCTTGAGATCGATTTCTTCTCCTGCGACTTCCGTGCTGACGTAGCGCGTGACGTTCAGATTGAATTCATTCCGCTCAATCTCCTCCATGCCTACACGCCGCGAATAAAGTGGCTCTTCCCTGCGGTGCTGATAAGTGTCGACAATCTTGTCGATGTGCTCGGGAAGCAGTTGGTTCTGCCGCTTTCCTTTCTCGAAGTACTCACTCGCGTTGATGAACAGCACATCGTCCGGCTTCTTGCACTTTTTCAGCACTAGGATGCATACCGGAATACCGGTAGAGAAGAACAAATTGGCCGGCAGGCCGATCACCGTGTCGATATGCCCATCCTTGAGCAACTTCGTGCGGATCCGCGCCTCAGCGCCGCTGCGGAACAACACGCCGTGCGGCAGGATGATAGCCATTACGCCATCTTGCTTCAAAAAATGGAAACCGTGCAGGAGAAAAGCAAAGTCAGCGGCGGACTTGGGTGCGAGGCCGTGGTTTTTAAAGCGCACGTCCTCGCCCAAGGCCTCTGTGGGCTCCCAGCGATAACTGAAGGGCGGATTGGCCACCACCGCATCGAACTTCGGCATCTTGGCCGGGTTGGTCTCGCGAAGCAGATCCCATTCGTTTGTCAACGTGTCGCCATGGAAGATTTCGAACTCTGAATCTTTCACCCCGTGCAACAGCATATTCATACGCGCGAGGTTGTAGGTGGTGATGTTCTTTTCCTGGCCGTAAATCTTGCCGATGCCGTGCGACCCCATGCGGTGGCGGACATTTAGTAGCAGAGAACCGGAACCACAGGCAAGGTCCATTACGCTGTCCAGATGTCGGCGTTGACCCGTTGTTGGATCCTGTCCGTCCAGAGTGACGATGGCCGAGAGAATGTCGGAAATGCGCTGCGGCGTATAGAACTCGCCCGCCTTCTTGCCGCTGCCCGCTGCAAACTGGCCGATCAGATACTCATACGCATCGCCCAAAGTATCGCTATCGGTTGAGAACTGAGTGAGTCCCTTGGCAATCTCTGCGATGATTTTGCACAGCTGGGTATTGCGGTCTGTATAGGTCCTGCCGAGCTTGTCCGAGGCTAAATTAATCTCGGAGAACAAACCCCGGAAGGTGCTGGCGAAAGATTCGTTTTCTATGTAAGCGAAGCCGTTTTGCAACGTGTGCAGCAGCTCCATGTCCTGGGTGCGGGCTTGCTCTGTAATACTGCTCCACAGGTACTCTGGACGGATTACATAATGCACCTTGCGGCGCATCTGTTTTTCAAACTCCGCTGTGTCCTCGGGGTTTTTGGCATACCAGACGGTCAGCGGCGCACGACGGTCTTCTTCAGCCAATTTAGGATAGTCTGCACCCAACTCTTTTTGGGACGCAAGCTCGTAATTGTCCGATAGGTAGCGGAGGAATAGAAACGCCAGCATGTAATCTCGGAAGTCGTCCGCATTCATTGCGCCACGAAGTTGGTCAGCAATCGTCCAGAGGGTTTTACCCAGTTGTTGTTTTTCGAGATCAGTCATGTTTTTCAATTTCTTCAGCGGCTTGAGGGAATAATTGTGGGTTAAAAGGGTATTGATTCAAAAAGCTATTTAGAATCTTTTTGAAATAAGCTTTGTTCTCTTCTAACATTTGCTGCGGCTCAAACAGAGAGTAATTGCCGTGGCTCAATATGTTAATTAGACGGGTGTGCAAGATGCCATCGGAGTCGTCATTGTCTTGCTTGATGCAAACAGCAAAATTCTTGTGACCGTGGAAGCTCGCCGTCTTCTCCAGAATCGTCCGCAACATATTGAAATGATGGGTGAATAACCGGTCGTCCTGCGCCGCCTGATGGAGTTCGGCTAAGGCGGCAACATGATGAAAAAAAGGGCGTGTCGCCCATTTCTTCGCGCACCACGTAACCATTGCTCACGGAGGTCTTGTTGACGAAATACTTGCGCGCCTTGTTTAGCTCGTTGCACAACACATTAAAAAACAGCGCGTGATGCGTCGAGATGACCGTCTTCAGTTTACTATCAGGCCGTTTGAGTAGTTGCGCGAGATGGTTCGCCACAGCAATTGCGTTGTGCTCATCCAGCGACGAAATTGGGTCGTCGATGTAGAGGTACTTCACCCACTGGTAAGCCTGCGCGCCGTCCAGCACCAGTTGCACAATGGCGAGGAAGAAACACCAAATAAAGATGTTCTCCTCGCCGCGCGACACCTTGATGTTGTCGATGACCTGCCCATCCACTGTGCGCGAAAAGCGCACCCCCCATTCCTGCGTGTCAATGCGAAAATCGAAGTCCGAATAGCGTTGCAGCAATGGACGGATGCGATTGTCCATCTCCAGCTCCGTCAATCCGGCGAAGAAACGCGAAGCCGCATTGAGCGTGAGCCGACGGTCACTGTCGCCATCAAGGTCGTTATCCCAATGGAACAGGTCCTCGGTAAAGGCGTTAAAGTAGAGCGTGTCGCGTTCGTCACCTTGCTTGCCGATGTCCTTGAATGCCATCGATAGTCTCGTTTTGCCGGTGCCGTTGTAAGCATAGAGCAGGATGGTTTTCTTTTTCTCTAACTCCTGGCGCAGATGGTCTGCGAGCACTGGCAAGTCGACGAAGCTCTCACCTGGCTTCATGCTAGCACCTCCTCGGACACCGAGAGTAACTGTTCCATAAGACCCTTCTTATGGCGTTTGAGGGCATCAATCTTCTTGCGTTGCGCGGCAATTAATTCAGCAAGAGCGGACAAGCACCCTGAAATTTTGTTTTGCTCGGGAGTTTCTGGAGTACGAAATTTAAAATTTACCAGCTGTCCACCATTGATTGAATTTATGGTAGCTCCTAAGTCAGCAGCCACTTGCTTCTGGTACGCGGATGATTGAAGCAGTTGCGAAACAAAAGGCGCATTCTCGGCTCTAAAAATTGTCATAAATGCCCCGTGGGTGCATGGTGGCATCCCATGGGGAATGAGCGCATTTTTACCGATCAAACTTGAGGACCCATTCCGAACGCAAATAAGAATATCGTTTTACTTTTGAGGGATTAGCGCCACGAATTCCACTTGCAACATAGACACAGTCTTCCAGCACGATCTGCCCGTCTTTGATGTTCGAAGATCTTAATACCAGCAATCCCTTATCCCGCACATCTTCTGGGCGATAAGTGAGGCCAGAAACAAGCTCTCCGAGCTCGCCTAGTTTGGTTTCATTCCACTCCCCCGCATCCCTAAATTCAGGGAAGCGAAGGCGGGGCACGGTTTCACCCTCACAAGGGAAAATTTGCTGCATTAGTCCCTTCTTGTAGGCGATGAGGCCGTCAAGTTTTTGGACTTCAGCCGCGATTCGCTCGTCGAGCGAGGAAAGACAGTCGGCGATTTTTTGTTGTTCCGCTCGTTTTGGCGCTGGTATCCTGACGGCAAAAAAATCATCTTTGTTAATATTCAGCAATCCATTGCTTCTTGCACCGCTAGTAATGTGCCTTCTTAATTGCGACCCATGCACATTTTTCTCAAAGCAATATCGGAAGAAACCGTTGATATATCCCTCTTTCAATCGAAAGCAGATGAAAACGTTAGGTGCGGCAACTTCCCCCCAGCCTTGCAGGTCATAAATGCATCCCTGCGGGAATTTGAGAGAATTACCTTTGTTGTACGCGAACTCGCCGTCTCGAAGTAATGTATATACGCGGTATTGATTTCCAGAAATGTCTCTGCCAAATTTTTCTGATTGACGCACAAAGCCGATACCAGCAGAAATGCTTACTGGTATAAGTCGACGATCACCGACTCGTTCTACGACAGGCACGCTAATCTCGTTTAATCCAGCTCGATCCCAATCGCCAGCGTTCCGAAACTCTGGAAAACGCAACCGAGGCGCCCACGCGCGCTTTTCGTTATTTTCTTCGCTCATCGCTTTCGATTCCTTATTGTTCATACGCGCTCAACCCCGAAATTTCGCGTCCCTGGGCGAGTTTTTGTAGCAACGGGGCGAGCTCATCCATCAGTGCCAGCTCCTTTTGGGTGCGGGCCTTCCAACCGAGGCCCAGCGGTGCCATTAGGTCGCTCAAGGCTTCGCCATCGAAGATGCGCCGCCGCAGTACTTCATCGACAAAGGCCTGGAGCGCCTCGGCGGCGAGGCTGTGACTTACGGCTAGCTCGGCGAGCGCTCGGGTTTTCTTCTCCATCTTGAAGCGCTCGTAGCCATTTCGGATTTGCTTCTCATCCAGCGCCTCGCCTACGGGCAGGCTGCGGATGTAATCAGCGATATCGTCGCGCTCATCGAGGAATTTGGCGTCGGACTGAATTAGGCCGATGAGCTGCTCGCGGTTCATGGTGAGCTTTCCTGGCTTTTGGCCTGTCATGCGGGCGATCAATCCCATGATGTAGTCGTAGTCAATTACGCTTGAGGCGAACAGCACGAATTCAAAGTCGAGTTGCTGCACCTCCGGGCTGGACTCGTTGCGTGGCAGGTCTTGCTTCTCTTTGAGCTGGCGCGCGGTTTCCAAGTACATACCGCGGAAGCTCTGCAAGTCATCTGGCGGCGCAATCTGGGTGATCTGCGTTTTCTGTTCCACACTTAGGTCGGTGTATTGATCGAGCTGGGTAGAGAGGCGCTGCACTTCCTTGAACAAGTTGACGAACTGGCTGCGCGCGGCGTCGCCTTTAAGGTTCGCTACATCTTCGGGCGCACTGCTGAGCCCCTGCGAACCCATGAAATCAGCAAGCTGCTGTGTAGCGGTTTGCAGGTTTTCAATTACCTTCGGTGCGGGGTCTACCAGCCAGATTTCCCTTGGATTGTCGATTTTTTCACCAGAGAACAGTGCAATGGCTGCTTCCACCGGCTTTTGTTGCTGTCGAAATTCGAGGATGTTGCCGTAGGGCTTGCTGTCGTTGAGTACGCGGTTGGTACGCGAGAAGGCTTGGATCAAGCCATGGTGCTTGAGGTTCTTGTCCACGTACAACGTATTGAGATACTTGGAGTCGAAGCCGGTCAGTAGCATGTCCACAACGATAGTAATGTCGATCTTCTGATCGTGCGGCAGGTCGATATTGGAGTATTGCTGATCCTTGATGCGCTTTTGCACATCTTGGTAATAAAGATCGAACTCGCTGATGCGGTGATTGGTGCCGAAGCGTACGTTGTACTCGGCTATGATGGCGACGAGCGCAGCTTTCTTGCCCTCCGGATCTTGCTGATTGTCTTCTTTCTCCTGTGGTAGATCTTCCTGGATTTGCTGCACATCCTTATTGCCTTCGGCCGGCGGCGAAAACACGCAGGCCAAGTTAAGCGGTCGGAATGTTTCGTCATCGACCTTCTTCTTCGCTTGGGCAGTCTTGAATAGCTCGACGTACGCAATTGCGTCATTGATGCTGGCCGTCGCCAGGACAGCGTTGAACTTGCGCCCGTTGGTGGCCGCGTCGTGTTTGGCGAGGATGGTTTCGATGACCTTCTCCTTGGCCAAGGCTTCACCCTGCTTAGGCGTTTTTTTTCCTTCGGTCTTGTAGAAATCCACGTGGAAGCGTAAGACGTTGCGATCCTCGATGGCGTGGGTGATTGTGTACTGGTGCAGGCAGCGCTGGAACAAATCGTCTGTGGTGCGGTAGCTGGCTTGCTGGCCTTCGATCTGTTGGTAACTAGCGTTTTGCTCAAAGATGGGTGTGCCAGTGAAGCCGAAAAGTTGTGCCTTTGGGAAAAACTCCTTAATGGCCTTGTGGTTTTCGCCGAATTGGGAACGATGACATTCGTCGAAAATAAACACCATGCGCTGGTTGCGCAGCGGTCCCAAGCGTTCTTTGTAATTGCGTTTGTTGGTGCCATCAAGCGCGAGGCCGAGCTTCTGGATGGTAGTTACGATGACCTTGTCAGCGTAGTCATCCGACAATAGGCGACGAACTAGCGTCTCGGTGTTGGTGTTTTCTTCGACACAGCCATCCTGGAAGCGGTTGAACTCTTCGCGCGTCTGGCGATCAAGGTCTTTGCGGTCCACCACGAACAAGCATTTGTCGATGTCTGGATTGTCCTTGAGCAGGGTGGCAGCCTTGAACGAGGTCAACGTCTTGCCGCTGCCGGTGGTGTGCCAGATGTAGCCGTTGCCGCAATGCTGGTGGATGCAGTCCACGATAGCCTTCACGGCATAGATCTGGTAGGGCCTCATCATCAATAGCTTCTGCTCACTGGATACCAGCACCATGTATCGGCTCAACATCTCGCCCAATGTACACTTGGCGAGGAACTTCTCCGCAAAGCTATCGAGGTGAGTGATCTTCCTATTGTCCTCGCCCGCAAATTGGTAGACGGGCAGGAAGCGCTCGTCAGCGTTGAAGCTGAAGTGCCGTGCGTTGTTGTTGGCGAAGTACCATGTGTCGGTGCGATTGCTAACGATGAAAAGTTGGATGAAACAAAGCAGGGTTTTGCCGTAACCGTTGCCGGGATCATTCTTGTAGTCCACAATCTGCTGCATCGCCCGGCGCGGGCTAACTGCCAATGCCTTCAGTTCGATCTGCACCACCGGCACGCCGTTGATGAGCAGCATGACGTCGTAACGGTGGTGACTATTATCGGTGTTGACACGTAGTTGATTAACCACCTCAAAGCTGTTCTTGCACCAATCCCGAATGTTGACAAGCGTAAAATTGAGTGGCGTTCCGTCGTCGCGCTCGAAGCTGGTAATGCTCCGCAAGGTCTGGGCGGCGTTGTACACGTCAGACGTGATGGCGCCGTCGAGCAGGCGCTGGAATTCACTATCCGTCAGGCGAACCCGGTTGAGAGCCTCGAACTTTTCGCGGAAGTTCGCCTCTAGTGCTGCGCGGTCGCGTAGGTCCGGCCGATACATGTACTTAAGATCGTCCAGCTTGGCGATCAGTTCAAGCTCGATCTGGTTTTCTGTGGTGGTCATAGGTTAGTTCCCGCCTTAAACAGCCAGCTATTCTTTGTTGCCTTCCGGGTGGCGACTGTTGCATCCATCTCAAGGTCCTTTCTTAGTCGTATTACTAAGTTGCCGATCGTTCTCTAGATCGTGCGCTTGGGCATACTCCAACACCATTATCTCGATCATGGACGCCACCGAGCGGCGTTCGCGCTCGGCAGCCATACGCAAGAGTTGCTTGATTTCGGCAGAGGTGCGGATCGAAAGGGTTTCATCTTTCAAGCGTGACATGGCGGTGGCTCGTCATTAAAGTAATGCGAATGTACTGCCTTTCGCATTATTTTGCAATGTGGAAATTATCATATTCGCGCGGATATTTGGCGAAAGCGATCTACTTGAGCCTAGGAAACCAAGTCTGTCGTCTATCGCGTTCGAGGATCCTTATGGCGTCTCCGTCGAGAGTATTTCTCCCTGGTGCGAAGAGACCCCAGAAAATCTCAACTACATATTACGTTGATGTCGTGCCAGCGAAATCGCTGCTGGAATTCTCTTTCCAGGTACCTACGGTGAACGTCATATCTACCCCACCGATGGAATATTTCCGCAGTCGAGATGGCTGCGGAAATATGCACGCGTTGCCGTATTATCGTCCGACTCTGATCCATGTTTGATTCTATCTACACTAATTTGAGGAGTTTATGCAACCACGCAATTCCCCCTTGCAGGCAGCAACGGTGCGGTGAAAGGCCGCATACGTGTGAAGACTAGTGCAGTACTACTGTGTGACAACCGTATCAAAAGGGCAGGGCCTTGTGATCCTAACCCTGCTCCTCACCAAAAACTATCAAATAGTGTATCAGGCTAGATCCTATTGATAATTTCACCATTTCTAAACCCTTTTGATAATAGGAAAAATTATGACCGTGTACGGATACGCGCGTACCTCGACCGTTGAACAGGTCGCGGGGCTCGCAGACCAAATAGCAAAATTAAAAGAAGCAGGCTGTACCGATCAGTCGATTTATCGAGAACAGATCAGCAGTGTCAAGATGGAAGACCGGGTCGAGTTCGTCAAAGTTCTGGCTGGACTGAAGATGGGCGACGTGTTGGTGTTTAGTAGCCTGTCTCGCGCCGCCCGCTCGATGATCCACATGATCGAGATCGAAGCACGAGTTGCTGGCGCTGGAGCCACGATTCGGATTCTGGATTTATCCATCGATACCGCTACGCCCTCAGGCCGTCTGACGTTCAACCTCTTCGCCTCGATTGCGCAGTTTGAGCGAGAAAACATGCTGGAGCGGCAAAAGGTAGGTATTGCCGCAGCGAAGAAGCGCGGCGCGTACACGGGACGGGCACCGACTGCTCAGGCGAAGGGCGCAAGAGTTCACTCACTGGATGCGAAGGGATTGACCAAGCAGGAGATTGCGGATGCCTGCTCTATTGGGATCGCGTCTGTTTATCGAATATTACGGAAGGCAAATCCTGTCGTTGCTGCTACCTAGAGGTCGATCTGGCAAAATAATTCTGATGGCTTGCATTTCACGGCTTGAGAAATGCGTACGATATTGAGGAACGTTACATTCCGTTCTCCACGTTCTAGCTTCCCCATGTGCGAACGGTCGATACCAGCGTAATCAGCCAAGGCTTCTTGGGAGTATCCCAGCGCCTTCCTGCGTGAACGAATGGCGGCACCAAAACGCACCAAATCCTCATCCCTATCTGTTTTTGCCGATATTCTTGCCATGCATCAATGGTCGCGCTATGATGTCTTTAAGGCCACGGCATTTACGACCCATTTTTAAAGTTGGCAAGCAAATTTTAATTCCTTTTATTAAGAAAGCAACCTATGAACAAAATGATAAATTCAACAATAACCTCCATGCTCTTGCTGTGTTTGGGCGGATGTTCGAATGGACCGTCCGAAAGTGATGCGAAAGCCATCATCCAGAAATCCATCGGAAACTGCGAATACTTTTCCATCGATCACTTCGAGAGAGTCAATGGCACACCTCAGGGGGCCGGCCACTACCAGGTTGACATCAAGTATTCGGTCAAGATGAAACCGACACCCGACATTAGGGCATATGCCAGTGAAAAATACGCGGAGGAGATTGGTCGCCTGAAGCAGGAACTCTCTTATGCCCACGAAGTTGACAACGCATGGAAATCTGATCAACAGGTATGGCTACAGGCAAATCCCGGTTCGACCACCAGTGCCTATGAGGTAGCGCACGAAGACGGCTGGGCCAAATACCAGAAGGTCATGCCGCTGCTTCTCAGTGAGAATGAACTCATGACCAATGCCCCGCGAACTGCTAAGGCAGCGATGGCGCGTGCCATGCGGCAAACTTGTCCCTACGTCGACTCCACGCTGCTCAATAATTTTTTCAATGGCAATGATCTCGTTGAACAGTACGCGAACGAAATTAAAAAAACTTTCACTGGCAAGGTTTTTATGGTGAAAACGGATAATGGCTGGCAGGAGGGACGTTGACCATTGTTGGCGGTTGGACAGGATTGTGATGTCTGGGCGCCGTCGAATTAGAGGCCACTCTGGCGGTAACTGCGAAGGAAGTACTTTATTTTGACATGGCAGGCAGGACGAGATGGTTCTGCCTGCCTATTTCAGATCCGTCTATTTGTTGTAACTGTTTCGGGGTCTACCCAACTTGGTAACTCTCTCTTTCGGCATCTCACCTCGACCGAAAGTCCTGGTCTTTTTACGTACCTTTCCATTAAATATTGATCTTTCTTGAAGAAATATTGAATTATTCTTAATAGGTTGTTCCTCATGTCGGTGTCGGTATGATCGATCATGCCGACGCCAATCCCGTGCTTCTCATAGTGCCGTTTGTTTAAATTTACATTGAAGAAGTATCCCTTTCCTTCAGTAATCTTCATCCAATATTTCCCAATCTCTGAAGTTCTAAATTCGTCCTTTTTCGCTTTAGATCCATCCATGAAAAATATGAAATGAAAATGTAATCCCTTTGTTTTTCCGTATTCCAATTTCCATATGTAACCGACCACTGACGCGAAAATTTTATTTCCCCGTCGGGCATTAAGGAACTTGTCGATATATTTTTGTGCGGTTTCAACGAAATCAGATGGATTGCCATCTTGCGATTCTTTTGTGAAGGCGAGATCAATCCGCAATACTAATAACCTGGAATATTTATAAAATAGTGATTCTACGTAATTCGATGCGCTTTTTAAGTTTCGTTTGTAATTTAATTCAATTTTTCTGATTTTATTTTTAAATTCAATAGTCTCAGACCCTCTGCGGATTTCATTTATTAGTAGATCAAAAATAAAAGGGGTATCTGGTATTGGGAGATAAATTTCACCAGAATTGGCGTCTATAATTTTTAGATTTTTTAACGAATCGAAAAATAAAGTTACGTTTGGGCTGAATATTTTTCTTGGCGTATATTCGTCAATGTATTGATGAAATCTTCGGAAGTACTTCGATAGGCTAAGTCTTTGTATTATAGTTCGATGCCCTATTTTGTAGTTATATTGGAAGGCGGGAGATTGTGTTGATATCACCTCCTTCACGAATTTTTCTATTGTTTCTAAAGTGTTTCCTCCGCTTTCAGGAGTTTCCACAATATAGACTTTCCCATCTTTAATTATTTCGTGGCTGTTCTGGTCTTTCTCAATATCATTGTAAATTTCGTGTTGTGAAAATTGTTCGTTTATGACTTTTATTTCCATGGAGTTCCCTTTGTATCCATGTTTTTAAATAGCTTTTTGTTATTGTATTTCCGTATTAATTATTTTTATTATTAATAATAATAATAACCAGAATTGATGTCAGGTAGAAATGTCTCGTTATTCGTGATGAAATAGAAGGAATGTTACGTGGAGCCGGGCGAGGTAGGATGTTTTTAATAACGGAGTTATGCGATTATTATAGAAAATTTCAAACACTTATAACTGATTGGAGATTCAGTGCATGAAGCTTTGAACTCCATGCGACTGGGCGAGGCATTAGCAGAAAGTGGCGCTGCGGCTGACTTGGAGGCGGGTGTGCAGCCAAGCTTCGATCTCGGATTCGATCCAGCCTACGGCGTTCGGGCCAAGTTGCACTGGACGAGGAAAGGACGGATCGAACCGTGGGGATTTTGGGGAGAGCTTGTCGTAGATGCACGAACGGGAAAGCGCGATGCGTGCCTCTACTTGGCGACGACGCAAGATGCTCAGTGGAGGGGGCAGGGAGGAAGTAGTCTCAGTCATGTTAACCTTAAGGGGCACCGGGGAGTACCGGCATGACTGAGATGTTAGATGGGAGGTAATGCGAAAAAGTGCTGAGTAAATTTACTTACCAATGTATTTTTTAGTAGGTGGTTTTTTTGTTAATCTTATCAGTGTTTCTATTGTAGGCAGGCTGAGTCTCGGTTGCCCGGTAGTCCAAAACTCCTCGCCACGTTGCTCGATGAGCCTCGCCCACTCAGCGGCCGGTTTTTGCCCTTCTGCACCATATTTTTGAAGGCAATACGCAAACGCAAAGAGGACGGCTTCGCGGTTCGCGTGGTGACGTTCGGTATGACCATTTTCCACGTCACAAGTGTTGGCCTTTTTATGACTTTTTGGTACTACGTTAGTAAGACTTTCCACCTGTTCTCGGGAAACAAATAAGTGATCTATTGTTGTTTTTGGGGACTTTCGTTTAATCTGTCCGGTCGATTTCCATATACTTTCTAATCCTAATTTGCGCAGCTTGTACCAATCATCCGCACTCCGCCTCTGGAATTTGTGAAAAGCAAGGCGAACCCCCTCTTGCATCGGACCTGGATCTTCAAAGAGAGACTTCGCTATCAATGCTTTATCGTCATTGTTGTATTGAACTTCAGAATCAAGAAACGCTTCAAATTTCAATCGCTCATCGGTTACCATTTGTTGTAATTCGGGAATGGTCCTCTGTTCAAAATTTACGATTTCTTCAAAAGAGTCAAAACAGCTATCGATAGCTTGCTGCGCTCTGCTTGTTGAGATGAACGATTGCGGGATGACGCCCCCGACAGCTTCGATGCGGGCGAGATCGTGCATTGATAAAACAACACGGTCAACTTCATCGAAAGCATAAGTGAAAGGCTCACTGATTTCGGGGAACGCGACCAATGCAAGTCCGTTTGGCCACGTGTATTTTCCTCCCGCTATAATTGGCGCGCTGATAGCGATTTTCCCACTTATGCCGAGTTGCAGCACATCACCCGTAGTGCATCCCAGCATTTCCGCCACTTTATCAATACGATAGAACTGAACGTGTTCAATAACGTTATTGGGGTCAATTTGTTGAGTTTTTTCGGGGTTTGGCATGTTTATTTTGGTCAAAATTTTGCAAACAAGTTACGATAATTTCTACAAGTTGCGAAAATTTTCTACCATTTTTCTACAAGTTAGGTGAATTCGTCAGGCAGCGGCAACTGACGCGGAATTTAGAGGCAGAATCTTCGCTCCTTGTTGAGCGGTAATGAGCTGCTCCCCCACCAGTTAAACAGGGCAATACGCTGCGTAAAACCGCTCGCCACGGTCATAGGCACGAGCAACCTCGTCGTCATGCGCATGATCGAGAGTGAGTTCCACAACGTCCCTTTCGAAGCCGTTATCACGTGCTAGAGTGGAGAGCGCACTGCGCCAGCCATGGGGGAATGCTTTCCGGCTAGATTGAGTGTCACCCGATAAACCTTCTCTATAGACTCCCTGCCGATATGCTTCCCGCCAGCCGGGGATGGAAATACGTATCCCTTCTTTCCGATCATCGCTTGCCAGCGACGTAACTCTTCCGCTATTTCTTTACAAAGGGGGACTCTATGGTCAATGTCACGCGTGGTGACTTTCATTTTGTGCCGTGGAATAGTCCAAAGCGGCTCGTCGCCGTCTAGCTGAAATTCGCTCCATTCCGCGTTAACGACGTTCCCTATGCGTGCCGCTGTAAAAGCGCAGAGACGGTGTGCCATATGTACAGCCGGGGAAAGGCGAGCAAGTTGCGCCCGGCGTAACAAATCGCCTAACGCAGGGTAATTGAGAAGGGCGGGCATGCGGCCACTGTCTTTTTTACGGGGCAGCACTTCTCGTGCCGGTGCAGCCGGGTTGTCTCGACAAAGTCCCTTTGCCTGGGAGTAGCGAAAGACGCCGTTGACGTGTTGGAGGATGCGCGATGCGGTTTCAAGTACGTCCCGCTTGTAGATGTCTTGAATCGTAGTCGCTACCATGGCCGGGGTGATACTCGCGATGGGCAGTTTGCCAAGCGACGGATAGACATCTCGTTCGAAAGCTCGCGCTGACTTCACGTGATGGACAGCGCTCCACTCCTTTTGCTTCATCGTCAACCATTCTTGGGCGACTGATTGAAAAGTGTTGTCTGCGCTGGAGGCGTGGGCCGCGCGGCTGACGCGACGATGAGTCACCGGATCTTTGCCTTCCAGCAGCAAGCCCTTGACCTCACTCAGTTCGACACGTGCGGCAGCAAGACTGATAAGTGGATAGGGGCCTATGGAATAGATTTTTTCCTTGCTATCCAGGCGGTATTTGATACGCCAGGTTGTGCCGCCCGCAGGAGTGATAAAGAGGTGAAGTCCTCCGCCATCCGCGAGCTTTTTCCCTCGCTCGCCCTTCGATATAAACGCCTTGACGCCCTTGTCTGATAGCTTGCCGCTCGCGATACCCCCAGCCATACTTTTCCTTACGGTTCAATTTTGAAGGATACCCCCTCCGATACCCCCATTATGATTGGATGGGCTTGGATTTGGCAAGTCTCGATTGGAAAGGTTTACAGAGGGAGAAGAAAAGAAAACGCCGTCACTTGGACGGCGTTGGAAGGCTTAGTACAATTCAGTGGTGGAGACGGCGGGAATCGAACCCGCGTCCGCAAGCACTCTACAGACAGTTCTACATACTTAGCACTATCATTTAATTTAACTCAGCCAGCACGGATGTGCACGTTATGGGCAAGCGAGTTACCTATTATTTAGTCGGACGCTAAGTAACCCAGCATACGACGAGTCCCTGTAAATGACTCTAGAGCTTTTGACGGCCCACCCCAGGGACGAGGTGTTCTAGAGCTAACAGCGATTAAGCTGCCAGTGCGTACGAGTTATCGTTTGCAGTTAAGTTTTTTCAGGTTGTATTTACGAGGTAGCCCGCCCTCGGTATGCCCTGCGCTGCTTTGCAACCCACGTCGAAACCAGGTCGTCCCCACAGAACCTTCATTGTAGCGCAATCCGCCCACTCTTGCATGATGCATTCGCGGTAAGGAACGAGGCATCTTCGAATCGCTTGAACCAGACGAATCGGAGAGGTTTGCGCTGGCAGGCGCAAGCCGGTTGTGCGGCGCCGGGCTGTGCCCGCCGAAGTCCCGCACAACCCCCACATCCGCAAGCACTCCACAGACAGTTCTACCTACTTGGCACGATCATTTCATTTAACTCAGCCAGCACGGCTGTGCAGCTTATGGGCAAGCGAGTTACCTATTATTTAGTCGGATGCCAAGTAAGCCAGCATCAGACGAGCTCTGCGGTGACTCTGGAGCTTTTGACGGCCCACCCCGGGGACGAGGTGTTCCAGGGCTAACAGCGATTAAGCTGCCAGTGCGTACGAGTTATTGATGGCAGTTAAGTTTTTCAGCTTGTATTTACGAGGTAGCCCGCCCTCGGTACGCTTTGCGCTGCTTTGCAAGCCATGTCGAAACCAGGTCGTCCCCAGCGTATCGTCAACGTAGCGCAATTTTCACACTCTTGCATGATGCATTTGTTTGTTGGCGCGCCAGATCAAGCGGAGGCCGATTTACGCCGCTAACTGCCGCTCTTGCGCCGCCTTCACCACCGCGCTGACCAGTTCGAGCAACGCTTGCGGCGTATCCAGCAGATGGTCGGCGTTCCAGTGCTGCGGCTCGACGGGACCGCAGTAGCCCCAGGCGCAGGCCACCGTGCGCATGCCGGCGGCGCGGCCGGCCTGGATGTCGCGCAGGTCGTCGCCCACGTACCAGCAGTCTTGCGGCGTCAGGTCCAGGCGCCGGGCCGCCTCCAGCAGGGGGCGGGGTGCGGTTTCGGGTGCGGCATGGTGTCGCCCGAGATTACGCAGCCGGCGGCGCCCAGGCCGATCTGGCCGACCAGCGGGTCGGTGAAGCGGGCGGCCTTGTTGGTGACCACGCCCCAGGCCAGGCCCAGGGCGCTCAAGCCTTCCAGCATGGCGGGGATGCCGTCGAATAAACGGCTTTCCACGGCCAGCGCCGCTTCGTAATTGTTCAGGAAGCCGTCTTTCAGGGCTTCGTAGCCGCTTTCGCCAGGTTGCACGCCATACGACACGCCTATCATGCCGCGCGCGCCGGCCGAGGCCGTGGGACGCAGGATCTCATACGGGGTCGGCGCCAGGCCGGCGCGCGCGCGCAGCAGGTTGATGGCCGCTGCCAGGTCGGGCGCGGTGTCGGCCAGGGTGCCGTCGAGGTCGAACAGGATGGCGCGCGGGGCTGGCAGAGGGTCTGTGATCATGGCGGGCAAAGTGTGTCAAGTAGGAATGAAAAATGGCGGCCGCAGCCGCCTTGTATTGTGCGTGATGGTTACAGCGGCCGGGTGCAGGCCACCAGATAATTGACGCTGGTATCGCTATTAAGTGAGTAAATCTTGGTCAGCGGATTGTAGCCCATGCCGCGCATGCTGTTGATGTCCAGGCCGGCGCTGCGCACGTATTGCGACAGCTCGGCCGGGGTGATGAATTTGTCATAGTCGTGCGTGCCTTTCGGCAACAGACGCAGCAGGTACTCGGCGCCCAGGATGGCGAACAGATACGCTTTCGGGTTGCGGTTCAGGGTCGACAGGAAGATGTGGCCGCCCGGTTTCACCAGGGTGGCGCAGGCCTTGACGATAGCGGCAGGGTCTGGCACGTGCTCGAGCATTTCCATGCAGGTCACGACGTCGTACTGGCCGGCTTCTTCCTCGGCCATGGCTTCGGCGGCGATCAGCTTGTAGCGTACCTTGGCGCCAGATTCCAGGCTGTGCAGGTCGGCAACTTTCAATGCCTTGTCGGACAGGTCGATGCCCGTCACGTCGGCACCCTTGCGTGCCATCGATTCGGCCAGGATGCCGCCGCCGCAGCCGATGTCGATTACGCGCTTGCCGGCCAGCGGCACTTTCGCGTTGATCCATTCTAGGCGCAGGGGATTAATTTCGTGCAGAGGACGAAACTCGGATGTGGGGTCCCACCAGCGGTGGGCCAGCTCACTGAATTTTTGGATTTCGAGAGGGTCGGCGTTCATAGGTCGAATAATAGCGGCAATTTTACAATTGGGCAGCCACGGACGAAAAAAAACCCCGCCGAAGCGGGGTTTTTCATGCTGTTCTTGACTTGCGCGATGACTTGCGGCAAGTCCAGGAACTCAGCTATTACTTGTTGCGGGTACCAACAACTTCGATTTCCACGCGACGGTTTTTCGCACGGCCTTCGGCAGTTTTGTTATCAGCAACAGGTTGTTTCTCGCCTTTGCCTTCGGTGTACACGCGGTTGCTTTCAACGCCTTTGGTGACCAGGTAGGCTTTGACAGCATCAGCACGACGTACCGACAGTTTTTGGTTGTAAGCATCGGTGCCGACGGAGTCGGTGTGACCCACAGCGATGATGACTTCCAGGTTGATGCCGCCCAGTTGTGCGGACAGCTCGTCCAGCTTGGCTTTGCCTTCTGGCTTCAGCGTAGCTTTGTCGAAATCGAAGAATGCATCAGCAGCGAAGCTGACTTTTTCCGAGGTAGGAGCAACGACGACTGGTACTGGTACGACAACGGCTGGTGCTGGTGCTGGTACGACTGGTGCTGGAGGAGCCACGCATTTGCCGTCTTGCAGGGTTTCTGGCTCTACGCACAGTGGCACGTCGCAACCTGGCACTGCGTCAGCAGGTGTCCAGTAGCCGGTACGCCAGCACAGGCCGAATGGATCACGCACGATCACGCCGCGGGCATCTTGCACGTAAGCGCTTTTTGGGCTTGGTGCTTGGATGTCAGTGGTAACTGGCGCGAATGGTGGGGAGGTTGGGGTTTGGGCCGAAGCCGAGCCAGCAATCACTGCGGATGCAGCGAAAAACAGCGTTACAAATTTATTCATTCTTTTTTCCTTTCGGGGGGTGATATCCGCAGAACAACACTGCGCTACTGGTGCTACGTGCCAAGATTTTATCATGTAGACCATATGCGCTCGTTTCAGATTGCGAAACTAGCAATTAACTTCCCAGTCATTTTGCCACACGCATCAGGGGCACACGACCGTGGTTAAATCAAAGCTTGCCCGATTTTAGACCGTGCGTTGTTTTTGCGCAACGAAAATGCCCATTTGTAACGCGTCTGTAACAATTGATCGTTTTTTTTGCCACTTTTAAGGGCAGGTGTCTTGAACTGGTATTTCCATTGTGCATTATCGACAGGTCTACGTGCACGCCCCCGGTGCAAACTGCCAATCTTGTCGGTATGGCCAATTTGTACAGGTAGCTGGGCGCGCATGCTAAAATCGTGCGCTTGACTGTTAAGAGTGTCGAGCAAATGCCCACGGCAGCACCGTATGGCCAGGAGGTACCCTTGCGGTACCCGTACTGATCGTGCCGCCAGCCCGTCGATTTGTTCAATCACTCTGCGACATGGAAGCCGGGCCGCGCCAGCAGCGCGTAGCGCGGCGTCCACGACGACAGCCACCCAGGATATGCAGTATTGCGTCATACATTGCGTAACAGATAAGTTAACCACAGCCTGAGATCAGTCGAACCGCCAATGGATCAATTCGCAAAAGAAACAATTCCTATTTCCCTCGAAGAAGAGATGCGCAAGAGCTACCTCGATTACGCCATGAGCGTGATCGTCGGTCGCGCCTTGCCCGATGCGCGTGATGGCTTGAAGCCAGTGCACCGCCGCGTCTTGTTCGCGATGCATGAAATGAATAACGTGTGGAACCGCCCTTACGTCAAGTGCGCCCGCGTGGTCGGCGAAACCATGGGTAAATACCATCCCCACGGCGATGCCTCGATCTACGACACACTGGTGCGCATGGCGCAAGATTTTTCGCTGCGCTACATGCTCGTCGATGGCCAGGGCAACTTCGGTTCCGTCGACGGCGATGGCGCCGCGGCGATGCGTTACACCGAGTGCCGCCTGGACAAGATCGCCGGCGAGCTGCTGGCCGATATCGACAAGGATACCGTCGACTTCCAGCCCAACTACGATGGCAAGGAAAAGGAACCGACGGTCTTGCCGACGCGTATCCCGAACCTGCTGATCAATGGCTCGTCCGGTATCGCCGTCGGCATGGCGACGAACATTCCGCCACATAACATCACCGAAGTCATCGACGGCGCGCTGCACGTGCTGCGCAACCCCGATTGCACGATCGATGAATTGATCGAGCTGATCCCGGCGCCGGACTTCCCGACGGCCGGCATCATCTATGGCGTGTCCGGCGTGCGCGACGGTTACCGCACGGGCCGTGGCCGCGTCGTGATGCGCGCCAAGACCCACTTCGAAGAATACGGCAAGGATGGCGGCCGCATCGCCATCATCGTCGACGAGCTGCCATTCCAGGTCAACAAGAAATCCTTGCTGGAACGCATCGCCGAAAACGTGCGCGACAAGAAGCTCGACGGCATTTCCGACATCCGCGACGAATCCGACAAGTCGGGCATGCGCGTGGTGATCGAGCTGAAACGGGGCGAAGTGCCGGAAGTGGTGCTGAACAATCTGTACAAGCAGACCCAGTTGCAAGACACCTTCGGCATGAACATGGTGGCCCTGGTCGATGGACAGCCGAAGCTGCTGAACCTCAAGCAGATGCTGCAATGCTTCCTGTCGCACCGCCGCGAAGTGGTCACGCGCCGCACCGTGTTCGAACTGCGCAAGGCGCGCGAACGTGGCCACGTGCTCGAAGGCCTGGCTGTCGCGCTGGCCAACATCGATGACTTCATCGCCATCATCAAGGCCGCGCCAACGCCGCCGATCGCCAAGGTCGAGCTGATGGCCAAGGCCTGGGATTCGTCCGTCGTGCGCGAAATGCTGGCCCGCACGGGTGACGGCACGACGCCAGGCGGCATCGATGCCTACCGTCCGGAAAACCTGCCGAAGCACTACGGCATGCAAACGGATGGCCTGTACAAGTTGTCGGACGACCAGGCGCAGGAAATTCTGCAAATGCGCCTGCAACGCCTGACCGGCCTGGAGCAGGACAAGATCGTCAACGAGTACAAGGACGTGATGGAACATATCGCCGACTTGCTCGATATCCTGGCCAAGCCGGAAAGAGTCACCGTCATCATCACCGATGAAATGACTGCGGCGAAAAACGAATACGGCGCCGGCAACAAGGACGTGCGCCGCTCGCAGATCGAGTTGAATGCGACCGACCTGGAAACGGAAGATTTGATCACGCCGCAAGACATGGTCGTGACCCTGTCGCACACGGGCTACATGAAGGCGCAGCCGATCACCGAATACCGTGCGCAGAAGCGCGGCGGACGCGGCAAGCAGGCCATGGCGACCAAAGAGGAAGACTGGATCGACCAGCTGTTCATCGCCAATACGCACGACTACATCCTGTGCTTCTCGGATCGTGGCCGCATGTACTGGCTGAAGGTGTGGGAAGTGCCGCAAGGCTCGCGCAATTCGCGCGGCAAGCCTATCGTCAACATGTTCCCGCTGCAGGACAACGAAAAGATCACCGTGATCCTGCCGCTGTCGGGCGAGAACCGCACGTTCCCGGAAGACCATTACGTCTTCATGTCGACCAGCCTGGGTACCGTCAAGAAGACGCCGCTGAAGGACTTCAGCAATCCACGCAAGGCCGGCATCATCGCGGTCGACCTGGACGACGGCGACTTCCTGATCGGCGCGGCGCTGACCGATGGCCAGCACGACGTGATGCTGTTCTCCGATTCGGGCAAGGCAGTGCGCTTCGATGAAAACGATGTGCGTCCGATGGGCCGTACGGCGCGCGGCGTGCGCGGCATGAACCTGGAAGAAGGCCAGCACGTGATCGCCCTGCTGGTGGCCGAGAACGAGCAGCAGTCGGTGCTGACGGCAACGGAAAACGGTTACGGCAAGCGTACGCCGATCACCGAGTACACGCGCCATGGCCGTGGCACGAAAGGCATGATCGCCATCCAGACCAGCGAGCGCAACGGTAGAGTGGTTGCCGCGACCCTGGTCGATACCAGCGATGAAATCATGCTGATTACCACCGGTGGCGTATTGATCCGCACCCGCGTGTCGGAAATCCGCGAGATGGGCCGCGCAACGCAGGGCGTGACCCTGATCGCCGTGGAAGACGGCACCAAGCTTTCCGGCCTGCAGCGCGTGGTGGAAACGGATATCGACGAAGTCGAGCTGACGACGGAGGCGGGCACTGATGCCGCGCCGACGGCGGCTGAACCAGCCGATCCCGTTGATCCTGTCGATCCGGCCCAGCCGGAGTAAGATGATTGGGGCTCTTTCGGGAGCCCCAATTGCTATTGGCGCGCCAGTTGCGGCGCCAGCCTGCGTGTCCCAGCTTATTTCCCGCTTTTATAAAGTCCCGCATGCCATGAGAAAAATCGTCGCCACCTTCTTTGCCGCGTTTTCGCTGGCTTTTCTTGCGACCCTGCCGGCCCTGGCCCAGAGCACGCAAGCCACGCCCGCCCGCCAGGCCGCGCCCAGCCCTGCCATGAAAGTGGCCGTGCGGCGCATGCTTGACGCGATGCAGTTCCCGCAGCTGACGCGCAATATCTTCGACCAGATGCTGCAATCGGTGCCAGCCATGATCCGCCAGTCGGCGCAGCAGCAAATCAGCAGCAACCCGAACCTGGACGAGCAGCGCAAGGCGCGCGCGCTGGCCAGCGCCGAGGAAGAAATCCCCTTGGCCATCGCCACCCTGACGCAGGTGCTGGCCGACCCGACCCTGATCGACGAGCTGGCCGCCGAAATGGTGCCCCTGTATGCGCGCTTTTACACGGTGCCCGAAGTCGAGCAGCTGACGACCTTCTACAAGACGCCGCTGGGCCGCAAGATGCTGGCCACTATGCCGCAATTGTCTGCCGAATCGATGGCCATCAGCCAGCGCGTGCTGATCCCGCGCGTGAATGCCGTGCTTGACCAGGTCATGCGGGCGGCCACGCAGTCGCCCCAATAATTTCATTTTACTAAGGACCGTATCGTGACCCATATCTACAACTTCTCCGCCGGCCCCGCCGTCCTGCCCAAGGAAGTGCTGGCGCAAGCGGCCGCCGAGATGCAGGACTGGCATGGCAGTGGCATGTCGGTGATGGAAATGAGCCACCGTGGTCCCGAATTCATTTCCATCTACAAGCAGGCGGTGGCCGACCTGCGCGAGCTGCTTGCCGTGCCCGCGAACTACAAAATCCTGTTCCTGCAGGGCGGTGGCCTGGGCGAAAACGCCATCATCCCGATGAACCTGGTGGGACTGGCCGCGCAGCAGCCGGCCACCATCGACTTCGTGCACACAGGCTCGTGGTCGGGCAAGTCGATCCAGGAAGCGGCCAAGTATGCCAGCGTGAACGTGGCCGCGTCGTCCAAGGCCGCCCGTTTCACGGGCGTGCCGCCAGTCTCTGAATGGAAGCTGACGCCGGGCGCCGCCTACCTGCACATCTGCACCAATGAAACCATCGATGGCGTGGAATTCCAGCAGGCGCCGAACGTACCGGCAGGGACCACCGTCGTGGCCGACATGTCGTCGCACATTTTGTCGCGCGTGATCGACGTGTCGCAATATGGCGTCATCTTCGGCGGCGCGCAGAAAAATATCGGCCCGGCCGGCCTGACCCTGGTCATCGTGCGCGAAGACTTGCTGGGCAAGGCTTTGCCGATCTGTCCGTCGGCCTTCGACTGGACCATCGTCGCCGAACATGAGTCGATGTACAACACGCCGCCCACCTACGGCATCTATATCGCCGGCCTGGTTTTCCAGTGGCTCAAACGCCAAGGTGGCGTGGCAGCCATGGAACAGCGTAATATTGAGAAAGCGGCGCTGCTGTACGCGGCGCTCGATGCGGACGACTTTTACCAGAACCGGGTCGACCCCGCATACCGCTCGCGCATGACCATTCCGTTCTATCTGCGCGATGAAAGCTTGAACGACGCATTCCTGGCCGGCGCCAAGCAGCGCGGCCTGCTGCAACTGAAGGGCCACAAGTCCGTCGGCGGCATGCGTGCATCGATCTATAACGCGATGCCGATCGAGGGCGTGCAAGCCCTGGTCAACTATTTGAACGAGTTTGCCGGACGCTGAGTCGCATAGACGACCGCGCCGGCCCGCCGCCGGCGCAGGCCGCGCGGCCATGATTGAAGTACAGCTGACGAAACAAACAACCATGACCGATAAATTGAAACCGCTGCGCGAACAGATCGATGCGATCGACGCGCAAATCCTCGAGCTGCTGAACCGCCGCGCGCAAATCGCCCAGCAAGTGGGCCACGTGAAGGCCGAAACGCAGGCGCCCGTGTTCCGCCCCGAGCGCGAAGCGCAGGTGCTGCGCGGCGTGGCCGAGCGCAATCCCGGCCCCATGGGCGACCGCGAAGTGCAGACCATCTTCCGCGAAATCATGTCGTCCTGCCGCTCGCTGGAAAAGCGCGTCACCGTGGCCTACCTTGGCCCGGCCGGCACCTTCAGCGAGCAGGCCGTGTATCAGCAGTTCGGCAGCGCCGTCGAAGGCTTGCCGTGCGCGTCCATCGATGAAGTGTTCCGTGCCGCCGAAGCGGGAACGGCGGACTTCGGCGTGGTGCCGATCGAGAATTCCTCGGAAGGCGCCGTCAACCGCACGCTCGACATGATGCTGCAGACCAGCCTTATCATCAGCGGCGAGGTAGCGATTGCCGTGCACCACAGCCTGATGACGAAGAGCGGCAACATGGATGGCGTCACCTCTATCTGCGCCCATTCGCAGGCGCTGGCGCAGTGCCAAGTGTGGCTGAACCAGAATTACCCGCACGTCGCGCGCCACGCCGTGGCCTCGAACGCCGAAGCGGCCCGCATGGCCGGCGAAGATGGCACGGTGGCGGCAATCGCCAGCGAACTGGCCGGCGCGCAGTACAAGCTGGGCGTGGTCAAAGGCCATATCCAGGACGACCCGCACAACCGCACGCGCTTTGCCGTCGTGGGCACCTTGCAGACGGCGCCGTCGGGCAAGGATCAAACGTCCCTGGTGCTGGCCGTGCCGAACAAGGCGGGCGCCGTGTACCAATTGCTCGCGCCCCTGGCGAAACACGGCGTGTCGATGACGCGCTTCGAGTCGCGCCCGGCGCGCATGGGCAGCTGGGAGTATTATTTCTATGTCGACGTGGAGGGCCACGTGCATGACGCAGCCGTCGCCCAGGCGCTGGCCGAGCTGCAGAGCAATGCGGCGTTTTTCAAGGTGCTGGGGTCATATCCTGTCAGCCTGTGAAGTTGTAGCGATACTTACAATCACCCACTTTTTAAAGAACACCATGTCTAAAAATATCGGTCCAGAATACGTCCGCGCCATCGCCCCTTACCAGAGCGGCAAACCGATCGCGGAAGTCGCGCGCGAATTCGGCCTCGACGAGGCAGCCATCGTCAAGCTGGCGTCGAATGAAAACCCGTACGGCATGCCGGCATCGGCCAAGCAGGCGATGATCGCCGCCATCGATGACCTGGGCCGCTATCCGGACGCCAACGGCTTTGACTTGAAAGCAGTGCTGTCCAAGCGCTACGACGTGCCGGCCGACTGGATCACCCTGGGCAACGGCAGCAACGACATCCTGGAAATCGCCGCGCACGCGTTTGTGCAGCATGGCGAATCCGTCGTCTACTCGCAGTATTCGTTTGCCGTGTACGCGCTGGCCACGCAAGGCCTGGGCGCGCGCCATATCGTCGTGCCCGCGCAAGCCTACGGTCATGACCTGGATGCGATGGCGGCGGCGATTGCCGACGACACGCGATTGATCTTCATCGCCAATCCGAACAACCCGACCGGCACTTTCCTCTCGGCGGCGCAACTCGAAGCATTCCTGCAGAAAGTGCCGCAGCACGTCGTCGTCGTGCTGGACGAGGCTTACAACGAATTCCTGTCGGCCGACGACCAGTACGAGTCGACGGCGTGGGTGCGCCAATATCCGAACCTGGTGGTCTCGCGCACCCTGTCGAAGGCATACGGCCTGGCCGGCCTGCGCATCGGCTTCGCCATCGCCCAGCCGGTGCTGACGGACCTGATGAACCGCATCCGCCAGCCATTCAATGTCAACTCGCTGGCGCAGGCGGCGGCGATTGCCGCCCTGAACGACAAGGCCTTCCTCGAGCAAAGCGCGCGCAACAATGCGGCCGGCTACCAGCAGTTTACGGAAGCGTTTACGCAACTGGGCCTGGAATACGTGCCGTCGCACGGCAATTTCGTGCTGGTCAAAGTGGGCGACGATGATGAAGCGGGTGCGCGCGTCAACCTGGCGCTGCTGAAACAGGGCGTGATCGTGCGTCCCGTCGGCAGCTATGGCTTGCCGCAGTGGCTGCGCATTTCCATCGGCCTGCCGCAGGAAAACGCCATCTTCATCGCCGCGCTGACGAAAGCGCTGGCCTGACCTTATGACGACGCCTGCACTGAAAAAAGTTGTCATCTTCGGCGTAGGCCTGATCGGCGGCTCGTTCGCGCGCGCCTTGAAACACGCGGGCGCGGTGAGCAAGGTGGTCGGCATGGGCCGCTCGCCAGCATCGATGGCGCGCGCGCTCGAACTGGGCATCATCGACGAGATCGGCGGCGACATGGCTGATGCCTTGCTTGGTGCCGACCTGGTGCTGCTGGCCGCACCCGTGGCGCAAACGGGCGCCATCCTGGCGTCCATCGCGCCGCATTTGCATCCGGGCACCATCGTCACCGATGCTGGCAGCACGAAAAGCGACGTGGTGGCGGCCGCGCGCGCGGCGCTCGGCGAAAAAGTTGGGCAATTCGTGCCCGGCCACCCGATTGCGGGACGCGAGACGAATGGTCCCGACGCGGCCATCATCGATCTGTATCGAGGCAAGAAAGTGGTGCTCACGCCGCTGGCGGAAAACGCCGCGGCTGATGTGGAACTGGTGGCTGGCGCCTGGCGCGCCTGCGGCGCCATCCTGCGCACCTTGAGCCCCGAAGAACATGACAAGGTGTTTGCCGCCGTCAGCCATCTGCCGCATTTGCTGGCCTTTGCGCTGGTCGACGACATCGCCAACAAACCGCACGCCGGCCTGCTGTTTCAATACGCGGCCAGCGGCTTTCGCGACTTTACGCGCATCGCTGGCTCATCGCCGGAAATGTGGCGCGACATCAGCCTGGCCAACCAGCCGGCGCTGCTGCACGAACTGGACGCCTACCTGGCGCAGTTGACGACCTTGCGCGCCCACCTGGCCGCGAACGACGGCGCCGCCATCGAAGGCGTGTATGCGAACGCCCAGCACGCGCGGCAGCAATGGATCGAGGCGATTGAAACGGCGGAAATACCAGCCGCGCCCACACGATAAATACTCAAGGATTCCAGCATGACCCAGACCAAGCACTACCCCCACCATATCGATTTGAAGCCGGTGATGCACGCCGAAGGCACGGTGCGCCTGCCCGGCTCGAAAAGCATTTCCAACCGCGTGCTGCTGCTGGCCGCGCTGGCCAAGGGCACGACGAAAATCATCGACTTGCTCGCCTCCGACGACACCTTCGTCATGCTGACGGCGTTGACGTCGCTGGGCGTCAAATGGACGCAGGATGAATTGACGGGCGACCCGGCCTCTGCGCACCAGGTGCATCACGTGGAAGGCTGCGGCGGCGTGTTCCCGCACCACGAGGCGGACCTGTTCATGGGGAACGCCGGCACGGCCATCCGTCCGCTGACGGCGGCCCTGGCCGTCATCGGTGGCGATTACACCCTGCACGGCGTGTCGCGCATGCACGAGCGCCCCATCGGCGACCTGGTCGATGCGCTGAACGCCGTCGGCACGCAGATCGAATACACGGGCGAGCAGGGCTTCCCGCCGCTGCGCATCCGCCGCGGCCACATCCACGCGCAGCGCATCGCCGTGCGCGGCAACGTGTCGAGCCAGTTCCTGACGGCCCTCCTGATGGTGGCGCCGCTGATGGCGCGCGACCATGCGGTGACCATCGATGTGACGGGCGAGCTGATCTCGAAGCCGTACATCGAGATCACCCTGAACCTGATGCGCCGCTTCGGCGTGACGGTCGAGCATGACGGCTGGCAGTCGTTCACCGTGCAGCCGGGCCAGCAGTATCAAAGCCCGGGCACCATCCACGTCGAAGGCGACGCATCGTCGGCCTCGTATTTCCTGGCGGCCGGCGCCATCGGCGGCGGCCCCGTGCGCGTGGAAGGCGTGGGGCGCGACAGCATCCAGGGCGACGTGCGTTTCGTCGAAGCCTTGCAGCAGATGGGCGCGACCATCACCATGGGCGAGAACTGGATCGAAGCCCGTTCGAATGGCGTGCTGAAAGCCGTCGACATGGATTTCAACCACATCCCTGACGCGGCCATGACGATTGCCGTGGCCGCCCTGTACGCGGACGGCACCAGCACCTTGCGCAATATCGCCAGTTGGAGGGTGAAGGAAACGGACCGCTTGGCCGCCATGGCGACGGAGTTGCGCAAGCTGGGCGCGGAAGTGGAAGAGGGCGCGGACTACCTGCGCGTGACGCCGCCTGCGCAAATCGCCGCTGCCACCATCGACACGTATGACGACCACCGCATGGCCATGTGCTTTTCGCTGGCCTCGCTGGACGGCGCCGCGCGCCGCGGCAACGAGATGCGCATCAACGACCCGAAATGCGTGGCCAAGACCTTCCCCGAGTATTTCGCCGCGTTTGCGGGGATTGCCAAAGACACCTTGATTTAATTGATTGTTTAATACTATGTCGACCTCCAACATTCCAGTCATCGCCATCGACGGCCCTACCGCTTCCGGCAAGGGTACGGTGGCGCACCGCGTGGCCGACAAGCTGGGCTTTCATTACCTGGACTCGGGCGCGCTGTACCGCTTGACGGCCTTGACGGCGCTGCGCCGCGGCACGGACTTGCGCGACGAGCACGCGCTGGCCAAGCTGGCCGAACACTTGCCTTGTCATTTTGCGGGCGGCGAGATCCTGCTGGCGCAGGAAAACGTCACCGAGCACATCCGTGCCGAAGAAGTGGGCAATACGGCGTCGAAAATTGCTGTATTGCCAACGGTTCGCCATGCCCTGGTGGCCTTGCAGCTGGGTTTTCGCAAGACGCCGGGCCTGGTGGCCGACGGGCGCGACATGGGTACGGTGATCTTCCCACACGCTCAATTGAAGGTGTTCCTGACCGCCAGCGTCGAGGCGCGCGCGCAACGGCGCTACAAGCAATTGATAGACAAGGGTTTTTCTGCTAAGATGGAAGACCTTCTGATGGATTTGCAGGCGCGGGACGAACGTGATACTCACCGTGCGATTGCGCCGCTGGTCCCCGCAGAAGGGGCGCATGTCCTCGATACCTCGGCAATGACGGCTGATGAAGCCGTTGAAACCGTGTTGAAATGGTATGCAGCTGCAGCAAAATAGTGTGATTTTTTATGCTATGTGGTGCCCGTTGACGGCTCCTGGCCTGTCCGGGTGTGTCAAAAACCTAACCCAGTTTAAGTCGCATCGTGCGATCTTTGCTGGATAACCTGTGTGAACCCTATGTCTACTGTTACAACTAACGAATCTACCGGTATGGAAAGTTTTGCTGCGCTCTTCGAGGAATCGTTGTCGCGTCAAGATATGCGCTCCGGCGAAGTTATTTCCGCTGAAGTCGTGCGCCTCGACCACAATTTCGTGATCGTGAACGCTGGCCTCAAATCCGAAGCATTCATCCCTGTCGAAGAATTCAAGAACGACCACGGCGAACTGGAAGTCAAAGTTGGTGACTTCGTTTCCGTGGCGATCGAATCGCTGGAAAACGGTTTCGGCGATACCATCCTGTCGCGCGATAAAGCCAAGCGTCTGGCTTCGTGGCTGGCTCTGGAAAAAGCGATGGAATCGGGCGAAATCGTCGTCGGTACCGTCAATGGTAAAGTCAAAGGCGGTCTGACCGTGTTGACCAACGGCATCCGCGCATTCCTGCCGGGCTCGCTGGTTGATACCCGTCCTGTCAAAGACACCACCCCATTCGAAGGCAAAACCCTCGAATTCAAAGTGATCAAACTGGATCGCAAGCGTAACAACGTGGTTCTGTCCCGCCGCGCCGTCATCGAAGCTTCGATGGGCGAAGAGCGTCAGAAACTGATGGAAACGCTGAAAGAAGGCACGGTCGTGACCGGCGTCGTCAAAAATATCACCGACTACGGCGCGTTCGTGGATCTGGGCGGTATCGATGGCTTGCTGCACATCACCGACCTGGCATGGCGCCGTGTACGTCACCCGTCGGAAGTACTGACGGTTGGCCAGGAAATCACCGCCAAAGTCCTGAAATACGATCAAGAGAAAAACCGTGTTTCGCTGGGCGTGAAACAACTGGGCGACGATCCTTGGACCGGTCTGTCCCGTCGTTACCCACAAAGCACCCGTCTGTTCGGTAAAGTAACGAACCTGACCGACTACGGCGCGTTCGTTGAAGTGGAACAGGGTATCGAAGGTCTGGTACACGTTTCCGAAATGGACTGGACGAACAAAAACGTTGCTCCTAACAAAGTTGTCCAACTGGGCGACGAAGTAGAAGTCATGGTTCTGGAAATCGACGAAGAGCGTCGTCGTATCTCGCTGGGTATGAAACAGTGCAAAGCCAACCCTTGGGATGACTTTGGCGTTACCCACAAGAAGGGCGATAAAGTCCGCGGCGCGATCAAATCGATCACCGACTTCGGCGTGTTCATCGGCCTGGCCGGCAACATCGACGGTCTGGTGCACCTGTCCGACCTGTCCTGGACCGAAACCGGCGAAGAAGCCGTGCGTCGCTTCAAGAAAGGTGACGAACTGGAAGCCATCGTTCTGGCCATCGACGTTGAGCGCGAACGCGTTTCCCTGGGCGTCAAGCAACTGGAAGGTGACCCATTTAACAACTTCGCAGCCATGAACGACAAAGGCTCGCTGGTAACCGGCACCGTTAAATCGGTTGAGCCTAAAGGCGCCGTGATCCAACTGTCCGAAGAAGTTGAAGGCTACCTGCGCGCTTCCGAAATCTCGCGCGACCGCGTTGAAGATGCTGGTACGCACCTGAAAGTCGGCGACACCGTCGAAGCAATGGTGTTGAACATCGACCGCAAAGCCCGTGGTATCCAACTGTCGATCAAAGCGAAAGACAACGTTGAAACCCAGGAAGCCATGCAGAAGATGGCAGCTACCGACAACAACGCAGCTTCGGGCACCACCAGCCTGGGCGCCTTGTTGAAAGCTAAGTTCGATAACAAGAACTAAGACTGCGGATACGGCAGATGACAAAGTCCGAGCTGATCAACCGCCTCGCTGAGCGTTATTCTCAGCTGGTGGCGAAAGATGCGGAGTATGCCGTCAAGACCATTCTCGATGCGATGACCAACGCCTTGGCGACCGGTCAGCGTATCGAGATCCGCGGTTTTGGCAGTTTTGCCCTGAACAGCAGGCCCCCGCGCATAGGCCGCAACCCGAAATCCGGCGACAAGGTGATGGTTCCTGAAAAACGGGTACCCCACTTCAAACCGGGCAAACAGTTGCGCGAGCGGGTGGACGCGATGGTCGGGCAACCGATTATCGAGGATTAATCGTCTGCTGGAAGGCGACATAGAAAGCGGCGTCCTTGGATGCCGCTTTTTTTGTTAATATGCTGTAGAGCACTGACCAAACCTACTGCGCGTCGCGCTTTGCGGCCTGCGATGCTCACCGTACTTCAGTACGGTTGCGCTTCTCGGCCACAAATCACTGCCGCTCGCTACGGTTTTATCAGCGCTCTACGTTTGTGCCATGTTGGCACTGGCATTTTTTGTTCTCTCTGGACCTATCGATGAAAATCATCTCCACCATCGTTGGCTGTGTTCTTTTCGTCCTGTTCTTCAGTTTTGCGCTGAAGAATGCGCAGGTTGTCGACCTGCATGTTTTCCTCAATTATGAAATTCGCGGCCCCCTGGTCCTGATGCTGCTGGGCTTTTTTGTCGCTGGCGCGAGCCTGGGCGTACTGGCCCTGACGCCGACCGTGTTCCGTCACCGCCGCGAAGCGACCAAGCAAAAAACCACCATTGCCGCGCTGCAGACGGTTGGCGTGGCCAGCAATGTCCAGCCGCAACCGGACAGCGTGAGCGCGCAGTAAGCGGCGCCGTCGCTCCTATCTCTCTTACTCGAATAAAAACAATCGCATGGATTTTGAACTCTGGTGGCTCTTGGGTATCCCGGTGTTTTTCGCGTTGGGCTGGATTGCCGCGCGTGTGGACATTCATCAACTGGTATCCGAATCGCGCAGCTTGCCGCGTAATTACTTCAAGGGCTTGAATTTCCTGCTCAATGAACAGCATGACAAGGCCATCGATGCCTTTATCGAAGTCGTCAAGCTGGACCCGGAATCGGCCGATATGCACTTTGCGCTGGGCAACCTGTTCCGCCGCCGCGGCGAAACGGAGCGCGCCATCCGCGTGCACCAGAATTTGCTGGCGCGCCCGGATTTGCCGCTGGAACAGCAGGGCCATGCCGCCTACGAGCTGGGCATGGATTACCTGAAAGCGGGTCTGCTGGACCGCGCCGAAGAAACCTTCAACAGCCTGGTCGACACGCAATATGCGGCCCAGGCGCGCCGCGCACTGCTGGAAATCTACCAGCGCGAAAAGGAATGGCCACGCGCCATCGAAGCGGCCGTGGGCTTGCAGGAATCGGGCGCCGGTGCGCGCCAAAAGGAAATCGCCCAGTTCTATTGCGAACTGGCGCATGACGCCCTCGTGCACATGAAGCCGGACGACGCCATGCCGCTGCTGGAAAAAGCCTTGCAGACAGACCGCAAGAGCGTGCGCGCCACCATCCTGACGGGCGACGTGCTGCTGGCGCGCGGCGACGTGGAAGGCGCGCTGACGACCTGGCGCCGTGTGGAGCAGCAAAGCGTGCCGCACGTGGCACTGGTGGCGCAGCGCCTGATGGATGGGTATACCAAGGTGGGCCGTGCTCAAGAGGGCGTCAACCTGCTGCGCTCCTACCTGGAAGAGGCGTCGTCGATCGACCTGATCGAAGTCGTCTTCAAGGCCGTCATCGAACTCGACGGCGTGGAAGCGGCGAAGCAGCTGGTCAGCGCCGAGCTGCGCCGTACGCCGACCCTGCTGGGTCTGGATAAACTGCTGGAAGCGCGCATGATGGATGCGCCGGCCGCCATCTGGTCGGAGCTGTCGATGGTGAAAAACCTCGTGCACGGCTACACGCAGAAGCTGGCCCGCTACCAGTGCAGCCACTGCGGCTTCAAGGCGCGCCAGTTCTACTGGCACTGCCCGGGCTGCAACCGCTGGGAAACTTACCCGCCGCGTCGCACGGAAGAGCTTAACGTCATGAACTGATCAATCGTACACGCCACCTTGCCCCGCGCAATGTGGCGTGTACTTGTATGTAGCACCTGAATTTTACAAATAAGAAATACGGCACAACCATGAAAATCACCATTATCGGCACGGGCTATGTGGGCCTCGTGACCGGCGCCTGCCTGGCGGAACTGGGCAACGACGTCTTTTGCCTCGACCTGGACGCACAGAAGGTCGCCTTGCTCAACAGCGGCGGCATCCCCATCCATGAACCGGGCCTGGAAGAAGTCGTGGCGCGCAACCGCGCCGCCGGCCGCATGACCTTTTCCACCGACGTCGAGGCGGCCGCCGCGCACGGCGTGATGCAATTCATCGCCGTCGGCACGCCGCCCGATGAAGACGGTTCGGCCGACCTGCAATACGTGCTGGCGGCAGCGCGCGGCATCGGCAAGTACATGACGGACTTCAAGGTCATCGTCGACAAGTCGACCGTGCCCGTCGGCACGGCCGAGAAAGTGCGCGCCGCCATCCAGGGTGAACTCGATGCGCGCGGCGTGTCCGCCACGTTCTCGGTGGCGTCGAACCCGGAATTCCTCAAGGAAGGCGCGGCCGTCGAAGACTTCATGCGCCCCGACCGCATCGTCATCGGCGTCGACACGACGCCGGACGGCGAGCGCGCGCGCGAATTGCTGAAAAGCCTGTACGCGCCGTTCAACCGCAACCACGAGCGCACTTACTGGATGGACGTGCGCTCGGCCGAATTCACGAAGTATGCGGCCAACGCCATGCTGGCCACGCGTATTTCCTTCATGAATGAACTGGCGAACCTGGCCGACAAGGTGGGTGTCGACATCGAAGCCGTGCGCCACGGTATCGGTTCCGACCCGCGCATCGGCCACAGCTTCCTGTACGCCGGTTGCGGTTACGGCGGTTCCTGCTTCCCGAAAGACGTGCAGGCGCTCGAGCGCACGGCGCGCGGCCACGGCCAGGAATTGCTGATCCTGCGTGCTGTCGAGGCCGTCAATGATCAGCAGAAGCAGGTGCTGGGCCGCAAAGTGGTCACTCGCTTCGGCGAAGATTTGACGGGCCGGCATTTTGCCGTGTGGGGCCTGGCCTTCAAACCGAATACGGACGACATGCGCGAAGCGTCGGCCCGCGTGCTGCTGGCCGACTTGCTGGGGCGCGGCGCCACGGTAGCGGTCTACGATCCTGTTGCAATGACCGAGGCAAAGCGGGTGCTGCAACTGGACTTGACGCCGGAGCAACTGGCGAGGGTGCGCTTTGCCGACAGTCCGAAGGATGCGCTGACGGACGCCGATGCGCTGGCCATCGTGACCGAATGGAAAGCCTTCCGCAGCCCCGACTTCGAGCAGGTCAAGGCGCGCCTGAAGCAAGCCGTGATCTTTGACGGGCGCAACCTGTTCGAGCCGGCCGTGATGGCCGAGAATGGCATCGAATACCACGGGATCGGTCGCTCGATCCTGACGCGCGCATGAGCGCCCAAGAGGTAGTCGCCTTGACGGCGCCGGCCGCATTGGCCCAGGTACGCCTGCTGGTAGTGGGCGATGTGATGCTGGACCGTTACTGGTTCGGCGACGTCAGCCGTATTTCCCCGGAAGCGCCCGTGCCCATCGTGCGCATCGAGAAGCGCGAAGAGCGCCTGGGTGGCGCGGCCAACGTGGCGCGCAACGCGGCCGCGCTGGGAGCGAAGACGGGCTTGCTGGGCGTGGTCGGCGATGACGAGGCCGGCAGCCAGGTCGAGCGCCTGCTCGAAGGCGGCGGTATCCATAGTTATCTGCAGCGCGATGCGGCCATTTCCACCATCATCAAGCTGCGCGTGATCGGCCGCCAGCAGCAGATGTTGCGCATCGACTTCGAGGATGCGCCCAGCGATACGGTGCTGCGCGACAAGCTGGCGCAGTTTAATGCCCTCTTGCCGCACTACGACGTGGTGGTCCTGTCGGACTACGCCAAGGGCAGCCTGGTGAACGTGGCCGAGATGATCAAGGCGGCGAGAAAGGCCGGCAAAATCGTCATGGTCGACCCGAAAGGCGATGATTTCAGCCGCTATACGGGAGCGTCAGTGCTCACTCCGAACAAGTCCGAACTGCGCCGCGTGATCGGCAGCTGGAATACGGAAGAGCAACTGACGGAACGCGCGCAGCAGATGCGCGCGCAGCTGGGCCTGGACGCCTTGTTGCTGACCCGTTCCGAAGAAGGCATGAGCTTGTACACGGCCGATGAGGTGGTGCACATGCCGACCGATGCGCGCGAAGTGTTCGACGTCTCGGGCGCTGGCGACACGGTGATCGCCACCATGGCGGCCATGCTGGGCGCCGGCATGGGCCTGGGCGACGCCGTGCGCACGGCCAACCGGGCTGGCGGCATCGTCGTCGGCAAGCTGGGCACGGCCACCGTCACCCGCGACGAGCTATTCCCGCAGTAACTTTGCTGTATTGCCTGCGCCAGTCCGTTTGATCTGGCGCAGGTTTTCCCATCCTTCCGCTGTCCCGTCTTGTCAACCGTATCACGCCACAGCCGTTAAGCCGTTAAGGCGCTGTTCCTCCTTTGCGTTCGAGTCATCTTGAAACCACCTTACGGAGAGATATCCATGTTCAAAAAAATACTGCTGGCCATCGCCACCCTGATCGCGACGATGGGCTTTGCGTTTGCCCAGGTCGATGTCAACAAGGCGGACCAGGCGGCACTCGACGGCGTCAAGGGCATCGGCCCCGTCACGTCGAAAGCCATCATCGATGAGCGTGCCAAGGGCGGCGCCTTCAAGGATTGGGCAGATTTCGAAACCCGCGTGAAGGGCATCGGTCCGAAAAGTTCCGTGAAACTGTCGGAAGCGGGCTTGCAAGTGAATGGCCAGGCCAAGTCCGGTGCACCAGCGGCGCCCGCTCCGGCGGCGAAAGCTGCCACTGCAAACGCTGCTGTGAAGGAAGTTGCAGCGAAAGAAGCCGCACCGAAGCCAGTTGCTGCGACCGACACCGCTGCGGCGCCAGCCAAGACAGCCGCTGAAACGAAGAAAGAGGCTGCTGCCGCGAAGAAAGAAGCCAAGGCCGCCGCTGCCGCCGCGAAAAAAGAAGCTGCCGCCGCCAAGGCGGTGCCAGCTGCAGCGCCTGCCCCTGCTGCTGCAGCGGCCGATGCCGCGCCCGTGAAAACGGCTGCCGAAACGAGGAAGGAAGCCGCTGCTGCGAAGAAGGCGGCAACGGCCGCCAAGAAAGAAGCCAAGGCTGCGGAAGCGGCTGCGAAGAAGGAAGCAAAATTGGCTGCAGCCGATGCGAAGAAGGCTGAAGCCGAGAAAAAGTAAGCATCTTGCTGTAAGGCGTGTTGCGTGGTGGTGCCGCGCAGCACGAGAAGAAAACCCCGCGTGGTACCGGCCGCGTGGGGTTTTTTTATGCGCCTACAACTGCGACTCGATCGGCAGCCAGCGCATCACGGACACCAGCATGCGGCGCCAGAAGCCCGCTTCGGGATCGTGCGTCCACACCTTGGCGGGCTCTTCGGTGGCGTCGGACCAGCGCAGGGCGCCGTTGTCGAGGAGCAAACGGTAGCTGGTGTCGCTAGCCGTCGAGTGCAGGAACAGCGCGCGCATGTCGGCCGCCAGCGCGGCATCGTCGAACAGCACGCCCATTTCCGTGTTCAGCTGGGCCGAGCGGGGATCGAGGTTGAAGGAGCCGACGAAGCCCCGCTGGCCGTCTACCACCACGGCCTTGGTATGCAGGCTGGCGCGGCTCGACCCCATCAGGCTGATGCGCTTGCGGTGCAAGGTCTTCAATTCAAACAGTTCGATGCCGCCGCCCAGCAGCGCCTGGCGGTAGCGCGCATAGCCCGCGTGCACGAGGGCCACGTCGGTGGCCGCCAACGAGTTGGTCAGCACCTGAACCTGGACGCCGGCGGCGACCTTGCCGGCCAGGGTTTGTGTCAACTCTGTGCCGGGCACGAAGTATGGCGAGGTCAGCAGCGCTTCCTCGCGCGCGTCCGTCAGCAGGGGCAGCAAGCTGTGCATGAGCCAGTGCTCGCTGCGCTGCAAACTGGCCACGGGCGCGGCTTTTTCCGGCGGATCCGACAATACTTGCACTTGCGCGCTCCAGTGCAGGCGCAGGCGGCCATCCAGGTGGGCCTGCAGCTGGCCCGCATCGGTCAGCTGCCGCAAGTACGGCGAGGCGCCCAGTTCTCCGGTCAGCGCGTCGAGGCGGCTGCGCACTGCGGGCAACTGCGGCAGTTCCGGCGCGCCCGCATGCTTGTCAGCGTGCAAGGCCCTGATGGGGATGACGGCGCGGCTGTTCCAGAAACGGTCGAAGATGTCGCTCGTCTGTTGTACGGCGGGGCCCACCAGCAGCAAGTCGGCATCCTGGAAATTGACTTGTTCGGCGGCATCGAAGTACTCATCGCCGATATTGCGTCCGCCGACGAGGGCGACCCTGCCGTCGACGATCCAGGCCTTGTTGTGCATGCGCCGGTTCAGGCTGACGGCGCGCAAGGCCATTTCCACGGCGCGCAACCAGATGCCGTCGCGGTTGCGGCTCGGGTTGAAGATGCGCACGTCGATCAGCGGGTGGCTGTCGAGCGCGAGGATGGCGGCGTCCTGGCCACGCGCGTTGATATCGTCGAGCAATACCCGCACGCGCACGCCGCGGTCGGCTGCGCGCAGCAGTTCGCGCACCAGCAGCCGTCCCGTGACGTCGTTATGCCAGATGTAGTATTGCAGGTCGAGGCTGCGGCCGGCTTCGCGCGCGCTCAGGGCGCGCAGGGCGAACGCTTCCAGATTGTCGTCGATCAGGGCCGTGCCGCTGTGGCCCGGGCGTTGCGCCAGTTGTGGCGCCAGCACGCGGTCGAGCAGGGTGGCGTCGGCGGCCACGGGCAAGGCCGTGCCTGGCGTCCCCAGCGAACGCTCGGCAAAGCGCCCGTAGCTGTACAGGGCGGCGATGCTGAGCACGGAAAATAGCGTGGCCAGCAGCAACAGTTTGACGAGCATGCGGCGCACCGTCAGCGGACTGCGTGCGTGTTGCGGCGTGCGGGATGGAGGATGGGCTGGCGCATGCGGGTGTCTTTCGTGAGCGGGGAGTGGCCGATTGTAGCAGTTTCTATAATGCACGATTTTCATCCGGGAACATCCTTGCCTGCCGTCAAAAATGCGAGAATGGCCAGCTCAATTAATCATCGGGGGATGCACGCATGGTACGGATTTTGACGGGAGTGACGGCAGCCATGCTGTCGGTGGGCGTGGCGGCGGCGCCGGGCGCTGAACCAGCGCAGCAGCAGATCCGGCAGGTGTTGGCCGACATCTCGCCGCAGCGCATCGAGGCGCATATACGCAAGCTGGTGAGCTTCCAGACGCGCCACACCATGTCCGATACCGTGTCCGACACGCGCGGCATCGGCGCGGCCAGGCGCTGGATCAAGGCCGAGCTGGAGCGCTGCGGCGCGCAGGCGGGTGGACGGCTGCAGGTGGCGTTCGACAGCCATGTGGCGCCCGTGTCGAAACGCATTGCGCAGCCGACGGAAATCGTCAACGTGGTGGCGACCCTGCCGGGTAGCCAGCCGCAGTCTGCCGGGCGCATCTATGTCGTCAGTGGCCACTACGACTCGCGCGCCACCGACGTGATGGATGCTCAGGGCGACGCGCCAGGCGCCAACGACGATGCCTCGGGCACGGCGGCCGTGATCGAGATGGCTTGCGCGATGGCGCGCTACCAGTTTGACGCCACGCTTGTTTTTATGGCCGTGGCGGCCGAGGAGCAGGGGCTATTGGGTTCCGGCCATTGGGCGCAGCAGGCGAAGTTGAACAAGCTCAACATCGCCGGCATGCTTAATAACGACATCATCGGCAGTTCGCGCGCGGAAGACGGCACCGTCGATGGTGGCCAGGTGCGCCTGTTTGCCGAAGGCATCCCTGCCGTGAAGGACATGAGCGACGGCGTGCGCGCCCTGGTGGCAACGGGCGGCGAAAACGATTCCATTTCGCGTCAGCTGGCGCGCCATGTAAAACAGGTGGGCGAGCGCTATGTGCCCGGCTTTACGGTCAACGTCATCCAGCGCGCCGACCGCTACCTGCGCGGCGGCGACCACATGCCCTTCCTCGCGCAAGGCTACGCGGCACTGCGCTTCACGGAACCGCACGAGGATTTTGCCCACCAACATCAGGATGTGCGCATGGAGAACGGTGTGCAGTATGGCGACTTGCCGCAATTCGTCGATTATGAGTATGTGGCGAAGGTGACGCGCGTGAATGCGGCGGCGCTCGCTTCACTGGCCCTGGCGCCTGCCGCGCCCGCTGGCGTGCAGGTGCGCACGACCCTGCTGGAAAATGCCACTTCACTGGTATGGCAGTCGAATACGGAACCGGACTTGGCCGGCTACCGCATCGTGTGGCGTGCCACGACGGCCGACCAGTGGCAGGGCGCACAGGACGTGGGCAATGTCACCGAGGCCAAGGTCAAGCTGTCGAAAGACAACTATTTCTTTGGCGTCCAGGCCATCGACCGCGACGGCAATGTCAGCGTGGCAACGTATCCCATGCCCTTGCGTTAGGCGCTGTTGACTGGCAGGCGCGCAAGAAAACCGTGAATCTGGGAAACGACCGCCGCGCCTTCGCCCACGGCGGCCGCCACGCGCTTGGTCGAGCCTGCCCGCACGTCGCCGATGGCAAACACGCCAGGCACGCTCGTTTCCAGCGCGGCCCGGTCAGGCAAGTCGGGTGGCGGGTAGGGCAAATGCGCGGCGTGACCGTGGGCGCGGCATTCGGCGCGCGTGACGTCGAAGCCGGTGCGGATAAAACCCTGTTCGTCGACGGCGACGGCGCAGTCGTGCAGCCAGTCCGTGTTCGGATCGGCGCCGACGAAGAGAAACACGCGGCGCACGGCGCAATCGGCTTCCTCGCCCGTGCGGTTGTTGCGCCAGCGCACCTCCGTCAAGCCGTCGTCGTCGCCTTCGAGGGCGATGATTTCCGTGTGCGTATGCAAGGTGATGTTGGGCGTGGCGGCGATGCGCTCGATCAGATAGCTCGACATGCTGGCCGCGAGCCCTTCGCCACGGATCACCATGTGGACCCTGGCGGCGTGGCCGGAGAGAAAGACAGCGGCCTGGCCTGCCGAATTGCCGCCGCCGACTAGGATGATCTCTTCCTGCCGGCACAGCTTGGCTTCGATGGGCGAGGCCCAGTAATACACGCCCCGTCCCTCATACGTTTTCAGGTTCGCCAGCGAGGGGCGGCGGTAGCGCGCGCCGCAGGACAGCACCACCGTGCGGGCGCGCACCTGCGTGCCGTCGCACAAGTTGACGCGCAGGGGCCAGGTATCGCACAGCAGGTTGGCGGCGCTGGCCGGGGTGGCGATCTCGACGCCGAACTTTTGCGCCTGCACATAGGCGCGTCCCGCCAGTGCGCGGCCGGAAATGCCGGTGGGAAAACCCAGGTAATTTTCGATACGCGCGCTGGCGCCGGCCTGGCCACCGTACGCGCGCTGTTCCAGCGCCAGCACGGTCAGACCTTCGGATGCCGCATACACGGCCGTGGCCAGGCCGGCGGGACCGGCGCCCACCACCAGCACGTCAAAAATCTTGTCGCCGGATAAATCGGGCAGCATGCCCAGGCAGCGTCCCAGTTCCGCATTGCCGGGATTCTTCATGATCTTGCCGTCTGGACAGACCACCAGCGGCCAATCCTGCGGCGTGGGCCGGTAGCGCTCGGCCAGCGCGGCGGCGGCCGCATCGGTGGCCGGATCGAGCACCGTGTGCGGATGGCCGTTGCTCGATAAAAAGCTTTGCAGGTGGAACAGATTGCCATTGCCGCGCGGCCCCACCAGCACGGGGCCGCCCGAATTCGATTCGATCAGCGCCACGCGGCGCAGGATCAGGGCGCGCACGATGCGTTCGCCCATCTCCGCCTCGGCCACGATCAGCGCGCGCAAGGATTCCGAACTGATGTCGAGCAATTCCACCGCGCCCACGGCGCTGCCGTTGACGAGGGTGGGACGGCCGGACAACTGCGCCACTTCGGCAATGAAGTGGCCGACGCCCACCTCGCGCAGCAGCGACGCCTGTCCCAGCACTTCGTGGCGCTTGATGCTGACCCGCCCGGACAGTATTACCAGCATGCCGAAGCTGCTGCTGCCCGCCTCGAACAGCGTATCGCCATCGGCAAAGCGCTGCAAGGTGCCATAACACTGCAAGCGCTGCAGTTCGAGCGCATTGAAAACGGGCGAGATCTGGTGGCTGCGGCCCTGCAAGTCGAGCGTGGCGAACTGGACGGGATCGTCCTGCGTTGTTTCGGGAATGAATTCGGGTGTGCTGCTGGCCATGGCGAGTCCGTTCGGAGGCTGAATAAGCAAATAACAAAAATAACTAACAGTGACGAGTCTAGCGCATGCGGCGCGCGCCTGCCGCAATACCCCTTGCGCACGCCCGGAAATGGCAGCGCGGCAGGCGCCGTGCGGCAGGTGGCGGCGCAGCCGGACGCGCATGCTGGCCCGGATGCCGCCGCCGATGAGCGATACGCCGTCCAGCATCTCATATTAGAATGGGTCTTTGTTGAATCTACCCAAACAGACACGATGGCTTACAAGACACTTGAAGATACGATAGGCAATACTCCGCTGGTGCAGCTGACGCGCTTGCCGGGTGCCGATGCGCTTGCGCGCAACAACGTCATCCTGGGCAAGCTGGAGGGCAATAATCCGGCTGGCTCCGTGAAGGACCGCGCCGCCATGTCCATGCTCAAGCGCGCCGAAGAGCGCGGCGTCATCAAGCCAGGCGATACCCTGATCGAGGCGACCAGCGGCAATACCGGCATCGCGCTGGCCATGGCCGCCGCCTTGCGCGGCTACAAGATGCTGCTCTTGATGCCCGACAATCTCAGCGTGGAACGCCGCCAGAGCATGGCCGCCTACGGCGCCGACATCTTATTGACGCCGAAGACGGGCGGCATGGAATATGCGCGCGACCTGGCCGAGCAGATGCAGAAGGATGGCCGCGGCGTGATCCTCGACCAGTTCGCCAACGAAGACAATTCGCGCGCCCACTATGAAAGCACGGGACCGGAAATCTGGCGCGACACGGATGGCCGGGTCACGCATTTCGTCAGCGCCATGGGCACCACGGGCACCATCATGGGCGTGTCGCGCTATTTGAAAGAGCAGAATCCCGCCATCCAGATCATCGGCGCGCAGCCCGAGGAAGGTTCGCAGATTCCCGGCATCCGCAAATGGCCGGAAGCGTACTTGCCGAAAATCTACGACAAGTCGCGCGTGGATCAGGTGGAATACGTGAGCCAGGGCGTGGCAGAGCGCATGGCGCGCAGCCTGGCGGCGGAAGAGGGCTTGTTTTGCGGCATCTCGGCAGCCGGCGCGTGCGAAATCGCGCTGCGCATCTCGCAAACGGTGGAAAACGCGACCATCGTGTTTGTCGTCTGCGACCGCGGCGACCGCTACTTGTCCACCGGTGTGTTTCCTGCTTGATCGTTGACACGGAAAAATAATATCGGCCAGAACGGCCTGAGAAGTGCTGGAAATACCCCCTCCCCATGGGGAGAGGGAAAACCTGCGAAACTGGCAGGATCAGCCTTGTGGCGTTTCGCCTTCTTTTGGCTTGAATTGTTTGTCGCTGATGCGGAATTTGTTGCGGCGGTCACCCATCAGGTAACGCAGGTCGCGGATGCTCAGGTCGCTGACTTCATGCATGCGTATCAGCAGCGATGCGCCGACCGGCAGGCGGTGGTGACGGATTTTGCTGATGACTGGCGGCGCTACTTCCAGCGCGCGCGACAGGGCTGCGTCGTTTTTCAGGCGCAGGTTCTCGATCAGGGTATCGAGCAATCTGTTTGGGTTGTACTGCAGCAGATCGTCGGAGTCCGAATCGCTGTTCATATCAATGCCGACTTGGTTTGTCATGATGTTAATGTTCCTTCTGTAGTTGCACTGCAAAGTAAAAAACACTCGGAGCTCGCTCTTGCTGCGTTCATGTTCATTCTTTACTAAAAGGAACGAATTCACACACGGTACGATCCGGGATACAGTTTTTCATGATATATACACAATTGTACAGCAGGATTCAATTTCAGGCGGGAAAGCCTGGAAATCTTGCTTTGTACAAAATTGGTGTTGTCTAGCTGCAACACCTATTTATTCTTTATTATGCTCTATGATAGAACAAAAATTGTACTTTGACAAAAGTTAAGTATAAAACCATTTCTGCATTCCGTGCCGCACAAAGGCTGGCGAGCAAGGCTGGCACATGTTATCGGCCCTACCATAGACTTGTTTTCTGGTCGCTTCAACATCGCTTACGCTTTCTTACAAGTAATATTATAACTTTACACTGACTTTCGGTTAGCGTGCGCGCACTTGACTGATGGCCTTGCCCAAGTCTATGACTGACATGGCATAAAAATAACTTCTGTTGTACTGAGTTATAGCAAAGAAGTTATTGGTTGCCAAGTAATACTCAGTTGCTTCTGAACCATTTTGTAAATCGATCAGGCCGAACAACATGTTCTGGGGCGTGGCCGAGACGGTACTCACGCCGGCCTCCTGCAATTCCCCCAAGCGGTACTTGGCCTGCAAGCCCTGACCAATGAATTTTTCCCAGGCGTGGCTGGACGAAACGGTGACGGGATACGTGCTGATGGCCGGGTCATCGCGCCGCCAGCCGTGCTCGACGAGGAAATGCGCGACGCTGCCGATGGCGTCGGCCGTGGAATTGCGCAGATCGATGTGATTATCGCCATCGAAGTCCACCGCATATTTCATGATGCTGCTAGGCATGAACTGGGGCAGGCCGATGGCGCCCGCATACGAGCCGAGCAAGGTCAAGGGATCGATGCCATCCTTGCGCGCGTAGAGCAGCGCATTTTCCAGTTCTCCCTTGAAAAATTCCATGCGCGCGGCCCGGGTCGGGCTGTCCGGATAGGAAAACGCCAGGGTGGTCAGCGCGTCGAGCACGCGGAAGCGGCCCGTGTTGCGTCCGTACACGGTTTCCACGCCGATGATGCCGACGATGATTTCGGCCGGCACGCCATATTCGCGCTCCGCGCGCGCCAGCGCTTCCGCATTTTCTTCCCAGAATTTCACGCCTGCATTGATGCGCACGGGTTCGATGAAGCGGGCGCTGTACGCTTGCCAGTTCTTCGGCTTGCCCGGCGGCGCCGGCTTCATCAGCTGCACGGTCGACTCGACATAGCGCACCTTGCCGATCAGGGTATCGAGTTCGGCGCGGTCAAAGCCATGTTTGGCGGACATGTCGTCGAGGAAGGTGCGGACTTCTTTCCAGTTGGCATAGTCGACAAATTCGCCTTCGAAGTCGAATTTCGCCGGTGCTTTCTTCGCCGCCGGCTTGCCGGCCACCTTCTTGACGGGCTGGGCCTTGGCTGCGTGCACGGCACGGGCGCGGTCGGCAGCGGAAATATTGCTGTTTTCGCCAGCGTGCGCGGTGGACAGACACAGGGGAAGGGAGAGGAGCAGGGACAGGGCGGAGGTTTTGATCGGTAACAAGGAGCGTCTCATCGGCATTGGGTTAACAGGCGGCGCAAGCTGCGCCGCGCGCGGAGTTGTTCGTCTGGCTTGGCATTACCATACTTCATCGCGGCATAGATTGCCAGAAACTGTGCGATGGCGGCGTGCGCCTCGGGCGTGGCTTTGCCTGCGGCCAACCGGGCAGCATAACCGTGCGGGCCCTCATGCGGCGCACGGCTGTAGCCGCGCCGCGCCTGCTGGCGGAAAAACTGCGCGTACAGGAAGTCGAGCGGATTGCCTTGCCGGGCCTGGCGCCACCAGACCAGTGCGCCGGCCACGGCGGCCAGCAGGGCCAGCACGGCGCAAGCGAGTGCCAGTTTCTTCGCTGGCAAGTTTTTCAAGCCATCGAGCATGGCGCGCTGGCGTTGCGGCGTGGTGTCGAGCACCCAGCTGCTCCAGGCGTATTCTGCCTGCTGCCATTGCTGGCGCCACGCGGCAAGCGCGCCGTGCCCGCCGCCATCGAGTCCGGCCAGGGCGCGCCACGCCGTCAGCGGCGACGGGGCCGGTGGCAGGGCGGCATCGAGGTTGCGCTCCGTGCGCAGGGGCGCGACGGCGCTGGTGGGATCGACGCGCACCCAGCCCCGGCCGGCCAGCCACACTTCGCTCCAGGCATGGGCGTCGGACTGGCGCACGCTCAAGCTGTTGTCTGACCCGTTGCGCAGGCCGCCCTGGTAGCCCGTGACGACACGTGCGGGAATGCCCATGGCGCGCATCAGCACGACAAAGCTGCCCGCGTAATGTTCGCAAAAGCCCGCCTGCGTGGTAAAACAGGAAGTCGTCGACGCCATGCTTGCCCAGCAGCGGCGGCTGCAGGGTGTAGCGGAAGGGCGCGCGGCGAAAGTGTTCAAACACGGCGGCGATGGCGTCGGCGGGCGCCAGCGCCTGCGCGCCATGGCCACGCAATGCGCGGGCCCAGGCCACGCTGCGCGGATTGCTGCCCGCGGGCAAGGCCAGCCATGGCTGTTGCTGGGCAAAAGACAGGCCCGCCTGCAGCCGGTAGCGGTGCTGGGAACTGACGCGGTAACGCACGGTCGAAGTAATGGGCTGTGTGGTCAGCACTTCCAGCGCGGACGACACGACATATGGATTGCCGGGCAGGCGCTCGATGCTGCGCGGCACGTCGAGCGCGAAGATGCGCCGCTGGCCGCTCGCTTGCAAGGTGACTTCGTAGTGACTGGGCTGGCCTTCCAGCGCGATATCTATCCGGCTGTCGCTGGCAGGCGCGCGCCGGCCCGCACCCCTGCGCGTCCAGGTGGCGCCGTCGTAGTCGCCCAGCACCACGCCGCGCCAATACAGCTGCTCTTGCGGCGGGAGCGGTGTGGAAAAGCGTGCCGTGAAGACGGGTTCGCTTGATAGAGCCAGCGAGGCGATGGCACCCGGCTGCATGCTGTCGGACAAGCCCGTGCGCGCTTGCGCGCCTTCTGCTGCGGCGCCCCACAGGGGGCCGTCGATGCGCGGCACGGCAAGAAACATCACGACCGACAGGGGAAGGGCCAGCGCCAGCAGGCGTCCCAGCAAGCTTAAACGTTGCACCAGGCGCGGCTGCACGGCGCCGTACTGGGCCGACAGCAGGGCGGCCAGCAGGACGATGACGGTGGCCAGCATCCAGGCGGCGCTGAGGATGCCTTGCGTATGAAAGAAGTTTGCCAGCAGGAGGAAAAAACTGAGGAAGACAAAGACGAAGATGTCGCGTCGGCCATGCATTTCCAGTGATTTCAAGGCCAGCAGCAAGGCCAGCATGGCTACGCCCGCATCGCGTCCCAGCACGGTGCCGTAGCTGGCGTAGACGGCGGCGATGCCGAGCAAGGCCAGCGGCGCGAGCACGGCTAGCTGCGGCTGGCGCCGGCCCCGCACGGTGATGGCGCCGCGCCACAGCAGGAGGGCAGCGGCAGCGGCCGACAGCCACGGGGGCAGGTGCAGCGCGTGCGGCGCCAGCACCATGGCGGCGGCCAGCAACAGCAGCATAATGTCGGCCTTGTCGCGCGGCAAGTTGCTCAGCCATTGCCTCATGCTATAGCCTCCTCCTGCGGCAAACCATGCAGGGCCAGCGCGCGCAGGCAGGCGTCCAGGGCCGGCGCCAAGGTCAGCGCGCCCAGGCGCAAGCCATACGGCAGGCCCGTGCGTTCCGCCTGCAGCACCCAGGCGGCCAGGCGCGACAGGCGTGCTTCCGGCGCCAGCGCGTGCAGGGTGGCGTACTCGAGCATGACGCTGCCATGGGCTGCGCCCGTTTGCGCGTCGGCGGCTGGCTGGAATTGCTTGCTGAATAAATGCTCGCCGTCATGGCGGGCGATCTGGCGCCAGGCCAGGCGGTGCAGGGGATCGCCTGGCTGGTAGGCGCGCACGCCGGCCAGTTCCAGGGCGCCGCCGGACGAGTGCGGTTGATGTCGTGTCTGCTTTGCCGGCTGTTTCGTCCCGGCAGGCACGGGCAGCGGCGGCGCGTTTTGCTCGGGCTGCGGATACACGAGCACGCGCGCGTCGGGTTGCCAATGGCACCAGGCGATAAACAGGCCCAGCGGGAAACTGCCCGACAAGCGCACGGCTGGAGCGTCCAGCCAGCCCCGTTGCGGCGCCGCTACGACGATGCTGACGGCTGTTTCCCCGTGGGCGGCGATATCGGCCGGGCTGGGTGCTGCCCTTGAATCGCGCACGCTCAGGTGGATCGCATGGCGCGGACGGGCGCTGCGGTTGATCAGGCGCAAGGTGAACGTGGCCTGGCTGCCCGCGAACACGGGTTTGCCGGGCGTCGCGGCCAGCGCCAGGCCCGCCAGGTTACGGCTGGCAAACACCATGTCGGCGATGGCGCAGGCGGCCGCGAAATACGTCAGCGCGTAGCCCAGACCCAGGCGGTAATTGACGGCGGCGATCCACAGCGCCAGCAGCAGCGCGGCAAAGGCCAGGCCCGCGCGCGAGGGACGGATGTGCACGCGCTGCGCGCCCAGCCAGGGACGCGCCGGCAGCCATCGGATAGTGCGCTGGCGCACGGCGGTCAGACGGGGGTCGCCAGCAGCAATTGCTGCAGCAGGCTGCGGCTGTCCGTGGACCCTTGCGCCGCATGCAGGCGGTGGGCGCAGACGGGCAAGAGTACGGCTTGCACATCGTCGGGCGTGACGTGGTCGCGTCCTGCCAGGGCGGCCCAGGCGCGCGCCGCCTGCAGCAAGGCCAGCGCGGCGCGCGGGCTCAGGCCATCGGCAAACACGCCCGGCACGCGGGTGGCGTGCACGAGGGCCAGCACATAGTCGACGACGGCAGGCGAAGCGTGGATGGCGTGCAGGCCCGCTTGCGCCTGCAGCAATTCTTCCGCGTTCATCACGGCCGGCAAGGTGTGCAGCATGGCGCGTCGGTCGGCGCCCAGCAGCAGTTCCCGTTCGGCGGCCGCATCGGGATAGCCGAGGGTGACGCACATGAGAAAACGGTCGAGCTGCGATTCGGGCAGGGGGAAGGTGCCCAACTGGTGCGCGCAGTTTTGCGTGGCGATGACGAAAAACGGCTGCGGCAGCGCGCGCGTGACGCCGTCGAGGCTCACTTGCCGCTCTTCCATCGCTTCGAGCAAGCCCGATTGCGTCTTCGGTGTGGCGCGGTTGATCTCGTCGGCCAGCAGCACCTGCGTAAACAGGGGGCCAGGGTGAAAGATGAAGCTGGCGCTGCCCCGGTCATATACGCTCATGCCGGCCACGTCGGCGGGCAGCAGGTCGCTGGTGAATTGCTGGCGCTTCCATTGCAGGCCTAGCGAGATGGCCAGCGCGTGCGCCAGGGTCGTCTTGCCCACGCCGGGCACGTCCTCGATCAGCAGGTGGCCGCCGGCCAGTACGCAGGCGAGGGTCTGGCGGATCTGCAAGTGTTTGCCGACGAGAACTTCGCCGATCTGCTGTGCGGCCTGGTGTATTTTCGAAAACATGCTATTTCTATCACAGTAAGACGGATTATTTAATTTGCAATCGCTTTGGCCAGGTCAAACGGCACCGCCCGCCCGCTGCGCGCTCGTGGTAGATTAGAGTGACAGCAAAGGCGGCAAGGGCGGCACAGACCAGCCAGTGATTTTATGCGAGAACGCGCCAGGCAGGCAGGAATGCTCTGCAGGAACTCCGGCGCACGTTCCCGGTATGGATAGAGAGCAGAGACAGAGGTAACCAGTACAGCGCATGAGCACAGCCATTTATACCCATCCTGATTGCCAGCGCCACGAAATGGGCGACTGGCATCCCGAATCGCCGGCCCGCTTGCAGGCCATCAACGATCAATTGATCCTCGCGCACATCAGCGACCTGGTCGAGCACCGCGACGGCGTGCGCGCGCAATTGTCCGATATCGAGCGTAATCACAGCGCCACGGCCATCGGCCTGGTGCGCGACAATGTGCCGCCGGAGGGCGACTACTATCCGCTCGATGGCGACACCTTGCTCAACGCACACAGCTACGAGGCGGCGCTGGCCGCCGCTGGCTCGGCCGTGGCGGCCACGGACGCCGTCATCGACGGCGAGATCAGCAACGCCTTTTGCGCGATCCGCCCGCCCGGCCACCATGCGCGGCCCAGCGAGCCCATGGGTTTTTGCCTGTTCAATAATGTCGCCATCGCCGCCAAGCATGCGCTCGATGTGCGCGGGCTCGAACGGGTCGCCATCGTCGATTTCGACGTGCATCATGGCAATGGCACGGCCGAATCCGTGGCGCACGATCCGCGCATCCTGATGGTCAGCTTTTTCCAGCACCCGTTTTATCCGTACAGCGATGTCGAGTCGTATACGGACACGCGCGTCAACGTGCCCGTGCCAGCCCGTTCGAAAGGCGATGCCGTGCGCCAGCTGGTGCTTGACCACTGGCTGCCCGCGCTGCACCGGCAGCAGCCGCAGATGATTTTCATTTCCGCTGGTTTCGATGCCCACCGCGAAGATGATGTGGGCGGCATGGGCCTGGTGGAGGCCGACTACACGTGGATGACGCAGCAAATGATGGCCGTGGCCAATCAGTATGGCAAGGGCCGCATCGTCAGCTGCCTCGAGGGGGGCTACAACCTGTCGTCCCTGGGCCGCAGCGTGGCCGCGCACGTGAAGGCGCTGGCGGAGCTGTAAGGGCGCAGAGGTCGTTACAGCAAGGTGGGACGGCTGCGGGAATTCGTGTGGCGGTGCGTCTGGTAGTCGAGTGCGTCGCCGGCCATGAAGCGGCGCCAGGCTTGCGTGTAGACGAGCGATGATTTTTCCGCGTCGAAGCTGTCGAGCTGCAACATGTCGCGGTGGTGCTTGATTTCGTTGACCAACTGGTCATACAGCACTTGCAAGCCATAGCTGTCCGCGCTCTGGCGTTTCAATCGCTCTTCCAGCTGCGCCACTTGCCCCTCCAACTGCCGGCACTCCTTCTTCCATTGCACCAGGCTGCCATTGCGCGGCACGCGCTTGGGCGCCGCCTTGGCCGGGCGCGCGCTGCCACGTTCGCATGCCGCTGGCGCCTTGCCAGTGTGTTCCATCACCATATCGAGCTATCCCTATCGCCTATCTCCCTTACCCGGCGCTAGCCAGCCTGGAAAATAATTGCTTTTCATTTAAGAGGCGATATTAGAGCACACTTTTATTTCTTTCAGCAAATATAAGAATCCATGTGGAAATATTTTACCTGGCTTCCCGGGCGCGCCTTACTGGCGCTGCGCTGCCTGCAAGGGCGCTGCCGGGGCGGCTTCGGCCATGTTGCCGTCGTCGGCATAGGTCAGGGTCAGCAGGGTATTGTCGTCCCAGTTCACGTCATGCAGCGGCGGCACGTAGCGCTGCCGGTCTTGCGTGACGCGGATGTCCAGCGTGCGCTCGCCCGAGCGCGCCTGCACGGCAATCAGCTTGCGTACCACGGGAAACGGCACGTGGATCAGCGACGAGTGGCATGGCCCGCCCGCCAGGCGGAACAGGTTGCGCCGGACAAAGGGCAGATCATCCTGCTCGACGGCCCAGCGGATTTCGCATTCCAGGCGCAAGTCGCCCAGGCGGCGCACATTCTGGGGCAAGCCCGGCGTGTGGATGTCGGCGCGCCAGCGCAAGGTGTCGCGCTTCTTGTTGCTGACTAGGTCGGCATTCGCATCGTAGGCGGTCTTGTCGCGCGACAAGGTGAAGCCGCCGTCCGCTGCCAGCGGCACGGGGATCGACAGGTTGTCGGCCGACAGGTGCAGGGTCACGCCATCGAGCCTGGCCTGGGGCGTGGCGGGGATCAGCATGAAGCGCAGCGGCGCGCCAGGCGCCAGGCGCTGGTAATCGGCATACGCGTCGAGTCCCTTAAGCATGGTGCGGTAGGGACGCAGGTCGGGATCGCGCGTGCCTTGCACATCGACAATCTGCTGCATTTCCTGGTGCGCCGCGTCGCCCGGCAGCGCCGCTTGTTCCTGGGCCATGGCGGGCAGCAGGCTGGCGTAAAGGGAGGCGAGGAGGCAAAAGCGGGGAACGTGCATGGAATGCGTGCCAGGTTAAGCGTGCGATGGGAAACCGTCCAGGCTGGACGGACTGCGGATCTTATCATTCATGTAACTGCCAAATTATCACCAATTGTCTCGTTCATGTCGCACGGCTGATGCTGGCGGCGGAAAATGGGACGTCGTGGCGGCAACCACGTAAAATAGCGGATTGACCGAACGATTTTGAAAGCAAGAGCATGGCGATACAATGGTACCCAGGACACATGAACGCGGCCCGCAAGAAAGCGGCCGAGACCATGGAAAACACCGATCTGGTGATTGAAGTGGTGGACGCGCGCCTGCCGGCAGCCAGCTGCAATCCCATGGTGGACGAGCTGCGCCTGTTCCGCCAGCGTCCTTGCCTGAAAATCCTCAACAAGACTGACCTGGCCGATCCTGCCGCGACCGCCGCCTGGGTGGCCTATTTCAATGCCCAGGAAGGCGTGACCGCGTATGCGATGACGACCAAGAAGCCGGGCGACGTGGCGCGCATTCCGGACTTGGCCAAATCGCTGGCGCCGCACCGTGGCGTGCCGACGAAGCCGCTGCGTATCATGATCATGGGCATCCCCAACGTGGGCAAGTCGACCCTGATGAATGCGCTGCTGAAAAAGCGCGTGGCCAAGGTGGGCGACGAGCCGGCCGTGACGAAAATGCAGCAAAAGCTGTACCTGGACAAGAACACCATCCTCGTCGACACGCCCGGCATGCTGTGGCCAAAGATCGCCATCCCCAGCGATGGCCTGATGCTGGCGGCCAGCCACGCCATCGGCTCGAACGCGCTGATCGAAGAGGAAGTGGCCGTGTTCCTGGCCGAGGAGTTGCTCAAGCGCTACCCGGACTTGCTGGCGGCCCGCTACGGCACCAAGGTCGATGAAGTCGACGCCATCGGCGTGGTCGAGGGCATCGCCGCCAAGCGCGGCTTCCGCATCAAGGGCGGCGACTACGATTTCGAGAAAGCGTCGCACACCTTGCTGCTCGACTACCGCAGCGGCATCTTGGGACGCATTTCGCTGGAAACACCGGACACGCGCGCGGCCCTGCTGGCCCAGCACGCCGCCGAGATGGCGGAAAAAGCGGCCAAGGCAGCGGAGATCGCCGCTGAAAAGGCGAAGAATGCGGCGCGGGGCAAGCGCGGCACGTAAATCAAATGACACCCATGCAAAAAGCGCCGCGACATCACTGTCGCGGCGCTTTTTTTATGCGGCCTCGCCTACTCCAAACCTGAAGCTGGTGACCGCCAGCGCCCCAAAGAAATCCTCCTCGTGGTACACGACGTGCGCCGCGTCCTGTTCGGCCGCGCCCAGCGCCACCATCAGCGGCAGCAAGTGGTCTTCCTGCGGATGGGCCTGGCGCGCACCCGGCGCCTGGTCCCAGGCCAGCAATTGCGCCAGCCGCTGCTGCGGCGGCAGAGCCATCGCCTGGCGCAGCCAGGCGTCGAACTGGTGCGAGGCGACGGCGCCCGCCTGGCCGAACTGGCGCAGGTTATGGTAACTGAGGCCGCTGCCGAGTATCAGCACACCTTGCCGGCGCAAACTGGCCAGTGCGCGGCCCACCTCGACGTGCGTGAGCGGATCGTAGCCGTGTTTCAGCGACAATTGCACCAGCGGCATGTCCGCTTGCGGGTAGATGGGGAACAGGGCGCTGAAGGTGCCGTGGTCGAAGCCCCGCTCGTGGTCCAGGCGCGCCGGATGGCCGGCTGCGTCGAGCAACTGTTTTACCTGCGCGGCCAGTTCCGGCGCACCGGGCGCCGGGTACTGGATCTGATACGTGTGCGGCGGAAAGCCCGAATAATCGTAGATCATGCCCGGCCGGGGATTGGCCGAGACGAGAAATTGCGGCCCTTCCCAGTGCGCCGTGACCACCAGCACGGCTTTCGGCCGCGCACCGACCTGGCGCGGGATATCCTGCAGGGACGCTTCGAGCACGTCGTAGCGGCCGCCGAACTGATCTTTCATGAACGGCCACGGGCCGCCGCCGTGCGACAGGAAATAGGTGGGGAAGGTGTGCTCTTGCATGGCGGCTCCGGAGTGGAATGACTGATGCTATCGATGATAGTCATACGCAGTCAGTTGATCAAGATCGCAATTATTGATATATCATTTCCATTTTGTTGATGATTGGGCCGTCATGGATACCTTGCGCAGCATGCGCGTGTTTCGCGCCGTGGTGGAACTGGACAGTTTTGTGCGCGCCAGCGAGCGCCTGGATCTGTCGCCGGCCATGGTCAGCAAGCATGTGATGCACCTGGAGCGCCACCTGGGCGCGCGGCTGCTGAACCGCAGCAGCCGTCACCTGAGCCTGACGGAAATCGGCAAAGTGTATTTTGAACAGTGCCGCGACATGCTCGACAATCTCGACGAGGTGGAAGCGACCGTCGGCCGCACGACGGTGGTTCCGCGCGGCATGCTGCGCCTGAGCGCCCCCGTCTGGTTCGCCAACGCCATCTTTACGCGCACCCTGGCAGCCTACCGCGAGCGCTTTCCGGAAGTGACGTTCGACATCGACTTGAGCGGAAGAGTGGTCAACCTGGTGGAAGAGGGCTTTGACCTTGCCCTGCGCGTGAGCCAGGCGCCGTCGCCGACCCTGATCGCGCGGCCCATCGGCAGCATCGCTTTTCACCTGGTGGCCGCGCCCGCCTACCTGGCGCGCGCGGGCCACCCGCAAACGCCGCAGGACCTGGCGCGGCACGCCATGATCAGCTATTCCTTGTTGTCAAATGGAAATGAACTGGCTTTCGACGGGCCGCAGGGACACGAGACGGTAAAGTTCTCGCCCGTGCTGCAATGCAATAACGAAAGCTTGCTGCACGCGGCCGCGCTCGACGGCATGGGCATCGCCCTGCTGCCGTCGTGGCAGACGGATGCCGACCTGGCGGCGGGGCGGCTGGTGCGCCTCTTCAATGATTTCAAGCTGGCGGGCGGCAAGGTGTACGCCGTCTACACGAGCCGCCGCTACCTGTCCTCGAAAGTGCGCACCTTCATCGACTTCCTGGCCGATGAAGGGCGCCTGGGGCCTGACTAGCCGAGAGAGCGCTTGACGTCGATCAGCGCGAACAGGCGCGCGCTGCGCATCCACGCCAGCACCAGCGCTGCCAGCTGCGTCACCAGCAAGCCGGCCACGATGGCCAGTGGACCGGGCGCGGCCAGGTTCAGGCGCGCCACGCCCAGCAGCGCATACAGCGCCAGTCCCAGCAAGGTGATGACGAGGTAGATGGCCAGACAGGCCAGCGGACGCCGGCGCAGCATGCCCAGTCCCCGCCACCAGGCCTTGACGGCCGAGCTGCGACGACGGTCGACGGCCAGCGCCGCGCGGCCGGCGTCGAGCGTGGCGCAGGCCAGCAGGAACAGCAAGCCCGTGAGCAGCAAGGCCAGGTGACGGACCAGGTCGGCATCGGCTTCCAGGATGGCTTTTGCCGCGTGCTTGTCGGCCAGTTTCAGTGCGCCGGCGCCGATGGCCAGCGCCACGCCCAGCGGCACGATGCTCCACAGCAGCATGCGCAGCATGCGGCCGTACTCGCTGAAGGCGCCCGTCAGCAGGGGGCCGAAGCCCAGTGGCGCAGGCGCGCGCGCGGCAGTCACCACCAGGCCGCTCAACAGCGGCGACAGCAGCAAGGCCAGGACGATGCCGGTGATGGTGGCCTGGCTGATGGCGGCGCCGTTGCGTCCCGCATTGGCCACCAGGTCGCCCAGGGTCATCAGGTCGAGCTTGTGCGCCAGGGCCGCCGCATGCACGGCGTTATCGAGGCTGGCGCTCAAGGTACGCCAGAGGGGAATGACGGCAAGGATGGTGGGGATCAGCAGCAGGCCCGCCCACAGCAGCAGCAAGCGCCATTGCAGGGCGGCGCGGCTGGCGCGCGTGGTCAGGGTCAGGCCGCTGGCCCGTGTCGTGGAAGTGGCGCTCATACGATGGCAATCAGGGAAAGGAGGTATTGGAAGGCGGCGGCAAGGTCGACGCTCCAGCGCCGCGCGGCCGAGGTATCGGCCTTCAGGGTGCGGCTGTCATCGAGCTTGTTGACGTCGAGGTAGTGCACGCGGTCGGGATCGAGTTCGGCCGAGACAGCTTTTACGGGCTTGCTCCACGTGTAGCGCTGCCACAGCTGGTCGTTGTCCCAGACCACGCGCTCGGAGGTGCCGTCGGCGAACTTCACCAGCAGCACTTGCGGCACGGGCGCGCCGCGGCGGCGCAAGACCACGCTGGTCCGGTAGGGATACGGGCCCGTGCCGGGCTTGGCGTCCGGATGCGCCTTGTCCCACGCATCGCGTACTTTTTTCTCCTCTTTTTCCAGCGCCTCGGCCGTGTGTTCCACGCGCTTGCCGTTCACCAGCGCCATGCCGGCCAGCGGCGTCTGCTCTTCGCTGGTGAAGGTACCGATGCGGTCGTCGATATTCGCGCTGGCATAGACTTGCTGCGCGAAGACCTGTTCCACGATGCGCCGCTGACCCGTCGCCTCGGCCAGCGTTTCGCGCAGGTCGGCCACGCTCGGGTGGCGGAATTTCCACTGTTCGTAGTAGGCCTTGAAGCCCCGTTCCATGGCTTCGCTGCCGATCCGCGCTTCCAGGTCGCGCATGGTGATGGCCGTGCGGCTGTAGACGGGGCCAACGCCCTGCAGGCGGTTCCACGCGTTCTGGCCCAGCGGGTCGGCCGCATCCTGGCGCGGTGCGGCCATGCGCTCGAACTCGAAGACCTTGAAGGCGGGACCGAAGCCCAGGCGCTTGAGCAGGGGCGTGGTGGCGTGGATATCCTGGCCGCGCGCGCCAGCATGCGCTGGTCCCAGTACTCGTTCAAGCCTTCGTCGAGGATGGGTTCCTCGAACTCGTTCGAGGCCAGGATGCCATAGAAATAGCCATGGCCGAATTCGTGGATGGTGACGAAATCGAGGCCGAATTCGGGAATGGTCTTCGGCTGCAGCTTGGCGTAGCTCGAGGCGGTGATGAAGGTCGGATATTCCATGCCGCCCGCTTCGGCCGCATTAAACGGCGGAATCACCACCGTCAGCGTCTTGTACGGATACGGGCCCAGGGTGCGCGAGAAATACGTGAGCGAGTCCTTGGCCGCCTGCAGCGCGGGCGCCGCGTTCGATGCGTACTCGGGCGGGTACAGCACCTTGATGGTCACGGGCGGGCTGCCAGGACCGCTCCAGTTGCCCGTCAGTGGCTGCGCGCTGCGCTTGTCGGCCGTCCAGGCGAAATCGTGCACGTCGCCCTGCACATAGTGATGCGTGAGCATGCCGTTCTTTTCCTGCGGCGCGCCCTGCAGTTCGCCCGTGGCGCCCACCGTGTACTCCTTGGGCACGGTCAACTTCACGTCATAGTTGCCGAAATCGGCGTAGAACTCCGAATTGAGGTGGAATTCATGCGCGTTCCAGCGCGGCGCGGTGGCGCCCCGTTCGCCGGGCAGTTCCAGCACGGCGATCTTGGGGAACCACTGGCCCACCAGGTGGAAGCTGCCGAAATAGCCGGTGCGCGCGATGACGCGCGGCAGTTGGTCGAAGAAGCGGATGTCGAGCGTCGTCTCGGCGCCCGGCGCGACGGCCTGCGGCAAGTCGACGCGCACGACCGTGCGGTCGGTGGCCGGGCCGTTGTCAGGCTGGACGAAATGCCAGGGCGCCTTGGCGCCGTTCTGCGTCATGCTGCGTAGTTCGATGTAGCCCCACTCGCCGTCGCGCGTGTCGACGCCCGAGCGGAAGCCCGTATCGAGCTTGCGCTTCTCGGTGAAGAAGGTCGAATGTTCGCCTTCGAACGCATTCAGGTACAGGTGCAGGTACACGCTGCTGACGGCTTGCGCGCTGCGGTTGCGCCAGCGCAGTTTCTGCTGGCCGGCTATGGTGTGCTTGACGGGATCGAGCGTCGCTTCGATCTGGTAGTCGACCACGCGGTCCGACAGGGTCGCTTGCGGGCCCGTGCGCGCACCGCCCCAGGCGTTGCTGGCGCTGGGCGTGCTGACGGCCGACGCGTGCGGCGACGCCAGGGCGATGCCGTCGGCGGACGGCGCCAGCGGCATGGGCGCGCCGGCCGGCTTGCCTTGGCCCGGCTGGGCGAACAGGTCGGCCTGCAGGGCAAGGCCGGCCAGCAGCAGGGCGGTGATGGAAAGGGCTTTGAGCTTGCCCGAGATGGGGAAAAAACCAATGCTGCGGCGTGTGCCGCGGGGACTTGGCGGGCCCTGGCGCGTTCTGCTACGACTTTCCATGCGTGACTCCCACAGTGACTTCTTATTGTTGATTTTTAAATGCAGTCGGCTGCGCCCAGGATCGCCGGGCGCTCGTTAATATACCCATAAAAATTACAAATAAGCAATAAGTTGTGTAAGCAGCCCCGCCGGCTGTTGCGGCGCCGTGCGCCGTGCGTATAATGATTCGCTTTTGCCATCCTATCCGCCCCACTCGCGTGCGTCCGCGCCGCGGTGACGCCTTAAGCCTGCCGCCATGATGCCTGTCCCTCCCGCCCTGACCATTGCCATGCGCGCCTTGCTGCTGTGCGCCCTGGCCATGCCGGCGTGCGCGCAGGAAGGCGTGGATGGCGGCGCGGCCGGCGTCACGCATGGCGACTTGTCCGCCGAGCTGGCGCAGGGCGGCCAGCACAGCGTGCGCGGCGCCCTGTCGCGCGACCAGGGCGGCATGACGCTCGATGTGGCCATGGACGGGCTGCGCAACGGCAATTACCGCGATGGCAGCGTGTTTCACCAGCGCGGCTTCAGCGGCGGCGCGGAATGGAAGGTGCGCCAGGGCCGCTTCGGCTTCAGCGCCGACCAGCTGAACCAGGACACCCGCTATCCCGCGCCCGAGGCGCCGTTCCTGGCCTTGCTGGCGGCCCGCCCGGAAGACCTGTACCGCTATGAGGTGCGGCGCACCAGCGCCTTCGTGCAGCGCTACGTCGGCAAGTTCGAGCTGGGCGTGGAACTGTCGCAGCGGGAAAAGCGCGCCACGGCCCGCTATGCGGGCGAGGACGGCAGCAGCGAATCGCGGTACAGCAGCCGCCGTCGGCAAGTGGCGCCCCGCCTGCGCCATTACGGCAAGGTGGGCGGCGTGGGCACGGATACGGAAGTGGGCCTGGACCTGATGCAGTGGCAGCGGCGCTCGGGCCGCGATGGCGATGGGCAGCGCCGCCAGTACTCGCGCGCGCTGCTGCTGCGCGAGGAACTGGCCTTCGGCGGCCCGTATGCGCCGCGCCTGCTGCTGGGGCTGCGGCATGAACAGTTCCAGCTCGATCCCGCCGACATGCCCGCCGGCGGCAGCGACTGGGAAAACCAGAATGCCTGGGATTTGCAGGGCAGCCTGCTACTGCGCCCGCAACTGAGCGTGTACGCCAAGGCCGCGCGCAGTTACCGCATCGACGACGATGGCTATACCAGCGCCGGCTACCGTCCCCTGGCGGGCCAGCTGCGGCGCGACATGGAGGTGGGCGCCACCTTCGGCGACGCGGCGCGCAGCGCTTCCGTGCGCGTGTTCAGCGAGCGCCTGAGCAACCAGATCGTCTTCGACCAGAGCCTGGGCCAGCTGGGCTTTGCGGGCAACCTTGACCCTTCGCGCCGCGACGGCATCGCCATCGAGGCCAGCATGGCGCTGGCGCGCGACTGGCGCCTCGACGCTCAGCTGCGGCAAGTGCATGCGCGCTACGACGATTACGCCTACGACGGCCCGGATATCGCCCTCGTGCCGAAAACCCTGACCAGCCTGCGCCTGTACTGGACGGGGCAGGGCGGTGCCAGTGGCGACGTGGGCGTGCAGTGGTTGCGCGCCCTGCGCTATGGCCCCGATTTCGCCAGCAGCTGCCTGGCGCAAGTGCCCGCCTTCGCCACCGTGGACGCGCGCTATGCGCGCAAGCTGGGCGCCTGGGAGCTGGAACTGGCCGGCAGCAACCTGGCCAACCGCCGCCATTACGGCGATGCGCCGGGCTGCCGCTCCAGCATTTACCTCAATGACGCGCGCCAGCTGCGCGTGTCGGCGCACTACCATTTCTGAGGCAGAGGCGCAACGGCGCTTAAGAGCGGCTTAATCAGACGCAAACGGGGCGCGTAAAAGTGCCTTTTTTCCGCCCGGGCTTCGATAGACAGTGCAAAAAGTGGTAATCTCGCCCCGTTCACGACCACTTTATGATGAAGGATTATTATGCGTTTTCTGCGTTTCTTGCGTCCCCTGCTTGCCGCCGTCACCCTGGTGGCAGCCACCGGCGGCGCCATGGCGGCCGATACCGGCTTCACCACGCTCCCGACGCCAGTGCGTACGGACACGGGCAAGAAGGTGGAAGTGGTGGAGTACTTCATGTATTCCTGCCCGCATTGCTATGCGCTCGATCCGTTGATGCATGACTGGGTCAAGAAGCAGGGTGACAAGATCGCCTTCCGCCGCATTCACCTGGCCGCCAATGGCCCGAAAGATCCGCAGGCGCACGCTTATGCCACCTTGGAGGCGATGGGCCAGCTGGACCAGTTCCACGACAAGATCTTCCGCGCCATCCACGTTGAGCGCAACCGCCTGAACCGCGATGACGCCATCCTCGAGCTGCTGGTGAAGAACGGCATCGACAAGGCGAAATACCTGGACATGTTCAATTCCTTCGGCGTGCAGACCAAGCTGAAACGCAACGAGCAGCTGATCACTGCCAGCAAGATCGACAGTGCGCCGACCATCGTCATCGATGGCCGTTTCGTCACGTCGCCGGCGCAGCTGTCGCGTCCGGGCCAGTCCGAGCCGCAGACTCAGACAGCGACCCTGCGCGTGATGGATGAACTGGTGGCGCGCGTCCTGAAAGAGCGCGCTCCCGCGCCAGCGAAGAAGTAAGCGGAGACATCATGAAACAGCTGCCCTGGACCTTGTGCGTACTGGCCCTCGCCCTCGTGGCGTGGCTGGCGCTTGCCGTCGTCAACGTGGAAAACCAGCGCAATGCGCTGGTCACCAAGGCTTGCGTGGACCCCGCGTTCAAGAACGAGGTCGACGCGAAATGCCTGGCGTCCGTGCAGTCGCGCGAGCACTGGTGGCAGCACTTGACGTATGCCATGACACATTTCAGGCCTTAGCCGAACGCTTGAAAAAACCCGCCTTGCGCGGGTTTTTTTTCGTCCGCGTATGATGCAGTCACAACCATCGAGGAGGGACAATGAAGGAAGTGATCTTGATTACCGGCAGCAGCCGCGGCATCGGCGCGGCGACGGCGCTGTTGGCGGCGCGCCAGGGCTATGCCGTCTGCGTCAACTATGTGCGCGAGGCACAGGCTGCCGATGAGCTGTGCGCGCGCATCGTGGCTGGCGGGGGCGAGGCCATCGCCGTGCAGGCCGACGTGGGCGATGAAGCCGACGTGGCGCGTTTGTTTGGCGAAGTCGATGCGCGCCTGGGCACGCTCACGGCGCTGGTCAACAATGTGGGCGTGCTGGAACAGAAATGCCGGCTCGTCGACATTTCCGCGCAGCGCCTCGAGCGCGTGCTGCGCACCAACGTGATCAGTTATTTCCTGTGCTGCCAGCAAGCCGTGCGGCGCATGTCGACGGCCAACGGCGGGCAGGGCGGGCGCATCGTGAATGTTTCGTCGGTGGCCGCGCGCATCGGCTCCCCGGGAGAATACATCGATTACGCGGCCTCGAAAGGCGCCGTCGATACCTTGACCATGGGACTGGCGAAGGAAGTGGCGGCCGAGGGCATACGCGTCAACGGCGTGCGGCCCGGCATCATCTACACGGACATCCACGCTTCCGGTGGCGAGCCGGGACGGGTGTCGCGCCTGGCGTCCGGCGTGCCGATGCAGCGGGGCGGCCAGCCGGAAGAAATCGCCGACGCCATCCTGTACCTGCTGGGGCCGGGCGCGACGTATGTGACGGGCAGCATCCTCGACGTGGCAGGCGGCCGCTGATTTTCAACTTATTTTCAACTGCTGCAAGCAATTGCTTCAAGCGCTGGGCTAATTATCAAATGTGGCAAGCGAGTCCAGAATGGCGATGTGCCATGCGCACGCCGATCAACCAACCTGGATTTACCATGCCCGCACCTGTTATTGCTCCCGTCATCCTGGCCCTGTCGCTGCTGGCCGCCGCGCCGGCCCATGCCGCCGCCAACCTGCCCATGCCGGCCCACCTGTCCGGCGCCAAAGTCGACGCCAGGGTGGCGCTGGCCGCGCGCCGCTATGCCGCGTTCTGGCAGAGCGGCGACCCGGCCCTGGCGCGCCTGGCGCTGGCCGAGGATTTTATCGACCGCACCTTGCCCGACGGCCGCCCGCAGGGACTGGCCGGCCCGCTGCAAGCCTCGCAAGTCTTTCACGCGGCCGTGCCGGACTTGCAGGTGGCCATCGACGACATGCTGGTGGCCGGCGACCGGGTCAGCCTGCGGCTGCATTTCACGGGCCGCTTCACGGGCGTCTTCCCCACGCCGCAGGGCCCCTTGCAGGGGCAGGGCCAGGCCATCGATTTTCATGCGTTTGATTTGTACAAGGTCAATGCGCAGGGGCGCATCAGCGACAACTGGCACCTGGAAGACAATCTGACCCTGCTGCGCCAGCTGGGCGTGCTGCCGCCCTGATGCTGGTCCGCTAGGCGTGCGCCGGCAGGGCGGCGAACTGCCGCAGCAGGAAGTCGGCCAGCAGGGCGATGCGCGGCGGCTGGAAGCGGCTGCGCCGGTACAGCAGGTTCAGGGGGACGCTATCGGCAAAGTAATCGTCGAGCACCGTTTGCAAGCGCCCCGCGCGCAGGTCATCAGCGATGTCGAGCAGGGATTTGTAGGCATAGCCATGGCCGGCCACGGCCCAGCGGCGGATGATTTCGCCGTCGTTGCTGTGCCAGTCCCCCTGCAGGCGCAGGCTGTGGCGCTTGCCCTCTTCACGGTAGCGCCATTCCTGCGGCGCGCCATCGCCCGTCGTGAGCACGAGGGTGGGCAGCGACGCCAGGTCGCGCGGCACGGCCGGCACGCCGACCTTGGCGGCCAGCGCGGGCGCCACGCACACGACGCGCCGGCCCGGATGCAGCAGGCGCGCCACCATCTCGCTGTCGGGCAGCTCGCCGTAGCGGATGGCCAGGTCGATGTCGTCCTGCACCAGGTTGGCCGTGGCGTCCGTCAGGGTCAGCGCATGGCGCACCTGCGGGTGCAGCGCGGCAAAGCGGTCGAGCATGGGCAGCAGCAGCAGGCGGCCGATGTCGGACGGCGCCGAGATGCGCACGATGCCGTGCACGGCGCCGCCGCCCGCATGCAAGCCGTCTTCCGCCTGCGCCAGCAAGTCCAGCGCCTGTTCGCTGTAGTGGCGGTAGTGCTGGCCTTCTTCCGTCAGGCGCAGCTGGCGCGTGGTGCGTTCGAACAGGGTGACGCCCAGCGCCGTTTCCAGGCGCGCGATGGCGGCGCTGGCGGCGGCCGGCGACAGGCCGTGCTTGCGGCCGGCGGCGGAAAAGCTGCCCAGCATTGCGGCGTCGAGGAACAGGGCGATTTCCGCCAGGCGCCCGGCGCCGCCGCGGCTCATGCCGGGTGCGCGAGCGCTGGCCTGGAAGCAGGCGCTGGCTGGGGTGCCGAATGTGGCGTGATCACCACGGTGCAGGTGGTGCCGGCCACCAGCAGTTGCCCCTTCGGCTGTTCGTCGATGTGGATGCGCACGGGCACGCGCTGCGCCAGGCGCACCCAGTTGAAGGTGGGATTGACGTCGGCCAGCAGTTCACGGCCCGTGGCGGCGTCGCGGTCGGTGATGCCGCGCGCGATGCTCTCGATATGGCCATGCAGGGTGCCGCCGCTCATCAGATTCATTTCCGCCTTGTCGTCCTGCGCCAGCATGCCCAGCTTGGTCTCTTCGAAATAGCCGACGACATAGTACGAGGCGCTGTCGATGACGGCCAGCTTGGCCGCGCCGACGGCAGCGAAATCGCCCTTGTGCACGTTCAGGTTCGTCACGTAGCCGCTGACGGGGGCGCGCACGGTGGTGCGTTCCAGGTTCAATTGCGCCAGCGCGCGGGCGGCCAGCGCCGCCTGCACCTGCGACGAGGCCGAGCTGGCGGCGAACGCCGCGCTTTCGCGGCTTTCCGTCGAGATGATGCTGGCGTCGAGATTGGCGCGGCGCTGCGCTTCCTTGCCGCGGCGGCCCTGTTCCGTCTTTTGCGCGGCCAGCACGGCGTCGGCTTGCGCCAGCGCGCTCGCATAGCGTTCCTTGTCGACGACGAACAGGATATCTCCCTTTTGCACCACCTGGTTGTCGCGCACCAGCACGTCCGTGACGGTGCCGGCCACGTCGGCGCTGATGTTGACGATATCGGCCTTGATGCGGCCGTCGCGCGTCCACGGCGACTCCATGTAGCGGTCCCAGACGGTCTTGCCTATCCAGAGGGCTGCGGCCAATAGCAGCAGGGTGATGGCATAGCGGGTCAGTTTGGTTACCATGTCGGCAGCCCTTCCTTGATTGGATTGAACATTTTTTTTATTTGAGCGTTATTTGTACAGCGATAAAGCCAGCGCGCCGAAGATGGCGATGAAGATGCACAGCCGCGCCAGCGACGGGTGCCACACCATGCGGTACACGCCCAGCCAGCCCAGCACGCGGTCAAGCAGGGTTTGCAGGCCGATGCTGAGGATGAACAGGGGCAGCAGGGTAGGAATCAGAATTCCGAACAGGGCGAATTCACGCGGCATGGGAGTCTCCGGCGCCAGGCGCCATATGGTCGAGCAATGAAGTGTAGATTGAATGCAGGTCGGCCAATGCCGTCTGCAGGCGCAGGTCTTGCTCCTGCTTGCGTTCTGGTGTCGCACCCGCTTCCGTCTGCGCCGCGCGCACCACGGCGCCCGCCTGCAGGGTGGCCGCCAGCGCCGCCTGCAATGCCGTGTCGCTGCGCGTGCGCAGCCAGGTGGCGATGTGGTCCACGCACTGCTGCAGCGCGTGGCGCGTGGCGCCTGGCCGGGCGGTCGCAATCAGTTCGCGCAATTCGATCACCGAGTGGCCGATTTCCAGCAGGGTCAAGGCCTGGCGCACGACGGCGCGCGTGGCGACACCCGGCGCCGGTCCGGCCGCCGCATTGAGCTGGCTGAGCAAGTCGCGCACGCGGTTGTCGAAACGGTGTTTCACGCGCCGCGCGGGCGCCGTGCACGCATGCAGTGCTTCACGCCACAGGGCCGGGCCGATATGGTCCTTGTGGCCCATCGTGTGCTCGGGCAGCAGCACGGCAAACACGAGGGCGGCCAGCATCAGGCCGACGATCAGGGCCATGCCCGTGTTGAGAAAAGCCGCGCCGTCGACGTGCATCAGATTCGTCGGCGCCATCTGCGTGATGAAGGTCGACACGCCCAGGCCCACGCCCAGCTTGGCCGGATTCGTCATCAGATACAGGCCGACGGCCAGGAACGGCGCAAAGCTCAGTACCAGCATGGGAAAGCCGTCTCCGTGCACCAGCACGAAATACACGCAAACGAGCGACAGCGGCATGGCGATGAGGAAGCCTGCCAGCACCTGGCGGACCATCATGATGGGGCGCGGCGAGGATGAGGCCAGCGCGCAGAACACGGCCGCCATCAGCATCGCCGTGCTGGCGTAGGGCCAGGCCAGGAAGTAGGCGCCCAGGGCCAGCAGGGCCAGGCTGATGCCGGCGCGCGCGCCGCTGGCGATCACCAGCGCGGGCGGCGTCTTCGGCGCATACGCCTGCGGCGTGCTCACATCGAGCGGCGTATCGTGCACCAGGCTGAAATACACTTCATGAAAGCGGCTCATGTCGCGCGCGAAGCGTTCCAGCAGTTCGCAGACGGTGTCGAAATCGATGCGCTGCGCATGCACGATGGTCGCGCTATCGATGTCCATGCGCGCCTGGCCCAGCGCCGTTTGCAGATGCTGCTGCATGGTGTCGAGCGAGTCTTGCGAAGGCGTGGTTTGCAGCGCTTCGGCGACGATGGCGTACAGGGGCGCGCAGGCCTGCATGACCTGGGTCTCGCCATCGCGCTGCAGGCGGTCGAACAGGCGGTGGAAGGTATAGAAGGTGGTCAGCGCCGTCATGAAGGTGGCGTTGAAGGCATGCAGCTTGCGGTTTTGCGCGCGCACGTGGCTCACTTTGCTGGTGACTTCGAACAGGGCGGCCGAGCGGCCCAGTTCCAGCGCCGCCACGTCGGCGGCAAACTGCAAATGCGTCAGTTCCACCTGTGCCGGCGTGAGATTTTGCTGCAGCACGTCCTGGCAAAAGGAGAGGAATTTGCCGTAGCGTGCCTGCACCGTTCGCATCACCTGCGTGCCCTGGTGGCGCGGCAGCAGCACGCTGGACACGGCTGCCGAGCAGATGATGCCCAGGCTCACTTCGGCCACGCGCGTGACGGCCAGCGCGAACACCTGCATCGGCTGCTCGATGGCGGGCAACACGATCATGCAGGCCGTGTAGCCGGCCAGCACGTACACGTACGACTGCGCGTTGCGGTGCAGGGCCGAGCCGCTCGTGCACAGGCCCACCCACAGGGCCAGGCCGGCGAACAGCAGCACGGGCTGCTGCGGGAACAGGCCGATCAGGGTCAGCGCGGCCGTGCATCCCAGCAGGGTACCGCACAGGCGGTAAAAGCTTTTTCCAGCACCATGCCGCTGCTGGGCAGGGCCAGGATGATGGTGGTGGTCATCGCCGTGCTGGGCGAATCGAGGCCCAGGCGGTAGGCCAGCCACAGGGCGCAGAACGACGCGATGAGGGTCTTGCCGACGTAGATCCAGCGTTCGCCTTCCGTCGTGCGCCAGTCCTGCAGCGCCAGCGCCAGCCAATGGGCCGCCCGCGTCAGGGCGCCAGATGTAGGTGTTGTTGCTGTGGCTGGCGTCATCGATAGGCTATCAGTTCTGGTTGTTGAGATTGTTCAGGTTGCGCAACTGGCGCATGTACAGCTTGTCGAGTACTTGCAGCTCTTCGTCCGTGAACCCCTCGTACAGGGCCGAGGTTTCCTGATACACGTCGGGCAGCGCCGTCTCGATCAGGGCGCGGCCCTTGTCGGTCAGCGAGATCATCACCGAGCGGCGGTCGCCGGGGCGGGTGCCGCGGTGGATCAGGCCGCGCGTTTCCAGGTCGTTGCACACGCGCGTCAGGTTGGCCGGCTTTTCATGGCAAGCCATGCCCAGGGTGCAGGCGTTCGAGGTTTCATCGTCCGTGCCGTACAGCACGGCCAGCACCATGTAGCTGGCATCGACCAGGTCGTGCTTTTTCAGCGCGGCATTGGTCAAGTCCTTCATGCCTTTTTGAATGTGGTACGTCATGCGCAACAGGCGCATCAGTTCCATGGGGGAAGCCTGGCATGCGCGTGCGGATGTTTTGCAGCCGCTTGGAGGTGGCGTCAAAAGCGGTCATGTCATATTCCTTCATGTGTGAATAAAGTTCCGATTGTATCTTGTTGGGCTAGGGCAATGCCAGGATTGCAAGCTTAGATGCCGCCTCCCAGTGCATTCATCAAGGAAACGTACAGCTCGAGTTCGCGTGCCCCATTCTGCGCCTGCTGCTGTTCTTCCGCCAGCAGCGCCACTTGCGTGTTGAGCATGTTGATGGCGTCGCTCATGCCCGCCTTGTACGCCTTTTCCGCCAGGTCGCGCGCGCGCTGCGCCGTGGCCAGCGCCTGCACGGTCAGCTGGTGCTGCCTGGCCAGCGATTGTGCCTTGGTGACGGCATTGGCCACGTCCGACATGGCGTTGATGACGGTGGCGTTGTACTGCTCCACGGCGCCGTCGTACACGGCCGTCTGGCTGCCCAGCTGGGCGCGCAGGCGGGCGCCGGCAAAGATGGGCAGGCTCAGGGCGGGCGAGGCGCCGCGGATCTGCGAATTGGCGTCGAGGAAGTGGCTGAAGCCGAAGGCCTGGAAGCCGGCAAAGGCCACCAAGTTGACGTTCGGGTAAAACTCGGCCTTGGCCGCATCGATGCGCTGCGCCGCCGCTTCCACTCGCCAGCGCTGGGCGGCGATGTCGGGCCGGCGGCCGATCAGGTCGGCGGGCAGGGCGGCGGGAATGGCCAGCGGCTGGTCCAGGCGCAGCACGGGGCGCGTGAGCGCCGCGCCGGCTGCCGGCCCCTTGCCCGCCAGGGCCGCCAGCTGGTTGCGCAGCAAGGCCAGTGACTCGGCCGACTGCTCCAGCTGGCGGCGGCCCGCCGGCAAGGTGGTTTCGATCTGCGCCACGTCGATGTCGGTGCCGATGCCGGCGGCCTTGCGCTGGCGCGTGATGTCGAGGATGCGGGCGCGCTGCGCCAGGCTGCGTTCGATCACATCCTGCAGCTGGAATTCATACGATAGTTGGATGTAGGTGCGCACCAGCGCCGTTTCCAGGGCCAGGCGGGCCATCTGCGATTCGGCCGACGCCATCTGCACGTCGCCCAGGGCGGCGGACAGGGCGGCGCGGTTGCGGCCCCACAGGTCCAGGTCGTACGAGGCCGTGACGGTGGCCTGGTTGCGCCAGGCATAGTTGCCGGCCAGCGGCGCGGGCGTGCTGCCGTGCTGCGAATACAGTTCGCGGTTGATGGAGACGGCCGCGTCCGCCTGCGGGCGGGTCTTGTCCTCGGCCGCACCGGCCAGCGCCTCGGCCTGGCGCACGCGCGCCTGGGCGCCGCGCAGGGTGGGGCTGTCGGCCAGCGCCTGGTCCATCAAACGGTTCAATTGGGGATCGTGCAAGTCTTGCCACCATTGCGTGCGCGGCCATTGTATGGCGGCGCTGGCGGCGGCATCCATGGCCTGGCTCGCTTGCAATTTGTTGGCGTCGAGCAAGGCCGATTGCGGCGCGATATGGCCCATGTCGGCGCAAGCGCTCAAGGCAAGGATCAGGCTGGCGGCAAGCAAACGGCGGTGCAGGGACATGCAGGGACTCCGGGAGAGATCGTGTTGGGGTGATGCTGACAGCTCGCCGCGGTGAGCGCCGGGAGTGGCCCGGGGTGCTGCGCCGCAACTGAGGTGTGTTACTGACTACTGAAACCGGCTGACTGGTTTCTTATTTCACGACGTGCTTGGCCGTTTGCGCGACATCAAAGTCTGCTTCCGTTTGCGGGATCAGGCCAGCCTTGCGGGCGGCGTAGAACTCGGCCATGACTTGCTCGCGCGTCACGTTGCTGGTGGCGGTAGCCGGCATTTTCGGATAGTCGACTTCGCTGGTGGCGATTTCGCCGGCGTTGCGGGCACGGATGTATTCGGCCGTGACGTCAGCGCGCGTCAGTTGCTGGCTGGTGGCAGGCGCGGCGCTTTGGGCGAAAGCCGAGGTGGCGGTGGTGATGGCAAACAATGCTGCGATGAGTGATTTGGCTTGCATGATAAGACTCCAAAATGTGCATGATGGCTGGGTGGATGGGCCGGATCGCCACGTACCGGTCGGTTCGGCGGCATGGCGCTGGTGGGCGCCGTGCCGCCGATGAAGCAGTTTCTGGATGAGAAGATGCTTACTTGAATTAACTATAGCAATGAATAGTACATTTGTGAAGTAATTTCTGAAAATATTTGTGCGCCGCCGCATTTCCCCTGCGGAACTGCCGTGCAGGCGTGCGCCGCTGGCTGGACCAGGGGAGTAAGCTGGTTTTTTATCAAGGGGAGTCAGCCATGAGCGGCAGCACACTCGATCCGGACAATTTGCCCGTCACGCCCGACCGCGTCCTGGGCAGCGGCCATGGCAAGGGCGCGCTTGGGCCCAGCGACAGTTCCGACAGCGGCAGCGACATGCAGGGCGTGCCTGGCCAGGATGCGGAAGAGCTCGATAACGACAGCGATGCGGCCGGCACGGGCGACCGGGCCGGCGTGGAGCCCCACAACGCGACACACGACGGCGGCGATATCGACGTCGATCATGTGGAGCGCCTGGTACCCGTGCCGCCGGCGGAAGGGGACGATGACAAGCCGCGTGCGCCGCAGGCGCAGGTGCCGCGTCCCTGATCCTGCTTGCCAGCCGCGACTGGCCGCCACGAATTACTGGCTCTCTTGCGCCATCAGCGTAAAATGTGGACAAGGGGGCGTGCGCGCCGCCATGGCCAGCCGGCCGGCACAGGATAGGATGTCACAGGATGCAAGCGCAAATGTCGGAAGAGAAAGAAAAAGACTTGATGTCGATGTACCGCGAGACGCGGCCGCGCGAGTTTTTTGGCGAAAAAAGTAACACCAATCACCTGGCCTGGAGTTTGCTGGTGATTTTACTGGCGCTGGTGTTCTGGCTGGTCGTGGCCCTTTCGGCGGCGGAAAACCAGCGCCATGCCCTGGAAACGAAAGCATGCCAGGATCGCGTGTTCCCCACCGAAATCGATACGTCTTGCCTGAAGCAGGTCAAGTCGCGCGATCACTGGTGGCAGCATGTGGGCCACGCGCTGGTGCGGATGGGCGCCTGACAGGGCGCGATCTGGCTGAACCTGGCGGCCGCCGTGAGGGCAGTTGCGGTAATGGAGCGACAGTGCGGGAGGCGCCATGCCACGCGATCACTCGCGCGAGCAGCCGCAATGGCTGTTGGCGCGCCACAGTGCCTTGACGGCGCGCCAGTTGCTGCGCGCCTACGGCTTGCTATGCCTGTTTTCCCTGACGATTGCCGCTGCCTTTGCGCTGCGCGGCCTCTGGTACATTCCCGTCTTTTCGTTCGCCGAACTGGGCCTGGTGGCCATCGCCCTGCTGCATTACGTACGCCACGCGCGCGACTATGAACACCTCGCCCTGCGCGACGGCGAGCTGATCATCGAACAGGTCAGCGCCGGGCGTTGCCGGCGCTACCACTTTTCGCCGTGGTGCACGCGCATCGCCGTGCCGCAAGGGCCGCGCCAGTTGATACACATCAACGATATGCGTGATGCTACCCGGCAGGTGGCGGTGGGCGTCTTTGCCACGCCTGAACGGCGCCGGCAGGTGGCGCAGGAATTATGTGCGTTGCTGCCGCGTCCGGCACCCTGACTGGAGCGGTTCATGCGCATGCCACGCGACAGGATGCGCGGTGGCCTTCGCCGTGGTGTTACTTCGGGCCATAAAACTGGAAGGTCTGGACTACCAGCAATTGGGTAGGGAAGCCGGTGAAGGTCTTGAATTCCTTGACGCCGGTAATCTTGTAGGCGCCCGCCTGGAACTCCTCGCCTTCTTTCCAGCTATGATCCTTCATGGCAAACTGCAGCAGGCGCTTGTCGTTATAGCGGTAGCTGAAAATGGTATAGGCGCCGACACGGCTGGTGACGACGAAGCGTTCGTCTTGTGCGTCGGCGATGAGCAGGATTCCCGGATAGCGCTCGATGCCCGCCTCCTGGTTCTGGATTCTGAGGATCACATCGGTAAAACTGCATTCGGCGTCGCGGATCTTGTCGCGCTTCGTGGCGATCTTCATGACCTCGTCGTAGCTCTTGTTATGCACGATCGACCATTGGGGCGAGTCGCAATAATTGTTCGCGTGGGTGTTGGCCGAAAAGAGCAGCAGACATAGGGTGAGGGCGGGTAAAGCTTTCATGAGACCTTGTGGCAAGTTGCTGTGTTGTGGAGCCGGCAGTCTAGCGTCTGGCTGCCGCCGCCACAAGTGCCTGGCGCGATGTCTGCTCAAGTGGCCCGCGACGGACCTTCCCACAGATTGATATGGCCTTCGCGCGCCTGTACGTCGATGGCGGCCAGCTCGTCGGCCGTGAACGACAATTGCTGCAGCGCGGCTACGTTTTCGCGGATTTGCGCGCTGCTGCTCGCGCCGATCAGGGTCGAGGTGACGCGGGGATCGCGCAGCACCCAGGCCAGCGCCATCTGCGCCAGGGTTTGCCCCCGCTGGGCGGCGATCTGGTTCAGGGCGCGCACGCGGGCCAGGTTTTCCGCGCTCAGGTGCTTCTGCAGCAGCGAACCGCCGCCGGGACGGTTGACGCGCGCATCTTGCGGTACGCCATCGAGGTATTTGTCGCTGAGCAGCCCCTGCGCCAGCGCCGTGAACGTGATGCAGCCCATGCCTTCTTGCTGCAGGGTATCGAGCAAGCCGTCTTCCTCGATCCAGCGGTTGAGCATATTGTAGGCAGGCTGGTGGATCAGGCACGGCACTTTCCACTCCTTCAGCAGGGCGGCGGCCTCGGCCGTCTTTTGCGGAGAATACGACGACAGGCCCACGTACAGCGCCTTGCCCTGCTGCACGGCGGTGGCCAGCGCGCCCATGGTTTCTTCCAGCGGCGTGTCGGCGTCGTAGCGGTGCGAGTAAAAGATGTCGACATAGTCGAGGCCCAGGCGCTGCAAGCTTTGGTCCAGGCTGGCCAGCACGTATTTGCGCGAACCGCCGCCCTGGCCGTACGGGCCCGGCCACATGTCCCAGCCCGCCTTGGTGGAAATGATCAGTTCATCGCGGTACGGTAAAAAGTCGTCGCGCAGCAGCTTGCCGAAATTGCTTTCCGCACTGCCATACGGCGGGCCGTAGTTATTTGCCAGGTCGAAATGCGTGATGCCCAGGTCGAAGGCCGTGCGCAGCATGTCGCGCTGGGAAGCCAGGTTGTTGCTGTCGCCAAAGTTGTGCCACAGTCCCAGGGACAGCAGCGGCAGTTTCAGCCCGCTACGCCCGCACGTGCGGTATTGCATGGTGTCGTAGCGGTTCTCGGCGGCGTGGTAGGTCATGGCATCTCCTGGTTGAGTGAAGCTGAGTGAAGCGCTTATTTTGGCGCAAAATCAAGGTCAGCGTGCGTGCTCCTTGCGCGCGACCTGGCGCGCCTTACAATGGGCGTTCAGGAGTCTCGCAAGGAGCGGTCATGGAAATCGAATTGAAACTGTTGCTGGCGCCGCAAGACGCGCCCCGTCTGCGCGCACACCCGCTGCTGGCGCAGACTGCACAAACAGCGCCAGAGGTGCTGCAGATGCACGATATCTATGTCGATACGCCTGATTTGCAGCTATGCCGCCACCAGGCCGGCTTGCGCGTGCGCCAGGTGGATGGGCGCTGGGTGCAAACCCTGAAGGCGGGCGGCACCGTCAGCGGCGGCTTGCATAGCCGCCACGAATGGGAAGGCGACGTTCCCGGGCCGCAGCCGGACCTCGCCGCGCTCGACTCTGCCATCGGCCGCAAGCAGCCCATCCGCGCGCTGCTGCGCCAGGACGCCATCCGCGACGCCTTGCAGCCCGTGTTTACCACGCGCATCGAGCGTACCGTATGGCAGCTGTGCACGCCACAGGGCGACCAGATCGAATGCGTGCTGGACCAGGGTGTCATTGAAAGCGGCGCGGATGGCGTTGCGCGCAGCGTGCCCGTCAGTGAGATCGAACTGGAGTTGAAGCAGGGCCAGGCGGCCAGCCTGTTCGACGTGGCGCTGGCCCTGCTGCAAGACGTGCCGCTGCAGCTGGGCCACATGAGCAAGGCGGAACGCGGCTACCGCCTGGCAGCACCGCAGCCTTTGCGCGCCGTCAAGGCGCAGCCCCTGGCGCTGGACGCGGCGATGTCGGTGGAGCAAGTGTTCCTGGCCATCGCCGGCAATTGCCTGGAGCAAGTCAGCGGCAACCAGGATGGCGTGGCGGGGGGCGAGGACGTGGAAAGCGTGCACCAGATGCGCGTGGGCCTGCGCCGTCTGCGCTCGGCGCTGGGCATGTTCAAGTCCCTGCTGGCGCTGCCGGACGACTTGAAGAGCGAACTCGGTTGGCTGGGCGGCGCGCTGGGCGAGGCGCGCGATTGGGATGTGTTGGCTGGTAATACCCTGGCGCAGCTCGACGGTGAGGCGGCCACGGATGCGGCGGCGCTGTCAGAGGCGGCGTACGCGCAGGCGCGCATCAAGCACGTGCAAGCGGCCCAGGCCGTCACCTCGGCGCGCTACACGGCTTGCATGCTGGGCTTGCAGCGCTGGCTGCAGGCGCGCGCCTGGCGCGACAGTTGCTCCGTGCGCCAAGTGCGGCGCCTGGACGCGTCTATCTGCCCGTTTGCCCGCGCTACCCTGCGCAAGGATCAGCGCCGCCTGGTGAAGCGTGGCAAGCGCCTGCTGCATGCCACGCCGCAGCAGCGCCACCGGGTGCGCATCGCGGCCAAGAAGACGCGGTATGCGACGGAATTTTTTGCCTCGCTATTTGTCGCGCGCGCCGTGCAACCGTATGTGGGGCGGCTGTCGGCCCTGCAGGATGAACTGGGCTGGCTCAACGATGTGCAGGTAGCGGACCGGCTGCTGCAGCAATTGCCCGATGCCCAGGCTGACCAATCCGCCCAGGACGGGCTGCGGCAGCACGCGGCCTTCGTGCGCGGCTATCTGGCGGCGCGCGCCCAGGCGCAGGGCAGCGATGGCCGCATGCACAAGGCCTGGCGGCGCTTCAAGGCGGCCCGCTTGCCGGCCTGAGCCGGTTTGGTAGTGGCGTGAGCCCCTGTGGGGAGCGGCCATGGCGCGCAGGTTCAGCTCACAGTTTGCTGTTCTGGCAGCCGGCGCTCACGCATTCGCGCACGCGGTCCTGCAGGAATTGCGCGCGTTCGATGGTGGTGCGCGTGGCGCAATCGAGGTTCACATAGAAGCCCGAGCCATCCTTTTTCGAGCATCGCTCGTTGCGCTCGCTGATCCAGGAAAGCTGACCCGATTTCAGCTTTTGCTTGCCGCCGGCATCGAGCTGGGAGCTAAGTTTCTTGTAGTTGGCGTTGAGTTCCTTGTCCGCTTCCTGGTACACCTTGTTGAGGCAGTACAGGCCGTCGAAGTCGTTGCGCGGCGTGTCGCAAGCCGAGTTGGCAAAGGCGGAACCGGAGGCAAACACGAGCAGGGCAAGGATGCATTTTTTCATGGCGGGCTTTCTGGAAATGGTGGGGGTTAGAGTCGTTGAGCAAGGCAGCGCTCTTGCGCATCGTACAACACTTCCCGTCGTGGCCGCGGACGCTTGCGGGCGCGTCCGCCAGCGCCGTCAGTAGGCTAGACGGCCCGGCACGCTCACTTCGATCTGCGTGCCGGCGCCGGGCCGGCTGTCGATGCGCAGACTGGCCCCGATGCCGGCGGCGCGCTCGCGCATGCCGACCAGGCCCCAGTGGCCGGGCCGCTGGCCCGTTTGCGCCACGGCGTCATCGAGGCCGCAGCCGTCGTCGCGCACGCGCAGGGTGAATGTCTGGTCCGCATAGTCGAGTTCCAGCACGATGTTTGCCGCCTCGGCATAGCGCGAGGCGTTGAACAGTGCTTCGCGCGCGATGGCATAGATCTCGTCATGCACGCGCGGCTGCAGGCGCCGGCAGGTGCCGCTGACATGCACCGTAAAGGCGTGCGCGCGGTGCTCGGCCAGGCCCTTGCCAAATTGCTGCAGCGCCAGCCGCAGTTCGTCGGGTTCGGCCGAGGCGCGCAAGTCCATGATCTGGTCGCGGCCTTCGATCAGCAGTTGGTCGGCCAGGTTGAGGGTGCTATCGAGGCGCGCCCGTTCGCGCGTGCCCTTGGGCAGCATGTCCGCATGCGCATGGAAGGACAGGATCAGGCCCTGGACGCTTTGCAGCAGGGTATCGTGCAGCGAACGGGCGATGCGCGAGCGTTCCGCCAGGCGTTCCTGCAAGCGTTCCTGCAGCCGTTCCTGCATATTGCGCGTCAGGTGGCGGATGCGCAGCACATAGCCGCCATACAGCAGCAGCGCGGCGCCCAGCGCCAGCAGCACCACGAACCACGGCGTTTGCACGAAGGCGGGCGCGATGACGATGTCGAGTCCTGCTCCCTGCGTGTTCCAGACGCCGTCTTCGTTGGCGGCCGTGACGTCGAAGCGGTAGTTGCCGGGCGCAAGATTGGTGTAGTACGCATCACGGCGTCCCACCGCTTCCTGCCAGCCCGCGTCCACGCCCGCCAGCCGGTAGCGCAGGCGCACGCGTTCCGGCATCGACAGGCTCAGGGCCGTGAAGCCGATCTGCAGGTTCTTGCTGCCTTGCGGCAGGTGCTGCGGCTTGCCATCGCCCAGGGCGTAACGCACGCCATCGGCCAGCAAGCTGTGGATTTGCACGGGCGGCGGCAGGCGATTGCGGCGGATATGCAGTGGGTCGAGCATGGCGATGGTGGCCGAGGTGGAAAACCACAGCTTGCCATCGGGCGCATGGATCAGCGAAGGAACAGGGCGCAGCTGCGAAGCATGGCCCTGCAAGCCGTCGAGCGCGTCGAAGCGTTCCGAGACGACGGCGCTGCCGTCCCGCATCCACGCTGCCAGGCTGGCGCCGCCGATATGGTCGATGCCGTCCGCGCCATGCAGCCACAGGTCGCCGTCCGGCATGCGCACGATGCCCGACACGCCGCGAAACGCTGCGCCGTGCGCACCGCGCAAGGTGTGGAAACGGCCGGAGCGGTACAGGGCCACGCCGTTTTCGCCGCCGGCCCACATCGCCTCGCCATCGCGGTACAGCTGCAGCACGGTGCCTACTTGCAGGCCTTCGGGAGCGCCGAGTCGCCTGACGGCGCCCGCGCGCTGGCCATCGGCCACCAGGCTGAGCGTATTGTCGGCATGGCCCAGCCAGACGGTGCCGGCGCCATCGATCGCCATGGCCGTGGTCAGCACCGCCGGCAGGCCGGACAGGCCGCCGTTCGCGATCCATTTTCCGCCGCTCAGGCGAAACAGGCCGCCGCCGGAAAACGAGGCCCACAGGGCGCCCGAGTGGTCTTGCTGCAGCGCCTGCGGATCGAGTCCCAGCACGGGCGGCACCACGCGCGTCATGGCGCCGTTACGCGCGCGGTGGTGCAGTTCCCGCTCGTTGCCCAGCCATAGTGTGCCGTCGGGCGCCCAGTGGCTGGCCGCCAGCGCCCCTTGCAAGATCACTTTTTCACCCCGTCGGCGGTAAAGCTGCGCACGTCGCCCACGTAGTCGCCGATCCACACATCGCCATCGGGTCCCGGCAGCATGCCGGGATGGTCGAAGGGCACGGCGACGGGCAAGGTCTGCAGGCGGTTCGGCCGCAGCCGGTCCAGGCCGGTCGAAGTGCCGAACCACAGATTGCCTTCGCGGTCCTGGAACGACGTTTGCGGCAGCGGGCCGCTGATGCCGTTCTGGCGCGTCAGGCGCTGGGCCGGCAGGCTGGGGCCGGAAGGGTCAAACTTGCGTTCAATGCCATCGGGCTGCATCAGCCACATGGTGCCGGCGCGGTCGAAGCGGATGCTGTTGCCCCTGGCGTCGGGCCGCATGGGCGCATCGCCGCGCGGCGCGCTGGTGCGCACGCGGTAGTAATTGCTCTGGCTGTCGACGGCCCAGATGGCGCCATCGGGCGCTTCGTCCATGCTGGTGAGCATGGTGCGCGGCCAGGCATGGGAAAAGCGCGTCTGGCCCGGCTTCCTGAAATACACGCCATGCATGGTGCCCATCCATTGCGTGCCGTCGCGCCCGAACAGGATCTGGTACACGCGCTTGTCGGGCAGGCCCACGTTGGCGGCCTGCGCGACGAAGCGGTCCGCACCCGGCGCCAGGCGCGCCGCGCCATCGCGCGTGCCGACCCAGATGGCGCCGTCGGGCGCTGCCTCGATATGGAACACGGCGCCCGACGGCAAGCCGTCCGCTTCCCTGTAGGTGCGCGCGCCACCCTGGCGAAAGACGCTGACGCCGCCGAGGCGGTAGCCGACCCACACGGCGCCGTCCGACGGCGTGGCCAGGCCCAGCACATTGCTCGACGGCAAGCGGTGGCCGTACACGCTGTCGACGCGGTCGAAGCGCACGCCATCGTAGCGGTACAAGCCGGTGGCCGTGGCGATCCACAGCCAGCCATCCTGGCCCTGGGCGAATTTCAGCACATCGACGGGCGCGCCTTGCAAGGCGCCCCAGGCGTTGTGGGTGTAGTCGGACAGCAGGGGTGATGGCGCGGCCGCGCACGCGTGCAGGTGGCACGCCAGCAGGGGCAAAAGCAACAGGCGGCGCAGCAAATGAGCGGACATCGGGGCAGGGCGGGGTGGCGGGATGCTGATTGTAGCGCAGCGCCTCGCCTTTCAGCAGGCAAAAAAAAAAGCCTGCGCGGGGCGGCGCAGGCTTTATTTCGGGTGGCGCCGCAGCGGCGTATGCCGCTGGCGCCCCCTGTTACGTTGACAGGAAGCCGCGCTTACGCGAAGTTCTTGGCAACGAATTCCCAGTTGACCAGGCCCCAGAACGTTTCCACGTACTTGGCGCGCAGGTTGCGGTAGTCGATGTAGTAGGCGTGTTCCCAGACGTCGCAGGTCAGCAGCGGCTTGTCGCCGGTGGTCAGCGGGCAGCCGGCGTTCGAGGTGTTGACGATGTCGACGGAGCCGTCGGCTTTTTGCACCAGCCAAGTCCAGCCCGAACCGAAGTTGCCCACGCACGATTTGGTGAATTCTTCCTTGAACTTGTCGAACGACGACCATTTGGCGTTGATCGCGTCAGCCACGGCACCCGTAGGCGCGCCGCCGCCGGCCGGCTTCATGCCGTTCCAGTAGAAGGTGTGGTTCCATACTTGCGCTGCATTGTTGAAGATGCCGCCCGACGATTTCTTGATGATTTCTTCCAGCGACAGGTTCTCGAACTCGGTGCCCTTGATCAGGTTGTTCAAGTTGGTGACATACGCCTGGTGATGCTTGGCATAGTGGTATTCCAGGGTTTCTTTCGAAATATGCGGCGCCAGAGCGTCCATTTCATACGGCAGTGGTGGCAGAGTATGTTCCATGTGATGTCCCTTTGTGGTGAGTGTTCGGAGTCTTCCAGCCTGTGGCCGGAGGGTTGAGCCAAGCTTGCTTGAAGCAGGCATTCTTGCTGAACGAGCCACTATTGTAAAGCGGATGCGCCATTGCTGCAGATTCCCGCATGCGTCGCGGATGTCGTTGGCGTAGTGATTCTCGTTTCGCCTGAATCGGTCGGAAAAGTTCCCAACCGCAAGCCTCAGCGGATGCGGCGGGTGGTCTCGCGTACGATGAGTTCCAGTGGCGGAATGGCCGCCTGCACGGCTTCGCCATTGATCAGGCCCAGCAGCGCTTCGGTGGCGATGCGGCCGATGTCGTACAGGGGCTGGTGGATGGTCGTCAGCGGTGGCGTCGTGTAGGACGAGCCGGGCAAGTCATCGAAACCGACGAGCGAGATATCGTCGGGCACGCGGATGCCCTTGCGGTACAGGCACAGGCGCACGCCATAGGCGGACAGGTCGTTGGCGGCGAAGACGGCGCTAAATTGCTGCTGCGTATCAAATAAATGGTTCATGGCCAGCATTCCGCTTGCCTCGTGGAAATCTCCTTCCACCATCAGCTTCGGATCGATGGCGATGTCTGCTTCGCGCAGCGCGCGCTGGTAGCCCGTCAGGCGCTCGGCCGCATCCGTGTTGTTGGCTGGACCGGCAACAAAGGCGATGCGGCGGTGGCCCAGTTCCACCAGGTGGCGCACGGCCAGGTAGGCGCCGTATTCATTGTCGAGTTTGAAGCCAATGGCGCTTTTCGTCGCCAGCGCGCGGCCCGTCGAAACGATGGGCCGCTGCTGCGAGAAATCGAGCACGCTCTCGTCCGAGATGCGCCCCGACAGCAGGATGATGCCGTCAACTTTTCTCGCCAGCAGCAAACGGATGCGGTCGGCTTCCTCCTGCGCATTCCAGTGCCCGCTGACGATGACGGACGCATAGCCCGTGTCTTTCAAGCCATCGTCCACGCCGCGCAGGCTTTCGTCGAAGAAGGGGCTGGAAATATCCTGCACCACGATGCCGACGGTCATCGAGCGGCCTTTTTTCAATCCCTGCGCCATCTGGTTCGGCGCGAAATTCATGTGCGCAATCGCCGCCAGCACGGCGTCGCGCTTGTCGTCGGACACCCTGGCCGTGCCATTCAGGATGCGCGAAACGGTGCTGGGGGACACGCCGGCCTGGCGGGCCACGTCGAGCAGGGTGGAGGGGGAGCAGCGTGGGCGCTATCGTTCAAGGTGATTCCTGGGTATCAAGATGGCTGGTTGTCAGTGTTCTGAAAACCTTTTCATCGAAAGATTACCATAAATGGCCGATAACGCCCCCAGGGTGGGCGCAACCCGACATATTGTTGGCCGTGCACGTCAGCTTGCGCGCTGGCGCACCTCGGCAACTGCGCTAAGCCAAGCTATTTATGAAAACGTTTTCACAAAAAACAACAGCAAGCCCGACGGCCCGTATTTTCGCCTTTCTCATAGGAGAACACGCGCCATGGCGCGCCTACTGCAATGCTGCCCTCAATAAAAATGACAACTTTTTCGGTTGACTTGCATTTCTTTGCGGTGTTAAATGGAAGCATGTTGTGAAAACGTTTTCAAGATAGAAGACGCTCAATAAACGGAGATGAAATAATGAAGTCAAGCATCCTTGGCGCCGCCCCGCTGGCAGCGCTGACCCTGGCCTTTGGCGTGGCCGCCGCGCCCGCAGCCGTCCCGCCGGCTGCAGCCCTGCCGGCGCTGGCCCCCGCCACGATTACCGTCGCCTCGTTCCCCGACCTGGACCGCGCCGTCAAGACGGCCTTGCCCCTGTGGGAAAAGCTGTACCCGCAAGTGAAGGTCAAGCTGGTCAGCCTGCAGATCGACGACCACCATAACTCGATGACGACGGCGCTGGCGGCCGGCGCGCGCCTGCCCGATGTGATGGCCATCGATTTCCGTTATGTCGGCAGCTTCGCCGAATCGAAGGGCATGGAAGATTTGCTGCAGCCGCCTTACGGGGCAGGGCAGTACCGCGCCCAGTTCGTGCCGTTCACCTTCGTGCAGGCGACCAGTTCGCGCGGCACCCTGGGCGCCATGCCGGCCGACCTGGGACCGGGCACCCTGTTCTACCGCAAGGACTTGATGGACAAGGCGGGCATCAAGGAGGCCGACCTGACGGCCTCGTGGGAGTCGTACATTGCCGCCGGCAAGAAGCTCAAGGCCGCCACCGGCACCTATCTGTTGGCCGGCGCCAGCGACCTGGCCGACATTGTTATCCGCGCCAACCTGAAAGACGGCGAAGGCATTTACTTTGGCGACAAGGGGCAGGTGCTGGTCGACTCGCCGCGCTTCGTGAAAGCGTTCGAGTTGGCCAAGGCGGCGCGGGTGGCGGGCATCGATGCGCGCACCGTGGCCTGGACGGGCGAGTGGGCCGAAGGCTTCAAGCGCGACAAGGTGGCCAGCCAGATGATGGGTTCCTGGCTCAGTGGCCACCTGGCCAAGTGGCTGGCGCCCGACTCCAAAGGTCAGTGGCGCGCGGCGAACCTGCCGGCCGGCGCGCTGGCGTCCTACGGCGGCTCCTTCTACGGCATTCCGAAAAAGGCGGCGAATAAAACCCAGGCCTGGGAATTCATCAAGTTCATGACCGTCAACAAGGATATCCAGCTGCACTCGCTCAAAGAGATTGGCGCCTTCCCGGCCCTCAAGGCGGCGTATGCGGATCCGATGATGGACGAGCCGCAGCCGTACTTCGGCGGCCAGAAGACGCGCTTGCTGGCGCGCGACACGGCGGCGAAAATCCCCGTCATCCGCGTCGACAAGTTCGACGCCGTGGCGCGCGACATCGTCAACATGGAACTGGAAAGCGTGCTGGCGCAAAACAAGGATATCAAGACGGCCCTGGCCGACGCCAAGGCCCTGATCACTCACCGCGCGCGGCGCTAGGAGCAGCATGACTACCTCCATGCCTTGTACCGAGGGTGCGCCCGCTGATGCAGCAGCGAGGCCCGCCAGGAAACGCTTCAACATGAAGAAGTGGGCGCCATACATTTTCATCAGCCCCTTCTTCATCCTGTTCGCCGTCTTCAGCCTGTTCCCGCTGCTGTTTTCCATCTACCTGTCGTTCAACCAATGGGAAGCGGCCAGCGGCGTGGAAGCCATGCAGTGGGTGGGACTGGATAACTACAAGTACGCCTTGAGCGATCCGTGGTTCCTGCGCTCGCTGGGCAATACCGTCTGGCTGGCGCTGGCCTCGGGCGTGCCGCAGCACCTGGTCGCCATTCCGCTGGCAGCCTTCATCCACAACAGTTTCAAACGCTCGCGCAACCTGGTGATCGGCATTTACTTTTTACCGTTCATCACCTCCAGCGTGGCCATCGCCATGGTCTTCAACACCCTGTTCTCGCGCGACTATGGCCAGATCAATGTGCTGATCCAGTGGTGCGCCAGCCTGCCGCTGGTGGGCGGTCTGTTCCCTGCCGAATCGATCGACTGGCTGGGCAGCTCGCTGTTCATCAAGCCGGCCGTCGCCTTCGTCATTTTCTGGCGCTACCTGGGCTGGAATCTGGTGCTGTATCTGTCCGCGTTGCAGGTCATCCCCAAGGATTTGTATGAAGCGGCTACCATCGATGGCGCCTCGAAGCGCCAGCAATTCTGGTACATCACCCTGCCGCAGCTGCGCCCGATGATCTACCTGGCCGTCACGCTCACCATCATGGGCAATCTGCAGCTGTTCGAGGAACCGTTCGTGCTGGTGGCCGAATCGAGCGGCGTGAGCCAATCGGTGATGACGACGGCCATCTTCGTCTACAAGACGGCGTTTTCCTCGGGCGACTTCGGCACGGCGTCGGCCATTTCCTGGCTGCTGTTCCTCATCATCGCCAGCACCACCTGGGTGAATAACCGCATCTTCAGCCGCAATGAACGTAACGAACGCAAGGAGGCCCGATGAAAACTACCCGCTGGACGGCCTACGCCATGGTGGCCATCGGCGCCCTGATCATGGTCGCGCCGTTCTACTTCATGTTCGTCTTCGCCACGCATACGAGCGCCGAGATCTACAGCCTGCCGCCGCCGCGCTGGTTCGGCACGGCCCTGCTGAACAACATCGAGCTGCTGCAGGAGCGCCTGCCGTTCTGGCGCAATATCGGCATCAGCCTGTACGTGGCCCTGATGACGACGGCATTGACCCTGTTCTTTTGTTCGCTGGGCGGCTATGCCTTCGCCATGTACGAATTCCGATTCAAGCGGCCCTTGTTTACCCTGGTGATGGCGTCGATGATCATCCCGTCTTTCATGAACATGATTCCGACCTTCATGCTGATGGATTTCCTCGGATGGCTGGACCAGCCGCGCGCCCTGTACGTGCCGGGAGCGGCCGGCGCGCTGGGCATTTTCCTGATGCGCCAGTACATCGGCACGGCGATTCCGAAGGACCTGATCGAGGCGGCGCGCATCGACGGCTGCGGCGAATTCGCCATCTACTGGCGCGTCGTGCTGCCGCTGATCGGCCCTGCCATGGGTACCCTGGGCCTGATCACCTTCATCAACTCGTGGAACAATTTCATCACGCCGCTGGTCGTCATGCGCTCGGTAGAGAACTACACGATCCCGCTGGCCCTGCGCAGCATGCAGGCGCCGAACAATACGGAGTGGGGCGCGCTGATGACGGGCGCCGCCATCGCCGTGCTGCCGCTGCTGCTGATGTTTTTTGTCGCCTCGAAGCGCCTGATCGAGGGCCTCACGCAAGGCGCCGTCAAAGGCTAGCACTTTCTTAATCCACTCACACTGACATGACCACCATGCATAACGACGACACCGATACCAACTTTCCCGCCAACTTCACCTGGGGCGTGGCCACCAGCGCCTACCAGATCGAGGGCGCCGCCGCCATCGATGGCCGCGGCCCGTCCATCTGGGATACCTTCAGCCACACGGACGGCAAGATCATCGACGGCAGCAATGGCGACGTGGCCTGCGACCATTACCACCGCTACTTTGATGACGTGGAGCTGATCGCCAACCTGGGCGTAAACGCCTACCGCTTTTCCATGTCCTGGTCGAGGGTGCAGCCGACCGGTTCCGGCGCCTGGAACGAAGCGGGCTTCGATTTCTATGCGCGCCTGCTCGACGCCCTGGCCGCCAAGGGACTCGATGCCCATCTGACCCTGTACCACTGGGACTTGCCGCAAGCCTTGCAGGACGAGGGCGGCTGGCTCAATCGCGCCACCTGCTATCACTTCGCCGCCTATGCGGCCGAGGTGGCGCGCCGCTTCGGCCACAAGGTCGTCAGCATCGCCACGCACAATGAGCCGTGGTGCACGGCCGTGCTGGGCCACGGCACGGGCCAGTTCGCCCCCGGCATGGCCGACCCGGCCGCCGCCGTGCAAGTGTCGCACCATCTGCTGCTGTCGCACGGCCTGGCCATGCAAGCCATGCGCGCCGTCAATCCGCCCGCGAAGCTGGGTATCGTGCTCAATCAGTGGACGGCCACGCCGGCCACCGACAGCGCTCAGGACCGGGAGCTGGCCGAACTCGAATATGCGCGCTCGGTGCAGTGGTATATGGACGCCATCTTCAAGGGCCGCTATCCGGCCCTGGCCCTGAAACACGTCGACGCTTCAGCTTTAGCTATCTTTGAAAACGATTTCACAGATATTAAACAGCCCATCGATTTCCTCGGCGTGAACTACTACACGCGCGCTTTCATGAGCGCCGAGACGCCGCCGCGCAAGCCCGAATGCAAGCTGGGCGTCAACGACATGGGCTGGGAAACCTACCCGCAAGGCTTGACGGAGCTGCTCGTGGGCCTGCACCGCGAATACCGGCTGCCGCCCGTCTACATCACGGAAAACGGCATGGCAGTTGCCGACAAGCCCGTCGACGGCAAGATCCACGACCAGGCGCGCATCGAGTACGTGCGGCTGCACCTGGACGCCTTGCGCGCCGTGATCGCGCAGGGCATCGACGTGCGCGGTTATTTCTACTGGAGCCTGATGGACAACTTCGAGTGGAACTCCGGCTATGCCAAACGCTTCGGCATGCTGTACGTCGATTACGCCACGCAGCAGCGCAGCTTCAAGGACAGCGCCCTGTGGTACCGCGACTTCATCGCCGCGCAGCGCGCGTCCCACGCTGCCGTCCTGGTCGGGGAGCACTGACATGGCCGCCATTTCCCTGCGCGGCATCCGCAAGACCTACGGCGATGGCCCGGAAATCGTCAAGGGCCTGGACCTTGATATCCATGATGGCGAATTCATGGTCTTCGTCGGGCCGTCCGGCTGCGGTAAGTCGACCCTGCTGCGCATGATCGCGGGACTGGAAGACATCAGCGCGGGCCAGCTGCGCATCGGCGACTTGCTGGCCAACGACGTGGCGCCGGCCGAGCGGGGCATCGCCATGGTCTTCCAGAGCTACGCCCTGTATCCGCACATGACGGCGCGCGACAACATGGGCTTTGCCCTCAAATTGGCGGGCAAGCCGGAAGCGGAAGTGCGCGCCGCAGTCGGCAAGGTGGCCGAGATTTTGCAGATCACGCACCTGCTCGAGCGCAAGCCCAAGGCCTTGTCCGGCGGCGAACGCCAGCGCGTGGCCATCGGCCGCTCCATCGTGCGCCAACCCAAGGTGTTCCTGTTTGACGAGCCGCTGTCCAACCTCGACGCGTCGCTGCGCGTGCAGACGCGCATCGAGCTGGCCAAGCTGCACCAGGAACTGGGCACCACCATGATCTACGTCACCCACGACCAGGTCGAAGCCATGACCTTGGGCGACAGGGTGGCCGTTTTCCATGGCGGCCACCTGGAACAGGTGGGCGCGCCTCTGGACCTGTACCGCCACCCGGCCAGCCAGTTCGTGGCCGGCTTCATCGGCGCGCTGCGCATGAACTTTTTGCCGTGCGCCGCCGTCCCGGCGCTGGCCAGCGAGCTCGGTGGCGAGGCGGGCATGCTGGTCGGCATACGCCCCGAACACCTGCGCCTGGTGCCGCGCAATGAAGGCTATGGCGCCAGCGTGACCCTGATTGAACAGCTGGGCGACGCGCAGATCATCCACGCCATGGTCGACGGCGGCCAGCACGCGGTGGCCATCAAGCTGCACGGCGAGGCGCGCCACACGCTGGCGCAGGGCAGCGCCATCGGCTTCGCACCGGAAGAAGGCCATGCCTTTCTATTCGACACGGCCGGGCGCGCCGTGGCTACCCATTGACCCCGCACGGAGGCGACATGACTTCAGATTGACACCCAAAAAATGTGCAGCAGTAGCCAAAGAGCTATGTGATCATCATTCAACCAGCGGTACAGGAGACAAAAAAATGCAACAGCTCAAACGCAACACCATCGCTCTCAGCCTGGCGCATGCGACCTTCGCCCAGTTCATCTTGCTGGGCAGCGGTGTCGCCGTGGCGCAAGACACGACCACCACCGACACGGCAAAACCGGCAGCCGAGCAGATGGACCGCATCGTCGTCACGGCCACGCGCCGCAACACCTTCGTGCAGGAGACGCCGCTGGCCGTTACCGCCTTCAACCAGGACACCCTGCAAAACAACCAGGTCAAGGATCTGGCGTCGCTGGCGACCATGGTGCCGAGCCTCGTCGTCGAGCAGCATGGCGACTCGGGCGGCGTGCACGTCTACATGCGCGGCGTCGGTTCGGCCAACCACACGGAGCTGGGCGACCCGGCCGTCGCCTTTTATGTCGATGGCGTGTATTCGCCGCGTCCCCAGGGCGCCACGGCGCTGATGTATGACTTGTCCCACGTCGAGGTGGCGCGCGGACCGCAGGGCACCCTGAATGGCCGCAATTCGACGGCCGGCGCCGTCAACCTCGTGTCGGCCGCGCCGAGCACGGCCAAGTTCATGGGCTCGGCCGGCATCACGGTGGGCGACAAGCGCCATTTGCAGACGCAGGGCATGCTCAATATCCCGTTGTCCGACGACGTGGCGCTGCGTATCGCCGCCATCAAGGATAGCCACGACGGCACGGTGGACTTCCGCCGCGGTTCGAACGTCATGCCGGGCACGGCCAAGTATGGCGCCGGCGACCAGATGGGCGTGCGCGCGTCCCTGCTGTGGAAGTTCACGCCGCAGCTGCGCGGCACCTTCATCGCCGACTACTTCCTCGACCAGGGCGCCGGCAACGTCTACCTTGCGGCCGAGCCGAAAGCGGGCGAGAAGCTGCGCTCGGCCCTGATCGACACGCCGGGCACCCTGGACCAGTCGATTTTGACCTACAAGGGCAAGCTCAATTACAAGCCGACGGACGCGCTGGACTTCACTTACCTGGGCAGCTGGAGCCGCTACAAGCGCCAGAACAGCAACGATTCCGATGCGGGCCTGTTCCCGGGCTTCAAGTCGGAAAACCGTACCGACTGGGCGCAGTTCGACAGCTATTCGCACGAGCTGCAGGCGCGCTCGGACGACGATGCACCGTTCCAGTGGGTGGCCGGCCTGTTCCTGTTCAATGAAAAGAACAAGGTGCGCTTCGATATCGACCGCAGCCAGATTTCGCAGGCGGCCGTGCAGCAGGATATCGCCAACGGCGCCGTGATCTTCGTGCAGCCCACCGTGGGCCAGTACGCCTCGGCTATGTCCTTCATCCAGGGCGACCGCCAGCTCAAATCAAAGGCCGTGTTTGGCCAGGTCAGCCAGCAGGTGACGGAGCAGATCAAGCTGACGGCCGGCGCGCGCTACACGAAAGACCATAAATTCGATGTCGGCGGCAAGAACTGGGCCTGCCCGAACTGGCCCGCGAACACGCCGCTGGGCACCACGGTGCTCACTGCCGACCAGCTGCGCCAGCTGGTCACGCCCGGCACGGGCCTGGCCAACACGCACAATATCGGCCCCGGCGGCGCCATCACGGCGGCCACCTGCGGCAATACGCCGGGCGACAATACGGCCGACCTGAAATACGGCCAGGCCACCTGGCTGGGCCGCATCGAGTACAAGCTGCGCCCGGATATTTTGCTGTTCGGTTCCGTGACGACGGGCTTCCATTCGCCGGCCATCGGCGACGGCGGCGCCACCACCAAGCCGGAAAAACTGACCAGCTATGAAATCGGCTTCAAGTCGGACTTGCTGAACCGCGAACTGACCCTGAACCTCGATGCCTTCCTGATGAAGTACAAGGACAAGCTCGAATCGCAGGTGGTCAACAGCGTACTGGCCAACTTCAATGCGGCCGGCGCCACCGTCAAGGGGCTGGAAGCGGAATGGGTGTGGCGGCCAACGAAGGTCGATCGCCTGACGGGCAACGCCACCTGGTTGAAGGCTGTGTACGATGATTTCATGTCGTGCGACGTCGATGCTGCGCGCGCGAATGGCCAGTCTTGCGGCTCCACGGCGCCACTGGTGAACGTGGGCGGCAGCACCATGAAGCATGCGCCGAAGTTTTCCACGACCGTCCAGTACGAGCATGATTTCACTGTCGCCGGCGGCCAGCTCACGCCGCGCGCCTCGGTGCACTATGAAACCATGTCGTACGTGGGAGCGGGGGCGTTCAACGGCGACGTGCCGGGCCATGCGGGCGTCAAGCGCCAGGAAGCCTACACTACCCTGGACCTGAGCCTGCGCTTCCAGCCGGCGAACAAGGCCTATACGGTGGAAGCGTTCGTGCAGAACGCCACCGACAAGGCGGTCAAGCTAGACGTCAATGAAATCTGCACGGACGTGGGCATGCCATGCCAGCCCACGCAGCAGATCTACGGCGCCTTCTACAACGCGCCGCGCACGTTTGGCGCGCGCGTATCGATGAAGTTCTGATCGGGTAGTGTGAAACAGTAGTTGCAGTCCACTCAGTAGGGAAGGTGTTGGGCCGGGGAGTTTCCCCGGCCTTTTTATGCCTGCGCTTACTCCAGGGTCGCCTGCACGCTGGCGATGCCGATCTGCGCGCTGCCTTCGGCCAAGCGCACATTGACATTCTGGCGCGCCTGCAGCTGTGCCGGCGAGCGCACGATAGCACCTTTTTCGTCGCGCAGGATGGCGTAGCCCCGTTCCAGGGTGCGCTGGGGATTCAACAGCTCCAGCTGCGCCGCCAGGCCGTCGAGACGGTGGCGCCGCTGGCCTAGCTGCTGCGCCATGGCCGCGCCGCCGCGGCGCTGGGCTTCCACCAGGCGCGCGCGCGGCGCCGTGACGTCGGGCCGCAAGGCCGCCCAGCGGTTGCGCAGGCGTTCCAGTGCGTACTGCGACTGGTTCACGGGAGCGCGCGCCGCATGTGTCATGGCCGTCGACAGGGCCAGCAGCTGCAAGCGCTGCTGCTGCAGCTGCGCCTTCGGGTTGAGCAGGCGGCGGCTGTGGCGGTCCAGGGTCTGCGCTGTATCATCGAGGCTGCGGCGCATGGCGCGGCGCAGGTCGGTCGCATCGGCGCGCAGGGAGGCCATCCAGTCGGCGCGCGGCGTGGCCGCCAGTTCGGCCGCCGCCGTCGGCGTGGCTGCGCGCAGGTCGGCCGCGAAGTCGGCGATGGTGAAATCCGTTTCGTGGCCCACGCCGCTGATCACGGGCATGGAACAATCGGCGATCGCGTATGCCACGGCTTCATCGTTGAATGACCATAAATCCTCGATGCTGCCGCCGCCACGGCACACCAGCAGCACGTCGCACTCGGCCCTTGATGATGCCGTGCGGATGGCGTGCGCGATTTTTTCCGGCGCCTGCTGGCCCTGCACTTGTGTGGGATACAGGATGATGGAGACGTGCGGCGCGCGGCGCTTGAGCGCGATCAGCACGTCGCGCAGGGCCGCCGCCTGCGGACTGGTAACGATGCCGATGCTGCGCGCGAACATGGGAATGGCGCGCTTGCGCTCCTGGTCGAACAGGCCCTGCGCGGCCAGTTTTTCCTTCAGGCGCTGGAACGCTTCATACAGGGCGCCCACGCCGGCGCGGCGGATGGCTTCCACGTTGATCTGGTAATCGCCGCGCGCGCCGTACAGGGTGACGAGGGCGCGCACTTCCACCTTGTCGCCTTCGCGCGGCGTGAAGCCGGCAAACTGGGCGCGGCCACGGAACATCACGGCGCGCACCTGGGCGCCATCGTCCTTCAAGGTGAAATACCAGTGGCCGGAAGCGGCGCGCGTGAAGTTGGAAATCTCGCCGGCGATCCAGGTCAGGGGGAACGAGCGTTCGAGCAGGCGCGCGACGGCCTGGTTCAGGGCGCTGACGGTCAGCACGGGCGGGGCGGCAAAGCCGTTGTCAGTCGGGTTGTCGGTCATCATCAAGCTGGGGGAGGGAAGGAGCTGTCCACATATTATCGGCGAGGTCATGCTTATGTCATATATCGCGCAAAACAACAAGTTCTATTTCTAAGTATTTGATTTTATGATGAATTCCCATATGCCTGATTTGCGTGCACAGGGGGAAAAACCTTTAATATCAAGCACATCAGTACAGCCCCCGCCACTTACGCACAAAGTTATCCACAGAAAGTGTGCGGAACTTTTTACCTCGGACAAACATTGGCCGGCAAGCCAATTTGACCGATAAAAATGCCTTGCTACATTTTTGCGCACGGAAATAAAGCCCATATGAATCAAGCGCTTAGTATGCCATGCCTGGCCTTGCGCACAATCTTATCCACAAAAAATGTGCAGAACTCTGGCGCAGCGCCGGATTTATCCACTGAAACGTCCATGGCACGGCTTGCCTGAATTTTACGCAGCATAAAAATAGCCATATAAATCAAGGGTGTAGCATCATGCCGTACGTCTTGCTCACAATCTTATCCACAGAATGTGTGCAAAACTGCATAAACCGTTTCCTGGTTTGCCCGGGTTTTCCACTGCGTGGACATGCCATATTGCTGCCTTATTTTTCAGCAGAGAAAAAAATCCCTTTAAAATCAATGCTCTTGCATGGAGTCAATCGGCTTGCTCACAATCTTATCCACACTTTATGTGTGGAACTGTGCTGGCGGTTGAAAAGTGCCGTTCGACGACGTTTTTTTGCATGAAAAACCGCGCTTTTCAGCCCTTGCCACATTTTTATGCATGACCATAAAAACGATATAAATCAATGTACTTGGCGCCTATCTTTGAGCTTGCGCACAATCTTGTCCACAGATTGTGTGCAGAACTTTGACAGCCGATATGGCGCGTATGGCGCGCCTGCTGCCACTTTTTTACGCATTGATTTATTTTCCTTTAAAATCAAATACTTAGTTTAATTCCTCGGCTTTGCACACAATCTTGTCCACAGTAAATGTGCAGAACTTCAGAGTTATTAATTTTATGACATTGACTACTGGCGATGAGTTGCTATGCCTGTAATTTGCGCACCGCAATAATTCTCATGAAAATCAATGACTTGCATGCTGGACTTCATGCTTGCTCACAATCTTATCCACACAAATTGTGCAAAACTGTGCCGCGGTAGCGCGCGCCCGCCACGCCGTGTGGACAAATGCCATGCAGGCGCCACTTGCCGCCGGCGCGGCAACGCGCTACATTGCGCCATTCCTGCGCGGACGTACAATCGTTCTTCGGCGCTCGGTACAATACAGGCTGTCCGGGCGGTCCATCGCCTTCCCTTTATCAGGAGTTTCTTTTGCTCGCTATATTTCAAGCCGCTGGCTGGCCCATCTGGCTGTTGTTGATCGCTTCCATCGTCGCCCTGGCCTTGATCATCGAGCGCCTGCTGTATTTGCGACGCGCCAAGATATTGCCCCGCAAACTGTTTGATGAAGTGGTGCAGGTGTATCGCAGCGGCAAGATCACGCCAGACACGGTGGCCAAACTGGAAGACAATTCGCCGCTGGGCGTGGTGCTGGCCGCCGCCCTGCGCAATGTCGACGCGCCGCGCGAGGTGATGAAGGAATCGATCGAAGAGGCGGGCAGCGGCGTGGCCCACACGCTGGAACGTTTCCTGACGACCCTGGGCACCATCGCCACCCTGGCGCCGCTAATGGGCCTGTTCGGCACGGTCGTAGGCATGATCGAAATCTTCGGTTCGCAAAACGCCAGCGGCTCGAATCCCGCACAATTGGCGCACGGCATCTCGGTGGCCTTGTATAACACGGGCTTTGGCCTAGCCATCGCCATGCCGGCCCTGGTCTTCTACCGCCACTTCCGCGCCCTCGTCGACAGCTTCGTCATTGACATGGAGCAGCAAGCGGTCAAGTTCGTCGACATCGTCCACAGTGGCCGCAAATGAACTTCCGCAAAGGCAAGGGGCGTGAAGACCCCGAAATCAACCTGATCCCGTTCATCGACGTGCTGCTGGTGATCCTGATCTTCCTCATGGTCAGCACCACCTACAGCAAATTTACGGAGCTGCAGATCACCTTGCCGACAGCCGACGCCGAGCAAGCCAAGGACAAGCCGCAGCAGCTCGACGTCACCATCGATGCCAAGGGCAATTACACGGTCAACCGCGAACCCGTCTCGTTCCGCGACGCGGCCGGCCTGGCCGGCGCCTTGCAGGACGCGGCCAAGGCGGCGAATGGCGGCAAGGCGCCCGCGCAGACGCCCGTGGTGGTGGTCAACGCTGACCAGTTCGCCATGCACCAGATGGTCATCCACGTGATGGAAGCGGCACGCCTGGCCGGCTATGAAAAGCTGACGTTTGCGGCGCAGGCGGGCGGCAAGTAAGCTATTATTCAACCCCAATCGAAGTGCCGGGGTCAGGCCCGCCGGGTCTGGCCCCGGATTTTGCACCTGGGGTTATTTTTTACGTCTGTCCCCATGCCCACATCCTCCCCCGCCAAGCTTGAAACCACTCTCACCCGCGCCTGGCTGACGCGCGGCCCGCTGGCGTGCGCGCTGTGGCCCGTCTCCCTGCTGTTTGGCGCCTTGAGCGCCGTGCGGCGCGGTCTGTACCGGGCAAACCTGCTGAAATCCGCGCGCCTGCCCGTGCCCGTCGTCGTCGTCGGTAATATTTTCATTGGCGGCACAGGCAAGACGCCGCTGACGATCTGGCTGGTGCAAGCCTTGCGCGATGCGGGCATGCGCCCGGGCGTCATTTCGCGCGGTCATGGCAGCGCCGACCGTTCGCCGCGCGCCGTCAGCGCTGCTTCCACGCCGCAGCAGGTGGGCGACGAGCCGCTGCTGATCTTCCAGCGCGGCGGTTGCCCCGTGATGGTGGGGCGCGACCGCGCGCAAGCAGGCAGGGCGCTGCTGGCCGCGCACCCGGACGTCGACGTACTGGTGACGGACGACGGCTTGCAGCATTACGCCTTGCAGCGCGACGTGGAAATCGTGCTGTTCGACGGCCGCGGCGCCGGCAATGGCTGGCTGCTGCCGGCGGGGCCTTTGCGCGAATCGCCGCGCCGCCGGCGCGATGTGACGGTGATCAATGCGCCCGAGCTGGCGCCGGCGCTGGTGGCGCAGGTGGCGCCAAAGGGGGCCCTGGTGGTGCAGATGCGCCTCGATGGCGGCGTGGCAGAGCGCCTGGTCGACCGCGGCGAGCGCATGCCTTTGGCGACCCTGGCGGCGGGCGGCCAGCGCATCGTGGCGGCGGCCGGCATCGGCAACCCGCAGCGTTTCTTTGCCATGCTGCGTGGGGCCGGATTGGACTTCATGGAACTGCCCCTGCCCGATCATCACGACTTCCTCGACCAGCCATTTGCGGCACTGGACACGGATGTGATCTTGATCACAGAGAAGGATGCAGTAAAATGTGCGCAAATTGAACATCTCAAAGATGACCCGAGACTGTGGGTCGTCCCCGTCAGTGCGCGCATCGATAGCGCGCTGGCCCAACAAATTGTGGAGAAATGTCGTGGACGCTCGACTGCTTGATATCCTGGTCTGCCCTGTTTGCAAGGGCCCGCTTGAACACGATAAGAAGGCGCAGGAACTGATTTGCCGCGCCGACCGCCTCGCCTATCCTATCCGCGATGGCATCCCCATCATGTGGGCGGACGAAGCGCGCACCCTGCAAGACGCAGTGGAATAACGATGGCGTTCATCGTCATCATTCCGGCCCGTCTGGCCTCGACGCGCCTGCCGGGCAAGCCGCTGGCTGACCTGGGCGGCAAACCGATGGTGGTGCGCGTGGCCGAGCAGGCAGCCCTGTCTGGCGCCGCGCGCGTCATCGTCGCCACCGACCATGACAGCATTCGCGCCGCCTGCGCCGCGCATGGCGTGGAAGTGTGCATGACGCGCGCCGACCATCCCTCGGGCACGGACCGCATCGCCGAAGTGGCGCGCACGCTAGCTTTGCCGCTCGACGCCGTCATCGTCAACCTGCAGGGCGACGAACCCTTGATCGATCCGTCCCTGCTGGCCGCCTGCGCGGCGCAGATCAGCGCCACCGTCCCCATGGCCACCTGCGCCCATCCGCTGCATGACATGGCCGATGCGTTCAATCCGAACGTGGTCAAGGTCGTGCTGGACAAGAACGCCCGTGCCTTGTATTTTTCGCGCGCGACGATTCCGTGGCACCGCGACGGCTTCGCGCAGTCGAAAGACAGCTTGCCGCAAGGCTACGTACCGCTGCGGCATATCGGTTTGTATGCGTACAGCAATGCGTTCTTGCAAGAGTATCCGCAATTGTCCGCTTCGCCGCTGGAAGCCATTGAGGCGCTGGAGCAGTTGCGCGTGCTGTGGCACGGTGTTGCCATTGCCGTGCATGTCACGGACTCGGCCCCTGCCGCCGGTGTCGACACGCCGGAAGATCTCGAACGCGTGCAGGCGCACTATCGCGCCCTGTAAGCGCTACCCGCAAAACGGCAGGCGTGCAAATATAGTTTGGGCGCCTGCAGTAAAAACCACATTTTGAAACGTCCGCCTCGCTAATTGCTGGCTTTGATCAATCAGGGCATAGCAATTCGATAGCAAACTGGCGCTCCGGGGATTTTTTGTGGTAAGTTTCGTAGGGAAAGATAGCCATAGCAACACCATCTAAAAATAATTACACATACCACCATCCAAAATCTGTTTTTTAGGAACTTTTCAATGCGTCTGATACTTTTAGGAGCACCCGGTGCCGGCAAGGGCACCCAAGCTAATTTCATCAAAGAAAAATACAACATTCCACAAATCTCCACGGGCGACATGCTGCGCGCGGCGATCAAGGAAGGCTCGGAACTGGGCCTGGCAGCGAAAAAAGTCATGGATGCGGGCGGCCTCGTGTCGGACGACATCATGATCGGCCTGGTCAAGAACCGCCTGCAGGAAGCCGATTGCGCCAATGGCTACCTGTTCGACGGTTTCCCCCGCACTATCGCGCAAGCGGACGCCATGAAAGATGCCGGCATCAATGTCGACTACGTGCTGGAAATCGACGTGCCTGACGCTTCGATCATCGAGCGCATGGACGGCCGCCGCAGCCACCCGGGTTCGGGCCGCGTCTACCACGTCAAATTCAATCCGCCCAAGGTCGACGGCGTCGACGACATCACCGGCGAACCGCTGATCCAGCGCGACGACGACAAGGCGGAAACGGTCAAGAAGCGCCTGGACGTGTACCACAACCAGACCAAGGTCTTGCTGGGTTACTACAATGACTGGGCCAAGTCCGGCCTGCCAGGCGCACCGAAATACCGCCGCATCGCCGGCGTCGGTCCGGTCGAGCAAATCCGCGACAGCGCATTTGCCGCCCTGGCGGAATAAGCAATTCTGAAAAGCGGACCTGAGTGTCCGCTTTTTTTGTGCCCGCTTTTCGCCAGCGGCGCCGTGTCGTTTTCGTAGTTCAGGTTTTTTGCAGGTCGTGTTTTCCTGGCTGCGCGTGCCTACCCGGTGCGGTCTGCAGCTGTTGGCAATGACGTCGGATAAAAACAGAAGGGGACGATATGGCAGCCAGTTTGTGGTTTGCGGTAGCCTGCGGCGTAGTCGCAGTCATTTACGGTTTGGTGTCGCGTAGCTGGATCCTGAGGCAGGATCCCGGCAACGCGCGCATGCAGGAAATCGCCCTGGCCATCCAGCAGGGCGCGGCCGCCTACCTGGCGCGCCAGTACCGCACCATCGCCATCGTCGGCGTGCTGCTCCTGATCGCCATTTATGCGCTGCTTGGCCTGCATACGGCGCTGGGCTTTTTGATCGGCGCCGTGCTGTCGGGCGCCTGCGGCTTCATCGGCATGAATGTCTCGGTGCGGGCCAATGTGCGCACGGCGCAGGCGGCCACCCTGGGCATCAACCAGGCCCTGAACGTGGCCTTCAAGGGCGGGGCGATTACCGGCATGCTGGTGGTGGGACTGGGCTTGCTGGGCGTGACCCTGTTCTACTGGCTGCTGGTGACGACGGGCGCGCCCGGCGTCACGCAGCATGACCTGATCAAGCCTTTGATCGGCCTGGCCTTCGGCGCCTCGCTCATTTCCATCTTCGCGCGGCTTGGTGGCGGCATCTTCACCAAGGGCGCCGACGTGGGCGCGGACCTGGTGGGCAAGGTCGAGGCGGGCATTCCCGAGGACGATCCGCGCAACCCGGCCGTCATCGCCGACAACGTGGGCGACAACGTGGGCGACTGCGCCGGCATGGCGGCCGACCTGTTCGAAACCTATGTCGTGACCCTGATCGCCACCATGCTGCTGGGGGCACTGCTGATGGCAGAGGCCAGCAGCACGGCCATCATCTATCCGCTGCTGCTGGGTGCCGTCTCCATCCTCGCTTCCATCGTCGGCTGCTCGATGGTCAAGACGGCCCCCGGCAAGAAGATCATGTCGGCCCTGTACACGGGACTGTGGTGGGCGGCCGGCCTGTCGCTGGTGGGTTTTGCCGTGGTGACGTGGCTGCTGTGGCCCGACGACGCCATGCGCTACAAGATGCTGGGGGCCACCGTCGTCGGCATCGTCCTCACTGGCCTGATGGTGTACATCACCGAGTACTACACGGGCACGGACTTCAAGCCCGTGCGCCACATCGCCGAAGCGTCGACGACGGGCCACGGCACGAATATCATCGCCGGCCTGGGCGTGTCGATGAAGTCCACCGCCTACCCGGTGCTGGCCGTCTGCGTCGCCATCCTCGTTTCGTACCAGCTGGCCGGTTTGTACGGCATCGCCATTGCGGCCACTGCCATGCTGTCGATGGCGGGCATCATCGTCGCGCTTGACGCGTATGGTCCCATCACGGATAACGCGGGTGGCATCGCGGAAATGTCGGGCTTGCCCGATTCCGTGCGCGCCATCACCGATCCGCTCGACGCCGTCGGCAACACGACCAAGGCCGTCACCAAGGGCTATGCCATCGGCTCGGCCGGGCTGGCAGCGCTGGTGCTGTTTGCCGACTACACGCATGCACTCGAATCCGTGGGCCAGCACATCACCTTTGATTTATCGAACCCCATGGTCATCGTCGGCCTGTTCATCGGCGGCCTGATACCGTATCTGTTCGGCGCCATGGCGATGGAAGCCGTCGGCCGCGCGGCGGGCGCCGTGGTGGTCGAGGTGCGCCGCCAGTTCCGCGACATCAAGGGCATCATGGAAGGCACGGCGCGGCCCGAATACGACAAGGCCGTCGACATGCTGACGGCGTCGGCCATCCGCGAAATGATCGTGCCATCGCTGCTGCCGGTGGTCGTGCCCATCGTCGTCGGCATGCTGCTGGGGCCAGCGGCGCTGGGCGGCCTCCTGATGGGGACCATCGTCACGGGCTTGTTCGTGGCGATCTCCATGACCACGGGGGCGGCGCCTGGGATAATGCCAAGAAATACATCGAGGATGGCCATTTCGGCGGCAAGGGTTCGGACGCGCACAAGGCGGCCGTCACCGGCGATACGGTGGGCGACCCGTACAAGGATACGGCCGGCCCGGCAGTGAATCCCTTGATCAAGATCATCAATATCGTGGCCCTGCTGCTGGTGCCGTTGCTGCCGGCCACGGGCTGGCTGGCGGTCAAGGCCCCGGCACCCATCCACGCACCCGCGCCGCCCACCCTGGCGCCGGCCACACCCGTGCAAAGCTTGCCCGCGCAATAAGGCGGCGCATCCCCGGCAGCCCCGTGGCCCGTGCCGCGGGGCTGTTCGCTTTTGTGTAAGCGAAACTTTCCTGCAGTCCATATCCTTGGCGTATAAAAGGTGAGCAATTGTTACGGCGCCTTTGCTTGTGCCCGCCCTCTGCTAATAATGGAGTGAGCTTTACAGTCTGGCATGGATGGCAGGAGGATGTCATGGACAGCAATAACACAGGCCGCTGGGCGTCGCTGGCGCTGGCAGCGGTGATGGGACTGGCCGTCGCGGGCGGCGCCTGGGCCGCGCCCGGGGGACATGGCGGCCATGGCGGGTTTCACGGCGGTCACGGCCACTTCCATGGCCGGTCGCACGTGGGGGTCTGGGTGGGATCGGCATGGGGCTACGGTTATGGGCCAGGCTGGTATGGCGACCCGTGGTATGGCTATCCTTATCCATATGGGCGCACGGTGATCGTGCAGCCGCCGCCCGTGTACATTGAGCAGGGTGGAGAGCCGACGGCGCAGATGTGGTATTACTGCGCGCGGCCGCAGGGCTATTATCCCTACGTGAAAAACTGCAGTACGGCATGGCGTGCCGTGCTGCCGACCAGCGTGCGCTGACGGAGAGGCGAAAATGAACACGAAAGCGTTGATGGGGCGTGCCGGCCTGCTGATACCGCTGCTGCTTACCGCCTGCACGGTGATGCCGGAAGGGCCGTCGGCCATGGTCTTGCCTGGCGCAGGCAAGAATTTCGAGCAGTTCCGCGGCGATGACCTGCAGTGTCGCGCTTATGCGCAAGGACAGCTCGGTGGTGCGTCGGCGCAGCAGGCCGGCACGGGCGCGGCCGACAGTTCCTCATATGGTATGCAGCGCCGCTACGATAACGGCTATCAGCAATGCATGTATGCGAGTGGCCACAAGGTGCCCGTGGCCGGGCAGATGCTGAGCGGCGTACCGGCGAATGCCGCCACGCCGCCGCCCGATACGCCGCCGCCCCGTTATTAGGCCTTAAAAACGCGAGGTCAGGCCGACAAACATGCGCCGTCCCGGCACGTAATAGTCGACCAGGCCATCGGCCATCGGGCCCTTCTTGAACAGATTTTGCACGCCGCCACGCACGGTCCACTGTGGCGTGACCTTGTATGACACGACGGTGTCGACGATGGTGTAGGCCTTGTCGGCCAGCTTGCCGGCATCGAGTTCCTTGCCCGTGTACTGGGCCGATACTTCGCCGAACAGCTGGTCGTTGACTTGCCAGCCCAGCGCCGAGTACCACGACAGTTTTGGCGTCGACAGCAGGTTGGCGCCCGTGGTCAGGTTTTTCGCTTCCGCCATGTATGTCACGTTGTTACGCCAGTTCAGGTTTTTCGTCAGCGGGATGGTGGCCGTCGCTTCCACGCCGCTGGTGCGCGCTTTCTGGATGTTCGTCATCTTGGTCCACCACTGCTTCTGGTAAAAGCCCAGCGGCGCGTAGTCGATCTTGTTCTTGAAATCCGTGTGGAAGTAGGTCAGGCCCACATCCCAGCCATTCTGTTCCCACGCCACGCCGATCTCGCCGGCCGTGCTCGTCTCCGGCTTCAAGTCCGCATTGCCTGCCATGTAGCAGCCGCCCGTGATATAGCCCAGAGGCTTCAGGCTGCCGCACCCGCGCCCGCCCGACTGCGTGGCTGCCGCCGGCGAGTTTTCCTTCAGGCTGGGCGCGCGGAAGCCTTGCGAGATGCCGCCCTTGATGGTCCAGGCTGGGGCAGGGTGGTACACCAGGTACAGGCGCGGGCTGTAGTGGTTGCCGAACTTGCTGTGGTGATCGAGGCGCAGGCCGGCCGTGGCCGTCAGGTTTTCGCGCAGGAACAGCTGGTCTTCCGCAAACAGGGCCGAGGTGGTGCCGGACAGGGTGGCGCCGCTCACCGGGTTGCCCAGATAATCGGTCGGGATGGTGCCGATGGTGTCCGTGTTCGTCAGTTCCTGGTGCTTCCACTGGCCACCCATCACCAGCATTTGCTCGATGCCGCCCCAGCCGACCCGTTTTTCCAGACTGGCGTCCAGGGTGCTGTCCTTGGATTTCGCCACCGTGCCGACGACTTCGTTGTCGAAATCGTTGTGGTATAGGTTGACCATGGCCTTGCCGAAGTCCCAGCGGCCTTCATAGCCGATGCTGGCGCTCTTGCGTATCAGCTTGCTCGCGCCCCAAGCGCCAAACAGCGGGTAGCCGTCCGCATCGAGCGTGGTCGAATCCGTCGATTGCTGCTTGCCGTAGCTGGCATCGAGCGACAGGTTCTGCTTCTTGCCCAGTGCCCAGTTCAGCTGGCCCGAGACAGTCTGGTTGCGTTCGCCGCCGATGCCGCCCGATTTACCGATGGCTTTTTCATCGGGATTCTGGCGCGTCTGGCCCACGCCCAGGCGCATGCCGACCGTGTCAGACAGGGGACCGGCCAGGTTCACGCCCAGCTGGTGCGCCGTGCCGCGGCCGCTGTCCTGCGGCTGCGTATAGTTGGCCGTGGCCGATCCGTTCCACTTGCCAGGCACCTTGCGCGTGATGATGTTGATCACGCCGCCCATGGCGTCCGATCCGTACAGCGAAGACATGGGACCACGCACCACTTCGATGCGTTCGATCATGTCGGGCGAGATCCAGTTCAAGTCCTGGCGGCCCAGGTCTGGGCGGTAAGCCGTGTCGGCCGAGCTGCCCACGCGCTTGCCATCGACCAGGATCAGGGTGTATTTGTCGGGCAAGCCGCGCAGCTTGATCTTCGACGCTTCGCCTTCGGGGCCGGTGCCGCCCGTCACGCCGGGGATGCGGCGCAGCAAGGTGTTGAGGTCATACACGGGCTGGCGCTCGATTTCCTCGCGCGTAATGACGCTGATACTGGCCGGCGCATCCTTGATGTCAATGGCCGTGCCCGACGCGGTGACGACCACTGTGTTCATGGTGGGATCGGCAGCCACATTGCCTTCGGCCCAAGCGTTGCTGACGGCCACCGACAGCAGGCAGGGCAGGAGCAGGGCGGCGGAGTGGATGGCACGGGCGGGAGTGGCGACGGGGGCTACGAAGGTTGCGAAGGCGGGACTGCGCTTGGTCATGGTGGACTTTCCGGATGTTGTTATTTCCTGGCTGCCTTCCGGGTGGCTCGGGTATAAATGAATGAAAAGATAATAAACTGCGCTCCCATTCCATGAATGAGAATAAGAATCGTTCTTATTGTAATGCCATGCTGGCAAGAAGGAAAGTGCTGAAAGGAAATAAAACACCGTTGCAAGGTGCGCATGGCAGGAGTAAACGTGAGAAATTGTTACCTTGGCTGGCATCTGGCGCGGCGTGTGCCAATAATGAATGCTGGGTGATCGATGCTTGGAGAGGCGGCATGAAGAGGATGGCAAAAACGATATCGGCGCTGGCCTGCGCCATGCTGCTCGCCGGCGGCCATGCCTGGTCGCAGGAGAAGGCGGCGCCCGAGTCCCTGCCCGTGTGCCAGCTTGACCCGCGCGACAGCAGCAAGCTGGCGGTGGAACCATGCCGCCCGGCGCCGCCCATGCAGCAGCGCCGTTCCGTGGCGCAGGTGATTGGCCGCATGCCGGCGCAGACTGCGCCATCCGTCGTGCCCATGGCACCCCTGCCGCACAGCCCGGCCGTGCCGATGCCGCGCATGCCACAGCCCATCGGTTCCTGCGATACGGGCGGTTGCCGCGATGCGGCAGGCGCGCGTTACAACGGCGCGGGCAATGCCACGCTCGATGCCAACGGGCGCATCTGCCACCGCAATGGCGCTTTCATGCAGTGTTTTTAGCCCTGCCATTCGCTACCGCCACAAGTTTTCGCTCGGTGACCGCAAAAATGGCTACAATTGTCGCCGACATTACGTTTACGTAAACGTAATGATGGCATCATGCACCATGCAACCATCAGGCGCCGGGAACACGGCCCTTATCACTCAGGAGATTTCATGCAGATTCAGGACAATGTATTCATCATCACGGGCGGCGCATCGGGCCTGGGCGCGGCCACGGCGCGCATGCTGACGGCGGCGGGCGGCAAGGTCGTGCTGGCCGACGTGCAGACGGAGGCGGGCCAGGCGCTGGCCGCTGAACTCGGTGGCGTGTTCGTGCAGTGCGATGTCACCTCGGAAGAAGACGGCATGGCCGTGGTGGCCGCGGCAACCAAGCTCGGTACCTTGCGCGGCCTGGTCAACTGCGCCGGCGTGGCGCCGGCCGTGAAAACCGTGGGCAAGGATGGCCCGCATCCGCTGGCCCTGTTCCAGAAAGTCGTCAACATCAACCTGGTCGGCACTTTCAATATGTGCCGCCTGGCGGCCGACGCCATGGCCAAGCAGGATGCCACCGTTGAGGGCGAGCGCGGCATCATCATCAACACGGCTTCCGTGGCGGCCTACGATGGCCAGATCGGCCAGGCCGCGTATGCGTCGTCGAAGGCGGCCGTGGTGGGACTGACCCTGCCGATGGCGCGCGACCTGTCGCGCAACGGCATCCGCGTGATGACGGTGGCGCCCGGCATTTTCGAAACGCCGATGCTGCTGGGCATGCCGGCCGAAGTGCAGGACGCGCTGGGCAAGATGGTGCCGTTCCCATCGCGCCTGGGCAAGCCTGGCGAATACGCGCAACTGGTGAAAGCCATCGTGGAAAACGTCATGCTCAATGGCGAAACGATCAGATTGGACGGCGCGATCCGCATGCAGCCGAAATAAGTCCGGCGTGATTTGATGTAGGATACCCCCGTATGGGGCGTACAGCCTTGCTCGGCTGTGCGCCCTTTTTTTATCGGAGAATCCATGATCACATTGAAGCCGCTGGCGCTGAGCCTGACCTTGCTGGGAGCGCTCGCTGCCAGTCCCGTATTTGCCGAGGTGCCGCAAAAGGCGCCGGAAATCGCCACCGCGTATGCGGAAAAATCGGGCTGGGCGGCGCAGAAATTCATGGTCGCCGCCGCCAATCCGCTGGCCGCCGATGCCGGCTACCAGATGCTGAAAAAGGGCGGCAGCGCCATCGACGCGGCCATCGCCACGCAGCTGGTCCTCACCCTGGTCGAACCGCAATCGTCGGGTATTGGCGGCGGCGCTTTCCTGCTGTACTCGACCGCCAAGGGCGTGCAGGCCTTCGACGGACGCGAAACGGCGCCTGCCGCCGCCGATGAACACCTGTTCCAGAATGCGGACGGCAGTCCCGTCTCGCGCGCCACGGGCGTGGTGGGCGGGCGTTCCGTGGGCGCGCCGGGCGTGCTGCGCATGCTGGAACTGGCGCACAAGGAGCATGGCAAGCTGCCGTGGGCGACCCTGTTCGGTCCTGCCATCAAGCTGGCGCACGGCGGCTTTCCCGTCAGCCAGCGCCTCAACGGCCTATTGAGCTGGGACCAGGCATTGAAGCGCGACCCTGTCGCCGCCGCGTATTTCTATGACCAGGACGGCAAGCCCTGGCCCGTTGGCCACGTGCTGAAAAACCCGCAGCTGGCGCGTACCCTGCGCGAGATCGCGCGCGGCGGCGCCGACTCTTTTTACCAGGGCCGCATCGCGCGCGACATCGCCGCCAAGGTGGCGTCGCATCCGACCAATCCGGGCAAGCTGACGGCGACCGACATCGCCGGCTACCGGGCCAAGGTGCGTGAACCCGTCTGCAGCGACTACAAGGCCTGGACCGTGTGCGGCATGCCGCCGCCATCGTCGGGCGGCATCGCCATCGCGCAGATGCTGGGCATGCTGGAAGTGAAGGATATCCGGCCCTATGCGCCCGTCGACGGCGTGCTCGATGCGCAAGCGATCCACCTGTTCTCGGAAGCGGGGCGCCTGGCCTACGCGGACCGCAACCGCTACGTGGCCGACACGGACTTCGTGCCGTTGCCGGGCAATGGCGTCGCCTCGATGCTCGATAAAACCTACCTGGCGCAGCGCGCGTCGCTGATCGTCGAGAAATCCATGGGCCGCGCCTTGCCTGGCACGCCACCCGGCATGCAGGTGGCGTGGGGCATGGACAACGCCTTGCAGCGCCCGTCGACTTCGCACCTGGTGGCCGTGGACGCCTTCGGCGGCGGCCTGTCGATGACCACCAGCGTGGAAGACGCGTTTGGTTCGCGCCAGATGGTCGATGGCTTCCTGTTGAATAACCAGCTGACGGATTTCTCATTCGATTCGCGCGATGCGGACGGCCCGATTGCCAACAGAGTCGAGGCGGGCAAGCGCCCGCGCAGCGCCATGTCGCCTACCCTCGTGTTTGAAAAGGGCACGCACAAGCTGGTGCTGGCGACGGGCTCGCCCGGTGGCTCGTCCATCATCAATTATGTCGCCAAGGTGCTGGTCGGCACCATGGACTGGGGCCTGAACGTGCAGCAAGCGATCAACCTGCCGAACTTTGGCAGCCGCAACGGCCCGACGGAATTGGAAAAGGGGCGCGCCCCTGCCGCGCAAGTCGAAGCGCTGCAGGCGATGGGCCACGAGGTGCGCGTCATCGAGCAGAATTCCGGCTTGCAGGGCATCATGCGCCTGAATGCGCACGGCAAGGACTTCTGGTTTGGCGGGGCCGATCCGCGGCGTGAAGGCATGGTGCGGGGCGACTGAAATTTCCACAAAGTATCAAGACCCTGCTAATCTGCCGGCATGGGAATGCAAAATAAAACAGGCTTGATACTCACGGGAGGAGGTGCCCGTGCCGCCTACCAGGTGGGCGTGCTGCAGGCGATTTCGGCGATTCTGTGGGAAGCGGGTTGGGCGCCGGCGCGCAATCCGTTCGACATCATCTGCGGCACTTCGGCTGGCGCCATCAACGCCACGGCGCTGGCCTGCCGCGCGGACAACTTCGGCGAAGGCGTGCAAAAGCTGCTCGACGTGTGGCAGCACATCCAGGTCGAACAAGTCTACCGCGCCGATTCGCTGGGCGTGATCCGCTCGGGCGCGCGCTGGCTGTCGCTGCTGTCGTTTGGCTGGCTGCTGCGCCAGTGGCATGCGTCGCCGCCCAATTCCTTGCTCGACAATACGCCGCTGGTCAGCCTGCTGCACCGCATGCTCGACCTGCCGCGCCTGGATGCGGCCCTGGCCGACGGCTTGCTGCATGCGCTGGCCGTGACGGCGTCGTCGTATTCGGGCAGCCGCCACATGACGTTTTACCAGACGGCCGGGGATATCGCGCCGTGGGTGCGCACGCAGCGTCTGGCCCTGCCGGACCAGATCGGCGTCGAACACTTGCTCGCCTCGGCCGCCATCCCTTTTATCTTCCCTGCCGTGCCCCTGTACGTGGGCGGCCAGCGTGAATACTGCGGCGACGGTTCCATGCGCCAGCTGGCGCCGATCTCGCCGGCGATTCACCTGGGCGCGAACAAGGTGCTGGTGGTGGGCGCGGGACGCATGGCGGAACCGGCGCCCGCCGCGGCCGAATCGGCGCGCTACCCGAGCCTGGCGCAGATCGCCGGCCATGCGCTGTCGTCGATCTTCCTCGATGGCCTGGCCGTCGACATCGAGCGCCTGAACCGCATCAACCTGACCCTGTCGATGCTGCCGCCCGAGTTGCTGGGCAAGACGGCCTTGCGGCCGGTGGAATTGCTGGTCATCGCGCCGTCCGAGCGGCTCGACGCCATCGCCAGCCGGCATATCGGCAGTTTGCCGCGCCCCATCCGCACCATGCTGTCGGGTATCGGCGCGGCCGAAGCGCGCGCGCGGCCCTGGCCTCGTATTTATTGTTCGAATCGACGTATACTAACGAACTGATCCGTCTTGGACAGCGCGATACGCAAGCCCGCAAGGATGATGTCCTGGCGTTCTTTGGTTCCTGAGACGGCCCTTGGAGCGGCGTGCGGGTTTTTCGCGTTTTTTTTGACAGGACGATTGTGCGGGTATTTCGACGTGTTTGCGATGTTGCCTTACTGTTAATTCTGCTGCTGGGCGGCCCAGCTGCCGCGGCGCCTGCGCCCACCCTGCGTTTCGACCAGCTCAGCGTCGACCAGGGCCTGGCGCAGGAATCGGTGCTGGCCATCGCCCAGGACCGGCAGGGCTATATGTGGTTCGGCAGCCAGTCTGGCCTGAGCCGCTACGATGGCTACCGCATGGTCGTCTACAAGAATATCGAGGGCGACAAGACCAGCCTGGCCGACAACTGGGTCGGCGAGCTGCATGTCGATAGCCAGGGCCAGTTGTGGGTCGGTACCGACAATGGCCTGGACCGCTTCGACGCCGCCAGCCAGACCTTCATCCATTACGTCCCTGCCGAAAAGAGCAAGCGCGGCAACGGCAACCGGCATATCCACGCCATCCTCGACGATGGCGCGCGCGGCTTCTGGATCGCCACCTCGGACGGCTTGCAGCATTTCGACCCCGCCACGGGCGTTTTCCGTACCTGGCACCATGAAGAGGGTAATCCGCACAGCCTGGGCGACAATGAAATCAAGGCGCTGGCGCTGGACGCGCAGCAGCGCCTGTGGATAGGCACGGTAACGGGCCTGGACATGCTGGCGCCGGGCAGCGAGCGTTTCGAGCATTTCGCCGTCGACACGGCGCCCGGCTCGAAGTACAACGTGATCCAGTCGCTGCTGATTGACCGTCAGCAGAACCTGTGGATAGGCACCATGGCCGGCGCCGAGCGCTGGCGCCTGGGCGGCGCCGGCCAGCCGCCGCAGGCGCGCGTGCGTTTCGGTGAGAAGCATGGCTTTTCCGCTATCCGCGTCGCCAGCCTGTACCAGGATGTCGACGCCACCGTCTGGCTGGGCAGCAATGCCGATGGCCTGTTCCGCTGGCTGCCCGGGAGCGATACCTTCCTGCAGTATCGCCACCAGACGGGCGACAAATTCAGCGTCGCCGACAACCAGCTGTCGTCGCTGTACCGCGACCGCGCCGGCACCTTCTGGGTCGGCTCCTGGTACAACGGCGTGAGCCGGGTCGACCTGGGTAGCGGCGGCTTTTCGCGCATGGCGCGCGCTCCCGGCGATGTGGGCGCGCTGGCGGACAAGAAAGTGCGCGCCGTGGCCGACGCGGGCAATGGCAAGCTGTGGCTGGCCACCAAGGGCGGCTTGAAACTGTACGACACGCGCGACGGCAGTTCGCGCCTGTTCGACCTGCGCAGTTCGCCCGGCATGTCGCGCGACGAGCAGATCACCACCTTGTACAAGGCGCCGGACGGCGTCCTGTGGGTGGGCGGTTCGACGGGCTTGCACCGCTTCGATCCGGCACTGGGGCGCTTCTTCACCATGCGCTTTGCCGCCGGTGACCCGAACAGCGATACCATCCGCAATATCGTGAGCGACCGCAGCGGCATGCTGTGGGTCTCGACGCGGGGCGGCGTGCACCGCTTCGACCCCGTTGGCAAAGGCTTTACCACCTACCGCCACGACCCGGCCAACCCGAACAGCCTGTCCGACAATATGGTGCGGCCCGTGCTGGAAGACGGCAAGGGGCGGCTGTGGATAGGCTCCTTCCACGGCCTGGACTTGCTCGACCGCGCCAGCGGCCACTTCCGCCATTTCCGTCACGATCCGCAAAACCCGCAGAGCCTGAGCCACGACGAAGTGCATTTCCTGCACGAAGACAAGCGCGGCGTGCTGTGGGTGGGCACGGCCAATGGCTTGAACCGCATGGATATCGACGCCAAGGGCGAGATCCGCTTCCGCCGCTTCCTGCGCAAGGATGGCATGGCCGACGATGCCGTCGCCAGCATCCTCGGCGACGACAACGAGCAGCTGTGGCTGAGCACGAATAGCGGCATCACGCGGCTCGACATGCGCAGCGCCCTGTTTCGCAACTACGACAGCGCCGATGGCACTGTGGAAGGCTCGTACTTCGATGGCGCGGCCCTGCGCGCGTCGGATGGGACCATGTATTTCGGCGGCTTTAACGGCATGACGGCGTTTGTGCCGCAAGATATCCACGACAACCGCGTGCCGCCGCTGGTGGCCATCACGGAGCTGCAGATCTTCAACAAGCCGGTGGCCATCGGCCGCGGCGAGTTCGCGCACGTGCTCAGGACGGCCATCGACCATACGCGCAAGCTGGTGCTGACCAGCCGCGAAAGCGTCTTTTCGCTGGAATTCGCAGCCCTGCATTTCGCCGCGCCCCAGCGCAATATGTTCGCCTACCGGCTCGAGGGCTTCGACCAGGACTGGGTCATGACGGATGCGGGCCGGCGTTTTGCCACCTACACCAACCTCGATGCCGGCAACTACGTGTTTCGCGTCAAGGCGGCCAACAAGGACGGCGTGTGGAACGAGAGCGGCGCCACCCTGTCCATCACGATCTTGCCGCCGTTCTGGAAAACCTGGTGGTTCCGCACCCTGATGGCGGCGCTGTTGCTGGGTGTCGTGTATGGCGCGTACCGCCAGCGCGTGCGCGCGCTGCGGCATCAGCAGAATGAACTGGAAAAGCAGGTCAGCGAACGCACGGCCGAGTTGCAGAGCAAGGAAATCGAAGTGCTGGCCCAGTCGGAAAAGCTGGCGCAAGTCAACAGCAGCCTGACGAAGAACGAGGAAAGCCTGCGCCAGGCCAAGCGCAAGGCCGAGGACGCGACGCGCCAGAAGTCGGAATTTTTGGCCAACATGAGCCACGAGATGCGCACGCCGCTGGCCGGCGTGATCGGCATGCTGGGCTTTGCCCTGCGCGACGGGCAGCTGCACGACGCCACGCGCGAGCAGATCCTGCGCGGCCAGGCCAATGCCCAGTCGCTGCTGGTGATCATCAATGACTTGCTCGATTTTTCCAAGATCGAGGCGGGCAAGCTGAGTATCGAAAACATCGATTTCGCGCTCGGTGCGGCCATCGAGACGGTCGTCAGTCTGTTCGAGGAGCAGGCGGCCGCGCGCAGCATCGGTTTCTCCATCGATTTCGCGCCGGACCTGCCGCCCTTTGTGGTGGGCGACCCGACCCGCTTGCGCCAGGTGCTGGTCAACCTGGTCGGCAATGCCTTCAAGTTCACCCAGCGCGGTGGCGTCAGCGTGTGCGTCGAGCGGGCCGGCGTGGCCAGCGGCAGCGGCGGACATCGTGTCAACCTGATCCGCTTTACGGTCAGTGACAGCGGCATCGGCATCGACGCGGAGGCCATGGCGCGCCTGTTCCAGAAGTTCGAGCAGGCCGACGCCAGCACTACGCGGCGCTACGGCGGCACGGGACTGGGCCTGGCCATCTGCCGCCAGCTGGTCGAACTGATGGAGGGCGAGATCGAGGTGGCCAGCACGCCGGGGCAGGGCAGTACCTTTGCCTTCACCTTGCCGCTGGCCGATGGTGTGGCGCCGCCGCTGGTGCCGCAGGTGGCGCTGGCGCCGCACAGCCACCAGTTGCGCGTGCTGTGCGCGGAAGACTTCCCCACCAACCAGATCATCATCCGCGTCATGCTCGAAGAACTGGGCCACCGTGTCGACGTGGTCGCCAACGGCGTGCTGGCGGTGGCGGCCTGCGTGCATACGCGCTATGACCTGATCCTGATGGATGGGCGCATGCCGGAGATGGATGGCGCCACGGCGACGCGATTGATCCGCGTAGGCGGCTGGCCCGACCAGCCCGTGCGCGACCAGGAACTGATGATCGTGGCCCTGACGGCGAATGCCAGCGAAGAAGACCGCAGTCGCTATCTTGGCGTCGGCATGGATGATTTCCTCAGCAAACCGGTGGACGAGGCGGCGCTGCATGGCTTGCTGGCGCGCGCCATCGAGCGCCAGCTGCAGCGCGGTTTCATGTTGCCGCGCATGCCGCTGGACGCGCCGCGCGCCGCCGCAGGGGGCAGGCCGAACTCGATGCCTTGTTCGGCATCGCGCCGTCAGCTCCCGTCACGACGCCTTCCCCGTCCATCCGCAGCAGCGAACTGCAACGGCGCATCCGCGTCGCTTTCGTTGCCGACCTGGAGGGGCGCCTGCGTGAACTCGATGCCGCCCTGGCGGCGCAGGACAAGGACAACGCCGGGCGCCTGCTGCATGGTTTGAAGGGCAGCGCCGCCTATCTCGATGAAACGCAGCTGCACATGCTGTGCACGGAAATGGAAGAGGCGGCGGACGGCGGCCGCTGGACGCAGGTGGCCCTGCATTTGCCGCAATTGCGCGCACTGCTGGCGCAAATAGCCGTTTCGGATGAGACGATGTAAAATAGGCAATGCCGGCCATCGAGCGCGCGGCAAAACTGGGTAGTATACGGCCAGGCCCCTGACGCTGCCGGCAATGGAGAAAGCAATGAAAGTACTGGTGGTCGACGATGATGTCGTGTCGCGCATGGTATTGATGCATCTGATCGACAGCTGCGGCGTGCACGATATCGTGGAAGCCGAGGATGGCGCGGCAGCGTGGGAGCAGCTCGAAGGTGGTTTGCGCCCTTCGCTGTGCTTTTGCGACTTGCGCATGCCACGCCTGTCCGGCATGGAGCTGCTGCAGAAAATCCGCGCCGACAGCGCGCTCGATGCCATGCCGCTAATATTGGTATCGTCGGCCAATGACCAGGACACGGTGCGTGACGCCGTGCAGGCCGGTGCTGCCGGCTACATCGTCAAGCCCTTCCAGCCGGAGCAGGTGCGCCAGCATATCGACGCCTGTTTCGACGTCTCGGCCTTGCCGGCCGAGGCGCCGTGCGACACGCTGCAGCGGCTGGGTATCGACAGCGAACGCCTGCAGGCGTATCTGACGGGCTTCCAGGGCCAGATAGTCGCCGCCAGCGAACAGGTCGACGCCTTGCTGGCGCGCGGCGAACCGGCCCAGGCGCGCCAGCAGCTCGAACGGCTGCACCTCGGTTGCCGCACCCTCGGTTTACATGGCGCGGAAGCTGGCATGATGGCCCTGCTGCAGGCAGCGGTACTCGATGGCGAGGAGATGCAAACGGCCCTGGCCGCGCTGGCGCGCAGCGTGGCGCAGCAGGCGCGGCTGCTGCGGCAACAGAACGACCCTGACTGAATCTGCTGTTTTTCGCTTGCTGGAAAAATACTTTAGGTTTAAAGTATCTGCTTCCGGGCCTTGTGCACGCGCCCGTCACCAGCCAGGATGAGCATGAGCAGCGACCCTTCGCCTACCACCGCATCTCCCCAGGACAATTTTGCGCGCACGCATTTGCCGCCGCGCGCACTCTGGCCGCAGCTGTGCCTTGATTTACCCGAGCTGCAGTATCCGCCGCGTCTCAATTGCGTCGCCGCGCTGCTTGATGCGGCCGTGGCCAGCGGTGGCGGCGGGCGCACCGCCATCCTTGCCGATGGCCAGCGCTGGACTTACGCCGAGCTGGCGCGACAAGTCGACCGCATCGCCCACGTGCTGTGCAGCGACCTGCGCCTGATCCCCGGCAACCGCGTGCTGCTGCGCGGCGCGAATACCCCGATGATGGCGGCCTGCCTGCTGGCCGTGCTGAAAGCCGGCTGCATCGCCGTGCCCACCATGCCGCTGCTGCGCGCGCGCGAATTGTCCACCATCCTGGCCAAGGCGGAAGTGAACGCCGTGCTGTGCGCGCAGGGCTTGCGCGGGGAGCTCGATGGGGTGTCCGGCTTGCCCGCCATGCTGTGCTTTGGCGCCGATGGCGCCGAACTGGAACAGCGCATGGCCGCCCACGATGCACCCTTTGCCGCATGCGACACGGCGGCCGACGACGTCTGCCTGATCAGCTTTACCTCGGGTACGACGGGCGTCCCCAAAGGCACCATGCACATGCACCGCGACCTGCTGGCCATCTGCGACTGCTTCCCCCGCTCCATGCTGCAGGTGCGCGCCGACGATATCTTTATCGGCACGCCGCCGCTGGCGTTCACCTTCGGCCTGGGTGGCCTGCTGTTGTTTCCCCTGCGCTTCGGCGCCGCTACCGTACTGCTGGAAAAACTCACGCCCGACGCCTTGCTGTGCGCCATCGGCGCCTATCAAGCCACCATCTGCTTCACGGCGCCCACCTTTTACCGCCAGATGGCGCCTCTGGCTGCCAGCCACGACGTGCGCAGCCTGCGCCTGTCCGTGTCGGCCGGCGAGGCGCTGCCGCTGGCCACGCGCGACGCCTGGCAGGCGGCGACGGGACTGGCCATGACGGACGGCATCGGCGCTACCGAAATGCTGCACATCTTCATTTCCGCCACGGGCGAGGGCATCCGCCGCGGTGCCATCGGCAAGGCCATTCCCGGCTACCAGGCGTGCATCGTCGATGACGCCGGCGTGCCGCAGCCGCCCGGCGTGACGGGCCGCCTGGCTGTGAAAGGTCCCACCGGTTGCCGTTACCTGTCCGACCCGCGCCAGCGCGAGTATGTGCAGAACGGCTGGAACCTGACGGGCGACACCTTCGAGATGGATGCGGATGGCTATTTCTATTACTGCTCGCGCAGCGATGACATGATCGTCTCGGCCGGCTACAACATCGCCGGCCCGGAAGTGGAAGAGGCGTTGCTGCGTCATCCGGCCGTGGCCGAATGTGGCGTGGTCGGGCGCGCCGATGCCGAACGTGGCCAGATCGTCGAGGCGCACGTGGTGCTGAAGGACGGATTCCAGCCCAGCGACCTGCTGGCGGCCGAACTGCAGGACTTCGTGCGCCAGCAGATCGCCCCGTATAAATACCCGCGCGCCATCCGCTTCCTGCCTTTCCTGCCGCGCACGGAAACGGGCAAGCTGCAGCGCTTCAAACTTCGCACGGATACTCCATGAATATTGTCTGCATCGGCGGCGGTCCCGCCGGCCTGTATTTCAGCCTGCTCATGAAAAAGCAGAACCCCGCGCACCGCATCACCGTCATCGAGCGCAATCGCCCGTACGACACGTTTGGCTGGGGCGTGGTGTTTTCCGACCAGACCCTGGGCAACCTGGCCAACGCGGACGAGCCGACGGCGCGCGCCATCCTGCAGGCGTTCAACCACTGGGACGATATCGAAATCCACTTCAAGGGCGAGACCGTGCGTTCCGGCGGCCATGGCTTTTGCGGCATCGGCCGCAAGCGCCTGCTCAACATCCTGCAGGCGCGCTGCGAGGAACTTGGCGTGGAGCTGGTATTCGAGACGGAAGTGCAGGACGACCAGGCCATCGCGCGCCAGTACGGCGCCGATCTGGTGATCGCCAGCGACGGCTTGAACAGCCGCATCCGCACGCGCTATGCGGCCAGCTACCAGCCCGAGGTCGACCAGCGCCATTGCCGCTTCGTCTGGCTGGGCACGCGCAAGAAATTCGAGGCCTTCACGTTTGCCTTTCGCCAGACGCCACACGGCTGGTTTCAGGCGCATATCTACCAGTATGACGGCGAGACCTCGACCTTCATCGTCGAAACGCCCGAACACGTGTGGCGCGCGGCGGGCTTGGATGCCATGAGCCAGGAAGCGGGCATCGCCTTTTGCGAAGCCCTGTTCGCCAAGGAGCTCGATGGCCATGGTTTGCTGAGCAATTCGCCGCACTTGCGCGGCTCGGCGCAGTGGATCACCTTCCCGCGCATCGTCTGCCGGCAATGGGTGCATCAGCAGGATGGCGTGCCCGTCGTGCTGATGGGCGACGCTGCCCACACGGCGCATTACTCGATCGGCTCGGGCACCAAGCTGGCGCTGGAAGACGCCATCGAGCTGGCGCGCTGCTTCGGCCAGCATGCCGATACCGATGCTGCGCTGGGCGCCTACCAGCAGCTGCGCGCCATCGAGGTGCTGAAAATCCAGAGCGCGGCGCGCAATTCCATGGAATGGTTTGAAAACGTCGAGCGCTACAGCGCCATGGAGGCGCCGCAGTTCGCCTATTCCATGCTCACGCGCAGCCAGCGCATTTCGCATGAAAACCTGCGCCTGCGCGACCCCGCGTATGTGGCCGACTATGAACAATGGCTGGCGCGGCGCGCGGGCGAGCAGGCTGGCGTCGCGATGCGGGACGAGGCCCTGCCGCCCATGCTCACGCCGTTTCGCCTGCGCGGCGTGCTGCTGAAAAACCGCATCGCCGTCTCGCCGATGGCGCAGTACAGCGCCGTCGATGGCGTGGCGGGCGACTACCATCTGATGCACCTGGGCGCGCGCGCCATGGGCGGCGCGGGTCTCGTGTTTGCCGAGATGACCTGCGTATCGGCCGATGCGCGCATCACGCCCGCCTGCCCCGGCATGTACAGCGAAGCGCATACGCAGGCCTGGCGCCGCATTGTCGATTTCGTGCATGCCAACAGCGATGCGAAGATTGCCCTGCAACTGGGTCACGCGGGGCCGAAAGGCTCGACGCGGCCCATGTGGGACGGCATCGACCTGCCGCTCAGGGAGGGCAACTGGCCGCTGCTGGCGGCCTCGGAACAGCAGTACCTGGCCGGCGTATCGCAAACAGCGCGTGCGGCCACGGAGGCCGACCTGGCGCGCATCGAGCAGGACTTCGTGCGCGCCACCCTGGCTGCGGCCGTCGCCGGCTTCGACTGGCTGGAACTGCATTGCGCGCACGGCTATCTGTTGTCGAGTTTTATCTCGCCGCTGACCAACCGCCGCACGGACGAGTATGGCGGCAGCCTGGAAAAACGCTGCCGCTATCCCTTGCGCGTGTTCCGCGCCATGCGCGCCGCCTGGCCGCAAGATAAGCCCATGAGCGTGCGCATCTCGGCCCACGACTGGGTCGAAGGCGGCATCACGCCCGACGATGCGGTCGTCATCGCGCGCCTGTTCAAGCAGGCGGGCGCCGACCTGATCGATTGTTCCTCGGGCCAGGTCAGCAAGCTGGAACAGCCCGTATATGGGCGCATGTTCCAGGCGCCGTTCGCCGACCGCGTGCGCAATGAAGCCGGCATTGCCAGCATGGCCGTCGGCTCGATTTTTGAAGCCGACCACGCCAATAGCATCATCGCTGCCGGGCGCGCCGACCTGTGCGCCGTGGGCCGCCCGCACCTGGCCAACCCGGCCTGGACCCTGACGGAAATGGCGCGCATCGGTTACAGCGGCGCCGGGGCAGGCGCAACTTGGCCGAAACAGTACCGGCCGGGCCAGCAGCAGCTGGAACGCAATCTGCAGCGCGAGCGGCAGCTGGCCGCCGCCAATACGGGCCTCACCCCGCAACAGGTGGCCGCGCGGCTGCTGGAAGGATGACATGAACAAGGAACAACTGGATGGCGCATTGGCCGGTAAGCACGCGCTGGTGACGGGCGCCGGCAGCGGCATCGGCCTCGCCTGTGCGGGCGCCTTGCTGGACGTCGGCGCCCGGGTCACTCTGGCCGGGCGCGACGGCGCGCGGCTGGCGCGCGCGCGCATGCAGCTGGAAGAGGCGGGCCACGCGGGCAGGGTGGCTATCTGCGTGCTCGACGTGAGCGTGGAAGCGTCCGTGCAGGCGGGTTTCGCGCAGGCGGCCGCGCATTTTGGCCGCATCGAGATATTGATCAATAACGCGGGCCAGGCGCATGCGGCGCCCTTCGGCAAGACGGATGCCGCCATCTGGCAGCAGATGCTGGCCGTGAACCTGACGGGCGTGTTCCACTGCTGCCAGGCCGCCATGCCGGGCATGCTGGAAGCGGGCTGGGGGCGCATCGTCAACGTGGCGTCGACGGCGGGCTTGAAAGGCTATCGTTACGTCAGCGCCTATGTCGCCGCCAAGCATGGCGTGATCGGCCTGACGCGCGCGCTGGCACTGGAAGTGGCGCCGCGCGGCGTCACCGTCAACGCCGTTTGCCCCGGCTACACGGAAACGGAAATGGTGGCGCAGGCCGTGCAGAACATCGTGCGCAAGACGGGGCGCGGCGAAGACGCGGCGCGCGCGGAACTGGCTGCGGCCAATCCGCAACAGCGGCTGGTGCAGGCGCGCGAAGTGGCCGATGCGGTGGCCTGGCTATGTCTGCCCGCGTCGGCCGCCATGAATGGACAATCGATCGCCGTCGCCGGCGGCGAAGTCATGTAACTGAATGAAGACCATGGATAAAGAAACCGATAATGTGCAAGACGAACCCGTGCTGGACCTGGCGAGCCGGCTGACGCAGGACCACCACCAGTCGCTCAAGCTGTGGCTGCGCATGCTCTCGTGCACGGTAAAAATCGAAAATGAGGTGCGCACGCGTTTGCGCGCCACCTTTGGCATCACCTTGCCCCGCTTCGATTTGATGGCGCAGCTCGAACGCTTTCCCGATGGTTTGCGCATGGGCGAACTATCCAAGCGCATGATGGTCACGGGCGGCAATATCACGGGCATCACCGACCAGCTGGAGCAGGAAAAACTGGTGGCGCGCGTGGTCGACCCGAAGGACCGCCGGTCCTACAGCGTCAAGCTGACGCCGGCCGGCCGGCGCGCGTTCGACGAGATGGCGCGCGTGCACGAAGGCTGGATCGCCGAACTGCTGCACGGCGTGACGCCGGACGACAAAAGCCAATTGATCGACCTGCTGTCGCACATGAAGCAGCAATTGAATAACACTTCCCTCAAGGATTGACCATGCGCCATCTTCCCGGCCAGCCGCAAGACCTGCCAGGCAACCGCGCCAGCCTGGCCCACTACGCTGCGCGGCATTTCCTGTTTTCCGTCGAAGGCGGCGTTGCCACCTTGACCCTGCACCGGCCCGAGCGCAAGAATCCGCTCACCTTCGATTCGTATGCGGAATTGCGCGAACTGTTTCGCGCGTTGGCGCATGCGGACGACGTCAAGGCCGTGGTGATCACGGGCAGCGGCGATAATTTCTGCTCCGGCGGCGACGTGCATGACATCATCGGCCCTCTGACGAAGCTCGACATGCCCGGCCTGCTGGCGTTTACCCGCATGACGGGCGACGTGGTGAAAGCCATGCGTGCCTGCCCGCAGCCCATCATCGCCGCCATCGACGGCATTTGCGCGGGCGCCGGCGCCATGCTGGCGCTGGCCTCCGATATCCGCATCGGCACGGCGCGCAGCAAGACGGCCTTTTTGTTTACCCGCGTGGGCCTGGCCGGCTGCGATATGGGCGCTTGCGCCTTGCTGCCGCGCGTGATCGGCCAGGGCCGCGCCGCCGAACTGCTGTACACGGGGCGCTCCTTGCCGGGGACGGAGGCTGAACGCTGGGGCTGGCTCAACCGCCTGGTCGAGCCGGAAGAACTGGCGCAGGCGGCGCAGCTGTTCGCCGCCGGCCTGGCCAGCGGCCCCACCTTCGCGCACGGCATGACGAAAAAAATGCTGCAGCAGGAGTGGAACATGGGCGTCGATGAAGCCATCGAGGCGGAAGCGCAGGCGCAAGCCATTTGCATGGCCACCAACGATTTCCACAGGGCCTATCACGCCTTCGTGGCGAAAGAAAAACCCCAGTTCGAGGGCGATTGACATGAGCAGTACACGCGACAAGACTTACCTGGACTGGCCGTTTTTCGAAGCGCGCCATGCCGAACTTGAACGGGAGCTTGATGCCTGGGCGACTCTGCACCTGGACGACGCCCATGGCGCCGACGTCGATACGGCCTGCCGCGCGCTGGTGGCGCAACTGGGGCAGGGCGGCTGGCTCGCGCATGCTACCGGCGTCGATGGCAAGATCGACACGCGCGCCATTTGCCTGATGCGCGAAACCCTGGCGCGCCATAACGGGCTGGCCGATTTCGCCTTTGCCATGCAGGGCCTGGGCTCCGGCGCCATCGGCCTGTTCGGCAGCGTTGAGAACAAGGCGCGCTATTTGCCAGACGTGGCCAGCGGCAAGCGCATCGCCGCCTTTGCCCTGTCCGAGCCGCAGGCCGGCTCCGACGTGGCGGCCATGGCGTGCGCGGCGCGCCGCGACGGCGACGAGTATGTGCTCGACGGCGAAAAAACGTGGATATCGAATGGCGGCATCGCCGACTTTTACGTGGTGTTCGCCCGCACGGGCGAGGCTCCGGGCGCGCGCGGCATCAGCGCTTTCATCGTCGACGCCGACAATCCCGGCCTGGAAATCGCCGAGCGCATCGCCGTGATTGCGCCGCATCCGCTGGCGCGCCTGCGCTTTGTCAATTGCCGCGTGCCCGTGTCGCAGCGCCTGGGCGAGGCGGGGCAGGGTTTCAAGGTGGCGATGGCGACACTGGACGTGTTCCGCACCTCGGTGGCCGCCGCCGCGCTGGGCTTTGCGCGGCGCGCCTTCGATGAAGCGCTGCGCCACGCCATGGCGCGCCAGATGTTCGGCCAGACCCTGGCGGACTTCCAGCTGACGCAGGCCAAGCTGGCGCAGATGGCCGCCGGCATCGACGCGGCCGCGCTGCTCACCTACCGCGCCGCCTGGCAGCGCGACCAGGGCCGCAAGGTAACGAAGGAAGCGGCCATGGCCAAGCTGACGGCCACGGAAACAGCGCAGCAGGTGATCGACGCGGCCGTGCAACTGTTCGGCGGCATGGGTGTGGTGAGCGAGCATCCGGTCGAGCGCCTGTACCGCGAAATTCGCGCCTTGCGCATCTACGAGGGCGCCAGCGAAGTACAGCAATTGATCATCGCGCGCGAACTGCTGCGCGAGGCGGGACACGTATGAATAACCAGGAAAGCAATATGCAAGTTTTACAACCACCAGAATGGGCCAGGCCGCGCGGCTATGCGAACGGCGTGGCCGCCAGCGGACGCACGGTGTACGTCAGCGGCATGATAGGCTGGGATGCGCAGGGCCAGTTCCATACAGACGATTTTGCGGGACAGGTGCGCCAGGCCTTGCAGAATATCGTCGCCGTGCTGGCCGAGGCGGGCGCCTTGCCCGAGCACATCGTGCGCATGAACTGGTATGTGCTCGACAAGAAAGAGTATGTGGCGGCGTACCCGCAAATCGGCGTGGCGTACCGCGAGCTGATCGGCAAGCATTTTCCAGCCATGACGGCCGTGCAAGTGGCCGGCCTGATCGAGGATCGTGCCAGAGTGGAAATCGAAGTGACGGCGGTGCTGCCTGACTAAATTTCCGTCACGAAATATTGCTTTTTGATATCTAAATTATAAATATAAAAATACCATCTATCGTGTTATATTGGTAATCGTAAGTGATGCGTCGTTTTACAATATTGATAATTGAGGTGCAAGATGCAGAACAATTTCAGAGTAGCAAGAGGTACGATGTTGGCAATGTGCTTTGTGTGCATGAGTGCCCAGGCCGATTCCGGTACGTCATTACTCTCCCCCGCCTACCAAACGCAACTGGAGAACTGGCTCGGTGAAGGCCAGTTGTCTTTGAATAATATTTATACCAAGGCGGCCGGTGATACTTCGCTGGATTTTCACAAGGCTTCCGATGGGCAGGGGCGCACTTTTTCTGTCATGGAGGCAAGCAACAGCTCTGGGCAGACCTGGCTCGTGGGTGGTTATAATCCGCAAAGCTGGAGTTCCACCGATGGCGTGCATGTGACGATGGATGATAGTTCCCGCACGGCTTTCCTGTTCAACTTGACGAGCGGTATCATGCTTCCGCAATTGAAGCAGTATTTCAATGGCGACGGGATAGGCAAAGATCAAACGTACAACAGTGCCGATTTCGGCCCCACCTTCGGCTACGGACATGATTTGTATGTTCCGCGGGATCTGACGAACGGCGGCAGCTCTTTGCTGTACACCTACAATTATCTTGGACAGCCATCGACTGGCGTCAGTCTGCTCGATGGCTCCATTTGGAAGGGCTACGATGTGACTTATGGTGCCCTCCAGGTATTTTCCATCAGTGCCGTGCCCGAGCCTGCCACATATGGAATGTTGCTGCTTGGCCTGGTTTCTCTGGCAGGTTTACGGTGCTTTGGCCGCCGTGTGGCAATAGGCGATGCCAGCGTTCGTGGCTGACCGTAGCGCCAATTTTTGCCTTCTGATTCACTTTTTTGAAGATGCTCACGGCAACGCCAGCCTTGCTGGTTGCCGTGTTTCACCTTGCCCGGATCACCCCCGTTCGCCATGGTTCTGTCCCCGCTAAGCAGGGGAGTTTCAGGAATTTCCCTCTCCCTCTGCTGCCTGGCCGTCCGCCGTGCCGCCTATCGCGTCTTCCTCCGGGTAGCGGCGATCAGCCACCTGGCTGTCGACGTGCTTCGGCATCCGCGTGCAGAACGTCTCCCGCAACTGACGGTGACCTGACCTTTCGCAATGGCCACCTGCTGGTCGACTTGTTTTCCGTGCTCAGTCTGGCTCTGTTGGCGGTCGATGTCGGGTAGTGATGCTGGACTGGATCGTAACGTCATGCCGCCAGTGGTTCAGCGGCGTGCTGGCGCGCCAAAGGCTGCGCGGAAATGTCACTTGAGAGTGTCGCGTATGAGTAGACGGTTGGTCCCCCCGACTGGAATCGAACCAGTATCCCACGCTTAGGAGGCATGTGCACTATCCATTGTGCTACGGGGAGGACGCTCAGGCGTGGCAAGCTGCCATGCCGGATCCGGCGGCAAGGAGCGTACAGGACGTCCCATGTGTCGCGAATCGAGCGCAATTATAGCCGACAGTTTGCAAGATATGCCTATGCTTGCGCGAGTATCGGTACAATGCGTGCTTCATTCATCTAATCGGCGGCTGTTTTGCACACCACGCGGTGTGCGCGAGACGGCGCCCGAGCACTCTTACTCATTATGGCTGTCATTTCTCTTTCATCGGCGCAACTTGCGTTCGGTCACGTCGCGCTGCTCGATCACGCGGAATTTTCACTGGAAACCTCGGAGCGGGTCGGTTTGATCGGCCGCAACGGTACGGGTAAATCGTCGCTGTTGAAGGTTATTTCGGGCAAGTTCAAGCTCGATGACGGCTTGTTGGTAATGCAGCAAGGCATCAAGATCGCGTATGTGGAGCAGGAACCGCAATTCGACCCGGAAATGTCCGTGTTCGACGCCGTCGCTTCCGGCATGGGCGAATCGCAGGCGTGGCTGAAGGAATACGATGCGCTGACGGGCCAGTTTGGCCAGGGCAATGACGACGAACTGATGGAACGCATGCACGACATCCAGGTCAAACTCGATGCGGCCGATGCGTGGAGCTTGCCGAACAAGGTGGAAACCGTGCTCGACCGTTTGAACCTGACGGGCGACATGCTGATGAAAACCCTGTCCGGCGGGATGCAAAAGCGCGTGGCGCTGGCGCGCGCGCTGGTGTCGGCGCCCGACGTGTTGCTGCTCGATGAGCCGACCAACCATCTGGACTTCAGCTCCATCCTGTGGCTGGAAGGCTTGTTGCGCGACTTCAAGGGCAGCGTGCTGTTCATTACCCATGACCGCTCCTTCCTCGACAACGTTGCCACGCGCATCATCGAACTCGACCGCGGCCGTTTGCTGTCGTACCCGGGCAACTTCACGGCTTACCAGACCCGCAAGGCGGAGCAGCTGGAAATCGAAGAAGTGGAAAACGCCAAGTTCGACAAGTTCCTGGCGCAGGAAGAAGTGTGGATACGCAAGGGCGTCAAGGCCCGCCGCGTGCGCGACGAAGGCCGCGTGCGCCGCCTGGAAGCGCTGCGCCTGACGCGCAATGCGCGCCGCGAACAGCAGGGACAAGTCAAGCTGGACGTATCGGCCGGCGAACGCTCGGGCAAGATCGTGGCGGACCTGGAAAACGTCTCGAAGATTTACGGCGACAAGGTCATCGTCAAGGATTTCAGCGCCACCATCTTGCGCGGCGACAAGGTTGGCCTGATCGGCGCCAACGGCGCCGGCAAGACCACCTTGCTGAAGATGATCCTGGGCCAGGAAGAGTCGGACACGGGCACCATCCGCCTGGGCACCAAGCTGCAAGTGGCGTATTTCGACCAGATGCGCACGCAGCTGAACGAAGAGGCGAACCTGATGGAAACCATCGCGCCAGGCAGCGACTGGGTCGAGATCAATGGCCAGCGCCGTCACGTGATGACTTACCTGAACGATTTCCTGTTCGCGCCGGAACGCGCCCGTTCGCCCGTCAAGTCGCTATCCGGTGGCGAGCGCAACCGTTTGCTGCTGGCGCGCCTGTTCGCCAAGCCGGCCAACGTGCTGGTGCTCGATGAGCCGACCAATGACTTGGATATCGATACCCTGGAATTGCTGGAAGAGTTGCTGGAAGAATACACGGGCACCGTCTTCCTCGTCAGCCATGACCGCACCTTCCTCGACAACGTGGTCACGCAAGTGATCGTCGCCGAAGGCGAGGGCAAGTGGCGCGAATTCGTCGGCGGCTACACGGACTGGGAGCGCGTGCGCACCTTGCCGATCGCCACGGCGCCAGCCAGCAAACCGGCCGTCAAAGTCGAGGTTGCCGCACCGGCCGCCAAGCAGAAAAAGCTCAGCTACAAGGAACAGCGCGAGCTGGAAGAGTTGCCGAAACTGATCGCCAAGCTGGAAGATGAGCAATCGGTGCTGGCCGCCGAGCTGTCGCATCCGGACTTCTACAAGAAGACGCCAGCCGAAGGCAAGCGCCTGAACGCGCGCGTGGCCGAGATCGAAGGCGAATTGCTGGAAGCGCTGGAAAAGTGGGAGCAGATCGAGGCACGCGCCAACGGTTGATGCTTTTCTGTAGACCCTGTTGTAATTAAGTCAGGATTATTTGCCACGGCAACGGTCCGTCTTGATATAATTATATAATTATATTTATTACATCGGGGAATGCATGTTTGTCATGAAAAACACGCGTTCCGGACCACGGCGTCCGGCGCGTGGCTCCACATCCGATGCGCAGCAGCATGTTTGAGCGCGCCGCCTTGCCCCGGGTAGCGCCATTCCTGGCCTATCTCTCCTTCATTTTCATTGCCGACATGCTCGGCCGCCTGGGCGTTGCCGCACAGGACTTGCGCTGGCTGTACGCGGTCAAGATCGGCGTCGTGCTGGGCCTGTTGTTGTACTGGCGCCGCAGTTACACCGAATTGCAGTGGACGCCGTTGGGCGCGCGTGCCATTCTCGGAGCGCTGGCAAGCGGTGTTGTTGTTTTTCTGCTGTGGATTAATCTCGACGCCAGCTGGATGCGCATCGGCAACCCGGACGGCTTCGATCCCCGCACCGATGGCCGCATCGAGTGGAGCTTGGTCGTGCTGCGTATCGCGGGCGCGGCGCTGGTGGTGCCGGTGATGGAGGAGCTGTTCTGGCGCTCTTTCCTGCTGCGCTGGATCGACAAGCCGGATTTTTTGCGGACCGATCCGCGCCTTGCCAGTGCCAAGGCCTTCGTCATCAGCGTGTTGCTGTTTGGCTTTGAGCATAATTTATGGCTGGCAGGCATCGTTGCCGGTGCTGTCTACAGTTTGTTGTACATGCGTAGCCAGTCCCTGTGGTCGCCCATCCTCGCGCACGGCGTGACGAACGGCGTGCTGGGGTTCTGGATTATTTCTGGTGGGCACTGGATTTACTGGTAGTATTGCCTATCAACTGTGTGATCTTTCAAAGACAAAATCCATGTTGAATTCCTTGCGTAAAAAAGCCCTTGCCGCTGCCTTTACGGCTCCCCCACGCTTGCATGCTGCGCTCTTGTTCAGCACCTTGGCAGGTACCTTGGCCAGTGGCGCCGCGCTGGCAGATATCAGCGACACCATCAAGCCCTTCGTTGCCGCCTCCTATTCCTACGATGACAACCTGATGCGCTTGCCGGACGAGGTGCCGGGTTTTTCCGGCCCCCGTTCGGATACGTCGCGGATGCTGCAGGCGGGCTTTCTGTTCAACCGTCCCATCGGCCGCCAGATACTGACGGGCCAGGCCAAATGGTCGAAGGTGAGCTTCAACCGTTTCAGCCAGTTCGACTACGATGGCAAGGATTACCTGGCCGACCTGGAGTGGCACATCGCCAACCACCTGGAAGGCCATGTGGGCGCCAGTTATTCGCAAACCCTGACGCCGTTCAGCGACTTCCAAAGCACGGTGCGCAATTTGCGCACGGAGCGCCGCGAGTATGTGAATGGTGCCTGGCGCTTCCACCCCAGCTGGCGCGTGCGCGGCGGCCTGGCGCGTAACCGCTATTCGTACGACTTGCCATCGCAGGCCTTTTCCAACTGGACGGAAGACTCGACGGAATTTGGCGTCGACTACCTGGCGAGCAGCAATAGCCGCATCGGCCTGCAGCTGCGCCACCTGGACGGCAACTATCCGAACCGCGGTGCGCTCGATACCAGCATTTACGGCAATGGCTATACCCAGGACGAGATCAAGGCAAACGTCTATTGGGAACTCAGCGGCATCACGCAAATGGAATTTCTGGGCGGCTGGGTGCGCCACCGCAACAGCTTGCTGTCCGGACACGATGTCAGCGGCACGAATGGTCGGCTGAGCGTGTACTGGAAGCCTTTGGGCAAGGTCAATTTCACGGGCGTCGTCTGGCGCGAATTCGGTTCGGTCGACAATTCGCTGGTGACGAGCAGCCTGAATACGGGCGCGAGCGTGGCGGCCACCTGGGCCGCGACGTCCAAGGTGAGCATCGATGCGCTGCTGCGCCAGGAACGGCGCGATTTCTCTGCCGTCAGCGGCCTGGTGCTGCCTGGCGACGGCCGCGACACCACCCGCACCGCCTCGCTTGGCGCCAACTATGCGCCACATCCGAAAATCCAGCTTGGCGTACGCCTGTTCCACGAGCGGCGCGAAGGCGTCGCCATCGTTGATAGCGGCGGCTATCGGGCCAAGGGTATTTCGTTCAATGGCAGCGTACAGTTTTAAAGATCAACATGACTGTCAATGATATACCTCTGATTTCGTTTTTTCAGCGCGTTCTCGATCCGATCATCATCATGGGCTTGCTGTATCTGATGACGGTCCTGTCGGGTTCGCCATTTACCGGCTATACGCTGGTGTTGATGATACTCGCCGTCTTCATTGCGTCGACGGTATTCCATCACGTCGATCCTTACCGTACCTGGCGCAGCGGGCGCATGTTGGCGTATGCGCGCGATATTCTGGTGGCCTGGACGATCACCGCGCTCATTCTGACCTTCCTCGGCTCGGCCACCGGCCTCGCCTATCACTTTGATACCCAGGTGGTGCTGGCCTGGTTCGTCCTCACGCCTTTCGTGCTGCTGGCCGGGCACCTGGCCGGCCGCAGGTTCAGCCTGCGTCCGGACGGCGACAGCGAAGTGCGCTCGGTGGTCATCATCGGTGCCAATGACGCCAGCCTGAAGTTTGCCACCATCATCGAGCGCAATCCGAATCTCTTCATGAGCGTGCGCGGCTTTTTCGACGATCGAACGGATGACCGCTGGCCGGAGACGATGCGCGAGCCCATGCTGGGTAAAATGACCGATATTGCCGCCTATGTGCGCGAACACAATATCAAGATGATATTCATCAGCCAGCCGATTTCGGCCCAGCCGCGCATCCGCAAAATGCTCGATGAGCTCGAGGATACGACGGCTTCCGTGTACTTTTTGCCGGACATTTACATTTTCGATCTGATGCAGGCGCGTTTCGACAACGTGGGCGGCATGCCCGTGATCGCCATCCGCGAATCACCGTTCACGGGCTTTAACAGCATGGTCAAGCGCAGTAGCGATATCGTGCTGGGTTTATTGATTCAGATTATGTTGCTGCCAGTGATGCTGCTCATCGCCATCGCCGTCAAGTTGACTTCGAAGGGGCCCGTGATTTTTCGCCAGCGCCGCTATGGCCTGTATGGCGAAGAGATTATTGTCTATAAATTTCGTTCAATGACGGTTAGCGAGGATGGCGACAAGGTGGTGCAAGCCACCAGGAATGACCAGCGCCTGACCTCCATTGGCGCTTTTCTGCGCAAGAGTTCGCTTGATGAATTGCCGCAGTTTATCAACGTGCTGCAAGGGCGCATGAGTATCGTCGGGCCGCGTCCGCATGCGGTGGCGCACAACGAACAGTACCGCAAGCTGATCAAAGGCTATATGCTGCGCCACAAAGTCAAACCTGGCATCACCGGATGGGCGCAAGTCAATGGCTTGCGCGGCGAGACGGAGACCCTGGACAAGATGGAGGCACGTATACATTTTGACCTTGATTACTTGCGTAGCTGGTCATTATGGCTCGATTTGTGGATCATCATGCGCACCGTGAAGGTGGTGCTGAAACGCGACAACGCGCATTGACCGGCAGGAGGGAGCGATTTATTTTTCGCTCAGTCAATACGCGATAAAATATGCACAAGCAGGTCATCCTCGGGATAGTCTGCAGCCCCCGCCCACTGACACAGTAGCTATGCTTGCTCTACGTTCGCATCTTGCGCCGCCCCATCCTTGCCGTCATCCACTGCCGGTGTATGGTAGATCAGCAGCGTGCGAGCAAGACATATTGCGTAAACAGAAATCTATTGCTTAAAAGTACTTTACTTCGGGAAGAAGTTCATTCAGGTAGGCTTTTTCGACAAGTCGACACGAGAAACAGTTGTTTTAAAACCTTCTTAATAGATTTTTATGCAAATAATTTCCCATTTCCTTGTATTTTGTGTATGATATTTTACTATATTGATAATTGTTTGCAGCAGATCATTGATTTCTGAAGATACGTGTTGTTTTAGGCAATGCTCCCCTGTCGGAAGGAGCTTGCGTAGTGTTAATTAATTGCGTTTTTGGATGCTAAATCGAAGGAGTAATCTTGAATCATTTTCACAACTCTGCTTTGACACTCCGCAGATCAGTCGTCAATACGCGATTGTTGTGCGCTGCGTTGGCCGTCTTCGCCGTCGTCGGACTGACGGCCTGTGGAGGCAAGGAAAAAAAGGCCGGCCAGGCCCTGGCAAGCGTCAACGGCGAGGAAATCACGGTATTGCAACTGAATGACGAGCTGCAGCATGCCAATGTACCCGCCGTTCAGCAGGAAGCGGCCAGCAAGCAATTGCTGGAGTCCTTGATCGACCGCCAGTTATTGCAAAATGAGGCCGTGAAAGAAAAAAATCGACCGTGACCCCAAGGTGGTGCAAGCTGTTGAACGTGCCAAGGCGTTGATCGTTGCCCAAGCGTATATGCAAAAACGCATCGGTGTGATTGCGAAGCCGACAGCGGCCGAGGTGGAGGAGTACTTTAACAAGAATCCGCAGTACTTTAGCCAGCGCAAACAGTTTGATATGCGTGAACTGGTTATCGCCTCGGCCGACATGAATGATGAGTTGAAGAAAATGATGGATCGTGCGAAGTCGCTGGAAGAAGTGGCGGCATGGTTGGACACGAATCATGTCAAGTATGGCCGTATGCAACTGTCGCGTACCAGTGCCGATCTCGCGCCTGAATTGAGTGCCAAGCTGGCGGCAATGCCGGCAGGTCAGCTGTTCATCGTCCGCGAAGGTGAGCGTACCTTGTTGATTTCCCTGGCCGATATCAAGGAGAGCCCGGTGGCCCTGGCGCAAGCGACGCGGCAGATCGAACAGTTCCTCTTCAATAAGAAGAACAAGGATGCCGCAGAAGCCGAGCTGAAACGTTTGCGCGCCAGCGCCAAGATCGAATACCTGAACAAGACCGAGAAGTCAGCATCCGCATCCGCTGCAGCCGTTTCAGTGCCGGCGGCGGCGCCCGTTGCTGCACCGCCGGCACCGGCGGCTAACAATAGCGAGGTTGATGCGCGCGCCGGGCTTGGCTTGAAGTAAAGAGCAGGCAGGTATTTTGGGGTACAACAGAGTTTTTAAAAGGATAGAGCAAATCATGAAACGACTTGCAATGTGGATGGCAGCTGTACTGATGGCTTGCAGCGTTGGTATGGCAGGCGCCGCCGAGGTATTGCTCGGTGCTGGTGATGTGCTGAAGATTTCCGTGTACGGCAGTCCTGATCTTGGTCTGGAAACACGCGTCAGCGAGGCCGGCAACATTACCTTCCCTTTGGTCGGGACCGTTGGTGTGGGAGGCTTGTCTGTTGCTGCGGCAGAGAAAAAGCTTGGCCAGGCGCTTGAAAGCGGCGGTTTTTTACGCAAGGCTCAGGTCAACATCATTGTGACTGCATTGCAGAGCCAACAAGTGTCTGTGCTGGGTCAGGTAAATCGCCCGGGGCGCTATCCGATTGAGGGCAAGCGTAGTCTGCTCGATATTCTGGCCATGGCTGGCGGCCAGAGTCCTGAAGGTGGCGATGTGGTTAGCTTGATACGCAAGCGTGCTGGCACCACCACCAAAGAGACTGTTGACATCGTCGACATGATGCGCAGTGCAGATCTGGCCCGCGACTTTGACTTGACTGGCAACGATGTCCTGTATGTCGAACGGGCACCGCGCTTTTATATTTATGGCGAAGTGCAGCGTCCGGGAGCGTTCCGCCTGGAGCGCTCGATGACTGTGTTGCAAGCCCTGTCCGTTGGCGGAGGTTTGACGCAGCGCGGTACCGAGCGTGGCGTGCGCATCAAGCGCCGCGATGCTGCAGGCGTCATGCAAGTGCTCGATGCCAAGCATGACGACATCGTTCAAATCGATGATGTTGTGTATGTCAAAGAAAGTTTGTTTTAAGCTGAATCGTTCCGGCGCGCTGGCCTGACTGGCTTTGTTTTACTGATATGAGAGTTAACCATGAATTTCCACCAGTTTTTACTCGTCTTGTTTGTCCGCAAACGAATCTTGCTATTCACTTTGCTCATCACGGTCGGGGCGACGGTGGCGGTCAGCCTCATGCTGCCCAAGACCTATAAGGGGACGGCGTCCGTATTGATTAGCTACAAAGGCGTCGATCCGGTGACCGGACTGGCATTGCCTATGCAGTTGTTACCTGGCTATATGACGACGCAAATCGACATTATCAGCAGCAAGAACGTGGCGCTGAAGGTCGTCGATCAACTACGGCTGGCGGAAAGTCCCGCCGTCATTGCCCAGTTCAATGAGGTCACTGAAGGCAAGGGCACCGTGCGTGACTGGCTGGCGGATCTGTTGCTGTCCAAGCTGGAAATCGTGCCTTCGCGCGAAAGCAGTGTGGTCGATATCAGTTTCAAGGGCAACGACCCGCAGTTTGTCGCGGCCATCGCCAATGCTTTTGCCGATGAGTACCAAAAAACCAGTATTCAGCTGAAAGTCGATCCGCTGAAAAAGGTGGCCGTGTATTTCAATGAGCAAACGAAACTGTTGCGCGACAGCCTGGAAGCGGCGCAAAGCCGCCTGTCGAAGTACCAGCAAGATCACGGTATTGTCAGCGTGGATAACCGCCTCGACGTGGAATCGAACCGCCTGAACGACCTGTCGGCCCAATTGGTGGCCGCGCAAGGTCTGGCGATGGAGGCGTCGTCGCGCCAGCGTATGGCCGAAGGCAATGCGGGCTCTGAATCGCCCGATGTAGCGTCGAATCCGCTGGTCCAGAACTTGAAACTGAGCCTGGCAACGGCTGAATCGAAGCTTGCCGAGATGGGACAGCGCCTGGGACGCAATCATCCACAATACGAAAGCCTGCGCGCCGAGGTCGAACGCATGCGCAGCGAACTGGCTGACAGCACGCGCGTGACGTCAAATTCGGTCAGCAAGAACGCCGGCATCATGCAACAGCGCGAAGGCTCCGTGCGCGCCGCGTTGACGGCGCAAAAAAACAAGGTGCTTGAGTTGAACCGTACCCGCGACGAAATGGGCGTGATGCAAAAAGATGTGGAAAGCGCCCAGCGTGCCTTCGATATCGCTTCGCAGCGCTTCTCGCAGACTAGTATCGAGGGCAAGTCTGAACAATCCGATATATTTTTGCTCAACCCTGCCGTGGCACCGATCAAGCCTGCGGGCCCCAAAGTCATGTTGAATACGCTGCTGGCCCTGTTCCTGGGCGGCTTGCTCGGTGTGGGCTTTTCCTTGCTGGCGGAAATGCTTGACCGCCGCGTGCGTTCGGAGGCTGACCTGAGCGAATTGTTGCAATTGCCTGTGCTCGGTTCGATCGACTGGAGTGCGCCGACGCGTCCGCGCCTGAACCGATTCAAATCGTTGTTGCCGCGTAGTTTGCGTTTTAATTAAGTAATTAAGTATTGGGGATAACATGAATCCAGCATTGCAACCGCTAGTATCTGCGACGCCGCGGACTGCCGACTCAAGCATCGGTGCACTTTTGCTTTCCTTGGGCAAGATCACGCCTGAAAGTGCCGAACGTGTCCTGCGCATGCAAAAAGAGTTGGGCATACGCTTTGGCGAGGCCGCCCAGCGTCTGGGGCTGGTGACTGAGGCGGATATCCAGCAAGTCCTGGCGCGCCAGTTTGACTATCCCTATCTGCAGCAGGGCGAGGGCAAGTATTCCGACAAGCTGATCGCTGCCTATCAGCCTTTCAGCCCGCAGGTGGAAACCTTGCGCGCCATCCGCAGCCAGCTGATGTTGCGCTGGATGGCGCTGGGCCGAAAATCGCTCGTGGTGGTCGGTGTCAATGATGGTGACGGCACCAGCTTGTTTGCTGCCAACCTGGCCGTGGTATTTTCCCAGTTGGGCGAACAGACTTTGCTGGTCGACGCCAACTTGCGCAATCCCAGCCAGCACGAGATTTTCGGCATGGAGGGACGCCAGGGTTTGTCGGACATCCTGGCCGGTCGAGCCGAACGCGATGTGATCACGCGCATTGAATCGTTTGTCGACCTGTCCGTGCTGGGCGCGGGCACCTTGCCGCCGAATCCGCAGGAACTGTTGAGCCGCCCGGCATTTTCCACCTTGCGCGCCGAGCTCGAAGCGACATATGACGTCGTGCTGTATGACTCGGCGGCATTCTCGCTCGGTTCCGATGCGTTGGCCCTAGCCGCACGCACCGGTGGCGTACTGCTGGTGGCACGCAAGAATTACACCCCTGTCGCCGACATCAATGCCATGACTGAACAGATGCTGCATAGCGGCGCGCAAGTAATTGGCTCGGTATTGGTGGACTTCTGATGAATACGAGCACTCGACCTAACCTGGTGAGCAAGCTGCAAGGCCGCGATTTTCTGCTGGAATGGCTGCCTGTAGTGGTTGGATTCGCAGTGCTGTATGTGCCATCGTTTTACAACTTGTTCACCGGCATCTGGATGACCGAGGAACAGGCGCACGGTCCCATTATTCTGCTGCTCGCGTTCTGGCTCATCTGGCGCCAGCGCGAACAGATATTGGCCGTTGCGCAATTTAACCGCGCACCACTGTTTGGCTGGCTGCTTTTCGTCGCCGGGCTCTTGATTTATATTGCCGGCCGTTCCCAGCAGATTCTTGCCTTCGAGATTGGCTCATTTGTCATGCTCACGGCGGCCATCCTGGTGCTCAAGCTGGGCACAGAGGCGCTGCGCGTGGCCTGGTTTCCGTTCTTCTTCATGTTGTTCATGATTCCGTTGCCAAGCTCGGTCGTCAGTGCGCTGACCTTGCCGATGAAGATGGCTGTCTCGTATGTGTGTGAGCATATCCTGTTCTGGTTCGGCTATCCGATCGCACGCACGGGCGTGATTCTGCAGATCGGCCAATACCAGCTTCTGGTCGCCGATGCTTGCGCCGGTCTGCAAACGCTGCTGACGCTGGAAGCGCTTGGCCTGTTCTATCTGAATCTGGTGCGTCATACCTCGGCCATCCGCAATATAGGCCTGGCGATCCTGATTATCCCCATTTCCTTTACCGCAAACGTGACGCGCGTGGTCACATTGACGTTGGTCACATATTATTTCGGCGATGCCGCAGGACAGGGTTTCCTGCATGGTTTTGCGGGGATGGTACTGTTCATCAGCGCGCTGGTGTTGATATTGAGCCTGGACTCCTTGCTGCAATGGCTGGCGCGGTTGTGGCACGCCCGAAAGGTGGCTTCATGAAAAAAAGTACGATGATCAGTTGGTCCATGGCGGCCATGATGCTGGTCGGCGCCTTGTGTACCAAGGCGGTCACGCCTACGGTGCGCTTGGCCGATACGCGTCCGCGAGTCATCCTGAGTACGGCGATTCCGGCCAAGTTTGGCGATTGGCAGGAAGATACGAGCCAGGTCGCTGCCGTGGTCAACCCCACCACGGCCGAAGAACTCAATAAAATTTATGCCGAAACGTTGTCGCGCACTTATGTGAACCAGCAGGGCGAGCGCATCATGCTGTCGATTGCCTATGGTACCGACCAACGTGACAATCTGTCCGTGCATTTCCCGGAGGGCTGCTATGGCGGACAGGGTTTTGCGGTAGGCGAGACTACCCAGATATCGTTGCCTACCAAGGCCGGTGCGATTGCCGTGTCCCGCATGGTCGCCACACTCAATAACCGTATTGAGCCGATTACGTATTGGGTCGTCGTTGGCGACAAGGCCGTGCCCAGTTTGTGGGAAGTCAAGAAGGTCAAGCTGGGGTATGCCGTGCGGGGCCTGATCCCCGACGCGACTCTGATGCGGGTATCGAGTATCGGCGGCGATACGGAAGAGGGTTATCGGTTGCAGCAGGCGTTTGTTGATCAGTTACTGCAGGCCATGCCGGCGAACTTGCGCCAGCACTTTGCTGGTACCTCGCTGTAGCCGATGCTCTGACAGCGTTTCACCTTATTGAGCCCGGCATCCACGCCGTGCATGGAATATATATGAGTTTTTTCCCCCAGAAACTGCGTTTGAACGCCACCCCGGTGCAAGCCGCACGGGCCAGGCAAGGCAAGGCCAAACAGGGCATGCCCGGCCTGACCGCCTTCCTGCTGATTCTTGGAGGATTGGCGACAGCGCTCGTGCTTGGCATGGTCATCGCTCTCGGGGAGATACAGCTGACCGTCGTACTGACCGGAGCGCTGATCTTCATACCAATCCTGCTTCTAGTGAGCACGAAGAAATTGATGCCCATCCTTTTCTTCGCCGTGTTCTTCATCGCAGGTTCTGTGCATTTTTTTTCGAGATGCGTTTGGCGACATGGATGGCAAGCGGGCTGAGCGCCCTGTTTTTTATCCGGGCCATTCTCGAGAAGAGCCTGTCAAACAGCTTGGCGAAAGATCATCTGGCCGCCGACTCCCAGGGGGCGACGCGCGTCATTGTCGCCGTGTGGATATATTTAGCATTTTATGCCTTCAGTATTTTCCTCGGTCACGCCACCACTGGACAGTTGATTTCCACCCTGCGTTTCTGCTTGCCAATGTTTGGCGTGCTGTTTGCAATGTACTGGTTTGAATGGTCCGACAAACGCTTGTTGGTCTTGTGGTCGATAGTGTTAATAATTTCATATATGCAACTTCCACTGGTCGTATATCAGCACTTCTTCATGATAAGCAGCCTTGGCTGGGATAGCGTCGTCGGTTCCTTTGGTGCGAGTATGAGTCCGGTACTGATTCTGTTCATCGTCGCCGCCATGCTGTATATGCTGGCGCGCTGGGTACGCGGTATCAGCCCCCTGTGGCAGGTCGTTTCCGTGTTGCTGATTGGCCTCGTGATCATTTTGCTGGGAGAGGTCAAGGCGGTTTTCCTGTGGCTGCCGTTCGGCGTCTTCTGGATATTGCGGCGCAGGGTCATGAAAAATGTCATGGCGTTCATTGTCTTTGTGGCGATGATGTCGGTGATCAGTTCAGGCATCTTCATGACCTATCACGCCTTGTATTGGGGGAGAGCACGAAGACGGAAACAACCGAAGACAAGGTGAATACCTTGGGCGCCTATGTGGTCGACCCAAATAACGTCAATTATGTCACCGGAGAGGTCAGCCGCGGTGCAACACTGGCGTTCTGGTACAACGATCCCGTACTCACTTTTCAGGAGCGCCTGATCGGCTCCGGTCCTGGTGCCAGCGCGGTCAGCACGACCGTTGGCCGCGGCGTGGTCGCGGCCCGCTACCGCAACCTGCAGATCGGCGCCACCGGTCTGGCGACGCTGCTGTGGGACGTCGGGATACTGGGAACTTTGGCGTACTTATCCATTTTTGTGCTCGGCATTCGCCTGGGCATTCGTTATGTGGCGCGTAGCGGGGAGAGCGCCGAGCGCTTGGCAATGGCTGACACGAGCACCATCATGCTGATGCTATTCATGAGTACGCTGGTGTATAACCGCACCTTGATAGACGAACCTCCCATGCAATTGCTGTGCTATTTCTGTCTGGGCTGCATCGTGCAGTTTATCCGCTTTAAACAGCCTGCGAGCGCTGTGAACGAGGCCGCTGAAACCCTGCCTGATAGGGGCAAGTATTTACGCGAAGTAATTGCCTAAATGAGTACCGCAAACACGGCGTTTGGCAACCTGGTCAAAAACAGTTCCATGATGTTCCTGCTCAATGTGGTGGGCGCAGGGGTGAGTGTGCTTACCATACCGGTGATGCTGGCTATTGCTGGCGTGGAAGCCTATGGCCATCTGGTACTGGTGCAGTCGATCGCCCTGACGGTATTTACCATTTGTGGCTTCCAGTATTGGCAAGGCATGCTGGTAGCATTGCCGGGCCATAAGATCGAGGCCGCGACGTTGCGCAGCGCTGTCATCAAAAGCGCGCGTTATGAACTGCTGGCGATGGTGGCTGTGGTGCTGGTGGCCTGCGGCTTGGCCATCTCGACATTGCCGCAAGTTGCGGATTTTTCCGGGTTCAATTTGTTGTTGCTGTCTCTGGCTGCGGTCTTTCCCGTGATCGGCACGCACAATGCCTATTTCAGGCTGGTCAATCAATACAATGTGCTGATGTATGCCGGTTTCCTGACCAATCTGTTGAAGCTGGCTGTGCTGTTTGTCGTGTCGCGCTATCAGCCCACCTTGTCGAGCATGGTACTGGCGTATACGGTGCCGGAAGTGCTGCGTTGCCTGATCCTGTTCTACCTGATCTTTCGTAACCAAAGCGGGATCGAAGGAGCGTTTCCCGAGACTGAGTTGCGTCAGGGGCGCCTGATGGAAGCTGGCAAATGGAGTACCTTGCAGGCAATCTGCGACCTGCCCGTGGTGCAACTGGACCGTATCATTATTGGTTTCGCTTTGCCCGGGGCCAGCCTCGGTGTATTCAGTATTCTAAAGCGTATCTATTCTCTGGTGAATCTGGCCACAGCGCCATTTTATTCCACTTCGATTCCTGAATTTGCCGCACGTGTTAATGCAGGCGATTTGAAGGGGGCATTCATCTTGTGGATCAAGACGATGAAAATGTTGTTTGGTGTGACAGCCGCGGCCGGTATCCTGTGTTATGCGAGTGAATTCCTCTGGATGCCGAGACTCTTCCCTGTGCTGCAAGATTATTTGCCGGAATTTACAGTCGTTCTTTTGACCGCAGTCATCGCCGGTACTTTCGTGACCACGCATTCGTTTTACTGGGCGCTCGGAAAATTGCGGCAAACGACCATCATTTCTGTGGCGACAAATGCCTTGTATTTGCTGGAATTGTGGCTGCTGACTGTGTATTTTGGATTGTTTGGTGCTGTATTTGCCTTTCTTATCCATGTCATATTTGTTGCCGCTGTAAAAATCGTCTTGCTGCGAAAAATCGCCTTGAGAAATAAATGATCCCCAAAATTATTCATTACTGCTGGTTCGGCCGGGGCGAAATGAGTACCTTGCATCGCCGCTGTGTCGAATCCTGGAAGAAGTATTGTCCGGAATATGAGTTGAAGTTATGGAATGAGGATAATGCCGATATCGACAATGATTATTGTCGGGAGGCGATTATTCAAAAGAAGTGGGCTTTCGTTGCCGACTGGGTGCGTTTCGATGTGCTGTCCAGGCATGGTGGCATCTATCTTGATACGGACCTGGAGCTGATCACATCGCTCGATTCCCTGCTGGGTTTGCATGGTTGCCTGATGGCCCGCGAAACGATCAAGGATGTGGGCCAAGGCTACGGTGCGGGTTTTCTGGCGTGCGAAGCTGGTAATCGCGTGATGGCGACGGCCCGCAGCCTAATTTTGCGCGAGCTGATTGCACAGCGCCTATTCGCTACTTCGCCCGTGGTACTGAAGAAAGCGGTGGAACTCGATCTCGGCGGGAACTGCACGCAACTTGAACCGGTTACCTTTTACCCGTTCAATCCGTATGATCGCAGCAACCCGGACAATGCGATGCAACTGATGTATAGCGACATCACTCCGCTGACTATAGGCATTCATCATTATGGACTGAACGTGTCGTGGGTCGATAGCCGCATCAAGCGGCTGATCTTCAAGATAGTTAAACGGATGGCCCTGCAGCGCCGGTGGGATATTTCCTTTACACCATTCGAGAACGTCACACGTATCGCCGATGTTGGGTAATGCCCTGGCAATTTTAAATTTTTTTGCAGCGCTTGGATCATGAAGTGCGGTGCGATTCACTGGAAAGAAGTCGTGTGCTCAAAACGTAGCGGGTCCTGAGGAAGAACCCGCTACGGCTTGGTGAATAATCACACTCATCTAGACAGGTGGAGGCCTGGCAGTTAATAGGCAAGAACTATTCAATCTTCGTGAATCGAGACTTCCTATGCAAAGAATTCCATCGAATACGTCAATCTGGCTGAATGTCATGCGCGCCTTGGCTGCTCAGGCCGTTGTTGTTGGGCATGCTAATGACCTGTTTTTTGACTATGCAGCGACAACTGGCGGCTGGTTGCCAGAGCTGGCGCATATGTGCGGCTCGAGCGCTCACAAGGCTGTCATCATGTTTTTTGTCATGAGTGGCTTTCTGATCGGCGGACCGGTTATTGATGCCCTGCGAGCAGGGCGCTTCGATTCCTTCAAATATTTCATCGACAGATTGACGAGATTATGGATCGTCATTCTTCCCGCCTTACTGATGACAGCCTTGCTCGATGCACTGGCCTTCCGCTACGGCGATGGCGTATCTTTGCTCGCCAGCCGTACTCCTTTCTTTCCTGCATGGTGGAGCAGCATAGAGCCGGATTCTATCAAGACATTTGTATTGAACGTATTCTTCCTGCAAATGATAATTGGTTTTCAGTACGGAACTAATCTATCGTTATGGAGTCTATCCAATGAGTTCTGGTATTACATATTGTTGCCTGCGGGCTTGGGTATATTTTATCTTAAAAGGAAAAAAAAAAATACTGTCAGTCATATTGACTATTGTTATTCTGCTCTTGCTTTTAAGCTCTGCCAAGCCGAATGATGCTGATCGGCCCCTTAATTATTTCATGATGTTTATCATATGGATGCTGGGTGCGCTAGTTTATTGTTATTATGGAAGTTCATGGCGGCGTTGGTCATCCGTAATTCTTCTTGTTGTCGGTATTATTTTGCTTGTATTTTTTAAATTAATTTATCCAGATTCGCTTGGGCGTGATTTTTCGATTGGGTTTTTTACAGCCGCCTTTATTTTGATGGCCAAGGATGTCCCAGCGATCTATTTTAAAAAACTTTTCAATTTTCTCGCCGGTTATAGCTTTTCATTATACGCATTGCATCTGCCATTGATTTTCTTTATCATGAGTTTTGATCAGAAATTGGCTGCGCCGCAGCCTGTTCGTATCGATACGGTAGTTCACTTCATGCTGTATTTATTGGCCGTCAATGGTGCTTCAATTCTGTTGTGGGCAGTAACTGAACGACATACGGCTGCTGTGAGGAATTTTGTGTTTTCAAGGCTGATCAATCCACGACTGGCCTGATGGTGGAAGATATGCATGCCTTGAATGTTTACTCAAGCGCCAAGTTTTGTAAGCAAAACGCCAAGGTTTTCTGGTGTTGACTTTTTTGCTGTATGGCATCAAGCTATCCAGATATGAAAAAGTTAAATATCATGCGTTCGGAGGGAAAATGTTATCAATTATTGTATTTGTTTTTCGTTTAAATATATTCCAGAAATTTTATGTGCGCATAAAGTCTTTGGTTCGGAAGGTTGATTTGCCAACATTGGAAGTGGTTGCTGATTTCGAGAACATTCTGATTGTCGCCCACCCTGATGATGATGTCATATTTTTTTATGATTACATCAAGGAGTACAAGCCGTTTGTGGTATGCCTGACCAATGGCGACAATTTGGCGCGCCACACGGAGTTTATTTTTGCAATGAGGGCACTGGGAGTAAAAGGTGTCATTCATGATTTCAAAGATGTTGTTAATGAACCCTTGCCGGACTTCGAACTGGAAAGCGTTCTTTCTCACTACTTGTCGCTGAAGACTTGGCATGCCGTTGCTACCCACAATGCCGAAGGCGAATATGGCCACATGCACCATATGCAAATTTCCAACTGCGTCAGAAAATTAGTTGATTTTTCATCGTCAGTGCTGTTGATGCCACCTGTCTTGAACGAGCTGGAAACGCCGAAATTCCTCGCAAAAAATATCAACGCGAAAGTAAATTTCCTGGAGAAGTTTTATGTTACACAAGCCCCTAACATATTATATTCCGGACCGGTTTATCGCCGCTGGGTGAATTTCGAGGGCCTCGTGCAACAATTGCCGACTTGAGGCATTAAGCAAGATGTGCAAGCTGGGCAATGCTGCTGAAGAATCACGGCGGGAAATGCCATGATGATGGAACTGCAGATTTATTTAACGGCCACCATTTCTCGTGCGCCTCAGTCTAAGATAGTTATAATATTCTCATAATTTGTTTTCGGCCATGTAAACATATATTCAACATCGGATATGCTGCGTGAAGGCAAGGTCCCGCTCTTCTGAATATCCAAAGATATTGCAATTGATTGGCTGGAAGCTTTCCACATTTTCCCTCGTCTACATTTTTCATTATACGCATTGAATTGCATCTGCCTTTTCTGTCGCAGGCATCCTTGATGCATGATTGTCAGTTCCATAGTTTATGGGGACGCTACAGCATTGGCATTAATTTGTATCACCGCTGTGATGGCTGCAGCCGTATGCAACGCCTCTTGAATTTTTTACATTTGAAAAATTGATAAATTTTCCTGCAGGGAAGTGCATTTTATTCGCCTGATAAATTAAAATTCAATCATTGTTTCAGTGGTGGTATTTAAGTTTGCAGCAATGAAAATTTGATGAGTTATGAGAAATATTTCCAATATGGTTATTATTTTCAAGTTCTTTAATTTGTTTGAAATATTATGTTTTTTATAGCTTGAAAGATTGTATTTCTATATTGTAATTGGTGTTCTTGGAGAAGATTTTTTTTCGACTTTATTCTTGGTTTTATGGCTGTTTGTTGACTTCTGGTAACGCAATTTTTTTATATCAGGTGTATAGTTGTGAAAAGGAAGTATGAGGAGTGATATTTAAGTACGGTGAATAAGGATGATGCACTTTACTTTTTTATACGGCAGCCTGGCAAGTTCGATAAGGTTGCAGTGTCGCTCCCGCTTATATCCGATTATTCTAGTGCAGGAGCCAATAATGATTTACAAGAAGTCTTTTTTTTCCGTCGGCCTTGCGTTGACGATGAGTGTGTTTTCCGGGCCGAGCAGGGCGGACTGGGCAGAGGCGCCTGATTTATACGTCGTGCGACCAGCACCCGTGGATCGTCAGATACAGGCGCAGAATCCACCAGCTTTTGCGTGGGCGCGCTATCCCAATGGAGCCAAACCTCCCTCCTACACGCTGGAAGTGCAAAAGAACGGCGCGACGGTCGCAACGTTTACTTCGACCACTAACGTTTACTTGCCATCAAAGGCTTTGCCTATTGGCGACTATACGTGGCGGGTGCGGCCCAGCACCAAGGTCGACTGGTCGACGCCGCGCAGCTTTACGATCGACAGTTCGTCGCAGTTGTTTGAAGTGCCAGAGGCTGGGACGATCAAGGCCAAGGTTCTGGCGCACGCGCGTCCGCGCCAGCAGGCCACCACTTTTCTGCCAAGGTCCAAATGGACGCAAGCTATGATTACAGCGCGTGGTCCGGCTCTGACTCGGCTGAGCTCGGACGTGAGTAATCAGATTGCTGGTCAGCAATACGCATTGGCCGCGCCGACGGATGCAAAATGGCCGTTGACCTCGACCACGCCGTCGGCGACGCGGGCTTTATATATTACGCAAATCTCCCAGTTGGTGGGCAGTACCGCCGATCAGGCTCTGGGTGCGGCGCTGCTGTATCGCATCACAGGCGAGTCGAAGTATCTGCAGGAAGCGCTGACGCGAGGCGACCAACTGGCGGCGCTGAGTCCTAGTGGCATGACGAGCTATGCCAATCACGACCTCGGATCGAACATCATCACAATGGCACTGGCGAAGGTGGCGGATTTGCTCTCTTCCGACGTGGCCAAGGACGGCGCGCGCAAGGCCCGCTGGATGGCGTCGATCAACGCGCGTTTTGGAGCGCTGTACGCTGATCTCTCCACGGGTGATAGCAGGCTTGATGAACAGCCGTACGACTCCCACGGCACGGAGGCGCGCGGTTATCTGGCGCTGGTCTCGATCTTGACCTTGGGTGATATTCCCGCCGCGGATACATGGTTCGATTTTTCCTTCCGTCCCTATGTTAATTCCATCAGTGTCTGGGGCGGCCCGGAAGGTGGTTTTTCCAACGGTACTGCTTACGGTACGTACGCCGCGGATAGCATGTTGCAATTATGGCCGCCGATGGCCGAAGCCACTGGCGTGAATCTCTTCGATAAACCTTGGGCCAAGGGCTTTTCGCGCTACATGATGCATTTCCTGCCGCCAGGAGCGCCTGGTCTTGTATTTGGCGATCAGCGCGAGGGAGATATTTATAACTTTGTGCTGAAAGCTTTTGCGTCGCGCATCAAGTCGGCCGATACCGCCTGGTACGCCAAGAATATCGTAGGCGACGAATCGGACTTGATGTTGCTGCAGGCGCCGTATCCCCTGCCGGTCCAGACGGTGACGGATGCGCCGCTTCCTCCGCCAAATGCCGCCTTGTATCCGAGTATCGGCTGGGTTGCCATGCATAGCAACTTGTCCGACCGCGCACGTACTTCCGTGTATTTCAAATCCAGTCCCTACGGCTCCTATAACCATAGTCACGGAGACCAGAATTCGCTGGTGATCGATAGCGGTGGACGCCGTTTGTTGATCGAGTCTGGTTATGAAGACTATTATTATTCGCCACTGGTGATGTCATGGTATCGCCAGACCAAGGCCCACAATGCGATCACCTTTAATAATGGTGTTGGCCAGATCATCGATCAAAACACGCAGAATCTGAGCAAGAATGGCAAGATCACGGCGTTTTCCACGACGCCAACACTTGATTATGCCGCTGGCGATGCGACGGCTGCCTATGGCGGTGCCCTGAGTTCGGCCGTGCGCAAGGTATGGTATCTGCGCGGACAGGATGCGGTGGTCGTGGTCGACAAGCTGAGCGCGCCGACGGCGCTGTCGTTTGAATGGAATTTGCATGCGGGTGGGCCGATTCTCAAGGAAAGTTCGACCGCTGTGAAGATTAGCAAAGTCGACCGCACGCTGTGTATCAGTTCCCTGGGCACTGAAAAAAATGGCTATCAAGTCCGCACAGGACCGCCGCCAAAGCCGGGCACGACAGAAGACCATGGTGCCTTCGTCAAGACGGGGACGGCGAAAGCTGCCGAATTTATCGTGTTGCTTGACGTGGGATGCAAGCGTCCAAAGACGACGCTTACGACGACGCAGACGGGCAGGGTTCTGAAGGTGGGAACGCAGACGATCACGATACCGAACTGAAGAAGTGACGTTCATACAGGCACTGTCATGCAGTGCCTGGTTTGATAAGCCTGCGGCGTGCCGCAGGCTTTTTTTTAATCTGATAACAGAAATCGCTCGATTTCTTCCCCTGGGCTGCTGCTACGTTCCAGGCGCTCATTGGCCTGGCGGATCTGGTTGCCGAGCGTGTTCCGGAAATCTGCGTCTTGCAGGGCACGTAGCAGTGCGCTGTGCATGGCGTCGGCGTCGTCCTGGGGGACGAATCCCCCGTAATCGCGGCCCAGGTAGGCTTCGATCGCTTCATGACGCGTCGCAATCAGCGGTTTGCCGTTGCGTAGTACGCGTAGAAGCACGCTCTGACCGCAGGCCTCCCCTTGATTCTTCAAGGGCATGGCTACGACCCGGCTGCGCGCCAGCAGTGCTTCAAATTCTTGTTCAGCAATATCCCGGTGCACCATGACATGGGGGTGATCCGCAACATCAATCTGATTGTGCGCGGAGGCGACGATGCAGAGTGGCACATCGATATCGCGCGTCGCGCGCAATAGCAGTGCATAGTCGCGATTGGAAAAACCACCGCTGAAAATAAAGCCATCATCGACGATGCCCGTCGCATCAGCCTGGCCATCGAGTGCCTGGCGCCACAGATGGAAATGTACATCAGCCGCCTCCATGCCGACGTCGTCGATCAGATTGCGGGCTTCGCCTTGCGAGAAGGCGATAAACCCCATGCCAGGGAAGCGCAGCCACCGCCAGGCCCGATTGACAATACGGCGCGCCCGCTGCCCATGGATGAAACAAGCCATGACCAGCAATTTCTTGGGACGAGGCAATATTCCGAGGCGTATCATGGCAAGTATCGGCAGCGATTGCCAGCCGACCACCAGGATGCGGTCGCTGGCTGTCCAGGCGCCGCGCGCTCGCAGCAAGGCTGGGGAGAACATAGACTTCAGAATGCTTTTCTTGCTGTGTATCCCTGCAGCGGCGCTTGCCGGTCCGACGCTGATCACCTGCGCACCGCGCTGACGCAAGTGATCGACCACATCGCGATAGCTGCCAGCTTGCGACAACAGAATATGCATCATCGACGCCTCGCCAAAAAGATGTAATTATCGCATTAACTGCCGCCAGAGCGTCATGCACACGCAAAAAGATGTTCTCGAGATAATTTTTTACTGATTGCTGGTATATTCAGCCAGTTTTCCGTTGTCGTGAGCCGCTTTCGGCCCCTATCTGCATTTCCGGCTATTTTTCTGATCGACTATGTTTCTAAAAATTCTGCAGTTCGTGCCCGAATCCTTGCCCACTTTCCGCGCCGACGTCAGCGTGTTGTTTGGCAAGTATCTGCCCCGGCATCAAGTGCTGTGCGATGTAGTCGGCAAGGCGTCTCTCGACGCTTCCGACCTGCAAGGCTTCCGCTCGGTGCGTCGGCCAGCTTATCAGCGTAGCCGGGTGCGTCGTGAACTGGCGTATTTGTGGCTGAGCCTAAACACTTTGCTGAAAGCGAAACGGGACGAGTGTGATGCTATCCAGGTACGCGACATGGTGCCGCTGGGCTGGCTGGCCATGCTGGTCGCCCGACGTAAGGGCATTCCCTTTTATTACTGGATATCGTATCTGATGAGCGAAGGGCGCATTGAGCGGGCGCAGGAACAGTTGCGGCACGGCGCAGGCTTGCGCAGCCGGCTGGTGCTATGGAAGGGCCAGTTGGAACAGGCCTTGTTGTACAAGGTGGTGTTGCCGCGTGCGCAACACGTTTTCGTGCAAAGTGACGCCATGCTGGCAGTGCTGCAGGCCAAGGGTATTCCTGCTCAGCGCATGACAGCGGTGCCGATGGGCGTGGATATGGAGCTGCTCGGCAAGTCGCAGCTCGCGCCGCGCCGGCCCGAAGACTGGGACGCGGTGCCGTTGGTCGCCTATCTGGGCACGCTGGACAAGGCGCGCCAGCTGGAGCGGGTGATCGACGCGCTGGCAATCGTGCGCGCAACGTCGCCTTCCGCTTGTCTGCTGTTGATAGGCAATTCACCCACGCCACACGACGAGGTCCAGTTGCTCGACTATGCGCGCCAGGCCGGACTGGCAGAGGCTGTGCGCATCACGGGCTGGCTGCCATCGGCGCAGGCGTGGCAATTGCTGGCCGGCGCCGAGGCGGCCGTGTCCTACATCCCCCGCGGGACGTTGTACGACGTCAGTTCTCCCACCAAGCTGCTCGAGTACCTGGCGCTGGGCATGCCGGCAGTGGGGAATGACACGCCTGACCAGGTATATGTACTGCAAAGTAGCGGCGCCGGCTGGCTGACGGCCAGCGACCCTGCTGCGCTGGCGCAGGCACTGAACGAAATCCTTGCCGATCCGGTTGCCGCGCGCAAACGCGCTGCCATGGGGCCTGCATTTATCGAAGCGCAGCGCAGCTACCGCGAGCTGGCCGCCATGCTGGCCAGGCGCTACCGTACCTTGTTGCCCAAGCTTCCCCGGTGATGCCAGCGGAGCCGGGGGTGTTTCTATGTCATGGGGGGCCGAACGGTCATTAAACAACAATAAATATATTTTCAAAAAATGTCGTGTTTTTGCCAACCTTGTTGCTAAGAAATAAATTATACTCGAGGATATGACTACTATCATGTTGCTTGGTCCTTCCTTGGGCGCTGTCAGTGGGGTGAGCACTCACTTGAATCAGCTGCTGCAGTCGGCGTTGCCCCGTGAGTTTCGTTTCGTGCTTTTTCAAGTCGGTAGCGAGGGCAGGGCGGAATCGCTGCCGGGCAAAGTGTGGCGTCTGTTATCTAGCCCTGTCCTGTTTTTCATCGCATTGTTACGTGAGCGTCCAGCGATCGTGCATTTGAATACTTCGCTGGAGCCCAAGAGCTACTGGCGCGATGTCGCGTATCTGACAATTGCCAAGCTGATGCGTAAAAAGGTGATTTATCAGGTACATGGTGGTGCATTGCCGCAGCAGTTTTTTGAAGGAAAGCCTGTGCGTACAGCGTTGCTGCGGCGTGTGCTGCGCGGCGCCGACCGCGTTGTCCTGCTGGCGCAGGAAGAATTGCGTGCCTATCGCCGCTTTGATCCTGCCTTGAGGCTTGATGTCATACCGAATGCCATTGACATCGCCCCGGATGTCGCGCCAGACCAGGGGCGCGATATGGCACCGCTTGCTGTTGCCTATGTCGGGCGCCTTGCCGAGAACAAGGGAATTTTTGATATTGTTGAAGCGGTCTCGATCGCCGTACGCGCCGGTACTGCCCTGCGCGTGGTCATCGCTGGCGGCGGACCGGACGAGGCGCGGCTCAAGGCGCTGGTCGCGGCACATGCCCTTGAAGGGGTGATTACCTTCGCCGGCGCAGTGTTCGGTGCGCAAAAAGCTGGCGTGTGGAATGATGCGGACGTCTTCGCTTTTCCAACCTATCACCGGGAAGGCCTGCCATATTCTTTGCTTGAAAGTATGGCAGCGCGTACCGTGCCCCTCATTTGCCCCGTCGGGGCCATTCCCGACGTCATGCAGGATGGCGTGCACGGGATATTTGTTGCACCGCATGCGAGTCAGCACCTGGCCGAGGCGATCATGTGCCTTGATCGCGATCGCAGCCTATTGCGGCGCATGGGCGCCGCGTGCAGGGCACGTGCTGTTGAACACTATTCTGTCGAGCGCCTGGCGGACGATTTCCGTCGCACGTATCACGAGTTGCTGCGCTAATTTTTCAGAGGGGTTGCCAAGCATGTGCGGTATAGCCGGATTTATATTAAATGACACGACGCTCGAGCAGTGCCCATTGCTTGATGCGATGGGGGGCGCGATTGCGCATCGCGGCCCGGACGACTCGGGCTACCTGGAAGCCGTCAGCCAGGATGGCCGCTACAAGGTCGGCTTCGTACATAGACGCCTGTCCATCATCGACATCGCCACCGGCCACCAGCCGCTAGGCACCGAAGACGGCCAGGTGCAAGTCATCTTCAATGGCGAAATCTATAATTTCCAGCCGCTGCGCGACGAGCTGATCGCGCTGGGCCACCATTTCCGCACGGCATCGGATACGGAAACCATCGTGCATGCCTACGTGCAATGGGGCGAGGAGTGCGTGCAGCATTTCCGCGGCATGTTTGCCTTCGCCATCTGGGATGCACGCCATGAGCGTTTATTCATGGCGCGCGACCCCTTTGGCAAGAAACCGCTGTTTCTATGCGAGTACGAAGGCAGCTTGTTGTTTGCCTCGGAAATCAAGGCCGTGCTGGCGTTTCCCGGTATCGCAGCCAAGGCCGACGAGGCCGGCATCTGGGATTATTTCGCCTATCGCTACGTGCCGGGCCCGGCCACTTTATTCCAGGGCATCCGCAAGCTGGCGCCAGGTTCCACGGCCACCTGGGAAAACGGCGTGCTGCGCGAGCGCGTGTACTACACGCCGCCCGACAGCCGCTCCCGCGTGGCGGCGCCGTTGCCTGCCGACCCCGTCGCCACCTTCCTCGACAAGCTCGATGAATCGGTGCGCATCCGCATGATTTCCGACGTGCCCTTCGGCGCCTTCCTGTCCGGCGGCATCGACTCTTCGGCCATCGTGGCGCTGATGTCGCGCCATGCTGGCGTGCCCGTGAAAACTTTTTCCGTCGGCTTCAAGGAGGGTGGCTTCAGCGAGCTGGCGTATGCGGCCGATATCGCGCGGCAATTTTCCACGGAACACCACGAGCTGGAAGTGTCCGTCGACCAAGTCATCGCCTTGCTGCCCGACCTCGTGCGCTTCCGCGACGCCCCTGTGGCCGAGCCGTCCGACATTCCCATCTACCTGCTGGCGAAGGAATCGCGCAAGACGGTCAAGATGGTCTTGACGGGCGAAGGCTCCGATGAAATCCTCGGCGGCTATCCCAAGCACGTGTACGAGCGTTATGCGGGCAATTACCAGATGCTGCCGGGCCTGCTGCGCCGCAGCTTGATCGAACCGGCCATCGGCGCCTTGCCCTACCGTTTCCGCCGCGCCAAGACGGCCATCGTCAACCTGGGCCTGGAAGCGTTCGACGAGCGCATGCCGCGCTGGTTCGGCATGATGTCCGATCAGGAACGTGCGCGCCTGGTCGCCATGCAGCCACCGGCGCGCCGGCGCGATCCTTCGCTGGGCTGCGGCAGTGCGGGCAACAGCGCCTTGCGCCGCATCCTGTGCTTCGATCAGCTGAGCTGGCTGCCCGACAATCTGCTGGAGCGGGGCGACCGCATGACCATGGCCGCGTCGCTGGAAGCGCGTATGCCCTTCATGGACCACGAGCTGGCCGCGTATGTGTCGAGCCTGCCGGACGAGTACCGCGTGCGCGGGCGCACCACCAAGTGGATCTTGCGCGAAGCCATGAAGCAACTGCTGCCGCAAGCCATCCTGGAACGGCCGAAAGTGGGCTTCCGCGTGCCTGTCAACGAATGGTTCCGCGGCCCCATGAAGGATTATCTGTACGAACACCTGACGGGCGCCGAGTCGCGCACGCGCCACTATTACCATGCGCAAGCCCTGCAGCAGGTGCTGGCGGAACACGTGGCCGGGCGGCAAAACCACGAAAAGTTGCTGTGGAGCTTGCTCACCCTGGAAATCTGGCACCGCCAGTATTTGTGAGATGTCCATGCTGAGCAACTTGTCCTGGAAACTGAATCGCTTGCGCGCCATGGGGGCGCCCGAAGTGGCGCACCGCGTGCGCGATGCCGTGCAGCAGCGGATGCAGGCGCGCGGCTATGGCCTGGCGCCTGTGCCGCCGCCTGCCGCGCGTCAGCGTTTCGGTGCTCCATGGCTGGGCTTGCCTATCGATGCGGCGCCGCACCTGGCGGCGGCGGAACGCCTCCTGGCGGGCCGCTTCGACGTCTTTGCCCTGCGCGATGCGGACCTGGGTTTCCCACCCGAATGGAACCGCGATCCGAAGACGGGCACCGTGGTGCCGCTGGGCTTTGGCAAGACGCTCAATTACCGCGATGAAGCCGTGGTCGGCGACATCAAATGTCTGTGGGAACCGAACCGCCACCTGGTCGTAGCCGACCTGGCGATGGCTTACCGCCTCGGCGGCGACCTGCGCCATGCGCACGGGGCGCAAGCCTTGCTCGAATCGTGGTGGCAGCAATGCCCTTATCCGCTGGGGCCGAACTGGAGCAGCGCGCTGGAACTGGCCTTGCGCCTGATCAGCTGGTCGCATGCGTGGCATTTGCTCGGTGGCATCAATAGCCCCTTGTTCCTGGGCGCGCAAGGGCAAGCCCTTTTGCTGCGCTGGCTCGACAGCATCTACCAGCATTGCCATTTCATCGCCGGCCATTTTTCGCGCCATTCGTCAGCCAACAACCACCTGTTTGGCGAGTTGACGGGCTTGCATATCGCCGCGCTCACATGGCCGTGCTGGCCGGAAAGTGCCGGCTGGCTGGCGCAGACGGAGCGCGAGTTGGAAGCGCAGGCGCTGAAACAGAATGGCCCGGATGGCGTGAACCGCGAGCAAGCCATTTATTATCAGCACACGGTGGCCGATGAAATGCTGCTGTGCGTGCTGGCGGGCCGCGCGAATGGCCGGCCCCGCTCGGCCGCCTTTTTGCAACGCCTGGAAGCCATGCTGGAATTTATCGCCGCCATGACGAATGTGGCGGGTGAGGTGCCGATGATCGGCGACGCGGACGACGCGCTGCTGGCGCATTGGGACAAGACACCGGGCGCGAATCCCTACACCTCGCTGCTGGCCAGCGGCGCGGCCCTGTTCGGTCGCGCCGACTTCAAGGCCAAGGCGCGCACCTTCGACGAGAAAAGCGCCTGGCTGTTGGGCGCGGCGGGGAACCAGGCGTTTGACGCCTTGCCGGAGGCTGCGCCCGATACCTCGCCGCGCGCCTTCCCCGATGGCGGCTATTACGTGATGGGTGCGCGTTTCGGCACGCCAAGCGAGGTGCGCTTGACCGCCGACGCCGGTCCGCTGGGCTACCTGGGTATTGCCGCGCACGGCCACGCCGATGCGCTGGCGCTGACCTTGTCCGTGGCGGGCCAGATGGTGCTGGTCGATCCGGGCACCTATGCCTACCACACGCAAAAGCAGTGGCGCGACTATTTTCGCGGCACCAGCGCGCACAACACCGTGCGCATCGATGGCCGCGACCAGTCCGAGTCCGGCGGCAACTTCCTGTGGCTGCGCAAGGCCAGCGCGCAGTGTCTTGTCTGGCGTGACGATGCCGAAGGGCAATTTTGGAGCGCCAGCCATGACGGCTACCTGGGCTTGAAAGATGCCGTGCTGCACCGGCGCGACGTACGCGTGGCGCCCGGCGCCGCACGGATCGTGGTCGACGACGTGCTCGAATGCCAGGGCGCGCATGAGGTGGAGCTGTTCTGGCACTTCGATCCCCGCTGCCGCGTGCAGCTGGACGGCCAGGTACTGCGCGTGGCGGGCGACGCCTTCGCGCTGGACATGCATTTGCCGCCCGTGCCGGATGCCTCCGTGCATCTGGTATGCGGCAGCGACGATCCGCCGCTGGGCTGGATTTCGCACCGCTTCGATGAAAAACAGGCTGCGCCTGTGTTGGTCTGGCGCGGGCGGCTGCAAGGCGCAGCCACCTTGCGCACGGAGTTTCACCTGAGTTTGGCTACCCCTGATCTGTCAGAAAATACGAGGAAAACATGAAAATTAGCATATTTGGTTTGGGTTATGTGGGTGCCGTCTCGGCTGGTTGCCTGGCAACGGATGGACACGAAGTCATCGGGGTCGATCCGAACAGGACCAAGGTGGAACTGATCAACCAGGGCACCACGCCCATCATCGAAAAAGACATCGGCGAGATGATCGCCGCCACCGTGAAGAGCGGCCACTTGCGCGCCACCTTCGATGTGCGCGACGCTGTCTTCGGCTCGGACATGTCGCTGATCTGCGTGGGCACGCCTTCGCAGCTCAATGGCAACCTGGACCTGAGCCACGTGCGCAAGGTATGCCAGGAAATCGGCGCCGCCATCCGTGAAAAGGATAGCTTCCACGTCGTCGTGGCGCGCTCGACCATGCTGCCCGGCTCCATGCGCTCGCTGGTCATTCCGACCCTGGAAGCGGCCTCGGGCAAGGTGGCCGGCGTCGATTTCGGCGTGTGCAACAATCCGGAATTCCTGCGCGAAGGCACGGCCGTCTACGATTACTACAATCCGCCGAAGACCGTCATCGGCGAATCCGATGAAAAGGCCGGCGCGCTGCTGGTGCAGCTGTATGAAAAGATGGATGCGCCGCTGGTGCGCACGGATGTGGAAACGGCTGAGATGGTCAAGTACACGGACAACACTTGGCACGCCGTCAAGGTGGCGTTCGCGAACGAGATCGGCAACATCTGCAAGGCTGTCGGCATCGATGGCCACACGGTGATGGAAATCTTCTGCCAGGATACCAAGCTGAACCTGTCGCCGTACTACATGAAGCCGGGCTTTGCCTTCGGCGGCTCCTGCCTGCCGAAAGACGTGCGCGCACTGACCTACAAGGCGCGCAGCCTGGACCTCGATTTGCCCTTGCTCAATTCCATCCTGCCATCGAACCAGAAGCAAGTGGAAAAGGGCATCAAGATGATCGTCGACAAGGGCGCGCGCAAGGTGGGCATCCTGGGCTTTTCGTTCAAGGCCGGCACGGACGACTTGCGCGAATCGCCGCTGGTCGATGTCATCGAGTATCTGCTGGGCAAGGGCTATGAGCTGAAGCTGTACGACAAGAATGTCAATCTGGCCGCCTTGACGGGCGCCAACCAGGATTACATCCTGAACATGATCCCGCACATTTCCAAGCTGATGGTGGACAACATGCAGGACGTGCTCGATTTTGCCGACACCATCGTCATCGGCAATGGCGCGGCCGAATTCAAGAGCGTGCCGGGCAGCCTGCAGCCGCACCAGCACATCGTCGACCTGGTGCGCATCAGCAAAGAACAAAGTGGAGAACAGTATGACGGCATCTGCTGGTAAGACCGTGACAGGGCAGCCGCGCCGGGTGCTGATCCTGGTGGAGAACCTGCCGTCGCCCTTCGACCGGCGCGTGTGGCAGGAAGCGACCACCCTGCATGCGAATGGCTATGAAGTGTCGATCATCTGTCCGACAGGCAAGGGCTATGAAGCGCGCTATGAAGCCATCGACGGCATCCATATCTACCGCTACAACCTGCCGCTGGAAGCGGAAGGGGCGAAGGGTTACCTGGTGGAGTATTCGCTGGCGCTGTTCCACACCTTCCGCCTGGCGTGGAAAGTGCATTTCGCGCGCGGCTTCGACGTGATTCACGCCTGCAATCCGCCCGACCTGCTATTTCTCATCGGCGGCTTCTTCAAGTTGACGATGGGCAAGCGTTTCCTGTTCGACCACCATGACATCAATCCGGAACTGTACGAAGCCAAGTTCGGCCGGCGCGATTTCTTTTATAAACTGATGGTGCTGTTCGAACGCTGGTCGTTCCAGAGCGCCGATGTGTCGATCGCCACCAACGAGTCGTACAAAAAGATCGCCATCGAGCGGGGCGGCATGAAGCCCGAGGATGTCTACGTGGTGCGCAGCGGACCCAAGCTTGACCGCCTGCGCGTGCTGCCGCCCGTGCCGGAACTCAAGAAGGGCCGCGCCTACCTGGTCGGCTACGTGGGCGTGATGGGCGCGCAGGAAGGCATCGATTTGCTGTTGCAGGCGGCGCAATACATCGTGCAGACCTTGCAGCGCGAGGATGTGCACTTCGGCCTGGTGGGCGGCGGCACGTCGCTGGAACAGATGAAGCAGATGGCGCACGACCTGGGCATCGCCGACTACGTGACGTTTACGGGGCGCGTGCCGGACCAGCAATTGCTGGAAATGCTCAACACGTCCGATGTGTGCGTGAACCCGGACGTGGCCAACGACATGAACGACAAGTCGACCATGAACAAGATCATGGAATACATGGCCCTGGGCAAGCCGATCGTGCAGTTTGATCTGGTCGAGGGCAAGGTTTCCGCACAGCAGGCATCCTTATATGCCTTGAAGAACGATCCCATCGACATGGCGCGCAAGATCGTCGAATTGCTGGACGACCCGGCCCGCCGCGAGCAGATGGGCGCGTTTGGCCGCCATCGCGTGATCAACGAGTTGGAGTGGGAATATGAAGCGCCAAAGCTGCTGGCCGCGTATGCGCGCCTGTTTCCCGCCGCCGCGCCCGCCGCTCCCGTGACCCTGAGCAAGGATGGCCGCTGAAGCGCGCCCAACCTGATGGAGCGTGTTTGACGATGAAAGCGATGATACTGGCAGCGGGCAAGGGCACGCGCGTGCAACCCCTGACCTATGATTTGCCCAAGCCGATGATCCCCATCCTGGGTAAGCCCGTGATGGCTTACCTGGTGGAACACTTGGCGCAGCATGGCGTGACCGACATCATGGTCAACGTCAGCTACCTGCATGAAAAGATCGAGGAGTATTTCGGCGAAGGCCACCAGTTCGGCGTGCGCATCGGCTATTCCTTCGAAGGCTATACGAACGATGCGGGCGAGGTCGTGCCGCAACCGCTGGGTTCGGCTGGCGGCATGAAGAAGATCCAGGAGTTCGGCGGTTTTTTCGACGACACGACGATCGTGCTGTGTGGCGACGCCTTGATCGACCTCGACCTGGAAGCGGCCCTGCGCGAGCACCGCAGCAAGGGTGCGCTGGCATCCGTCATCACCCTGGAAGTGCCGTGGGACAAGGTATCGAGCTATGGCGTGGTGGTCAGCGATGCCGATGGGCGCATCCGCGCCTTCCAGGAAAAGCCGGCGCAGGCCGATGCGCTGTCCAATTGCGTCAGTACTGGCATTTATATTTTCGAGCCGGCCGTGCTGGACCTGATTCCCGCCGACCAGCCCTTCGATATCGGTTCGCAACTGTTTCCCTTACTGGTAGCGCAAGGCTTGCCCTTCTATGCGCAAAAGCGCCAGTACAATTGGATCGATATCGGCAGCATCAAGGATTACTGGGAAGTGCTGCAAAGCGTGCTGATGGGGAAAGTGGCCCAGTTACACGTGCCTGGCACCCAGATCGCCGACGGCGTGTGGGCCGGTCTTAACACGAGCATCGACTGGAGCGGCGGCACGCGCATCGAGGGCCCCGTCTACATCGGCTCGGGCTGCCGCATCGAAGCGGGCGCGACCATCATCGGGCCAGCCTGGATCGGCCACGGCAGTCATATCTGCGGCGGCGCCGACGTGGTGCGCAGCGTGCTGTTCGAATACACGCGCGTGCTGCCTGGCGTGGTACTTGATGAAATGATCGTCTTCAAGGATTATAGCGTTGACCGTGCCGGCCAGATGCTTCATGTTTCCGACTATGGGAAAGATGCCTGGGGCAATGCGCGCGACCGGCGCAGCCTGCGCCGCGCAGAAACCCCGCCGGCCCTGTATGCCGCCAAATAAACTGTTTTTGAAATGAAACCATGAAAATTTACCCAGTCATCCTGTCCGGCGGTTCAGGCACCCGTCTATGGCCGCTGTCGCGCGCCGTGTTGCCCAAGCAACTGTTGCCGCTGGTGACGGAGAAGACCATGCTGCAGGAAACGGCGCTGCGCGTGACGAGCTTGCCGAACCGCCGTGCCGGCGATAGCGGACTGGCCGGTTTCGACGTCATGCCGCCGCTGGTGGTGTGCGGCAATGAGCACCGCTTCATGGTGGCCGAGCAGCTGCGCGAGATCGGCTTGCCACCGCTGGGCATCTTGCTCGAGCCTGTGGGCCGCAACACGGCGCCGGCCGTGGCCGTGGCCGCGCAATACCTGCTGGCCATCGATCCGCAGGCGCTGATGCTGGTCTTGCCGGCCGACCATGTCATCACCGACGTGGCAGCGTTTCACCAGGCCATCGCCGAGGCGGCGCTGCTGGCAGCCGATGGTGCCCTGGCCACCTTCGGCATCGTGCCGACGGCGCCGGAAACGGGCTATGGCTACATCCGCAGCGGCGCGCCCGTGAGCCCGGGCGCCGTGGGCTGCAAGGTCGAGCGTTTCGTGGAAAAGCCGGACCTGGCCACGGCGCAGTCGTTCCTGGCCGCCGGTAATTATTTCTGGAACAGCGGCATGTTTATGTTCCGCGCCGAACGCTATCTGGGCGAACTGGGGCAATTCCAGCCCGCCATGCTGGCCGCCTGCGAGACGGCCGTGCGCGAAGGCTACCGCGACCTCGATTTCTGCCGCCTGGAAGAGAAGGCCTTCGCCGCCTGCCCGTCCGATTCGATCGACTACGCCGTCATGGAGCATACGGCGCATGCGGTGGTATTGCCGGCAGCCATAGGCTGGAGCGATGTCGGTTCCTGGTCGGCCCTGTGGGAAGTGCAGCAGGGCGATGCCAACGGCAACGTGGTGCGCGGCGATGTGTATCTCGATGGCGCGAGCAATTGCCTGGTGCGCGCCGAGCGCCGCATGGTGGCCGTGCTGGGCGTGCAGGACCTGATCGTGGTGGAAACGGACGACGCCATCCTGGTGGCGCACAAGGACCAGGTACAGCGCGTGAAACAGGTGGTCGATCACTTGAAGCAGGCGGGGCGCAGCGAGCACGTGCAGCACCGCAAGGTGTACCGCCCGTGGGGCAGTTATGAAGGCATCGATATCGGCGAGCGCTTCCAGGTCAAGCGCATCACCGTCAATCCGGGCGGCAAGCTGTCCCTGCAGATGCACCATCACCGCGCCGAGCACTGGGTGGTGGTCAGCGGCACGGCGCAGGTCACGTGCGGCGAAAAAGTGACCTTGCTGACGGAAAACGAATCGACCTACATCCCCATCGGCATGACGCACCGGCTGGAAAACCCGGGCAAGCTGCCCTTGCACCTGATCGAAGTGCAATCGGGCAGCTATCTGGGCGAAGACGACATCGTGCGCCTGGAAGATGTCTACCAGCGCGCCTGATGGCGCCATGATCAAAGGGCCGCCGCGCCCCTGGCCGCCTGCCTCCGATTCCCCCTTACCGGTACACCGACCCTTGCGCAACTTCCTTTGTCTTTCGCTGGCGCTGGCCGCCGCCGGCGCCGCCCATGCCGACGCTCCTGCCGCAGTCGTGATCCCGCCCGGATTGCAGGCGTCGCAGCTGGCCATCGTCATCAATGACGCCGAGCCCAACAGTGTCGAAGTGGGCGAATATTACCGCAAGGCGCACGGCATTCCGGCCGCCAATGTGGCGCACGTCAATATTCCCAATCGCCCGAGCAAGCTGAGCGTCGACCAGTTCGCGCAGTTGAAGGAACGCATCAATGCGCAGCTGAAACCCGAGATCCAGGCCGTGCTGATGGTCTGGAGCGCGCCGTATGCCGTCGAATGCAATGCCATCACGGCCGCCTTCACCCTGGGTTATGACGCGGATCAATGCGCGAAGACCTGCGGCCCAGGCAAGCCCAGCACCTATTTCAACAGCGAGGTGGCGCAGCCCTACAGGCAGCTGGGCTTGCGGCTGTCGATGCTGCTGCCCATCGATTTCGTGGAAGAGGCCAAGGCCGTGGTGGACCGCGGTGCCGTCAGCGGCTTTTCCGTGCCGGCCGGCAGCGCGTATTATTTGACCACCAGCGACACGGCGCGCAATAGCCGGGCCGCTTTCTTTCCACCCGCCGGCGTGGTGCGCCAGCGTAAGCTGACCGTCAAGAATCTCAAGGCGGACAGCCTGGAAGGGGTGCAAGACATCATGGTGTACCAGACGGGGCTGGCCAAGGTGGCCAAGCTGGAGACCCTGCACTTCCTGCCCGGCGCCCTGGCCGACCACCTGACCTCGTTTGGCGGCGACTTGCAGGGCAGTAGCCAGATGAGCAGCCAGCGCTGGCTGGAGGCGGGTGCGACGGCCAGCTATGGGACCGTCAGCGAGCCGTGCAACTATTGGCAGAAGTTTCCCAATCCGACTGTGCTGTTGCGCCGCTACCTGTCCGGCAGCACGGCACTGGAAGCGTACTGGGGCAGCGTGCTGTGGCCGGCCCAGGGCCTGTTCATTGGCGACCCGCTGGCCGCCCCGTATGCGGGTTTCCGACGTTGAAGCCTGATTCTTTCAGGCAATAAAAAAGGCCCTTGCGGGCCTTTTTCGTGTTGCAAGCTTATTTGCTCTTGCGTCGGCGCGCCAGGGCGACGAGGCCCAGTCCGGCCAGCAGCATGGCATAGGTTTCCGGTTCCGGCACGGCTGGAATGTCCGGCGTCACGACCGGAATGTCCGGCGTCACGGTCGGAATGTTCGGCGTTACGGCCGGAGTGTCCGGCGTTACGGGGATGAGGCTGCCGCCTGTGAAGCCGCCACCCGAGCCGCCACTACCAACGCCTCCGCCAGTGGCTGGCAACCCTTCGCCGAGCGACGACGAGAAAATCAGTGGCGCAGGGGTGTCGTCGCTGCGGCCCTGGTTGTACGAACGGCCCGGGCCACGATATCCGGCGGCGTCATCGAAGGGATGGTTTTCTTCCGAGGCGACGAAATCGCGCGTGGCAAAACGATAGTTGCGGTCGCTACTGACGAGTGACTGGCGCGGCTCGCTGACGTCGGTATCGGCAGGCAACTGGCGCGTGGCCAGGCTGTGCGAATTGTTGGCCGATGGGACGTTGCGGAATTCCTGGTCGGACATGCTGCCGTCGAATTCCGGTGTCTGGTTCTTGCCGTCGCTGATGCGATTGCTGAAGCCGATGAAGCCGTTGGCCAGACTGCAGGCGCTGTAGGTGCCGTTCAGATTGGCATCTTTCGCATTGCCATTCGCGTCTTGCGTGCTGGCCTGGCAATTCTTTTCATTCTTTTGCTCAGACGGGGCCGTTTGCGCTTGGGCGCTGGCGCCGAACAGCATCAATGCTGCGGCCAGCAGCAAGGGATGGGACAAGGCTGGCGTGAAATTTGCTGTTGGCATGATCGATCTCTCAAAAAGCATGGAAGGGGCGTTGCTCGACGCGTGTATCCACATGCGATTGTTGTCACTCCCGTCCAGGCTACTGTTGCGAGCAAGGCCGGGCGTGCACTTCAAGGTCAGGCATGGATGGGGCCTGCACTACTGGGTCTGGTGTCGCCATTTAATTCCTTGTCAGGAACTAAACTTATTTGTTTGAATTATATCATATTGTGCGGCTGAGTACGTACCGGGATTGCTGTGCAAAGCCAGGCGTTGTTGAAAGGAGACTGTCGGCATGCGGCTGCCAGTGTGGATCCTTGCTGCGCGTTACTCCGTTCAGCTTAATGAAATGTCATCAACTCGTCATGCGGCCAGTTTAATATTCAAATCACAAGTTCGTCATCATTATGTCAAGCATAGCCTGCCAGCGCCTGCCCGGGTTGGTGTCATCTTACTGACCAGGAAAACCATGAATTCCCACCTTGCCGCCGTGTCCGTTTCACCCTTATCCCTGCGTAAGCCCTTGCGCCTGACGGTCATGGCCGCCGTACTGGCCAGTCTGTCCCTGCCAGCCCTGGCTGCCTCCGACGTCGTCATCAGCCAGGTGTATGGGGGCGGCGGCAACACGGGGTCCGTGTACCGCAACGATTTCATCGAGCTGTTCAACCGCGGCGCCAGTCCCGTCAACCTGAGCAACTGGAGCGTGCAGTACGGCGCCGCCGCCAATACGAGCTGGTCAGTGACGGCCTTGCCGGCTATCGATTTGCAAGCTGGTCAATATTTGCTGGTCCAGCAAGCCAAGGGCACGGGCGGCACGCAAGACTTGCCCACGCCGGACGCCACGGGCAGCCTGGCCTTGTCCGGCACGACGGGCAAGGTACTGTTAAGTAATAGCACGACGGCCCAGGTGGGCGCCAGCCCTACGGGCGCCGCCGTCATCGACCTGGTCGGCTTCGGCACGGCCAACGGCTTTGAAGGCGCCGTGGCGCCCGCGCCTTCGAATACCCTGTCGATTGTGCGCGCGAATGGCGGCTGCGGCGACACGGACGATAACAGCGCGGATTTCGCCACCAGCAGCGTGACGCCGCGCAATACCGCCTCTGAACGCCGCGTCTGTGGCGGCCCCGTCGTGCATCAGATCGTCACCAGCTGCCCGGCCAGCCTGGCTCTGGCGGTAGGCAATGGCGGCAGCGCCGTGCTGCGTGCGTCCGACGTGGATGGCGTCGTGAACGCCGCTATCTTGAGCTCGCCGGCCGTGGCCGGCATCAGCCTGGCCAACTTCAGCGCGGCCGGCGTGGCGGGCGAGAGCGCCATGGTCAGCTTGCAGGTGGCCGCCGGCGTGCCGGTGGGTAATTACCCTGTCATCGTGAATTTCAGCAACGACCAGCAGCAAAGCGCCAGCTGCAAGATCGATGTCGCCGTGCAAGGCCTGGCCGCCGTCAGCCACACGATTCCGCAGATACAGGGCAGCGGCGCGGCCAGCCCGTACGCCAATTCCGTGCAAACGACGCAGGGCGTGGTCACCCTGAAGGTGGGCACCGGCTTCTTTATCCAGGATGTGGCCGGCGACGGCGATCCGTCGACGTCGGATGGCATCTTCGTGTACACGGGCGCGACGGCCACCACCGTGCAGCCGGGCGAATTGGTGCGCGTGACGGGCACGGTGTTCGAGTACACGCCCTCGGGCGCGAAAAATTCCTATACGGAATTGAAGGACGTGACGGCCATCCTCACGCAAAGCGCGGGGCACAGCGTCGTGCCGACGAATGTGACTTTGCCGAACGAGAACCTGGCCGCCGTCGAAGGCATGCTGGTGCGCTTTACACAGCCTTTGACCGTGTCGCAAAACGCCTACCTGGGCGCGCGCGGCGAATTGACCCTGTCGGCGGGACGGCGCGAAGTGCCGACCAACCGCCATCCGGCTGGCTCGATTGAGGCGCAAGCCCTGATCGCCGCCAATGCGAACAACCTGATCGTGCTCGATGATGGCATTTTCGTGACACCACCCGCCATTCCGTACCTCGGCCAGGATGGCACCGTGCGCAGTGGCGACACGGTGGCCGACCTGACGGGCGTGGTGGATTTTGGCGCCATCGGCGGTGGCGGCGCCGCATACAAATTGCAGCCGACGCAAGCGCCGCAGTTCTCGCGCGACAACCCGCGCACGGGCAGCCCGGACCTGCCATCCGGCAACGTCAAGGTGGCCAGCGCCAACGTGCTGAATTTCTTTACGACCTTTACCAATGGCAATAACGTCTTTGGCCAGACGGGGCAGGGCTGTACCGTGGGTGCCTCGACCACCAAGAGCAATTGCCGCGGCGCCGACAATCAGGCCGAGTTCGAGCGCCAGCGCGACAAGATCGTAGCCGAACTGAAAGCCATCGATGCGGACGTGGTGGGCTTGATGGAAATCCAGAACAATGGTGAAACGGCCGTTACTTACCTCGTCGAGCAGCTGAACGCGGCCATCGGCGGCGTCACGTATGCCGTGGTGCCGAAGCCGGCCGCCACGGGCACGGACGCCATCCGCGTGGCCATGATTTACAAGCCAGCCAAGCTGGGCCTGGTGGGCGGTGCCTTGTCGGATGCCAACGCCATCAACAACCGTCCGCCCATGGCGCAGACTTTTCTTGCGAGCAATGGCGAGAAATTCTCGCTGATCGTCAACCACCTGAAGTCCAAGGGCAGCTGCCCCTCGAGCGGGCTGGACGCTGACCAGAACGATAGCCAGAGTTGCTGGAACGCCACCCGCGTGCAGCAAGCCCAGCGCCTGGTGGGCAGCTTTGTGCCGCAGGTGGCGGCCGCTGCCGGCGACGCGGACGTGCTGGTCATCGGCGACCTTAATTCGTATGGCGCGGAAGACCCGATCCAGGTCATCACGGGCGCCGGCTTCGTCAATGAACTCGAGCGCTTCGTGCGGCCGTCCGGCATGCCGTATTCGTACGTGTTTGGCGGCCAGAGCGGCTACCTCGACCATGCGCTGGCCAGTGCCAGCCTGAGCCCGCAAGTGGCCGGCGTGGCCGAATGGCATGTGAATGCGGACGAGCCGGAAGTGATTGACTACAACATCGACTCGGCCAAGCCGCAAGACCTGTACAACGCCTTGCCCTACCGCGCCTCGGACCACGATCCCGTCGTCATCAGCCTGGACTTGCAGCCAGCCTACCGCGACATCACGGCCGGCGTGGCGCAAGCCAGTTCGGGCCTCACGTACAACCGCGTGACGCAAAAGTACACGGGCACGTTCTCGTTCACCAACACGGGCACGACTGCCCTGGCCGGCCCGTTCCAGGTGGTGTTTGGCGGCTTGCCGGCCGGCGTGACCCTGGCAAATGCCGTGGGCAGCCATGCGGGCGCCGCGTATGCCACCGTCAACGCGGCCAGCCTGGCGCCGGGCGCGACGGCCTCGTTTGCCGTCAGTTTCACCAATCCGTCGAAAGTGACGTTCCATTATTCCGCCAGCATCTACGCCGGCAACTTCTAAGGACACCATCATGTTGACAACGACACTCCATCCGTCCCTGCGCCGCGCCATCCTGGCCGCCGTGCTGGCCGCCAGCTCCAGCCTGGCGCTGGCGGACCCGCTAGGCTACCGCGTGGAAATCGACACGAGCCAGTTCTCGGGCGCCGGTTTCCTCGATTTCGCCTTTATTGCCGGCAACAGCCCGGCGCCGGGCGCCAGCGCCGTGCTCAGCAATTTCTCGGGCGCCTTCGGCGCGCTGGAATCGCTGGAAGGCAATGTCAGCGGCAGCGTGCCCGGTACTTTAACCTTCGGCAACAGCGGCGCCTATAACGACTGGTTTCACAACGTGACCCTGGGCGGCAAGTTCGGTTTCAATATCGTCTTTGGCGGTGACTTCCTGAACACGGCCGGCAACGCAGGCACGACGTTTGGCGTGGGTCTGCTCGACTACACCGGCATGGCTTACCTGGGCAACGCGAATGGCAACTTGCTGCAATTCGAACTGACCCCGCTCAACGGTGGCTTGCCCGCCAGCATTACCGGCAGTAGCTACGCCAGCATCGCCACGATCTCGGCCGTGCCCGAAGCGTCGGAATGGATGATGCTGACGGGCGGCCTGGCGCTGATCGGTTTTGCCCTGCGCCGCCGCCAGCCGGTCTCGCCAGCGTAGTCTTTGCAGCCTGGACACAGCGCGCTCATGGCCCGCTGTGTTTTTTGTTTATTTATTTGAAATAGCTATAAATCAGGAAAGTAAATTGTATTGGTCAGCGTTTTACGCTTGATGCATAGTAAAAAACTTGTCGGGCAGTCTAGTTTTTCGTGGGTTGCCGCCAACTTTTTTGGGAGATGCATCGATGCCTGGCCATATCCTGGTGCTGGACCCTGCGCCCGCCATGCAGGCGCTGCTGGCGCATAACCTCGAGGGCGCGGGCTACCGGGTCAGTTGTGCCCTGGATGCGCGCGGCGCACTGGCGGTGCTGGCGGCCGACCCGCCCGACGTGCTGCTGCTGGAATGGGAACTGCCGGATGCGTCCGGCATCGCGCTGCTGCGCCAGGTGCGCCAGGATGGCGCGCTGTGCGACTTGCCCATCATCATGCTCAGCGCGCGCGACAGCGAACAGGACAAGGTGCTGGCGCTGGAAAGCGGCGCCGACGATTATCTGTGTAAACCTGTCGGCCCCCGTGAAATGCTGGCCCGCGTGCACGCGCTGCTGCGCAGGCGCACGCCAGCGGCCTTGCGCGCCGCCACTGCCGGCGCCGCCTTGCGCCTCGACCCGCACACCTTGCGCGTGACGGCCGGCAGCGTGCCCGTCAACCTGGGCCGCGTGGAATTCAAGCTGCTGCATTTCCTCATGGATCATCCGGGCACCGTGCATAGCCGCGCGCAACTGCTGGACCAGGTGTGGGGCCACGCCGTGTATCTCGACGAACGCACGGTCGACGCCCACGTGGGACGTTTGCGCCAGGCGCTGCAGCCGGGCGGCTGCGGCCACCGCATAGTAACTGTGCGCGGCAGCGGCTACCGCTACCTGGCGTATGACGCCGCCGTGTGCGCATGATGCTGCTGACGGGGCGGGAGCAGGAATACCTGCTGCACGCCATACTCGGCGCGCATGGCATCGCCGTGCCCGGCGATTTCTTTCTGTGGAGCCAGGGGCCGCTGCAGGCGCTGCTGCCGCATACCGTCCTCGTCTGCGCGCAGCTGGGTGCCGATGGCGCGGTGGTGCGCAGCGCGGCCTGGCATAGCGCGGTGCTTGCCGAGGACGAGGTGCAGGCGCTCAGCGATCCGCGCTTGGGGCAGGTAGCGCGTCTGGCGCAAGCCTGGCGTGCAGGCGGGCGGCGCGTGGCCATCATCGACGGGGTATTGGTGCATGGTAGTGCGGCCGCGGGCGGCGGCAGTTTTTTTGCCCTGTTCTGCGCCTCCCGGCCGGACCCGGCACGCCAGGCGTATGTGCTGGAATTGCTGCTGCCCTATCTGCACTTGCATTGGTTGGCGTTGCCGGACGGCATGCAGGCAGCTCCCGCCGGCGCGGCGCGCGCGGCCAGTGCGCGCGAGCTGGAAGTGCTGCACTGGGTCAGCATCGGCAAGAGCAATGAGGAGGTGGGGCAAATCCTCGGCATCAGCGGCGGGACCGTGAAAAGCCATTTGCAGCGCATCTATAAATTATTCGGTGTGAGCAACCGCACGCAAGCCGTCTCGCGCGGCATCGCGCTGCGCCTGCTGGCCGCCTGATGCCGCTTAGCGCTGCGGCTGGGGGACACTGGCCTTGTGCGTGCCGCCGTTGAACTGATCCTCGGTGCCGGGCGCCACGCGCGCGACGAGGGGGCTGGCGCGCAGGCGCTGGACTTCGGCTGGCGTCAGCAGGGCGGCAAAGCCGTGCAGCGCGGCCGTGTAATGGTATTGCACCGTGGCATCGGGCACCAGCGCCAGCACGGCGCGCTGGCCCGCTTCCCGCTGGGCTTCCCGCTGCGCACCCGGTTCCACACGCAGTTCTACGATGTATGGCTGTCGCTGCGGCGCCGCCGCCGACGCGCCGGTAGGCAACACGCTGGCAGCGGCCAGGATGGCAAGGCTCAAGCGGATTGCAGACATGCAAACTCCTTCGGCAGGCGGCGCGATGGCCGTTCGTGTCCCGATTGTACGCTGCCGGCAGGGCGGGTGGCGCGCGACTTGCGTTAGTGCGGACGCGATGGTTTCCCCCGGAATTTTGTTGTTTTCAGTACAAAGAAAAGATTGTATTAACCATAAGCGGCATGGTAGCCTGCTATGCATCAGGCAGGCGCGCGCCGCCTGTGCGCGGCCATCAGCGGCGCACATGGTGGCAATGTATTGAAGGTAGGCAAGAAGGAGTTAGCGGATGCATGCAGCACACAGGCAGAACCTTGCGGCAACGCGCCATGCGCGCGGCTTTACCTTGCTCGAACTGTTGGTCGTGATCGTGATCATCGGCTTGCTGGCGGCCTATGTCGGCCCCAAATATTTCGCCCAGCTGGGCAAATCCGAAGTGACGGTGGCCAAGGCGCAGATCGAGGCGTTTGAAAAATCGCTCGATACCTACCGCCTCGACGTGGGGCGCTATCCCACCACGGAAGAAGGCCTGGCCGCGCTGCTGGCCGCACCGCCCGCCGCCGGCACGCGCTGGAATGGCCCCTACCTGAAAAAGGCCGTGCCGCTCGACCCGTGGGGCCATGCCTATCAATACCGCGCACCGGGCAGCAAGGGCGACTATGACATCGTCTCGATGGGCAAGGATGGTCAGCCGGGCGGCAGCGGCGAGAATGCCGACATCAGCTCGCAATAAGGCCAGCGCGCCCACTCTTTCGTTACGGATACGCCATCATGCAGTTTGAAGTACGCGCGCTTTCCACGGACCAGGCAGTAGCGACCTTGCACACGTGCGTGATCGACGGCCGCGACGAAGCCGACGCGCGCCGCCAGGCCGAGGCGCGCGGCCTGTTTGTCAGCGCCATCCGTCCCCTGCGGGCCACGCCGTTCAGCGCGGCCGGACGCCAGCGCGCGCGGGCCTTGCCCCTGCTGCTGTTCAGCCAGGAATTGCTGGCCTTGCTCAGTGCGGGCCTGGGCATCGTGGAAGCGCTGGAAGCCTTGCTGGAAAAGGAAGCGTCGCCGGCCACGCGCAGCGTGCTCACGCGCCTGCTGGAAGGCTTGCGCGAAGGCAAACGCTTTTCCGCCGTGCTGGCGGAGCAGGCCGAACTGTTTCCCCCTCTGTATATCGGCATCGTCAAGGCGGCCGAAGGCACCAGCGACTTGCCGCGCGCGCTGTCGCGCTACATCGACTACCAGCAGCGCATCGATACGGTGCGTGGCAAGATCGTCAGCGCCGCCATCTATCCCGCCATCCTGCTGGCCGTGGGCGGCGGCGTCAGCGCCTTCCTGATCAGTTATGTGGTGCCCCGCTTTGCCGAGGTCTACCAGGGCGCCGGGCGCAAGCTGCCGTGGATGTCGCAAGTCATGCTCAGCTGGGGACAGTTCGTCACCGAACATGGCTTGCTGTTGTTGCTGGCGCTGGCGCTGGTCGGCAGTATCGTGTTCACGGCCGTGCGGCGCGTGCTGCGCCATGGCGGCGTGGCGCGCCTGCTGGCGAAGTTGCCCGGCATCGGCGAGCGCGTGCGCATCTATGAACTGTCGCGCCTGTACCTGACCCTGGGCATGCTGGCAGAAGGCGGCATCACCATCGTGCAGGCGATTGCCACCGTGCAGGCGATGGTGTCGCCGGGCATGCAGGCGTCGTTGCAACAGGCGCGCGTCGCCATCGAAGCGGGCCAGCCCCTGTCCTCGGCCTTCGAGCAGCATCAATTGACGACGCCCATTTCCCTGCGCATGCTGCGCGTGGGCGAGCGCACGGGCGACATGGGCCCGATGCTGACGCAGTCGGCCGCCTTTTACGACGGCGAAATCAGCCGCTGGATCGACCGTTTTACGCGCACGTTCGAACCCTTGCTGATGGCGGCCATCGGCCTGGTCGTGGGCGCCATCGTGATCCTGCTGTACATGCCCATCTTTGACCTGGCCGGCGACATTTCATGATGCAAACCGTATCCGTGCCCGCCGTGGCCATCGATCCTGCGCTGCTGCAGCGCGCGCGCGTCCTGTGCCGGCAATCGAAGCGCAGCCTGGTCGACGAATTGCAGCAGCTGAGCGGTATCGAGGCGCGCGCCGTGGTGCGCGAACTGGCGCGCCCCTTCGGCCTGGACGTGCTGGAGACGGCCGACATGCTGGCCTTGTCTCCCGCCTTCGATGTGCTGCCCCTGTCGCAGGCGCTGGCGCGCCACAGCGTGCTGCTGCGCGCCGCCGACGGCCAGTTGGTGGGCGTGATCGCCGACCCTTTTGATCTTGACCTGCAAACCTGGCTCAGTGCGCGCGCCGGGCAGGGCGTTTTGAACGTGCGCCTGGCGCTGCAGGCCGATATCGGCGCCTACCTGTCGAAGCAGGAAGAGTCGGCGCGCGCCGTCGACAGCCTGCTGCCAGGCGCAGCTACCGATGCGCGGCGCGACGGCAAGACGGCCGCCGTGCTGTCGTTCGCCAGCGTCTCGGAAGCGGCCAGCCCTGCCGTCAAGCTGGTCAACTCGACCTTATATGACGCGCTGAAGGCGGGCGCTTCCGACATCCACCTGGAAAGCACGGCCGGCGGCCTGGCCGTCAAGTACCGTGTCGACGGCGTGCTCGATCACGCCACGTCCGTCAACGGTATCGAAGTGGCCGAACACATCATCTCGCGCCTGAAAGTACTGGCCGAACTCGATATCGCCGAGCGCCGCGTGCCCCAGGACGGCAGCTTCCGCGTCGAATCGGGCGGGCGCGAAATCGATTTGCGCGTTTCCATCATGCCCAGCATCCATGGCGAGGATGCCGTCATCCGCATCCTCGACAAGCGCGCCATGATCGAGGCGTATGGCGCGCTGACCCTCGAAGCGCTGGGCTTTGACGCGCCGTCGCTGCAAGCCCTGCGCGCGCTGGCGCAGGAAGCCTACGGCATGCTGCTCGTCACCGGCCCCACGGGTTCGGGCAAGACGACGACCCTGTATGCGGCGCTGACGGAAATCCATAACGGGCGCGAAAAGATCATCACCATCGAAGACCCCGTCGAATACCAGCTGCCCGGCATTTTGCAAATTCCCGTCAACGAAAAGAAGGGGCTGACCTTTGCCAAGGGCTTGCGCTCGATCCTGCGCCATGACCCCGATAAAATCATGGTGGGTGAAATCCGCGACCGCGAGACGGCGGAAATCGCCGTGCAATCGGCCCTCACGGGCCACCTGGTGCTCACCACCGTGCACGCGAATAATGTCTTCGACGTGTTTGGCCGTTTTACCCACATGGGCATCGATCCGTATGCGTTCGTCTCGGCCCTGAACGGCATCTGGGCGCAGCGTCTGATCCGCACCAACTGCCCCCATTGCGCCAGCGACTACACGCCTGACGATGGTGAGCTGGCCAGCGTGGGCCTGGCGCGCGCCGACGTGGCAGGCTATCAATTCAAGCAGGGAAAGGGGTGCGGCGACTGCCGCGGAACGGGCTACAAGGGGCGCCGCTCGATCGCCGAGATTCTCGTGCTGACCGATGAAATCCGCGAACTGATCGTCGATAAAAAGCCGATCCGCCAGATCAAGGCGGCCGCGTATGCGAACGGCACGCGCAGCCTGCGTCTGGCGGCCCTGGAACTGGTCAAGCGGGGCGCCACCACCATCACGGAAATCAAGAGGGTCACCCTGCATGCGTAGATGTTTTGGACAAGGATTGCGCCTAGGCGTGGCGGCAGGCAAGGTGAGCCTGTGGCGCAGCAGCCGCTGGCGCGCGCCCGCCTGGACCTTGCTGGGCGAAGCCGCGTATGTGCCGGATGACACGCTGCATGGCGATTTTGCCGCCCTGGGCCAGGCGCTGGCGCAGTTGCTGCCAGCCAGCGAGTACGCGGGCTGGCCCCTGTCCGTGGTGCTCGACGATGGGCTGGCGCGCCTGTGGCAAGTGGACATGCCGCAAGGCGCCGCGCGCCTGGCCGATATCGAGGCGGCCGCCGCGCTGCGCTTCCAGTCGCTGTATGGCGATCCTCCGAGCCTGTGGCACAGCAGCAGCGCCTGGGATGCGCGCGCGCCGTTTTTCTGCGCCGTGCCGCGTGCGCTGCTGGCGCAGCTGACGCGCGTGGCGGCCGCAGGCAAGCTGGCCCTGATTTTTATTACGCCGCAATTTGCGCGCCACTGGAACCGCTGGCATGGCGCGCTGAAACCGGGCGCCTGGTTTGGCCAGCTGCAGGAGAACGCCTTGACCCTGGGTGTGCGGCACGATGGACGCCTGCTCGCCGTGCGCGCGCTGCCCGTTCCCCCAGACGCCGGCCATGGCTGGCTGGAGCAGACGCTGGCGCGCGAAGCGCTGCTGCAAGGCGTGCCGGCACCGGCGCTGCTCCAGCTGTGCGGCGCGCCGCCAGCGGGCTGGCTGGCGCCGGCGGGAGCGTTCCACTGCCAGATATTTTCGACGCCAGACGGGGATGGCGCCTTGTCGCCGGCCGCCCGGCTGGCCCGCAGCGGAGGCGTGGCATGACGCGCCTCGATATCGATTTCGCGCCAGCCAACTGGCGCCGCAGCCTGCACCGCGTGCCTGCGTGGGCGTGGCTTGCTGGTGCGCTGGGCGTGGCGCTGACCGTCACGGCGGCGTACAGCGGCAGCGCCGCGCTGCAGCGCCAGCAGGCAAGCGAGGCACGCTGGCATCTGGCGCAGCAGCGCGTGATGGCCGCCACGCAGGGGCCGGCGCCGGCACCGCAAGTGCCTATCGCGCCCGCGCAGGCGGCAGCCGTGAATGCGGCCATCCTGCAATTGAACCTGCCGTGGCGCGACTTGCAGGATGCGCTGGCGAGCGCCACGCCGCCCGGCATCGCGCTGCTGGCGCTGGAGCCGGACGCGCGCAAGCGCGTGCTGAAGATCACGGCCGAGACGACGGGCAGCGACGCCATGGTGGGCTACATCGCGCAATTGAAGCAGCAGGAACTGTTCGGCGCCCGTGTGCAGCTGCTGCGCCATGAAATCAACGCGCTCGATCCGAACAAACCCTTGCGCTTCCAGCTTGAAGCGCGCTGGGGCACGCCATGATGTCCATCGACATCAGCCTCTTGCGCCTGCGCGCGCAACTGCTGTTGCGCCGCCTGGGCGCGCCTGCCTGCCTGGCCGTGGCCCTGCTCGCGCTTGGCGCGGCCGCCTGGGTCTGGGCCTGGCAGCAGCGGGCCGTGGCGGCGCAGCTGGAAGCGCGGCCCTTGCCCGTGCCATCGCTGGCAGTGGCGGCCGCGGCGCCAGGGGCGACGGCCAGCGAGAACCTGGCGCGCTTTTATGCCGCCCTGGGACCGCAGCGTCACGCGGAGCAACAGGTCAAGCAGTTGTTCGACCTGGCCGCGAAAAACGGTTTGCTGCTGGTGCAAGGTGAATACAAGAGCGGTTACGACAAGGCCAGCAGGGTCGCCACCTGGCAGGTGACCTTGCCGCTGAAGGGCAGTTATGCGGCCGTGTGGCAGTTCGCGCTGCAGGCGCTGCGCGCCGCCCCCTTCGCCTCGCTCGACGAACTGAGTTTTCGCCGCGAGCAGATCGCCGATACGCAACTCGAAGCGCGCTTGCGCCTGACCTTTTATTTGACCGACGGCTTGTCCGGCAACGCGGGAGAGGCACCATGACCCCGCGCCATAGTCTCATGCTGGCCGGCGTGCTGGGCGCGGGTGCCTTGCTGTTGTGGGGCGAGCGCCAGCCCGTGGCAGAGGTGGCCGAAGCGGTCGAGCGGGCCGTCGCGCCCGCACGCCATGCGGCCGTCAAGCAGCCATCCGCGCAGCCGGCCATCCTGGTCCTGCTGCCGCGCAGCGAGGTGGCGGGCGAGGAGGGCGAAACCTTTGGCGGCGCCGATGGCGTCTTCCAGAGCCAGAACTGGAATCCGCCGCCGCCGAAAATGGCGCTGACGGCCGCGCCGCCGCCACCTCCGCCGATGGCGCCGCCGCTGCCCTTCGTCTACCTGGGCAAGGCGGCCGCCGATGGCGCCTGGGAAGTGTTTTTGTCGCGCGCCGACAAGACGTATATCGTGCGCGCCAATACCGTCATCGATGGCGCCTACAAGGTCGTGACGATCGCGCCGCCCGTCATGACGCTCACTTATCTGCCGTTGAACCAGGTTCAGCAGCTCAACATTGGAGTACTCGACTGATGTCTCGTTCCTTTTCATCGGCGTCGTTGCTGGCGCTGCTGCTGGTGCTGTCAGGCTGCGCCGGGCAGCAGGCTTACCGCGACGGGCGCGAGCTGCTTGCGCAAGATCAAATCCCGGCCGGCCTGCAAAAGCTGCAGGAAGCGCTGCAGCAGGACCCCGGTAATGCGCAGTACCGCAGCGCCTATCTGCAGGCGCGCGAACGGGCGACTGGCAGCCGTTTGCAGCAAGCCGAGCGCCAGGCGCAGACGGGGCAGGGCGAGCTGGCGCGCGCCTCCTTCATGAGTGTGCTGGAAATCGATGCGCAGAATGAGCGGGCCATCAGCGGCTTGCGCGCGCTTGAACGCGAGCAGCGCCAGGCCAAGCTGCTGGCCGAAGCGCAGAAAGATATCGAGGCCAAGCGCTATGATCCGGCGCGCCAGCGCCTGACCGCCATCCTCACCGAGCAGCCGAACCATGCCGGCGCGCGCGCGCTGCTGCGCGAAGTCGACGAGAAGACGGCGCCGCCTGTGGTCGAATCGGGTCTGGCCAAATCGTACAAGCAGCCGATCACCATCGAGTTTCGCGACGCGCCGTTAAAACAGGTGTTCGAGCTGATCGCGCGCCGCTCCGGCCTCAATTTTGTCTTTGACAAGGACGTCAAGGCGGACGCGAAAACCTCGATCTTCCTGAAAAACAGCACGGTGGAATCGGCCGTCTACTTCCTGCTGGTGACGAACCAGCTGGAGCAGCAGGTGATGGATGCGAACACGATTCTGATCTACCCGAACGTGGCGGCCAAGCTGAAGGAATACCAGGAAGTGCTGGTGAAAACCTTCTTCCTGGCGAACGCGGACGCCAAGCAGGTCGCCAACACGCTCAAGACCATTTTGAAGACGCGTGACGTGGTGGCCGATGAAAAGCTCAACCTCGTCATCGTGCGCGACACGCCGGAGGCGATCCGCCTGGCCGAGCGCCTGATCGGGCTGCAGGACGTGCCCGAGGCGGAAGTGGTGCTGGAACTGGAAATCCTCGAAGTCAAGCGCAGCCGCCTGCTGGAACTGGGCGTGGCCTGGCCATCGAGCCTGACCCTCACGCCGCTTTCCACCTCGGGCGGGATAGGCCTGACCATCAGTGACCTGAATAAGCTGAACCAGCGCAGCATCGGCGTGAGCGACCTGTCCGTGACGGCGAATGTCAACAAGACGGACGGCGACGCGAACATCCTGGCCAACCCGCGCATCCGCGTGCGCAACCGGGAAAAGGCGAAGTTCGTCATCGGCGACAGGGTGCCCGTGGTGACCACCACCATTTCGCCGGGCACGGGCGGCTTTGCTTCCGAGTCGATCAGCTACCTGGACGTGGGCCTGACGGTGAACGCCGAGCCGACCATCTATTTGAATAATGAAGTGGGCATCCGCATCTCGCTCGAAGTGAGCAACCTGGGGGCGGCCACCATCACCAGGAGTGGCTCGACCCTGTACCAGATCGGCACGCGCCAGGCGTCGACCATGCTGCAGTTGAAGGATGGAGAAAACCAGGTGCTGGCTGGCCTGATCAACAATGAGGAGCGCAGCTCGGGCAACAAGGTGCCTGGCCTGGGCGACATACCCGTGCTGGGACGCCTGTTCGGCAGCAGCAAGGACGACAGCCAGAAGACGGAAATCGTGTTGTCGATTACGCCGCACCTGGTGCGCACGGTGCAGCGCCCGGAAGCGAAGGAGTCGGAATTCTCTGCCGGAACGGAAGGCAGCTTCCGCCGCCGTCCCGACATGGCGGCCAAGGCGCCCACGCAGATGCCGGGTACGGTGATCGTGCGTTCCGGCCCGTCCGCCGTCGGCATGCAGCCTGCGCCGGCGCAGCCGCTGATGGCGCCGGGCCAGGTGCCATCGACCTTGCCGCAGACACTGCCGCAAACGGTGCCGGCGCCGGAAGTGGCGCCGTCGCCCGAGCCGGCCGCGTCGCCTTTGCCGATATCGGCTGGCCAGCCCGTGCCGCTGCAGGCGGCGCCCCTGCCGCTGTCATCGAGCCAGCCGGTGCCGGTGGCGCCGCCGCCCGCCAAATGAGACTGGTGCGTGGGCAGGGGGCTTCACCCTGATCGAGCTGCTGGTGACCCTGGCGATCCTGGGCGTGCTGGCCACCCTGGTGATCCCCGTCACGCAGGTGACGGCGCAGCGGCGCCAGGAGCAGGAATTGCGGCGCGCGCTGCGCGAGATCCGCCAGGGGCTCGACGCCTATAAACGGGCCGGCGACGAGGGCCGCATCCTGCGCGCGCCCGATGCCAGCGGCTACCCGAAAAGCCTGGAACTGCTGGTCGAAGGCGTGCCGGACCAGCGCAACCCTAAGCGCAGCAAGCTGTTTTTCCTGCGCCGCGTGCCGCGCGACCCGTTCAACGCGGACGCGGGCCTGAACGATGCGCAAACGTGGGGCAAGCGCAGCTACGCCAGCGAAGCGGCCGAACCGCGCGAGGGTGACGATGTCTACGATGTGTATTGCACGTCCGGCAAGACTGGCTTGAACAACTTGCCTTACCGTCTATGGTGAACCATGGCTGCTGAAATCCTTCCTGCCCGCGCGCGCGGCTTCACCCTGATCGAATTGCTGGTGGTGCTCGGCATCGTGGCGCTGCTGCTGACCCTGGCCGTGCCCCGTTACTTTCCCAGCCTCGACAAGGCGAAGGAAACCGTGTTGGCAGATAACTTGCGCAACCTGCGCACGACCATTGACCAGTTCCACGGCGATACGGGCCGTTATCCCGATTCCATCGAGCAACTGGTGGAAAAGAAATACCTGCGCGCCATGCCCATCGATCCCATCACGGACAGCGACGCCAGCTGGGTCATCGTGCCGCCGCCCGACGATACGCCGGGCCTGGTGTATGACGTGAAAAGCGGCGCGCCTGGCAAGGACCGCAGCGGCACGCCGTTCGCCGACTGGTAGCGGCCATGCACCGTTCTGCGCGCCGCCAGCGCGGTTTTACTTACCTGGGGCTGATCATCCTGGTGGCCATCCTGGGCCTCGTGGGCGCGGCCGGGCTGAAGATGGGCTCCTTGCTGCAGCGCCAGGCTGCCGAGCAGGAATTGCTCGACATCGGCGCGCAGTTTGTCGATGCGCTGCAGAGCTATGCGGGCGCCACGCCAGCTGGCCAGCCGCAGCATCCGCCAACCTTGGCCGCCTTGCTGCGCGACCCCCGCTTTCCGCAGGTGCGCCGCCATTTGCGCAAGCTGTATGTGGACCCCATCACGGGACGCGCCGAGTGGGGCTTGCTGTACCAGCCCGGCAGCCAGGGCATCATCGGTGTGCATAGCCTGTCGTCGTCCAAGCCTTTAAAAGTGGGCAATTTCGAAGCCCGCTTCACGGGGTTCGAAGGCAAGTCGCACCTGTCCGAGTGGCAGTTTGTCACCGGTGGACCCGTGCCGCCGGCGGGACTGGCCCTGGTGCCGGCAGACGCCGTCGCGCCGCCCTCCGCCGCACCGTCAACGTTGTTTCCGCCGCCGCATCCTGCTGCGCCAGCGCCCGAACCATCGGCGCCCGAGGCGGTGGAGCCGGAGGAAGGGACAGGCGTGCAGCAGGAGGCCCCCAATCCGCCGTAACCATAAGTCGATGGTAAAACGATATAGAGAGAACTATTTTCATTAGGAAATTTCCTTATGCATGCAACCATTTCATGGTGGAAATAATTATTCTAAATGCAATTTCAATAAAATAATTACAATTAATTTAATGCCTTTATGCTACCATTGTGGCTGGTACTTTCAGTACTAAAGCGATGGCTGACCCACCTGGCGGCCATAAATTACTTTTAAGGGATAATTTATGAAATTGAAATTTATCGCGGCAGGCATTTTGGCTGCAGCATCGTTCAGCGCATCGGCGGCCACCTACAATCTGGGTATCCTGGATCCGAGCGGCTTCGATACGCGGGCATCGATCACCACCAATTTCGCCGCCAATTCGGTGGTCGACGATTTGTGGACCTTTAAACTGTTGACCCCATCGTCGGCGTCGTTTGGCGCATTGCAAACGTTTTCCGTTGCCGAAGGCGCGATCAGCAATTTCGCCGCTACCCTGGTGGGCTATGGCGACCTGACCCTGACGTCGGTGGCCGGCATCCAAAGCCTGAGCTGGGCTGGTTCCTTGGGGGCAGGCACCTATGAGGTGCACGTTTCGGGCTTGACCGGTTTGCAGAATGGCCAGTACGTGGGCACGGTATCGGCCTTGCCGGTGCCGGAACCTGAAACCTATGGCATGCTGCTGGGCGGCCTGGCACTGGTCGGCTTCGCCGCACGTCGCCGCGCCCGCAAAGCTGTTTGATTTTCGTTAGCCAGAATGTCAAAACCCGCCGAGGCGGGTTTTTTTTTCTGCTACATACGTGTAGCCAGGATCATTGCGCGATTGCGACAACATGCGCAGGGCTAGGCGCCAAGTCGACGACAGTACGCTAGTACGGCGAGACGCAGGCAACAACGTCCTGCGCATGTTGTCATGCGTGGCGCTTGAAGTCGCGGAAGCGGAAGCCTACTGCAAATAGCGTCGCAAAGTACGCCACGCCGCACAAGGCCACGACCAAGGCCAGCGCGCCGGCCCGCAACAGCGGATGGGCTTGCATAGCGATCCAGTCGATGCGCATGGCGCCAAAATAGGCCACGCCACCCATCACGATGAGTGCCGGTAGCAGGCGCAGGAAGAACTTGGCCCAGCCCGGTTTCGGCTGGTAGATGCCGCGCTTGCGCAAGCCCCAGTAGAGAAACGTGGCGTTCAGGCAGGCGCCCAGGCCGATCGACAGGGCCAGACCGGCCACGGCGATATACGGCACGAACAGCAGATTCATCAACTGCGTGGCGATCAGCACGCCGATGGCGATTTTCACGGGCGTGCGGATATCCTGGCGCGCATAAAACGCGGGCGCCAGGGTTTTTACCAAAATGATGCCGATCAAACCCAGGCTGTAGGCCACCAGCGGCTCTGTCGACATGGTCACGGATTCGGCCGTGAACTTGCCGTAGTGAAAGAGCGTGGCGATCAGCGGCGTGGCCAGGGTTGCCATGCCGACGGCGGCGGGCAGGGCCAGCAGGAAAGTCAGGCGCAAGCCCCAGTCCAGCAGGGCCGAGTATTCCGTCTTGTCGCCATCGACGTTTGCCTTCGACAGGCTGGGCAGCAAGATGGTGCCCAGGGCCACGCCCAGCATGGCGGTGGGAAACTCCATCAGTCGGTCCGCATACGACAGCCAGGAAATGCTGCCTTCGGCCAGGCGCGACGCGATGCTGGTATTGATCATCAGGCTGATCTGCGCTGCCGAAACGGCGAACACGGCCGGCCCCATCTTTTTCAGCACGCGGCGCACGCCGCCGTCGGACAAGCCGATGGCGGGGTTGATCGACAGGCGCGGCAGCATGCCGATCTTGATCAGCGCGGGAATCTGGATGGCTACTTGCAGCAGGCCGCCGGCGAACACGGCAATGGCCATGGCGTAGATCGGCTGTTTCAAGTGCGGTGCGAGGAACAGCGAGGCGGCGATGAACGACAGGTTCAGCAGCACCGGCGTAAATGCGGGAATCTTGAATTCGCGCCAGGTATTCAAAATGCCGCCGGCCAGGGCCACGAAGGACATGCAAGTAATATAAGGGAACATCAGACGCGTCATCCACACGGCCGCGTCAAAAGCACCCGGGTCCTTGGACAGGCCCGTGGCGATGGCGTAGACGAACCATGGCGCGCCGACGATGCCGATGGCGGATACGAGCAAAGTAGCCCAGACGAGGGTGGTGGCCACATGGTCGGCCAATTGCTTGCTGGCTTCCTGGCCATGCTGGTTCTTGTATTCAGACAAGATCGGCACGAAGGCTTGCGAGAAGGCCCCTCTCGGCAAACAGGCGGCGCAACAGGTTGGGGATGCGGAAGGCAACAATGAAGGCGTCGGTGTAGGCGCCGGCGCCAAAGGCGCGCGCGAACAGGCTTTCGCGCAATAATCCGGTTACACGGGACAGCATGGTCATGCTGGAAATGGCGGCGAGGGTTTTAAGCAAGTTCATGGGGGCAGATTATAGCCGGGCGGGGTACCGTTAAACGCTTAAAATATGGTAACAAATGCTGCTGCTTCGCTGCCGATTCGCCCTTTGCATCCCCATTTTCAGGTGTTTTTGGCGTCACACACGGTTTTTTGATTTGCCCCCGCTTGAAAATATCGCTATAATCGAAGGCTGTACAGAATTCTGTTACGCAGACACTAATGTTTGACAGGCACTGGTTTGGCACACATGGTTCGGCAGACGCACAGAACGCACCGGTTGGCAAACACTAATGTTTGCAAACGCACTTTGACCCTGTTTTAGGAAATTCCATGGCAAATACCGCACAAGCGCGCAAACGCGCTCGTCAAGCAGTTAAGCAAAACGCACACAATTCGTCCCAACGTTCGACCTTGCGCACGGCTATCAAAGCTGCTCGCAAAGCGATCCAGGGCGGCGACAAGGCAGCTGCTGCTGCAATCTTCCAAGCATCCGTGTCGACCATCGACCGTATCGCTGACAAGAAGATCATCCACAAAAACAAGGCAGCTCGCCATAAGAGCCGTCTGGCAGCTGCTTTGAAAGCACTGTCCGCTTAATATTCGCCAGCAGGCAAGCCACCACGGTGGCCTTGCCTGTGCCGGTACGCTGGCACTGGTTGAAAAGCAAAAACCCGCAGATTCATTCTGGCGGGTTTTTTCGCGTTTTTTTCGTTTTCTTTTCGGCCGTGTCCACGCTGGACAGCGGCCACGGCCTAGCGCGCCACCGGCAGGTTGCCGATGTTCATGCCTGGCTTGATGTTCTTTTGCTTGAACCAGCCCAGGTTCATTTCCAGCGCATAGCGCACGGGCACGGTCCTGGTCGAGCAATGGCTGTCGAGCGTGTGTGGCTGCATGTCTTCGATATTGACGATCTTGCCGCTGGCATCGATAAAAGCCACCGACAGGGGCAGCGGCGTGTTCTTCATCCACATGCATTGCGTCGATGGGTTGCCAAAGACGAACAGCATGCCCGCGTTGGCCGGCATCTTTTCACGGTACATCAAACCCTGTTCGCGCTGCTCTTCCGTGGCGGCCACTTCCGCCTGAATCAAATGCATGCCAGCCGACAGTTGCAAACTCTTGCCTTGCGGTGTTTGCGCTTGGGCAATGCTGGCGCACGCCAGCAGGGCGATGGACAGGCTGAGATGGCGTAGGGGATTTTTCATGGGGCGGAACGGTGGCTGCGAAGCGGCGATTAAGCCATGCAGGCGGCTGCCCGGTCAAGCGTGCTGCCTGGCCGTACCGAAAGCGTGGGGTTACAGCAACATGCTTGCTGCAGTAACCCCGGGAACTGCGTTTATTTCACGGGCTTGCCTGCTTCAGCGGCTGGCTGCTTCGTTTTGTGTGCCTGGGGAATCAGGCGCGGCGCATCGGTTGCGGCCGAGGCCTTGGTCGAGGCACCGGCACGCGCCGCATCCGTGGCGGCCGAAGCGTTGACGGAGGCTGACGCCGGTGGTACCGGCTTGACGGCGTCGGTGGCGGCCGAGGCATGGCTGGCAGCCGATGCGGGTGGCGGCTTGACGGCATCGGTAGCGGCGGAAGCGTGCACCTTGGCGCCCGATTGCGCGAGTGCGGCGCCAGCAAGCAGGGAAGCGGCCAGGGCCAGTATTACTTTTGTCATCATCTTTCCTTTTCAGTCATGTTAAGGTCAGATGATTTTAATGCATTATCTAAAAATAAATAGTGCATCTTGGCAAAATTTGGCGCCCAAGTGGTTTTTTCTTGTCCAGTTCACGCTTTTCCAATGTTCTCGGCCGGCACTTCGCACCATTCGCCGGGCAGGAGGGGGTGGCTGGCCAGCGAGAACGGGCCGATGGCGCTGCGCACCAGGCGCAGGGTGGGCAGGCCGACGGCGGCTGTCATGCGCCGCACTTGCCGGTTTTTTCCTTCCTTGAGGGTGATCGCCAGCCACGAGGTGGGTTTGTCGGCACGCGCGCGGATGGGGGGATTGCGGGGCCACAGCCAGTCCGGCTCGGCAATGCGCACGGCCTTGCACGGCTTGGTGATGAAGTCGCCCAGGTCCAGCGGCGCCTGCAGGCGCGCCAGACTGGCCGCATCGGGCACGCCGTCGACCTGCACCAGGTAGGTTTTCGCTTCCTTGCGGTCCGGGTGGCTGATCTCGTGCTGCAGGCGGCCGTCGTCCGTCAGCAGCAGCAAGCCTTCGCTGTCGGCGTCGAGCCGGCCGGCCGGGTAGATGCCGGGGATGCTGAGATGGTCGGCCAGAGTGGCGCGGCCATCCTGCGGCGAAAACTGGCACAGGACCTGGAATGGTTTATTGAAGAGGATGAGTGGCATGCTGGTAATGGAATTGATGCAAATGATGGTGGCTGCTGGTTGGCGCCGCAAAAGCGTGGCGCCCTGTAAGATACTGGTGCATAATGTGAAACGCTGGTCTTATGTCTTATAGAAGACTTGAGGCGGTGTGACGATAAGGTTCTTTGGCGCAGCAGATGGCCCGGGTGTTCTTTCCCTGCTAAAGTGCGTTGTTGTCGCCATGTTCGGGCTTGTTTTTGTAAACTCTGCAACCGCAGAGCGCGTCGCCGGCCTGTGTTGCCCGCCAGCGGTGTGTCCCACTTCGGAGATCACGATGTATCAACATATCACTGTACCTGCTGACGGCCAAAAAATCACCGTCAACGCCGATTTTTCGCTGAATGTACCAGATAATCCCATCGTTCCCTTCATTGAAGGCGATGGCACGGGCATCGATATCAGCCCGGTCATGATCAAGGTGATCGACGCTGCCGTGGCCAAGGCCTACGGCGGCGCGCGCAAGATCAGCTGGATGGAAATCTATGCGGGCGAAAAATCGACGAATGTGTACGGCCCCGACGTGTGGCTGCCGGAAGAAACGTTGGAAGTCCTGAAAGATTACGTGGTCTCCATCAAGGGCCCGCTGACCACGCCCGTCGGCGGCGGCATCCGCTCGCTGAACGTGGCCCTGCGTCAGCAGCTCGATTTATATGTCTGCCTGCGTCCCGTGCGCTATTTTACGGGCGTGCCATCGCCCGTGAAAGAGCCGGAAAAGACCGACATGGTGATTTTCCGCGAAAACTCGGAAGACATCTACGCCGGCATCGAATACCAGCAAGGCTCGGCCGAAGCCAAGAAACTGATGGATTTCCTCATCAATGAGATGGGCGTGACCAAGATCCGCTTTCCGGCCACGTCCGGCCTGGGCATCAAGCCCGTCTCCATCGAAGGCACGGAGCGCCTGGTGCGCAAGGCCATCCAGTATGCGATCGACAACGACAAGCCATCCGTGACGATCGTGCACAAAGGCAACATCATGAAGTATACGGAAGGCGGCTTCCGCGACTGGGCGTATGCGCTGGCGCAAAAGGAATTCGGCGCCGAGCTGATCGATGGCGGCCCCTGGTGCAAATTCAAGAATCCGAAGACGGGCCGCGACATCATCGTCAAGGATTCCATCGCTGACGCGTTCCTGCAACAGATTTTGCTGCGTCCGGCCGAATACAGCGTCATCGCCACCCTGAATTTGAATGGCGACTATATTTCGGACGCGCTGGCGGCGCAAGTGGGCGGCATCGGCATCGCGCCGGGCGCCAACCTGTCCGACTCCGTCGCCATGTTTGAAGCGACGCACGGCACGGCGCCTAAGTACGCGGGCAAGGATTACGTGAATCCCGGTTCGCTGATCCTGTCGGCGGAAATGATGCTGCGCCACATGGGCTGGCTGGAAGCGGCCGACCTGATTATTTCATCGATGCAAAAGTCGATCGCCTCGAAGCGCGTCACCTACGACTTTGCCCGCCTGATGGAAGGCGCCACGCAAGTGTCGTGCTCCGGTTTCGGCGAAGTGATGATCGAACACATGTAATAGCAGGGGCAGGGGGCGCAGTGCGCACACCCTGCGGACGAAAAAAAAACCCCGTCAGGAGACGGGGTTTTTCACATCTGAGGGCCGGCGATGCTTAGGCTGCTTGGATGTTGGAAGCTTGCTTGCCTTTAGGGCCTTGCGTGACTTCGAATTGAACTTTTTGACCTTCTTTGAGGGTCTTGAAACCGTTCATGTTGATTGCGGAGAAGTGAGCAAACAAATCTTCGCCGCCGTCATCTGGAGTGATGAAGCCAAAACCTTTGGAATCATTGAACCACTTAACTGTACCTGTTGCCATAAAAAGAACTTTCAAAATTAAAACAAATCACACGAGCCATAAAAGCAAGAAGCTTCTTGCCCCCTCCTCGACGTCTCACTTCTTATCAAGCTGTACATTACTGCAACAGTCGATACAGCCATTGTTGGCGGAATAAATAATGAAGTCAAGCGCTTTTCCATCGATATTGCCAAATTCTTCACGGCAACCAAAAAAGCAACTCTTGATTTTGACAGCAAGGTCGCCATCTGCGCACTATTAAGAAAACGCGTAAGATTGAAAACAATTGGAAAGGCGTAGATATTGCGCATGACAACCACTGTGAAAGCATTAGAATAAGCGTATGGCAACCAAGCACGACACAGAAACCCTGCTGGAGCGGCAGGTACTGAAGCCGCCACCGCTCTACCAGGTAGCCTTGCTCAATGACGACTACACCCCGATGGAATTTGTGGTGGCCATCATTCAGGAGTATTTCAACAAGGACCGTGAAACGGCGACGCAAATCATGCTCAGTGTTCATCGCTACGGCAAAGGAGTGTGCGGCGTGTTCTCTAAAGATATAGCGTGTACCAAAGTGGAGTTCGTTTTAACGCATGCGCGCAAGGCGGGGCACCCCCTGCAGTGCGTGATGGAGGAAGTATGATTGCGCAGGAATTAGAAGTAAGTTTGCACATGGCGTTTGTCGAAGCTCGGCAGGCACGGCACGAATTCATCACGGTTGAGCATTTACTGCTGGCACTGCTGGACAATCCCTCCGCTGCCGAGGTGTTGCGTGCCTGCGCGGTCAATATAGAAGACCTGCGCAAGACCCTCACCAATTTCATTGGCGATAACACGCCGACCGTGCCTGGCACGGGCGAAGTCGACACCCAGCCAACGCTTGGTTTCCAGCGCGTGATCCAGCGCGCCATCATGCACGTCCAGTCCGCCTCGAATGGCAAGAAGGAAGTCACGGGCGCCAATGTGCTGGTGGCCATTTTCGGCGAAAAGGATTCGCATGCGGTGTACTACCTGCACCAGCAGGGCGTGACGCGCCTGGACGTGGTCAATTTCATTTCGCACGGCGTGCGCAAGGACCAGTCGACGGAAAGCGCGAAAGCCTCTGAAGGCGTGGAAGAAGCGCCCGTCGATGGCCAGCCGAAGGAAAGCCCGCTCGACCAGTTCACGCAAAACCTGAACAAGGCCGCTGCCGAAGGCAAGATCGACCCGCTGATCGGCCGCGAGGAAGAAGTCGACCGCGTGATCCAGATACTGTGCCGCCGCCGCAAGAACAATCCGCTGCTGGTCGGCGAGGCGGGCGTGGGCAAGACGGCCATCGCCGAAGGCCTCGCGTACCGCATCACGCAAAGCGATGTGCCGGAAATCCTGCAAAATGCCGTCGTGTATTCGCTGGACATGGGCGCCTTGCTGGCCGGTACCAAATACCGCGGTGACTTCGAACAGCGCCTGAAAGCCGTGCTGAAGCAATTGAAGGACAATCCGAACGGCATCCTGTTCATCGACGAGATCCACACCATCATCGGTGCTGGCTCGGCTTCGGGCGGTACCCTGGATGCGTCGAACCTGCTGAAACCGGCACTGGCCAACGGCCAGCTGAAATGCATCGGCGCGACCACGTACACGGAATTCCGCGGCGTGTTCGAAAAAGACCATGCCTTGTCGCGCCGCTTCCAGAAAGTGGACGTCAACGAGCCGACCGTCGAGCAAACCGTGCAGATCCTGCGCGGCTTGAAATCGCGTTTCGAAGAGCACCATGGCGTGAAGTACTCGGCTTCGGCCCTGTCGACGGCGGCCGAACTGGCGGCGCGCTTCATCAACGACCGCCACTTGCCCGACAAGGCGATCGACGTCATCGATGAAGCGGGCGCGGCGCAGCGCATCCTGCCGAAGTCGAAGCAAAAGAAAACCATCGGCAAGGCCGAGATCGAGGACATCATAGCCAAGATCGCGCGCATTCCGCCGCAAACGGTCAATCAGGACGACCGCAGCAAGCTGCAAACGATAGACCGCGACTTGCGCAATGTCGTGTTCGGGCAAGATCCCGCCATCGACGCGCTCGCTTCGGCCATCAAGATGGCGCGTGCCGGCCTGGGCAAGACGGACAAGCCGATCGGCTCCTTCCTGTTCTCCGGTCCGACCGGTGTCGGCAAGACCGAGGTGGCCAAGCAACTGGCCTTCATCCTCGGTATCGAGCTGATCCGTTTCGACATGTCGGAATACATGGAACGCCACGCCGTCAGCCGCTTGATCGGCGCGCCACCGGGCTACGTTGGTTTCGACCAGGGCGGCTTGCTGACGGAAGCGATCACCAAGAAGCCGCATGCGGTCTTGCTGCTCGATGAAATTGAAAAAGCCCATCCGGACATTTTCAATATCCTGCTGCAAGTGATGGATCACGGCACCTTGACGGACAACAATGGCCGCAAAGCCGATTTCCGCAACGTGATCATCATCATGACGACCAATGCGGGTGCGGAAAGCTTGCAGAAAGCCTCGATCGGTTTCACCAATTCCAAGCAGGCAGGCGACGAGATGGCCGACATCAAGCGCATGTTTACGCCGGAATTCCGCAACCGTATCGACGCGACCATCAGCTTCCGCGCGCTGGACCAGGAAATCATCCTGCGCGTGGTCGACAAGTTCCTGATGCAGCTGGAAGAGCAGTTGCACGAGAAAAAGGTCGAAGCCGTGTTTACCGAGAAGCTGCGTGCTTTCCTCGGCAAGAAAGGCTTCGATCCGCTGATGGGCGCGCGGCCGATGGCGCGTTTGATCCAGGATATGATCCGCAAGGCCCTGGCCGACGAGCTGCTGTTCGGCCGCCTGGTGACGGGCGGACGGGTCACGGTCGACCTCGACGACAAGGACCAGGTATTGCTGGAATTCCCGGAACCGCCCGACGCGGCGCCGACGGCAGCACCGGAAACGGTGGAAGTGGAATAAGAACACCGAACCAAACCTACTGCGCGTCGCGATTTGCGGCCTCCGATGCTCACTGTGCTCTTGCACAGTTCCGCTTCTCAGCCGCAACTCGCTGCCGCTCGCTACGGTTTTGTTCGGCGTTCAGAGCGTTTCTGCTCTTGTTAAGAAACTCGCCCCACGCAAGTGGCGCGGGTTTTTTTACGTTTTTGTGGGCAATAAAGAAGGTTTTCTTTGGTCCCAGTTATGCCAGAATTGTTGTCCGGTATCGACATGATGTCCATGCCACTTCATCGCCCTGACCGCTATCTGGATGCCCACATGAAAATTTCCCGTACTCTTGCCTTCTTCCTGTTGTCCGCCGGCTTGCTGGGTGGCGCCGCTGCCGTCGCCGCTCCTGCCGGCAGCTACTTCCGCTTTCCGGCCGTGCGCGGCGATACCGTCGTCTTCACGGCCGAAGGAGATTTGTGGAAAAGCAGCGTGCGCGGTGGCGCGGCGCAGCGCCTGACTACGCATCCCGGCTATGAAACGAATGCGGCGATTTCGCGCGATGGCCAGTGGCTGGCGTTTTCCGCCGCCTACGAAGGGGCGCAGGAAGCGTATGTGATGCCGCTGGCCGGTGGCTTGCCGCGCCGCATTTCGTATGACAATGGCGGCGTGCTGGTCCTGGGCTGGACGGCGCAGGGCGAGGTGCTGGTCAGCACGCAAAACACGGACGGTCCCGCTTCGCGCCGCATCGTAGCCGCCATCGATCCCGTGAAACAGACGCGCCGCGTGTTTCCCGTGGCCGACGCCAACGACGCCGTGCTCGACGACACGGGCAAGACGCTGTTCTTCACGCGTTTCGGCCTGGCCATGACCAACGACAATGTGCGCAACTACCGGGGCGGCGCGCATGCCACCCTGTGGCGCTATGACCTGGGCGGCAAGGGCGAGGCCGTGCGCATGCACACGGAGCCTGCGGTGTTGGCTGGCAACAACAAGCGCCCCATGTGGTGGCAGGGTCGTGTCTACTATATTAGCGACGAGGGCGGCAGTGACAATCTGTGGAGCATGCTGCCCGACGGCTCCGACCGCCGTGCGCTGACGTTCCACACGCAGTGGGACGTGCGCAATGCCTCCCTGGGCGATGGCAAGGTCGTCTACCAGCTGGGCGCCGATTTGCATGTGCTGGACCTGAGCGCGCCCGGCACGGCGGGCGCCTCGCAGCCGTTGGCCATCAGCCTCGTGTCCGATTTTGACCAGCAGCGCGCGCGTCAGATCCGCTCGCCGCTCGACACCCTGAGCAATGTGCAGCTGTCAGGCAAGGATGAGCGCATCATCCTCACCGCTCGCGGGCGCGTCAGCATCGCCGGCACGGGCAGCCTGCGCCGCGTCGATATCGCCGTTCCCGAAGGGGCAAGGGCGCGCGATGCCGTCTTTTCCAGCGACGAGAAATTCGTGTTCGCCATCGTCGATACGAGCGGCGAAAATGAAATCTGGAAGTACGCCGCCGATGGCTCGGGCAAGGGCGAGCAGCTGACGACGCAGGGCGATAATCACCGCTGGAAGCTGTACCCATCGCCGGACGGACGCTGGCTGGCGCACACGGATAAAAAAGGCCGCTTTTGGCTGCTGGACCTGGCGACCAAGGGCAACCAGCTGATCGACGACGCGGGCAAGGCGGGCGTGGACAAGCACGACGAAGTGCAATGGTCGCCCGACAGCCGCAACCTGGCCATCGTGCGCGTGGCCAGCAACGAGCAGCGCGAGCAGATCGGCTTGTACAACCTCGCATCGAAACAGTTGCAATTCGTCACCAGCGACCGCTATACGTCCGGTTCACCCGTATTTTCGCCCGACGGGCGCTGGCTGTATTTCCTGTCGGCGCGCAATTTCCAGCTGGCCAACGGGTCGCCGTGGGGTGACCGCAACATGGGACCCGTGTTCGACAAGCGCATCGGCGTGTACGCGCTGGCGCTGCAGCCGGGTAACCGTTTCCCCTTCCAGCCCGACGATGAGCTGAGCCGCCCTGGCGTCAAGCCGGCCGAGACGGACGATGAAAAGGCGGCCGAATCGGCGGCGGAAAAGGCCCTGGAGAAAGCCGGAGGCAAGGCGGCGGTGAAGAAAGCGCCGGCCAGCTTGCCGGACATCGCCTTCAAGGGCCTGGCCGAGCGCCTGTATGAAGTGCCGCTGGCGGCGGGCAATTACAGCGCGCTGGCCGCCGATGACAAGCGCCTGTATTTCCTCGAGCGCGACAGTGGCGAAAACAAGTCCAGCCTGAAGACCTTGGCAATTGGCAATACCGGCTCCAAGCCGGAACTCCTGGTGGCCAATGTGCGCGAATTCGACCTGGCGCAGGATAAAAAGCATTTGTACTATCGCACGGCGGCCGCCACCGGCCCGGGCGAGATGCTGGTGATCGAGGCGGGCGCCAAGCTGCCGGCCGACCTGTCGAAGGCCAAGGTCAAGGTCGACGACTGGACGTTTGTGTCGAATCCGCGCCTGGAGTGGAAGCAGATGTTCAACGACGCCTGGCGCTTGCACCGCGACTTCCTGTACGACGCGAAGATGCGCGGCGTGAACTGGAAGGCGGCGCGCGACAAATATGCGCCGCTGGTCGAGCGGGTCACGGACCGCGCCGAACTCAATGACGTGCTGGGCATGATGGTGGCCGAAGTGGGCGCTCTGCATTCGCAGATCCGTCCCGGCGAATTGCGCCGCACGGAACAGGAAGGCACGCCGGCGGGCCTGGGCGCCGTGCTGACGCGTACCGGCGACGGCTACCTGGTCGAGCATGTCTACCGCAGCGAAGCGGAATTGCCTTCGGCGCGCGCGCCCCTGTCGCGGCCCGACGTGGATGTGAAGGCGGGCGACGTGATCACGTCCGTCAATGGCAAGGATGTGCTGGCCGCGCGCGACATCAGCGACCTGCTGCTGAACCAGGCCGACAAGCAGGTCTTGTTGCAGGTCAAGCGGGGTAATGGCAAGGGCGCGCCACGCGCCGTCATCGTCACGCCCGTGAACATGGCGAAACAGACGGCGCTGCGTTATGGCGACTGGGAATTGAGCCGCGCCGAGCAGGTGGCCATCGCCTCGCAGGGACGCATCGGCTACCTGCACCTGCGTGCCATGGGACCCAATGACATCGCCTCATTCGCGCGCGATTTTTACGCCAACATCAACCGCGAAGGCCTGATCATCGACGTGCGGCGCAATAACGGCGGCAATATCGATAGCTGGATCATCGAAAAACTGCTGCGCAAGGCCTGGGCCTACTGGGCGCCGCCGGGCGTGCAGCCGTCGTCGAACATGCAGAACACCTTCCGCGGCCACCTGGTCGTGCTGGTCGATGAACTCACGTATTCGGATGGCGAGACCTTCGCCGCCGGCATCAAGGCCCTGGGCCTGGCGCCGCTGGTGGGCAAGCGCACGGCCGGCGCCGGCGTCTGGCTCAGCGACAATACGCGCCTGCTGGATAACGGCATGGCGCGCGTGGCGGAAAACGGCCAGTTCGGCATCGACGGCCAGTGGCTGATCGAAGGCGTGGGCGTGGTGCCGGATGTGGAGGTAGAGAACCCGCCGCACGCCACCTTCAATGGCGCCGACCGCCAGCTGGAAGTGGCGCTCGATATGCTGGCGAAAAAGCTCAAGGAGCAGCCGCGCCCCGCCTTCCAGGCGCAGCCGATCCCCGCGCTGAAATAGTCCCCTTACAGGCCGCAGGCGGCCTTGAACTGCTGCGCGCGGCGGCGCGACACCTCGACCACGCTGCCGTCCAGCAGCTGCAGGTCGAGGCCATCGGCGGCGTTCGTCGCGAGCTGCGCCACCTGCGCCAGGTTGACGATCTGGCGCCGGTTGGCGCGCAAGAACAGGGCGGGATCGAGCTTTTCTTCCAGCTGGTTCAGGGTGCGCAGCATCAGCGGATGCTGTGTGCCGAAATGCACGCGCGTGTAATTGCCTTCCGATTCCAGCAGCCGGATATCGTCGAGCGCCACGAACCAGCAGCGTTCCCCATCCTTGATGAAGACTTTTCGCGGCGCGGGCGGCGGCACGGCTAGTGCCCGCGCGCCGGCACGCGCCAGCGCCGTGGCCAGTCGCGCCGCCTGCACGGGTTTTTGCAGGTAATCGAGGGCACTCACTTCAAACGCCTGCAGCGCGTACTGGTCGAAGGCCGTGCAAAAGATGACGTCGGGAGCATCATCCAACGCGGCCAGCAGGTCGAAACCGGAGCCGCCCGGCATCTGCACGTCGAGCAGCAGCAGGTCGGGCCGCAGCTTGCCGATCTGCGCGACGGCGTCGGCCGCGCTGGCGGCCTCGCCCACGATGTCGACAGCACCGCGCTGCACATGTGGCGCCAGCAGCCGCCGCAGTTCGGCGCGCGCCAGGCGCTCGTCATCGACCAGCAGTACTGTGAGCGGCTGACCGTTCATGTTTGCTCCGGCAGGTGGATGGTGGCGTACACCCAGCCGGCCTGTTCGCGCAGTTCCAGGCTGGCGCGTTCGCCGCAGGCCAGCTGCAAGCGCTGGCGTGCATTGCGCAGGCCGACGCAGGTGGAGTTGCCTGGTTCGCGCAAGGCGCCCGTGTTGGCCACCTCGATCTGCAGCATGACGGCGCCGTCGGCAGGGCTGGAACGCCGTACCGCGATGCGGATGTCGGCGCCATCGGCGCTCGTTTCGACGCCATATTTGACGGCGTTTTCCACCAGCGTTTGCAGGGCCATGGGCGGCACACGCACGTGTTCCAGGTCGGGCGCGCTTATTTCGATCGCGAAGCTGACGCGCAGGCGTTCCTCGAAGCGTATCTGTTCGATGGCCAGGTAGGCGCGCACGGCGTCCATTTCGGCCGACAGCGGCACCGTGGCGTGCTGGCCTGATTGCAGCGCGTGGCGCATCAGGCCGGCCAGCTGGTCGATCATGTGCGCGGCTGCTTCGCGGTCTTCGAAGATCAGCGCGCGCACGCTATTGAGGCTATTGAAGAAAAAATGCGGATTGACTTGCGCCTGCAGGGCGCGCAACTGGGCATCCTTGGCCAGCACTTCTAGGCGCAGCGCCTCGGCCTCGAAGCGGCTGGCGCGGCGCAGCGACAGCGCAGTGAAGTAAAACACTGTCCAGGTCAGGAATACCCCGAACCAGAACAGCAACGCGCCGGGCAGCCAGGCGATGCCGCGGATGGTGTCCGGCGGATACATGACGTGGAAGGCGGCCGTCACGCTGGCCGTCTGGATGGCGGCCAGCACGATCAGCGACGGCACGATGCGTTTCCAGCGCAAGCCGTTCGCCGCCCAGCCGCGCCGGCGCAGGACGCCATGCCACAGGTGCGACAGCAGCAAGCCGCCCAGGGAACCCCAGCTGGCAATCGTCACGACGATGCGCAGCTGCGTGGAGCCGCCATACACGCTATTGAACAAGGTGAGCGCGCCCCAGCCGGCCAGCTGGAAGGTCCAGTACCAGTTGATCCTGGCCAGCGGCGGCCGGTGCAAGGGCGCGTTCACTGTCTAGTCCAGGAACTGTTCGATGCGCGCATACATCCAGTCCGGCTGGTCGTACATGATGAAGTGGCGCGCCGTGTCGGCCAGCGCGACTTTTACGCCCGGCAGCTGTGCATACTGCTGCTGGAAGGTCGCTTCGATGGCGGTGCGCGGCGCGTAATCCTTGTAGGCGATCCAGGTGCCCAGCACCAGGGTCGGCGACTGCACTTTCGCCACGTCCTGGCGCAGGTCGCTGGCTATCAGCGTGCCCATGGCCTTGATCACCGTCTCGCGGTTCGAGCGCTGGCCCCAGCCGATGATGCGTTCCACGTCGGCCGGCGCGCTGGCCATGCCGCTCACCGCGCGGCGCTGGCTGGCGGCGTAGGTGACGTCATCCTGCGCGCGCATGGCCGTTTGCATCTGTGTTGACATGGCTTGCAATTGCGGCGGCGTGATGGACGGCAGTTGTGTCGCACCCAGCGCCGGCAGCGAGTCGACGATCACCAGCTTGCCTGTTTGGGCAGGATGGTCGATGGCCATTTTCAGGGCCAGGAAGCCGCCCAGGCTATGCCCGATGATGGCCGGCTGGCCCAGTTTTTGGTGCCGATGTAGTCGGCCAGTTGCTGCTCGGCCTGCGCCAGCAAGTCGCCATCGATGGGCGCCACGCCGGCAAAGCCGGCCAGTGTCAGTACGTGGCATTGGCGTGCGGATTGCGGGCCGCACAGGCGCGCCACCGTGCCTTGCCAGACTTCGCCGGAAGACGCCAGGCCGGGAATCAGGATTAGGGGACGGCCTTGTCCGGTGACGTCGACCTTGAATGCGGTGGGCGCGGCGGCCTGGCTGGCGCCCGCCAGCAGCACGGTGGTGAGCAAGATGCATGTTTGCAGTGTTCGTTTCATGGGGTACTCCTCCTTGACGACCATGCTAGCGGCGCAGGCAAGAGGCCGCCAGTGCCGCGGGATGAGCGGCGCCAGGGCGGGATGAGTGGTTCAGAGCCACGCATTCTGGTCCTGGCAGTCGTCCGGAAGATAGGTCAGGTACTGCACCATGCGCGGCGCCGGGCCGCGGTTGGGCGTGGCGCAATGGGGCAGGGACTGGTGCCAGATGATGAAATCACCGGCCGTGCCTTCGACGGGCACGGGCCGCAAGTCTTCGATGGCCCATTCGCGCGGCTGGCGGCCCGGCGGCACTTGCCGCAGCCAGTCGGCCATGTGCCGCTGGAAGCCGGGCACGCAGTGAAAGGCGCCGTGCTGCGCCGGACAGTCGCTCAGGTACAGCATGCCTTGCAGCTTGAAGGGAATCGGCTGCTGCAGGCTGACGTCCCAGTGCAGGGCGCTGCCAGGGAAACGGTGCTGCGGCGTTTCCGGCGGATTGAAGCTCACCTTGTCGATGCTGGCGTAGATGCCGGCGCCGGCGCCGTATAGCTGCTGATAGGCGTGACGTATGTGCGCGCCGTGGCGGTTTTCCTCGAGGGCAGGATGGTCGGAAAACTGCAGCATCAGGCCCCGCTTTCCCGGGTGCGGCTGGTACCACGATGCCGCATCATCCGGGCTGGCGCCCAGGTAGTCCCAGATGGCCGCCTGGGCGGCTGCGCACTGCGCGCGCGGCACGGCGCCGCGCAGCACCAGATAGCCGTGCTCCTCGAAATGGCGCAGCTCGGCGGCGGACAGCACGTCCTGGTGGGGACTGGCGGCGTGCGCCGGGCGTGGGCGCGTGCGCGCGGCGATCCAGTCCGTGTAGGCCTGCAGGGTCGGCCGTTGCTGATACAGGAAGTGCAGCGCGTCTTCCATCGAAATGCCGCGCGCGTACAGGGCCTTGATATCCCGGTGGTCGCGCGCCAGTGTGCCGCTGGCGTCGCCGTGTCCCGTGCAGCGTTGCCATAAATCGTGGAGGTGAGGCCAGTCGTCCATGGTGTTTTGGGTAAGGTTGAAAAAATCAGCCAGCGCGCAGGCGGCGCCACAGGGTGGTGCGGCTGATGCCAAGGTATTGGGCGGCGGCGTCGCGGCGCCCGCCGAAGCGCGCCAGCACGGCGCTGGCGCTTTCATCTTCCAGGCGTGGCGCGATGGCGGCGGCCGGCGTCGGTGTCGGCGGCAGCGCCGGCGTGCCGGCGGCGTTGGCCAGTTCCGGCGCCACGCCCAGCACGAAGGCGGGTGTCAGCGCCTGCAGCGGTTCGGCGGCCAGGAACAGCGCCAGGCGCTCGGCCAGGTTGCGCAGTTCGCGCACGTTGCCGGGCCAGTCGTAGCGGCGCAGCAGCGGTGCGCAAGCCTGGATCTCCGCGTGCAGGTTGGGGTGCGGACGGGCGCCCAGCGCGGCCAGCGCGTTTTTCAGCGACCATTCGGTCAGGCCGGGAATGTCACTGGCGCGTTCGCGCAAGGCGGGCAAATGCAGGCGCAGCACGGCCAGGCGGTAGAACAGGTCGGCGCGGAAGCGTCCTTCGCGGATGCGCTGTTCCAGGTCGCAGTGTGTGGCGCTGATGATGCGCACATTGATGGCGATGGGCCGCGTGCCGCCCACGCGCACCACTTCGCGCTCTTCCAGCACGCGCAGCAAGCGCGTTTGCAGGGCCAGCGGCATTTCGCCGATTTCGTCGAGGAAGAGGGTACCGTGGTTGGCCGCTTCGAACAGGCCTGCATGGCCGCCCCGGCGCGCGCCCGTGAAGGCCCCATCCTCGTGGCCGAACAGTTCCGATTCCAGCAGGGATTCGGCGATGGCGCCGCAATTGATGGCGATGAAGGGCCGGTTGGCGCCCAAGCTGCGCGGGCTTTCGCGGTGGATCGCCTGCGCCACCAGTTCCTTGCCGCTGCCCGTCTCGCCCTGGATCAGTACCGTCGCCGGCGAGCGGGCATACAGCACCACCGACTGGCGCAGCGCTTCCATCGCTTCCGATTCGCCGCGCAGGTCGTGCAGGCCGTGGCGTGCGCGCAGGGTGTCGGCGACCACCGCGCGCCGTCCGCGGTTCGATTCGATCTGGGTCAGGCGCGCCAGTTCCAGCGCGTCGTCGAAGGCGCGCCGGATGGCCGTGGCCGAATAGACGAAGACGGCGGCCAGTCCCGCCTCTTCGGCCAGGTCGGTGACGAGGCCCGCGCCGACGACGGCTTTTACGCCGGCCGCCTTCAGTTCATTGATCTGCGCGCGCGCGTCTTCCTCTGTGGCGTAGGTGCGCTGCGCGATCTGGAAGCCGAATGTGGTAGCAAATTCGGCCAGTTCCGGCATCGGGTCCTGATAAGTGACGACGCCGATGTGCGGCGAGATGCGCCGCGCGCGTGCCAGCGCCTGCATCACGTCGTAGCCGCTGGCCTTGGCGATGATGACGGGTACCGACAGCCGGCCTTTCAGGTAGGCGCCGTTCGAACCGGCCGCGATGACCGCGTCGCAGCGCTCGGTGGCCATGCGTTCGCGGATGTGGCGCACGGCGTCGTCGAAACCCAGGTTGATCGGTTCGATCGTCGCCAGGTCGTCGTATTCGAGCGTGATGTCGCGGAACAGGTCGAACAGCCGCGAGACGGAGACGGTCCAGATGACGGGTTTGTCGCGGTGATCGAGCGGAGGTTGGGGAGGGTGGCGCATGCTTTATTCTAAACGATTTGTTTCAATTTTTTGCCATGCAACGGCGTTGCAACGGGCGTGTTGCAAGTGGTCTGTGGCGTTTCAGATATTGCCAATAAGGAATATGAAGAAACCGTCGGAAACTGGTTTATGATCTAGCAGCACCATGAAACCTGTGAAGTTTTTTGTTCAGGTGCATGCTCACTTTGCCGTCAACCATCCATGGTGTCCATGAACCGCGTACCGACCAGTCCCGATTTCATCGCCGATGCCTTGCAATTGATCGCCTTGCCGGCCTGCGCCTGCGATGCCTGCGGCATGGTGGTGGCCGCAAATGGCGCCCTGGTCGCCCTGCTGGGTCGGGATGTGTCGGGCCGGCTGCTGGCCGACTGTTTTACGGACGCCTACCGCGCGTCGAGCACCAGCATGCTGCGCGGCGCGCTCGGTGCGGCCGGGCGCGAGCGGCACTGGGACAGCAGCCTGAAAGGGGAGGCGGGCGCCATTGCCGTGCAGGTCTGGTCCAGGCCCCTGCTGGTGGACGACGGCTTGCCTGGCGCGACCCTGGTGTTTGCCGACATCCGCGTGCAGCAGCGCGACCAGCAAGCCTTGCGCAAGACCTTGCTCGAGCAGCAGGCCATCCTGGAAAGCGCGGCCGTCGGCATCGTCTTTTCCAAGGGCGGCTTCATCGAGGAGTGCAATATTCGCGCCGCCGAGATGTTCGGCTATGCGCGCCACCAGTTGACGGGCATGCCGGGCGCGGTGCTGTACCGCTCCGCCGAGCATTGCCGCATCCTGGGGCTGGAAGCGGCGCCGCTGCTCTCCAAAGGCAAGCCGTACCGTACCGAACTGGAATTGCGGCGCCAGGATGGCACCTTGTTCTGGAGCCGCTTGCACGGACGCGCCGTCGATCCCCTCAATACGCATGACGGCACGGTGTGGATCATCGAAGATATCAGCGACCACCGGCGCGATGAAGATCAGCTGCGCCGCGCCATGCTGGAAATGCAGGCCGTGATGGACAACGCGCCCTTGGCCATCGGTTTTCAGCGCGACAAGGGCGTGCTGCGCTACAACCGGCGCTTTGCCGAATGCTTCGGCTTCGATGGCGACAGCGGCGTGGGCCTGGCCGTCGCCGACCTGTACCCGTCGCGCGCGGCGTATGAGAACGTGGTGCGGCAAGCCTCGCCCCTGCTGCGGCGCGGCCAGCCGTTCCAGGGAGAGATGGAGATGCGCCGCCGCGACGGTTCTACTTTCTGGGCGCTAGCGTATGGCTATGTACTGAACCCGGAGAGCCAGACTGACCGCGGCTTGCGCGACACGATCTGGCTGTTCGACGACCGCAGCGCGCAGAAGGCGGCCGAGGAGGCGACGCGCCAGCTGATGCTCGAGCAGCAGGCCATCCTCGACAATGCCTCCGTCGGCATCCTGTTTTCCCGTTCGCGCCTGGTCTTGCGCTGCAATCCCCGCTTCGCCGAAATGTTCGGCTACGCGCAGGAGGAGATGACGGGCTTGCCCGCCGCCGAGCTGTTTCCTTCGCCTGCCGCCTACGAGGCGTTTGGCGTGCGGGCCACGCCGCTGCTGGGACAGGGCTTGCCGTACGAGCAGGATGAAGCGCTGTTCCGCCGCCGCGACGGCAGCCTGTTCTGGTGCCGCATCCGCGCCAAGGCCGTCGACCAGGCGCACAGCGAGCAGGGCGCCATCTGGATACTCGAAGACATCACGGCCAGCCGCCAGACGCAGATGGAAGTGGCGGCCATCATGACGAATGCCTCGGTGAGCATCCTGTATACCAAGAACCGCCTGATCACGCGCTACAACCTGGGCTTTGCCGCGATGTTCGGCTACAGCGGCGACGAGGCGCTGGGCTTGCCCGGGCGCGCGTTGTACGTGTCGCAGCAATCCTACGACTTGCTGGGCGCGGCGGCCTTCCCCTTCCTGTCGGTGGCCAAGCCCTTCCAGACGGAAGTGGAAATGATGCGCCGCGACGGCAGCACCTTGTGGGCGCAGCTGATCGCCTATGTCGTCAATCCGGACGATCCCGCCGCCGGCACCATCTGGATCATCGAGGACCGCACGGAAGCCAAGCGCGCCGAAGAATCCCTGCGCAACGCGCTGTTGGAAAACCAGGCCATCCTCGACAGCGCCGTGCTGGGTATTTCGGTGGTGGAGGGCGGCTACAATTTGCGTGCCAACAGCAAGATGGAAGAGCTGTTCGGCTATGGGCCCGGCGAGATCAACGGCCTGTCGGTGCAAGCCCTGTATCCGGACGTGGCCGCGTGGAAGGCGGCGCGCGGAGAGACGGCGCGCGACTTCGAGGCGGGCAGGGTGCACATGTCGGAATATCAGCTGGTGCGCAAGGACGGCAGCCGCTTCTGGGCGCGCCTGTCAGGCCGGCCGTTCGACCTGGCGCATGCGCATGGCCGTTCCGTGTGGCTGGTCGACGACGTGACGGCGCGCCGCGAGGCGGCCGAGGCGGTGCGCCGCGCGCGCGACGAGCTGGAATTGCGTGTGCAGGAACGCACGGCCGAACTGGCCGGCGCCAACCTGCTGCTGCAGGGCGAGATTGTCGAGCGGCGCCAGGCCGAGGCGCGGGTGCACCACATGGCTTACCACGACAACCTGACGGGCTTGCCGAACCGCGCGCTGCTGTCGGACAGGCTGGAACGGGCCATGCTGGCCTCGCAGCGCTCCGGGCGCAAGCTGGCCGTGATGTTCATCGACCTGGACCGTTTCAAGACCATCAACGATTCGCTGGGTCACATGACGGGCGACCTGCTGCTCAAGGAAGTGGCCGCGCGGCTGTGCGGCGCCGTGCGCGCCAGCGACACGGTGGCGCGCCTGGGCGGCGACGAGTTCGTCGTGCTGGTGCCGGGCATCCGCGGCGGCGAGGAAGCGGCTCGCGTGGCCGAGAAGATCATCGAGGCGCTGACGCCCGCCTTTCCGCTCGACGGCCATGTGCTGCATGTGACGCCGTCGATCGGCATCTGCATGTATCCGGACGACGGCGGCGATGTCGACGCCCTGATGCGCCATGCCGATGCGGCGATGTACCACGCCAAGGGCAATGGCCGCAATAACTACCAGTTCTTCACGCAGACGATGAACCAGGCGGCGGCCCTGCACTTCGACCTGGAAAGCAGCTTGCGCACGGCGTTGGCGCTGCAGCAGTTCGAACTGTTTTATCAGCCCGTCATCGATATCGCCACGCGCCGCCTGCATGGCATGGAAGTGCTGCTGCGCTGGCGCCGCCCCGGCCACGGCCTGGTACTGCCGGACAGCTTCATTCCCATCATGGAGGAAAACGGCTTGATCGTGCCGGTGGGTGAATGGGTGATGCGCCAGGCCTGCGAGCAAAGCATGGCCTGGCAGCGCCAGGGCTTGCAGCCGGTGCCGCTGGCGGTGAATTTGTCGCCGCGCCAGTTCATGCACAAGGGCCTGGTGGCGGCCATCGGCGCCGTGGTGCGGGAAACGGGCATCGATCCGGCACTGCTGGAATTCGAGATCACCGAGACGGCGCTGATGCAGCATGGCGAGCATACGCTGGAGATTTTACGGCAGATCAATGGCATGGGCTTGCGCCTGTCGATCGACGATTTCGGCACTGGCTATTCCAGCCTGGCCTACTTGAAGCGCTTCCCCGTGAAGAAGGTCAAGATCGACCGCGCCTTCATCAAGGACCTCGAACACAGCGCGGAAGACCGCGCCATCGTGGCGGCCATCATCGCGCTGGCCGACAGCCTGCAATTGTCGGCCGTGGCCGAGGGCGTGGAAACGGAAGAACAGTTCGCCCTGCTGCAGGCGAAGGGCTGCCGCTATGCGCAGGGTTATCTGTTCTCTGCGCCCGTGCCGGCGGCAAATGCGCAATCGCTGCTGGAACGGTTGCCTGGCTAGTCGATGGTGGCCACTACGGGCGCATGGTCGGACGGCTGTTCCCACTTGCAGTGGTCCACCTTCGATGATGCCCGCATCGCTTAATCGATGGTTGCCACAACCGGCGCATGGTCTGAAGGCTGTTCCCATTTGCGGGGCACGCGGTCGATCACGCAGGCCTTGCAGCGGGCGCTCAGGGCAGGCGAGAGCAGGATGTGGTCGATGCGCAAGCCCTTGTTCAGGCGGAAGCCCAGTTGGCGGTAATCCCACCAGCTGAACGATTTGTCCGCCTGCTCGAACAGGCGAAAGGCGTCCGTCAGGCCGATGTCGAACAGGCGCTGCAGGGCGGCGCGTTCCTTGTCCGACACCAATACCTGGCCGGCCCAGGCGACAGGGTCGTGCACGTCGCGGTCGTCGGGCGCGATATTGTAGTCGCCGACGACGGCCAGTTGCGGGTGCTGTTGCGCTTCTGCGGCCAGCCAGTCGTGCAGGGCGGCCAGCCAGCCCAGCTTGTATTCATACTTGTCCGAGTCGACGCTCTGGCCGTTCGGCACGTAGGCGCAGACGACGCGCACGCCGCCGATGGTCGCGGCCAGGATGCGCTGCTGCGCATCTTCATAGAGGGGATTGTTCTTCACCACATCGGTGATCGGCAGCTTCGACAGGATGGCCACGCCGTTGTAGGTTTTCTGGCCGCTGAAGACCACCTGGTAGCCTGCCGCCTCGATCTCGGCAACGGGGAACTTGTCATCCGTGAGCTTGGTCTCTTGCAGGCAGAGTATGTCGACCGGGTTGTCTGTCAGCCACTGCAGCACTTGCGGCAGACGCACTTTGAGCGAGTTGACGTTCCAGGTGGCGAGTTTCATGGGATAAATCCTTGCTTGAATTGGTATCGATAGGCGCGAATCTTACCGCATGCGTGTCGATGGCGTCCTGCCTCGCTTGCTGGGGATCGGTTTTGCTTACTGGCAGGGAAAAGGGGTCTTAATAAAGTATTTGTATTTAACCAATCGTGACGCATGAATATTATGTTTTTGTGTATCATTGATCAACCCCTATGCTTGATTTGGCATAAGCGGCTGGCGTGGCAGGCCGCGTCCCGCCGTTTAACGCGACAAAGGTGTAAAGTTTCTCGCTAAAACGTAATAAAAACTACTAAAATGGCACAATGTAACAACTGTGTCATACGGCTTTGTTACAGCCTAGTTAAGAACCGAACAGGAAGCAGTTGTAATTAGTTGTAATTGCTATTCCGATTACATGACCACTGTGCCCGGGACGGAGTGTCAATTCCGTCCCTGGCGCCGCCAGACTTGTTATATAAATTGCAGTACTATATCTAGAGACTGTTTTGCGACATCAATAGATGGTACTATTTTGAAATGTTGCAGTTTTAATAGTGAGACTTGCGCGTAGCATTTGCAAAGGAAGAAAATGCGAACTGCATTTGAAGCGTGGGCGCAGCGTGACGGCCACATTGTGCGGCGAAGAGAAGACAAACCGGATGAGTACCTGATTTTCGAGACCCAGCGTCGCTGGGTTATCTGGCAGGCTGCTCTGACGCATGGCAAGACGGCTGCCAAGCCGCGCGTGAGCGCGGCCGAAAAGGCGGCGAAAGCGCAGCGCGCGCTGGAAATGTCTTCCGATGAAGCGACCGTGCGCAACAAGGTGCTCAATGAGGTGCTCGACGCCTTCAGCGGCGCCGATGGCGCGGCCGGCATGGAAGGCATACTGAAAGTGATCCAGGGCCTGAAGATGAAGCAGAAGGCACTGGCCGACGACAAGAGCGAAGATTCAACGGCTTGAGGGGACGGCGATGCGTTATCGGCACTACAAGGGCGGCATTTATGAACTGGTGTGCGAAGCCACGCTGGAAGCGGATCTGACGCCGATGATCGTGTATCGCGCTGCCGACGGTTCCATCTGGACCCGGCCGAAAGACGTGTTCTTTCAACTGATCGAAGTCGAAGGCGTCATGGTCCAGCGTTTCGCTCCCATCAACTGATGGCCGCCAGCGTGCGTGCCCGGGATTCTCTTCATGCGTAAATTGCTGCCTGCCGCTTTGGTGCTGGGCTTTGCCTGCGCCGCGGCGCATGCCGAAACTATCGGTTCGGTCGACACGGTGTTCAAACTGATCGGCCCTGACCACAAAATTGTCGTCGAAGCGTATGACGACCCGCGCGTCGCTGGCGTCAGCTGCTATCTGTCGCGCGCCAAGACGGGCGGCATCAAGGGCGCCGTCGGCCTGGCCGAAGACAAGGCCGATGCGGCCGTGGCTTGCCGCCAGGTGGGGCCTCTGCAATTCAAGGGCAAGCTGCCGCGCCAGGAAGAAGTGTTTTACCGAGCGTGCCTCGATCTTCTTCAAGCATGTGCGCGTCGTGCGCATGGTCGACAGCAAGCGCAATGCACTGGTTTTACCTCGTGTATTCCGACCGCCTGATCGAGGGCAGTCCGAAAAACAGCGTCACCGCCGTCGCCGTGCCCGGCGACCAGCCGATTCCCGTCCGTTAAGCGAGCTTCCCATGCGCGTATCACCGTCTGCCGCCGTTGTCGCCAGGACGCTGCTGCTGTTGGGTCTGGGCGGCTGCGCCACACTGACGGGCAACACCGAGCAGATGGTGCTGGTGCAAACTATCCAGGACAACCGCGAACTGACCGGCGCTGGCTGCATCCTCAGTAATGATGTGGGCAAGTGGTTTGTCACCACGCCCGGACGCATCACCATCCGCAAGAGCCAGGAACCCTTAAAAGTCGACTGCCGGAAGCACGGCTCGCCCGCCATCGCGACGGACGACCATATCGACCCCAAGCTCAATGGCAGCGTTTGGGGCAATGTCATCCTGACCCTGGGCGTCGGCTATTTCGTCGACCGCAACACGGGCGCCGGCTTCGACTACCCGTCGATCCTGACCATCGTCATGCAAGACCCCGCGCGCCTGGCGCCGCCGCCCGCGCCCGTCGCAGTGAAACAGCCCCCGGCCGCCGTGCCGGAAACGGTGGTGCAGCCGAAAGTGGCGCCATCGCCTTTGCCCAATCCCGTCGTCTACTGATACCAATACACATAAAAAAGCCGCCAAGGTCAGTGACTATGGCGGCTGTCTTCTTACTGAATACTTAACGACGCCTGACAAAACCGTAGCGAGCGGGAGCTAGTGGTGGTCGAGAAGCGCAGCTGTACTTTATGTACAGCGAGCATCGCCGGCCGCCAATAGCCCCGCGCAGTAGGTTTGGTCTGGCGTTCTCTTACACGCGGTTGATGAGGAACGTCGTCAACAGGGGGGACTGGACGGCCGGTCGCGCCTTTTGCGCCGCCCGATTTCCATGCCGTGCCGGCGATGTCCAGATGCGCCCAGGTGTACTTCTTGGTGAAGTTTTCCAGGAAGGCCGCTGCCGTCACCGAACCGCCGCCTGGCGTGCCGATGTTGGCCAGGTCGGCGAAGTTCGACTTCAACTGCTCGTTGTACGCCTCTTCGATCGGCATGCGCCATGCCGTGTCGCTCGACTGCTTGCCCGCTGCCAGCAGCTCATTGGCCAGCTGGTCATGCGCCGCATCGCTGCGCGTAAACAGGCCGCTGTTGTGGTGGCCCAGGGCCACGACGCAAGCGCCCGTCAGCGTGGCGATATCGACCACGGCTGCCGGCTTGAAGCGTTCTGCGTAGGTCAGCGCGTCGCACAGTACCAGACGGCCTTCGGCGTCCGTGTTCAGCACTTCGATGGTCAGGCCGTTCATGGAGGTGACGATGTCGCCCGGCTTGGTGGCGCGGCCCGATGGCATGTTTTCGCACGCGGCGATGACGCCGATAACGTTCAGCTTCAGGTTCATTTCGCCGATGGCGCGGAAGGTGCCCAGTACCGAAGCGGCGCCGCACATGTCGTACTTCATTTCATCCATGCCAGGACCGGCCTTGATCGAAATGCCACCCGTGTCGAAGGTGATGCCTTTGCCAACCAGGACCACCGGCGCATCCTTGGCTTTGCCGCCCATGTGTTTCAGGACGATGAATTTCGGCGGCTGCTCGCTGCCGTTGGTGACGGACAGGAAGCTGCCCATTTTCAGCGCTTCGAGCTGTTTGCGGTCCAGTACTTCGACTTCAAACTTGTAATCCTTGGCCAGCTGCTTGGCGGTGTTGGCCAGGTAGGTCGGATTAGCGATGTTCGCCGGCAGGTCGCCCAGCTTGCGCGTCAGGTCGGAACCGTTGGCGATGGCGATGGCTTGCGCCAGCGCGCCGCGCGTGGCTGCCGTTGCCGGCGCTGCCAGAACGATCTTGCGCACGCCTGCTGGCGCCGGATCTTTTTGCTTTTTTGCGAGTCGCAGCGGTATTCGCTGTCGTGGGCGGCTTGCACCACGCAACGGATTGCCCAATTTACGTCGCGCTCTTTCACTTCAGCCAGCGGTAATGCGATAATGGCGTCCGCAGCGCCCAGCGAGCCGAAGGCCTTCAGTGCGGCTTGTACGCCGGTTGTGAAGCTTTTTTCGCTGACAGTGTCATCGCTGCCCATGCCTACCAGCAGAACACGTTCGGCGGCGACGCCATCGACTGCGCGCAGCAGCAAAGTGCTGCCAGGCTTGCCGCTGATGTCGCCGGACTTCAGCGCAGCCGAAATCGCACCCTTGCTGTCCAGCGATTTTGCCGCTGGCGACAGTTTTTTGTTTTCGAATACCGCAACCGCGATGCATCCGCTTTTGGCCGTGCCGAGGGTGCTCTTGGTATCGAATGCTTTTATGCTAAAGTCCATTTGGTTCTCCGTTTTCATTTACTAGTAACGTGTTACTCAACTAACTGACCCGAATTATAAACTCCGAATGATCTTTCAACGCGCCCTTCGACGTGAATTGGCTAGTGCCGCCGGGGCCACCTTCACTGTTTTGTTCAGCATCCTGCTCACCTGGATGCTGATCGGTATTCTCGGCAAGGCGGCGGGCGGCAAGATTGCGTCGTCCGACGTCATGTCCCTGATGTTTTTTTCCGCCCTGATGCAGCTGCCCACCATCCTCATCCTCACCGGTTTCATTTCGGTGCTGATGGTCGTCACCCGCAGCTACAAGGAGTCGGAGATGGTGGTGTGGTTCGCCTCGGGCCTGAGCCTGTCGCGCTGGATATGGCCCGTGCTCAGCTTCGGCCTGCCGCTGGTGCTGGCCACCGGCGTCCTGAGCCTGTACGCCACGCCGTGGGCGCAAAAGAAAAGCGATGAATATGTGGCGCGCTTTGAAAAGCGCGAAGACCTGCAGAAAGTCACGCCTGGCCAATTCCGCGAATCGGCCGGCAGCAACCGCATCTTCTTCGTCGAGGGCGTCAGCGGCGAGAAGACCGTGGTGCAAAACGTCTTCGTCAATACCGTCGATGAAAAAGGCAGCGCCGTCGTCGTCGTCGCCAAGGAAGGCGTGATCAATACCGACGCCAAGGGCGAACGTTTCCTGGTGCTCAAGAGCGGCCGCCGCTACCAGGGCGTGCCGACGCAAGCGGACTTCCAGACCATGGAATTCGAGCAGTACATCATGCGCATCGAGAGCAAGCAGCAGGAGCTGGGTGTGGAACTGGGCGTGCGCGCCATGAGTACCATGGCGCTCATCGCCGAGCCGAATCCCTACACCATGGCCGAATTGCTGTGGCGGGTCAGCGCGCCCCTGATCGGCCTGATGCTGATCCTGCTGGCTATTCCGCTGGGCTTTGTCAATCCGCGTGCAGGCAGTTCGACCAACCTGATCATCGCCCTGCTGATTTTCTTTACGTACAGCAATCTGATCAAGGTCATCGAAGCAAGCGTGAAGCAGGGTCGCCTGACCTTCGGCCTGGCCTGGTGGCCGCTGCACCTGCTGGCGGCGCTGGCCGTGGTGGCGCTGTTTGCGTGGCGCCTGAATGTGAACCACCGCTACCATCCGCTGGTCCTGCTGGCGGCTTTCAAGCGCGCGCGCCGCGCCGCCAATACAAGTAAAGCGGCATCGAAATGAAGATTTTACAGCGCTATTTTGCGGTCTCGATATTCCAGGCGGTGCTGTTCGTGCTGCTGGCCTTCCTGGCACTGCAAGCCTTTATCGACCTGACGGGCGAGCTGCCCAAGGTGGGCCGCAACGGCTACACCATCCAGTATGCCTTCCTGTATGTGCTGGTGCTGGTGCCGGGGCATGTGTACGAGGTGATGCCGATCGCGGCGCTGATCGGCACGATCTACACGATGGCGCAGTTTGCCGCCAGTTCGGAATTTACCATCATGCGCGCATCGAGCATGTCGACGGCGATGGCGGCCGGTTTCCTGTTTCGCATCGGTATCGTCTTCGTGGTCATCACCTTCATCTTCGGCGAGTTGATCACGCCGCGCACGGAGCCGCTGGCCGAACGCCTCAAGCTGACCTCGCGCGGCGCGGCCGTGTCGAGCGAGTTTCGCTCGGGCCTGTGGACCAAGGACATGGTCAAGAGCGAGGGCCTGACGGGCACCGTCACCGGTTCGCGCTTTTTCAATGTCGGCGAAGCGCGTGCGGACGGCCAGCTGAAAAACGTCAAGCTGTATGAATTCGACACCGATATGCGTTTGCGCACCCTGACCGTGGCGAAGGGAGCGACGTATCAGGGCAATAACATCTGGCGCCTGACCGATGTGACGGAAACTTCGTTCTCGAACAGCGAGGCGGCTTCGCCTGGCTTCGAGCCGAAGCTGGCGAACTACTATGCGCAGGAAACGAGCCTGGTGCGCACGGTGCAAAGCGCCAGCAAGGACATGACGTCGGAAGTGACGCCGAAGATCCTGACGGTGTCGGCGTCTGATCCCGAGCGCATGTCGGCCAGCGAACTGGCCGTGTACACACGTCACCTGGCCGAGAACAAGCAGGAAACCGAGCGCTTCCGCATCGCCTTCTGGAAAAAGCTGATCGATCCGCTGGCCATTTTCGTGCTGATGGCACTGGCGCTGCCGTTCGCCTACATGCATACGCGCAGCGGCGGCATCAGCCTGAAGATCTTCATCGGCATCATGATCGGTGTGAGCTTCATGCTGGTCAACACCCTGTTCTCGCATCTCGGGCTGCTCAGCACCTGGCCGGCCTTCCTGACGGCGGTGGCGCCGAGCGCCCTGTATCTGTTGCTGGCGCTGGGCGCCCTGTGGTGGGTGGAGCGACACTGATGGAAGCGAACGTGAAACAGGCACTGATCTTGTTTGCCCATGGCGCGCGCGCCGCATCGTGGGCCGCGCCCTTCGAACGCCTGCGCGACCTGACCCAGGCGCGCATGCCTGGCGCCAGCGTGCACCTGGCCTTTCTGGAGCTGATGACGCCGCGCCTGCCCGAGCTGGTAGCGACCCTGCTGGCCGAGCTGCCAGCCGGCGCCACCCTGGACGCCACCGTGGTGCCCGTGTTCCTGGGGCAGGGCGGGCATGTGCTGCGCGACTTGCCGCTGTTGCTGGAAGAGCTGCGCCAGCAGCATCCGGCACTGCGCCTGAAGGTGGTCGAGGCGGTGGGCGAGAACGCCAGCGTGCTCGCCGCCATCGCCGATTACTGCGTGGCGGCGCCAGGCTCCAGCCCTCTCCCTTGAGCGGCATCGACATCGTCTACCTGTGGGTTGACGGCGCCGATCCCGCCTGGCGTGCGCGCCGGCAGCAAGCGTATGCCGCCTGGGCCCTGGCGCATCCCGGCCAGTTGGCCCTGCACGGCAACGTGGCGGGGCGCTACCGCGACAACGGCGAACTGCGCTATAACCTGCGCGCGCTCGAGCGCTTCTTCCCCGGCCACGGCCATGTATACCTGCTGACGGACCGGCAAGTGCCCCGCTGGCTGCGCGCCTCACCGCGCCTGACGGTGATCGACCATGCCAGCCTGATGCCAGGCGCCGCCTTGCCCGTGTTCGACTCCGGCCATATCGAATCGTACCTGCACCATATTCCGGGCCTGTCAGAACGCTTCCTGTATTTGAACGACGACGTATTTTTGGCGCGCCCTTCGAACCCGCATTCTGGTTTGGCGGGGAAGGCGACCGGCGTTTGAGTGTGTTTACGGAGAGTGCGCCGCACGATGAGGTGCGCGGCTTGCGCGCCGACGTGGCGGCGCCTGTCAATTGCGCCACTTTGTCGCGGCAATGGCTGTCGGCGCAGTACGCCGCTTACCGGCATGAACCGCGGCTGTATGCGCATGCGCCGCGGCCCATGCTGAAAAGCGCGCTGCATGTGCTCGAGGCGCTGGCACCGGCCATGTTTGCCAAGGTGCGCGCGACGGTGTTCCGCTCCTGGCAGGTGCCGGCATTGCTGCCTGACCTGGTGCCGCGCTGGATGGTGCATCAGGGATTGGCGCGGTCGCACATGCTCGACCCGCTGCATATCGCCAGCGGCGATGTGCAGGCGCCGCAGCAGCTTGAGGAGCTGGCGGCGCGTTTCGGCAGCTTGCCGTTTTTCTGTATCAACGATACCTGCGATGAGGCCGAGGACGATGACCCGCGCCTGCTGCGCGTGGCCGCTACCTTGCAGCGGCTGCTGCCACTGCCATCGTCCTTTGAAATTTGAAGGCGGTTAAGCCGCTTTCTTTTTTGGCGCCAGGCTGATGCGCGCGGCGGCCGAACTGTCGGACAAGGAAGCGAGGAACAGCAGCAAATAGGCGCCCAGTTCGAAGACTTCCTCACCCAGCAGCGCGTAGGCGTCCGGCATGCCATGGAAGACCTTCTTGTCGAAGGGCCAGCCGGCGACCATCAGCAAGCCACCGATGGCTGTCAGGATGGTGATGCGCATGCTGAAAATCAGGTTGGCATGGGCAAACACCTTGCGGGAACGCGGCACGAAAAAGATCAGCACGCGTATCAGTATCAGCAATTCAACCACGCGCAGGGCTTTTTCCAGTTGCGCCCAGGCGGGCGCCGTGCCGAACTGGTCGATATCGAGTTCGCGCAGCAGGAAGCCGAACAGCAGGGCAGACAAGCCGGCATGCATCAGGAAGCGCAAGGACTGGCCGTCCGTCTCTTGCCAGGCGCGCACGCCGTGCACGGTGCAAGCCAGGGCCAGGAACAGCGCCTGCAGCCATTCCAGCAAATGGTTTTCGTCGTCGATATTCGGGAACACCGTCCACAGGGCGATAGAGGCGAGCATGCTCAAGAGCACGGCGCTGGCGACGCCGGCATTGCTGCGGCTGAGCGAAGTCAGTGCTTCGCGCATGGAGGTGAAATTCATGTGTGCTTGTAAGGCTAAAGTTGCGCGGCGCGGTATTGCAGCCTGCGGGCGCAGCTTTTTTCGGGGAGATTGCTGGGCGGTCCCGTCAGCAGGAAGACCTTGCGGCTAGCGCTATGACAGGTAAAGCATGAATTTATTGCCACTACGCAATAACTTCTCGAGAAAAGATGCGTGAGCATCGTATCATGTTTCCTCGGAATACGTCGGTTACTGACTTTAAAGTCGGTAAAATACGCTGTGTTTATTCAAGCATGGCGCGCCAGAATGGCAGCCGCTTCTTCCGTGGCCTGGTGCGTGCGCGCCGCCATGGCGTCGCCCAGCATCACCAGCACGGGGCCGTGGGTGTTGCCCAGGCCATGCGCCAGGGCGCTCAGCGGCAGGCGCACGATGCGCTGGTCCGGGCGGCTGCAGTTTTCTATCACCACTACCGGGGTGTCGGCACGGCGGCCCTGCGCCAGCAGGCGCTGTGCCGTGGCGATGGCTTCGCGGCCACCCATGTATTGCACCAGGGTATCGCAGTCGGGAATGCGCGTTTGGTCCGGTTCGCCCGGCGCCGTGCTGGACGTGAAAAAGGCCACGCTACGCGACACGCCCCGTTTGGTCAGCGGCTGCTGTGTGGCGGCAGCCGCCGCCAGGGCCGTGGTAATGCCGGGCACCACTTCGACGGCGATGCCCGCTTCTTCCAGCGCCCGCAATTCCTCGTCGGCGCGGCCGAACAGCATGGGGTCGCCCCCTTTCAGGCGCACGACGATGGCGTGCTTGCGCGCGTTGTCGACCAGTTGCTTGTTGATGAAGGCCTGCGCCGTCGACAACTGGCCGCAACGCTTGCCGACCAGAATCCTTTGCGCCTGCGGACACAGCTCCAGCATCTCTTCGGTGACCAGCGCGTCGTGCAGCACGACGTCCGCTTGCGCCAGCAGGCGCGCGCCGCGCAAGGTCATCAGGTCTTGCGCGCCGGGGCCGGCGCCGATCAGGTAGACCTTGCCGGGGAGTGATGGGGAGCTGTGCATATGGCTGCCTTTCCTGGACGATGCGGGTTTAGAGCCGAACCATGCCGGCCGCGACCGTTTGGTGGGTGACTTCATCGATCAGGATAAACGCCCCCGTGGCGCGGATATCGGCATACGCATCGGCCGCCAGCGCCTGTTGCACGTTCAGGCTGATGCGGGCGATGTCGTTCAGCTTCAAGCCTTCAGCCGGATGGCGCTGCTGCGTATTGATGTCGAGGATAGATTCAATCGCCGTCACTTTTGCCGCCGTCTGTTTCGTGCCGTGCTTGATCCAGTACTTGCGGCGCAGGTCCAGCGCGTCTTCCGACAGCCAGCACACGTCGGCCACCACCTGTTTCAGCAGGGTGGCAGGGCGCTCGCTGCTGGCCAGCAAGTCGCCGCGCGAGATATCGAGGTATTCATTGAGCAGCAGGGTCACGGACTGGCCCACCACGGCTGTTTGTAGCGAGCCGTCCAGGGTGACGATATCTTTCACTGTTGCCGTCTGGCCCGACGGCTGCACCACCAGGGTGTCGCCGATGCTGACCTTGCCCGCCTCGATGCGGCCCATGTAGCCACGGAAGTCGTTCGCTTCGTGGCCGTTGTGGCGCGCCACCAGCTGCACCGGGAAGCGGAAAGGCGTGTCGTGCGATTCGTCGTAGACGGACAGCGATTCGAGCAGCTCGATCAGGGTCGGGCCCGTGTACCAGCCCAGCTTGTCGCCGCGTTCGACGACGTTGTCGCCGGTCAAGGCGGACAGCGGGATCGGCGTGATGTCCTTCAAGCCCAGCGACTGGGCGAATTCGCGGTAGGCGGCGACGATGCGCTTATATACCGTCTCATCGTAGTCGACCAGGTCCATCTTGTTGACGGCGACGACCACGTGCTCGATCTGCAGCAAGTGGGCAATCGTCGAATGGCGCTTGGTCTGGATCAGCAATTCCACGCTGCCATCGTCGCCCAGTTTGACTTTCGACACGTCGATCAAAATGATGACGGCGTCGGCCGTGGAGGCGCCCGTGACCATGTTGCGCGTGTATTGCTCGTGGCCTGGTGTATCGGCGATGATGAATTTGCGTTTCGGCGTTGCAAAGTAACGGTAGGCCACGTCGATGGTGATGCCTTGCTCGCGTTCCGCTTCCAGGCCATCCGTCAGCAGCGACAGGTCGACCGTGTCGCCCACCGTGCGCTTGTGCTTGGAGCGCGACATGGCGTCGAGCTGGTCGGCGAAGATGCCCTTGCTGTCGAACAGCAAACGGCCGATCAGGGTGCTCTTGCCGTCATCGACGGAACCGGCCGTGATAAAGCGCAGCATGCCGCGCTCCAGGCTGTCGGTTGGAATGGTGTTCTGGATTGCTGCGTTCATTAGAAATACCCTGCTTTCTTGCGTTTTTCCATCGAGGCTTCGGAAGTCTGGTCATCCATGCGTGTGGCGCCACGTTCCGTGATTTGCGTGATTGCCGTCTCGGCGATGATGGCGTCGACCGTCGCCGCATCGGATGACACGGGGCAAGTGCATGAGATATCGCCCACGGTGCGGAAGCGCACGACTTGCGTTTCCACGGTTTCGCCTTCGCGCGGCGGCGTCAGATCCGTCAGCGGCACCAGCAAACCGTTGCGCGGGATCACTTGGCGCTCGTGCGCGAAGTAGATCGGCGGCAATTCCAGTTTTTCACGGGCGATGTATTGCCACACGTCCAATTCCGTCCAGTTCGAGATGGGGAAGACGCGCATGTTTTCACCGGGATGCACGCGGGTGTTATACAGGTCCCACAGCTCGGGACGCTGGGCTTTCGGGTCCCAGGCGCCAAATTCGTCGCGGAACGAAAAGATGCGTTCCTTGGCGCGGGCTTTTTCCTCGTCGCGGCGCGCGCCGCCGATGCAGGCGTCAAAGCCGTGTTCGGCGATGGTTTCCAGCAAGGTCACGGCTTGCGCCGCATTGCGCGAATCCGTGGCCGAGTTGCGCAGGCGCACGGTACCGCGCTGGATCGAATCTTCTACGGAGCCGACGATCAGACGCTCGCCCAGTTCCGCCACTTTTTTGTCACGGAACGTAATGACTTCCGGGAAGTTGTGGCCTGTGTCGATATGCACGAGCGGAAATGGGAACTTGCCTGGGCGGAAGGCTTTCTCGGCCAAGCGCAGCAGGACGACGGAATCCTTGCCGCCGGAAAACAGCAGCGCGGGATTGGCTGATTCGGCTGCCACTTCGCGCATGATGTGGATGGCTTCCGATTCAAGGCTGTCGAGGTGACGCTGGTTCAAAATATTGCTCATATAGGGTGCTTTCTTGTTCTGCTGAGTCTGTTGTGTCTGTTCAGGCTGCCACGGATTTGATGCGTATCAACTTACCGTCCACCATGTGCAGGCCGCATTCCTTGGAGTCCGGATTTTCCCACCACCAACGCCCGGCCCGTACATCTTCGCCCGGCTGGACGGCCCGTGTACAGGGTTCGCAGCCGATCGACGGGTACCCCTGGTCGTGCAGCGCGTTGTAGGGCACGTCGTTGGCGCGGATGTAGGCCCACACGTCTTCTTCCGACCAGTCGGCCAGCGGATTGAATTTCGTCATCGCGTGCGCGGCGTCGTCTTCCTGCACGTGCAGCTCGGCGCGCGTGGTGGACTGGGCACGGCGTTGTCCCGTGACCCAGGCCTTGTTGCCAGCCAGGGCGCGGCCCAGCGGTTCGACCTTGCGGATGCGGCAGCATTCGCGGCGCATCTCGACGCTGTTATAAAAGGCGTTCAAACCATTCTGTTCCACGTAGGCGGCTACAGCTTCCGGCTGCGGGCGGTACAGAGTGATGTCGTGGTCGTAACGGACCTTGACCTTGTCGAGCACGGCCAGGGTTTCCTGGTGCAAGCGGCCTGTTTCCAAAGAAAAGATGCCGATGGGCAGCTTTGCCTTGAGAATCATGTCAGTCAGCACCATGTCTTCGGCTGCCAGGCTGGAGGCGAACACGGCCGGCGAAAAGTCCGCGGCGATGCGTGTCAGCGTTTGCTCGGTGGCGTTAATCAAAGAAGTCAAATCAGTCATGACGGTTCCTCAGATGCCAGCCGCGTTGTCGAGGTCAGGATTCTGGCCTTCGCGCTGGTGGCGGCGGAACAGCGGCGATTTTTGATCCCACGACGCCTGGTAGGTTTCCGAAAAGACAGACAAACCTTTCAAGGCGTCATGGATGCTGCGGTCCGGACGCGTCGCATACGCGTCGAAGCCGACTCTGTGCATGGAAAACAGTTGGTCGCGCAGCACGTCGCCAATGGCGCGCAATTCGCCCCGGAAGCCCAGACGGGCGCGCAGGTTGAAGGCGATGGAATAGCCGCGGCCATCCGTGAATTTCGGGAAGTCCACGCCGATGACGGGCAGTTGCGCAACGTCGGCAGCCAGTTCTTCCGGGCGCTCGTCGCTGGCCAGCCAGACGCCGATATCGGGCAGGCGAGCCAGCAGAGTCTCGCGCTGGGCTTGCCATACGGGCAGGGGCACGATGACTTTGCCGGCAGGCACGACCACCGTTTCCGGCGTCTCGCTTTCATCGAGGCGCAGCAAGCCCCAGGCATTCGGCACCACGGCGGCGTTCTTGATGATTTCTTCGCGTACTTCAAACATATTCGTCTTCTCCCACCAGGTTGCCGACCGTGATCGGCGTTGCATATACGTGTTCCTTGAATGGCGCCAGGCCCAGGCGCTGGGCCGTGTCGACGAAGCGCTCGCCTTCATGGCGGTCGCGCACGTAGACGTGCAGCAGGCGGCCGATGACTTCAGGCATCTGCAGGGAAGAGAACGATGGTCCGATGATCTTGCCGATGGCCGCGTTGTTGCCTTGCGCGCCGCCGATCGACACTTGATACCATTCGCTGCCATCCTTGTCGACGCCGAGGATGCCGATGCTGCCCACGTGATGGTGGCCGCAGGCATTGATACAACCGGAAATATTCAATTCGATTTCGCCAATGTCGTGCTGGAAGTCGATGCTGTCGAAGCGTTCCGCAATGGCGGCTGCGATCGGCAGCGACTTGGCGTTGGCCAGCGAGCAGAAATCGCCGCCCGGGCAGCAGATCATGTCCGTCAGCAAACCGATGTTCGGCGTGGCCAGGCCGTGCGCCTTGGCTTCCTGCCACAGTTTGAACAGTTTCGATTGCTCGACGTCGGCCAGCACCAGGTTTTGCTCGTGTGTCACGCGCAGTTCGCCAAAGCTGTAGCGGTCGGCCAGGTCGGCCACGAAGTCGATCTGCTCGGCCGTCGCGTCGCCCGGTGGCACGCCCGTTTTCTTCAAGGACAGTACCACGGCCACGTAGCCGGGGCGCTGGTGCGGCTTGACGTTGCGCGCCAGCCAGTTCACATACGCCTTGTTGTCCGCGTGTTCCGTCTTGTAATCGAGTTCCGGCAGGGCCAGGTAGGCGGGCGGATTGAAGAAGTCCGCCACGCGTTGCATTTCCTCAGCGCTCAATGTTTCCGGACCATCTTTCAAATCGACCCACTCTGCTTCCACCTGGCGCGTGAATTCTTCCACGCCGATGGCTTTCAACAGGATCTTGATGCGCGCCTTGTATTTGTTGTCGCGGCGGCCGTGCAAGTTGTACACGCGCATGATGGCCTGGATGTACGTCAGCAAATGCTGCCACGGCAAGAATTCGCGCACGACGCTGCCCAAAATCGGCGTGCGGCCCATGCCGCCGCCGGCCATCACCTTGAAGCCCACCTCGCCAGCCTCATTGCGCACGGCCGTCAAGCCGATGTCGTGCACGGCGATGGCGGCGCGGTCTTCCTCGGCGCCATTGATGGCGACCTTGAATTTACGCGGCAGGGCGATGAACTCGGGGTGGAAGGTGCTCCATTGGCGCAACACTTCCGCGTACGGGCGCGGATCGATGATTTCATCGGCGGCGACGCCGGCGTACGGATCCGATGTTGTATTACGGATACAGTTGCCCGAGGTCTGGATCGCGTGCATTTCCACGGACGCCAGGTCCGTCAGGATGTCGGGAGTCTGCTCTAGCTCGATCCAGTTGAACTGGATATTCTGGCGCGTGGTGAAGTGGCCATAGCCGCGGTCGTACTTGCGCGCGATGTGCGCGAACATGCGCATCTGCTTCGACGACAGCAAGCCGTACGGCACGGCGATGCGCAGCATGTAGGCATGGCGTTGCATGTACAGGCCGTTTTGCAGGCGCAGCGGAATGAATTCCTCTTCCGTCAGTTCATTGGCGATACGGCGCGCAACCTGGTCTCGGTACTGGGCGATGCGTTCTTTGATGATGAGGTGGTCGTACTGATCGTAATGGTACATATCAATTCCTAAAAAAGCCGGGGTGCTGGAAGATTGCCTGGGATGATGTTCTTGATACTGCTCTTGTCACATGGTCGGTCAATTAATAGATTAGCTTCACTGCCACGCCGGTCAAGGTCATCGCCAGCAGTACTCTTAAAAACTTTTCCGGCACGGAGCGGGCGACCCAGGAACCGAGCGTGATGCCGGGCAGGGAGCCGACCAGCAGCGAGGCCAGCAATTCCCAGTGGATGGAACCGAGCCACCAGTGGCCCAGGGCGGCGATGGCCGTCAGGGGCACGGCGTAGGCGATATCGGTGCCAGCCACTTCGGCCGAGCTCATGCGTGGATACAGCATCACCAGCAAGGTTGCTCCGATGGCACCGGCGCCGATCGACGACACCGTCACCAGCACGCCCAGCACGGCGCCAGCGATGATGGTCGCAGCGGCAAGCTTGTTGCCTTGCAATTGTTTCTCGGGGTGCGCGTTGATCCAGGCCAGCATGCGGCCCTTGAAAATCAGTGCCACGACGGTCAGCAGCACGGAGCCGGCGATCGAGTAACGGATGATCTGGCCGATTTCCGGCGACAGGGTGCCGAACGATTTCAGCGCCAGGGTCGCGATGACGGCGGCGGGCAGGGCGCCGATGCACAGGCGCTTGACGATATCCCAGCGGATGGTGCCGCGCAGGCGGTGCGTCAGGGTGCCAGCGCTCTTGGTGATCGAGGCGAACGCCAGGTCGGTGCCTACCGCTACGGAGGGCGGCACGCCAAACAGCAAGGTCAGCAACGGCGTCATCAGCGAGCCGCCGCCCACGCCGGTCATTCCTACGAGTAATCCTACGGCAAATCCTGAGACTATATAAGACAAAGTCATGCTTGCACCCCCCAAAGTACCCGCAATAGTAATAAACTTAGTGTTTATTCCAAACTACTAAGTACGCATTTGCTTATATGCGATATGCGTATATGCATGAACGCAAAATCATGGGTGGGGCGGAAACTCGGCAAATCACGGCAATCTAGGGCAAACCAGCAATGAATCTCCATCAACTGCGCTTCGTGCGCGAAGCGGTCCGGCAGAATTACAACCTGACGGACGCCGCCAAGGCCTTGTTTACGTCGCAACCTGGCGTATCGAAAGCCATCATCGAGCTGGAGGAAGAGCTGGGCGTGGATATTTTTACACGCCACGGCAAACGCATCCGTGGCTTGACGGAGCCGGGCCGCCTGGTGCTGGAATCGGTCGAGCTGATCATGCAGGAAATCGACAGCATGAAGCGCATCGGCAAGGAATTCGCGGCGCAGGACAGCGGCAGCTTTACCATTGCCACCACGCATACGCAGGCGCGCTACACCTTGCCCAAGGTGGTGCAAGCCTTCATGCTGAAGTTCCCGAAGGTGAGATTGTCATTGCTGCAAGGCAATCCGCGCCAGATCGCCGAGATGGTGCAGCGCGACCAGGCCGATCTGGCCATTGCCACGGAATCGATCGCCGCCATCGATGGCTTGATTACCTTGCCATGTTATCAATGGGAGCACGTGGTCGTGGTGCCGGTCGACCATCCGCTGCTCAAGTCGAAGTCCGTGACCCTCGAGGAAATCGCCGCTTTCCCCCTGATTACCTATGACAGTGCGTTCGCCGGACGCAACAAGATCGACCACGCTTTCGTGCTGCGCGGCCTGAAACCGGACATCTTGCTGGAAGCTATCGATGCCGACGTCATCAAGACTTATGTCGAGTTGGGCATGGGGATTGGTATCATAGCGGGTATGGCCTTCGATGCCGAGCGCGACAAAGGCTTGCGCGCCATCCCTGTCGGCCACCTGTTCGGCATGAATGTGTCGCGCGTGGCCGTCAAGCAAGGCGCGTATTTGCGCAGCTATATCTATACCTTTATCGAGTTGCTGACGCCGACCCTGAACCGTAAGCTCATCGAGCAGGCGATGAGCGGTGATAAAGAGCACTACGAACTATAACAATGCATGAAGTCGGCCGGGCGAGGTGCCTGGCCAAGATTATTTAAGAAGAGAAGAAACAATGATTACCGATCAGCTTGCCAAATATTACGCCACCATCGCGCAGCAGTACGAGCGCGTCTATGACAAGCCCGAACGCCAGGAAGATCTGGAAGTGTTGCGCGACAAGGTAGCCGACGTGCTGGAAGGCCATACCGTGCTGGAACTGGCTTGCGGCACCGGCTACTGGACGGAAGTGGTCGCCGAGTCGGCCGAGTCCGTGCTGGCCACCGATATCAACGATGAAATGCTGGCGCTGGCCCAGGCGCGCGGCTTGTCCGACAACGTCACCTTCGCCAAGTTGGATGCGTTCAATTTGCCCGATGACCTGCTGGGCAAGTTCACGGCCGTGTTCGCCGGTTTCTGGTGGTCGCACGTCAAGCGCGAAGACCAGGACAAATACCTGAAGCAATTGCGCAGCAAGCTGGGCAAGGACATCCTGCTGGTACTGATCGACAATTCCTATGTCGATGGCAGCAGCACGGTCATCGCGCGTACTGACCTGGAAGGCAACACCCACCAGTTCCGCACGACGGATGGGGGCGAGCGCTATGAAGTGCTGAAAAATTTCCCATCGGATAGCCATCTGCGCAAGAAATTTGCCCACTCGGCCCGCGAAATTCGCATGAAGCGCCTGGAATACTATTGGCTGCTGAGCTGCCGCCTGAAGTAAGGTTGGAACGGCCATACAAGCCGCCCTCGGGCGGTTTTTTTTCGCCTGTTATTTTTATCTGACAAGATGTTGTGCTAAAAAACAACATCTTGTCGATGTCATATTGTTGAAGTATTTGGTGGGCATGATTCGGTTCAGCAGCTAAGCAGCAACATTCTTGTCCAACCTAATGTAGAGAATCTCAAGTGAAAAAAATTACTCTGGCAGCATTGATCATCGGCACCTTTGCAGCAGCTACGGCACAAGCACAATCGAATGTCACCGTGTACGGCCTGGTTGACCTCGGTATTGCCAAGACCACTGGCCAGCCGACGGTACAACGCGAAAACAATGCGTCGCGCCTCGGTTTCAAGGGTACGGAAGATCTGGGTGGCGGCCTGTCCGCCATTTTCAACCTGGAAAGTGAATTCCTGGCTGACACCGGCGCACAAAAAAGGCGTGTTGTTCGACCGTCAAGCGTATGTGGGCTTGAAAGGCGCGTTTGGTACCGCCATCCTGGGCCGCACCAAGAATCTGGTCGATGGCACCATCGCCCGCGTCGATCCCTTCAATACCTATGGCGTGGTCGGCAAGAACAATGAAACCCTGCTGCGTTCGGGCGTCGGCTCGTCGCGCGTCAACAATGCCGTGACCTACAACAGCCCAAGCTTTGAAGGTTTCGTGGGCAGCCTGCAATACGTGCTGAGCGAAGTCAACAGCGCTGACGCAGGCGTGATTGGCCTGGCAACCTATGACAACGGCCCGATCAGCTTGCACGCCGGCTACGAAAAAGCCGTGCAAGCAACGGCAACGGCGGCCAAGCCTGACCTGTGGTCCATCGGTGGCGGCTATAAATTCGGTCCAGCCAAGATCACTGCCGCTTACTCCAAAGGCGACACCAAGGTGGCGACCACCGGTGAATACAAGTCTTACCTGATCGGCCTGAACTACACGGTTGGCGGCGGCGATGCCAAAGTGTCGTATGGTAAGCAAGAGCAAAGCAACAACAAGTTCAAGGATCAGGACACCATCAAGGAATTTGGCGTCGGTTACGACTACCACCTGTCGAAGCGTACCGACGTGTACGCTTACGCTGGCCGCGAGCGCGTCAAGTCGCTGACCTCGTACCAGATTGGCCTGGCACACAAATTCTAAGCAGTATTCGATGTGACGAAGTAGAAGGCGCCTGCGGGCGCCTTTTTTATTGCATCGCCGCTGCTGCCGCCTCGGCATGCATGGGCAACGAGATTTCGATGCGCGTGCCACCCAGCTCGCTATCGGCGCCGATATGGATGCTGCCATTCAAGCCCCAGACCCGCTCGCGCATGCCCAGCAAGCCCAGGGCCGTGGCTTTTTCCAGGTCGCGTTCGGCGATGCCGCGGCCGTCATCCTGGATGGCGATGGCCAGCGAGGAGTCGATGCGGTGCAGGGCGATGGTGATGTGGCTGGCCTCGGAATGGCGCGCGATATTCGTCAGCGCTTCCTGCACGATGCGGTAAATGGCGGTGCTGCGCGCATCGTCTAGGACGAGGTCGGCTTCGTCGGCCAGCAAGTCGAAATGGATGGCGCGGCGCAGCAGGAAGTCGTGGCGCAGTTTTTGTAGCGCAAAATACAATCCCCCTTCATCGAGTGCGCGCGGACGCAGGTTGCTGGCGATGCGCCGCAGCGAGGTGATGGCCGTCACCAGCAAGCTGTCCATGCTGTGCAGCAACGCTTGCAGCGGCACGGTGGTGTCCGTGTGCTGGCGCAACAGGGTCAGGTCGCCCCGCAAGGTGGCCAGCAATTGTCCCAGATCATCATGCAGTTCACGCGCAATATGCTTGCGCTCTTCTTCGCGGATGGATTGCAGCGTGCTCGACAATTCACGCAGTTGCGAAAAGGAGCGGGCCAGCTGTTCATGCATCTGCTGTCGCGTACTAATGTCGCGCACGATGATGGTAAACACGCTATGGCCGTTTTCCTGCATGGCCGAGAGCGAGCCTTCGAGCGGAAACACGGCGCCATCGTTGCGCCGGCCCGTCAAGGTGTAGTCGGTGGTGCGCCGGCCCGTCAGGCGCAGCTCCTGGCTGATGTCGCAAAACGGCGGATCGCCATCGTGCTTGCCCAAGCCGCCCAGGGTACGCAAGTCGCGCAGGATGTAGTGGCTCAGGCGCATGCCGCGCATGCCGGCCGGCGTGTCGTCGAACAATCTGGCTGCCGCCGCATTCGCATGCAGGATGATTTGCCCGCTGTCGATGCTGATGATGGCGTCGCTGGCGCTGTCGATGATGGCCTGACCACGCGCCTGCCGTTGCCGGCGGGCTTTCAGTGGAGGAAACAAGAACAGTAAAAGCGCCGCCGCCATGCCCAGCGGCAGGATGCGCAGCAGTGTGGAGCTGCCTCGGTCAGGCATGGAGTTCTCCTTGCGAACGTGTACGAAGGCAGGCAAGACAGGAATGGCGGACAGGACTTTAGCCTATGCCTGTTGGCGCAGCATGGCTTGATGTGGCGCAGGAAGGGGGTAGAAGAGAACCAAGCGCCGCGCCGGCCGGGGCCGGGCAGCGGCGAGAGACTTACATTTGCTTGAACAGGTGCAGGAAGCTGCGGCTCACTTCGAGCTTGTCGGATTTGCCTTTGATGAGCACCAGGTGGCGGCCGCGGATATCGCGCGTCACGCCTTCGATGGCATTCACATTGACCAGGGTGGCGCGGTGGATTTGCCAGAATAGCGAAGGGTCAAGCTCATCAGCCAGGTCGCGCACGGGCTTGCGGATCAGCGCCTCATACTTGGCTGTCTGCACACAGGTGTATTTCTCGTCAGAACGGAAGAACAGAATCTCTTCCACGGGGATCATGCGCAAGTCCTGGCCGATGCTGGCCTGTATCCATTGCAGGTAGGTGGGTTTGGCCGTGATTTTTTCCGCCAGCTGCGACAGCATGGCCGTGACGCTGCTGTTGACGTCCAGGGCCGGCTTGTTCAGGTGCGTTTTCAGGCGCTCCACCGTGACCAGCAAACGTTCATGCTCGGGCGGCTTGAGCACGTAGTCGACGGCGCCCCGTTCGAAGGCTTCGACGGCGTGCGTGTCATAGGCCGTGACGAAGACGATATGCGTCTTGCCGCCTATCACTTGCGCCGCTTCCATGCCTGTCTTGCCCGGCATGCGGATATCGAGGAAGGCAAAGTCAGGTTTGAGTTGTTCCACCAGTTCAATCGCTTCGTCGCCATTCTTGGCTTCGCCGATAATTTCCAGTTCAGGCCAGGCCTGGCCCAGGCGCAGGCGCAGCTGGTCGCGCATCAGTCTTTCGTCGTCGGCAATAATAGCGGTAGGCATAGGTCTCAAGTGTGAACAGGCGAAGATTGATTATTCAATGATTTAGCGTTTTTATCAACTACTCTGTCTTATTTGGACAATTGATATGGCACTTCGATCACGGCGCACACGCCGGACGGTTGATTTGGCGTAATGGTCAGGCTGCCCTGGTCGCCATGCAGCAGCTTCAGTCGCTCGCGGATGGTGGGCAAACCCAGTCCCGTGCCATCGCTGGGCACCACGCCAAAGCCCAGGCCGTCATCGGTGACGATCACGCGCAGCTTGCTGTGCGCCACTTCGGCGACGATGCGCAGGGTGCCGCCTTCCGGTTTGACTTCCAGACCATGCTTGATGGCATTTTCCACCATCGATTGCAGCATCATGGGCGGGAAGGCGGCGCTGCGCAGGCCGTCGGGAATCTGGAAGTCGACGGTCAGGCGTTCTTCCATGCGCATTTTCAGCAGGTTCAAGTACGCTTGCACCATGTCCGCTTCGCGGCCCAGGTTGGTAATCAGGGCGTTGTCGCGCATTTGCGGCAGCACGGCGCGCAGATACTGGATCAGGCTGCGCTGCATCTTGGCCGCGCGCGGCGGATCGACCTGGATCAGGTGCTCGACGGAGGCCAGTGTATTGAACAGGAAGTGCGGCTCGACTTGCGCCTGCATCATCTGCATCTTCGCTTCGCTGAGCTGGCGCTGCATGGATTCCCGTTCGGCTGCCTCATTCGCCGTGACGGTTTCCGCTTCCGCACGTTTCTTGCCGCCCACCAGGGCTTTCATGGCGAACAGGGCCAACACCAGCAAGGACACAAAGCTCTTGAACCAGGTCGATGCTTGCTGGTGGTAGCGCGACACTTTTTGTTCTGCCGCATCATCGACCGCTTCTTCTATGGCATTCGACAACTCTTCGCCGATTTGCGGCGGCAATTCAATATGGACTTCTTCCCCTGATGCATTGGTGGTCACTGGATAGCTGGGCTTGGCGGGGACTGCTGGTGGTTCAGGCGGTTCCGGTGGCGCGGTACTGGCATGTGCGTCTGCCTCGGCGGCATCACTTGGATCGCTGGCCGCGTCGGCTGCGCTACTGCGCCGGTTCTTGCTGTTGCGGGGATTAAAATGGATGCCCGTATCGTCAATCAGGATATTGGTTTCACCCGAACCCTTGCTGCTGCGTTTATGCGACTTGATGACAACTTCCTCGTCCGGGCTGGACGAGAACAGTTCATCTTGCAAAATGGAGCCGGCGATCAGGGCCAGCGCAGCGAACAGGAAAAATTTCCACCAGGACAGCTGGGTGACCCAGGTCGTCGTCGCGTCGAATGCCCGTTGCAACCAAGCGAGGATGGTTTTCAACAATTGGGGCAGGCTGGAAATCGGAAGCATGGGGGCACTTTCAAGTACAAGAGTTAATCGACGCAGCGGGCAAGTTTAACCCCTTGTTGAGTAGCGTCAGAGTCTGATGTTGCCACTGTGCCTAAAGACCACGAACTACGCCAGCCGATTGCGACAGGCTGCACAAAAAGGCGCTTGAAGTGAAGACAAGGCTTGCTGGGCGGTGAAGGCGGAAAATAGCCCTTGCAGGGCGTGCGTGGCGGGGCTATAATTCGCCCCCTCGCTGAACGACGCATGCAAATGCAGCGTGAAGTGAGAAAAAGAAGGAGTTGACGGACGTAGCAAAATGCTTCATACTCTTCCTTCTTCGCAGCTGACAAACACAACGCTTTGTCGATAGCGCGAAAGTAGTATCGAATACAGTTCTTTAACAATTAACAGTCGATAAGTGTGGGCATTTGATGTAAGTGCAGCGTCAATCTTCGGGTTGGCGTCTAACTTAAAATATCAAATGTTCACAAGAAATAATGAAATAGGATACTTCTTCGGAAGTAGCCTGTCAGTTTTTTGAGTGAGCGACCCGTCGCAAGACGGTGCCAATAAAATGGCAAAGTAACAGAGATTAAACTGAAGAGTTTGATCCTGGCTCAGATTGAACGCTGGCGGCATGCCTTACACATGCAAGTCGAACGGCAGCACGGAGCTTGCTCTGGTGGCGAGTGGCGAACGGGTGAGTAATATATCGGAACGTACCCTAGAGTGGGGGATAACGTAGCGAAAGTTACGCTAATACCGCATACGATCTAAGGATGAAAGTGGGGGATCGCAAGACCTCATGCTCGTGGAGCGGCCGATATCTGATTAGCTAGTTGGTAGGGTAAAAGCCTACCAAGGCATCGATCAGTAGCTGGTCTGAGAGGACGACCAGCCACACTGGAACTGAGACACGGTCCAGACTCCTACGGGAGGCAGCAGTGGGGAATTTTGGACAATGGGCGAAAGCCTGATCCAGCAATGCCGCGTGAGTGAAGAAGGCCTTCGGGTTGTAAAGCTCTTTTGTCAGGGAAGAAACGGTGAAGGCTAATATCCTTTGCTAATGACGGTACCTGAAGAATAAGCACCGGCTAACTACGTGCCAGCAGCCGCGGTAATACGTAGGGTGCAAGCGTTAATCGGAATTACTGGGCGTAAAGCGTGCGCAGGCGGTTTTGTAAGTCTGATGTGAAATCCCCGGGCTCAACCTGGGAATTGCATTGGAGACTGCAAGGCTAGAATCTGGCAGAGGGGGGTAGAATTCCACGTGTAGCAGTGAAATGCGTAGATATGTGGAGGAACACCGATGGCGAAGGCAGCCCCCTGGGTCAAGATTGACGCTCATGCACGAAAGCGTGGGGAGCAAACAGGATTAGATACCCTGGTAGTCCACGCCCTAAACGATGTCTACTAGTTGTCGGGTCTTAATTGACTTGGTAACGCAGCTAACGCGTGAAGTAGACCGCCTGGGGAGTACGGTCGCAAGATTAAAACTCAAAGGAATTGACGGGGACCCGCACAAGCGGTGGATGATGTGGATTAATTCGATGCAACGCGAAAAACCTTACCTACCCTTGACATGGCTGGAATCCCCGAGAGATTGGGGAGTGCTCGAAAGAGAACCAGTACACAGGTGCTGCATGGCTGTCGTCAGCTCGTGTCGTGAGATGTTGGGTTAAGTCCCGCAACGAGCGCAACCCTTGTCATTAGTTGCTACGAAAGGGCACTCTAATGAGACTGCCGGTGACAAACCGGAGGAAGGTGGGGATGACGTCAAGTCCTCATGGCCCTTATGGGTAGGGCTTCACACGTCATACAATGGTACATACAGAGCGCCGCCAACCCGCGAGGGGGAGCTAATCGCAGAAAGTGTATCGTAGTCCGGATTGTAGTCTGCAACTCGACTGCATGAAGTTGGAATCGCTAGTAATCGCGGATCAGCATGTCGCGGTGAATACGTTCCCGGGTCTTGTACACACCGCCCGTCACACCATGGGAGCGGGTTTTACCAGAAGTAGGTAGCTTAACCGTAAGGAGGGCGCTTACCACGGTAGGATTCGTGACTGGGGTGAAGTCGTAACAAGGTAGCCGTATCGGAAGGTGCGGCTGGATCACCTCCTTTCTAGAGTTTGCACGAATCAGAAATGATTCACGCATCAAATGTTCACACTTATCGGCTGTTTAATTAAGAAGAAACAGTAGTCGTAGTAGTTCCGCGTTGGGGCTGTAGCTCAGCTGGTTAGAGCACCGTGTTGATAACGCGGGGGTCGTTGGTTCGAGTCCAACCAGCCCTACCAGTAAAAATTCCCGGGGGATTAGCTCAGCTGGGAGAGCACCTGCTTTGCAAGCAGGGGGTCGTCGGTTCGATCCCGTCATCCTCCACCAAAGTTTTACTCGAAAGTGCAAACGTAAGCCAGTCAACAAGACTGTGGTTTAGGTTTGATCTTTTAGCGATCAAAGCTGTTTCGTTCTTTAACAATCTGGAAGAAGTAAAGATTATTTATTGATTGGTTTGCCGTAAAAAGCAAATCGATGGGTAATGATTGTATGTATCAACAAACAAGCAACAACGTTGTACTTTCTTATCCCTGTAGCGCTCTTTGATTACTTCGGTAATCAGAGGCTAACGTTATAGGGACAAGCGAATAAGTGCACATGGTGGATGCCTTGGCGATTACAGGCGATGAAGGACGTAGTAGCTTGCGATAAGCTGCGGGGAGTGAGCAAACACACTTTGATCCGCAGATTTCCGAATGGGGCAACCCACCCTTTTAGGGTATTGCATACTGAATACATAGGTATGCAAGGCGAACGCGGCGAACTGAAACATCTAAGTAGCTGCAGGAAAAGAAATCAACCGAGATTCCCAAAGTAGCGGCGAGCGAAATGGGAAGAGCCTGTACGTGATAGTCGGACTGATAGAAGAATCCTCTGGAAATAGGAACCGTAGCGGGTGATAGTCCCGTATTCGAAATCAGACCGGTGATACTAAGCGTACGACAAGTAGGGCGGGACACGTGACATCCTGTCTGAATATGGGGGGACCATCCTCCAAGGCTAAATACTCGTAATCGACCGATAGTGAACCAGTACCGTGAGGGAAAGGCGAAAAGAACCCCGGAAGGGGAGTGAAATAGATCCTGAAACCGTGTGCATACAAACAGTAGGAGCGGACTTGTTCCGTGACTGCGTACCTTTTGTATAATGGGTCAGCGACTTACATTCAGTGGCAAGGTTAACCGCATAGGGAAGCCGTAGAGAAATCGAGTCCGAATAGGGCGATCAGTCGCTGGGTGTAGACCCGAAACCAAGTGATCTACTCATGGCCAGGATGAAGGTGCGGTAACACGCCCTGGAGGTCCGAACCCACTAATGTTGAAAAATTAGGGGATGAGCTGTGGGTAGGGGTGAAAGGCTAAACAAACTTGGAAATAGCTGGTTCTCTCCGAAAACTATTTAGGTAGTGCCTCAAGTATCACCATCGGGGGTAGAGCACTGTTATGGCTAGGGGGTCATTGCGACTTACCAAACCATTGCAAACTCCGAATACCGATGAGTGCGAGCTTGGGAGACAGACGTCGGGTGCTAACGTCCGGCGTCAAGAGGGAAACAACCCAGACCGCCAGCTAAGGTCCCAAAGATTGGCTAAGTGGAAAACGAAGTGGGAAGGCTAAAACAGTCAGGATGTTGGCTTAGAAGCAGCCATCATTTAAAGAAAGCGTAATAGCTCACTGATCGAGTCGTCCTGCGCGGAAGATGTAACGGGGCTAAGCCAGTCACCGAAGCTGCGGATATATCTTAGGATATATGGTAGGAGAGCGTTCTGTAAGCCTGCGAAGGTGTCTTGTAAAGGATGCTGGAGGTATCAGAAGTGCGAATGCTGACATGAGTAGCGATAATGGGGGTGAAAAGCCTCCACGCCGTAAGCCCAAGGTTTCCTGTTCAACGTTCATCGGAGCAGGGTGAGTCGGCCCCTAAGGCGAGGCAGAGATGCGTAGCTGATGGGAAGCAGGTTAATATTCCTGCACCGTCGTATGATGCGATGGGGGGACGGATCGCGGAAGGTTGTCCAACTGTTGGAATAGTTGGTTTTTGGCTCATAGAAGGCACTTAGGCAAATCCGGGTGCGGAATTCAAGGGGTTGAGACGAGTGAACTTGTTCACGAAGCAATCGGAAGTGGTTCCAAGAAAAGCCTCTAAGCTTCAGTCATACGAGACCGTACCGCAAACCGACACAGGTGGGCGAGATGAGTATTCTAAGGCGCTTGAGAGAACTCGGGAGAAGGAACTCGGCAAATTGGTACCGTAACTTCGGGAAAAGGTACGCCCCGGTAGCTTGATTGGTTTACTCCATGAGGGTGAAAGGGTTGCAATAAACTGGTGGCTGCGACTGTTTAATAAAAACACAGCACTCTGCAAACACGAAAGTGGACGTATAGGGTGTGACGCCTGCCCGGTGCTGGAAGATTAAATGATGGGGTGCAAGCTCTTGATTGAAGTCCCAGTAAACGGCGGCCGTAACTATAACGGTCCTAAGGTAGCGAAATTCCTTGTCGGGTAAGTTCCGACCTGCACGAATGGCGTAACGATGGCCACACTGTCTCCTCCCGAGACTCAGCGAAGTTGAAATGTTTGTGATGATGCAATCTACCCGCGGCTAGACGGAAAGACCCCATGAACCTTTACTGTAGCTTTGCATTGGACTTTGAACCAATCTGTGTAGGATAGGTGGGAGGCTTTGAAGCGGGGACGCTAGTTCTCGTGGAGCCAACCTTGAAATACCACCCTGGTTTGTTTGAGGTTCTAACCTTGGTCCGTTATCCGGATCGGGGACAGTGCATGGTAGGCAGTTTGACTGGGGCGGTCTCCTCCTAAAGTGTAACGGAGGAGTTCGAAGGTACGCTAGATACGGTCGGACATCGTGTTGATAGTGCAATGGCATAAGCGTGCTTAACTGCGAGACTGACAAGTCGAGCAGGTACGAAAGTAGGACATAGTGATCCGGTGGTTCTGTATGGAAGGGCCATCGCTCAACGGATAAAAGGTACTCTGGGGATAACAGGCTGATTCCTCCCAAGAGTTCATATCGACGGGGAGTTTGGCACCTCGATGTCGGCTCATCACATCCTGGGGCTGTAGCCGGTCCCAAGGGTATGGCTGTTCGCCATTTAAAGTGGTACGTGAGCTGGGTTTAAAACGTCGTGAGACAGTTTGGTCCCTATCTGCCGTGGGCGTTGGAAATTTGAAGGGGGCTGCTCCTAGTACGAGAGGACCGGAGTGGACGAACCTCTGGTGTACCGGTTGTCACGCCAGTGGCATTGCCGGGTAGCTAAGTTCGGAAGAGATAACCGCTGAAAGCATCTAAGCGGGAAACTTGCCTTGAGATGAGATTTCCCAGAGCCTTGAGCTCTTTGAAGGGTCGTTCGAGACCAGGACGTTGATAGGCTGGGTGTGGAAGTGCAGTAATGCATTAAGCTAACCAGTACTAATTGCCCGTACGGCTTGTCCCTATAACCTTAGCAGGTACAGAGGATGAGAAAGTACATGTTGCGTGTTGTTGATAACGCAGTCATTACCCAAGTAATACCTCAGTAAATAATCGATACTTCTTCCAGATTCATGGCCTTGTCGTCCTACAGGAGACAAACGCCAGTACAAGTTATGCCTGATGACCATAGCAAGTTGGTCCCACCCCTTCCCATCCCGAACAGGACCGTGAAACAACTTTGCGCCGATGATAGTGCTGCAACCAGTGTGAAAGTAGGTTATCGTCAGGCTTGTTATTCGAAAAAACCCCTTCCGGTGATCCGGTTGGGGTTTTTTTACGTCCAATGATTTTATGCATGGCATCGATCGCGTGCTACCTTGAAAGGGTTATCTTGTCTGCTGTGCATACACTGGAACAATTACGCGCCGGCCAACTGGCTGGCCTGCGCCGCCTGAAGCTGTCCTGCGGCTTGACGGAATTCCCCCGCGAAATCTTCGACCTGGCCGACAGCCTGGAAATCCTCGACCTTTCGGGCAATGCGCTGTCCACGCTGCCCGATGAACTGCCGCGCCTGCACAAGCTGCGCATCATTTTTTGCTCGGATAACCTGTTTATTACTTTGCCGGCCGTGCTCGGTGCCTGTCCTGCGTTGGAAATGATCGCTTTCAAGGCGAACCGGATCAGTCACGTGCCGGCCGCAGCCTTGCCGTTCAGGCTGCGCTGGCTGACCCTGACCGACAATGTCATCGAGTCCATGCCGGATGAGCTGGGCAAGTGCGGGCAATTGCAGAAACTCATGTTGGCGGGAAATTGCCTGGACAGCTTGCCAGCTTCTCTGGTGAACTGCCGTCGGCTGGAACTGGTGCGCATCGCCGCCAACCGTTTCACGGCGCTACCCGACTGCCTGCTCTCCTTGCCACGCCTGAGCTGGCTCGCGTATGCGGGCAATCCCTACACGGAAGCGCGGGAACTGGCGGCCCTGGCCGGTACAGCTGCGGCGGGCATGGCATGGCAGCGCCTGGAACTGGCGCAGCAGCTGGGCGAGGGTGCTTCCGGCGTGATTTTCCGCGCCCGCCTGGATGGTGTTGATGATGTCGCCGTCAAAGTGTTCAAGGGGGAGATGACCAGCGACGGCTTGCCGCGCAGCGAAATGGGTGCCTGCGTCAGCGCCGGTGCTCACCCGAGCCTGATTCCCATCCTCGGCACCCTGGACGGACACCCGCAAGGGGCGCTGGGACTCGTCATGCCGCTCATCGATACGGCCTTCCGCAATCTGGCTGGACCACCGAGCCTGGAATCGTGCACGCGCGATGTGTATGCCGATGGCCTGCGTTTCGGTACGCAGCAAGCGCTGGCGATTGCCCATGGCATCGCCTCGGCTGTCTGCCAGTTGCATGCGCGCGGCATCATGCACGGCGATCTGTATGCGCACAATATCCTGCATGCGGACGCTGGCGCCTGCCTGCTCGGTGATTTCGGCGCGGCGTCCATGTTTGTTTCCGGCTCGCCGCAAGGGGACTTGCTGCAGGGCATCGAGGCGCGCGCCTTTGGCGTGCTGCTGGGCGAGTTGATCGCGCATTGTGCAACGCCCTTGCCCTCCGTGCAGACCTTGCAGGACGCTTGCCTGCAGGAAGAGGTGCTGTGGCGGCCAAGGTTCGATGCGATCGAACTGGTATTGCGGGACATGCTCCCGGCATAAAAAAATGGCGCAGCCTTCGCAGGCTGCGCCATTTTCACTCAGGCTGACAAGATTCAGCTTGCTACCAGGATTTCTTTTTCCGGCAGGGCGATCTGGTTGTCGACGCTGAACTGGTAGTCCTTGAAGACGTGTTCGGCCGTCAGGATCTGGTACTCGCCATTGTCCAGCTTGTGCGTGGTGTCCTTCAGGCGATATGTGTAATGGCCACAGGTCCAGCAGTTGAAGTTGCGCATGTGGGTGCACAGGCAAGTCTTGTCCATCACGACGACGGTTTTTTGCTCCGGATGGGCAGCCACTTCGCGGTTGTATGAGTTGATGTACGCGCAGTTGCCCGTCGCGTCGAGCAGATAGCCATACGATTCGCAGCCTGGACGGATGCCGGCGCCGATGGCGGGCGTGTTCTTCAGCATGCGCATCGGGTAGCCCGTCGGCGAGACGCCGTTGACGATGATGTCTTCTTCCGAGGCCTTGTAGTATTCCTGCTTGACCTTGTTTGGCAAGCCGCATTCCTTGGTGACGGTAAAGCGCGTCGCCACTTGCACGCCAGCCGCGCCCGCCTCCAGGAAGGAGACGGCATCGCTGCCCGTGAAGATGCCGCCAGCGGCGATCAGCGGGATGTCCAGCTGTTCGGCTTTCAGGTAAGCCAGCAGTTCCGCCGTGATCGTGTGCAGGTCGTAATTGGCCCAGTCCATGCCGAAACCCAGGTGGCCGCCGGCCAATGGCCCTTCGACGATGATGAAGTCGGGTAAACGGTCCAGTTTGGCGTTCTTGCGCAGGAAAATCTGCAAGGCGCGCACGGACGAGACGATGATGCCCAGCTTGGCATCACGGAAACGCGGATGGTCGGCCATCAAGGCAAACGAGCCGAAGTGCAAACCGGCGGACAGGGTGATGCCGTCGATGCCGGCGTCCAGCGCCGCATTCAGGCGCACGCGCAAGGTTTCGCGGGGGCCGTTCATGGTCAGCTTTTCCATGCAATTGACGAAAATCAAGCCATCGCCTTTTTCGCTTCCATGGTGCGGCCGATATGCAGGCGCTGTGCTTCCGCCAGGCGGCCCAGGTCGAACTGCACCACGGCCTTGTCGCTGTTATTGATGTTGAACTTGTACAGTTTCGTCTTGTCTTTGACGAAGGTGGTGTCGAAACGGCGATCCGACACGTCTTCCACCATGGCATCGGAGATATGGCCGATACCGTTCAGCCGGGCCGCTTCCAGGGCCAGCTCCGACGTGGAAATATCCACACCCATTCCGCCTATCATGATGGGCACATATTCTTTTTGCCAAATCGCAGGCGGAAATCATCAACACGTTTCATTGCTATCCTTAGACTACCGTGGTTATCACTGAGCAGATGTACGGTCATGCCCGCCGCCGGTCAGGCGCGCGGGCGTGCATGTAGCTGTGCACAGCTTCAATTCTACCCCAAGCGGGCAGGCGCTCCGAGGCAGAGCTTGCCACCATACCGCGCGAACGCAGGCCGGAGCGTGCGCATCATCGACATTAATCGCGGAAATTGTTAAATTCCAGCGGCATGTCGGGCACGTCCTTGCGCAGCATGGCCATGGCCGCTTGCAGGTCATCGCGCTTGGCGCCCGTGACGCGCACGGCTTCGCCCTGGATGCTCGCTTGTACTTTCATCTTGCTGTCCTTGATGACGCGCACGATTTTTTTTGCATCATCCGATTCGATGCCGTTCTTGATCTTGATGATCTGCTTGACCTTGTCGCCGCCGATCTTCTTGATGTCGCCTTCGTCGAGGAAGCGCACATCGACCTTGCGTTTGGTCAATTTGTTGGTCAGCACGTCGCGTACCTGGCTGAGCTGGAATTCCGAGTCCGCAAACGCGGTCAATTCGTTTTCCTTGTGCTCGACGCGGGCGTCGCTGCCCTTGAAGTCGAAGCGGGTCGTGATTTCCTTGTTGGATTGCTCGACAGCATTCTTGACTTCGATCATATCGGCTTCGGAGACTACATCAAATGACGGCATGGTCTGTTCCTTTCGTGTTAGAGCGAGCGCGCTGCTAGCGCGCCGGGCGCGCGCATTCTTTGCAAAATGGCACAGCCCCGTTAAAGATGCGACATTTTAACGGACAACGGACGGCCTGCCCTTGTCTTGCGCTGGTTTTTTGTCGGTTTCACTCTATAATCGAGCAAAATAATCGCTATCCCATGTCTGCAGAGCTCACCATCGAACACAATTACTCCCTCCAGCGCCTGAATACCTTCGGCATCACGGCCCACGCGGCCGCCTACGTACGCATCACTTCGCAGGCCGAATTGCAGGCTGCGCTGAAAGATCCCGCACTCTCCGCCATGCCGCGCCTGATACTGGGCGGCGGCAGCAACATCGTGCTCACGGGCGACTTTCCCGGCGTCGTGCTGCACATGGCCACGCGCGGCATGCGCCTGGCGCAGGCGGATTTCGACACGATACTCGTCACGGCCGCGGCCGGAGAAAACTGGCACGACTTCGTGCAGTGGACTCTGGCGCAAAGCGTGGGCGGGCTGGAAAACCTGTCATTGATACCCGGCACGGTGGGTGCGGCTCCTATCCAGAATATTGGTGCGTATGGCGTTGAAATCAAGGATTATCTGCATAGTGTGAGCGTCATGCACAGCGCCAGCGGCATCGTCTTCGACATGGACCGCGATGCCTGCCGTTTCGCTTATCGCGACAGCATCTTCAAGCAGGCGGACGGGCGCGAGCTGATCGTGCTGGAAGTGACGTTTGCCTTGCCGGCCGAGTGGCAGCCGAACTTGCGCTATGCGGAACTGGCGCAGGCCGTGGCCGAGCGCAATATTGCCGAGCCGACGCCGCAACAGGTGGCCGACACGGTGATGGCGATCCGCCGGCGAAAATTGCCGGATCCGGCCGTGATCGGCAATGCGGGCAGCTTCTTCAAGAATCCCGTGGTATCGCACGAACAGTGTGTGGCTCTGCTGGAACGTTTTCCCACGCTGGTGCACCATGCGCAGCCCGATGGCACGGAAAAGCTGGCAGCCGGCTGGCTGATCGATCAGTGTGGCTGGAAGGGAAAAAACCTGGGGCCCGCGGGAGTGTATCCCAAGCAGGCACTGGTTCTGGTGAATAATGGCGGCGCTCGTGGCGCGGACATTACCCGGCTGGCGGCAGCGATACAGGATGATGTCGAGGCGAAATATGGCGTGCGCCTGTCGCCCGAGCCTGTGTTTGTCTAATCAGCCGAAGTGGCAGACATAATCCAGTGTCTCGATGGTTTCAATATCAAAATAGCTATTGCCCGGCACCTTGAATTGCGTGCCCGCGCCATAGCTGTTCCACTCTGTCGCGTCAGCCAGGCGTACCTTGCACAGGCCGCTGACGATTTCCATGATTTCCGGCGCGCCCGTGTTGAAGCGCAGGGCTGACGGGAAAATCACGCCCACACTTTTCTTCGTGCCATCGGCCAGGATGACGTTGTGCGAGACGCATTTGCCGTCAAAGTAAATATTCGACTTCTTGACGACGCTGACATTGTCCAGTTGTGTGCTCATGTTTCACTTTCCTTGCTGTTAAAAATCAGTCCTGGACGTCATCGGCGCTCAGCACGCTGTTGCGTCCGCCGCGCTTGGCCGCGTACAGGGCCTGGTCGGCGCGGTTGATCAGTTGTTCGACCGTCGAGTCCGGCGAGGGCACGACGGTGGCCACGCCGATCGAGATGGTGACGATGCCCGTGCTCGCCGCCGGGTTCTCGATCGGCAAGCCTTCCAGATGGCGCCGGCATGCTTCGGCGATCAGCAAGGCGCCGGCCGCTTCCGTTTCCGGCAGGATCAGCGCGAATTCTTCGCCGCCGTAGCGGGCGGCCAGGTCGGCCGGGCGTTTCAAATGTTCCGTCAGCACGGCGGCGACTTTTTTCAGGCACAGGTCACCCGCCAGGTGGCCAAAGTGATCGTTATAGCTTTTGAAATGGTCGATATCGCAGAACAGCAGGCTCAGCGGCGTCTTGTCGCGCTGGCCCCGCTGCCATTCGAATTCCAGGGTTTCATCGAAGCGGCGACGGTTGGCGATGCCAGTCAAGCCATCGAGGGCGGCCAGTTTTTGCAACTCGATATTCGCGTCGGCCAGGTTCTTTTGACTTTCTCGCAGGAAACGAAAAGCCTGGTCGCGCTGCAAGCGGCTGATGTGGGCCGCCGAGTGATAGCGTATGCGCGCCAGCAGCTCCAGGCGGTCCGGCAGTTTCACCACGTAATCGTTGGCGCCGACGGCAAAGCTGTGCGCTTTCAGTTTCGGGTCATCCTTGGCCGACATCACGATCACCGGCACATGCGCCAGCGCCGCGTTTTCGCGGTACAGCTGGATCAAGGCGAAGCCGTCTATGCCCGGCATCACCAGGTCTTGCAGGATGACGGTCGGTTGCAAGCGCAGCGCCGTGTCCAGCGCCTGGGTGGCGTCGGTCACGTAATGAAATTCGATATCCTGCTGGTCGCTGAGCATGCGCCGCACGGCCTCGGCAATGATCAACTGGTCGTCCACCAGCAGCACGCTGACCTTGAATTCGGTCAATGCAGGCTCATGCTGGGTGAAACTGGAGGAGAATTCTGGCATTGCATTCTTTTCAGATGTTGGGGGAGGGCTCCCACCCATTGTTGAGCTTGGCACCCAGGCGGCTGCGCAGGCTGGCACCTATTCTATCCAAGGGCAGGATTTGTTGCGCCGCATCGAGTTCGGCTGCCGCGCGCGGCATGCCGTAGACGGCGCTGCTGGCCTGGTCTTGCGCGATGGTCGTCTTGCCCGCGCGGCGCATGGCGAGCAAGCCATCGCCGCCGTCGCGCCCCATGCCTGTGAGCAATACGCCGATGGCAGGGCCGCGCCAGTGCTGCGCCACGCAGTTGAAGAATACATCGACGGATGGGCGGTAAACATAGTCGCGCGGTGCTGCATCGTAACCCAAACGATAATTTTGATCTAGCAGCAGGTGATCATTGGTCTTGGCGATCAGTACCGTGCCGGACACCAGTTCGTCGCCTTCGGCGATCACGCGCACCGGCATGCTGAGCTGATCATCGAGCCATTTGGCAAAGTGCGAGGCGAAGGTTTCATCGATGTGCTGCACCACGACGATGGCGCAGCCGGGCGGCGCCGTCCAGCCGGACAGCACCTTGGCCACCGCTGACGGTCCGCCCGTCGAGGCGCCGATGGCCACCAGGGTCGAAACCTGGCCGTCGCCCCGTTCGCCGCCATTGCCGTTCGCCTGGCGCGGTGGCGGTGCTTCGGCGCTGTGGCGTATCAGCTTGCCGATGGTCTTGATCTTGGCCAGCAGCTCGCTGTCGCCCCCCACTTCCCCTTGCAGCACGGGCGTGGCCGTGACGTCGAGCGCGCCCGCGCCCAGCGCGCGAAAAACCTGGTTGACATTGTCTTGCGGGCGTCCAGTGACCACCAGGATGGCGCACGGGCTTTGCTCCATGATCAGGCGCGTCGCTTCCACGCCATCCATCTCCGGCATGTTCAGGTCCATCAGGATCAGGTCGGGACGGTTGCCCTCGCACATGCGCACGGCCTCGAGCCCGGTACGGGCGATCCATAACACCTGGTGTTCCTGCGTGCTGGCGACCACCCGGCGCAGGGCTTCGGCGGCCATGGCGACATCGTTGGCAATGGCAATTTTCATGAATGACAACTCATAAGCGGGCATCTCCTATCAGGTCGGCCACCGCATCGAGCAAGGTCTCGTCGTGGAAGCTGCCTTTGGTCAGATAATAGTCGGCGCCAGCGGACAGGCCGCGCGCGCGGTCTTCCGGGCGGTCCTTGTACGAGACGATCATCACCGGCAGCTTGTGCAGGTGCAGGTCCTTCTTGATGAGCGAAACCAGTTCGATGCCATCCATGCGCGGCATGTCCACGTCGGTGATCACCAGGTCGTATTCGCCGCTGCGCACGACGTTCCAGCCGTCGATGCCGTCGATGGCCACATCGACCTCGAAGCCGCGCGCCAGCAGCAGCTTGCGCTCCATCTCGCGCACCGTCAGCGAATCGTCGACGACGAGGATGCGCTTGGCGCGGCGCTGTAGCGCGTGGCCCGCCTGCGCCAGCTGGTGCAGGCCGCCCTCGTGCAGCAGCTTGTCGATCGACAGCAGCAAGTCGGGCACGTCGAGGATCAGCACCGGCTCGCCGTTGTCCAGCAGGGCGGCGGCGGAAATGTCGCGCATCTTGCCGAAAATCGGATCGATGGCCTGCACCGCCAGGCTTTGCTCGCCGCGGATGGCGTCGACCACCAGCGCATAGCTTTGCTTGCCGCGCCCGATCACCACCACGGGCAAGTCCTCGGCCTGGTTGGCCGCTTCGCCCAGCTCCAGCACCTGCGCCGCCGACACCAGGCCCAGATGCTCGCCCTTGAGTTCGAAGAACTGCTTGTTTTCCAGCGTATGGATGGCTGCTTGCGGCACGCGCACCACGCTTTCCACCTTGACGATGGGGATGGCATAGGCTTCGCCGTCCACGTCGATTACCAGCGCGCGCACGATCGACTGCGTCAACGGCAGGGTGATCAGGGCGCGAAAACCCCGGCCCGGCTCCGATTCCAGGCGCACCGTGCCATTTTGCTGGCGTATCGTTTCGTGCACGATGTCGAGGCCCACGCCGCGTCCGGACAACTGGTTGGCCGTGGCCTTCAGGCTGAAGGCGGGCAGGAACAAGAACTCCAGCAGCTCGCCCGGCGACAGCGCGGCGGCCATGACGGGGCTGGCCATCTTGCGCTCGATGACGGACTGGCGGATCTTTTCCAGGTCGACGCCGCGCCCGTCGTCGCTGATTTCGATGCTCAGCATGCCGGCGCGGTGGCGCGCTTCCATGCGTATCGTGCCCAGCGCTTCCTTGCCAGCGTCGATGCGCTCGTACGGGCCTTCCATGCCATGGTCGATGGCATTCCGGAGCATGTGGTTCAGCGGGCTTTCGATTTTCGCCAGGATGTCGCGGTCGACCAGGGTGTCTTCGCCTTCGATCTCCAGCTGCACTTCCTTGCCCAGGCTGCGCGCCAGGTCGCGCACCATGCGGGGAAATGCGTGGATGCCGTCGCGGAAGGGGCGCATGCGCAGGGCCAGCACTTCGTCGACCATGCCTTGTGAGACGGCCAGCAAGCGCCGTTCATAGGTTTCGGTGTCGGCGATGTGCTCGAGTATGAACTGCTTCAGCGGCTGCGTCTTTTGCAGCGCCAGCAGTGACTTTTCCATCAGGCCCGCGTCGCCCAAGCGGGCAATGGCTTCGTGCAGGTGCTCGATGGCGGAAAACAGGCTGCTCTGGTTGCGCTTGAAGCGCTGTAGCGCGCCGATGAACGGGTGCATCTGGTGCGCATTGATGCGCGATTCGCTGGCCAGCGACAGCAGTTTGTCGAAGTTTTGCGCTTGGGCCTTGGCCGGTGCCGCACCCGTACGCGGCGCAGGCGCGGCCGCCGACTCCAGCTCTTCGCCCGTCAGGCCGCTGACCACGGGCGGCGGTGGCGCGGCCGCTTCCGCCGGCGCCGCTGTCGGCGCTGGCATGGGCGCTGGCGCCGAAGGCAGGGCGGGCAATTCGGGCAGGTCGGCGATGCCGGCGATGGCGTTCAGGGTCTGGTCGATCTGCGCCGCATTCGCGGCCAGCCACGCTTCGGCGCCCGCGTCGTCCAGGCGCGACAGTTGCACGATCAGGTCGACGCCAGACAGCAGCACGTCGACACGCTCCGGCGTAAGTTTCAAGCGGCCGTGCTGGGCGGCGACAAAGCTGTCTTCCATGCCGTGTGCCAGTTGCACCAGCACTTGCAGGCCGACGATGGCGGCGGCGCCCTTGATCGAGTGCGCCGCGCGCATCATCGCTTCGACGGCGGCCGCGTCGCCTGCATGGCGCTCCATGGCCAGCAAGCCGTCGGTGAGAATCTGGGTCTGGCTGTCCGCTTCCATGCGGAACAGGTCCAGCATGGAAAAGGCACTCAGGTCGCCGTGCTGGTCCTGGCTCATCGTAATAGTCTCGCAAGTTGAAAGCCGATCAGCGCCGTGTCAAGGCAGCCGATGCGCATGTCGCCCTCGGTGATGACGCCCGACAGATAGCGCGACAGGCCCTTGTTGATAGTGGCCGCCGGCACCTGCAGGGCGCTCGACGCGTAGCGCACGATGCCGTGCAGGTCGGCCACGGGCAGCGCGTAGGCCTGTTCTTCCCAGCGCATCAGCAGCAGGCGCGCAAACGTGTGGCGGCCGCGGGCCGGCGGCGCGCCCTGTTCGTCGATGCCCAGCAGCGATGCCAGCGACATGCACGGATACAGCTTGCCGCCGATATTGACGATGCCCGACAGGCCGCGCCCGCTGCGGTGCGGCAGCGCATGCGGCTTGGCCTGAGGCGCCACGGAGTCGAACACGCGCGTGGGCAGCGCCAGCCATTCGCGGCCGATGCGAAACACCAGCGCCGAGCTGTCGCGCACTTCGCCGCCCGCATCGATCTGGCGGAAGTGGCTGGCCCAGTCGCGCTGGTAGTGTTCGTCCACGGGCCGCTGCAGGTTGCGCTGAGCGGCGCCCGCATACACGTCGCAGTTACGGCAATGCACGTTGGCTGGCAGCTTGGGGCAGCTCTGGTCGCCGACCACGCCGATATGGTTCCAGCAGTCGTCGATGGTGGCGGGGGACTCGGTGGCGATGAGGTTTGTCATGCTTGCCCCTTAGTTGGACGCCTGGCGGCGCTGGTAGATGCGCGCCGCGCGCGCCTTCAGGGTGGCGGCGGCCGTGTGGTTGCCATTGCGTTCGGCCAGCAGCGACAGGTGGCACAGCGCTTCGTAGTGGTCAGGCTGCAGGTAGATGCAGCGGCGCCAGTAATCGTCGGCCAGGTCCATCTTGCCGGCCAGTTCATTGATGATGCCCAGCATGAAATACGCTTCCGCCGCCTCGGGTACTCTGGCCAGGTGGGCGTGGCATTTTTCACCGGCTTCGCGCAACTGGCCACGGTCGGCCAGCAGGCGCGCCTCGGCCAGCAAATCGGCTTGCGCGGCCGGCGCAGGCGGAGGCGATGGCACGGACACGGGGCGCGTGCGCAAGGCCGCCGGCGCGACGGGAGCGGCAGCGCGCCTTGGCGCGGGCGGCACGCTGCGCAAGGTGCGCACGGCCGGCAGCGGCGCCACCTGCGCGGGACTGGCCGGCGCCGCCGTTTCCTTTTTCAGGGCGAAGGCCTGGCGGAACTGCAGCGTGGCAAAGCCGTTCTGGCAGAACGACGGCACTTCCGCATAGCCGGCCAGCAGCATGCCGTCGTCGGCCAGCAGGGCGGACAGGTTGTGGATGGCCGCGCGCGTGGTCGGCTTGTCAAAATAGATCAGCAGGTTGCGGCAAAAGATGACGTCGTAATGGCGGCTGTAGGTGGCGGTGTCGAACTGCAGCAGATTGCCCTGCCTGAAGGTCACCTGTTCGCGCAGAGAGTCGATGATGCGGTAGGCGTCGTCGGCCACGTGCGTGAAATAGCGTTCGCGGAAGCCCAGGTCCTGCGCGCGGAAGGCGTTGCGGCCATACACGCCGGCCTGCGCCCGCTCGATGCAGCCGGGGCTCAGGTCATAGGCGTCAATGCTGAACGCCTGTTTCGGCACGCCGCCGTCGCGCAGCGCCATGGCCATCGAATACGGTTCCTCGCCACCCGCGCAGGGAATCGACAGGATGCGCGTGGCGCGCCCGCGTGCCCAGCGTTCCTGCACCAGTTCGACGGTGGCGTAGAACGCCTGCGGGTCGCGGAATAGCCACGATTCTGGCACCACCACCAGCTCGATCAATTGCGTCATTTCGGCCGGCGTCAGCGCCTGCAGATAAGCCTCGCTATCGGCAAAGCCCGTTTGCTCCATGCGCTGGCCGACGGCCCGCTCGGCCACGGATTTGGAAACGGACAGGCCGGTCGCGCGGCGCAGCAGGGCTTGTGCCGTCATGCCGCGCTCGCGTCTTGAAACAGCAGCGCGCGCACGTCCGGCGCCAGCAGGTGCTCGAGTTCCACCAGTTGCACGATGCCGTCGGCGTCGCTGGCCACCTGGCCCAGGAAGGGCGCCGTCGCCACGCCGCTGTCTTCAAGCTGCTGCGGGTCGATGTCCGCGATGCCGCGTACCTGCGAGGCCAGCAAGCCCAGCGCATGCGTGGCGCCGCCAGGCGCGCGGAAATCGACGACGACGATGCGCGTGTCGAACTGCGCGGCGGCGGCCTGCAGCCCGGCCAGGCGCGACAGGTCGATCACGGGCACGGGCGTGCCGTGCAAATCCATCAGGCCAGCCACATAGTCTGGCGTGAGCGGCAATTGTTTCAGCTCCAGCAGCGGCAAGACGCGCACGATGCTGGCCAGGGGCAGGCCATAGCGGTCGCGTCCGATGTGAAAGAGCAGCACTTTCATGGGATCAGATGTTGACGGCGAAAGTCGAGACGCTCGATTGCAGGTCGCCCGCCGCATATTGCAGCTGGTGCACCGCTTCGCTGGTGGCTTTCAAGGACTCCACCGTCTGCTGCGTGGCATCGTTGAGCTGCATCATGGTATCGGAAATCTGCGAAGCGCCAATCGCTTGCGACTGCATGCCTTGCAGTACCGCGTCGAATTGCGGCGTGAGCTTTTGCACCTGGTCCATCACGGACGACAGCTGCTCGGCAACTTGCCGCACCTCGCCCACGCTGCGGCGAATTTCCTCCGAGAATTTATCCATGCCCATCACGCTGGCGGACACGGCCGACTGCATTTCCTTGAGCATTTGCTCGATATCCCAGGTGGAGACGGACGTCTGGTCGGCCAAGCGACGGATTTCCGTCGCCACCACGGAAAAGCCGCGGCCCGCCTCGCCCGCTTTTTCCGCCTCGATGGCGGCGTTCAGCGAGAGGATGTTGGTCTGGTCGGCCACCTTGGTGATGGTGATCAGTACGCTATTGATATTGCTGGCTTTTTCCGACAGGGCGGCCAGCTTGGCGTTGATGGAATCGGTGGCCGAGACCATGTGCTGCATGGTTGTATCCATGCGTTTGAGGTTGTTTTGCGCTTCGGCCGTCGCATTCGTCGTGTAGTCGGCCACAGCCGTAGCGTCTTCCATGGTTTTCAGCAACTGGCTCGTGTTGGCCGAGATTTCCTTGGTGGTGCTGAGAATTTCCACGCTCGTTTGCGCCTGCTCGATGCCCGTGGCTTCCTGCTGGCGTGCCGAGGCGGCGATTTCCGTGGCGGACGTCGTCACCTGGATACCGGCCTTTTGCACATTGTTGAGCAGGCTGCGCAGGTTTTCGAACATCTTCGCCAGGCCATTGCCCAGCTGGCCGATGGCATCGCTGCCCGTGATGCCGACCTTGCCCGTCAGGTCGCCCGAGGCCGCCTTCGACACCACTTCGAGCAGGGAATCGACCTTGGCCCGCAAGCTGTTCGTGGCGGCCAGTTCATTGGCCTGGTTGTCCTGGATGGTTTGCGCCATGCGGTTGAATTCTTCCGTCACCTTGCCCAGTTCGTCGCGCGAAATGATGGCGGCGCGCGCGCTTTGCTCGCCGCCAGCGATGCGCCCGACGGCATCCGTCAGGTTGTTCAGCGGGCCGAGAATGGAACGGCCCAGCAGGTAAGAAATGCCCAACGCCAGCACCACGCACAGCAAGCCGCCCAGGGCCAGGGTCAGCAGCATGGTTTCCTGTAATTTTACCGAGGTGGCCGTGCGTTCGGTCAGCAAACGGGTTTCTTCGGCGGCCGCTTCATCGAGCAGTTTATTGGCCTGCGCGACGGCCGGATAGCCGGTCGGCGGCATGGTGCGCGCCACCGATTCCGTGGCCCCCGGCACATTGCCCAGCGCGCGGCGCTTCTCGATCAAGGGGTTGATCCATTCCTTGACCCAGGTGGTGGTCAGCTGGTCGATCTTGCGGAAGCGTTCCGACTGCGGCTTGTTGTCGGCCGTCATGCTGATGGCTTTTTGCGTGTGCTGGCTCAGCACGGCCACTTCATCGGTTTCCGGCGTCAGCGATGCTTCGTTGCCGGTCAGGATGAAACCGCGCGCTTCCACCTGGATTTGCAGGATGGAATTGTGAATCTTGTCGATCTCGACCAGCACTTCCATCGTGTGGCGGTCCCATGCATTGGCTTCCGACAGGCGCGAAAAGCTGTTGTAGGCCACGCCCAGCAGGATCAGGATGATGGCCACGATGGAGCCGAAGCCCAGGTACAGTTTATTCTTGATACTCAGGTCTTTGAACATGGTGGCTCCGGACGCGGGAAGTTGTCGGCTAAATTGCACTGTAGCATTTTGCCATGCGTACAGCAAAATGGGGGCAATACAGAGGCGCGCAGGGCCGTAAATCGCGGACCAGTGCGTTCCAGACGTAAAAAAGCCGCCCGTGGGCGGCTTGGGCTGGCGCGGGAGGCAGTGCCTCCCGGCAACTAATTACTTCTGGCCGCGCTTTTCGCGGGCGATGGCGGCGATGCGCATGCGCAAGGCGTTCAGCTTGATGAAGCCGCCGGCGTCGGCCTGGTTGTAGGCGCCGCCGTCTTCGTCGAAGGTGGCGATGTTCATGTCGAACAGCGAATCCGTTTTCGAATCGCGCGAGACGACGATGACATTGCCCTTGTAGAGCTTGATGCGTACCCAGCCGTTCACGGTTTCCTGCGTGTGGTCGATCAGGGTTTGCAGGGCAACGCGCTCGGGCGCCCACCAGTAGCCGTTGTAGATCATCGAGGCGTAGCGCGGCATCAAATCATCTTTCAGGTGGGCCACTTCGCGGTCCAGGGTGATCGATTCGATGGCGCGGTGGGCTTTCAACATGATGGTGCCGCCCGGGGTTTCATAGCAGCCGCGCGATTTCATGCCGACGTAGCGGTTTTCCACCAGGTCCAGGCGTCCCACGCCATGCTTGCCGCCAACTTTGTTCAGTTCGGCCAGCACGGTGGCAGGCGACATGCGCACGCCGTTGATGGCGACGATGTCGCCTTTTTCGTATTCGATGTCCAGGTATTCCGCTTCGTCCGGCGCCTTTTCAGGGCTGACAGTCCAGCGCCACATGCTTTCTTCCGCTTCGGCGCTCGGGTTTTCCAGGTGGCGGCCTTCAAAGCTGATGTGCAGCAAGTTGGCGTCCATCGAGTATGGCGCGCCGCCATTCTTGTGCTTCATGTCGATTTCGATGCCGGCGTCTTCCGCGTACTTCAGCAGTTTTTCGCGCGACAGCAGATCCCACTCGCGCCATGGAGCGATGATTTTCACGCCTGGCTTCAGGGCGTAGGCGCCCAGTTCAAAGCGAACTTGGTCGTTGCCCTTGCCGGTCGCGCCGTGCGAGATGGCGTCGGCGCCCGTGGCGTTGGCGATTTCGATCAGGCGCTTGGCGATCAGTGGACGGGCGATCGAGGTGCCCAGCAGGTATTCGCCTTCATACACGGTATTGGCGCGGAACATCGGGAAGACGAAATCGCGCACGAATTCTTCGCGGACATCTTCGATATGGATGTTTTCCGGCTTGATGCCGAATTTGATGGCCTTGGCGCGCGCCGGTTCCAGTTCCTCGCCCTGGCCCAGGTCGGCCGTGAAGGTGACGATTTCGCACTGGTAGTTATCTTGCAGCCATTTCAGGATGACGGAGGTGTCGAGTCCGCCCGAATAGGCCAGGACTACTTTTTTAATGTCGCTCATATTGCTTCCAGTTGTCGTTGTCGATGTATGTGTTGCGATGCTGCCGGGAGTTCTGCAGTTCCAGGCGAATTATTGGATTTTACCGAGTAACAGGTATTCAATCAGCGCTTTTTGCACGTGCAAGCGGTTTTCCGCTTCGTCCCACACCACCGATTGCGGGCCGTCGATCACTTCGGCGGCCACTTCCTCGCCGCGGTGGGCGGGCAGGCAGTGCATGAACAGGGCGTCGGGCGCGGCGCGGGCCATCTTCGCGCCGTCGACGATCCAGCCGTCGAAGGCGGCGATCCGGGCCGCGTTTTCCGCTTCGTAGCCCATGCTGGTCCACACGTCCGTGTTGACCAGGTGCGCGCCTGCACAGGCGTCGGAGGGATTGGCGAAGAAGGTGTAGCGCTCGGTCTTGACTTGCGACAGGTCGATGTCGTAGCCCTTGGGTGTCGATACATTGACGTGGAAGCCGAACACTTCGGCCGCCTGCAGCCACGAGTACAGCATGTTGTTGGCGTCGCCGATCCAGGCGACGACCTTGCCGGCGATCGAGCCGCGGTGTTCGATGTAGGTGAAGATGTCGGCAAAGACCTGGCAAGGGTGGTGTTCATTGGTCAGTCCATTGATCACCGGCACGCGCGAATTGGCGGCGAAACGCTCGATGATTTCCTGGCCGAAGGTACGCACCATGATGATGTCGCACATGCGCGACATGACCTGGCCCGCGTCTTCCACCGGCTCGCCGCGGCCCAATTGGGAATCGCGCGTGTTCAGGTAGATGGCGGCGCCGCCCAGCTGGTGCATGCCGGCCTCGAAAGACAGGCGGGTGCGGGTCGAGTTCTTTTCAAAGACCATCACCAGGGTGCGGTCGATCAGTGGATGGTAGATTTCGTAGTTCTTGAACTTGCGCTTGATCAGATGGGCGCGTTCGATCACATATTCGTACTCTTCCAACGTGAAATCGGAGAACTGGAGGTAGTGCTTGATCGGTTTTTTTGTCGACATAATGACCACTTGAAGATGCGCAGGCCGCCGGCGGCGTGCCTTTCCCGCCGGGTTGCATCAGCGTAAAACATCTCGTGCTGATGACTGCCTCGCCCGGCGCGCTGCTGTGTTGATCGGTGCCAGCGCGACGCCTGTCGCGCGGTACGATGCGGTTTGCCAAGTTGAAAATAATGCAATGGCAAGTACTTCAGCCGTTCAATTATAAGGGTTTTGCTTTTAGATTGGAAAGACTGGCCGGGCGCGTACTTGTATAGGCAAGCCTGCGCCCGGGCAAAGGGGGTGGATTAATAGATGCTGGCGGGCGCAGCGCCGTCCAGCTGGGGCGCTACCAAGGGCAAGTCCAGGGTGAAACGCGTGCCGGCGGGGCTGCTGGCCACCTGGATGGTGCCGCCCAGCAGGGCCGTGACGATGTTGTAGCTGATCGACAAACCCAGGCCGCTGCCACCCTGGCCCAGCTTGGTAGTAAAGAAAGGGTCGAAGATGCGCGACAAATGCTGTTCGGCGATGCCGCCGCCATTGTCCTCGAAGACGATCTGCACGCGTGCCGCCTCCGTCCTGGCGGACAGGCGCATGCAGCCCGTGCCTGCGGCGCCATCGTTGGGCGTGGGGGCGAAGGCGTGCAGCAGGGCATTGTTGATCAAATTGGTGATCACCTGGCCGAGCGGGCCGGGATAGCTGTCCATGGCGATGCCGAAGTCGATCTCCACTTCGATGCGGTGGCCCGAGCTGCGGATGCGGTTCATGACAGTGGCGATGATTTCATTGCTCACTTGTTGCAAGTCAAACCGGCGCCGCTGCTCGGTGGTGCGGTCGACGGCCACCTGCTTGAAGCTGTTGACCAGGTCGGCCGCGCTGCGCAGGCCGCGCATCACCAGCGCCGAAGCCTTGCCCGCATCGTCGATGAAGGCGGCCAGGTCCGAGCGGCGCAGGCCGGGACCGGTCATCAGGCGTTCCAGGTCTTCCGTCTTTTGTTGCATGGTGCTGGCGATTAATAAACTATTGCCGATCGGGGTATTGAGTTCATGCGCCACGCCGGCCATCAGGGAACCGAGGGCGGCCAGTTTTTCCTGCGATACCAATTGCGCCTGTGCATCTTGCAGTTGCCGGTAGGCGCTGGCATTGTCGAGCGCGATGGCGCCATACGCGCACAGGGTGCGGAAGATCAGGCGTTCGCGTTCGCCGTAGGCATGGGCATGGCAAGCTTGCACCGTCATCACGCCCAGTACGCGCTCGCCCACGGTCAAGGGCACGTACAGCACGCTCTGGTTATGCAGGGTGCCGGGCACCGTGTAGGCGTGGCGCTTCGGCGGTACCTGGTCGATATACACTTCGCGCCGGCCCAGCAGGCAGCGCACGGAATAGGCGCGCGGGTTGCTCAGCGGAATGGCGTTGTCGGACAGGGGCCGGCCCGCTTCCATGCCGTGCGCGCGGCGCAGCGCCGTGCCCCCTGCGTCGAGCATGTAGACGGCGAAGGTGTTGACTGGCAGCAAGGCATGCACGTGGCGGTCGAGTACCTGGAATACGGCGCTGGCGTCGAGGTGGGTGGTGATTTCCTGGCCGATGGCCGACAGCCGTTCCAGGGTGTCGCTGGTCTGTTGCAGCACTTCGGCGCGGCGCGCTTCGGAGGCGGCCAGCTCGCGGTGGTGATAGCCTTCCGAGCGCGCATGTTCCGTCTGGTGGTAGATCTGCATGGCGGTGGCGCGGTTGCTCGCTTGCTGGGTGTGGCTTTTTCGCGCGCCATGCCTGCATCGAGGGCGATATCGTAGGCGCGCGCATAGTCGCCCGCGTGTGCGTATTCGCGCGCCAGCGCATCGAGCAGTTCGCCGGGCGGCGAATAGCCTTCGATGGAGGCAGCCACCTGCAGCGCCTGGTGCAGGAAATGCAGGGCGGGATTGCGTTCCAGCATGCCTGCGGGCGGCGGCAGTTCATGGCGCGCATGCAACATGGACAAGACGCGCAGCGCCGCCACCTGGTGCATGGCGTCGCCCTGCGCGGTGGCCAGCTGGCAAGCCCGTTCGGCCGCCTGCAGCGCCTCGTCCGGACGGTCCAGGTAAGACAGCGCGTGGGCGCTGCCGCGCTGCGCCATGCTGCGGAAATCGGCCTGGCCCAGCGCTTCGGCGCGCTGCGCCAGCCGGCTGAAGGCATCGAGCGCCGTGTCGTAGTCGCCCTTGTCCAGGCTCAGCTCGCCCAGGTGGAACAGGGCGTTGGCATAGGTGCGCGCGCCCGCCACGGGCGCCAGGATGAGCAGCGCCTGGCGCAGCAAGTCTTCGGCGGCGGCCAGCCGTCCCAGCTTGCGCATGGTTTCGGCCGTATGCGTCTGGCAGGCGCCGATGCTGCGCGGCCAGCCGGTGGGGCGGGCCAGATCCAGCGCGCACTGCATCCATTCGAGGGCTGATTCGTTGTCGTTGAGGCTGGCGAAGCAGTCGCCGATATTGATGGCGGCCGTGATGGCGCCGCGCAGCTGGCCGCTTTCCAGCGCCGCCTCGTAACTTTGCATGTAGTGGCCGGCGGCCGTGCCCAGGTCGCGCGAGGTGTGCGCCAGCAAGCCGCGGAAGTCATGCACCCAGGCAGCCAGCGGCGCGGGCAGCTTACCGCTGGCGCTGTCGGCCTGGAAATGGCTGCCCCAACGCGCTTGCGCGGCCGGCGCATCGCGCAACACGGCCCAGCGCGCCGTGGCCGCGTCGGCCAGGCTGGCGCGCATCGCATCGCCGGCGCTGCGCGCTTGCTCCGCAGCGGCCTGCAGCTCGGCATCGCAGCGTGCATGGTCACCGCGGTCGACGGCGATCGAGGACTGCAGCCAGTGGGCGTCGGCGCAGCCGGCGCCGTCGCCGTGCGCGCACAGGATGGCGTGCGCCGCCATGGCCAGGCTTTCGGCCGCATCGAGCGCACCTTGCAGCCATGCCACTTCCGCCTGCACCAGTTGCAAACGCGCGCGCGCCTGTTCCTGTGCTGCCGCTTCCAGGCCGGCCAGCGGCAGCAGCAGATGCGCTTCCTCGCTCAGCTCAATTGCTCTGTTGCAATCACGCTGGCGCAAATGCCAGGACAGCAACAGCAGCAGCGGTACGCGCCCGGCGCCGCGCAACGGCAGCAATGCGCTTTCCCACTGCGCTACGTCGTGTTCGAGCGCGAACATTTCCATTCAAGCATTCTCCCCGCAAACAGTGGCGCCAGCCTGCGACCGCACAGGCCATGTGTGATGGCATTGTAAGCTGCATTCAGGGGAATTGTTCAGTGTGCCGGACAGAATTGTGCGTCCCGCACGGACGGCATGGCAGGGCGTTTACCCTGCCGTGCCACCGACGGCTGGTGGCGCTTAACGCGACACCAGGCGGATGCTGCCGCTGCCGCTCATGGTGCTGGCGCTGTGCATGCCAGCGGGCATGTGCAAGCCGGGCAAGAACTGGGCATCGTCGATCACCACGCGCTCCCCCACATTGCTGAAAACGAAGGTCGCGCCCTTTTTGCTGACAAACTGGCCCGGCCCGGTGGGGTAGATTTCCACGCTGGGCTTTTCCTGCCATTCACGGTCGTCGATCAGGCGACCAAAGAAATGGTTGCCCTGCTGGTGGACTTCCAGGCGTTGTCCATTTGACATGCGGTATTGCTGTTCGATGTCGAAGGCTTCCTGGGCCGTGACGTGATAGTCGTTGCCAGAGGTGACGCGCACGCTGTCAGTGGTTTGCGGTCCAGCGGCAGTTTGGGCCTGGGCGGTGCCGCCGACAAATGCGAACAGGGCGGCGATAATGGGGAGGAGGCGTTTGGTATGCATGACATTCACCTTCGATCAGGATGACGGGAGTGGTTGGAGTTAGATCGTGTGGTCGCTGGCAGCTTTCCGGCAGGGACTGGTGTCAAGTTAGCAAACGTGCCTGGCCAGCGCCAGCGGCAGGCGATGGAAGGCAGGTTTTACGTCATGAAATGCATAAAACGGCAGATGAATGGTTTTGGGATTAAAGTCGGAAGGCGGGCTCGGCGGCGAAATTAAATTTCGCCTGCCGGGTGTTTGGCGGCGCTAAATTTGAATGAGAAAAATATTTCTCAATACAGCGTTTGCGCCGATTCGTGCAGCAACTGGCCGTACAGGGTGTGGCGCATCTTGGCGATCTTGCCTTCAGACAAGGCTTGCAGAATGGCGCACTGCGGCTCGATCAGGTGGCGGCAGTTATAGAACTTGCAGCCGCCCAGGTAGGGCTGGAATTCGCGGAAGGCCCGCTCCAGCATGCCCTCGGACAGGTGGTACAGGCCAAATTCCTGGAAGCCGGGCGAATCGATGATGGAGCTGTTCGCGCCCAGTTCATCGAGCTTGTACAGGCGCGTAAAGGTCGTCGTGTGCTTGCCCGTGTCGAGCGCGGCCGAGATTTCCCGCACGGCGATGTCCGCATCCGGCACCAGCAGGTTGATCAGGGACGACTTGCCCATGCCCGACTGGCCGATGAGGATAGACGACTGGCCCGCCAGCAGCGGCGCCAGGGTGGCCACGGCGTGTTCCGGGTCGGCGCGCGCCGACACTTCATCGACGGGATAACCCATCGAGGAATACGGCAGCAGGCGTTCGCGGGCCCGCTCCAGCGAAGCGGTCACATCCGTTTTATTCAGGATGATGCGCGCCTCGATGCCGGCCGCGTCGGCCGCCACCAGCGAGCGCGAGATCAGATCGTCGGCAAAGCCCGGTTCCGTCGCCACGACGATGAACAGCTGCGTCAGATTGGCGGCCAGCAGCTTGGATTTATATTGGTCCGAGCGGTACAGCAGGGTCTTGCGTTCCTCGATGCGGTCGATGACGGCCTGGTCGTTGGAAGTGCGCGTCAGGTGCACGATGTCGCCCACGGCCACATTGGTTTTCTTGCCGCGCGTCACGCATTGCAGCTTGGCGCCATCCACGTCGGCCAGGTAGTGGCGGCCGTGGGCGGCGATGATGATGCCCGTCAACTTGCCTTCGCTCATGGGGCCACCTGGCTGCTCTGGTAGATGAGGTCTGCCTTGGCGGCGCAGATGAAGTCGTTTTCGGACAGGCCGCCGGCGCCCTGGTTGACCGAGTGCGTGTCGTAGCGCACGGCGCAGGTTTTGTAAGTAATGATGAGCTCCGGATGGTGGTCTTGCGTATGGGTCATATAGGCCAGGGCGTTCACGAACGCCAGGGTCTGGTAGTAATTTTTGAAGCCGAAGTCGCGGCACAGCTTGCCATTTTGCAAGGTCCACTGGGGCAGCAAGGCGTGCAGGGTGGCGATGTCCGTGTCGCCCAGTGCCTGCTGGCGCGGCGCGCAGGACAGTTGGGCCAGGTCTTGCGAGGTCGATGGCGTATTCATGTGGCAGCCCCTTTCAAGTGGCGGATGCGCACGCTGGCCGGCGGGTGCGAGTCGTAGAAGGCCGAGTGCAGCGGGTCGGGCGTCAGGGTCGACGCATTGTCTTCATACATTTTCACGAGCGCCGAGACCAGGTCGTCCGCCTGCGTGTGCGTGGCGGCAAAGGCATCGGCCTCGAATTCGTGCTTGCGTGAGCTGAGCGAGGTCAACGGTCCCAACAGGAAAGTGAAGACCGGCAATACCAGCATGAACAGCAGCAGTGCAAGCGCATCCGTTGGCTGGCCCGTCAGCGCCAGGGCGACAGGGTCCACGCCCAGACCCGCGTAAAACCACGGCTGCGTCTTCAGGAAGCCCAGCAGCGCCAAAAAGCCCAGCGAGATGAGGAACATCATGACGATGCGCTTGACGATGTGCTTGAGCTTGAAGTGGCCCAGTTCATGCGCCAGCACGGCTTCGATTTCCTGCGGTGCCAGGCGCGACAGCAGGGTGTCGAAGAAGACGATGCGCTTGTTGGCGCCAAAACCCGAGAAATACGCATTACCGTGTGCGCTGCGCTTCGAGCCATCCATGACGAACAAGCCTTTCGAGGCGAAACCGACGCGCTGCATCAAGCCTTCGATGCGGCTTTTCAAGGATTCGTCGGCCAGCGGCGTGAATTTGTTGAACAGCGGTGCGATGACGGTCGGGAACAGGACCATCATCAGCAACTGGAAGCCGCTCCAGACGAACCACGCATACAGCCACCACAGGTCGCCCGACTTGGCCATCAGGGTCAGCACGACCCAGATCAGCGGCAGGCCGATGACGGCGCCCAGGCCCACGCCTTTGAGCATGTCCGTGAAGAACAGCTTGCGCGCCATGGTGTTGAAGCCGAAGCGCTGCTCCAGCACGAACTGGCGGTAATAGTCGAAGGGCAGGTCGATCAGGCCGGAAATGGCGGCAAAGGCGGCGATCAGGCCGATCTGATACAGCATGGGCGAGCCCGGCCCCATCCATTCATGCAAGTACAGCGCCAGCCATTGCAGGCCGCCCAGCAAAGTAAAACCGATCAGCACGGCATAGTTGATCAGCAGGGTCAGCAAGCCGAACTTGGTCTTCGCCACCGTGTAGTCGGCGGCCTTCTGGTGCGCGGCCAGCGGGATCTTTTCCGCAAATTCCGCGGGGACAGCGGCGCGGTGCGCGAGCACATGACGAATCTGCCGCGAGGCCAGCCAGAAGCGCACGGCCAGGGTCAAAACGAGGACGGATACAAACAAAATCGAAAACGCGAGTGAATACATTCTGTGCCTGTGAGAAAATGGCTGATTATTTAGTTTGATTAGGCCAAGAGAGAATTATGTCACAAGCGACCGACTTAACTGCATCCACCCCCGCACCTGCCGTACCTGCACGTCCAAATGAGATGAACCTGGTCTGGGTCGACATGGAAATGACAGGCCTGGAGCCCGATACCGACCGCATCATCGAGGTGGCGGTGGTAGTGACGGATATGCACTTGAACCTGCTGGCCGAAGGCCCCGTGTTTGTGATCCATCAATCGGATGAAACCCTGAACAAGATGGATGCCTGGAACAAGGGCACGCATGGCCGCTCCGGCTTGATCGACAAGGTGAAAGCGTCGACCGTGACGGAAGCCCAGGCGGAAGCGGAACTGATCGCGTTCCTGAAGAAATACGTACCAGCAGGCAAATCGCCCATGTGCGGCAACACCATCGGCCAGGACCGCCGCTTCATGGTACGTGGCATGCCGAAGCTGGAAGCATTCTTCCACTATCGCAATGTTGACGTGTCGACACTCAAAGAGCTGTGCAAGCGCTGGAAACCGGAAATCGCCACCGGCTTCAAGAAACACCAGAAGCACACGGCCCTGGCCGACATCCTGGAATCGATCGAAGAGCTGAAATACTACCGCGAGCATTTCATCAAGCTATAACGTGAGGACACCTCACAAACCCTACTGCGCGTCGGTATAGGCGGCCTGCGATGCTCACCGTACTAAAAGTACGGTTGCGCTTCTTAGCCACCTCTCCCTTCCGCTCGCTACGGTTTTGTGAGGCGTCGCGAAGGTCCCGTTACAGTCGTACCGAGAAGTCTAGGGTGTGCCAAGCGCCATCCTCATCCTGCCACTCCAGCGCAAACGGCCCTGTTTGCCGTAGTTCCATGACCCAGACGGTTGCTCCGGGTTCGCGGAAATAGCCCACGCAATGTCCGAACGGCTGGCCCAGCCGGCACAGCACCAATCCCTCGCCCGCCACGGCGCACCATTGTTCATTGATGTCGATCAAGGCCACGGCCGGGTCGCCATAGAATTCGCCCAGCTCTTGCCGCCGTCCATCGGACGCAGTTACGCTGACCTGTTCATATGCATGCTGGACTATATATTCGGCGCTGCGCGTCAGTTCCCTGCTCGTCATGCGGTCTCCACGGTGGGCCAGACAGTTTCCTGGTCGGCGCGCGCCTCGGCGATCAGCCATTCGCAGAATGCATGCACTAGGGGCCGCGTTTCCGCCTGGGGCGAGCGCAGCAGATAATAGCAGTGGGGGCCGCGCACGGCGTGTTCGAACACGCGCACCAGGCGGCCCGAGCGCAGATCGTCGCCGATCAGGGGGCTGGCGGCGATGGCCACGCCCTGGCCGCTGGCGGCCGCGTCCAGGCATAAATATGTATGTGAAAAGCGCGCGCCGCTGTTGCCGCTATTGCCGCTGTAATGCACGCCGCAACTGTGCAGCCAGCGGGTCCAGTCGATTTCGCCGGGTAAATGCACTTCCGGTTCATCGTGCAGCAGCGGATAACGCAGCAGATCAGCGGGCTGGCGCAGGCTGGCCGCGTTGGCGCGAAAGCCGGGGCTGCAGACGGCGGAAAACCATTCTTCCATCAGCAAATCCACTTTGAGGCCCGGATAGCGGCCCGGTCCCAGGCGAATGGCCACATCGACGCCATCGCGCGCCAAGTCGACCGGGTGCATCGAGGCCAGCACGCGCAGTTCGATCTGCGGATAGCGGTCGCGCAGGCGGCCCAGGCGCGGCATCAGCCAGCGCGAGACGAGCGAGCTGGTGGCCGTCACCGTCACCACCTTGTCATCGCCCTGGCGCCGCGCCTGCTCGGACACCTCGGCCAGTTGGTTGAGGATGGGCCCCAGCGAGGCCGCATAGCGCTGGCCGGCGCTGGTGAGCACCACGCCGCGCGGCAGGCGCTGGAACAGCACGATGCCCAGCCACGCTTCCAGCTGTTTCACGTGGTGGCCGATGGCGCCGGCCGAGACGTGCAATTCTTCGCCCGCGCGCTGGAAACCTTCATGGCGGGCGGCCGCTTCGAAGGCGTGCAGGGCGGCGAGTGGGGGCAAGGGACGTGACATGGCACTCTTCAAGAGAATTGAGCCTCAGTATTATTTGGCCTATCCGTGAAGAATATTGGTTTGTTTCATTTTGCGCAAGCGAATATGATGCCGGCTATGCGTGAAGTGACCCGCAATATGATTCACGCATGAATCACCCCCAGCCTTGCTTGGCATTTATATTTACAACGCCTGGGAAAACCGTCGCGATGCGCAGCAGGTTTGCCCAGGTGTATTCAAAGAGGTTTAGTCATGTCTGATCGCCGCGCTGTTGCGCTGGTGTTGCTCTCGGCCGCCGGTTTCGGCAGTTCCGCAGTGTTTGCCAAGGCGGCATATGCGTCCGGGGTCAACCCGTCGACCATGCTGGCCTTGCGTTTCGTCATCGCCGCCATGCTGCTGCTGCCGCTCGTGTGGCTGGGCGGCTGGCGCTTGCCGCGCGGCCGTCTGCTGGCTGGCTACATGCTGATGGGCCTGATGTACACGGCCCAGTCGCAAGGCTATTTCAATGCCCTGATGTATGCCAGCAGCGGTCTGTGCGGCATGCTGCTGTACGTGTATCCCGTGCTGGTCACCATCCTCGCACTGGCGCTGGGCTGGGAAAAGCTGGACCGGCGCATGCTGGTGCTGATGGCGCTGGCGATTGCCGGCATGGCCATCACCCTGGGCGGCAAGCTGCAGGGCCAGCCCATCGGCATCGCGCTGGCATTGATGGCCGCCGGCGTGTACGCCGTGTACATCCTGTTTGGCAACAGTCTGTCGAAAAGCCGCGAGAATATTCACCCATTGGCCGCTTGCGTGGTGATACTGGGCACGGCCGGCTTGTCGAACAGCGCGATTGCCTTGTGGCAAGGCGTGTCCTTGCCGGGCACGGCGACGGGCTGGCTGGCCGTCAGCGCCATCGCCCTGTTCTCGACGGCCATCGCCATTGCCGCCTTCTTTGCCGGCGTGGCGCAAATCGGCGCGGCCAAGGCGTCCATCATTTCCACGTTTGAACCTGTCATCACGATGGCGTTCCGGCGTGACCTTGCTGAAGGAATCCGTCAGCGGCACGCAATTGCTGGGCGGCGCCATGGTGCTGGCCGCCGTGGTCTTGCTGGCGCAGCGACCCACTGCCAAGCCAGTATCCATGCCGGCCGTGCAGGCCAGCGCCTGACCTTTTTTTCCTGAACTGATCGGCAATACCGATCGGTCTCCTTTGCGCCGCGACGGGTTTCCTGTCGCGGCGCTTTTTTTTCGTCCGCTTTCAGGTGCGCACACAAATAAGCCTTGATTGCGAATGATTCTCATTTATAATCCATGTCAAGATTCCCCCACCACCAGCCAGCCCATGCCAGCCAGTGTTCGCCTTGAAAGGAGACACCGTGTCGAGCACCTTCCCCATTTGCAATACCGAGCTGGTCGCCAGTGAATTTGCCCGCCTGCGCCGCGAAAAAAAAAGCCCGCCACCGCGATATCGCCGAGGAACTGGCCATTGCCGAAGGCGAGCTGATCGCCTCGCATGCCGGCTTGTCGCTGGCGAATGGCGCCTTGCTGGGCGCCGAGCGCCTGCAGGCTGACTGGCCCGCCATCATCGCCGCGCTGGAACCGCTGGGCGAAGTCATGGCGCTGACGCGCAACGCTTCGTGCGTGCATGAAAAGACGGGCGTCTATCGAAAAGCCAGCCACAACAATCATGTGGGCCTGGTGCTCGGTGGCGACATCGACTTGCGCGTGTTTTACCGCCAGTGGGCGCATGGCTTTGCCGTACGGGAGATGGGTGAGAAGGAAGTGCAGCACAGCCTGCAATTTTTCGATGCGGCCGGCCATGCCGTGCACAAGATTTTCCTGAAGCCGCAAAGCGACATTGCCGCTTACGACGCGCTGGTGACGCATTTTGCCGACGCGAACCAGGCAGCCGGCATCGCGGTGACGGCGCCGGCGGCGTCGCCGGCCGAACTGCCCGACGCGCAGATCGACGTGGCCGGCTTTCGCGCCGCGTGGGCCGACTTGCGCGACACGCATGAATTTTTCACCGTGCTGAAAAAATATTCGGTCTCGCGCCTGCAAGGCCTGCGCTTGGCCGAGGCGCGCTTCGTGCAGCAGCTCGACAAATCCTGCGTGCTCGACCTGCTCAATAGCGCCGCCCTTGAAAAAGTGTCCATCATGGCCTTCGTCGGTAATGCCGGCATGATCCAGATCCATTCTGGCCCCGTGCACAAGATCGCCGTGATGGGGCCATGGATCAATGTCCTCGACACGCGCTTCAACCTGCATTTGCGCGAAGACCATATCGCCAGCGCCTGGGTGGTGAAAAAGCCGACAGTCGATGGCCTGGTGACGTCCGTGGAACTGTTCGACGCCAAGGGCGACACCATCGTCATGTTCTTCGGCGAACGCAAGCCGGGCGTGCATGAGTTGTGCGAATGGCGCCATATCGTCGAAAGAGTGGCGCAGGAGGGCGAACTATGCGCCGCATGATCGCCGCCAGCGTGGCGCGCCGCATCGCGCTGAAAAAAATGGGAGCGGGAGCGCTGGCGCTGGCCGCGCCGATGCAGGTACTGGCCGCCGTCAGCGACGCGGCCAAGCCGCTTGTCAAGGCGCGGCGCATCGTCAGCGTGGGCGGCGCCCTGACGGAAATCGTCTATGCGCTCGAGGCGCAGGGCGAACTGGTGGGCGTCGATACCACCTCGCTGTATCCGGCCGTGGCGCAACAGCTGCCGCAGGTGGGTTACGCGCGCACCTTGTCAGCCGAGGGCGTGCTGTCGCTGGCTCCCACGCAGTTGATCGCCACCGAGGAAGCGGGGCCGCAAGCGGTGCTGCGCCAGGTGCGCGACGCTGGCGTGCCGGTGGCGGTGCTGAACGCGAATAACAAATTCGAAGGCTTGCTCGAACGCGTGAAACAGGTGGGCCAGATCACGGGACGTACTGACCCCGCCGCGCGCCTGGCGCAAGCCTTGCAACAGCAGTGGAACGGTGCCCTGGCCAAGGTGCGCCAGCGCAGCCAATCACCGGTACAATCAGCCGTGCGCGTGCTGTTCATCCTCGCGCATGCGCCCAACCAGGTGATGGTGGGTGGGCGCGAGACGGGCGCCGACGCCATGCTGGCGTATGCGGGCGCCGTCAACGTGATGGGCGGGCAGGGCGGATTTGCCGGCTACAAGCCGCTCACGCCGGAAGCCGTGATCGCCGCGCGGCCCGACATCGTGCTCGTCACGGACCAGGGCTTGAAGGCTTCGGGCGGCGTGGACGGCATCTTGAAACTGCCAGGACTGGCGCAGACACCGGCCGGGCGCAAGCACCGCATCGTCTCGCAGGAAGCCATGCTGCTGCTGGGCTTTGGCCCGCGCATGCCGCAGGCGCTGGCCGACCTGGACGCCGCCTTCGCGCAAGCCATGGCCGCATGAGCGTGGCCTTCGCGGTGTCCGTCGCGCCCTGGCGCTGGCCACGCTGGAGCGCTGGCGGGCTGCTGGCCGTTGCACTGGCTTGCGGCTTGCTCGCCGCCGTGCAGGCAGGCGCCGTGCCGGTGACCCTGGCCGACTGGCTGGCGCCGTTTCAATCTGGCGACGCGGCGCAGTCCGGCGGCGCCTATGTGCTGTGGCATATCCGCCTGCCGCGCGCCCTGTTCGCGATCCTGATCGGCGCCGCGCTGGCGCTGGCCGGCGGCCTGACGCAAGGGCTGTTTCGCAATCCGCTGGCCGACCCGGGGCTGCTGGGCGTGAGCAGCGGCGCCGCCTGCGCGGGGGCGGCCACCATCGTCTTCGCGGCCAGCCTGCACGTGGCGCCCGAGCTGCGCGTATGGCTATTGCCGGCCGCCGCGTTTGCCGGCGCCATGCTCATTTGCGTGCTGCTCGACCGCGTTGCCCGCTGGGCCACGCCGGGCTCCATCGTCGGCCTGCTGCTGACGGGCGTGGCGCTGAACGCCATCACGGTGGCTGTCATGGGCCTGTGCATCTACCTGGCCAGCGACGATCAATTACGCACCCTGACTTTCTGGACCCTTGGCTCGCTGTCGGCCGGCAGCTGGCGCCAGGTGGCGGCCTTGCTGCTGGTGCTGGCCGGCGCGCTGTGTGCCACGCGTGTCCTGATGCGCTCACTGAACGCGCTGGCGCTGGGCGAGGCGCAGGCGCTGCACGTGGGCATCGACGTGGGCCGGCTGCGCACGCAGGTGATCGTGCTGGTGGCCGTGCTGACGGGTTTTGCCGTCGCATGGTGCGGCGGCATCGGCTTCATCGGTTTGATCGCGCCGCACCTGGTGCGCACCTGGCTGGGAGCCGATCAGCGTCGCGTGCTGCCGCTGGGGATGCTGATGGGCGGCTTGCTGCTGCTGTTGGCCGACACGCTGGCGCGCACGGTCGCCATCCCGGCGGAAGTCCCCGTCGGTATTTTTACGGCCTTGCTGGGCGGGCCCTTTTTTCCTGATGCTGTTGCGGCGTTTCCGCCACAGCAGCACCTGAAAGGATAAGCATGACGCCCCTGCTGGAACTCTCCTTCGCCACCACGCAACTGGGCCAGCAGTACTTTGGCCCCTTCAATGTGCAGGTGCATCCCGGCGAGCGCATCGCCATCCTCGGCCCCAGTGGCGCGGGCAAGTCGACCCTGCTCAAACTGATGGCGCGCGAATTGCATCCGCAGGCGGGCCAGGTGGCGTTCGCCGGCCGGCCGCTGGCGCAGTGGCCGCTGGCCGAACTGGCGCGGCGCCGCGCCGTTCTGCCGCAAGGGTCGAATGTGGCCTTCGGATTGCAGTGCGAGCTGGTGATCGGCCTGGGACGGGTGGCGCGCCTGATCGATCCGCAACTGGGACAGATCGTACAGGATGCGGCCGCCCTGGCGCATGCCGCGCATCTGCTGGGCCGCCGTTTGGACACCCTGTCCGGCGGCGAACAGGCCAGGGTGCAGCTGGCGCGCACCTTCGCGCAGATGTGGGATGTGCAGGATGGCTTGATATTGGTCGACGAACCGCTGGCGGCGCTCGATCCCGGCCTGCAGTTCGATCTGCTCGATAGCCTGCAGCAGTTTTGCGCCGCGCGCGGCCACGCCGTCGTCGCCATCCTGCACGACATCAATCACGCGTTGCTGGGCTTCGAGCGGCTGCTGCTGGTGCGCTCGGGCCAGCTGGTCGCCGATATCGCCAGCGATGCCGGTGCCGTGCCCGCCCTTGCCGCGCTGTACGGCATCGCCCTGACGACGGCGACCAACAGCGATGGCGACGTCTGCGTCATCCCTGCCAGAAGCGCGGTACGCAGGGCAGCCTGACTCACTTATTCACTCGCTCACCAGACGTCCGCCGCGCGCGGCCGCGCCATCTGGCCGCTGCCCAGCAGCCACACCATCAGGGCCTCGGCCTGTTCGCGCGTGGCCGCCACCTCCTGCAGGATGCCGAAGGCTTTCATGGCGCCGGCCGCCATCGCCTGCAGGCGCGCGCGTTGTTCCGCGTCCGCCTCGACCGACACCAGGCCCCGGCAAAGGGCGGCCAGCGCTACCTTGTTGTGCTTGAGCCACAGGCCGCGCCGCTTGCGGTCGATGTGCGCTTCGTCGCTGCGTTCCTCTTCGAACAGCATGACGAACGGTTCGCCGTGGCGCAGCAGGGCGTCCATGTCGTTTTCCCACAGCGGGGCATAGCCGGTGACGGCCGTTTCAGGGCGAAAGCGCACGATGGGAAAGTCGCTGACGTCGTGGATGGAGAAGTGTGCGGGATTCGGTTTCATGGCGTGCTTCCTTGTGATGTGGTTGAAAATGCTTGCCAGCCGCCGCCCAGCGCCTTGTAGACCTGGACCAGCGACAGCGAAGCGGTGGCGCGGCTGTCGACCAGCGCCGCTTCGTTGTTCAAGAGCGTGTTTTGCACATGCAGCACGTTGATCAGGTCCGTGCCGCCCTGGCGATACTGCAGTTCCGCGCTGCCCAGTGCGCGCCGTCCCTGCTTGACGGCTTCATCGAGGCTGGCCTGGCGGCGGGCGTTGGCCTGGTAGCCCGAGAGCGCGTCTTCCACCTCGTGCCAGGCGGCCAGCACCGTCTGGCGGTAGGCGATGGCCGCTTCCTGTTGCTGCGCCTCGCGCAATTGCAGATTGCCGCGCAGGCGGCCGCCGTCGAACAGGGGCACGCTGAAGCCGGGGCCGAAGGCAAAGCGCTTGGCGTCCCAGCCGATGTCGGACAGCTGCATCGCTTGCAGGCCGATGCTGCCCGAGAGCGTGATGCGCGGATAAAAATCGCCTTGCGCCACGCCGATGGCGGCCGTGGCCGCATGCAGCTGCGCTTCGGCGCGGCGGATGTCGGGGCGCCGCCCGGCCAGGCTGCTCGGCACGCCCAGTTGCACCTGCATGACCACGGCCGGAATGTCCTTGCCGGCCGCCAGTTCCGCCTGCAGGGACTGCGGCGGCAGCGCCAGCAAGAGGGCGAGGGCATTGCCCAGGCGCGCCTCGCGCTGCTGCAGCGGCGGCAGGCGCGCTTCGATGGTGGCCACGTGGGCCGCCGCCTCGGCTTCGTCGAGCTGCGTCGCCGCGCCTTCCTGCAGGCGGATACGGGTCAGGTCCAGGGTATGGCGGGCGATATCGAGCAGCTGCTGCGTGATGGCCAGCGTTTGCTGCGCGCCGCGCAACTCGATGTAGTCGCGCGCCATCTCGGCCAGCACGGCCAGCAGCACGCCGCGCTGCGTTTCCAAAGCCACCTCGACCCTGGCGTCGGCCGCTTCCACTTCGCGCCGCACGCGGCCCCACAAGTCCAGCTCCCAGGCCGCATCGAGATTGCTTTGCCACAGGCTGTAGGCGGATTGGCCGTTGTTGCGCGACGGGTCGCTCAAGCCTTGTTCGCTGTTGCGCGCGCGGCTGTAGCCGCCATTTGCGCCCAGGGACGGGCCTTGCGCGGCGCCGGCCACGCCGCGCGCGGCGCGGCTTTGTTGCAGGCGGCTGCTTGCCGCCTGCACGTCGAGGTGGCGCCGGCGGCGCGCTGCAGCAAGGACGACAGGGTGGTATCGCCAAAGCTGTCCCACCAGCGCTGCTCGATGGCGCCATCCTGCCCTGCGGCGAAACGGGCATCCTCCGCCTGGCGCCATTGCTGTCCCAGATCGTTGTGCGGGCGCTGGAAATCGCTGCCGACGCTGCCGCAGCCGGCCAGGCCCAGGGCCGTGATAAAGATCAGTGCTTTCATCGCGCGCTCACCTGTTGCAGATGTTGACGGCGCATGGCCGTATCGATGCGCACTTCGGCCGACATGCCCACGCGCAGGCGGCTGTCGTCATCCTGGCCCGGATCGAGCGCGATCCTGACGGGGATGCGCTGCACCACCTTGGTGAAATTGCCGGTGGCGTTTTCCGGCGCGATGGCGGCAAACGTCACGCCCGTGGCGGGCGCGATGCTGTGCACCGTGCCGTGCAGGAGCACGCCCGGATAGGCGTCGACGGCGATGATGGCGCGTTGGCCCTGGCGCACGTGGGTCAGCTGGGTTTCCTGCAGGTTGGCGACGACGAAGCTGCGGTTCAAGGGCACCACGGCCATCAGGCTGGCGCCGGGAGCCACGAGGGCGCCGACGCGCACGGCGCGGCGTCCCACGATGCCGTCGATGGGGGCGTGCAGCTGCGTATGCGACAAATCAAGTTCTGCCCGTTGCAGGCTGGCGCGGGTGCGCAGCAGGGCCGCTTCGGCCGCGCCTTGCTGCGCCTGCAAAATTTCCGTCTGCTTGCGGGTGGAGACCAGGGCGGCGCGGTTTTGCGCCAGGCGCGCGCGGCTCACGTCAAAGCGCGATTGCGCCTGCTGTGCGTTTTGCACACTGCCCGCGCCCTGGCCGGCCAGGTGCTGTGAACGGGCCAGCTCCTGCTGCGCCAGTTTGTCTTCCGCCTGGTTGGCCTCGACCAGGGTCGTGGCTTGCTCGATCACCGATTGCTGGCGCTGCAAGGTGGCGCGGGCATTGGCCAGCTGCGCCTCGGCGCCGGCTACTTCGGCGCGGGCCGAGGCGGCGGCGGCCTGGTAGTCGCGGTCGTCGATGCGGGCCAGCAGCTGACCCGCCTTGACAGTCTGGTTGTCTTCCACCAGCACTTCCCGCACGATGCCGCCTACCTTGGGGGAGAGCACGGTGTAGTCGGCGCTGACAAAGGCGTCATCGGTGGTTTGTTCTTCGCCACGGGCGAACAACAGTTGCCAGGCGCAAAAGGCGAGGGCGCAGGCCAGCAGGGCCAGGCCGAGGATAAAAGCGCGCGAGCGCAGGATGGGGACATTCATGGTGAGGCTCTTTCGTAAAAATGAAAACTCAAGCGGCGCGCGGCGGATAGACGCGCGTCGGCAAGATGGGAATGATCAGGATCATGGCCAGCGCGATGGCGGCCACGGTGAGGTACAGGTCGGACGAGGTCAGGGTGACGACTTGCGCATGCATGCGCTGCGCAATTCCCGCCATGTCCACGCCGGCCGGCAGGTTGCCCAGGCGCTCGCTGAGCACCGTCGAATGGAAATGATTGCGGCGCGTGATCAGCGCATCGAGCACGCCTGTGGCGACGACGGCCGACATGCCCTTGATGGTGTTGAACCAGGCCGAGGCGAACGGGCCATCCTGCGGCGCCAGGCCCGTGGTGGCCAGCAGCAGCAAGGGAATCACGGCCATCGGTTGCGCAAAGATCTGCACCGCTTGCAGCAGGTAGAAATGCGTGCGTATCCAGTCCGGCGACATGCGCGCTCCCAGCACGCAGGACAGGGCCAGCAGGGCCAGGCCGATGGCGAGCACCCAGCGGCAGTCGACCGCGCGGATATTGCACAGGGCGGCCACCAGCGGCAGGGCGATCAACTGCGGCAGCGCCACCATCAGCATCACGGGCGCCGTTTGCAGCGGGCGATAGGCGTGCACCTGCGCCAGGTAGGACGAGGGAATCAGGATCACGGCCAGCAGCACGAACAGCACGCCGCCCAGGGTCAGCAGGGCGTGGCTGAGGTTGCGCCGCGACAGCAGCTGGAGCTTGAAGAACGGCAGCGGATGCGACCACTCGTTGATGAAGAACAGCACCAGCAGCAAGAGGCCGCCGCCCAGCAGCACGCAGATCAGCGGCGAGGCGAACCACGCCAGGCGCTCGCCCTGCAGCATGCCGACCACCAGCATGCTGATGGCGGGCAGGCCAAGCAGCAGGCCGCGCCAGTCGAACTGGCGGAAGCGCTCCAGGCGCAGCGGGTCTTGCGGCAAGCCCCAGGACACCATCAGCAGGGCGACGATGCTGCCCGGGACGACTTGCCAGAAGGCCCATTGCCAGCCCAGGTATTCGGTCCAGAAGGCGGCCAGCGGCGTGCCCAGACTCGGGCCAAAGGTGGCGCTCAGCGCATAGCCGCCCAGGCCATACAGCTTGATATTCGGCGGCAGAAAGCGCAGCGCCACCGTCATCAGCATGGGCGGCAGGGCGCCGCCGGCCGCGCCCTGCACCACGCGCAGGAACATCAGCACGGACAGGTTCGGTGCAAACGGGCATAGCAGGCCGGCGGCCATGCAGACGAGGATGGCGGTGGCCGTCAGGCGGCGCAGCGAGAAGGTGACGGAGCACCACGGCGCGAACGCCATGGCCGATACCGAGGCGGCCGCATACAGGGCCACGAGCCAGCTGGCGTCGTCGCGCGCGATGCCCATGGCGCCGCGGATGTCGGCCAGCGCGACCTTGGTGATGTTTTCATTCAGGCCGGACACCAGCACGGCCAGCAGCACGCCGGCCAGGCCCGTGGCCAGGCGCAGGCCGAAGATGGGAGGTGCGGGCGGCGCGGCCGCGGGGACGGCGCCAGGAAGGGGTACAGCAGACACAGGGAACTCCGTGGATGAGGATCAGTCCACGCAGTATAGGTAGCCGTTAATCTTGTGAAAATTGATAATTAATGAAGTCTGAATTGCGTCTGGTGCAATGATTGTTGGCTCAGACCCTAAGCGTCTGGTGGCGTGCTGCCGCACAGCTCCTTGATCATGCGCCGCAGCCAGCGGTGCGCATGGTCGTGGTCGAGGCGCGGGTGCCAGGCCTGGAATACTTCCACACTGTCGACGGGGATGGGCAGCTGGAAGGTGCGCAGCTTCAAGCCCAGGCGCTCGACGATGGCCAGCAGGGGCGTAGGCATCAGCGGCAGCAGCAGGCGCGAATCGGCCACGGCGAAGATGGCGGACTGAAAATTAGGGCTGATCAGCGACACCCTGCGCATGTAACCCCGTTCGGCCAGGGCCGTATCGAAGGGGCCGCGCGCCAGGCCGCGCCGCGAGACGCTGATATGTTCGTACTCGGTAAAGCTGTCGAGGTTGATGGGGCCGTCGAAGATCGGGTGGTCGCTGCGGGCGATGCCGACAAAGGAACTGGTAAACAGCTGCTGCAGCTTGATGTCGGGCGCAAAGGCGCGCCGCGCGCTGATGTACAGGTCGATGCGGCCCGCGTGCAGGGCGTCGTTTTCCGTGGCGCCATCGCCTTCGGGCACGAAGCGCAGCACCGTGTGCGGCGCATGGATGGCCAGCAGGTCGCGCAGCTTGCCGCCGTAGGCACCGACAAATACGTCGTTGGCGCACAGGCTGAAAGTGCGTTCCAGGGTGCGCAGGTCGATTTCACGGCCGGAGGTGAAGATGGCGTGCGCCTGCTCCACCACGCCGCGCACCTGCTCGCGCAATTCCAGCGCGCGCGGGGTCGGTGCCAGGCCGCGCCCGGAGCGCACGAAGACGGGGTCGCCGATGGCGTCGCGGATGCGCGCCAGGGTGCGGCTCATGGCCGGTGCGCTCAAATTCATGCGCCGCGCGGCGGCCACGGCGCTGCCTTCCTCGAGCAGGATGTCGAGGGCGACGAGCAGGTTCAGGTCGGGGAGTTTCATGCGGCGATTATAGCCCGTGGGCCAACGCCAGCGCTGCGCCGGCAGGACGCCGGCGCAGCGGGAGATGCTATTGCGGTATTACTCGGCTGCCGGCTCGGCGCCGCAGCATTTCTTGAACTTCTTGCCGCTGCCGCAAGGGCAGTCGTCGTTGCGGCCCACTTTCGGCTCTTCGCGCTTCATGGTTTGCACCGGTGCCTTGCGGCGCGGTACCCAGAAACGGTGGATGGCCGGCAGGTTAGCTTCCAGTTCCTGCGCCAGCTTGTGCGCCTTGACCGGATCTTCCACCAGTTTCAGTTCTTCTTCCTTGATTTCGTCGGCGCCCAGCAGGTAGATCGGCTGCATCAGCTCGGCCACTTCGGAATCCCAGATCTCGTTCCACGAACCAGGACGCAGTTCCATGCCGTCCCAGAAGCCCCAGCACCAGGCTTCGGCGTCGATCAGGGTCTGGCCTTCGTAGTCGTGCTCGACGAACAGGGCTTCGAACTCTTTCGGCGCCACTTCAAACGTCACCAGCACTTCGTTCATGAAGCGCATGATCAGGTTGACGATGCGCTCTTCTTCCTTGCTGTTCTTGAATTTCGGTGCATCTTCGGCATCTTCGCCCCAGACGCGCGGCAACCACTCGGCCGGCATGATCGGTTCAGGGCCGATGGCGACGGCCGTCAGATAGCCGTGCAGCATATCCATGGTCATCGCGTCTTCGGAGCACCGGTCCGACAACAGGAATTGGTCTAATTCGTCGAATTCTTTTTCTGATAATGGCTGTTCGAGTTGCATGGCTTGCTCTTTGTATTGAATGTAAGCCGCCAGTATACGCTTAGCTGCGCTTCCTCACCTAAGTGTTTGCACCGGCGGCCCGCGCGCGCCTTACAATGTCGCTTATGCACAATGAAAACCAGCCGCACGAGGACGACCGGCCCGTCCATCCCTTTTCCGCCCTGAGCCCCGATTGCGTGCTCGACGCCCTCGATAGCGTGGGCTTGCGCGGCGATGGCCGTCTGCTGGCCCTGAACAGCTATGAAAATCGCGTCTACCAGGTGGGTATCGAAGACGGCGCGCCCCTGGTAGCCAAGTTTTACCGCCCCGCGCGCTGGACCGATACGGCCATCCTGGAAGAGCACGCGTTCGTTTCCGAACTGGTTGAGCGCGAAATTCAGGTGGTGCCGGCGCTGGAAATCAATGGCAGCACCCTGCACCAGTACCAGGGCTTCCGCTTTGCCGTCTTCCCCCGCCACGGCGGACGCGCGCCCGAGCTGGACGATCCGGCCACGCTGGAATGGATAGGACGCTTCATCGGCCGCATCCACGCCGTCGGCGCGCTGTCCACCTACAAGGAACGGCCGGCGCTCGATCACCAGACGTTCGGCGTCGAGCCGCGCGAGTTCTTGCTGGAGGGCAATTTCCTGCCGCCCGAACTGCTGGCCACGTATTCCAGCGTGGCGCAGCAGGCGCTCGATGGCGTCAAGCGCTGCTATGACCGCGCGGGCGACGTGGCCGTGCTGCGCACGCATGGCGATTGCCATGGTGGCAACGTGCTGTGGACGGACGCCGGCCCCCATTTCGTCGATTTCGACGATAGCCGCATGGGACCGGCCATCCAGGACCTGTGGATGATGCTGTCGGGCGAGCGGGGCGACATGGTGCGCCAGATGAGCGACATCCTGGCCGGCTATGAAGACTTTTGCGATTTCGACCCGCGCCAGTTGTACCTGGTCGAAGCGCTGCGCACCCTGCGCCTGATCCATTATTCGGCCTGGCTGGCGCGCCGCTGGGACGACCCCGCCTTCCCCGTCGCCTTCCCGTGGTTTAACACGCAGCGCTACTGGCAGGACCGTATCCTGGAGTTGCGCGAACAGGTGGCACTGATGGATGAAGCGCCGCTCTGGCCCATTTAAGCGCGCGATAAAACGCCCATGGCGGCGTTGCATTGCCTAGGCGTACTATTCGTACTGCCTTCGGCAATGCGCCTTGCCCTGAGCATTTTCTCGGGCGCTTAAATCCCTGGCAAATCCTGAAAAGAGCGGTAAAACAGGCTCTTCTTGCCGCGCTGATTTGTGCATGCCTGCTCGATAATGGTGCTAATAAATTCCCATAAGCAACGGAATTCACCCGAATAAGCGAGAAATCATGCAAGCACAGCAAAATCAGCGCCAGGCCGTTTCCCTCACTGTCGCGTACTCCGCCGACGACGAGTTCGACCAGGACAGCATGGTCTCGCTGCATGATTTCAAGGACCTGGAGCGCAAGGCCGAGGCGCCAGCGCCGCTTCCTGCCGCTCCTGCCACCGCGATGCTCGAGCCGCAAGCCGAGCCGGCAGCTGAAGCCGACAGCAAGGCGCCAGCCGCCGAACGCCAGAAAATGGAATTGAAAGCCATCCACGAAGCGATAGCCCGCGTGGAAGCGGAAGCGAAGGCCACCTGCGCCGCTGAAAGCCGGGCCCTGGCCGAGGCGCGCGTGCGCTCGCTGGCCGAGGACCGCGCCGCCATCGACGCGGCCGCCGCCGCCGCCGCACAGCAAAATGCGCAGGCAGCCGAAGAAGCGATCGCTGCCAATCGCGAACGTCTCGATACCATGCGCGCCGCCGCGCAGGCCAGCGTGGCCCGCCTGGAAGCCGTCAAGCAAGAGACGGCCGAACTGCGCGCCCGCGTGGAGTCGGACAATGAAATTCGACTGGCCGCGGAACAGCGTTCGCGCGCCGAACAGGAAAGCCGCTTGCGCGCCAGCGAGCAAGTGGCCGTGCAGTCTGAACTGGCCGAGCAGGCAGCCCGCGCCGCCGAGGAATTGCAAGTGCAGACGGAGCAGGCGCGCCTGCAAGCCGTCGAGCGCGTCGCCGCCGTGCAGGCGGCCAAGGAAGAAATGGTTGGCATCGCCTCGGCCGATGCACGGGTCGCCGTGCTGGCCCGTGAACGCGAGCGTCATGCCCACGGTGCGCGCCAGACGGCGCAGATGCTGGCCGAAGCGGAAAGCGAAGCACTGGACTTGACGGTGCAGCGCGAGCGCGCGGACCAGATCGCGCTGGAATCGGCCTTCAACCGCGCCGCCGCCGAAGTGCGCGCCCTGGAAGAAGCGCGCGCGCTGGCGCACCTGGAACAGGAACGCGAAGCCATCGCACTGGCGCAGGCGGAATCGGAGCGCCATGCGGCGCAATCCCTGCGTTTGCGCCTGCAGACAGAAAAGGAATTGCGCGACGCGGCCATCCACCGCGAGCGCCTGGAAATGGTCGCCGTGGCCAGCGCGCAGGCGCGCCGCGATGCCGACGTGCGCATCCTGGCCGCCACCGAAGCGCGCATCGAAGTGGACCGCCAGTTGCGCGCCGTGGCGCTGGCCCGTGTAGCCGCCGAACAGGATGCGGAAATCGCCGGCCACGCCAAGCTGGAAGCGGAAACGGCGGCCCTCGAAGAAACCAAGGCACGCGAAGCGGCCGAGCAGGCAGCCGCCGTGGCGGCAGCCCGCGAACTGGAAGAGCAGCAGCGCGCTGCCAGCCTGGCGCACGAACGCGCCGAACTGGCGCGTCAGGCGGCGGAACTGGCCGCCAGCCAGAACGAAGCCGAGCAGGCCGAGGTCGACGCCGGCCAGGCTACATTGGCTGCGCAGGCGCAAGCGTCGCAACTGGCACAGGAAAAAGCGCAGCAGGCAGAGCAGCTGCTGCAGGCCGAGCAGAAGCGCCTGGCCGCCGAACACGCCGCCATCGCCGCCCTGAAAGAGAAACTGGAAGCGGAAGCGCTGGCGTTCAACGCGGCGCAGGAACGCATCGCCGCCGAAGACGCGCAAGCGGAACTGTTGCGCGGCCAGCATGCGGCAGAACAGGCCTTGCGGGAAGCGGCGCAAAAAGAAGCCGACGCCATCCGCATCCTGATGGACCAGGCCCTGGTCGAAGGCGAACAGAAAGCCGCTGCCGCGCAAGCCGTGCAGGCGCAGGCGCGCCTGGCCGTGGAACTGGGACAAGTGCATAGCGAGCGCGCCCGCGTGGAAGAAGACAAGGCGCAAGCTGCCGATGCGCTGCTGGCGTCCGAACGCGATTTCGTCGCTGCCGAGCGCGAGTCGCTGGCACTGATCGCGCAAAAACTGGTGCAGCAGCGCCAGACCAGCAGTGCCGAAGAGCGCGCCTCGCAAGCCATCGCCGGCCGCCTGGAAGCGGAAAAACAGGCGACGGCGGCAGCCGAAGCACGCGCCGCGATGGAACAGCAGGCGCTCGACGCCATGCGCCAGCGCGAGCAACTGGAACTGGCCGCGCAGCAGGCCGCCAGCGAGAAGCTCGCCGCGCAGCAAGCCTTGCTGGCCAGTGCCCAGGCCCATGCCGCCCTGCAGCGCAAGGCGGCCGACACGACGCGCGCGATGGCTGCGGCCAAGCAGCAATTGCTGGACCTGGAAACGGCGCGCGCGCAGCAGCAAGAGCGCGAACTGGCCGCCCTGCGCGCCAGCCTGGAGCAGCCGCAAACCGTCTTTTCCAGCTCCTTGAGCGCCGCCCGCGCGCAAGCCGAACAAGTCAGCTCGGCCAGTTTGACGCGCGAAGTGATCGAGCGCTTGACGCAGCCTAACGAGGCAGGTGCCGTCTGGCGTTCGCGCTAGGCTCGAAGGTTTAAAGCATCCTTCCGCACGCCGGTATTTCCGGGTGAACTGGCGTGAGGACTCGGAGCCTGGGCGGACAGGGAGAGCGAGGCGGCCAACAGGGCCAGGGCGGTGCATGGCAGGCGCATGATGCTTCCAGTGATGGGGGACTCACGCTGACGATCGGCTGGCGGCTTGTCATGCGATTGAGTACATCTAGGGAGAGGCGCCGGCCTGGAAGGGCTGGCCGGCGCGATGCTGCTGGAGTTGCTGAACTTGCGGTACTACTGGCTCAAGACGACTTTATCGGCAAAATATTCCGTCTCGCCGAAGCATTGCGTGGGCACGCCCTTGTGCTGGCTGTAGGTGACGAGGATGCGCTTGCCGGCTGCGGCCGACAATTGCTTCGCCACTTCCTCGTCGCGCACGCTGAACTGGAATTTCTCCGGGATGGTGCCCGGCAGCGCCGTCAGCAGCAATTCACCTTCCCATGTCTTGCAGATCCAGCCCCGCTTGGAGAACTTTTGCAGGTAACCCGCCCGTTCGCCTTCCGAGTACGAGAAGCTGAGGGCCATCCACGTGTAGGCGGCCAGCAGCAGGAAGCCGGCCACGAGGAAGATGGCGAAGGCGAAGGTGACTTTTTTGGTCGTAGGGGTCATGGTAGGCTTGTTTAGGTAAAAGGATCAGTCCTTGCGGCCGGCTTTCCAGTTCAAGCCGAAATTGTAGCGCTCGTCCATGGCCTGGTGCGCCGTGATTTTACCTTGGCCGCCGAAGTATTCCACCAATTTTGTCACCTGCAGGTTGCCGCCGTGGTTTTCCAGCATAGCGATGGCGCACATGGCGTGCTGGCTGTCGCTGTCGAGGCGCACTTCCACGGTAGGCTGGCCGGGAATTTCGATCGTCACGACGCCATCCGTGGCGGCCCAGTTCGGCACGCCTTCGTAGATGAAGGCGTAGACGAGCACGCGCTTGATCTGGTCGAAATGGGTGCCGTTGATGAAGATGTTTTCGCCGCTGCTGATGCTGCCCGTGCGGTCGTCGCCTTCCAGGTGGATGTAGGGCGGACGGTCGTAGGCACCCCAGCTGTTGCCCAGCGCCTGCACGGCGCTCTTGGCGCCGCTGCTCATTTCGAACAGGCAGCCGATATCGAGGTCAATGCCGCCAGCGCGGCCGGCCGGTTTGTTGAACAGCTTGCCAAGGAAGCCCGTGTCCAGCTTGGAGGCGGGCGCCTGGCCTTGCGCGGCGTTCTGGTTCCAGTTCAGGTTGACACGGATGCGGCCATAGCCGCCGCTGTCGCGCTTGTCGAGCGAAATCTTGTCGCCGCGCTTTTCCAGGCGGATTTTCGACAGCGAGATTTTATTCGCCGGCGGCGGGGCCGCGGGCGTGGAGACAGGAGTCGGCGCAGGGGCAGGAGCCGATTGCGCCGCCTCGCTGCCGCCGAAGTGCTTCAGCAGCGCTGCCAGGCCACCGGCAAAGCCCTGGCCCACGGCGCCGAAGCGCCAGCTGCCGTCGCGGCGATACAGTTCGCCGATGATGACGGCTTTTTCATCCTGGAAGTCATTGCCCGTGAAGGCAAACGTGGCAGCCTGGCCCAGCGCCATGCTGGAGTTGCCCAGCGCGCGCATGCTGCCCTGTTCCGTCGCCGCCGTGAATACCAGCTTGTCGATCGAGGCGGGCAGGCGGGAAAGGTCCACCTGGAAGGTGGAACGGGGGCCGTTCAAGTCCACCGTGATGGCGTTGTCCGGCGCGCTTTTCTGGTTGAAGAACACCATGTAGCGGTCGTCCGACAGCTTGCCGGCCGCATCGACGCCGAAGCAGCTGACGTCCACTTCCATCGAACCCGAAACGATATCGAGCGTGACGGAAAACGGGCCATTCAAGCCCAGGTCAGCCAGTTTGCCTTTTTGTCCGCGTGTGAAATTGGTCATGGTCGTGCAGTCCCTTCGTCGCTGGAGAGTTGAGTATTCAAGGAGTGATGCAAATGGGGGGCGGGCGCCGCGGCGCCGTCGGCTGCATGGCGGATGCCGAACAGGCGCGCCTGCTCGATGATGCGCAACGCCCAGCTGCTGTGCGTGGCCACTTCGCACATCGATTCTTGCATGCGGAACACGGCCGGGCTGTCCGGGTCGATGATGCGCAGCGCCAGTTCGATGTCCGACTGCGCCACCTGGTAGTGGCGCTCGATCTGCGGCACCTGGTCCGGGTGGATGGCCGTCTTGGCGATCATGCCGTGCGCCATGTCCTGCGCCACTTCGGCGTCCAGCCAGCTGCCCTGCGACAGGTGCTCGAAGACGGGCGCCGTCAGCTGGAAGCCGTGCGGCTTGAAGATGGTGACCAGGCGGCCGATGACCTGGCCCAGTGGCGTCTGATAGATGGTGCCGCTGGTGGGGCGGCGCAGTCCCAGCAGGGCCAGCAGATCGTTGCCGCCGATGCGCAGGGCCAGGATGCGGCGGCGCACTTCCGGCGCCGACAGGAGGATGCGGAACTGCTTCATTTCCTCGTCGTCGAACACTTCCGCCGTTTCCAAGGTCGGCATCAGCAGATGGTGCGTGTGGCGCACCGGTTCGAAATACGCGGCGAAATTGTGGCGCGTGGACTTGGGCAGCACGAAGCCGCTCAATTTGTCGGCGCCGGGCATGGCCAGCACGCGCGCCAGTACCTCGAGATTACGCACGCGCACGAAGCGCAAGGTATCCGATTCGTCGCACATGTTTTGCAGCGCCAGCGACAGATTGAACAGCGCGTAGCTGAGATCGCGCTCGGCGATGGCGTCTTCGGTGCAAAGAATGACCGAGCGCAAATGGCTGAATTTGTCGCCATTGGCGATCGCCAGCAAGTCCTTGTGCGTGGTCGGCACATACATGGAGGCGCCTAGCGCCGCTTTATGCTCACTTTGTGGGTGTAGGGAGTTGTTATCCATCAACTGCGCTCCTGATAAGGGCGACCGCCTGATAGGGCAGCGCCGGTTCTACTGTGACGGGTATGGCTTTTTCCTGCGCCAGAAGCAGCAAATGTGCCACGTCCGGCGCATTCGTGTCGCGCACGATCAGGCGCTCGGGCACGCGGCGCAGCAGCACGCGCGTCGCTTCGCCGATGCCTGGCTTGATCAGGTTGATGTCGCTGATACCATATTCCTGCTGCGCAGCGGCCATGTAGGCTTGCGAGCGGGCCGCCATGGCTGGCGCATCGCTCGCTTCGGCCAGCGGGATGCCGCTGCTCGATGCAATGGCCATGGCGTCGGCCACCAGGCCGTCGGCGAAATCGCGCGACTGGTCGTGCTGCTCGAACTGCGCGTAGTACACGCAGCCATGGAAGTCGTCCGGACCGATGGCTTCATTGAGTACGGAGCGACTGACCAAGCCCGAGACGGTGGCATTCAAAATGCTCGACGGGATCAGGTAGTCGCTGGCCGAGGCGGCGCAGGCGGCCGTACCGGCCAGGTCGGACAGCACGAACAGTCCGCCGTCGATCGCCGTGCCCTGCGCGGCATTGAAGTCGTGGACGGTCTGGCGCAGTTCGCGCGAAATCACGCCCTTGCCCGTCCAGCCATCGACGAAGACGAGCGAGGCGTCACTGTGGCCCTGCGCCAGAATGTGCTTGAGGGCGTTCGCATCGATGCCGCGGTCGCGGATGATGGAGACGGAATAATGGCTGCACTCGCGCTGGAAGACCTGGCGCAGCAAGTGGCCCAGGATGACGCCCACGGGCGTACCGGCGCGCGCCAGCGACACCAGCGTAACGGGCCCCGTGCGGCGCGCCGCGATCAGGGCCGCCAGGCGCAGGCAGTCGCGCGCCATTTGCAGGCGGTTGGCCGCAAACGCGCTCTGGAACAGGGCCAGGTAGGCGGGCGATGGCAGGGATTCCGGCGACAGCATTTCGCTGTAGTGGCGCTGGCCGGACTGGATCAAACGCTCTTTTTCAGCCAGATCGCGTATCGGTTCGAGCGCCATCGGCGTGAGCAGAAATTCCACGTCTTCCTGGCGGTAGCTGCCGCTGAAATGCTGCGTGCCTTCGGTCATAGCGCCGCCACCGTGAGGGCTGCCAGCTGGGTGCCGTTGGGGATGATGGCGTAGTCGCAGGCGGCCATGAAGCGGGCGTCCGAACGGCTGTCGCCCATGCCGAAGCTGACGATGGGGCCATGCTCGGCTTCCAGCTCCGCGCGCAGGTAAGCCACGGCGCGCGCCTTGTTCAGGGTCTTGGGCAGCACGGCCAGGTTGTTGCCGTTGCGGTGGATGAAGTAGTCGGCGCCTTCGCTTGCGATCCACTGCTGCAGCACCTGCTCTTCGATGTCGGCCAGGCGCTCGCCGCGCGCTTCATGGTCCTTGACGACGATGTAGAACGGCGTGTTGTAGTCTTCGATCAGGCGCGCGCGCGAGGGCATGCCTGCCTTGATCTGGAAATCGTCGATGATGCGCATGGCGTCCTGCAGGCCGGGCAGCGCCGTCTGCATGTCGTTCTGCATCAGGGCCAGCCAGCCCGCGTCGAGCGCGCCGCCAGGCTGCAGCACGATGCCGCCGTAATCGAGCACGCTGTAGCTGGTAAACGGCAGGTCGACCCGGCGGAAGGCGTCTCCATTTCTCGCCGTGGCGGGAATCAGGGTCATGCCGCTTTGCGCGAATTCAAAGAAGGCGCGCTGGCGCGCCGTCGTAAACGAGCAGGCATCGCCATTTTTCAGGTAGGCGGCTGGCTGCAGGTCGGTCTCGCCGGGGCATTTTTTCGGGGTCTGGAACAGTGTGTCGTCCAGATCAACAAACAGGAATTTCTTCAATTTTGGTCTCTGACTGAAAGTGGAACAGGCGGCCATTCAGTTGGCCGGCGAGTTGCATGAGGGCCGGGCTGGCCGGGGTTTCATGGCAGATGAAAACGTGCTGGTACTGGCCAGGCGCCACGTTGTACAGGTAATTGGCGATGCCTTCGCCGTAATTGTCGTCGCAGCGGACGATGTGGCTGACGGAGCCCCACGACAGGATGGGCGAGCGCGTGGTTGATTGCACCACCACGTTCTTGCCCAGCGCTTCGAGTTCGCGCGCAAGCAAGAACGAGGGATGCATGAATTCGCCCGTTCCCAGCACCAGCACCGAGTCGCCAGCGCCGATTTCCTGCGCCAGCTGCACCGCCAGGCCTTGCGGCGGCGTGAGGGCGCGTCCCACGCCGATGCGCCCGAACGCGGGGCTGGCGCCCCGTTCTGCATTCGCCTCGAAGCGCTGCGCGCTGTCCGCTATCGGAGCAGGCGCATCGCCGGCCTGGAAGGCGTAATGGCCGGACAAGGCTGCGCCTATGCTGGTGGGCAGGCCGAAACGCTGGCTCAATCCAGCGTTGGCGGCCTGGCCCATGAAATTGGTGATCACGCCCAGGTGCAGTTTTTCCAGTTGCGGATAGCGCGCGCGGCACACTTGCACCAGGTTGGCGAAGGTGTTGCCGGTCGACGCTTCGTCATCGATCAACACCAGGCTGCGGGCCGTGGAAAACAGGGCGCTGGCGGCGACGGACAAATGCAAAAACTGGCGCGGCGCGTGGCTGTGCGATTCCTCGAATTCGAAGTAGGGCACGCTGCCCACGCGGTAGCGCGAGCTGTGTAAAAACAGGGCCTTGCCATTCGGATTGGCGCGCAGCCAGGCTTCGAACACGCCCTGGCCCAGGCCGACGGCCGTTTCCGCCATGGCGATGAAGACCACGGGGCCGGGCAGGCTGGGGGAATTTGCGCGGCCAGGTCGTCGTGGATGGCTTCCATGGCGCGCGGCGTGACGGGCCAGTGCTTGCCCAGCACCTTGGACAGGAACAGGAAGCCGCGCTTGGCGTTGGCGCGCGCGGCAAAGCCGATCAGCCAGTCCAGCGGAAAGCGCGCCTCGTCCACTTTCAAGGTCAGCTCGCCCGTGGGCATCTGCTGCTTGACGAGGTTCATGGCAGCTCCACGGCGTAGGCGGCTTCGCCCACGCGCATGCCTTCGTGGATGGCGGGTACGGTGAGCTTGTCAAAGCCCTGGTCGAAACCGGCCAGCGCCAGGTAGGGCAGGTTGGGGCCTGCCGCGCAAGCCATGCCGATGCCGCCCGACATGCGCGGGTTGATCTCCAGCAGCGCCAGGCCGTTCGCGCCTACACGGAACTGGATGTTGAACACGCCATTCAGGCGGTAGTCGCGCGCCAGTTTGTCGCAGGCCGCCAGCAAGTCGGCGCGCAGCTCGATCAGCTGGCCGCTGCCGCCCCCGTGCAGCTTCTTGCGCGGCACGGCGCAAATGAGCTTGCCCTGATCGGCGACGCAGTCGGCGCTGTATTCGTGGCCGTCGAGGTATTCCATCAGCAGCAGGGTCTTGAACGTTTCCATCTGCGCCAGGCCGCTGCGCAGCTCTTGCGCATTGATCTGGTAGGCGGCGCCGGCCAGCAGCAGCTGGGCGCTGGTGCGCTCTTCATCGAGAATGGCAAAGCCCAGGGCATACACGGATTCGGACGGCTTGATGCACAGCTTGCGGTGCAGCGGGCGCAGTTCGGCGTAGGCGGCGTCGTATTCCGCGATGGTGGTCACGGCGCGGTAGTCGGCCGGGCGCGCCATCGGCAGATCGAGGCCGTCGCAGAAGCGCGCCTTGTCGTGCATCAGGGTCAGCGTCTCTTCGCTGGCCACGCTGAGCACGCGCGTGCCGAGGGCGGCGAAGCGCGCGCTGGCGCTGCCGATCAGACCCGCTTCCTTGCCGGGCCAGAAAATCGTGATGTGGCGGTCGCGGCAAAATTCCAGGCACCACTCGACATAATTATGGCCCGTCAGTCCCGATGGTTCGACCGCGTATTCGTGGGCCGACAAGAAGGCGGCCGCGTGCGCGTTCGTATTGCTGCACACGATGTGATAGCGGGGCTTGCCGCCAGTAGCGGCGCTGTCCGCTTCACGGATCAGGCGCATGGCCGTGCCGACCGAGGAAAATGTTTTGTTGAACCAGACTCTTTGCATGTACGGGGACCGGGTAAAGAAAGGGAAAGCCGCGCGCAGGTGCGCGCGCGAGGAGTCTAACCAGCCAGACTTAACCTGGCCTTAGAATGTTTTGAACTACAACGTTGAGCAACAAACTAACAGCGCCTGACAAAACCGTAGCGAGCGGAAGGAAGAGGTGGCCGAGAAGCGCAACCGTACTCTAGTACGGTGAGCATCGCAGGCCGCCTATGCCGACGCGCAGTAGGTTTGGTCAGGTGCCTCTAACTAGCCTTGCCGGAAGCTGTCCACTTGAGGAAGGCATCGCGGTTGCGCGAGCAGATAAACACTTTTCCCGAGCCGGAAAAGCGCAGCACGATGCCTTCGCCGCTGGTCACGCTGTTGACGATATTGCCGAGGAAACCACCGATGCCGCCGCCGCTGGCGCCGCCGCCCGTGGTCACGGAAATCTCGTATTTCAGGCTGTTGTCCCAGCAGACCACGTGGGAATTGTCGATCACGACATCCTTGCCTGGCTCGACGTCGAGCTGGAACATGGAGCCGAAGCCCGACACCACCACTTGTCCTGTGCCGGCCGTCTCCATGACGAAGAAGCCGCCCGACTGGGCGAACAAGGCGTTGCCGATGCTTTGTGTGCGCACCTTCATTTCCGTGCCCGCAGTGGCGGCGACAAAGGCGCCGTCGTTGAGCAGGTACTGGCGCGCGCCCACGTCGACCACTTCGATGGCGCCCGGCAGGGTGGGCGAGAGCAGGCAGTCGCCGCTGCCGCGCACCGCTTCGATATGCTGCTGGAAGAACGATTCGCCATTCGCGAAGCGGCGCATGATGGCGCTGCCCAGGCCGCCCGTCATCTTGCCTTTCAAGTCCAGCGCCGTCTCCATCATCACCATCGCATCGGATTCGCAATAGATGGTTTCGCCCTGTTTCATGCTGACGTGAAGGAAAGGATCGACGTCGCCCGTGACACTAAATACTGGCATGATAAATCTCCAAAAAAAAAGCCGCCTGAGTACGTCCAGGCGGCTGTGTTTAGCGCATAAAACGTTTAAGCATTCACACCGAATGAGCGGGCCAGTGGGCCCAGGCCGCCATTGAAGCCCTGGCCGATCGCCTTGAACTTCCATTCGCCGTTGTAGCGGTAGATTTCGCCAAAGATCATCGCCGTTTCCGTCGAGCTGTCTTCTGACAGGTCGTAGCGGGCGATTTCTTTTTCGCCTTCCGCGTTCAGGCAGCGGATGAAGGCTTTCGAGACCATGCCGAAGTTCTGGCGGCGCGCGTCGGCGTCGTGAATGGTGACGGTAATGCTGATGCGGTCGATATCGGCCGGCACGCGGGTCAGGTCGATTTCGATGCGCTCATCATCGCCTTCGCCTTCGCCCGTGGTGTTGTCGCCCGTGTGCACGACGGAACCGTCGGTCGACTTCAGGTTGTTGTAGAAGATGAAGTCAGAGTCGCCACGGACTTTGCCGTCGCTTTTCAGGAGGAAAGCGCTACCGTCAAGGTCGAAGGTGGCGCCGTCCGTCGAACGAGGATCCCAGCCGAGGCCGACGATGATCTTCTTCAGGTTTGGTGCTTCCTTGCTCAGGTTGACGTTGCCGCCTTTTTGCAAACTGATTGCCATGTGGTGCTCCTTTTCATTAAATAACTCAAACATGCCTTCATGGGATGAGCGCAAGGCGCTCATGCCATTACTCTCTCAATTGGGGGCGAAACCCCCGATTTCAAGCTTGTGCCGCGTGCCGTTTGCGATAACGCAGGGATGACCACAGCGAGACCAGGATGAAGGCCACGCCCGACAGGCCCGTGAACCACTCCGGAATATGGTACTTGACGGACGCCAGCATGATCAAGGCGAGGATGCCGATCGCATAATGCGCGCCGTGCTCCAGGTAGACGAATTCGTCCAGGGTGCCCTTGTGCACCAGGTACACCGTCATCGAGCGCACGAACATGGCGCCGATGGCCAGGCCGAGCATGATGATGACCACGTCGTTGGTGATGGCGAAGGCGCCAATCACGCCGTCAAAGCTGAACGAGGCGTCCAGCACTTCCAGGTACAGGAAGCCGCCGATACTGCCGCGCGCCACCGTTTTGACGAGATCGCCATTGCCGTTCCTGGCTGGCGCGGCGCCTTCTTCTGCGTCATCCTGCAAGTCCGGCTCGCCTTCTTCCAGCAAACCGCTGATCCAGTTCACGCCGATGTAGACGGCGATGCCGACGATGCCCGAGGCGAGCACGCTGTATTTTCCTTCCGCAGGGCCCATCGCCACGCAGGCGGCCACGGCGCCCATGGTGATCAGCACGGCCAGGCTTTCGGTGCCCAGCGCATTGACTTTTTCCTCAGCCCAGCCCAGCCAGTGCAATTCTTTCTCGTCGTCGAACAGGAAGTTCAGGAACACCAGCAGCAAAAAAGGCGCCGCCGAAGGCTGCCACTTGCGCATGGTTGTCCGTCAGGTGCTTGGCATACACGTCCGGCGTCGTGGTGGCCATGGTCCATACGTCGACCAGGCCCAGGCCCGTGGCGACGGAAACGATGACGAGTGGAAACAGCAACCGCATGCCGAAGACGGCCACGAGGATACCGACCGTCAAAAACAGTTTTTGCCAGAATTCATTCCAGTGACGCAAGACCGAGGCATTCACCACGGCATTGTCGAACGACAGCGACACTTCCATGATGCCCAGCACGCCCGTGATCCACAGCGCCTGGATCATGCCTGACGTGCCGCCATGGCTGTAACCCCACCAGCCCGACACCGCCATCAGGATAAAAGTGACTAAAAAGGAAATTCTGAAATGCCGCATGAGTACCCCGTTGCAAGTGTGAAAGACGTTTGATTATCCGCGCCGCTGTGCGCGCCGCACTCAGTGTTGATATACGTCAATTGTTGTATATGCCATGATTTTATATTAGTTGCCGCCGGGAGCGGCGTTTTATAGGTCGACGATAGACAGTTCTGCTGGCGCGGATGATCTGCGATAATTGCGGCGCGCCCCTCTGGCTGCCGCAGTCTCTTGCACACTCTATACCTATATATAAGAAGGAATACCCCGTGGATATCGCTTACCTCGTCACGCCCCTGATCACCTGGGTCCTGGTCGGACCGATCAAATTCCTGATCAACAGTGTCCGCACGCGGCAATGGGCGTTTGGCCTGGTGGGCAATGGCGGCTTTCCCAGCAACCATAGCGCCGTCGTTTCCAGCATGGCAACCCTGATTGCCTTGCGCGAAGGCATCGGCCACCCGGCCTTTGGCGTGGCAGTGACCTTGGCCTTCATCGTCATCATCGACGCCAACAGCTTGCGCCAGCACGTGGGCAAGCAGGCGGCGGCCATCAACCGCCTGGCCAAGGAAACGGCCAGCCCCGCGCACACCTGGTTGCGCGAGCGCATGGGCCATACCCTGGTGGAAATCGCCGGCGGCCTGTGCACGGGCGTGGCCATCGGTTTCCTGATCAACACCGTTTTTGGCCGCTAAGTTCGCTTCCCCTGAAACGCAAAACCCCGCCTGAAGGCGGGGTTTTGCGTTTCAGGGCGTAAAAACTACGTTTCATCCATTGATTAAAGCATTACAGGAAACCGCCGATTGACATGCCCGGACGCGCTCATGGATACTTTGGCGCTTGTGGTTTTAATAAAAATATTATGCTTGCTATCGCCTGCAGCCCTATCCGGGCCTTGGGGACGGTAGTGATGCTATCTATCCGGAGAATTACCCATGTTGCGCAAAACCCTGTTTGTTCTGGCAATCGCTTCTGCCCTGGCCGCCTGCGGCAAAGAGTCCAAAGATCCTGGCAAAGGCGCTGGCAAGGGGGGCAAGGAACAGGCGGGCGCTGCCGTCAATTTGCTGGTATCCCCGGAAGACCTGCTGACCATCCAGAGCAATGCGCTGGCGTCGGGGCCTGTCATCACCGGTTCCGTACAGCCTGAGCGCAATGCGGACTTGCGTGCCGAAGTGTCGGCCGTGGTGATCCAGGTCATGAAGGAAAACGGTGAAGTTGTCAAACGGGGCGACGTGCTGGTACGCCTGGACGAAACGTCCATCCGCGACAGCCTCAATTCGGCCGAGGAAGCCAGCCGCGCCGCCAGCCAGGTGCTGGAGCAGTCCGAACGCATGTTCCAGCGCATGAAAACCCTGCGCGCCTCGGGCATGACGTCGACGCAGGCGCTGGAAGACGCGGAAATTCGCCGCAACAATGCGCAAAGCGACTTGTCCGCCGCGAAAAGCCGCGCCGCGCAAGCCCGCCAGCAGCTGCAGCGCACCCTCGTGCGTGCGCCGTTCGACGGCATCGTGAGCGAGCGCAAGGTATCGAATGGCGATACGGCGCAAATCGGCAAGGAATTGATCAAGGTCATCGATCCGACCAGCATGCGCCTCGAAGGCCTGGTGTCGGCCGACAAGATCGGCGTCGTCAAGGTGGGCCAGCCCGTGCTGTTCCGCATCAATGGTTATCCAGGCCAGGATTTCGCGGGCAAGGTGCGCCGCGTTGATCCTGCCGCTAATGCCGTCACGCGCCAGGTGGCCGTGCTGGTCGATTTCAATGACAAGGAACAACCGAGAGTGGCCGGCCTGTATGCGGAAGGGCGCATCGAGACGGAAACCGTCAGCGCGCTGATGATACCCGACTCGGCCTTGGTCAAGGCGGGCGACGTGACGTACACGTGGAAGGTCAAGGACAAAGCTTTGCATAAAGTTAACTTGCGCATCGGCGCGCGCGACGTGCGCACGGGCCAGTGGGAAGTGCAAAGCGGCCTGGCCAGCGGCGACACCGTGCTGCGTACGCCGGGCTCGACCTTCAAGGATGGGCAGAAAGTGGAATTGACGGCAGCCAAGGCCGTGCCAGCCGCCGCCGTGGCCAGCAGCAGCACCGCCGTTGCCGGTAAAGGAAACTAAGCCATGTTTCTTTCCGATTTCAGTATCAAGCGGCCTACCGCCACCATCGTCCTGATTCTGGCCATGATGTGTGTCGGCCTGCTGGCGCTCAAGAAATTGCGCGTCAACCAGAATCCGGACGTCGAAGTGCCTTTCATCGTCGTCAGCATTCCTTACCCTGGCGCATCCCCTGATACGGTCGAGCGCGAAGTGGTGAACCGCCTGGAAAAGTCCTTGCAAAGCATTTCCGGCGTGACCGAAGTCAACAGCGATTCGAATGAAGGTTCGGCCAGCATCTTCCTGAAGTTTTCCTTCAATACCAACCTGATCGAAGCGTCCGACAATATCCGCAATGCGATTGCCGCCGTGCGCTACAAGTTGCCGACGGAAATGCGCGAGCCTATCTTGCAGCGCATCGACCCGGCTGCCGAACCGATCATGCAACTGGCGCTGTCGTCGAATACGCAAAGCCATGCGGAAATTTCGCGCCTGGCCGAGGACGTGCTGTCGGACCGCTTCCGCACCGTCGATGGCGTGGCGCTGGTCAACGTGGGCGGTTCGCTCAAGCGCGAACTGTCCGTGCTGCTGCGGGCGGAAAAATTGCGTGAATACAATGTGTCCGTCAGCGATGTCGTGACCGCCTTGCGCAACCAGAACACGAATGCACCGGTGGGCAAGGTGCGCGGCACCCTGGACGAGAAAAGCATCCGCCTCGTGGGCCGTATCGAGTCGCCAAGCGACTTCGAGAAAGTGGTGATCAAGCGCCGCGGCGAGGAAATCGTGCGCCTGGCGCAAGTGGCCACCATCGAGGATGGCTTTGCTGAAGTCAACAGCCTGAGCATGCGCAGCGGCAAGCCCAACGTGGGCATTTCGATCACCCGCGTGCGCGACGCCTCCACCGTCAGCGTGGCCAACAAGATCCGCGACATGGTGGCGGAAATCAACAAGACCTTACCGAAAGGCACGATCCTGCAAGTGACGCGCGACGGTGGCGAAAACGCCCAGCATAGCTTGAACAACGTGATTGAATCGCTGGTGCTGGGCGCCGTGCTGACGATTTTCGTCGTCTACGCCTTCCTGAACTCCTGGCGTTCGACCCTGATCACGGCGCTGAGCCTGCCTACGTCCGTGATTGCCGCCTTCATTGCCGTGTGGCTGTGCGGCTTTACCCTGAACTTCATGACCTTGCTGGGCCTGTCGCTGGCCATCGGCGTGCTGATCGATGATGCCATCGTGGTGCGTGAAAACATCGTGCGCCACATGCAGATGGGCAAGGACCGCCGTACGGCTGCGCTGGAAGGCACGGCCGAGATCGGTATGGCCGTGGCCGCCACGACCTTCTCCATCATCGCCGTTTTCATTCCCGTGGCCTTCATGCCCGGTATCTCTGGCGAATGGTTCCGTCCGTTTGCCTTGACGGTGACGTGCTCGGTGCTCGTCAGCCTGGGCATTTCGTTTACGCTCGACCCCATGCTGTCGGCCTACTGGGGTGACCCGGTTGAGGAGCACTCGGCGCCGAAAAAAGGTATCGGCCGCGTGTTGGAAAAATTCAACCACTGGTTCGACCACCAGGCCGACCGTTACGGGCGCGTGATTGCCTGGGCCCTGCATCACCGCCGCTGGATGGCTGTCATCGCCTTCGGCAGCCTGGTGGGCGCCATTGTTCTGCACGCTACACATGGCGGCACGAGTTTCCTGCCGGCATCCGATTCGGGCAATCTGATGATCAATGTGCGCACGCCCTCGTCGAGCAGCATCGAATATTCGCGTTTGAAACTGGAAGCGGCGGCCGTGCTGGCGCGTACCTTGCCTGAAACCAAGGATACCAACAGCTCCATCAATGCCGGCGGCGGAAGAGTCTATGTCGACATCGGCAAGCGCAACACCCGCAAGCGTTCGGCCAAGGAAATTGCCGTCGAGCTGCGCGAGAAGATGTCGCGCCTGGTGGGCGCCGAATACGTGGTGCAGGATGACTTGAGCAATGGTTCGCAAAAGCCGATCCAGGTGGAATTCACGGGTCCGGATTCGCGTAAACTGATGGAAATCACCAACGCCTACATGGACAAGCTGCGCGCAATTCCCGGCGCCGTCGATGTGGGCCTGTCCGAGCAAGACCCGAAAAACGAACTGCAGATTGAGCTCAACCGTGGCCTGGCCAACTCGATGGGCATTTCCGTCAATGACGCGGCGCAATCGTTGCGCGTGGCGTTCGCCGGCGTGGAAGTGGGCGACTGGGTCGATCCGACGGGCGAGACGCGCGACGTCGCCGTGCGCCTGCATCCCGACGACCGCGTGGCATCGGAAAACATCGAGCGCCTGCCGATCAGCGTGACGGGCACCTCGCAAATGGTACCGCTCGACCAGATCGCCACCATTACCATGGGCAAGGGACCTTCCGGCATCGAGCACAAGAATGGCAAGCGCACGATCACCGTGTCGGCCAATGCGCAAGGCCGCTCGAACGGCGAAGTGACGAGCGACGCCATGAAACTGGCCAACTCCATCGACTTCCCGCCCGGCTACGGCCTGGCGCTCGGCGGCGCCGGCCAGGACCAGCAAGAGCTGTTCACGGAAATGCTGATCGCGCTGGTGATGGGTATCGGCCTGATGTATTTGATCCTGGTGATGCAGTTCGGTTCCTTCACGGCACCCGTGGCCGTGATGATGTCCTTGCCGCTGAGCTTGATCGGCGTGGTGGTGGCGCTGGTGATCACCAACAACACCCTCAACCTGATGAGCTTTATCGGCATCATCATGCTGATGGGCCTGGTTGCCAAGAACGCCATCCTGCTGCTCGACGCGGCGCGCAAGCGCGAGGAAGAGGGCCATGGCCGCGAAGACGCACTGATGTATGCAGGCCGCATGCGGCTGCGCCCCATCCTGATGACGACGTTTGCGCTGATCGCCGGCATGTTCCCTGTGGCGCTGGGCCTGGGCGAAGGCGGCGAGTTCTACCGTCCATTGGCGATCGCCATCATCGGCGGCACCATTACCTCGACGATTTTGACCCTGCTGGTCGTGCCGACCTTCTATGACAGCATCGAAATCGCCCGTGATGGCGCCGTGGCCAAGTTCCATCGCCGCGCCGCGCGCATGCCGGTGGCCGTGGCCATGATCCTGACCCTGCTCGAATGCGTGCTGACCCTGCTGCTGGTGCGCTTCGTCTACCGCATGCTGAAAAAGGCCGTGCTGTTCCTGATGGGACGCCGCGCGCCGAAGGCAACGGCGGTCAGCCTGCAAAAGTAGTACCGGGCCAAGGCCAGCCTGCGCTGCGCCGTGGTATTTCAAGAGCCTTCCGCGGAAGGCTCTTTTTTTGCCCTGGCCGCGTAAGGACGGCTTATTTGGCGGCTGGAGCCTTGCTCACTTCCACTTCCCAATCCACGCCCGACTCAATGTGATGCTTTGCGGCAAAGTCACCCTGGCTGATGGCGACGGCCACGTCGAGCAGACTGTTCAGGTAGACCAGGGGCTTGCCCTTGGCGACGCCGCCAAACGTGTTCTCGAATGGCGCCGTGACCTTGGCCACTTGCTTGCCCTTGTGCAAAATGCGCACTTGCAACGGATCGTGCAGTTTTACCTGCAACTCGTCGAGCAGGGATTTCGGGATATTCGTCCACACATTGCCATACTTGACGTCGAGCACGGGCACGATACCGCGAATGGTATTGCCGTCGCGCACAGGTTTTTGATACGCGATCTTCACCACGGATTCGCTCGGCAATTGCGGGCCCACCTGTTCATAGCTGATGGCGCCCGACGCCAGGCGCGCACCGACATACGCGTACACGTCGCGGCCATGGAAGGTGTACGACTCGGCGGAGCCAGCCAGGCGGTTGACCTTTTCATCGATTTCGCGCAGTTCCGCCACGCCATCGCGTTCGGCGATCAGGGTGAACAGGCCATTGTCCGGCCCCACGAAGTAGCGTCCACCCTTGGTTTTCAGCACCACCGACCTGCGCGCCGTGCCCACGCCTGGATCGATGACGGACACAAAGACCGTGCCTTGCGGCCAGTAATTGGCTGTCTGGTACAAGCGGTAGGCGCCCAGCCAGATGTCGTAGTCGGGAATCTGGTGCGTCAGGTCCGAGATGGTCAGCTGGGGATCGACGCCATAGGCCACGCCATGCATGGCCGACACGGCGCCATCGGCCGTGCCGAAGTCTGTCATCAGTACCAGCGGCGCGGCAGCCTGGGCGGTGGACAGAAGGAGGGTGCTCAGGCAGGCGCCGGCGACGAGGTGGGAGAGGCGTTTGATGATCATGATTTATCCTTATTCGTGTTAGAACGTGTAGTTGAGCTTGGCGTAGAAGTACGCGCCATTGACGCCGATGGGGTTGATAAAATTGTAGGGCAGGGCGCCGCCATACGTGGCGTTATTTGTTTCCCGCACGCGCTGCGGATAGCGGTCGAGGATGTTGTTGCCGCCCACGCTCAAGGTCAGTTGCTTGCTCAGTTTCAATTGGCCTTCCAGGTCCAGCGACCAGACGGCGCCGAAGCGCTGTGCGGGGATACCGTCGATCAAGGGCGCATCGCTGTCATACGAAAAATCTTTCAGCTCGCCAAAGCGCGTGGCGCGCGCCTGCACGCCCCAGCCGGCAGCCTGCCAGTCGGCGCCCAGGATCAACTTGCTGGTCGGTGACGCATGTTTGATGCGGAACAAACTCGTCTCCGTCAGCAGGGTCAGACTGGGATCGATATTGGTCAATGCGGCGGAACTTTGGCGCACCTTGTCGAGGCTGGTCTTGTTCAGGTTCAGCGCCGCGTTCAGGTTCAGCTTGCCTGATGTGAACGCCAGGTCGTGATTCAGCACCACGTCCAGTCCTTTAGTCCGCGTGTCGAGCAGGTTGGCCAGGTAGGCCACGGACTGGATGTCGCTGCGGCCATTGGCGGCCAGGTAGGCGGTGACGGCGTCGCTTTGCAAGTCGCTCGAGCGCGTGATGCGGTCGCGGATGCGGATCACGTAGGCATCGACCGTCACGCTGGTGGCGGCGGCCGGTTTCCAGGCCAGGCCCAGCGATACGTTGGTCGACTTTTCCGGCTTGAGCTGTTGTGCGCCGAAGCTGCGCGCCAGCGGGTCGCTGGCCGGTAGCAGGGCTGCCGTTTGCAGGGCCGTGCCATCGGCGTTGAAGTTCAGTGTGGCGAAGCGGAATCCCGTCTGCACGAGGGCTGGCGCGCGGAAGCTGTTTGACAGCGAGCCGCGCACGAGGAAGTTGTCCGTCACTTTATAGCGCGTGGACAGCTTGCCCGTGCTGGCGCTGCCGAAGTCGCTGTAGTCGGAATAGCGGGCGGCGGCGCCCACCAGCAGGCGCGGCGTGAGGTCGCTTTCCACGTCCGCATACACGGAGCGGATCTGCCGGCTGCCGTCATAGGCGTCCGACGGGCGCAGGCCCGGTCCCGCCTGCGCGCCCGGCGGAGCGTCCGTGAAGCTGCCGGCCGCGTACGAAGCGGGGTCGCCAGCCGAGCTGGTGTAGGTTTCGCGCATCCATTCTGCGCCCACCGCCAGGTTCAGAGGCGCGGGCAGACCGATGTCGATGCTGCGCGTGGCATCGATGTTCAAGGCGTTCTGGCGGAAGTCGAAGCCGGCCAGCTTGAAACGCGTGGGGCTGGCTGCACCCAGCGAGGCGTTGACGGAGTGGCTCACGCCGTAGTCAAAGCGGTCGCTGCCGTGGCGCGCGCTGGCGTCCCAGTTCCACTCGCCCGCGCTGCCGCGCACGCCGGCCTCGATGCTGAGGTCGCGCTTGTCGCCATTGGTGACGGGGCGGTAGCCGTTCGGATACAGGGCCAGTACGTTCGACGGGTCGCCCGGATAGCGGAAGTAGGCGCTGCCGTCCGATTTGCGCTCGTTGAGGGTGGCAAACGAATACAGGTCCAGGCCGTTGGCCAGGGTGAGCTGGGTGTTGTAGAACAAATAGTTGTTGCGCTGGCGCGAGTCACCCGACTTGAATACGACCTTGCCGTCAAGCGCCTGGTCGGCCGGCGTGTAGTTGTAGGAAGTCCAGCCCGCGTCGCTGGGGCCGGCCCGTTCCGTGGGCGAGCGGCGTCGCGTTTCCGCGCCGAAGTGGAAGAATCCCGCCTCGCCCAGCGGCACGCCATAGTCGGCGTTGACGATGACGGTCTGGCCATCCGTCAGGGTTTGATCTGTCGGATCGAAATGCGTGTGGTTGGCGCCATAGCTGACGGAAGCGGCGCCGCCCGTGCGGGCTTTTTTCAGCACGATGTTGATGACGCCCGCCACGGCGTCGCTGCCGTACTGGGCGCCCGCGCCGTCGCGCAGGATTTCGATGTGGTCGATGGCGTTCGGTGGAATGGCATTGATGTCGACCGGCACGGTGCCGGCAAAGCTGCTTTCCGTGTCGAGCACGGCGCTCGTGTGGCGGCGCTTGCCGTTGATCAGCACCAGTACCTGGTCGGGCGCCAGTCCCCGCAACTGGATGCCGCGCACGGAATCCGACGCGCCGCTCGACTCGATGCGGGGGAAGTTGATCGAGGGCGACAGGTTTTGCAGGGCCGCGCCCACGTCGCCTGTCGACAGCGCATTGCTCACTTCGCGCGCACCGAAGCGGTCGATGGGCACGCTGCTGTCGAACACTGTGCGGTTGCGTGCGCGCGAGCCGACGACGGTGACCTGGTCGATGCTGGCGCCAGCCGTTTCAGCGGTGGTGCCTGTGCCTGTGCTGGCGGTGGCTTGCGCGTCCTGGGCCCAGGCGGACGGTGCGCCCAGCATGGTGCAGGCCAGCACGATGGCGCGCAGCGGCGTGGCGGGAAGGGAGAGAGAGGCGGATGAATGGCGCGGATGCAAGGCGGTGTCCTTTGGGCTTGATTAGTGTTCGTATGGAAACAGTTATCATGAGCTTAAGGGCGGCGCCCGCCGGCGCTAACGATTCTTTCTGGATATGCTTATGCTGTTGTTTTTATGCCGCCAGGTGGCGCAGCAGGGCAGGAATCTCGGCCGGGATTTCGCGCGCCAGGTAGCCGAGGATGCCGAAGCGCAGGGCCAGCTGTTCGCCCGCCAGCGCATGCAGGGCGATGCCCCAGGCGCACGCCTGCTCCAACGATGCGCCGCGCGCGGCCAGGCCCGTGATGATGCCGGCCAGGGTGTCGCCGGAGCCGGAAATGGCCAGGCCGATATTGCCGCCTGCGTGCGTCCATTTTGTGCCGTCGGGCATGGCGATGACGGTCAGCGCGCCTTTCAGGGCGACGATGGCATTCCAGCGCTGCGCCGCTTCCACGGCGCAGCCGTGCGGGTCGGCCAGCACGGCGTCTTTCGACAGGTCCATCAACTGGGCCAGCTCGCCCGCGTGCGGTGTCAGCAGCACGGACTGCTTAAAGCTGAACTGCGAGCGCAAGTGCACGGGCTGGCGCACGACCTGCATGGCGCGGGCGTCGAGAATCAAACGGCTGCCGGCAAACAGGGGCAGCAGATGGCGCATCAGCTCGCAGCAGGCCGCCGTGTCGCACATGCCTGGCCCGACAAGGACGGCATCCACCTTGCCCGCCAGCGGCGCCAGCTGGTGTCGCGCCTCGTGGCGAAAGCCGCCTTGCGCCGTTTCATCCAGGCCGATGACCCGCGCCTCGGGCATGGCGATGGCCACCTGCGCCGCCACCGATGCCCCCGTCGCCAGGGTCAGCTTGCCCGCGCCTGCGCGCAGGGCGGCCGTGGCCGCCAGCAGGATGGCGCCCGGCATCTCGGCCGAGCCGGCGACGATCAGCAGATGGCCGCGCACTTCCTTGTCGCCGTCAGGCTGGGGCATGGGCAGGGGCCAGGAACGCAGCAGGGAAGGCGTGATGTCGGTGGTGTCCATGAATGACTCCGAAAAACTAGGACTTGGGCGCCGCCGGCATGTCGGGCTGGGCCGTGACGGGTGTGCCGGCCGCTTCCAGCGGCGCGACGAAATTGCACAGGTCCAGCTGCAGCTTGCCGTACCTTCCCAGGGCGGGGTTGAAGGCGTACGAGGTAACGCCGCAATTGGGTACGTCGGCGGCCTTGTCGATGGCCAGGATGGCGTGCTCGTCGCAGCGTTCCAGCAGGTAGCGGAAGCAATTGACGATGACCTGGTGGCCGACGATCAGCACTCTTTCTCCCCGATACTCGCGGGTGATGGTGTCGAGCACGCTGCGCAGGCGCAGGATGACGTCGCACCAGCTTTCGCCACCCGGAGGACGGAAGTAAAACTTGCCGACATGCTGGCGCTGCTCGTACAGTTCCGGGTAGTTGCTGGCGATGCCGTGCACGGTCAGGCGGTCGAGGATGCCGAACTCCTTTTCACGCAGGCGCTCGTCGGCCACCACGGAGGCGAGGCTATCCGCATCGATGCGCGCCAGCACGGCTTGCGCCGTCTGCTGCGCCCGCACGTAGGGCGAGTACAGCACGACGGTTGGTTGTTGTTCAGGGGGAAGGGTGGCGAACCAGTCGCCCAGGGCTTGCGCCTGGCGCGCGCCAAGGTCGGAGAGGGGGACGTCGACATCGCGCTCGGCGATGGCGATCAATAACTGTTTTTCCGCTTCGGCGGCATCGCGCGCCACGTTGCCGGCACTTTGGCCGTGACGCACGATCCAGATTTGCTGCGGCCATTTCTGTTCCATCGCCTTGCGCCTTCCTCTGTATTTATGGTGAATAAATATAGACGAAAGCGGCAAGGCGCGGCGCGCCAGTGGATGGCTGCTTAGGCGGCGTGTTCCGCTTCGTCCAAGTCGGGCGCGTCGTCGCTGTTGTAGACGGCCAGGTCGGTCTGTCCCATGACCCGGCTGGTGACGGTGCCGGCCGTGATCGAGCCGCTCACGTTCAGGGCCGTGCGGCCCATGTCGATCAGCGGTTCGACGGAGATCAGCAAGCCGGCCAGCGCGACGGGCAAGTCCATCGCCGACAGCACGATCAGGGCGGCAAACGTGGCGCCCCCGCCCACGCCGGCCACGCCGACGGAACCGATAGTGATGATGGCCAGCAGTGGCAGCAGGAAACTGACGGTGAACGGGTCGACGCCGACGGTAGGGGCGATCATCACGGCCAGCATGGCCGGATAGATGCCGGCGCAGCCGTTCTGGCCGATGGTCGAACCGAACGAGGCGGCGAAGTTGGCGATGCCTTCCGGCGTGCCCAGGCGCTGCGTTTGCGTCTGCACGCTCATCGGGATCGAGCCGGCGCTGGTGCGCGAGGTGAAGGCGAAGGCCAGCACGGGGAAGACTTTTTCACGAAGCGCAGCGGGTTCAGTCCCACGCCGGCGATGATGGCCAGGTGCACGAGGAACATCAATATCAGCGCGCTGTACGAGGCGACGACGAAGTTGATCAGTTTCAAGATGTCCGTGTAGCTCGACGAGGCCACCACTTCAAACATCAGCGCAAACACGCCATACGGCGTCAGGCGCAGCACCAGCGTGACCATGCGCATGACGATGGCGTGCGCTACTTTCATGAAGTGCTCGAAGGAAGCAAAGATTTCCGGCTTTTTCGCCGCGATACCCGTGGCCGAGATGCCGATAAAGATGGAGAACACTACCACGGCGATGGTCGACGTCTTGCGCGCCCCCGTCATGTCGAGGAAGGGGTTGGTCGGCACGAAGCTGACCAGCAGTTTCGGCAGCGACAGGGCTTTCGCCGTTTCCAGCGAGCCTTGCAGTTGCACGCCACGCGCCACTTCAGCCGCGCTCGAGGTCAGGCCGACAGCCGTCAGGCCGAAGAGCTTGGCCATCAGGATGCCCAGCGCGGCGGCGACGGTCGTGGTGATGAGCAGGGTGCCGATGGTCAGCGCGCTGATCTTGCCCAGGGAACTCGCATCCTTGAGTTTCAGGATGGCGGAAATGATGGAGACCATGATCAGCGGCATGATGATCATTTGCAGCAGTTTTACGTAGCCGCTGCCGACGATGTCGATGTATTCATTGGTACCCGCGATGATGGGCGAGCCGGCGCCGTACAGCCACTGCACGGCCGCGCCCAGCAGCACGCCCAGGCCCAGGCCCGTGAAGACGCGCACGGTAAACGTGGAGTGGTTGCGTTGCTGGCGGAACATGAAGGCGAAGACGATCAGCGCAACGAGCAGGTTCAGAATGATGTTAATTGCCATGAAGGGGCCTTATCTTGGTTTTATTCGAGACTGCAGAGAGCATGAGAACTTTACTACAAGTAATTGTTGCCCCAGCCCGGGGCGAAAGGGCAAGCACTGTACAGTACTATGGGGGCGTTTTGCGCGATACCGCTGCGAATATTACGCTATATAAATATGCTTCACAGGCATAAGCGCAGGTATAGGTCTGCCGGATGATTGTGAAAAGGAAGATTTCATGCCAGCATTCACGTTTGTTCGTTTGCTAATCTGGTGCAGTATTTTTTAAGGAAAAAGATGAATGCTTTAACGGAAGCTCAAGTACTCGATGCGGAAGAGCGCTTGCGCCTGGCCATGATGGCCTCCGATGTGGCAGTACTGAATGCCTTGCTGGCCGATGACTTGTTGTTTACGAATCACCTGGGTCATCTGCTGAGCAAACATGCGGACCTGGCAGCGCACGAGCAGCGCCTGCTGACCATCACGGACTTGCGCGCGTCCGAGCGCCATGTGCGCGTCAACGGCCCCGTGGCCGTGGTCTCCGTGCGCATGCAACTGACGGGCAGCTATCACGACGTGGAAACGCATGGCGACTTCCGTTTTACGCGCGTCTGGGCGCAGGATGCGGCCGGTGCGTTGCAAGTGATCGCCGCCCATTCCGGCGTCGTGGCATAGGGGTGATGTAGTGGATCATCGTTCCAAAGGGCAGCTTTTTGAAGCTGTCATCGCCGCCGGCCCGGCCACCCTGGCCATCACGGCCGGCTATCCCGTGCTGTTGTACAACCTGGTGCGCACCTGGGCCGATGCCCCGAGCGCCAATGCGCTGGCCGCCTTGCTGCTGACGGGCGGCCTATGGGCCTTGCTGGAATTCTGGCGCATCGCGCTGGCGACCGTGGCGCGCAAGGCGTATGCGTTCAACTGGCGCTTCTGGCTGGCCATCGCCGGTTTTCTCGCCTGCTTCGTGCGCTTCGTGCCGGACATGCCAGCCGGACTGATGCTGGTATTGATGGTGCTGCCGGCGCTGGCGTGGACGCATTTCATCTTGTTGCAGATCAAACGTCCGCGCGGTGCCTGAGTTTCGCACAAGCATTGCAAGCCGTGGCAAGATCGTCATGTCACGGCCCCTGGACATCGATATAATCATTCCCGCATGCATGGCATACGGCATGCTTGGCGTAACTTCTCTTATTTTGAAAGAATTTCGATGAAAGCTCTTTTTTGCTGCTGTTCGTATCGGGCGCGGCCCTGGCCGATGATACTGCCATGTTGCAATGCCGTTCGTTGGCCGATATCGCAAGCCGCGTGAAATGCTATGACGCCATTCCTCTGGGCGCCGCCGCGCCCGTTACCCCCGTTACTGCGGCGCCGACCGCGCAGCAGCGCGAGCAAAGCTTTGGCATGGAAACGGTCAAGGCGCCCAAGGCAGACGGGCCGGAAGAAAACAAGTCGATCAGCAGCAGCATCGCCGGCAAGTTCGATGGCTGGAGCGGCAACGAACTGATCAAATTGAGCAATGGCCAGGTCTGGCGCATCGTTGATGGTAGCTCCGCCACGCTGGCGCCGCAGAACAATCCCAAGGTGACGGTCGAACGCAATTTCATCGGCACCTTCTTCCTGACGATCGAAGGCACGAACAACTCGCCCAAGGTGCGCCGCGTGCAATAAGCTGCGCCAGTCTCAATCTCAATCTCAATCTCAATCTCAGTCTCAGTCTCAGTCCTCGGCGTCAAGCCAGACGATACGTCCATTGCCCGCTTCATCCAGATGGGTCAGCAGGGCGGTGGCCGCCGTTTCAGGCAAGCTGAAGTCGAACAGCACGGCGTCGCCGTGTGTCACGTTCAGCAAGGAGGTACCGGCGCCATCGAGTTCGCGGCGCAGCATGCCTTCCATCGCATACGGCACCGTGCAGCGCAGGGTACGCTGGCGCACGATGGCCGTCTTTTCCGCTTGCAGCAGCGCTTGCGCCACGCTGTCCGTGTAGGCGCGCACGAGGCCGCCCGCGCCCAGCTTGATCCCGCCAAAGTAACGCACGACAGTCGCCAGCACGCCTTCCAGATCCTGGTGGCGCAGCACGTCAAGCATGGGCCGCCCGGCCGTGCCGCTCGGTTCGCCATCATCGACGGCCGCCGACTGCCCGCCCGCCAGCAGGGCCCAGCACACATGGCAGGCGCCCGGATGCTGCGCCTTCAAGTCATTGACCACCTGCTGCGCGCTGGCGCGGTCCGTCATCGGTTGTACGCAGCCGATGAAACGGCTTTTCTTGATGATCAGTTCGCTGTGGACGGAGGTGGCAATGGTAAACGGCATGGCGGGAGCGAGGGCGGGCAAAGCAGCATGATAGAGGAAATGCGCGCCGGGGACGAGGCGGTGCCGCCTAGGCGCCCGATGGCGATATCAGTTCGCGTAGCGCCGCGTCGCGCACCTGCAGGATGTCGAACAGTCCCAGCGCGTGCAGGGCGGGCAAGGCGTCGAGGATGTCGCGCTCGGCGATGGCCCGCCCGGCGCTGCCGCCCGTGTCGCCCAGCCATAGCCGGGCATTGGCGAGGAAGGCGCCCACCGTGCCTTTGCGCACGGTGACGCCGTTGAACTGGCCCTGGTTTTGTTGATCGGGTAATACGTCTTCTGCACGCATGGTGAACTCCTGATGAATGGAAAGACTTCACTGTATGATGGCGGAATTGTCTTGTCTGCGTTGTTTATGTCATTCGATACGTCAAATCCGCCAATCTTGCCATCGTCGCCGGCTCCGCTGCGCGCCATGCATATTTCCCAGCCGCAGGAACGCGTGACGGCGGCGCACCGCCATGCCAGCGGCCAGCTGTTCGGCGCCATGCGTGGCTTGCTTTCCGTTGCCGCCGACAGCGGGCAGTGGGTGGTGCCGGCCAGCCACTGCGTGTGGATGCCGCCCCATCACGTCCATGCATTGCGTTCGCACGGCCCGTTTGCGGGCTGGAGCGTGTATGTGGACGAGGCCAGTTGCGGTAGCCTGCCTGCCGCGCCTTGCGTGATGCGCGTCTCGGGCTTGCTGCGCGAGGCGGTGGGCCGCGCCAGCGCCTGGGACGATGGCGCGTTCGACGCGCGCCAAGCCCGGGTGGCGGGCGTGATCCTCGACGAGATCGCCGCCGCGCCGCACGAGGCCTTCGGCTTGCCCCTGCCCACGGACCCGCGCCTGCTGCGCGTGGCGCGCGCCGTGCTCGATGACCTGGCCGACGAGCGGGGCGTGGAAGCGTTGGCCGCCTGGGCCGGCGTGTCGCCGCGCACCCTGGCGCGCCGTTTCACGATCGAGACCGGCTTTACGCCCTCAGCCTGGCGCCAGCGCGCCCGCATCCTGCGCGCCCTGGAACTGCTGGCCGCCGGCCAGCCCGTCACGACGATTGCGCTGGACCTGGGCTACGACAACGTCAGCGCCTTCATCGCCATGTTCAAGCGCGTGATGGGTGTGACGCCGGGCAGGTATGGCGAGGGGCTGGAATAGCTGGCGCGCAAAACAAAAAAGCCAACCGCGAACGGTTGGCTTCTCTGACGTATTTGGTAGGCCGTGCGGGCGATGACCGAATAGATTTTGTATCTCAATCGGTAGCCCTAGCGATCCTGCCTTGGGATGGGTTAAATGATGGAATCGGCAGGCGAACTTTTATCTCTGATTAACTTTTTCCGAAATAATATTTGTGCAAGCGTCGTTTTTGGAGGTTGCCTGAGATACACTACTGATATTAAATATCCTCTCAGTCGCTGCCACCTGAACTTGCCTATGGAACCGAACGAACGTTGGAACTATCTGGTAGCTTTGGATGACGAGTTGCTCAAAGGTGGGGTTATCTTGCCGGAATGGTGCTCATTTATTATCCAGCAGGCCGATATTACTTTCGTAAACGGCGCTCATCTGGCCTCGATCCTTACTACCGTCTCGGCAATAGAGACTTATTTACGTGCCGAGCACTCGGTAAGCGGGAAGGAGCGTCTTGTAGATTTGATAGATCGCCTCCCCGGGACATCAAGACTTAGAAACGATTTGCATTCGTTGAGAAAGTATAGAAATTCTTGGGTGCACGTAGACGATCCTTGGAATGATCAAAACATTATAGAAAACACAGAAGTTTATGAGGCTGAATTGGAGAGGGTGGCGGTGAATTCAGCCAAGTTGTTACGCGAAGTTATCTACAGCGTGCCGTGGATATAATCGATAACTATTAAGAGGCAGAGTAACTACTGAGAGATAAATCTTGAATCAACGCTTGCGTTTCTTGCTTGATACTAATATTTTGATACCACTTCAGGATTCGATGGTGGTGCTTGAGCCTAGTCTCGCCAACTTTGCCCGTTTGGCGAATGCAGGTGGGCATCAGCTTCTTTATCATCCTGCCTCCGAAATCGATATCAAGCGCGACAAAGATAAAGAAAGACGAGATCGAACGCTTGCACGGTTAGCTCAGTACGCCCGGCTTGATGGTGTTCCATCAAGCCCTTGCAATACGAACGAGACCTCAGCCAACGATGCCTGCGATAACGACATTCTTTATTCACTTGAATGCTCTGCTGTTCACGCGCTAGTTACTGAGGACCGAGAGATTCACAATAAAGCACGGCAAGCAGGGCTGGGTAGCCGGGTCTATAATATTCAAACTGCCGAGGACTGGCTTCGACGGCTCCACGAGCCCTTGGAGGTTCAACTCCCCAATATTGATGATGTTCACCTGTATGAACTCACTAATCATCTAGCCTCTGCGCTTTTTGATAGTCTTCGGGAGAGTTACGATAGGCCTTCCCGGAGTTTTAACACGTGGTTTCGTGAAAAAGCGCAGATGGGAAGGAAGGCGTGGGTCGCACGAACTGATGATGGGCAACTTGAGGCAATCTGTATTTACGCGATTCAAACGGATGAGGTCATTAATGACTCTCATACGCAACTGAATGGATCGTCGCTTAAGCTCTGTACATTCAAGGTCGGCGAGAAAATTCGGGGAAGAAAGATTGGCGAGTTGTTCCTTAAGGCGGCTTTTCGCTTTGCGACAGAAAATCGATGTGAGAATATATTTGTTCATACTAGTCCTGGACAAATCTATTTACTAGCGTTGCTTGAGGACTTTGGATTTCAGAAGAGTGGGATGTATGGCGCAGATATAATGCTAGTTAAGGAGCATCCAGTTGAGCCGCCGGAGTCCACACTGCCAACGCTCGATTACGCACGTCTGTATTTCCCCCACTTTCGTCGCGATGAATCTGTGCAGAAGTTTTTGATCCCTATTCAGCCGCAGTTCCATCAGATACTTTTCCCTGATCTAGCGAGGCAGGCCCAACTATTTTCCTCCGGTTCGACAGCTGGAAATGCTATCAAGCAGGCATACCTATGCAAAGCACCCACGAACCAAGTGAGGCCCGGTGATGTGGTGATCTTTTACCGGACTGTCGATGAAATGGCAGCAACATCAATTGGCGTTGTCGAATGCTATGAGGTTCATAACGATGCGGCAAAGATCATGCAGGTCGTGCGGCGTAGAACGGTCTACAGTCAAAAAGATATCGAACTAATGGCGCATACCCCCACCAAAGTTATTCTTTTCCGTTTGGTCGGTCACTTCCCCGAGCCAGTGGCGCTTAGCTCGTTAATAAGCGAGGGCATTGTCTCTGGTCCTCCTCAGTCTATTACAAAAATCTCAGATGATTCCTTCTCAAAATTGTTCTCAATCTCCAACTGGTAGTTCAATACTCATTTCGATTAAACCTCGATATGCTGATCTTATTCTTGCAGGAAGCAAGCGCGTGGAGTTGCGCCGTGCCGCACCGACTCAGGCTATTAAAGCGATGGCGATCTATTCGTCTTCGCCTATTCAGGCCATTGTTGCATTGGTCGAAATCGTTGAGGTGATCGAAGCAAGTGCATCTCGTCTATGGGAAATAGCTAGAGATAACGGCGGCGGTCTTACTCGCAGTGAATTAAGAGACTATTACAGTGGCAAGAAAACAGGTTTCGCATTTATGCTGGGAAAGGTTCGTCAATTTGATAGCCCCATTAAGCCCCGCATTATTTTTTCTAAATTCACTCCGCCACAATCATTCCGATACTTGACGCCTGATGAATTAAAGAAGTTAGAGAAATTGCTAATCAAAAGAAAGAAGACATGACGGTAATATTTCTTGCAGGAGTTCACGGAGTTGGGAAGGGGCACCTGGGTGCGCTGGTGTCTACTGGGCTTGGTATGCGACATCTGACCGCTAGCCAACTTATTCGAGAGGAGAAGGGGCGCGAGTCATGGGCAAAGGATAAAGTCGTCACAGATGTTGATGATAATCAGCGCGCACTAATTCAAGCTGTCGAACGGTTGCGTGATTCTGGGCAGGCTTTATTGCTGGATGGGCACTTTGTCCTTCGCGCGCCTAATGGCGACTTCATACGCTTGCAGGCGGGAGTCTTCTCCGCCTTGAAATTGTCTGGGGTTGTTTTGCTATGTGAGGACGCTGACAGAATCGCGGCACGCCTCCTGCAGCGCGACGGTGTCCACACGACGCCAGATTCTATTCGGGCGCTTGCAGCGGAAGAAGAAGCGCATGCTCGCAAGGTTTGTGGTGCATTAAGCATACCTCTTGCAGTATGTGCGTCGCCTACGGAAATTAGCCTGACTGACGCAATTCGAAGGCTTGTTAGCAAGTGACAAATCGATGCTTGCGAGAGGCGAGGGCGTGACCAGAGAGCGACCAGAAACAAAAAAAAGCCCACGAACCGAAATTCGTGGGCTTTCCTGACGTATTTGGTAGGCCGTGCGGGATTCGAACCTGCGACCAACGGATTAAAAGTCCGCTGCTCTACCAGCTGAGCTAACGACCCAAAAACTTTGACTACTTACTGCGGTAACGCTGTGCGGTGATGCTTGCCATGACGGCTTGCAAAAAAACCACAAATTCTTGGTAGGCCGTGCGGGATTCGAACCTGCGACCAACGGATTAAAAGTCCGCTGCTCTACCAGCTGAGCTAACGACCCAAAAACTTTGACTACTTACTGCGGTAACGCTGTGCGGTGATGCTTGCCATGACGGCTTGCAAAAAAACCACAAATTCTTGGTAGGCCGTGCGGGATTCGAACCTGCGACCAACGGATTAAAAGTCCGCTGCTCTACCAGCTGAGCTAACGACCCAAGGGCGGCTATTATGACGGCCAACTGCGGTTTTGGGAAGAGCTGGGTGGGGCATGCAAGGAAAAAAAGCCTTGCGTGGCCTTCATGCGCGGTCTAATATAAGTAGATAGCCTACCTATTTATATCTTTCCATGCCTACAAGCGAAGACCTTCCCATCCCCGAACGCGCGCTGGCGCTGTCCGACGAATTGCGCACGGCGTTCAAGCGCCTGCTGCGCACCATGCAGCGTGAAGGGGGCGAGCTGGAGGGCAGCGTATCGATGATGCAGTACATGCTGCTGGCGCTGATCCACGAGCAGCCCGGCATCGGCGTGGCCGCGCTGGCGCGGCTGCAGAATGTGCGCGGGCCCACCGTCAGCGCGCAGGTCAAGTCTTTGGCCGAAGCGGGGCTGGTCGAGCGCAGCGCGCCCGATCCGCAGGACCGGCGCCGCTCGGGTCTGCAGGTGTCCGCGCAAGGCCTGGCCATCCTCGAAACCTTGCGCGCGCGGCGCCGCGATGCGCTGGCGCGGCGCATCGCCCGTTTGTCGCCGCAGCAGATCGATGCGCTGGCCGCCGCCATGCAGCCCTTGCTTGAAATAGGCCAGGCATGAGCGGCCACGATCACGCCGCAGGCGCAGAAAAAGACGCGGCCAGACCCGTCACCGAGCGCGAAGTGCGCGCCATCTATCTTGGCCTGATGGCCGTGCTGGGCCTCGGCGCGCTGGACCAGAGCATCGTCGCCACGGCCTTGCCGCGCATCGTCGACGACCTGGGCGGCATGGCGCACCTGTCGTGGGTAGTCACGGCGTATGTGCTGGCGTCGACGGCCACCATGCCCCTGTACGGCAAGCTGGCCGACCAGTATGGCCGCCGCCCCATGATCTTCACGGCCTTGCTGACCTTTTTGCTCGGTTCCGTGCTGTGTGCTCTGGCGCAGAACATGACGGAGCTGATCATCTTCCGCGCCATCCAGGGCCTCGGTGCGGGCGGCTTCATGCCGCTGGCGCAAATCATCATCGGCGACATCGTGCCGCCGGCCGAGCGTGGCAAGCGGCAAGGCATGGTGCCCATCGTGTTTGCCGTCACCAGCGTGCTGGGCCCCGTGCTGGGCGGCGTGATCACGGATGCCTTGTCGTGGCACTGGATTTTCTTTGTCAACCTGCCCATCGGCACGGCCGCCTTTGTCATCATCGCGCGCGCCATGCGCAAACCCGTGCGCACGCATGCGCACAAGATCGACTATCTGGGTTCGGCCTTGCTGACGGGCGCCATCACGGCGGCCCTGCTGGTGCTGGCGCTGGGCGGCACCGAGTGGCGGTGGGATGCGCTGGCCATCAAGGTGTGCGGCGGCGTCGCCGTGCTGCTGGGGATCTGGCTGGCGTTCCACGTGGGGCGGGTGGATGAACCCGTGCTGCCGCCCGACCTGTTCGAAAACCGCACCTTCAATATCGCCAGCCTGGTGATGGCCGTGACTTTCATGGGCCTGATGGGCGCCAGCGTCTTCTTCCCCCTGTTCTTCCAGCTGGTGATGGGCACCAGTCCCGCCGAATCGGGCGTGATGACGGTGGCGATGATGGTGGGGCTGGTGGCGTCGTCGATGTTCAACGGCCGCGTGCTGTCGCGCTCGGGCAAGTACAAGATGGTGCAGGTGGCGGGGCTGGCGGTGGCGCTGCTGGCGTTTGCCGTGCTGGCCTGGGCCATGGAAACGTCGCGCGGTTACTGGATCATCGAGCCGGCCATCTTCTTCCTGGGCACGGGGCTGGGCCTGGTGATGCCGAACATGACGATCGCCGTGCAAAATGCCTTGCCCCTGGCACGGCGCGGCGTGGGCACGGCCATGCTGGCCTTTTTCCGCTCGCTGGGTGGCTTGCTGGGCGTGACGGCCTCCGGCGCCATCCTGGCACACCAGTTACATCAACATGGCGTGGAAGCTGTCTCGGCGCTGGGTGCGCAGGCGGCGACGCAGGCGGTGGAAGTGTACCGCCATGCGATCGCCAGCGTGTTTGGCGCCGGCGCCGTGCTGCTGCTATTGGGATTGGTCTTCCTGCTGTTCCTGCCGGAACTGCCCCTGGAGGGGCATCCGGCGACGGTCAAGGATGAAAGATGATCAATAGCGTTCCAGCCAGTGCGCGTACGGCGCGGGCAGGGTCCACGAGGCGCGCTCCACGCCGAGTTCCTTGGCGGCAAAGTAGGCCCAGTGCGGATTGGCCAGGTGCGCCTTGCCCACCATTACCACGTCGAGCTGCTCTTCCTTGACGACACGCTCGGCGATGGCCGGCGTGCCGAAGCCCCAGGCGGACGAGACCGGCACACCCGCTTCGCGGCGCACGCGCTCTGCAATCGGTCCCATGAAAGCAGGACCCCACGGGATAGCCACGTCGGGAATGGTAAAGCCCATGCTGACGCTGAGCATATCCATGCCCGCATCCTTGAACTGGCGCACGAGGCCGATCGATTCGAGCAGGGTTTGCTCGTCGCGGCCATCGAATTCCAGCACGCCAAAGCGGATGGTCAGCGGCAGGTGCTCGGGCCACACTTCACGCACGGCCTTCAATGTTTCCAGCAGGAAGCGGCTGCGGTTTTCCACGCTGCCGCCATAGATATCGTCGCGCTGGTTCGAATGGGTGGAAAAGAAACTTTGCGCCAGGTAGCCGTGGGCAAAGTGCAGTTCCAGCCATTCGAAGCCCACTTCGCGGGCGCGCACGGCCGCGTCGACGAAGTTCTGTTGCACGCGGGCGATATCGTCGAGGTCCATGGCGCGCGGCACTTTCGGCAGGCCGCCGCCAAAGGCGATGGCGGACGGGGCGATGGTTTGCCAGCCGCGCGCGTCGCCTTCAGCGATATGGTCGTCGCCTTCCCATGGGCGGTTGGCGCTGGCCTTGCGGCCCGCGTGGGCGATCTGGATGCCGGGCACGGAGCCGGCCGCCTTGATGGCTTTCACGACAGGCACGAAGGCTTGCGCCAGGTCATCGTTCCAGATGCCCGTGCAGCCGGGCGTGATGCGGCCTTCTGGCGCCACGGCTGTCGCTTCGACGATCACCAGCCCGGCGCCGCCACGGGCCATGCCCGCGTAGTGCGACAAATGCCAGTCGTTGGCATGGCCATCGACAGCCATGTACTGGCACATGGGTGGCACGGCGATACGGTTGCGCAGGGTGATATCTTTAAGACTGAATGGTTGGAAGAGGGCGGACATGGTGGCCTTTGTGTGTGTTGGTGGAAAGATAGGGTAATACTGATTCGGTAGTTCGTAAATATTCGAAGAATGGAATTAGTATAGCGCATGCTGTATGATTCTGCTCATGCGCCCACACAAACATCCTCCCGCCAGCGAATTCGTCCTCGAGCGCGTGCTCTACGCCTTGAGTGATTCCATTCGCCTCGACATCGTGCGCCACCTGGCCCGCGTGGACGCGGCCGCCTGCGGCGACCTCGATGGCGGGCGGCCGAAATCGACCGTCTCCCACCATTTCAAGGTCTTGCGCGAAGCGGGCCTCGTCTACACGGAAAACGCGGGCACAACGCACATGAACACCCTGCGCCGCGCCGATATCGAGAGCCGTTTCCCAGGCTTGCTGGATGCCATCCTGGCGCAGCAGCCCTTGACGCCCGAGCCGCCGGAAGCGGAAAAGCCGGCAGCTTAGCCGCCTGCCGTGCCACGCCATCTTCCAGGCTCGGCTATCATGTCTGCCTTTCGGTAAATCCTCAGCCGCGCGCCTGTTGCGCGATGGGCTGGCGACACTACCTGGCACGGCAAGGATTGGGAATGACGGCAGTAGCAGCGGTATCACAGGCGGACCTGGCAAATCGTCCGCAGTTTGGCTGGATCAATGTATTAAAAGCAGGCGCGGCACAGTTGATCGTGTTGCACCATCTGGCGTTTTACGGACCCATGTCCGACTACGTGCAGCCCCTGTGGCCCGAGTTGCTGGACTGGCTGGGCGGCAGCGCGCGTATCGCCGTGCAAGTGTTCCTCGTCATCGGCGGCTTTCTCGTCGCCAAATCCCTCTCGCCTGCCGGCACCCCCGGCATCGCCACTCCGCTACAAGCCATCTGGCGCCGCTATGCCAAGCTGGCGCCGCCTTTCCTGGCCGCCACCTTGCTTGCCGCAGTGATTACGCCTGTGGCTGGCATCTGGATGTTGCACAACTCCATGTCGGCCGCCGTCACCCTGGGTCAGCTGAGCGCCCATGCCTTGCTGCTGCACGGCGTGCTGGGCTATGAATCGCTGTCGGCCGGCGCCTGGTACGTGGCCATCGATTTCCAGCTGTATATGCTGACGGTATCGCTGCTGTGGCTGGGTGGCTGCCTGGCGGGCCAGCGGCGCATGGGCTGGGTGATGCCGCTGGCCGTCGCCGTAGGCATCACCTTTTCCCTGCTGTATTTCAATCTCGACGCGGGCTGGGATAATTGGGCGCCGTATTTCTTCGGCAGCTATGGCCTTGGCATGCTGGCCTGGTGGGCCAGCGATCCGGCCCGCAAGCCTGGTGCCATGACCTTGCTCATGGCCATGGCCGCCGTGCCCGTCCTGCTGGCCCTGGCAGTCGACTACCGCAGCCGCATCGCCCTGGCCCTGATCGTCGCTTGCGCCCTGTTCCTGTTCGGCCGCGCCCGCACGCCATCCCAGGGCGGCGCCTGGCGCATCGTCAACGCCCTGGGCCGTATCTCGTATGCCGTGTTTCTCGTCCACTTTCCCGTCAGCCTGCTGGTGAATGCATTATTTATCACGTATGTTCCGCTGGAGCCGCAGTGGCAGGCGCTGGGCATGCTGACCGCCTGGGGCGCCAGCCTGGTGGCCGGGGCCGCGTTTCACCGCTGGGTGGAGGTGCCGCTGGGGCGGATGATGGGTGGTGTGGTGGCGCATCTGGCGGGGAGGCCGGTTTTGGTGTCGCGTTAAGATCGGCGATCTAGCTGGTCCGATGCGGCCCTTGGCTCGAAAATAGGGCTGGCTGTTTCTATTATTTGTTACTACAATAAATAATGAGAATCACTTTTGATGCTGTCAAGCGTGAAAAGACGCTCGGCGAGCGTGGTCTCGACTTTGCGCGTGCGCGCGAAGTGTTTGGCGGGCTCACCATTACGCTGCCGGACCAGCGCCAGGACTACGGCGAACCCCGCTTCATCACTGCCGGCTGGCTTGACGAGCGTCTGGTCGTGCTGGTCTGGACGCCGCGTGGCTTGGCGCGCAGAATCATCAGCATGAGGAGGGCAAATGAACGCGAAATCGACAAATACAAACAAAGCCTGGGTTGATCCGGACGACGCGCCCGAACTGACGGACGGTTTTTTTGAGCAGGGTGTCTGGCAAGTAGGCGAGAAGCCCGTTTCCCATCCCGAGGCGCGACAGGAGGTGGCACGCCGCCGCGGCAGGCCTGCCGGCACCGGCGGCAAGGTTAGCACGACCATACGCTTCGACGCTGAAATTCTCGATGCCTTCAAGGCCACCGGTGATGGGTGGCAGACGCGCATGAATGATGCGCTGAAGGAGTGGCTGCGATCCAGGCAAGCCTAGAAAACAAAAAAGCCAACCGCGAACGGTTGGCTTCTCTGAAGTATTTGGTAGGCCGTGCGGGATTCGAACCTGCGACCAACGGATTAAAAGTCCGCTGCTCTACCAGCTGAGCTAACGACCCAAAAACTTTTTACAACAACTTCGGTAACACTGTGCCGTAAAAAAATGCTTGCTAGTACAACTCGCAAGCAGATCAGTACTGCGTATTCGTGGTAGGCCGTGCGGGATTCGAACCTGCGACCAACGGATTAAAAGTCCGCTGCTCTACCAGCTGAGCTAACGACCCGAAGAAGGAAGATTATAGGGGGTGCCCGGGATTCTGTCAAACCTAACGGGCAACTTTTTCCCCGTTTTTACTTTTTGCCGCCCCGTTCCTTGGCTGCCTGGGCCGCGCTGGAGTCCGGGTAGCGCGAGATCAGCGCGTTCAGTGTCTTGGTGGCGTTTGGCTTGTCTTTCAGCTCCGTGTAGCAACTGGCGATGTTGAGCATGGCGTCGGGCGCCTTAGGGCTGTCCGGGTAGTGCTTCAGTACTGCCTGTTGGGCCGTGATGGCGCTCTTGCAGTCGCGCTGGGCGTAATAGGCGTTGCCCAGCCAGTATTGCGCGTTGGCCGCGTAGGCCGATTCCGGATAGCGCTTCACGAAGCCGTCCAGCGCCGTGACGGCGCCTTTGTAGTCACCCGACTTGAATAGGCCAAATGCGGATTCGTACGAGCTTTGCTCGGATACGCCCACGGCCGCTTCCTGGCCATCGATGGTGACCTGGCGCGGTTCGAGCTTGCGCAGGCGCGCGTCGATGTCGGTGTAGAAATCCTTCTGGCGCTTTTGCGTGTTCGCCAGGTCGTTGCCCAGTACTTCGATCTGGCCGCGCAGGCGGGCGATCTCTTGCATGGTCTGGTCGTGCTGGTTGATCAGGCTCAAGGTGCTGGTCTTGTCCGCCTTGGTGTCGATGCGGCTGTTCAGGTCGCGCGCCATGGCGTCGACCTTGGCGCGCAGCTCGAGGATGGCCTTGCGTGCTTCGTCGTCATCGAACAGGGCGGCGTTGGCGTGCAGGGGCAGGTAGGCAAACGCGGCCATCAAGGCGGCGGCGACGCCGGCTTTCGAGAATGTCATCATGGGTCGGGCTTTCAAAGGTTACGCAAAACATGCAAACGGGGCGCCGGGCGGTGAATCACCGCGCTGCGCCCCATTATTATGCCTATGACTGGCCAGTTAGGTAAGCGTCAATGCTGCAGCGCTCACCCGTCAACATCAATAAACGATGTCAGCGCGGCGGTTTTCAGCCCATGCTGCTTCGTTGCTGCCTTGTGCTTTAGGCTTTTCTTTGCCCAGCGACACGGCTTCCATTTGGCCTTCTGGCACGCCCAGGGCGGCCATCGACTTGCGCACGGCTTCAGCACGTTTCTGGCCCAGGGCCAGATTGTACTCAGCGCCACCGCGTTCATCGGTGTTACCTTGGATCAGGATCTTGCGGCTAGGCGTTTTCACCAAGTAGCCAGCGTGGTTTTGCACGACTGGGGTGTCCGCTTCGCGCACGACGTATTTGTCGAAGTCGAAGTAGATGCTACGGTTCGCCAGCACGCCTTTTGGATCGTCCAGTGGATCGACCGATGCGGTCGTCACTGGCTGAACTTGACGGGTGTCAACTGGAGCTGCGACTTTTTCAGGAGCGCGCTCAACCACTGGGGTTTCTGCGACTTTGACTGGGGTGCTGCAGGCGGACAGCAAGGCTGCGGTAGCGGCGATGAAAGCCAAACTTTTAAAGTTACTCATTTTTATTCTCCGGGTCATGGTTAAAGGTGAAACTGTACAGCATTTACTTCATAAAAGGACCCCAGGTGGGCTCCTTGATATTGCCAGCTTGCGTAGTCAAACGCTGTTTGACGCGGCCATCCACCGATACCACTGCCAGCGACTTGCGTCGTCCGGATTCGGTCGCGTACATGATATATTTCCCGTTGGGCGAAAAGCTCGGTGATTCGTCGTTGGCGGTGTCCGACAGACGCAGTTCCTGGCCACTAGCCAGGTCGAGCGCGTAGAGCTGGAAATTGCCGTCGCGACGGGAAATATAAGCAAGTGTCTTCCCGTCGGACGAAATCCGCGGGCTGATGTTGTAGGAGCCGCCAAACGTCACGCGCTTGGCTTCGCCGCCGCTGACCGACATGCGGTAGATTTGTGGTCCGCCGCTGCGATCGCTGGTGAAGTAAATGCTTTGGCCATCGGCCGAGAATTGGGGTTCCGTATCGATGCCGCTGCTGGTGCTGACGCGGCGCAAGCCGCTGCCGTCGGCATTGACGGTGTAGACCTGGGTATGGCCATCGCGTGACAGGGCCACGGCCAGGCGCGAGCCGTCCGGGCTCCAGCTTGGCGCCGAATTGCTGCCTTTTTCATTCGAGACGATGGTGCGCTGGCGCGTCACCAGGTTTTGCACGTAGACGATAGGCTTTTTCTTTTCAAACGACACATACGCGACCTTGGTGCCATCCGGCGACCATGACGGCGAAATGATCGGTTCGTTCGAGCGCAGGGCGACCTGGATGCCTTCGCCATCGGCGTCGGCCACTTCCAGCCGGTATTCGCGGCCCGATTGCGTGACGTAGGCGATACGCGTGGCGAATGCGCCCTTGACGCCCGTCAGCTTTTCATAGATGTCGTCGGCGATCTTGTGTGCCAGCAGGCGGTTGAACTGCGGCGCGGCCGCATTGTTCATGCTGGAGATCTGCGCGCCCTTGATGGTGTCGAACAGCTTGTAGCGCACGTCCAGGCGGCCATCGGCCATGCTTTGCACGGTGCCGGCCGCCAGCGCGTCGGCGCCGCGCGACTTCCATTGCTCGTAGCTGACGGGCGCCGTTTCCGATACGGGTGCATCGGCGTCGATCAGCTTGAACACGCCGCTGCGCGCCAGGTCGGCCTTGATAATGCCCGACAGCGATTGCGGTGCCGCCGATTCATTGACAAAGCTGGCGACAGCCACCGGGATCTGATTGCTGCCGATCCCCGTAATCTCCACGCGCAGCTGCGCCTGGGCGCCGGATGCTCCCAGCATCAGGCTGGCGCAGAGCACGACATAGCTCATTTTTTTCATGGTCATCATTTAGGCAAATCCTTCATCTCGAATATGAGTTCAATCTCGCGTTCCACGGTGCCGTCTTTTTCTTCGGCAGTGGCGACGATTTATTAATGGCGTTTTCCACCGAGCTGTCATACGCCGGCAGGCCGCTACTTTTAATCTTTCGGACCGAAATAATTTCCCCAGTTGGCAGTTGCTCGATCTTGAACACGGCGCGCGGGTTACCCGGCACGTCCGTGCTACCGCTGTACGCGATATTGCTCTTGATCTTGCTCGTCAGGGCAGCGACATAGCCGCTGTCCTTGCGTGGCGCGGTCGCTTTCGCGGCCGTGCCCGTTGTGCCGGCGCCCGCCGCACCCGTGATGCGGCTCATTTCCTCGGCGCGCGCCTTGTCGGCGGCTTTTTTCTCTTCCGCCGCTTTTTTCGCCTTGGCAGCTTTTTCCGCCGCCGCTTTTTTATCGGACAGTTCTTTCTCGGCTTTTTCTTCCGCCGCTTTTTCTTTCTCTTTGGCTTGCTTGGCTTTCTCCAGCTTATCGGCCTTTTCTTTTTCCAGCTTTTCAGCCTTGTCTTTTTCTTTCTGCTTCTGTTTTTCCAGTTCGCGCTTTTCTTCCTCGCGTTCCTTCAATTCCTGCTTGCGGCGTTCTTCCGCTGCCGCTGCCGCTTTCTCTTCTTTCAGCTTGGCCTTCTTGCGCTCCAGGGCGATTTCCGCTTCGCGCAAGTCAACCTTCGGCTCGGGCGCTGCCACCGGCGGCGGTGGCGGCGGGGCCGGCTGTTCCACTTTTGGTTCCGGTGGTGGCGCTGGTGTTGGCTCCGGGTCCGTCGCCACTTCGGGCGGCGGCGCTGCCGTCTGCACTTTCAGGTCCCATACTTCCGCTTCGACGGCGACAGGTTCCGTATTTTGCCAGTGTACGCCCACCCACAGGAAAAACAGCAGGCCAAGGTGCATCGCCAGCGCCAGGCCCAGCGAGGGCCAGCGGCTGCGTTCGCGCGGCACGCTGTAGGGCTTGCCGAGTACATGGTCGATTTGTTTGGTCTGCAAAGTCTAGTCTATCTAAAAACGGTCAAGTCTGGAAACAGGGTGCTGCGCTTACTTGGTGGCCAGGCCGACGCGGGTAATGCCCATCTTTTTCGCTTCCGAAATGAGCTGGATCACATCGTCGTACTTGCTTTCCTTGTCGCCCGCGATCATCACGGGATAGTCAGGATTGCTCTCGTGCAAACCGCGCAGTTTGCGCAGCAGGGCGTCGCGGTTCGGTTCCGTTTCCGGTGACAGCTGTTCCTTGCCGATGACGCCGATCGACAGCGAACCATTTGGTTTCAGCACGATCTGAATATAGTCATCGGGCGGTTTCGCCGACTTTTCCGCGTTGGGCAAGTTCACCACGCTGGGATTGTTCGACGACGGCATCACCATGAAAATGATCAGCAGCACCAGCATCACGTCGATGTACGGCACGACGTTGATCTCGGACTTGAACTTGCGGCCACGGCCACCGCGCATGCCGCCGCTATTGAATGAGGAACCCATGGACGCTGCTCCCTCTTAGCGCGACTGGCGCTGCAAGATGTTGGAGAATTCCTCGACGAAGCTTTCGAAGCGGATCGCCAGGCGGTCGATGTCATGCGAAAAACGGTTGTAGGCGACGACGGCGGGAATCGCCGCGAACAGGCCGATAGCCGTGGCGATCAGCGCTTCGGCAATGCCGGGCGCGACGGCGGCCAGGGTGGCTTGCTGCACGTTGGCCAGGCCGCGGAAGGCGTTCATGATGCCCCAGACGGTACCGAGCAGGCCGATGTACGGCGAGACGGAACCGACGGAAGCGAGGAAAGCCAGGTGCGATTCGAGCACGTCCATTTCGCGCTGGAAAGCGGCGCGCATGGCGCGGCGTGCGCCGTCGAGCACGGCGCCGACGTCCAGCGCGTCGCGCGAACCGTAGGAAGCCTTGCCCTTGATGAATTCGCCCATGCCGGCGTCAAAAATGCGCGCCAGCGCGCCGCTCTGGTCGCGGTTGCCGTTGGCACTTTGATGCAGCGCATGCAGGTTGCCGCCAGCCCAGAAGCTGCGTTCGAATTCGATGGTTTGCTTGCGCGCCTGGCGCACGGCAAACATCTTGCGGAAGATGTAGGTCCAGCTGGTCAGGGAAATCAGCAGCAGCAGGGCCATGATCAGTTGCACGATCAAATGGGCATTGGTGATGAGCGCGAGGAAAGAAAGATCTTGTGTAACGTTCATTGGCTGGCAGTCTGTTGGGTGAATTGTCCGGGGGTGGCGGTAGGGCTCAGGCGGCGCGCATGCGGGCTGCGACTGCATCAGGCACGGCGCGCGGGCGCAGTGCCGAGTCGACGCAGCCGATCTTGACGCGGGCCGTGTTGAGCAGGCGGTCGCCGCACCAGGCTTGTTGCAGGAAAACGATGGAGGCGCGCCCCATTTTTTCTATGCTTAAGGTTAATCTTACCGTGTCATCGAGCCTGGCTGGCGCATGATAGTCGGCGTTGACGCTTTTGACAACGAACATCGCGTCATGCTGCTCCAGCAATTCTTGCTGGCCCACGTCGATGGCGCGCAGCCATTCGGTGCGCGCGCGCTCGAAGAATTTCAGGTAGTTAGCGTAATAGACGATGCCGCCGGCGTCGGTGTCTTCATAGTAGACACGTACGTTCCAGGTAAAGACTGAAGGCATGTTTATTGCGCCAGTAGTGAGATTGAGCAACATTTTACGCGATTTTTCTTCTTGTGACTGTGGGCGCTTGCTGGAAAGCCATGCAAAAGCTGCATATAAAATGCACCGCAGCATAGTAAATCAGCGGTGTGCAATGGCAAGCTTCGTAACATACGCTTACATGGCATGGCCAGGTTTAAGTCCAGCTTAAGAGCGGCAGTCATGCTCCGGGCCTGCCTGTGGCCGCGCCCGGGCTGCCATGGCGCGCGGCGATTATAGCTGCACGCTTGCATTCCTTGCTCAATTTGGGCACTTAACTTACAATTTGCATTCCATTACGTCTCACGTGACTGGCGAAAAGTCGGGCGATCACCATGGATGGCGATCGGCAAACCGGCGAAAGGTGGGCACCCACCGGGAAACGTGAGATTTTTCATCAGCCGTTCGCCTGGGTAGCCACTATGGAAAAGCACGAAGAGGCTGCCTGTCCAATGTTGTTATTCACCTAACGCCGGCTCCCCTCATTCGATCCAACCTGCCAGTACAAGCACCCTCATACTTGGAGTTTTTACATGTTTGCAAAAGATCACACCCTCGCCAACGTCGATCCTGAATTGTTCGCCGTCATTCAAAAAGAGAACACGCGCCAGCACGACCACATCGAACTGATCGCGTCGGAGAACTACACTTCGCCAGCCGTAATGGAAGCGCAAGGCTCGCAGCTGACGAATAAATATGCCGAAGGTTATCCGGGCAAGCGCTACTACGGTGGCTGCGAATACGTCGACGTTGCCGAGCAACTGGCCATCGACCGTGTGAAACAGCTGTTCGGCGCCGAATGCGCGAACGTGCAGCCGAACTCCGGCTCGCAGGCGAACCAGGGCGTGTTCTTTGCCATGCTGAAACCAGGCGACCTGATCATGGGCATGTCGCTGGCCGAAGGCGGCCACCTGACCCACGGCATGCCGCTGAACATGTCCGGCAAATGGTTTGACGTCGTGTCGTATGGCTTGACGGCGGAAGAAGACATCGACTACGAGGCGATGGAACGCCTGGCCCGCGAACGCAAGCCAAAACTGATCATCGCTGGCGCGTCGGCGTTCTCGAAAAAGATCGACTTCGAACGCTTCGGCAAGATCGCCAAGGAAGTTGGCGCCTACTTCATGGTCGACATGGCCCACTATGCGGGCCTGATCGCCGCCGGCCTGTACCCGAACCCGGTACCGTTCGCCGACTTCGTTACCTCGACCACGCACAAATCGTTGCGCGGCCCGCGCGGCGGCATCATCCTGATGAAGGCCGAACACGAAAAGGCCATCAACTCGGCGATTTTCCCTGGCATCCAGGGTGGCCCGCTGATGCACGTGATCGCCGGCAAGGCCGTCGCCTTCAAGGAAGCGCTGAGCCCTGAATTCGTCGAATACCAGAAGCAAGTGATCAAGAACGCCGACGTGCTGGCGAAAACTCTGATCAAGCGCGGCTTGCGCATCGTGTCCGGCGGCACCGAATCGCACGTCATGCTGGTCGACTTGCGCGCCAAGAACCTGACGGGCAAGGAAGCCGAAGCCATCCTCGGTTCCGCGCACATCACCTGCAACAAGAACGGCATCCCGAACGACCCGCAAAAACCCTTCGTCACCTCGGGCATCCGCCTGGGCAGCCCGGCGATGACGACGCGCGGTTTCAAGGAAGCGCAAGCGGAAGAAGTGGGCAACCTGATCGCCGACGTGCTGGACAATCCGCATGACGCCGCCACCATCGAGCGCGTCAAAGCGGCCGTGAAAGTGCTGGCCGACGCGCACCCTGTGTACGCTGCATAATTATTTGTCCAGAATGTGTCATACAGAGTAAGATTCTGTATGACACATTCCAGTCGTGCCCAAGGGCGCCCGGAGTGATTCGGGCGCCCTTTGTACAGGGGCGGCGATTTCCCGTAATTATTACTATAAAGTTGTAGCCAGCCCATGAAATGTCCATTTTGCCAGCACGGCGACACCCAGGTTCTCGATACGCGCGTATCGGAGGAAGGGGATGCCATTCGGCGCCGCCGCCGCTGCGGCAAATGCGACAAGCGGTTTTACCACCTACGAGCGCATTGAACTTATCATGCCGGCCGTCGTCAAAAAGAATGGCAGCCGGACGGAGTTCGCTGCGGATAAGTTGCGCGGCAGTTTGATGCTGGCCTTGCGCAAGCGTCCCGTCGCGGCCGCCTCCGTGGATACGGCCATCGCATCCATCCAGGAAAAACTGCTGACCAGCGGCTTGCGCGAAGTCGATTCCGGTTATATCGGCGAACTCGTCATGCAGGAACTCAAGCGTCTGGACAAGATCGCCTACATCCGCTTCGCCTCCGTCTACAAGAATTTCGAAGACCTGGCCGAGTTCCAGGATGCGATCGCCGAAGTGGGGCAGGCGCGCAGCAAGCCCTGACGTACCCGTTGTCGACAACGGGGCCGATCGTGCGCCCCGTTTCCATCATGCCAGCGTTCGCCTGGCAAGCGGCCTGATCAATCCCAACGCTGTTCTTCTCGACTTATCGCCGTACTGTTTGCGCTAGCGCAGACCCGGGTCTTTGCGCGCGCCTATCTTGTAGCTGGGCCGCCTGTTGTTGCGACTCTTACTGCGGAAGGGAATGGCGCATGCGCAATGGCGGTCGCGATAGGTTTCCTGTGGGTGGCAGCAGCCTCGTCGAAGTGCTGGTGTCGCTGCTGCTGTTGGCGCTGGGCCTGCTGGGCGCCAGCATCCTGCAACTGAACTCCATGCGCGCGCGCCATGAGTCCGCGCTATTGTCGGCGGGCGTGCAACTGGCCGCCGGCATGGCCGAGCGCATGCGCGCGAACAGCGTGCTCATGAATGGCCCCGATACGGGCAATCCCTACCTGAACGTGGCATATGCGGCGGCGGACGACGCCGACGCTGGCGGTGGCGCGCCGGACTGTTTTGGTGCCGCCGCCTGCAGCGCGGCCGAACTGGCGCAATTCGACATCGCCGAATGGAAGCAAAGACTGCATGCGGCCTTGCCCGGCGCGCGCCTGCACATCTGCCGCGACCTTGCCGCGTGGGATGCCGCCGCCCAGGGCTTGCACTGGGCGTGCAGCGGCGGCAAGGGCGCGCCCATCGTTATCAAGCTGGGCTGGCGCGCCCGCTTGCCCGATGGCTCGCCCGCCGTGAATGCGGCAGGCGAGTCGCTGCCCAGGCTGGCATTTCAGCTGGACGGAGGCGGCGCATGAACGGCGGGCAGCGCGGCATGAGCCTGGTCGAATTGCTGGTGGCCCTGTCGCTGGGCGCGCTGCTGATGCTGGCGGCCAGTACCGTGCTGCTGGCGGCCAGCGGCAGCTATGGCGACCAGTCCGCCAGTGCGCGCCTGGACGATAACGGCCGCTACGCGCTCGACACCATCGCCCGCGCCGTGCGCCAGACGGCATATGTGAACTGGGACAGCAACGCCGCGCCCGTCGCCCATGCGGATTACGACAGCGCGAATATCGCCGGGCTCGATGCGCGCAGCCTGGGCAAGAACAGCGAGGGCATCAGCGGCGCGCTGCCCGGCGCCCTGCATGGCAGCGATGTGCTAGCCCTGCGCTATTACGGCGCCGGCAAGGAAGAGGGCGGCGACGGTTCCGTGCTCAATTGCGCCGGCTTTGGCGTGGGCGCCGCGCAAACGGAAGCGCAGCGGGGCTGGAGCATTTTCTATGTGGCCCAGGGCGCCGATGGCGAAGGCGAGCTGCGCTGCAAATACCGTGGCGCGAACGCCTGGGGCGCGGACGCCATCATCCGCGGCGTCGATGGTTTCCAGGTGCTGTATGGCCTCGATACGGATACGCCGCCCGACGGCGTCGCGAACCGCTATGTCAACGCCAGCGCGCTCGACGCCGACGATGCGGCGCTGATACTGGAGGGCGCCGATGCGGCTGCGCGCCAGCGCGATTTTTACCGGCGCACGCGCTGGAAGCGCGTGGCCAGCGTGCGCGTGGCGCTGCTGTTGCATGGCGAGGCGGGCCAGGCGGACAAGATGGCGGAACTGGGGCCGGCGCAGTTCGATCTGTTCGGCAAGGCGTATGCCGAGGTGCACGGCGCCGGCGACACGGGCGTGCGCATCGCGCGCGCGTCCTTGCCTGCCGCAACGCGCTCCCGGCTGCGGCAACTGGTGCAGACGAGCATCATGCTGCGCAACGGGCCGGCCTAGGTTGGCGGCGCGATGGCCGACGCGGGCGCCCGCTTTTGCGAACCTTGGTGTGCACCTCGTGTACGCCACGGTGGCGCCACCCTCTTGTATGTGCTGTGTCTGTTGGTGATCATCTTGCTGTTGGGCATATCGGCGGCGCAGATGGCCTTGCAGGGCGAAAAGGCGGCCCGCGGCGAGCGCGACCGGCAGATCGCGTTTCAGGCGGCGGAGGAGGCATTGGTGGATGCGCAGAACGATATCGAAGGCTTGCCCGGCGCACCGGGCCGGGCAAGCCTCTTCGCACCAGGCAGTGCGGCAGGGTTCGTGGACGGCTGCGGCGAAGGCGGCGCACTGGGCCTGTGCCTGCCCGCAGCTCCGGAGGCGCCGGCCCTCTGGCTGAGCATGGACCTGGATGGCGCGGAAGGGAGTAGCCGTGCCGTGCCATATGGCCAGTTTACGGGCGCCGTCATGCAGACGGGGCAGGGTTTCCTGCCTTCGCGCCGGCCCCGCTACCTCATCGAATTGCTGCCGTTTCACCCGCCCGGCGCGCAGGCCACGGCAGTGGCTGGCGGCATTGCCACGGAAAGCTATGTGTACCGCATCACGGCCATGGGTTTTGGCGCGCAGGACAGCACGCAAGTCGTGCTGCAAAGCTACTACCGCAAACAGGCGGGAGCGGGGCCATGAGGGTACTGTGGTCCGTCTGCTTGCTGCTGCTGGCTTGCCTCGCTTGCGCCGCCGTCGCGGCCCCTCCCGCGGTGACGCTGGCGCGGGCCGACGCGGGCTTGCACGGCGCAAGAGTGCCGCCGAATCTGCTGCTCAACCTGTCCCTCACGCATGCGGCCGCCGCTGCCGCGCATGGCGGCGACTATGCGTCGCAGCGCGAGTACGCAGGTTACTTTCATGCGCGCATGTGCTACAGCTATCCGTACCGCAGCAAGGATGGTGTCATGCTGCCGGACTTGCGCGTAGCGACCGCTTACTTCTCCGTGCTGAAACCGGCCGATGCGCTGCACGGCTGCGGCGGCGATAGTTTCAGTGGCAACTTTCTCAACTGGGCCAGCGCCAGCATGCTCGACATCGTGCGCTATGCCTTGACAGGCGGCGACCGCGTCATCGATGAGGTGCGCAAGACGGTGCTGCAGCGCGCCTACCTGCCCGATGCCGGCGGCCCCATCGACTTCTTTGCCCATCCCGTCTTTTTCCCGCGCAAGGTCTTGCAGGCAGGCGTGTCAGCGGCGACACCGTTTGCGCTGGCGCAACTGGCCATCGTTTCCTGCCGCAACCGCCTGCTGTTCGGCGACGCCGGCTTGCCTCCGGGCGGCAGTTGCGACGCGCCTGGGGCCGCCGCCACGCACGGCGTGTTCCTCGCGCGCGTGCGCGTATGCGACGCTGATGAGGGGGCGTTGCGCGACGATTTGTGCCAGGCATATGGCAAGAACTACAAGCCGGTGGGCGCCGTGCAGCGCCATGGCGGCAGGGTGCGCGTGGGCGTGTTTGGCCATTTGAACGGTGTGCCCGTCGGCGCCGGCCCCGTGTATGGCGGCGTGCTGCGCGCGTCGCTGGCCCACGTGGGACGGCAACGCTGGGCGGCGCCCGACTATATGCCGCAAGACAATGCCGACGTCGAGTGGAATCCCGCCACTGGCGTGTACGTAGTCCAAGGCGCGGCCAAAGATGCAAGCCCTGGCGGCGGGGTGACCGCTTACATCAATGGCCTGGGCCGCAGCAACGCCGGGCATCCCGGCGCGTACGCCAGGGCGGCGCCGCTGGCTGAATTGCTGTACGAATCGCTGCGCTACCTGCAGGGAAGGCAAGCGAGCACCGTGGTGGTGCCGGTCACGGCCCCGCCTGCCATCGACGAGGGCTTGCCGGTCGTGACCCAATGGAGCGACCCGCAAACGGCCGCCTGCCAGCGCCACATCGTCGTCAGTCTCGGCGATGCGGGCATGGCGGGCGACCGCTACGTGCCCGGCAATGTCCCGGCGACTCCCGCATCAAACGGTGACCGTGCCCGCGCTGTCGATGGCTTTGCGCCGCCGTCATTTGACGCGATGGCCTGGACGCATGCGGTGGGCAGCCTGGAAAGCGGCGGTGCGCAGGGCAATCCCGCGCCCCGGCCCGAACTGGCGGCGCTGGAACTGCTGGCCGAGGGGGCGGGCGGCGCCAGCTACCATGCGGCAGGGCTCGCGTACTGGTCGCATGTGAAAGCCCTGCGTCCCGGCGCCAAGAACGATGGCGTTGCAAAGGTCGAGCACTATGCGGGCGACTTGCGCCAGGGCGACCCGGCCGGCGTGCCCGCCGCCACCCCCTTGTTACTGGCGGCCAAATATGGCGGCTTTCTCGATGCGAACGGCGACGCCAATCCTTACAAGAGCGCGACGGGTAACGCGCTGGAGGAATGGAGTGTTGACGGCCGCTGGCCCGCCCATTACCTGCCGGGCAGCGATCCGGCCGCCCTGATCGCGGGATTGCGCGCGGCCTTTGCGGCCGCCGACAAGGGCAGCTTGCCGGCGATGCTGGCCGGGCCGGCCCTGATGGCGCTGGCCAGCGGCGCGGAAGAGGCATACTGGTTTCAGACGCAGATGCGCCTGGCCGACGGCAGCATGACCTTGTCGCGCACCGCGTTTGCCGTGGGCGCCGATGGCGCACTGCTTCCAGGCAAGCCATGGTGGCGCGCTGGCGGCCAGGATAAGCCCGTGCCGGATGGCGCGCCCGCGTCCTTGCGTCCCGTCTACACGCTCGACGCCCAGGGCAGCCTGATGCCGCTGGCCTGGAACCGTCTCGACGCAGCGCAGCGGGACGCATTCGACGGCGGCGATGGCCGGGGCGAGGCGCGCCTGGAGTATCTGCTGGGCCAGCGCACGCACGAGGTGGGCCAGCCAGGCGGCTTCCTGCGGCACCGCGCGGGCAGCCTGGCCGCGGCGCCGCATGGCAATCTGCTGTACGTGGGCGCGCCGGGGCTGGGCTTGCCGGGTGCCGCCTATGGCTTGCACCGCCAGGCGCTGCTGCAGCGGCGAAAAATGCTGTACCTGGGTGCCAACGATGGTTTGCTGCATGCGTTTGATGCACGCACGGGCAGCGAAGTGTTTGCCTATCTGCCGCAAGCGTTGCTGCACCTTGCGCCAGCCGCTGCGAGCACTCACTACAGCCCCGGCCCTCTGCTCGACGGCGCTGCGGCTACGGCGGAAGTGCTGGCGTTGGGACATTGGAAGACGGTGCTGGTGTCGGGCATGGGCGGTGGGGCGCAAGGCGTGTTTGCGCTCGATATCACCGATCCGGCGCGTTTCGCGCAAGACGGGGCGCTGTGGGAGTTTAGCGACCGCGACGACAAGCTCATGGGCAACGTGCGCGCGCCACCATCCTTTGCCCGCGTCAACATGGACGGCAAGGAGGGCGTGCCGGCCTATCGCGATTTTGCCATCGTCGCCAGTGGCTACAACAACCATGTGAACGATGGTAAAGACACGACGGTGCCCGCATCGGCGGCCGCGATTTTCCTGCTGGCGCTGGACAAGGCGCCCGGCACGCCCTGGGTGTTGGGAAGTAATTACTTCCGGCTCAGGGTGCCCGTGGCCAGCGGCGGCGGTGGCCATGAAAGCGATGGGGATGCGGGCGCCATGCCCCAGGCGCTGGGCCCGCCCGCCGTGGTGTCGGGTGCCGACGGTGCGCTGGCGTATCTGTATGCGGGCGATTTGCAGGGCAACATCTGGCGTCTCGACATGGCTGGCGGATCGCCATGGAAGGATGGCCAGGGACGCAAGCTCGTCTTTGTTGCGCGTGATGCGCAGGGCCAGCGCCAGCCCGTGACGCAGCAGCTGAACGTGGCGTATGCGCCCGGTGGCGGCTATGTGCTGCTGTTCGGTACGGGCAAGCTGGTCGAAGCGGCCGATACCTGGCCCGCCGCCTTCCTGTCACAGTCGTTTTACGCCGTGCACGACGATGTGCGGGAGTCATCCCCCACGCGCAGCCGGGCCGACCTGGAGCAGCGCAGCCTGGGCCAGGCGGTGGGCGGCGTGCGCGTCGATGGCGCCGAGCTGCGCTACACGGGCAGCGACGCCATGCGCGGCTGGTACCTCGATTTTCTCAATACCGCGCAGACAGGCGAACGCAGCGTCAGCAGTCCCGTGCTGGCCGCCGGCAAGGTGCTGTTCAATACCGTCCTGCCGGGGCGCGACCCTTGCGCCAAGCCGGTCACGCGGCTGTACGTGCTCGATGTGCTGAGCGGCTTTGCCGCCGATGGCACCGGTGTCGTGCAGGCGGGCGCGCAGACAGGACGTTTGTTCGATGGCTTGGTGCGCGCGCCGCCGCTGGCGCTGGAACTGAACAGCACGGTGGGCGCCGCGACGGCGGCAGGGCGGGCCGAGGGGCGCAAGGAACTGGCCGTGCTGCAGCCTGGCTTGCCCGGCGCGGCCAGCGGGGCTGGGCTCAAGGTCGTCAGCGCACCGCTGCCGGCCCGGCGCCTCAGCTGGCGCGAAGTGGCGAACTGGCGCGAATTGCATGAGGCGGCCAAGAAGAAATAGGTGCCGACATGGCTGGCGTGCCGAAAGTCAAAGACGCGAAGGCCGGCACATCGCATCGGCAGGCGCTTTTTGCAGAGGAGGGACGTCGCATGGGTGCGCTGGCAAGGCGGAACCGGTCCGCTGCAAACGGTGGCGGCCGCTTAGGCTTCAGCCTGATCGAACTGCTGTCCGCGTTGGCGATCATGAGCTTGCTGCTGGCGTTGGCCGTGCCCGCTTATCACGGCCATGTCGTGCGCGCCAAGCGGGTGCAGGGGCAGGCGGCCCTGCTGCGGCTGATGCAGCAGCAGGAGCGTTATTATTCGCAAAACAATCACTATCTGGCATTTTCCTCGGCCTCGCCAGCGGCACAGGCGCAGCAGTTTCCGTGGTGGTCCGGCGACGGGCCGGCTGCCAGCGCGGCCAGCAGTGCGTATGAAATCGAGGCGCTTGCCTGTCCTGGCTTGACGATCGGGCAATGCGTGTTGTTGCGGGCCATGCCGGGCACGTCCAAGGTCGATGCGCAGTTCCAGGATGCCGATTGCGGTGTCCTGTCCTTGAACAGCACGGGCCAGCGCGGCAGCAGCGGCCCCGCCAGCCATTGCTGGCCCTAAGCCATGAGCACGCGCAAGCGGCCGTCGTGGACCGGGCACACCTTCGGGCACACCATGCTCGAATTGCTGGCCGTGCTGGCGATGGCCGCGCTGCTGGCGGCCGCTGCCATGCCAGGTTTGCAGCACGTGCTGGCGCGCCAGCAGGTACGCGTGGCGGCGACGGACTTGTTCTCGGCCATCGAATTGACGCGGGCGCAGGCGATGGCGCGCGGACAGCGCGTGCTGCTGATGCCGGCCGGGCCCGGTGGCACGGACTGGAGCACGGGCTGGCTGGTCTTTATTGACCGCAATGCCAACCTGGCGTTCGATGGCGATGATGAATTGCTGTTTCGCCAGGGGCCGCTGCCGACTGGCATCACGGCCCAGTTCGCGTTTTCATCGGCCACGGCGCCGTTTTATATCGCCTACAATGGCGCAGGACGCAGTTGCAGCGCCACCAATAGCCTGGCGGCGCGCTGGGGTACCTTGTCCCTGGCTTTGGGAAAGCAGGTGCGCCATATTAAAATCAACATGCTGGGGCGGGTGCGCGTGTGCGATCCGCAGCAGCAAGCGGCCAATTGCAGTGGCGTGGCCGACAGTTCGTAACCCGACTTACCTATCACTCACTATCAAAGAAGCCCGTGGAAATACTCAACGATATCGATGGCATGCGCCTGGCGCTGGAATGGGCGGCGCGCGGTTTGTACACGACCTCGCCCAATCCCCGCATCGGCTGCGTGATTGTCAGGGATGGCCAGGTGATCGGCGCCGGCGTAACGCAGGCGGCCGGGCAGGATCATGCCGAAGTGCAGGCGCTGGCCAATGCGGCGGCGCGCGGCAACGACGTGCGCGGCGCCACGGCTTACGTGACCCTGGAACCGTGCAACCATCATGGCCGCACGCCGCCCTGTTCCGATGCGCTCGTGCGCGCGGGGCTGGGACGCGTCGTGGCCGCCATGACGGATCCGAACCCGCTGGTGGCGGGGCAGGGGCTGGCCAAGCTGCAAGCGGCCGGCATCGCCGTGACCACGGGCGTGTTGGCCGAGGAAGCGTATGAAATGAATATCGGCTTTTTCTCGCGCATGCAGCGCGGCAAGCCGTGGGTGCGCCTGAAAACGGCGGCCAGCCTGGACGGCATGACGGCCTTGCACAATGGCCAGAGCCAGTGGATCACGGGGCCGCAAGCGCGCGCCGACGGCCATGCCTGGCGCGCGCGCGCCTGCGCCATCCTGACGGGCATCGGCACGGTCAAGGCGGACGACCCGCAACTGAACGTGCGCGCCGTCGAGACGCCGCGCCAGCCGCGCCGCATCGTCGTCGACAGCCGGCTCGACATCAGTCTCGACGCGCGCATCTTGCAGGGCGGCGGCACGTGGATCGTGGCGGCAGTTGCCAACCCGGAAAAGGAGGCGCAACTGCGCGCCCTGGGCGCGGAAGTTATCATGTTGCCGAACGCGGCCGGCAAGGTCGACCTGGCCGCGCTGATGCTGGAACTGGGACGCCGGCAATGCAATGAAGTCCACGTCGAGGCCGGTTCCAAACTGAACGGCTCGCTGATCCGCGAAGGCTGCGTCGACGAACTGCTGGTCTACCTGGCGCCCACCTTGCTGGGCGATGCGCAAGGCATGTTTGCCTTGCCCGCCTTGACGGATATCAAGCAGCAACGCACTTTGCAATTTCACCAGGTTCAGCAAGTGGGCGAAGATTTGCGTATCCTTGCAAGATTCGCCCAGCGCAATTAATACTTTCACACTTTTATAGGGTTAGTTCATGTTTACAGGAATTGTTGCCGCCATCGGCAAGATTGAAACCGTGCAAGCACTCGACGGCGGCCTCGATGCCGGCGTGCGCCTGAACATCCATGCGGGCGGCTTGCCGCTGGCCGATGTGGCCCTGGGCGATTCGATCGCCATCAATGGCGCCTGCATGACGGTGGTGGAAAAATCGGACACGGGCTTTGCCGTCGATGTCTCGCGCGAAAGCCTCAATTGCACCGTGGGCCTCGATACCACCACGGAAGTGAACCTGGAAAAAGCCCTGACCCTGGCCGAGCGCCTGGGCGGCCACCTGGTGTCCGGCCACGTCGACGGCCTGGGCATCGTGCGCAAGTTCGAAGCCGTGGGCGAATCGTGGGAACTGGTGATCGAGGCGCCGCACGAGCTGGCGAAATATCTGGCTTTCAAAGGTTCCGTCGTCGTCAATGGCGTGTCCCTGACCGTCAACCGCGTGGAAGACCTGGGCGCGGGCGCCGTCAACGGCTGCCGCTTCTCGATCAACCTGATTCCGCACACGATCGCCATGACGACCTTGAAACACTTGACGGTCGATGGCAAGGTCAACCTGGAAATTGACTTGATCGCCCGCTATGTCGAGCGCATGCTGTCGCTGGACAAGGCTGCCGCCTGAGATAAGAACACAGCAATAAGAACACAGCAACACAGCCTCCGCCTTGCCAAGCGTGTGTTGCTTTTCTTTCAGACGCGCATACTATGAAGCTTTCCGCAATGGAGGCTAGCCATGGACCCGATTTCGCGCGCAACTGTGCCCAATGCCATCCCGGCCACGTTCCGCGTGGGCGAGACTGCGCCGCTGGCGCCAGCGCTGTCCGTGCCGGCTTCCAGCGCGGCGGCGGCCCTTGCTACCCTGTCCTCGACCCAGGTCGACATCTCCCCGCTGGGCCAGTTCCTGTCCGGCGTAGCTTTGTCGCGCCGGCAACTGCTGGCCTTGCAGGGCGCCACGGACGAGGCCAGGGCGGTGAATACCCCCGTGAATGTCAATGACGACTTGCTGGCGCTGGCGCGGCAGCTGACGGAATCGTTCGCCCAGCTGCAAACGAGCGGCATCGATGCCAGCCAGCTGGCCACGGCTGGCGACACGCCGGGCAGCCTGGCGCAGCGCTACGATTTGCTGTCGGGCGATGGCACGACGGATGCGGCGGCCGCGCTGGCGCAGGACGGCAACCTGCTTACGCAAGCGCAGCTGGCCCGCATCGGCATCGACTTGCGCAAGGAAGAGGTCGACCCGGCAACTTTGCAGGCCGCGTATGCGGCCGACAGCAAGGCCACTCTGGACGCCTTGCAACAGGGAACGGACGTGCTGGCGCAGGTGGGCGCCGTGCTGGCCCAGCAGCAGGGCGTGCCGCTGGCGGCCGTTGCCGAAGCGGATTTGACGGGCGAAGCACTGCCGGCCAGCGCCGCGCAAGCCGCGCAGCCGCAGGCCGTCGACGAGGCGCCGCCGCAAACGGCCGCTATTGCACAACGGCAACTAGAGCTGCAGCAGCAACTGGAAACGGAAGAACTGACGCTGGACTTGCAGGAGCTGCGGCCGCAGCCACAGGTGCAGGCGCAAGCGGCCGCCGATGCTGCGCAATTGCTGCAGACGCAGCGTATGGACAATCAGCGCATCAATACCGATCAGCAGGCGCAGCAGCAGGAAGCTGCACGGGTGGAGGAACTGCGCCAGGGGCAAGTGCAGCTGCAGGGATTACAGCAGCAGGCCCAAGCAGCGGCGGACGACGCGGCGCGGGCGCAACTGGCCGCCAGCGACGCGCAAATGGCGGCCCAGGCGGCCAGTGACCGGGCGCAGTCGCTGGCACGCGCAGCGCAGGGACAAGCCGATGCTGGCCTGGCGACAGGGCAAGCCCAGTTGGCCCGGCAAAATGCACAGGCGCAAGAGCTGGCCGCGCAAAACGCCGGCATGGCCGTGCGGCCGCCATCATCGCAAGACCCGTCCGTGGCGGCAGCCATTGCCGCGTATAACCTGAACAATGCAGCCTTGAATCCCGGCTTGATGAACCGGCCATTGCCGGCCAGCGACTCGCGCCTGCCGCTGGTGGCGCCTGTCGCCGCCGTGGAACCCGTCAAGCCTGTGACAAAAATTTAGGGCAGCAGGCTGGCATCCAGGGTAATGTTGGCTTTAAGCAACTTCGACACGGGGCAGCCGGCCTTGGCCTTGGCCGTCAATGCCTCGAATGTCGCCTGGTCGGAGCCCGGTATCTTCGCTTTCAGTATCAAGTGGACGGCCGTGATGGCAAAGCCGTCGTCGACCTTGTCGAGGGTCACTTCGGCCGTCGTTTCCATCTTTTCCGCCGTCAGGCCCGCTTCGCCAAGGATCAGCGACAGGGCCATGGTGAAGCAACCCGCGTGGGCGGCGCCGATCAGTTCCTCGGGATTCGTGCCCGGTTTGCCTTCGAAGCGGCTGGCAAAGCCGTAGGGATATTCCTGCAAGGCGCCGCTGCGCGTGCTGATGGCGCCCTTGCCGTCCTTGATGCCGCCTGACCAGATGGCCGATCCGTTGGTTTTCATATTGCCGCTCCTGTGTGGGGTGTCATTGCGAGTGGGGGTGTCAGCGCCGTAGCGGTGACTGGCTGATCTTATGCTCTTTGCAAGGCTGGCGGCGCGCGTTTTGCCGCCGCCGTTTGGGCTGGATCATGGAATCGGCGTGTTGTGGGGCCGCTTGCGGCATCCTTGCCGCAAAGCTGTCTTATTTCAGGTCTGCAAGCGCCAAATCCTTTAAAATAGCAGGTTATAAGAAAATTCCCGGAAATCCGCGGAATATTCGCGCTTGATGTTTCAGATTCAGTTTCAGTTTTTAGTTTCATTAACAACGCCTGGCAAAACCGTCGCGAGCGGAAGGAAGAGGTGGCTGAGAAGCGCAACCGTACGAAGGTACGGTGAGCATCGCAGGCCGCCTATACCGACGCGCAGCAGGTTTTGCCAGGCGTCTTCAGAGGATGAATAATGTCAATATCCAGCACCGAAGAGATCGTCGCTGAATTACGCGCCGGCCGCATGGTGATACTGGTCGATGAAGAAGACCGGGAAAATGAAGGCGATCTGGTGCTTGCCGCCGATTTCGTGACGCCTGAAGCCATCAATTTCATGATCACGCATGCGCGTGGTCTGGTCTGCCTGACCCTGACGGAAGAGCGTTGCGACGAGCTGAACCTGTCGATGATGACCTCGCGCAACGGCACGGCCTACGGCACCAACTTTACTGTTTCCATCGAAGCGGCCGAAGGCGTGACGACGGGCATTTCCGCCGCCGACCGCGCCAAGACCATCCAAGTGGCCGTGGCCAAGGGCACGCAGCCCAGCGATATCGTCCAGCCTGGCCATATCTTCCCCCTGAAAGCGCAAAAAGGCGGCGTGCTGATGCGCGCAGGCCATACGGAAGCCGGTTGCGACCTGACGGCCATGGCCGGCCTGACGCCCGCGTCCGTGATTTGCGAAATCATGAAGGACGACGGCACCATGGCGCGCCTGCCGGACTTGCTGGTGTTTGCCGAGCAGCATGGCCTGAAAATCGGCACGATTGCCGACCTGATCCATTACCGCAGCCAGACGGAATCGCTGGTCGAGCGCGTTGCCGAGCGCACCCTGCACACGGCGCACGGCGAATTCCGCTTGATCGCTTTCCGCGACAAGCCCAGCGCGTCGGCCCACCTGGCCCTCGTGCATGGCGACCTGGCCCCCGGCCTGGAAGCACTGGTGCGCGTGCATCAGCCTGTTTCCTTGCTGGACGTGCTGGAAAGCGAAGCGACCACCCACTCGTGGACGGTGGCTGCCTCGATGGCCGCCATCAAGCAGTCCGAGCGGGGCGTGATGGTCTTGCTGAACTGTGGCGAGACGTCGAGCGAGCTGTTTGCCCAGTTCGCCGCGCTCGATACGCCGCAAGCCAAGCCGAAAGGCCGCGCCGCCAGCATGGACTTGCGCAGCTACGGCATAGGCGCGCAAATTTTGCGCGACCTGGGCGTGAGCAAGATGCAATTGCTGGCCAGCCCACGCAAGATGCCGTCGATGGTCGGTTTCGACCTGGAAGTCACAGGTTTTCAGTGCCATCCAGGCCAGCAGTAATTAATCACCTTCAGCGGCCTGGCGCACGGCGCCGCCGCTGACCACTTATAAAGAGGCATATGATGACCGTAGGAACATACGAAACCAATTTTGCCGGCGAAGGTTTGCGCGTCGGTATCGTCCAGGCACGATTCAATGAAATCGTCGGTGGTGGCTTGCTGTCGGCATGCCTGGAAGAGTTGAGCAAGCTGGGCGTGGCCGATGAAGATATCCTGCACGTGACCGTGCCGGGCGCCCTGGAAATCCCACTGATTTTGCAAAAAATGGCAGAAACCGAGCAATTCGACGCCCTGATCGCACTGGGCGCCGTGATTCGCGGTGAAACCTACCACTTCGAGCTGGTATCGAACGAATCGGGCGCTGGCATCACGCGCGTCGGTCTCGATTACGGCATCCCGATCGCCAACGCAGTGTTGACGACCGAAAACGACGAGCAGGCGGAAGTGCGCATGCTGGTCAAGGGAGCCGAAGCGGCACGCGTGGCAGTGGAAATGGCCAATCTGGCGCAAGCGCTGGAAGAGTTGCAAGACACAGACGAGGATTAATCGTGCTTGCGCCGCAGCGTGCTGTCCAACAGCGCGCCGCGGTATTCGTCACTATTTGCAGTACATACGTATTTAAGAACAGGTAACAATCATGACTGAGAAAAATTTGCTTGCCAATCCCAGCAAAAACCGCACGCCGCGTCACCGCGCGCGCGAGTTTGCGCTGCAGGGCTTGTACCAGTGGCTGCTGAACAATGAGGACGCGACCACCGTCGTGAACAATATTCGCGCCGCGCATGGTTTCGACAAGGCCGATGGCGATCATTTCACGGTGCTGCTGTACGGCACCATCAAGGATTCGCTGGCGCTGCGCGACAGCATGGCACCCTTGATCGACCGCAACATCGCGGAACTGTCGCCCATCGAACATGGCATCCTGCTGATCGGCGCATTCGAGCTGAAGAACAACATGGAAATCCCGTACCGCGTCGTCATCAACGAAGCGGTCGAGCTGGCCAAGTCGTTTGGCGGTATCGATGGCCACAAGTATGTGAACGGCGTGCTGGACAAGCTGGCAGTGAAATTCCGCGAGGAAGAAGTCAACGCCAATAAGCGCAAGTAATATACAAAGTAGTTCCTGCGGCTGCCGCCGCAGGGCAATAAAAAAGCCACCGGCACTTGCGTGCGGTGGCTTTTTTATTGGGTGGTGCTTTTTGGATGCCCCTGTGAGGGCTTTTAAAGGGTCACAGGCCGGCGATCTCGTTGTGGGGCAGCACTTTGATGGTGATGCCGCTTTCCGCTGCCGGCGCCTTGGCTGGCGCTGGCGTGTTCGATGCCATCACCGGCGTCGTGGTCGGCACGCGCTGGCCGGCCGACACTTGTTTCAGACGGCGGTATTCGGCCAGCACGCGCGAGCCGTAGCCCGAGTCGGTGGCGAAGTTGGCGGCGCCCACGTAGGTTTTCAAGCCCGCTTCGACGGAACCGCCACGCGTGACGTAGTCTTTCAGGATCAGGGAGCCGACGCGGATGTTGGCGACGGGGTTCAGGGCTGCTTGCACGCCGCCCATTTCCTGGAAGCGCTCATGGTGCACTTTCGACATGACCTGCATCAAGCCTTGTGCGCCGACGGGGCTTTCCGCGAACGGGTTCAAGCCCGATTCGATGGCCATCACGGCCAGGATCAGCAGCGGGTCCAGCTTGATTTCGCGGGCCGTCAGGTAAGCCGTCGACACGAGCATATTGGTCGCGTCGTTGGCCACGCGGTAGCGCTTGAGAGCCAGTTGGTGACCCATTGCTGCTGCTTTTGCGTTCCCAGCAAGGCTTTTTCTTCCTTGCTCAGCGGTGCCTCGTTGGCTGCGGCCGTTTGCACGGACGCAGGCGCTTCCATCAGTGCCGACAGGGCCGGCGCTTCAACGGCTTGCGCTTCTGCCATCGGCAGCGGGAACAGGCTGTGCGTCAGTTGCTTGCCCAGATCCGGGCGGAACATCAGCAGGGCGATCAGTGCCAGGGCGGAAATGCCGAAGACTGTCAGTGTGTGTTGTGCCGTAGTCAATACGCCACGGGCCGAAATGGCTTGTGCGCGGGCGCGCAAACGCGCCAACGCTGGCTGACCAGCCACGGTTGAAGCAGGTAATGCTGCTTCAGTGCTACGATGAGTCATAGAGTTCCCCGAAATGTCGCGTCAACAGGCAGTCCCTCCGCGGTTTCGCGGTGTTGTGGGTACTGCCAATGCCGTGCATCAGAAATATCATCGTTTCCGCCGCGTATGGATGCGTGCGAGAAACGCCGTCATTGCTTGCTTGAGCTGATCGGTCCCGTTTTTGGTATTGGATCAGTCGCAATACAACTTTTACCGGGGGTAAGGCAGACGCCTTTTGAAAACACTCCTTAAAATGTCATGTGGAGCCCCGACTCCGTGAATGAAAGAGAAACGCTAAAATCAAGCTCTGGGCCGGCGTGCTCTTTCAAGTTGGGCGAATTGTAGAAGCCGTTTTATATCAAGTCAATACTAACGAATCGTTTCTTTATTACTTTTATGTCTTACTTTTTGTCTTGCATTGTGCCAAAAGCCAATAAAATCAATTACTTGGCATAGATCCTTCAGCAACGGCGTCTGACGTCAAAAAAAATTAAAAACACATGAAATATTCAGATTTACGAGATTTTATTTCTCAACTGCAACAAATGGGTGAACTTAAGCCCATTTCGACCCCCATTTCACCGATTTTGGAGATGACGGAAGTTTGCGACCGCACCTTGCGCGCAGGCGGACCGGCCTTGCTGTTCAACAATCCGACGGGATACGACATGCCGGTGCTGGGCAATCTGTTCGGTACGACGCGCCGCGTGGCGCTGGGCATGGGGGCGGAAGATGTCAGCGAGTTGCGCAAGATCGGCCATGTGCTGGCGCGCCTGAAGGAACCGGAGCCGCCGAAGGATTTCAAGGATCTGCTGGGCCTCGGTTCGCTGGTGAAATCCGTGTGGGACATGTCGCCGAAAGAGTTGCGCGGCGCGAAGTGCCAGGAAATCGTCTGGGAAGGCAATGACGTGGACCTGGCGCGCCTGCCGATCCAGCATTGCTGGCCCGGCGATATCGCCCCCTGATCACCTGGGGCCTGGTGATCACCAAGGGCCCGAACAAGAAGCGGCAAAACCTGGGCATCTACCGTCAGCAAGTGCTGGGACGCAATAAGGTCATCATGCGCTGGCTGGCGCACCGCGGCGGGGCGCTGGACTTCCGCGAGCATGCGATTCAAAGCAAGGGCAAGCCGTATCCGATCGCCGTCGCGCTCGGTGCCGATCCCGCTACTATATTAGGGGCAGTCACGCCCGTGCCGGACAGCCTGTCCGAATACCAGTTCGCCGGCTTGCTGCGCGGCAGCCGCACGGAGCTGGTGAAAGCCATCGCCAGCGAGCTGCGCGTGCCCGCCTCGGCTGAAATCGTGCTCGAAGGCCATATCTATCCGGACGAAAACCATCCGAGCGGCTATGAGCACGCGCTGGAAGGGCCGTATGGCGACCACACGGGCTACTATAATGAGCAGGACAGTTTCCCCGTGTTTTACCATTGACCGCATCACCATGCGCCGCGACCCGATTTACCACTCCACGTATACCGGCAAACCGCCGGACGAGCCGGCCGTGCTGGGCCTGGCCCTGAACGAAGTGTTTGTGCCGCTGTTGCAAAAGCAGTTCAGCGAAATCACGGATTTCTATCTGCCGCCCGAAGGCTGCAGCTACCGCATGGCCGTGGTGCAGATCAAGAAGCAGTACGCGGGCCACGCCAAGCGCGTGATGTTCGGCGTGTGGAGCTTCTTGCGCCAGTTCATGTATACCAAGTTCATCGTGGTGGTCGACGAAGACGTGAATATCCGCGACTGGAAAGAGGTCATCTGGGCCATCACCACGCGGGTCGATCCCATCCGCGACACCACCCTGGTCGACAACACGCCGATCGATTACCTGGACTTCGCCTCGCCGGTCAGTGGTCTTGGCAGCAAGATGGGCATCGACGCGACGAATAAATGGCCGGGTGAAACGACGCGCGAGTGGGGTACGACGATCGCCATGACGCCGGAAGTGAAGGCCAAGGTGGATGGCATCTGGCAGGAACTGGGCTTGTAGGGCGGCTGGGGTCAGACCCTCAACACCGCTAACACCAAGGTCATTGCCAACTCGACCGGGGGTCTGACCCCGGATTTCAGCTTGCTTCCCCAATCTTGCGCAGGTCGGTTATAATTGTCCCCGGCGGGCCCCTGCGCATCGTGGCATGGCTAACCTGGTCAGGTCGGGAACGAAGCAGCCACGGCTATTAACCATGAGTGCCGCAGATCAGGCTCGCCTCCTTCGGGAATGTTTTATCAGGATCACCAATCAAGCTGCCATGGGCAGCTTTTTTGCTTTTACGGCCACATTTTCTTGCCGACCCGCAGCATTGCCGGGCTTGCCGTGTTTTCCCTGTTTCTACGTGGCCATGTTATACAATTGCTGCTTTGCCGCGTTTGCCAAGTTTGACCTGGCCCGGCCATGAGGCTTGCGCCCGCCGCGCAGGATCACCCGCAAAATCGCATGGTAAAATCTCAGCATGTCCTATCAAGTCCTCGCCCGTAAATACCGCCCCAAGAATTTCGAGACGCTCGTCGGCCAGGAGCACGTCGTGCGCGCGCTCACGCATGCCTTGCACAGCGGCCGATTGCATCACGCCTACCTGTTCACGGGCACGCGCGGCGTCGGCAAGACGACCCTGTCGCGCATCCTGGCCAAGTCGCTCAATTGCATCGGCCCCGATGGCACGGGCGGCATCACGGCCCAGCCTTGCGGCGTGTGCGAAGCGTGCACGGCAATTGATGCGGGACGCTTTGTCGACTATATAGAGATGGATGCGGCATCGAACCGCGGCGTCGATGAAATGGCGCAGCTGCTGGAACAAGCGGTCTACGCGCCAAGCAATGCGCGCTTCAAGGTCTATATGATCGATGAGGTGCACATGCTGACGAACCACGCGTTCAATTCCATGCTGAAAACGCTGGAAGAACCGCCCGAGCACGTCAAGTTCATCCTGGCCACGACGGATCCGCAAAAGATTCCCGTGACCGTGCTGTCGCGCTGCCTGCAGTTCAACCTCAAGCAGATGCCACCCGGCCATATCATCAGCCACCTGGACAATATCCTGGGGCAGGAGGGCATCGCCTTCGAACAGCCGGCCTTGCGCCTGCTGGCCCAGGGCGCCCACGGTTCCATGCGCGACGCGCTGTCGCTGACGGACCAGGCCATCGCCTACGCGGCCGGCGAAGTCACCCTCGACGCCGTGCAAGGCATGCTGGGCGCGCTCGACCAGTCGTACCTGGTGCGCCTGCTCGACGCGCTGGCGCAGCAGGATGGTGCCGACTTGCTGGCCGTGGCCGACGAGATGGCTTCGCGTAGCCTGTCCTACAACGGCGCCCTGCAAGATCTGGGCACCTTGCTGCACCGCATTGCGCTGGCGCAAACCGTGCCCGCCGCCTTGCCGCAGGATTTGCCCGAATACGCGGACATCGTGCGTTTGGCTGGCGCGTTTGACGCGGAAGAAGTGCAGCTGTTTTACCAGATCGCCGTGCATGGCCGCAATGAACTGGGCCTGGCGCCCGACGAATACGCGGGTTTCACCATGACCTTGCTGCGCATGCTGGCCTTTCGGCCCGGCATAGGCGGCGCCGATGGCGTGCCGGCGGCGGTACCAGCCGCTGCAACGGGCAACCGTCCCGCTGCCGTGGCCGCCGCGCGCGCCCGCGGCAGGGGTGTCCGTTCCGGCAGCCCGCGCCGCCACGAACAGCGTGGCCAGCCATGCAGCCGTGACACCGCCCGCCGTCGTCGCCGCCGCTGCCGCCAGCATGGCGCGCAGCGAAGCGCCGCCGCCACGCGCACCGGCACCAGCACCCGCCGCTGCACCGGCGCCGGCACCAGCGGCACCAGCGGCGGCGCCAGCGGCTGTTCCTGCTCCAGCTGCGGCCGTCCCTGCAGCATCGGGCGCCCCGATCAGTTCCGCCCGCGCCGCCATCAATGCGGCGCTGGAAGCGGCCCGCGCCGCCTCGAAAGGCCGTCCTGGCAGCGCGCCGTCGGCACCGTCGTCGGCGCCCAAGCCGGCCGCGCCGGCACCGGCACCTGTCGCCGCAGCACCCGCCCCGGCGGCAGCGGTCCAGGCAGCTCCGCCACCGCCTGCCGCCGCGAAAACGCCTGCGCCGTGGGACGATGCGCCGCCCGTGGCCGTGATGGAAGCACCGGTGGCCGCTGCTGCGCCCGTGCAGCAGGCGCGTCCTGCCGCTCCGCCACCGCAAGCGCAGCCGGATGACGACCTGCCGCCGTGGGTCACCGAATTTTCCGACGACAGTGCTTCGGCTGCCGTGTCGGCGCCAGCCGCACAGAGCAACGAGCAAGCCGCCGTCGTCATGCCGCAGCGTGCCGCCAAGCAAGCCGCGCCCAGCGGGCCGTATGTGATCACGCCCGTGCCGGGCCTGGACTGGGACGGCAACTGGCCGGCCGTCGCCGCCGTGCTGCCCTTGCGCGGCATAGCCCAGCAATTGGCCGTGCAGGCCGAGCTGATCGAATGCCTGCACGACGGTCACAGCACCACGTTCCGCCTGCGCGTGCCGATCGACACGTGGCGCAGTCCGGCCAACGTGGAAAAACTGGCGGCCGTGCTCACCGAACGCTTCGGCCGCAAGGTCAATGTCGATACGGAACTGGGCGCTGTCTGGTATACGGCCAGCGCGGAAGCGCAGGCCCACCGCGAGGCGTGCCAACTGCAAGCGGAAGAAACCATCGCAAGCGATCCCTTCGTGCTCGACATGAAGCGTGCATTCGACGCTTTTGTCGTGCCGGGAACGATTACCCCTGCACCGGCCGGCTCTGCCGCGCCGACCCTGCATTGATGATTAACACACTCACAAACTGAATTGAACGGAGCATTCTCATGATGAAAAATCAACTGGCTGGCCTGATGAAGCAGGCGCAAGCAATGCAAGACAACATGAAAAAGGCCCAGGAACAACTGGCGCTGGTGGAAGTGGAAGGCCAGTCCGGCGCCGGCCTCGTGAAAATCGTCATGACGTGCAAGAACGACGTCAAGCGCGTTTCTATCGACCCGTCGCTGCTGGCTGACGACAAGGACATGCTGGAAGACCTGGTGGCCGCCGCCTTCAACGACGCCGTGCGCAAGGCGGAAGCGACGTCCGCGGAAAAAATGGCAGGCTTGACTGGCGGCATGAACTTGCCAGCCGGCTTCAAAATGCCATTCTGATGCCATACCGCATGCGCTCGATCCATGGCACGGGGCAGGGTTGATCCATGTCCAAGTCGCTTGAATTTCTGACCGAGGCGCTGCGGCGCCTGCCCGGCGTCGGCCCCAAGTCGGCGCAGCGGATGGCATTTCATTTGTTGCAGCACGATAGGGAAGGCGCGGCCATGCTGTCGCGCGCCCTGTTCCAGGCCGTCGATGCCGTGCATCACTGCGGCCTGTGCAATACCTTTACCGAACACGAAGTGTGCGAGACCTGTCTCGACGAAGAGCGCGACAAGCGCTTGCTGTGCGTGGTGGAAACGCCCGCCGACCAGCTGATGATCGAGCAAACGCTCACCTACAAGGGCCTGTATTTCGTGCTCATGGGGCGACTCTCTCCGCTGGACGGCATCGGCCCGAAAGATATCCACCTCGAAAAATTGCTGAACCGTGCCAACGACGGCGTGGTCGGCGAAGTGGTGCTGGCCACCAATTTCACGAATGAAGGCGAAGCGACCGCCCATTACATCAGCGAAATGCTGAAGGCGCGGGGCTTGCGCGTGAGCCGCCTGGCCCGCGGCGTGCCCGTGGGCGGCGAACTGGAATACGTCGACGCGGGCACGATTGCCCGCGCGATGCTCGACCGCAGGGCAACCTAAATCATGCAAGAAAAAACGTCGGCAGGTCCTTTGGCGGGCATCAAAGTCCTTGAACTGGGCACCCTGATCGCGGGGCCGTTCTGTGCCCGCATGCTGGCCGAATTCGGCGCCGACGTGATCAAGATCGAGTCGCCCGATGGCGGCGACCCCATCCGTACCTGGCGCGTGCTGAAGGATGGCACCTCCTTGTGGTGGTCGGTGCAGGCGCGCAACAAGAAAAGTCTGACCTTGAACCTGAAGTCGCCGGAAGGCCGGGCCATCGCCCGCCAGTTGGCCCTGGAAGCGGACATCATCATCGAGAACTACCGCCCCGGCGTGCTGGAAAAGTGGGACCTCGGCTATGAGCAGCTCAACCAGATCAAACCCTCCCTCATCATGGTGCGCCTGTCCGGCTTTGGGCAGACGGGGCCGATGAAGGACTTGCCCGGCTTCGGCGCCATCGGCGAATCCATGGGCGGTTTGCGCTATGTGTCCGGCTTTGCCGACCGTCCGCCCGTACGGGTCGGCGTGTCGATTGGCGACTCGGTGGCGGCCCTGCATGGCGTGATCGGCGCCATGATGGCCTTGCGCCACCGCGACGTGACGGGTGGTGCGGTTGCCGGCGAAGGCCAGATGGTCGACGTGGCCCTGTACGAATCCGTGTTCAACCTCATGGAATCGCTGGTGCCCGAATACGACCAGGCAGGCGTGGTGCGCGAGCGCACGGGCGGTTCGCTGCCCGGCATCGTACCCTCGAATACCTACACGACGGGTGACGGCGAAAACATCGTCATCGCAGGCAACGGCGACGCCATCTTCAAGCGCCTGATGCTGGCCATGGGCCGCATCGACATGGCGGGCGACCCGCAACTGGCGCGCAACGATGGCCGGGTGGCGCGCACGCAGGAAATCGACGACGCCATCGGCGCCTGGTGCGCCACGCACACGATAGACAGCGCGCTGGCCGTGCTGAAGGCGGCCGACGTGCCGTCCGGGAAAATTTACTCCGTGCGCGACATGATGAGCGATCCGCAATTTCTCGCCCGCGATATGTTTGAACAACACCATTTCCCTGACGGCACGCCCGTCAAATTGCCCGCCATCAGCCCGAAACTGTCTGCCACGCCGGGCAAGACCCAGTGGTTGGGGCCCACCCTGGGACAGCACAACGACGAAGTGCTGGCGTCGCTGGGCTATGATGCGGCCGCCATCGCGCGGCTCAAGACCGATGGCGTGGTGTAAGCCACGCTCCTGCCGACTTATTTGATACCGATCATGCCTCAACTGTTCCGCAGCGTGCGCGCCGCGCTTGCCCTGGCGTCCGCCGCCATCGTCCTTTCCGCCTGTGCCAGCTTCCCCCACGACGCGCCGATTGCCGGCCTGCGCCTGATCGGCGAACAGCGCATCGCGCTCAAGCAGGCGTTCGAGGGCACCACAGTGGGCGGCTTGTCCGGCATCGATTACGATGCGGCCAACAATAGCTGGGTGATGGAAAGCGATGACCGTTCGGAAATCAATCCGGCCCGTTTCTACCGCGCCGCTCTCCACTATGACAGCAAGGCGTTTACGGGCGTGACTCTGGCCAGCGTGCATTTCTTTACCCAACCCGATGGCAGCCGCTACCCGAATCTGGCGCATGCAAAGCTGGATAAGGGGGATCAGGTGCCCGACATCGAAACCATCCGCGTCGATCCGCAGGATGGCAGCCTGTGGTATGGCAGCGAAGGCAACCGCAAGGTGGGCTTGCATCCTTTCGTGCGCCACGCGGATAGCGAGGGAAAATTTCTGGCCACCTTGCCCACACCTGCCATGTTCAAGGTCTCGAAGGAAGAAATTGGCTCGCGCAACAACATGAGCTTTGAAGCGCTGTCGTTTTCCTCGGATGGCAAGAGCTTGTGGCTGGGCATGGAAGCGGCCTTGTACCAGGATGGCCCGCTGGCCACGCCCGAGATTGGCTCCGTGGTGCGCATCACACGTTTGGACCGCGCGGGCAAGGTACTGCGCCAGTACGCGTATGCTATCGAGCCGGTGGCGTCGCGGCCCGCGCCTGGGCGCGAAGCGGACAATGGCGTGTCGGAAATCCTCGCCGTGAACGATCACCAGCTGCTGGTGGTGGAGCGGGCCGGCGTGGAACACGCCGATGGCGTATATACGAACCACGTGCGCATATACTCGATGGAAACGGATGGCGCCACCGATATCCAGTCCATCCCGGCGCTGGCGGGCGCCAGCTATGTGCCTGCGCGCAAGCGATTGTTGCTGGATATGGAAAAGATCGGTCTGGCCAGGATCGACAATATCGAAGGCATCAGCTGGGGGCCGCGCCTGGAAAACGGCCGTCGCAGCCTGGTGATGATTTCCGACGACAATTTCAACGCTCAGCAAGTCACGCAAATCCTTGCCTTCGAAGTGCTCTAGTTTCCAGGCTGACCAGTTGCCCCGTCTGCCTGGCCAGCATTGCCGTGATTGTGTCGTGCGGTGAAGGGTGGCCCAGGAAGTATCCCTGCGCCATGTCGCAGCCGTATTCTTCCAGCATCAGCAACTGCTCGTCCGTCTCCACGCCCTCGGCCACCACCACCATTTTCAAGCCATGCGCCATGGCGATGATGGCGCGCGTGATGGCCGCGTTTTCCGTATCCTGCGGCAAGCCGGCGATAAAACTCCTGTCGATTTTCAAGGCCCGCACGTCGAAGCGTTTCAGGTAGTTCATCGACGAATAGCCCGTGCCGAAGTCGTCGATCGACAGGTACACGCCGATGCTGCGCAATTGCTCCAGGGTCACCATGGTGGCGCGCGCATCGTCCATCAAGGTGCCCTCCGTCAATTCCAGTTCCAGCAGGCGCGCATCGAGGCCCGTGTCGGCCAGGGCCGAGAGCACGATCTGCATCAGGTTTTCATCCTTGAATTGCTTGGCCGACAGGTTGACTGCCATGCGGATGGCCCGTCCGCCATCGCTTTGCCAAGCCTTGGCCTGATTGCACGCCGTGCGCAGCACCCATTCGCCGATGGGCACGATCAGCCCCGTCTCTTCGGCCAGTGGGATGAATTCCGTGGGCGAAATGATGCCCCGTTCCGGGTGGCGCCAGCGCACCAGCGCTTCCACGCCGACGATCTGCGTGCTGGGCACGTCGATCTGCGGCTGGTACAGCAGGTACAGCTCGTTGTTCTGCAAGGCTTTGCGTAGCCCCACTTCCATCTTGACGTGGCTCATGATTTCCATCGTCAGCGAAGAGCTGTACAGCTTGGCGTTGTTCTTGCCGCAGTTCTTCGCGTGATACATGGCCGTGTCCGCATATTTGAGCAGCGAGTTGCAGTCCTCGCCATCTTCCGGATACAGAGAGATGCCGATGCTGGCCGTCACAAAAATCTCGTGTCCCTCGATCATGAAAGGCCGGCGCATGGCTTCCTTGACCCTGTGCGCCACGTTGAGCGCATCTTCCACCCGTTCCAGGTCGGGGATCAAGATCGTGAATTCGTCGCCGCCCAGGCGCGCCAGGTTGCTGCCGCCGGAGGCGGCCTCAAACTCGTGTTCGGCGCGCAGTACCAGGTCGCTGGGGCGGATGGTTTCGCGCAGGCGCTCGGACACCACCTTGAGCAAATGGTCGCCCACGTCGTGGCCCAGGGTGTCGTTGATGCGCTTGAAGGCATCGAGGTCCATGAACAGCACGGCGAATTTCTTGTCGTGCTCTTTCGAGCGCAGCAGTTCACGTTCCAGGGTTTCCAGGAACGCTTGCCGGTTGGGGATGCCCGTCAGGCTGTCGCAGTAGGCGAGGCGGCGGATCTGCTCTTCCGTGCGCTTGCGCTCGCTGATGTCGCGCACCAGGCCCAGCACTTCGTCTGCCCCCGTGGCCACCAGGCGCGCCTCGAAATGGCGCGTGCTGTCTTCATGCGTGAGTGTGTAGTCGACCGAGCCGATATGCTGCGTGGCCAGCACGGTGTGCGCCTTGTCGAGCAGGCGCGCGGCGATTTCGGGTGGCAGCACGTCACGGATATGGCTGCCCACGCAGTCGCTGAGGGAAAAACCGGCGCTGGCGTCGTGCCCCTGTTCGTAGTCGAGATAAAAGCCTTCGCGGTTCAGGCGAAAGAAGGTGTCGGGGATGGCGGCCAGCACGGCGCGGTTGTGTGCGTCGGCGATGCGCAAACGGGCGATGGCGTCGCTGGCGCGCAGCACATACAGTGCGCGGTGGCCCAGGATGGGCCAGTTGATGGGCTTGGAAATGAAATCCGTGGCGCCCACCTCGTAGGCGCGCGTGACCGCTTCCAGCTCGTCGTCGCCCGTTACCATGATGATGGGCACCGTGCCACCCACTTCCTGATGGCGGATTTCTCGGCACACGGCAAAGCCGTCCATGGCCGGCATGTCGACGTCGAGCATGACCAGGTCCGGGCCGCTGTGCTTGTAGCTGGCCAAGGCCTGCACGCCGTCTTCGGCCTCGATCACGTCCAGGCCCACTTGCGTGAGCATTTGCCGCATCAGCAATCGCATTACGGGATCGTCGTCGGCCACCAGCACCAGGCCGCGGGAAAGGGAGAGGGGCGCTGTCATGTCAGTGTTCCTTCACGAGGATGGCGTTCAGCGATTCGCGTACGGCCTGGAAGGCTTGTTGCATCTGCAGCAGCAGGGGAGCTGCGCCCTCGGTGCTGCCGGCGCGGCCCAGTTTTTCCATTTCCTTGCACAGCTGCGCCAGGCCATCTGCGCCCACGTTGGCGCTGCCGGACTTGAGACTGTGCGCCACCTTGCGCAGCGCTTCCGCATCCGCGCCGGCAATCGCTACGCGCATGGCCGCCAGTTGGCGCGGTGTTTCGCTGGTGAAAGCGAGGATGACCCGCTCGAGCAGCGCATCGCCATCGGCGCGCGACAGGGCGCGGATATTTTCCAGCGCCTGCCGGTTCAGCGGCTGGCCCGCTGGGGGGCGGGCGCCGGCGGCGGCACCTCCGGCGATGCCTCCTGCAGTTCGCTGTGGTGCACGCTGGCCGCGCGCGGCAGGGTGATCCAGCGCGCGATCGTATGGCCCAGGTCTTGCTGCGTGAATGGTTTGCTCAGGTAATCGTCCATGCCGGCCGCCAGGCATGCTTCGCGGTCGCCCTGCAGCGCATTGGCTGTGATGGCGACGATGGGCAGCACGCGCGCGTGGCCGCACTGCTGTTCATGGCGGCGGATTTCCGCCGTGGCGGCAAAGCCATCCATCACGGGCATCTGACAATCCATCAGGATCAAATCGAAATCCTCGGCCTGCGCCGCCTGCAAGGCTTCTTCGCCGTTGCGCGCGCAGACCACGTCCAGGCCCAGGCTGTCGAGCATGGCCAGCGCCACTTCCACGTTGACGGGATTGTCCTCGGCCAGCAGCACGCGGCGGCGCTGGCGCCGGCCCACTGCCGCGCTGCGTGCGGCGGATGGATGCGCAGGCTGTCGCTGGCGCGCGGCGGCGTGACGATGCAATCGAACAGGTCGCATTCGCGGGCTGGCTTGATCAGCTGGAAGGCCACGCCGGCCTCGCGCCGCTGCACGGGGTCGGCCGCCGCCTGTTCCGTGCTCAGCAGCAGTAATTTGAGGTCGGCCAGCAGTGGATCGCTCTTGATGGTGGCGGCCAGGGCCAGGCCGCTGGTGCGTGGCAATTCCATGTCGAGCATGGCCACGCCATACGGTGTGCCCGCCTGGGCGGCCGCGCGCAGCTTGCCCAGGCAGTCGCTGGCCGTGCCGGCGCTGTCGCTGACGATGTGCCAGCTGGCCAGTTGCCGCTCCAGCACGGCGCGCGTGGCGGGTGTGTGGTCGACGATCAAGGCGCGTAACCCTCGCGTGGTTTTCAGGTTGAAGGACGGGTCATCGCTGTCGACCCGCCGCTTATCGAAATTTACTTCGAACCAGAAGATCGATCCTTGCGTTAAAGCATTATCGACGCCGATAGTGCCGCCCATCAGCTCCACCAGCTGTTTCGAGATCGTCAGTCCCAGGCCCGTGCCGCCGTGCTTGCGCGTGGTCGAGCCATCCGCCTGCGAGAACGATTCGAAGATGCGCGTCTGCGCCTCGTTTGATACGCCGATGCCCGTGTCGTGCACCTCGAAGCGCAAGCCCACGCTGGGCGCATCCTCGCTGCACACTGCCACTTTCACGGTGACCTTGCCCGTTTCCGTGAACTTGATGGCATTGCCCAGCAGATTGACGATGATCTGGCGCAAACGGTTGGGGTCGCCGCAGATGGCGATGGGAATGTCATACGCGATGTCGAATTCCAGGCTGATATTTTTCGCTTCCGCCTGCGGCGCGAACACGTGTTCTATATCGTCGAGCAGCTCGCGGAAATTGAAGCGGATGTATTCCACGCTCAGCTTGCCTGCCTCGATCTTGGAAAAGTCGAGGATGTCGTTGATGATCACCAGCAAATTCTGTCCCGAGCGCTGCACCATGCTCGTGTAGTGTCGCTGCTGCGGGCTCAAAGGACTGGCCAGCAGCAGCTCCGTCATGCCCAGTACGCCATTCATGGGCGTGCGGATTTCATGGCTCATGGTAGCGAGGAAGGCGCTTTTCGCCTGGCTGGCTGCCTCGGCCGCATCCTTGGCCTTTTCCAGCTGCGCCGTGCGCACGCCCACCTGGCGCTCGAGCTGGTCGCGGTAATTGGCCAGGGTGCTGTCGCGGCTGTCGATCTGCGCCAGCATGTCGTTAAAACTGTCGATCAGCACACCCAGCTCATCGCTGCGCTGGTGCGCGATGCGGTGGCTGTAGGTCTGGCTGCTCGACACTTTTTGCGCCGTATCGATCAGCTTGGTGATCGGTTCGGCGATCACGCTTTTAAAGCGCCGCGCGAGAAAGACGGCGATCAGGAAGGACAGCACGGTGGCGCCGCCGATGGCGCCCACATGGTGGCCGATGTCGCGCCACATGTGGTTCAGGTCGGCCTCGATCAGCACGGCGCCGATGATCTGTTGTGGCTCGCCTGGCCGGTAGACGGGACGGTACAAGCGCATGGCCGGCGACAGGGTCGTGCCCGCGCCTTGCGTGACGGGCTGCACGGCCATGTCGGCCAGCAGGGCCGGGTCCATGTCTTCCGGCGCCGCCAGGCCGTCCGCGTGCTGCGGCGCGCGGTACAGGGCGAACAGGCGCCCACCCCGGTCGAACAGGGCCGCCTGGGCCACCTCGTCGCGCGCGGCCAGCGCGGCCAGCACCTGTTCCGCCTGCGGCTGTGCCGATTTACCCACCAGCAAGGGCGCCGCGCTGGCGGCACCGATCACCCCCGCCAGGGACAGCAATTGCTTGCCTTCATCATTCTTGTGGCTGAGCACGGACGTCAGCGCAAACGCCACGAACACCAGCAGCAGCGCGCAGCCCGACGACAGCACCGAAATCATGGTCAGCTTCTGGCTGATGCTGGAGCGTTGGAAATTGAACATGGTTGCGGCGCTCCTCCGGTCGGCCAGTTGACTGTTTTTTAATGCCTATTGGAAAAATATAGACGCGAAGACACACCCCGATGTTGATGTGGGTCTAAGGGAGGAGAGGGGAGGGGAACTTACGGAGAGGTAAAACAACGCAACAATGAGGTCAGACCCGGTGGGTCTGACCTCAGCATTTACGCTAACAACAACCACCACGTTTTCCAGCGCCGCCATAGCGGGCTTCCTGCCGTTCGCGGAAGAACTCTTCATACGTCATCATCGGCTCGCCGGGATGGGTCACTTCCCGGTGCGCCACGTAGGTGTCGTACTCGGGCAAGCCGCACATGAGTCGCATGCTTTGCCCCAGATACCGTCCAGCCTTGATGATTTCGTCTATCATCATTGCACCGTGGGCATGGCCTGGAACGGCGTTTCCTTGGTGCTTGGACGGCTGTCGGCGCGCGCCTTCAGGATGGTGCGGATGCCGAAGAACAGCACGCTGATCACGACGATGACGAAGAAGGCGGCCAGGCCCGCGTCGAGGTAATCGTTGAAAATGATTTGCTGCATCTGCGCTACCGATTTGGCCGGCGCCAGCAGGGTGCCTTCATCGAGTGCCGCCGAATATTTCTTCGCATGCGCCAGGAAGCCGACGCGCGGATTGGCGTCGAAAATCTTTTGCCAGCCGGCCGTCAGTGTGCACAGCAGCAGCCAGATGGTCGGCGTGATGGTCACCCACGCATACTGGCCCTTTTTCATTTTGAACAGCACGCAGGTGCCGAGGATCAGCGCAATCGCCGCCAGCATCTGGTTGGCGATGCCGAACAGCGGCCACAAGGTGTTGATGCCGCCCAATGGGTCGACCACGCCCTGGTACAGGAAGTAGCCCCAGGCCGCCACGCACAGGCCCGTGGCCAGCAGGTTGGCGATGACGTTTTCCGTCTGTTTCAGCGCTGGCACGAAGCTGCCCAGCAAGTCTTGCAGCATGAAGCGGCCGGCACGCGTGCCCGCATCGACGGCCGTCAGGATGAACAGCGCTTCAAACAGGATGGCGAAGTGGTACCAGAAGGCCATCATGGCCTTGCCGCCGATGGCGCCGGAGAGAATCTGCGCCATGCCGACCGCCAGGGTCGGTGCGCCGCCGGCGCGCGAGATGATGCTGTGCTCGCCAACGTCCTTGGCCGTCTGCGTCAGCATTTCCGGCGTCACGTAGAAGCCCCATTGCGAGATCGCCTGTGCGGCGGACTCGGCTGTGGTGCCGATCAGGGCGGCCGGGCTGTTCATGGCGAAATAGATGCCTGGCTCGATGGTCGAGGCGGCCACCAGGGCCATGATGGCGACGAACGATTCCATCAGCATGGCGCCATAGCCGATGAAGCGGGCATGGCTTTCGTTTTCAATCATCTTCGGTGTGGTGCCCGAGGAAATCAGCGCGTGGAAGCCGGAGACGGCGCCGCAGGCAATCGTAATGAACAGGAAGGGGAACAGATTGCCCGACCAGACGGGGCCGGAGCCGTCGATGAACTTGGTCATGGCCGGCATTTTCAGGTAAGGCGCGACGACGATGATGCCGATGGCCAGGCCCAGGATGGTGCCGATTTTCAAGAAAGTCGACAGGTAGTCGCGCGGCGCCAGCAGCAGCCACACGGGCAGGACCGAAGCGATGAAGCCGTAGCCGATCAGCATCCACGTCAATTCCGTGCCCGTGAACGTGAACATCGGGCCCAGCACCGCGTGTTCCTGCACGTACTGGCCGCCGATGATGGCCAGCATCAGCAAGACAAAGCCGATGATGGAGATTTCGCCGATGCGGCCCACGCGGATGAAGCGCGAGTACACGCCCATGAACAGGGCGATGGGAATTGTCGCCATCACGGTGAAGCTGCCCCATGGGGAACCGGTCAGCGCCTTGACGACGATCAAGGCCAGCACGGCCAGGATGATGACCATGATCATGAAGCAGCCGAGCAAGGCGATCATGCCGGGAATCTCGCCCAGTTCAGCCTTGATCAGGTCGCCCAAGGAGCGGCCATCGCGGCGCATGGAAATGAACAGCACGATGAAATCCTGCACGGCGCCCGCAAACACGACACCCGCCAGTATCCACAGCATGCCGGGCAAATAGCCCATCTGCGCGGCCAGCACGGGGCCGACCAGGGGGCCGGCGCCGGCAATCGCCGCGAAATGGTGGCCGAACAGCACATATTTGTTGGTCGGCACGTGGTCCAGGCCATCGTTGTGCTTGAAGGCGGGCGTCATGCGGCGCGCGTCCAGGCCCAGCACCTTGTCGGCAATGAACAGGCTGTAGAAACGGTAGGCGATCAGGTAGACGCAGACGGCGGCGATGACGATCCAGATCGCGCTGATCGGTTCGCCACGTTGCAGGGCGACAACGCCCAGGGACCCGGCGCCTGCCAGCGCAAGCGCTGCCCAGCCGAGCTGTTTGAAAATGCGGTTCATGCTTCCTCCAGAGATTTGACGGGCGCTGTGCCGTGCGATGATGTGTGCTGCCGAGCCTGGTCGTCGCCAGTTTGGGTGTTACTTTTTGGTGTATCTGCAGCTTATGGCGAGTATTCAGGAATCGTATAATTGCCGCAAGCGCACGACTACGCAGTAACGCTCAGTATTACTACGCAGAGCTATCGCGGCGCCGCGACGTAAAATCACGCATTCCCACCAGCATCGACGCCGCCGGAGCGCCAGGCCATGAAACTCAGACAGAAAGTCATCTTCCTGGCCCTTACGCCGCTCATACTCGCCCTGTGCGCCATCGCATTTGCCGTGCGGCACCAGGCCATTACCCTGGCCGAGCAACAGCGCGCCACCATCCAGCAAGCGTATTTGGCCAGCAAGGAAGCCGAACTCAAGCATTACGTGACCCTGGCCAGCCATTCCATCGCTTCCCTATACCAGTCGGGACGCAAGGATGCCGCCACGCAAGAGGAGGCCAAGCGCATCCTGTCCGCTCTCAGCTATGGCGACGATGGTTATTTCTTCATCTATGATTTGCAGGGCAAGTCGCTGATGCATCCGCGCCAGCCCGAACTGGTGGGGCAGAATCTGTGGGAGTTGCGCGACGCCGACGGCAATCTGACCATCCAGCGCCTGATGCAGCGGGCGAAGAGCGGCGGCGGCTTCGAGCGTTACAACTGGATCAAGCCGTCGACGAACAAGTCCGCGCCCAAGCTCGGCTATGTGATTTTGATGCCGGAATGGGGCTGGATGATGGGTACGGGTATTTATATGGATGACGTGGACCAGGCGCTGGCCAAGGTCGACGCCCAGCAGTCGCGCAATATCCGCTCGACCATGGAACTGATCGCCGCCATCGCCATCCTCGGCTCCCTGCTGGTGGCCGCCTGCGGCCTGGTGCTGAACCTGCGCGAATTGCGCGTGGCCGACGCCAAGCTGAAAGTGCTGGCGCAGCGGGTCGTCGAATCGCAGGAAGAAGAGCGGGCGCGCCTGTCGCGCGACTTGCATGACGGCATCAGCCAGTGGCTGGTGTCGATCAAGCTGCAGATCGAGGCGGGCATCGCGCGCCTGGGCGGCAATGCCGAGCAAAAAGAAAAGGCGCCAGCTACTTTCGAGCGGGCCGCCGAGCAACTGAACAAGGTGCTGGGCGAGGTGCGGCGCATTTCGCACAACCTGCGCCCGGCCATCCTCGATGACCTGGGCCTGGCCGCCGCGCTCGACCACCTCGTGCATGAGTTTAACGACAGCAGCAGCGCGCAAGCCAGTTTCACGGCCAGCCCGGTGGCGGCGGGCGAGGGCTTGCCCGACATGGTGAATACCGTGCTGTTTCGCATCGCCCAGGAAGCGCTGACCAATTGCGAGCGCCATGCCCACGCCAGCGGCGTGGAAGTGAGCCTGCACGAGGCGGGCAAGGCGGTCGAATTGCGCATCCAGGATAATGGCGGCGGCTTCGACTTCAACGGCATCGCCCTGCATCCGCAGCGCGGCATCGGCTTGCGCAACATGACGGAACGCATGGAAGCCATCGGCGGCAGCCTGCACATCACCTCGTCTCCGGCCGGCACCCTGGTGCTGGCGCGACTTGGCCTTCCTCCCCACACACTGATAAATACACAGACATGACCGAAAAGATCAACATCCTGCTGGTGGACGACCATCCCCTCGTACGCGACGGCTTGCGCGCGCGCCTGGAAGCGGTGGCGCATTTCGACGTGGTGGCCGAGGCGGGCGGCGCCGACGAAGCCCTGGCCCAGGCGCGCGCGCACCAGGTGGATCTCGTGCTGATGGATATCAATATGCGCGGCACGAATGGGATTGAAGCAACCGCGCTGTTCAAGCAGGCGTTTCCAGAGATTGCCGTGCTGATACTGTCCATGCACGACAAGCTCGAATACGTGTCGCAAGCCATCGCTGCGGGCGCGCGCGGCTATGTGCTCAAGGATGCTCCAGGGAAAGATATCGTCTTCGCCATCGAGACGGTGATGTCCGGCGGCATCTATTACAGCGCGGCCCTGGCGCGGCAACTGTCGCGCCCGCAAGTCCACGATTCCTTCCTCACCACGCGCGAGCAGCAGGTGCTGCAGCACATCGCGGCGGGCCAGTCGAACAAGCAGATCGCCCGCGTACTGGACCTGAGTGTGCGCACGGTAGAGACGCACCGCCTGAACATCAAGCGCAAGCTGGGCATCGAAGGGCAGGCTGAATTGATCAAATACGCGGTCGAGCACGCGCATGGCGGCAGCGCCTGACAAGGCGTGCGCGGCGCCGTGTCTTTGTCAAACCCGCATGACAGGCGGGTCTCCCGGGGGAATGTTTTTTTGAACATTTATTGCCAAAATTAAACTGTTTCCTGGGTGAGATTCGGATAGAATGATTCTTGCTGTCGAAATGGCATCCTTGTCGGGCCAGGGTTGCCAAGGCTGGTCAGTTTATTTACTATGGCGCCCTACCCACACTGAGATACCGATGTCAGCGTCTGAATCAAACCTGTTTCCGTTGGTGGGATTACAAGCAGTTGCCAATGCTCATAACGAGTGGGTCGCTGTCACCTTGCAAGTACCGCAGGCCTCGACGGCGCCGTTGCTGGCGGTGCTGGCCGCTGCCGATGCGTATGCCTTCCTGGCGCCGCTCGACTGCATCATTCCCCTGGCCGACCCGCATGGCGTGGACGAGGCCGTGCTGGCGCAACTGGCGCCGCAACGCACCATCTTCCGTTTGCCGGCTCATCTTGCCGGCGACAAGCAGATCCAGAAAAAATGCCGGCAATGGCGCGACGCCGGCTACCGTATCCTTCTCGATGGCGCGGATGCCGGTCCCGTGGCGGCGGCGCAGGTCGACGCGCGCGCGCTGAGCTTTGACGCGGCCGGGGCACGCCCGGCCCTGCATCAGCTGCTGCCCTTGGCGGGGCCGCACCTGGCCTACAACATCGTCGACGCCGGGCAGTTTGCCGCATTGCAAGAACTCGGCGTGAGCTGGTTTGCCGGCGATTACGCCCTGCACCATGCGCGCCAGCAAAGCGAGCCGGAAGACGCCACGTCGCGGCGCCGCCTGCTGGCGCTGCTGGGCTTGCTTGCCCGCGATGCCGACGCGAACGAGCTGGAAGTGCCGCTCAAGCAAGACCCATCGCTCAGCTATCATTTGTTAAAACTGGTCAATTCAGCCGCCTTCGGTTTCACGGCGCCCATTACCAGCTTCAGCCAGGCCATTACCTTGCTGGGCCGGCGCCAGCTGCAGCGCTGGCTGCAACTGCTGTTGTACGCGCGCCAGCAAGATGACGGCAAGATCCACGCGCTGCTGCCGCTGGCGGCCGTACGCGCGGCGCAGATGGAAGCGCTGTGCCAGTTGCGCGGCGGTGACCGCGACGCGCAAGACCTGGCTTTCATGGCCGGCGTGTTTTCCCTGCTCGACGTCTTGCTGGGCATGCCGATGGCAGACATCATCGCCACCCTGAACCTGGCGCCCGAAGTGAGCGCCGCCTTGCTCGAACGCAATGGAGAGCTGGGCACCTTGCTGGCGCTGGTCGAAAGCACCACGCCGGCGTCCGGCGGTTTGCGCCGCGCCGGCATCGATGGAGAAACTTATTGGCGCAGTCTGCTGCAGGCCCACCAATGGGCCATCCAGGTCAGCCGGAACTTCTAGCATGACCCTGCTTCCGGTGTCGGATTTCCTTGGTAACAGTGCCGCCCTGTGCGATGCCGTCGTGCGTTTGCGCGGCCCCGCGCTGGTAGCTGAGCTGGGCCGTATCGCCAGCGCCGTGATGGCCAGCCCGCATGGCCAGTTCCTGCCCGCGGCCAGCGCCGATGGCGCCACGTCAACTGCGTCGCCCGCACCGTTTCCCCTCGATACGCCTGCCTTGCTGCAGGAAATCAATTTTGACGGCCACTGCTTCGGTCATTACAGCGTGGCGGGACGCAGTCTGTACAGCGACGCCGACCGCCGCCACCTGGCCAGCCTGGCATCGTTGACGGCAGGCGTCTTGCAAGTGCATTCGCTGGCGCAACGCTCGACCCATGCCTACGCGCAAGTCGAAGCCTTGCTGGCGCAGCAGACGCAAATCCTCGACCAGTTGCACGAATCCGTGCTGACGATGGACTTGACGGGCTACATCACGAGCTGGAACAAGGGCGCCGAGCGCCTGTTCGGCTACACTTCGGTGGAAGCCGTAGGGCGCAACATCCTGTTCCTGTACGACGACGAAGACACGGGTTTCCACGACGCCTTCCTGGAACAGGGAGGACGCCTGATGGAGGTGCGCCGCCGAAAGAAGTCAGGCGAGATCTTCTGGGCCAGCCTGTCGTTGTCGCCGCTGCAAGACCTGGACGACAAGCCCATCGGACTCATCGCCTACCTGACGGACATTACGGAACGCAAGCTGGCCGAAGAGCGCTTGCACCACCTGGCGTATTACGACCCGCTGACCAGCTTGCCGAATCGCACCTTGCTGGCCAAGCTGGTCGACCAAGCCCTGAGCGTGGCGCAGCGCAGCAAGATGCTCGGCTGCGTGCTGTTCATCGACCTGAACCGTTTTAAGCTGATCAACGACACCCTGGGCCGGCGCATAGGCGACGAATTGCTGCGGCAAGTCTCGCTGCGTTTCCGCCATGCCTTGCGCGACCAGGACCTGGTGGCGCGCCTGGGCGGCGACGAGTTCGCCGTTGGCCTGTTCGACATCGGCCAGCATTTCGAGGCCAGCATGGTGGCGCAAAAGCTGCTCGCTTCCCTGGTGGAACCGTTCCTGATCGAAGGCCATGACTTGCGCGTGGGCGCCAGCATCGGCATCAGCGTCTATCCGCAAGACGGGCAGGACGCGGAAACCCTGCTGCGCCTGGCCGACATCGCCATGTACCGGGCCAAGCAGGACAGCGGCGGCGAAGCGGAAAGCGTGGCCTTCTATAGTCAGGACATGAACCTGGGCATGCAGGCACGCATGCGCCTGGAAACAGGCTTGCGCCAGGCCCTGTCGGAACAGCAACTGCTGCTGCATTACCAGCCGAAATACGCGCTGGGCAGCGGCCGCATCATCGGCGCCGAAGCGCTGGTGCGCTGGCACCACCCGCAGCACGGCATGATCCCGCCCGCCGAATTCATCCCCCTGGCCGAATCGACGGGCCTGGTGGTGCAAGTGGGCGAATGGGTACTGGAAGCGGCCTGCGCCCAGGCGCAAGCGTGGAAACTGGCCGGCCTGCCGCCGATCCGCCTGGCCGTCAACGTGTCCGCGCGCGAATTCACGGCAGCCCTGCCCGCCAGGGTGGCGGCGACCCTGGCCCGCTACGGCCTGGAAGCAGCCTGGCTGGAACTGGAAATCACGGAAAGCACCTTGATGCACAACATCGAGCGCGTGATCGGCATCATGGACCGCATCACGGCGCTGGGCGTGGCCCTGTCGCTGGACGATTTCGGCACCGGCTATTCAAGCTTGTCCTATTTAAAACGCTTCCCCATCGACACCTTAAAGATCGACCGTTCTTTCACCACCGGCATCCCGACAGACGCCAGCGACTGCGCCATCGCCAGCACCATCATCAGCATCGCCCAGCAGCTGCACCACAAGGTGATTGCGGAAGGCGTGGAAACGGCGGAGCAACTGGCCTTCCTGAAGAGTTCAGGCTGTGACGAAGTGCAGGGTTACTTGTTCTCGCGGCCGTTGCCGGCGGGAGAGTTCGAGAAGGCGCTGCGGGAAAACTGGGGTTTGTAGTCCAGGCGTGCAAGCTCTTCCTGTCAGTGGAAAGAGCCGCGACGGTTCTAGCCATTGGTAAGCCACTGACCTTTATGTATAATGCTGCCATCAGGAAGCGTGGCCGAGTGGTTGAAGGCACTAGTCTTGAAAACTAGCGACGGGTTACACTGTTCGTGAGTTCGAATCTCACCGCTTCCGCCAAGTACATAAAAAATTCGTGAGTATACTCAACCTATATTCAACCGAATTTCATTGAAAATCAACGACTTAGCTTGATTTTCCGCCTTTCGAATCGCAGATTCGGAGGTATCCAAAAACCCTCTCGCAGAATGACGCGTAGGCGCAATTGTAGGTATGATGCGGTTTTTCTCAAAACCGTACCTACAGGATATCGCATGGCCATCAATACGCTTACCGACGCAGACTGCCGCCGTGCCACGCCAAACGATGGCAAGCTGCGCAAGCTCTTCGATGGTCACGGCCTGATGCTGGCAGTCCTGCCAAGTGGAAACAAGGTTTGGCGCATGGCCTATCGCAACGACCAGGGCAAGCAGCAAACTGCCGTGATTGGCCCGTATCCGCTTATCGGCCTCAAGGAAGCCCGCGACCGTCGCGACGCTTTGCGTTTGAAGCTGATCGACGGGGAAGACCTCAAGCCCAAGCGCAAGACGAGCCCATCCATTGCCCTTGATGCGGCAATCGATACCTACTGGGCCGGGCGCACGGACATCAGCGCCGGCTACAAGGCAAATGCATTGCGCGCGTTGGCTATGTACGTCTCGCCGACGCTGGGCGCGAAAACTGTGCGTGAAATTACCAAGGAAGACTTAATGGCCGCGCTGCGTCCGATGGATGCCGCCGGCCTGTCCGTGTACGTCCGGCGCGTGCGCATGTGGGTAGGGCAGGTTCTTGACTGGTCCATCCAGCACGGCCACTGTGAAGAGAACCCCGCATCGAACATCAATTCGAAGGTCGCCTTTTCCCGCAAGCCGCGCGAAGGGTTCGCCGCCCTGACATTGGCCGAGGTGCATCCGTTCATGGAGCGCCTGGATCTGGAAGATGAAATTCAGTCTGTGCTGGCCTGCAAGCTGCTGGCGTTGACGTGGACGCGTACTGACGAGCTACGGCGCATGACCTGGGCGGAAGTGGAGGGCGATGTTTGGCGGATACCGGGCAAGCGCATGAAGAAGGGCCGCGAGCACCTGGTGCCGCTGTCTTCCCAGGCACTGGATCTGCTGGCTGAAATGAAGCTGCGCTCGCGGGGCAGCATCTACGTTTTCCCGAACGACCGGGGCGGCAGCCGCCCCATGAGTGAAAACGCGATTCTTTACCTCATTCACCGTATCGGCTTCAAGGGCAAGATGACCGGCCACGGCTGGCGCAAGGTCGGTTCCACCTGGGCCAACGAGCACGAATACAACTCGGACCACGTCGAGGTGCAGCTCGCGCACAAGGACGGCGGCGTGCGCGGGGTCTACAACTCCGCGGAGTACCTGAAGCAGCGCCGGGTGATGCTTCAGGCCTTCGCTGACTGGCTGCTAGAGAAGCCTGATCCCAGCGGATTGGAGCGTTGAAAGGCGCCATCCCAGGGTGCGCTGCGTTATGGCAACGTCCGCCGGCGGCAGTTTGTTCTCCTTCACCCATCTGCGCAGCGTCTCCGAAGTGACGCCCAGCATTTTGTATAAGTCCTGGCGGTAAATAATTCGGTCTTCGTTCATTATTTGATTCCTTTCGTGGTGGGGTTTTTCTTACGCTGAGCTGGCTCTGCATGGCGGGCTTTGTTTTGCGCCGCCAGTGCGAACGCTTCCGCCTCAGTGTGGTGCGGCACTTCGGCGCCAGGCTTGCGGTAGTCGCGCAGCCGGCAGAATTCTTTGTATTGGTCCATTTTTAATAGTCCTTCTTGGCTGTTCAAACGCAGTCGGGTAGACGACTGCGCCGCTTTTGCCACTCGGGTGGGTTTTGTTGCAATCCTGATAAAATAGTAATTCCTACAACCACAATGGAATTGATCATATGGAAACAATCGTGAATAGCACCTACTCTGCGCCTGAATTTGACACCAAGATCGTGGACTGGCTGGCTACCTGCGAAACCAGCGAGCATGACTTTCCCGATGCCCCCCGTCGCGTCGGCATCCTGCTTCGTCGCGACGACGTTAATACCGTGTACAGGGCTATAGATGGCGCAGGTGTTAGCGAAATTGCCAAGGCATATGATTTTCTTGAGTCCATCGGACTGCGTGACCTGGCGATCTACGATCATCCGAGATTCAACTGCATCTACGGCCTGCCCGAACATCGTCCGCAGGTTGGCGAAATGCTTGACGTCATCCTTTGGGACTAGTTGTGCCGGCTTCATGCCGTAAATTCCTTTTGGGCCAGCAGCAGATTATTCAGCTGCTGGACCTCATAATTGCGACCTGCAGCGTTGTCGTCGCCCAACGGCATGTATTTCAGGCGCTCTTTCGATTGCGCAATGGCGACGCGCAATGCCATGTCGATACCGACGTAGGCGCACATGGAAAGTTTGAATGTTTTGTAATAAATTGCGTTTGTCATGGTGCTTCCTCAGGCTAGGGGCATGGTCTTGAAGATGGAATTGACGCGCACGAACTAGGCCGCCAGGGCATGCATAGGGTGTGCCGCTGTCATGGCTGGTACCCCAGGGCGGCCGATGCTTTCTTGATCGCCTCGATGGCACCCAGCGGCACAGCTCGGAACATGCCGGGCCATTGGTGGTCCAGCTCGACCCAGGCATGCAGCTCGCCATTGCCGACGTCGCGGCGCAGGTCGTTGACGGTGCCGGCCTGGTAGCCTTCGTCGGTATCGAATGTCACGCGGTCGCCCAGGGCGACTTGCCGCGGTGAATCGGTCATGGTGGTCAGCATTGCGGTGCTCCTTTCAGCTTTTTGGCGTACAGAATATTCAAGGTGGCGTCGATTTCAAGGAGGTCTGCATGTGCGGCAGATACATCTGCCTGGAACACGCCAGTTTTCCGTATTCCACAAAGCTGGGTCACCATTTGCTCTAAGAGGTCGTCCTTGTGGTCCAGTGCAATACGCCGCTTTTCGTGCAAAACCCGTAGTTCGTTGGCGATCCGTGTCTGGTCGCCAACGTCGGTATCGAACGTAACGCGGTCGCCCAGGGCGATTTGCTGCGGCGAATTGGTCAGGGTGTTCAGCATTGCGGTGCTCCTTTCAGTTTGGCTGTAACGCCGCACACGCCGAAGTGGTCGAGGGCGGCCTGGATCGCGTCGCCGCTGGAAGCGGCAATCGCGGCGTATTCAAAGCGTTCGGTTTGCGTGCGAACGATCACGGCATAGGTGCTCATGTGCCATTTCCTTCATGGGGTGGATTGTCGGGAACGATCAGCCGGGGCCAGGGGCAGGCGTTGACGGCCGCCCAGGCGGCAATCAGCGCTGTTTTTGCCTCGTCGGACAGATTGGGCATGGGCGCCGCCGGCGGCGTGGCCGGGGCAGGGCGGTCGGGGTGCGTACAGTTATTTACACGAGTCCGAGGAACGGCAACCCCAACAGCCACCGCGCGCCCGCCTGTGGCCTGTACCGGCGTCCACGTATGGCGCACGGACTTGAAGACCACACCGATTAGGTCGCTGCAGCGCACGCCGTAGGGCGTGGTGCGCAGCGTTTCGCCGTAGCGGCCGATGACGGTCTTTTCGTCCTTGGCCAGGGTGACGACCAGTTCCTTGCGCGGCACCAGGGCGCCGCCCTGGGCGCGCAGGTATTCGGCCCAGCAGGCGCGCTTTTCGCCGTCGATCTTTTGCACGGCATTCCAGGCGCGGCGCATGGCGGCCGGCGCTTCATTGACCATGCTTTCCTCGATGCGGCGCAGTTCGCGCCAGACGGTGACGGGCGCGCCGCCCCATTGCTGGAATTGACGGATGCCCCAGCAAGCGGCCCAGGACTCGACGCGCGCCGATGGCGTCAGCTCGACATCGCCTTCGGTGTCGGCCGTAACGACATAGCCTTCTTTCGTCTTGTGCTCGGCCACGCCGTCGATGTTCTTGGCCACGTACTTGGCGATGTAGCCGGCGGCGCTGCCCTTGGCCCAGTCGATGCGTTTCACGTCCAGGCGGCGCGCGAAGGCGCCCGGTTCGCCACGGTCCACGCGCCAGGCGTAGCGCTTCATGATGCGGATGGCGCGGCCGGCCACGTCCTGCAGGTGGGCCGTCTTGTATTTCGCGGTGGGGCGCACGAACAGCAGCAGATGCCAATGCGGACAGCCATCGTGATGCGGCTCGGCGATGCGGAAGCCGTACAGGCCGATGCCCCGGCGCGCCAGCGCGGAGCGGCACAGCGACGTCATCTTGCCCAGGTAGGCATTCGCCTCGCGTGGCGTGGAGCCGTCGAACTTGTCGTTTGGCTTGCCGCTGTGCTGCATGGCGTGGAAGCGCGATGGGCACGTCCAGGTGATGAAAATGCCCTGGTCGCCGCATTCGCGGGCGATCTGCTCAAAGCCGTTGATGCGCAACATCAGTTCGCCGCGCCGGATGGCTTTATTCGAGGTCGTTTTCTCGGCCAGCTCGGCGATGCTGAATTGCTGGCCGTTCTCGTTCTGCACCAGGGTGGCCGCCAGCGCTGCCGCGTTGCGGCGGTTTTGCGCCAGGCGCGACAGCACAGCGTCATTGCTGGCATAGGGTTCGCCGCGATAGTTCACGTATCCCAGGCGGATATTGCCAGCTTCAAAGGCGCGCTTGACGCGCTTGCGCAACTGACGGCGCCACCAGCGGGCGTCCACCAGGCGGGCGATGGTGTCGGCCTGCTCGTCGAACTCGGGCAGCTTGATGCCGTAAGAGGTGCATTCGTCCGCCATGATCTGCAGGGCGTGCGCTTCCGACGTTGCCGACCAGAGCGCCTTGACCACGCCAGCCGCCGCACGCTCGGCGGTGGCCACGATGTCGGCATCGCTTTGCGAGAGGTCGACGCCGGCCGGCACGTACTGCTCGGCGAACTCGCGTACAAAGCCGGTGGCGATGGACTCGTAAATTTTGTACCACGACGACCAGGCCATCTTGGCCAGGGCGGCCGTGATGACACGGTTGCGCCATTTGTAGGGGATGCGGGCCAGCTCGGGCGCGAACTGGGCGGATCGCAAGAAGGCTTCGTGACGCTGCGGTGCAGGCAGCAGGATTTGTTTAGATTGCATTCAACAGTCTTTCGTACACACGGATAGCGGCGGAGGTGGCGGCGCGCAGCTCGATGCGCTCTTCTTCGGTAAAGGAGTGGATGGGCGATTCCCAGCGGTCGGCGTCCAGGCCGGCAGCGATCAACACGGAGCGGCGCGCGCCACGCGGCGACAATCCCCAGGCCTGGGCCATGAAGGGCGCCAGGTTGCGCGGCTTGATGCTGCGCAGCTGGGCCTTGGCTTCGGCGATGGCGGCCAGTGCATGCCCGGCGCCTGGTGGCGTCGGCATATCCTTGTCGCGCGCGGCCAGAATCTCGGCGGCAGGCTGGAAGGACAGGTGATTGTCGATAAGGGACGCCGGCATACTTCAGTCCTTGATGAAGCCAATGGCCCGCAGCACGCCGGGGGCAATGACGATCAGCAGCGACAGCAGCCAGATGCCGCAGGTTTTAGCCAGGCGCAGCATCAGCGTGCCCCTGCCTTGAGAAAATGTTCTGCCCAGTACGGGAGCGTGTGCGATGCGCCGCAGCAGTGCCGGGAACCCGCTTCGTTGGCGAAAATGTAGTTCACCTCGATAGGCAGCTTGCCGACCAGGGCGCGCTGCTTGGCTGGTGCGAAAAAGCCGTCACGCTCCAGTGCTTGCGCATCGCTGACGATGAAGGTCAGATTGGTGGCGCCGTAGGCGTGATAGGTCTTTGCAATCTCATGGATGCGGGCGGTCAGCGCCGCGATGCAGGTACCCGCGCTGGCTTGCAGCAGAAAACACGTCGGCGCCACGGGGACAATACAATTTTGCAAGGTCGGGCGGATCGTGCTTGATGCCATGGATTTGTCGGCATGACGGGTGGCGTGCAGCGTGTTTTCCATCGGTTTTCCTTATTTCAGGTTGAGCGAATCCCGCACGCTCAAAAGGGAGCGCTGCAGGGCACAGCAAAAGGGGGAGTTACGGCGGCCGGGCTACGGCGGCGCGAGGATCGGGATAGTCATCAGCAGCCCGCCGTCAGGTCCAGGGCCAGCTGGCTGGTGGCTGCCGTGCGCGCATGCCGGGACATCGGGATGCGGATATCGGCCTTGGGCATGGCGGACAGCGAGAGGGTGCGCAGCACTTCCAGGCCTGCCACGAAGGAGTGTCCGCATTCGGGGTTCTGGCACATGTAGGTGATTTCCTTGAACATGGCGGACATCGTGCGGCTCTTGACGGCGCGGACGGTGTATTCGCAATGCGGGCAGGGCAGGCCGATGACTCTCATTTCAGCTTTCTTTCCACTTGGTACAGGGCGCGACCGCGACCCGTCATGTTTTTCGACTGTATGCGTAAGCGCGACTTGACGAGCCATTCAGCCGCCTGATCGATACTTGCCAGCCCCTGGCGTTGGCGCACGAGTTCCAGCACCGCGCGCTCTTCGTCATTGAGGTTAATTTGATGGTCTGGCATTTTCTGTAACTTTAGAGTTGCTCAAAAGTGACTCGGTTTAAACGCTGCGACGCTGTACGCTGTCGATGGTGGCGTCATCCAAGGCGATCACGGCCAAGGCTTCACGCATCACGATCTGGCGCACCAGCACCGCAAGCTCTTCGCCCTGGTAGTTGGCGATCGAGGAAACAAGTTGGTGCTCGTAATCGTCCAGGCGCAGCATGACGCGGTGGCTGCGGATACGTTTTGCATCGGGGTACATGACGTTGTCCTTAGTGAATGGATTTGGAAGCGAGTTCGCGCTTGTAGTCGGCGAGGCCGCGCAGGATCAGGAAACGGAGAAACCAGGCACGGGATCGTTGCTGCTCTGACGCGAAATCTTCAACTTCTAGCACTTCGTCAGGTGCCAGGCGGACACCCAAAGGCTGCGACGTGGCGCCCTTGGGAGTGCGTCCGATTTTGGATACGTTTTTCATAATGTTATGATGTGTAATCGCTACAGGATGGCGTAACTATAGTGTCCAAAAACGCACTAGTCAAGAAAAAGATGTGAGTATGAGCATGTTTGGTGAAAGATTAAAGCAAGAGCGTCAACGTTTGGGCATGAATCAAGATGACTTCGCAGCGGTCGGCGGGGTCAAAAAACGCGCTCAAATTTCGTATGAAAAAGATGAGCGCTCTCCCGATGCTGTCTACCTCTGCGCGCTGTTAGAAATTGGCGTAGACGTTTGGTATGTGATGACAGGCAGCGTTTTAGCTGCTGTACTTAGTGCAGATGAAAGCGAGTTAGTTTCTGGTTTCCGGAACCTAGATGCACGTGGACGAGCTGGTGTTCTTGGAATGATTGGCGGCATGCGCATGCCAACGCCCCCAACATCTTCCGCAGGAAATACTCCGCACGTTGAAACCCACGGCAAGATTGGGCAAAATTTCGTGGGGAATATCATTGGGCCGCAGACTTTTAATGTGGCCGGTAGCGGACGAAAAAAGGAAAAATAGTCTGCAACTGATTCACCTTCTTATGCTTATTGTAATTGCTGCTTGTTTTGTCTGCATACTACGCATACCGATCTGATGCGTGAAGGTGTCGTAAAGTCAACGTCTGAGCAACTTCGGCTGGATTCGGCCAAGAGCAGACAGTCTGCCTTTCAACTTAGTGACCACAGAATGATACTTTTCTTAGACTTTGATGGTGTACTCCATCCATTTCCGATGACGTCGACCAGCAGTCATTTTTCAGCGACTCCATCACTATGGACAATCTTGGAAAAAATTCCTGAGATTTCTGTAGTCATCACATCAACCTGGCGTGAGCAATTTTCTTTGGCACAATTGGTGGAACTATTGAAAGGTCATGGAGGTGAGCACTTCTCTAATCGTTTCATAGGCGTTACTCCAATCATGGAAAGTACGACTGACTATGTACCCGGTATCCGTCAACAAGAGATTGAGTCGTGGTTGGTTGAGAACGAAGTTACCGACGAACCTTACATAATTTTGGACGACATAGAAGAATATTTCGATTCAACCTGTCCAAATTTGTATCTTGTCGATGGGGTCAGCGGACTCACTGGCCATGACGCTGCAATGATCCCAATCTGGTTGGGTATTTCAAGGTGAAATTCAATCGATGCATGTGGACCACCGTCTGCTTCGGGGCGGAAGCTGCCGCGCATGAACGTCGGCAACCGGCCAGGAGCCGACGCTTGAACATCAATCTGGAATATTGCATGAGTAAAATTAGGGTTGGCCGCATTATTGGCTTTCATCCCCGGATGTTGAACGACGCAGTGAAAATGCAAGCCGCTGAGTTCGAGTGGCTGCCTGCCGCGCTGGAGAACTGTAGCGATGGACAATGGGAAAGTACGGCTTATGTGCGCTATGTCTCTCGCGCGAGACCGAACGAGCAAGGCTCTTTGTGGCAATTCGAGAGTAATATTTTGATTGAGCATGAGATATTCGGAACAGTAGTCCTCGATATCCTAAAAGGCTACCGTTTAGGTGGTATTGAATTTTTGGACCAACTCGACAGCTAGCGGCCAGCATGAGACCGAACTTCAACGATATAGCAGGACTATGGCAACGAGATGGATCGCTTCGAGACGTCTACGTGCGGAATACTGAAGCTATCCACTGGGATCGCTTCGACCGACTGCTCAACCAATACGAATGCACGTACAGCTTTGCTGGGGCTGCGCTGCCATTTCCGGGATCGCGCAGCGTTCTGGCGAATCGTGAAGGTTCGCATTTGTTGTCGATTCTGTTGGATGGCCCGGTTGTAATCTGCTGTCATTTCTTCATCCCCGAGCAGTTAGAACTCGATATCTCACCGAAGGAAGTTACTGGACTCTTGCAGCATGAGCAAGTCCTGTCATTCGTCGAAAACCTGGCTGAGACTCTAGAACTTCCTGCGGACATCACCCCTGAAAATTGCGAGCAAAACCCGTTTCTAACCTATGTATCTCAGGCTAAATCGTGGCATATACACGATGATCCTCAATAGTGGCCAACGTCCGCAATGGGGCGGAACCTGCCAATGACGGCAACCGGCCAGAAGCAGCCTCTGGACGCTGGACACGTCTTACTTGGTACAACTATACGAACAAAAAAATGAAACGAATAAATAACTCCCAGGACTATTTAAATTTTCTATCTGTTGTAATAGTTAGCGCACCGAATAAATTTCGCGAATTTGATTTTCTACACCCAGAAGAACAAATGAACTTGGCAACTGCATTCGAAGAGCTGCATCAAGGCTTGAAATATTTGGTTGGGACTGTCGCAGCAGAAAAGATGCAAGCGCTACAGCGAATATTGGATGATTCTCTCAAGGCCTATCAGAGTGGTGAAGCTATTTGCGGTGCACATTTACTCCAAGACTTCGAAGAGTTGGCGTTTGACACGAATTAGGGCTGTCCGCTATGGGGCGTAACCTGCCAACGACGGCAACCGGCCAGAGGCGGCCACTGCGATAGCCCGAGATTAGCACACCCAAGAAAGGATTCAGATGGCTGCCGACGTAGCTTTCGCTGAAGGACCACTCAAGTTCCAGCTTTGGTTTGCAGAAGTAGACCCGATAGATATTGGCGTCCAGGTCCGGCTTGAAGTTGAGTATTCAAGTGGAAGCCAGAGTTGCAACTGGACTGCCGAGCACCGTTGGTTTGAGTACGAAGCCCTCATTCAATTCGAAAGTGAACTCCGTGACGGCCGTGACGCAGGACTGAATGACATGAGCGAGTACCCAGTACTTCACTTCGAACGGCATTCATCTCAGGAGTATCTAACGATCAATCCTCGTTCGGAAAGGCAGTCACAAGATGGCGACTGCATCGCAATTCGTCTGAAGATCAATGCCGGGTCAATGCTTGCGCTGTATTCAGCGCTCAACCAGTTCGGCAAATGGTGGTGACGCGATCACGTCTGCTTTGGGGCGGATGCAGCCTATCGAGCGAGCCTAAGGAATTTTCCGTTTGGCAATCTGATATGCTGAGGCGAGCGGCCGGGTTCGGCCAGAAGCGGCCTTCCTTCTATCTCATCCTTAAAATATACAAGGTAACCTGAAAAATGGACAAGCTCACTGTAGTTTTGGTCGATCCGCCAGATGAAGAAGCCGCGTCAGTTACTCTGCGCAGCGAGCAAGGTGAACTCGTCGTGTTTTGTCATCCTTGCAGCTTAACAGCAGGCGACGTTATCGAAAATCGCTTATCGGTTCTGGATGCAGATGTCCACGCCACGTACCTGACTGACTGGCCAGAAAGCGAAAAAGAGGCATTGTCTACGGAGTGGATTGAACGTACCGGTCATTACGCGTATCGTGGGCGGGGGCGTGTACTCGATCACGGGGACGGTCTGGTCGAGGTACAAGGATTTTTTATCGACATGGGTGCATTATGCGTCGGTCACGTCGATTTCGAAATCAGTCGCCTGGATTTAAGCATCTGAATTCCTCAGTGGTGGGTTTTGATCTTTTTCATTCAAAGCGTTTGCTTTAGCACGGAGTCTGTCGATGACGGCAATCGGCCAAAAGCTGCCGTCAGGGTAGCGGGCAAGAACTCCCGACTGAAAGTAGACGTCCCATCAAAAAAGTCACGAAAAAACATTCTCAGTACAACAGATGATCTTAATATTCAAGTGTATGGATGGCGGCATGCACCCCATCATCGGGCAGGTCTGGCATCAGTTTCCAACTTGTGTTGTTGAGGGCGGTGACCGCTATGATCGATATCTCTGCTCGGCTCTTTTCATGACAATGCACGCCCCGGAAGATTGTGCGAACGCTCTCGCACTGCTGGATGCAGTCCAAGCTGGGCAGTCGAAAGAAACGGCATTCGGGCTTAACGACACCGAAGTAAATTTTACCGATCAAGGTGCGCAAGTTACCATTTTAATTGAGGATGAAGCCACGGCAGATGGTCTTTTCAGCTTGACGGAATTCCGTCAAGCGGTGGTTGCATGGAATGAATTCTTGAGCGCCTCGTGCTCCCATCAGTACTCAGTCGAAGTGGACCTGTCGTAAATTTGACCCTGTGGCTGACCGGCCGCTTTGGGGCGGAACCTGCCAACGACGGACGTCAGCCAGAAGCCGCCGTTGCAAACGGTATGCCCTCGGAAATTTTAATAAACTCATGATTACGAATAAAAAACTAGTCGCAACGGCAATACTGGGCGCGGTCGTGGGATTCACTTCATGCTATGCATTGGAGCAGAGATCAGAAGCAGCTCGTAGTGTTTCAACCGCCTCGGCAGTCGCAGCGACCACCGGGGGGCTTATCAACCTTTATTTCGAGTCAACTCGCAACGCGGATATCGATACAAGTCGCAGAGTGCTTAAGGCAATTCGGGAGCAAACTGTCACTCTTATCACTTTGAATCTCGACCCTGTTGAGATGGATGCTCTAGGTTTCGCAGGGATTTGCCGATTGGTTTCGTCAAGTTCTACGCTGTTTTACCTTACAAAAAGTGATTCTATGGAAGGCATAATAGATCAATTTCTCCGAGCTCAACTTGGTATGCTGCGAGAGGCGATTGCTAAAGAATCGTTAAAGCGGAGTCAAAGAATAGGGGACAGTCATGCCTGTCCAGGGTTCAATTAGATGATCGCCCCGACTTGCCAAACATGCTTCTAACTGACGCCGCCCCAGGCAAACACGAGTGACCGTTTTGGGGCGCAAGCAGCCAACGACGGCATCCGGCCAAGAGCGGCCGCTGAATATTTCTACGTGATGCTATGAGACTAATTTATCCACATGAACTGCCGGTTATCGATTTCTTGTTTCGCGCTTCAGGACGCTTGGAAAATCCAGCTGAGCTGTTGGTCAGTTCGATGGATGACGGCGGAATGGGGTCTTTGAAATTTGCTTCCGAAGCTAATGCCAGGCGATATGGTGCAACTATTGCTGCATGTGAATTTGAAGATACTGACGGCGTCTTGGTTTCGGCGATTCTGAACCTCGACGAAAGTGGTTTGCCGTTCGAAGTCGACGTTTGGAAGTTCGATTTTACTCCGGTACTAACCTGGCCGGAGCCTATGGCCATCAGAGCTTCGGGTAGTTGAGTCTTGGCTGAAACCTGCCAAGGACGGCAACCGGCCAGAAGCAGACAAAAAACCACAGGAAGACCCATGAAGATCAAACCCTTCCCTATGAAATCCTTGTTTTTGGCGCCGCTGTCGAGTATCCCAGCAGTCACATTGGCAGGTATCGGAAGCTCCGATGCAGGTATCGCGTCTGATGTCGGGGTCGGACTTCTTTTTTCCGTACTACTCGCTGTTCCGATGTCATTTGCGGGTTTGGCACTGGTGGGCCTGCCATTGCTCATACTCTTGCGCAAATATGATTCTCTGCTGCTGCTGGCCACCTGTATTGCCGGGTGCGGTGTGCCCTACATAATGTTTCTGGATGCGCCGACTCGCACAGCGCTAGGTGCAATCGCTGCTGGCCTTACCGTCGGCATTACAGCCTATCTCGTTCGTCCAGTTGTACGGAACAATGAACTGGACGACCGTTCGAACACTCATAAAATTTAAGTATCAATGTCCGCAATGGGGCGAAAGCAGCCGCTGAGCGGATGTAATGGCGCCCACTAACAGCTTCGGTGTCAGGTCCGGTAATACGACATTCTGGAACTTTCCATTCGTAGAATAGTTAAAAATTTTTTAGGAATTGATAGTATTTTTCGTAAGGGTCTGCATTATGGTGAATGAGAGAAAAAATAGCGGAAATAAGATTGGTTTTTTAGGGGTTTTTCTGGGTGTGTTGGGTTTTTTTGTTATGAAATATTTGTCGGATTCTTTTGGGTTTTTTTTTGGTTTGTATTGGTTTTATTTCTTCTCTAATTGCAGTAGTAAAGATTTGGATTGGTATGTTCAAATAAGAGTTTTCCATATGGGAATTTATCAATCGTGGACTGTATGGATGAAAGTAGTCGCTGAGCGGATGTAATTGGCGCGCGGTCATGCTCCTTCTACGCCGACTGCTATTTGCGGAGGTTTCCAAGGCTCCTCGCTGTTTTCGCGGATGATATCTCGTACTTCCACAATGTGGTTCCATGCCTTTTTGACGGCGCTTTCTGCATTCTGCTTGGTCGTATAGAGGTGCTCTAACGTTTTGAGATTACCCGCTGATCCCGCCCTTTCCTGGCCTGTCTGTTTCTTTTTCCTCGCCACGTCCTTCCACTTGGCCACCACGCCCGTGATTCCTTCGTCCGGGTCTTTCTCGTCCTCGCGTTCTGCCTCGACCGCTTCCGTCTTCGTTTCAAATTCCACCCGCGTGGTAAAGCCGCAGCCGCCCAGGCTGTGCGTGACCTTGACCGATAGCCATTCGGTCGCGTCGATCTCGGGCTTGAATCCTGTCACGGTGACGGGCGATTGCGGGAACACGGCCGGGTTGCCCAGGGCTAGGCTCATTTCAAAGGTGGCCAGGCCGCGCAGGATACGCTGCCATTCGGCCACGGCCGCCGCGCGCGCGTCCGTTTCGTTGGCGAAGGTGGTGCGCAGGCGCTTGCTATTGCCGGGCACGCCCGCCACCACGCTGCGGCGGCGCGCGTAGCGCTCGTCATGCCAGAAGGCGCGCACGCCCGTGTAGGCGTCGCTTTCGGCGCTGTGGTAGCGGTGGCCGTCGCCCAGGGCGCGCGTGATGGGGATGACGGGCAGCGCCTTGCCGCTGGCGGTGCGGCTCTGGTTGATGGGAATGAAGAGCAAAGTGTCATTCTTGATGGTGGCCACCGCGTCGTATTTCCTGCCCAGCCGGCGCAGGAAGGACGCATCGCTTTCGTGGGTCTGGTCGACGTGCTCGACGGCGGTATCGCGCAGGCGCGCCGACACGCCCGACGCCAGCTCGTTGCGAAAGGCGATGGCCTCGATGATGGCACCCAGGGTGGTCTTGTGAAAGCTGTGCTCCTGCTGCTGTTTGAACGTGTCGATCAGGTTGGCCGACCTGGCGCGCAGGGTGATGGTGTCGGGCGCGCCGCTGTGCTCCACCTCGTCCACGGTGAACTTCCCCATGTCCACCAGGCCGGACGCTTGCCAGCCCAGCGCCAGGGCGATCTGCGCGCCGCGCGGCGGCAGGGCCAGCTTGCCGTCGCTGTCATCCAGTGCAATATCGAGCTGGTCACTCTCGTCGCCACGGCACAGGGTCAAGGTCAGATTAATCAGCCGCGGCGACACGATGGCCGTCAAATCCTTGTCCTCGATGCTGACCTTGAAAGCGGGGATGTGCTCGCTCATTTGAACTTGTCCGCCGCGCTGCCGATGGCGCCGCTGATGCTGCTGCCGATCTTGTCTTTCATCTCGCTGACCACGCCGCCGTATTTTGAGGTGATGCCGCCGACCACATTGCCCACCACGCTGCCTACGGCATTCCTGGCCGCGCCGGCAATGCTGCTGGTCATGCCGTCGATGCTGAGCATGTTTTTCAGGTCGCCGATGTCGCCCAGGCCCACCATGGCCAGCACGCCGTCGTCGTCGCGCTTGAGCGCAATTGAGAATTCGACGCGGCGCGCGCCACCGCTGCCGTCCAGGATGGTGCGGCCTTCCGTCATGCTGGTAATGCGGTAGGAGCCGAGAATGCGGCCCGTGCCCTGGATCAGAATCCACGATTTACCGGTGTCGGCCATCATGCGCAGCGCATCGAGCGAATACAGGGAGCCGGTCAGTTCCGGTGCCACCCAGCCCGATAGGGTGATGGTGTCGTCGCCGGGCCCCACGTATTGGTGCGCGTCGCGCAAGCCCACGCGGGCCGTGCTGGCGTGCTTCCATTCCGTTTGTCGCTGCAGCTCGTGATACGCCAGCGTGGGCAGGCTGAAGACGAACATGCCTAAAATCATCATCATGGTGTGCTTTCTTTTTTAATCGTGGTCGCGCAGGGATGAGCGGATGCGCGCCGCCTTTTCGCGGTCGCGTTGTTCCATGGCCGCATACACGGCGCGCGCGATGGCCTGCGGATCGGAATCGGCTTGCGCCTGGATGGTGATTTCGATCTTGTCGCCCTGAATGGTCATGCCGGAGCCGAACCCGCCCTGGGACAGCGGGGCGCGCATGTCGAAGGCGCTGGCGGGCAGGGTGGTTGCCGTGCCGATGGCGATGCCGGCGCCCAACTGCGTCAGGCGCTGCGCCAGGCCCGATACCTTGGCAATCGGCGCGCCCTCGCTGCGGTCCAGGCCCACGGCCAGGCCTTGCATGGTGTAGTCGCCGAGCTGGGCAAACACGCGGCTCGGGCTGTGGATGCCCAGCTTTTCCTTGAACCAGGCAATGGTGCTGGAACCGGCATTGCTGATGGCGTCCTTTACGGCGCCCATGGAACCTGTGATGCCGTTGACCAGGCCGCGCAGGATATTGGCGCCGAACTCGGTGAACTGGGCCGGCAGCTTGATGCCGAACCAGCTCATGACGCCCGCGAAGGCCTGGTAAAACACGCCAACGGGTGACCAGTTGATAATCAGGGCCGTGATACTGCCCATGCCGCCGGCACAGACTGTGCGCAGGCGCGACCAGATGTCGGTAAAGAAGGCGGAAATGGGCGCCCAGGATGCGATGATGCGCTGCAGGATGCTGGCGCCGAAGTCAGTGAACTTGGCCGGCAGTGCGATACCGAACCAGCCCAGCACGCCCGCGAAGGCGCGATAGAAGAGGCCCAGCGGCGACCAGTTGGCGATCAAGGCGCTGACGCCGCCAATGCCGCCGGCAAACGCCGTTTTGACGTGCGACCAGATGCCAGTAAAGAAACCCTTGATCGGCTCCCAGTACTTATAGATCAGGTAGGCGGCGCCGGCGATGACAGTGATGGCCAGGCCAATCGGGTTGAGCATGAAGGCACGGCCCAGCCACAACACGGCACGCCCGGCCCACATGAAGGCGCCGCCCAGGTTGCGCAAGATGGGCGTGAGCACGCCGCCCGTCACGCCCATCTTGGCGAACATGACGTGCAGCATGGCATACGGGCCAATCAGGGCGGCAATGCCCAGCATCAGCGGGCCGAGCACCAGCAGCAGTCCAGCCAGCACGGCAAAGCCGGCGATCATGACCTTGGCCACGGTCGGGTTGCGCTCCATGAAGGCATTCAGGCGCGTAATGGCGCTGATCGCCATTTCCAGTCCCTGCGCGTACAGCGGCAGGATTTTTTCGCCCATGGTCAGTTTCAGGTTGGCCAGTCTGGCTGTCGCCTCCAGTTCAGCGCCGCCGGCCTGCTGCTTGCCCAGGTCATAAATCTGCTCGATGTCATACGCGCCTTCGTTTAGCTTGGCGTTCTTGTGCATCTGGATGCGCTGGCGGAACATGTCCAGAAACTGGTTGCCGGCCGTGCGGTTTGAAAACAAACTGCCGATGGTGTCCTCGATTTGCTTGGGATCAGTGATGCCTTTCTTTTCCAGTTGTGGCAACAGCACCTGCTCCAGCCATTCAAATTGGCTGCGTCGGAAAATGTCACTGCCCAGCAGGGCACCGGGGCCAAGGGTGGCAGATTGCGCAACCGTGTCGTGCTTGACCTGACCACGATCTTTAATCAGCCCTAGTTTTTCCATGTTGCTGACGGCGCGTTTAGTGGTGCGCCCCTGGTACAAGTTCGTATAGCCAGACATCAGGGCCGTGCCGGCGCGGTGGCCGCCGACTTCCTGCACCAGCGGTTCCATCTGGTAATAGAACTGCTTGTCGTCCATGATCTTGGCGGCGATGCCGCCCGTCTTGATGAAGTTCAGCCATTCCGTCGGCCCCACGCGCCCGCCCGTTGCCGTGATGACTTTTTGCATCATGTTGGCCTGGTCGTGGAATTTCTCCGAGCTGGCCGTACCGCCGCGCTGCTCGATGACTTTGAGCAAATCCATGAAAATGCGCTCGTTCTCTTCGCCAGATTCCTTGCCGAAGAATGCCGTGTTGGCAAACTTCATCTTGGCCAGGGTGGGCGCGACCATTTCCGCGTGGTGCAGATCGCCAAAGATCGACATCGCGTCGCGCACCAGTTCCAGGTTTTCGTTCTGGCTGGTGCCATAGGTTTTCATGTTCTGGGCGAACTGGATCGCCTGCTGGCTGGTTTTCGGCCCCAGGCCCAATGCATTGACGCGGGCCTTTTCCAGCTGGTAGTGCTTCGCCTCGTGCAGCCCCTTGGCGATGGGCATAGCCATGACCGCGCCGGCTGCTGTCGCGCCAGCGCCCGCCATGGCAATGTTGCCCGCCTTGCTGCGCAGCTTGTCGGCGTGTTGGGTGGCGTTGGTGACGCGCTGCTGCTTGGCGGCCGCATTGGCCAGCTTCTGCTGCTGCAGCGTCATGGTTTTGTTGGTGGCCTCGATTTCGCGGCGCAAGGTGCGCTCGTGGTTGGCCAGGTCTTTGGTGCCGATGCCGGCGCCCGCCAGTCGCTCGCGCATGACCTGCAGTTGCTGGGCCTGCTGCTGGCCGGCCGTCTTCAAGGCGCCGGCCGCTTTGGTGGCGGCGTTAAACTCACGCGTCATGGCGCGCGTGGGTGCCTCCGCCTGCTTCATCTTGGTGGCCAGGCTGGCCACCTTCTGCTGGGCCGCTTCCAGCTTGGTGCGGGTGGCGTCCAGGCCGCCGTGCAGCTCACGGAATTTGCTGATGTTTTTTTGCTGGGCGTTGAGGTCGCGCAGGCGGTCGCTGGTCGCTTTTAGCGCCTTGGCCGTATCGCTGGAGCCGCCCATGATCTTTTTCAGCGGGCCGGTGATCTTGTCCAGTGCCGCAAATACAACCTGTAGTTTCAAATCCCGACCAGCCATCTATTCCGCTCCGCTTCGTTGCCTGGCGCGTTCGCGCCAGGCCATCAGTTCATCAATCGTAAAGCCGTCCATCGCTGCCGGCGTCCAGTGGAAGACGCCGGCAATGTCGGCCATGGCGTCTTCTACTTCGCCGGGGATACCGAAAGGCGATCTACTTTGCTCGCCAAAAAACTGGCAACCTCGACGCCCACGGCCAGCAGGTCGGCCGGGTCCATGTTGGCGATGTCGTGCGCGGTCAAGGTCGGCTCGGTGATGCGCGGCAGCACGATTTGCAGGGCCGACACGTTCAGGTTGGCCAGCTCGATCAGGAAATGCCGCGCAGGGCGCCGGCCTTGGGCTTGCGCACGGTCAGCGAGGTGATGAAGCTGTCGCCGCGTTTGATCGGCTCGTCCAGTTCGATGACTGCGCTGTTTTGGGTATCGTTGTGCATGGTGTTGTCCTAGTAGGGTGGTGGTGAATAAAAAGGGGTTACAGGCCGATGGCCTTGCGGATGGCCGCATTCGTGTCGCCGCCGCCAAAGTTCTCGGTGCCGCTCATGAAGTCCAGTTCGATGATGGTGGCGCCGTCGATCAGCAGCTTGTAATAGCTGCAGGCCATGGTGTATTTGTGGGTGGTGTCGTCGCCCATCTTGGCGCCGCCCATATCGATTTCCTTGTAACGGCCACGCACGACGACCTCGACGGCGGCGACCGTGCCATCATCATCCTCCTGGTAGGCGCCGGCAAAGCGCAGTTGCACGGCGCCGTGCGTGTGCGCGCCGTACTGTTTCAGGGCTTCGGCGATCAGGCCGCCGCCGCTCCATTCCAGCGACAGCGCCTCGTTGCCGAAGTCCACGGACACGGGGCCGCTCATGCCGCCAGCGCGGTATTCCTCCATCTTGCGGCTGAGTTTGGGCAAGGTGACTTCGGGCACCATGCCCATGAAGGAGACGCCGTTCTGGAACAGGTTGAAGTTTTTCAGTTTGCGGGGCAGGCCCATAATTTCTCCAGTATTTCAATGCGCCCGCGCAGGCGCGGGCGGGAGGGGGATTGGACGGTTACGCGGCGATGCGCGAGGCGAAGTCGGCCAGGTAGCGGTCGGTGATGCGCTGCTGGAATTTCAGGTTTTCCAGCGGCGGCACGGGCGTGTAGTCGTAATCGATGGCCAGCTTGCCGTCTTTCAGCGCCGTCTTGTCGTTGTATTGCTCGTCATACCAGGCATGGCCATCGATGATGTAGCCCTGCAGTTTCAAGTCGCGGAACTTGGCATTGATGCTTTCCAGCAGGTCGCGCACCAGGGATGGATGCAAGGGCAGATCGACGTAGGCGAAGTGCGCCTCGGCGATGGTGTCGGCCAGCACCTGGGCCGTGCGCGTGTAGCTTTCGAAATAGAAGAAGCCACTCGGCGCCTCGCAGGTACGTGAACCCCAGAAGCGGTAACCGCCCATGTTAATCAAGGTGGTCACTTCCTTGGCGTTGAGTGCACCAGCATCGGTGGCCGGGTCTTGCAGGTCGAAAAACACATCCTTGGTGATGCCGGTCGGGCCGTTGACGACCACGTTGGACAGCGTCTTGTGCCAGCCTGTTTCCTCGTCAATTTTGGCGCGCAGGCCCATGGCGTAGGCCACGGCCGAGATACTGGCCTCGGCATCGGTGGCGGTATCCCAGTTGACAAAATCCGGCCAGATAATCATTACCTCGCGCTGGCCGAACTGGCCGCGATAGGTGGTGGCCGCCGTGACGGTGGCGCAGCCATAGGCCGAGGCGTAGACGAAGCCGCGCAGGCGCTGTGCCACGCTGGCCAGGGCATTGGTGACGGCCTGGGTATCCAGTCCCGGCGCGCCGAGGATGCGCGGTTTCACGCCAAGCTTGCTTTGCGCGGCCAGCAGCGCCTGGGCGCCCAGGTACTTGCCATCGGGCGACACGCCGCCCACCACATTGGTGGTGGTTTCCGCTTCCGTCTCGCCTTGCTCCACGCGCACAACGATGGTCAGCGGTTTGGTCTGGGCGGCAATCGCCTCCAGCGCGCGGTACAAGGTGCCGCTCTTACCGGCCTTGCCCATGGCCGCCAGCACGTTGGTGACGAGCACGGGCGTGTCGAGCGGGAAGGCGGCCGGGTCGGCATCGTCGGCCGTGGCGATCAGGCCCAGCACGGCGGTGGAGACGGTGCGGATGGGGCGCGAACCCTCGTTGATTTCAATGACGCGCACGCCATGGTGGTAGTCGGTGGGCATTGCTGGCTCTCCTGGTAGGTAGTGAATGTCGGGGTGTTACTGGGTGTTGCCTGCATCATCGAAGGCACGCCGGGCCTCTTGCGGCAAGGCGTCGGCGATGCGCGCGTATTCGGCGCTGACGGCCACCTGCAGCGTTTCCATGTCCTGCGCGGTGGCGACCGTCGGGCAGATGGTGATGTCCAGCAGACAGGCGCGCGCCACCGTGATGGCGCGCACCGTGTCCGCGTCGCCATTGGCCATGGCGGCAAAGCCGATGCCGGCCAGGCGGTTGAGGATGGCGTCGCGCGTCTGGCGCACGCCGGCCAAGTAGGGCGCCGCTAGCACGGCAAAGGGCAAAGGCGGGGGCGCGGTGATTTTCCAACTGCCCGATGCCAGGCGCTTGATGCCCGCGCCGGCGCTGACGGCCGCGCGCAGCTTGTCTTCGTCATTGCTGCTGACGTCGATGGCATCGGCCGGCCAGGTGCCTGCGGCCTCATAGTCCGCACGCATATCGATGGCGTAGAACGCGCGCGTAGTGATAGAAAATACTTTATTCATTGTTAACTCCCCAAGGCAAACCAGTTGGCCAGCACGCCGGCAGGCGCCAGGCCGCCGGCGGCGTTCCAAAAATTAATGCGGAAACTGCCAGGCGTGATCTGCATGGCCGTGGCATAGCCCGCACCTGAATTGATTTCCAAGGGCACGACAAAGTGCGCCGCTGTGGGAAAGGCAATCGGAAACGCGACGACGGCGGTGCCCGAGGCATCGGAAAACACTTGCCCCCATTGTTCGATCTTGCCGCTGGGCAGCTTCTGGTAGCCCTGGGTGACCAGCGCCGCGCCAAAGCGGGCCGAGTAGGCCAGCGACAGGCTGCCGTCGCGCAAGTACCAGCCTTCATTTTTTGAGCACACAAAGGTCGCCGTGTCGCCCACGGCCAGTGCCATCGACGTCAGAAAATTGGAATTGCCATTGACCAGCTTATCGGTGCCCTGGCGCGCAATGCTGCAGCCCGAGGCATTGGACGACATGAACGAGATTTCGGCGCCGCTGGGGACGGCGGACGACAGAGGCAGCACCGCCGCCACATTATTGCCATTGAACACGAACACGCAGCCAGTGTTTTCCGGCGTGAGCGTGGTGCTGGCGGGAATGCCGATGGTCCGGGATTTGTTGCCCAATTGCTTGGCCAGTTGCTGGTCGCTGTAAGCGCGTGCGCTTGCGTCCTGCTGATCGACATACGCGACCTTGGCCAGGAGCGGGTGCGGGTCGGCAGCAGCCTGGTGCTGCGCCAGTTGCTGATCGCCATAGGCGCGCGCGCTGGTGTCCTGCTGATCGACATAGGCGACCTTGGCCAGCAGCGGGTGCGGGTCGGCGGCGGCCTGGTGCTTGGCCAGTTGTTGGTCGCCGTAGGCGCGCGCGCTGGTGTCTTGCTGATCGACATAGGCGACTTTTGCCAGCAGCGGATGCGGATCGGCGGCGTCCTGGTGCTTGGCCAGTTGCTGGTCGCCATAGGCGCGTGCGCTGGTGTCTTGCTGATCGACATAGGCGACCTTCGCCAGCAGCGGGTGCGGATCGGCAGCAGCCTGGTGCTTGGTCAGTTGCTGGTCGCCATAGGCGCGTGCGCTGGTGTCCTGCTGATCGACATAGGCGACCTTGGCCAGCAGCGGGTGCGGGTCAGCGGCGGCCAGGTGCTTGGCCAGTTGCGCATCGTTGTAGGCGCGCACGATGATGTCCTGCTCATCGACATACTTGCGCGTGGCCAGGATGACGGACGGGTCGATTCTCATTTCGATGGCGGCCGTGCTGGCGACGATCAGCACGATGCGCACCACTTGCGTGCGCCCGCTGCCCTCGGCCATCAAGGGCTTGTAGCTGGGCGGGCAGTTGGCCACCGCGCACAGGTCGCCGGCCTCGTCGTAGATACCGATTTCGCGTATCCACCAGCCGCCCACGTCCTCGGGCAAGACTTGCTCGACGATGATCTGGCTGGCGTTGGCCGGGTCGATGCTCAGCTGGTTCAGGCCCGCGCGGCGCACTTCGCGCATCAGCGCCTTTTGCGTGCGTACAGGCATGGGCAGATTGCCGTTGCCGTCACCTACGGCCAGGCTTTTCAGTTTCAGGGTTTGGCCCAGGGCGATGGCGTTGGCCAGCTTGGCCTCGCCCACTTCGGTCAGGATGGCAAAGTATGTGCTCATGGATAGATGGTCAGGGTGTCGATGGTATGGGATGCGCCGGCCTGCAACAGCGTGCCGCGCACTTCGATGGTTTCCGCGATCCAGGGATACACGGTCATGGCGTCGCCGTGGTACGCACAAGCGCCCGCGTAGATGCTGCCGCGACTTTCCAGATAAATCGCCAGGCCCGTCATGTGGCGGCTGACGGGCTTGGCGTCGGCAATCAGGCGTTCCATTTCCTGAAACATGGCGTCCGTGATGCCCGAGTCCAGCACGCCGATATCGAGGCGGAAAGTGCCCGGCACGCCCGGTGGCGTGCTCTGCCACCATTCGCTGATGCGGATCAAATAGCCCAGGGACTCGACCACACGGCGCACGGCGGCAATCGTGCCCTTGTGCTTGTGGATGAAATAGGACGCCTTGATGGCGCCGCGTTTGGTCGATTCGGGCCAGGTGTCATCCCAGCGGTCAACGGAACAGGCCCAGGCCAGGAAAGGCAGCAGGGCCACCGGGCAGCGGTCAGCGTTCCACAGGTCGCGCAGCGGTACGGGCACGTTGACCAGCTCGGCGCAGGCCACGGCAATGGCGCGTTCCAGCGCGGTGGTGTTGGGCGGCAAGGTGGGCACGGTCTTATTCATCGAGTACCACCACATTCAACTTGATGGCCGTGCAGCGCGCGGCCTGGGTGGCGTTCAGTTCGATATCCGCCGCCGGGCTGGTCAAGACGACCTTGCGCACGCCCTCGACGTGGACGGCGGCGCTGCAGGCGGATCGATAGATGCTGTGGCCCAGCGGGCGGCGCGGCTGCGACACGCGCACGGCGTTGGCGCGCGCGGCGTCCAGCAGAATCGGCACTTCCGGGCCGACGCCGATAAACAAGGTGGCCTCGATCTGGTAGTCGATGACCTGGGCGGCTTGCACCGTCAGGCGGTCGCCTAGGGGGCGCACTTCCTCAGCGTTGAGCGCGCGCGCCACGATGGCCAGCAGCGCGGCGTCGGCGATGCCTGTGTCGTTGTTTGCCAGCACCGTGACGGTGACGCTGGCCGGCGCGGGGCTGGTGGCGCTCGCGTCCTTGACGCGGCCATCACTGCTGCGCGCGTGGAATTCATACGACGCCTTCGGTCCGGCCACGGACAGGCCGTCCGGCGCTTCCTGGATGCGCAGGCGGTAGGCGTCGTTGTCTTCCATGACGGCGGCCACGGGCGGCAGGGCGTTCGGATTGGCCGGTGTGATGACCAGGCGTGCCACGTTGACGTTGGCGCCCAGCTGGTCCAGGTCGCCATCGAGGGCGAATGCCAGCATGACGGCCTTGCCCGCCTCGTTGACGCGGTTGCGCAGGATGGTTTCTTGGTAGCTGTTCTCTTCCAGCAGCTTGGTGGCCGGCTCCGATTCCAGCTCCAGCAGGGCCGTGACGGCTGCGCGCTCGGCTTCCGGCAGCAGGCTCACCAGGTGGGCCTTGCGTGCGGCCAGGATGGCTTCGAAGTTCAGCACCTCGACCACGCTGGGAGCCGGCAACTGGGTCAGGTCGATGGGCGTGCTCATACCGCGCCTCCTTGCTTGACAGGGACGGCAAGCGTGATGCCCTGGCCATTGGCCGTGCCATCGAGCAGCAATGTGATGGCGCCGCCCGTGTCGCGCGTGAGCTGCACGCTGGCGAGCTGCAGGCGCGGTTCCCAGCGGCGCAGGGCAAAGGCGGTGGCGGCATAGATGCGCAACTGCGTGGCGCTGTTCAGGGGCTGATCGATCAGCTCGGGCACTTCGGAGCCATAGCGGCGGCGCCGGGTGCGCGAACCGATGGGCGTCGTAATGATGTCTGCGACGGACTGGCGCAGGTGGCCCAAGCCCGTCAGGCTGCGCCCGGTGGCGGCGTGCATGCCCATCATACTTGCGGCCCGCCCGACTGGTCGCCGCCGGCTTTGACGCCGCCGTGCGCATGCTTGGCCAGGCTGATGGCGCCGGCCAGCACGTCCTCGCTGGCTTTGACAGTGCCTTGCACGGCCATGGCCACGCCGCCAGCGACGCCGGCCTTGGCGTTCACGCCGCCGTTCAAGGTGGTGGCGCCGTTGACGGTAGCCGATTGCATGACGATCAGGTTTTTCATGACGGTCAGGTCGCCCGTGCAAATGGTGCTGGGGGCGTTTGACGTGACCTTGTCGGCGGTGATGGTGGCCGTGCCGCCGGGGAGTAGGGCTGTCAGGGCATGGGCCGCATGGTCGTACTGCACCACGGCGCCGTCAGGGTAGTGCGTGGTGTGGATGGTGTCGCTCGACTCGGGCGCGTCAAATGCCTGCGAGTACAACGCCGGCACGATGATGCCGCGCGTCAGGTCGCCGCCGGGGGAAAAGACGATGACCTGTTCGCCGATGGTCGGGGCCGACCAGGTGCGCGTGCTGCCGGCGCGCCGGGTGGCCCATTTCAGCCATTCGGTGGTGAGTGTCGGCCCAAGCCGCACGCGCGCCTTGGCCCCTTTGACCTCGGCGATGGTGCCCAGGCGGATCAGGTTTTGCAGCAAGCGGAGGAGGTCGGACAGGTCGGCGTTCATGCAGTGCATGTTGCCGAAGTCCGCGTGCGGATGCACGCGGGGGCGGGTTGATATGTGGCTTAGTGACTATGGCTGTCGTTGATATTTGATTCAGATGACTGTAGGTTTGCTTTTTCACCCCGAAGCGTCTTCCACCCTCGTGTGCAGACCAATACAGTTATCCACATCTCAATAAACTGAATTTAATATTTCAGCTGACCAGGCGGCCTTTAAGCCAAGGATTTTCCTGAATTTTTGCATTATGGTATTGCTTAAGCCATACAAATTTTTTAATGACCGCCTCAAGAGCATTGCAGGTTGTTTTGTCGTCGCCGGCAACTTCAATGCGAGTTTTTAGTTCCAAGAGCTTTTTCTCTATCTGCTCTGCATGACTGTTAACTTGAGTTTGGACAAATCCTAGATTAATGAGATGCTTCCCCGGATTGCGCAGAGCAGCATCCTTAATCATCGGTATCTTTGTGTTAACCGTAGAGATCGCATACCCAATATGGTCGATAAAAAGTCTGCCGTCTGTGTCACGTTGCAATATGCCGCGACCAGCATACATTTTATCGCTCAAAAAATTAATCTTTTCTATTAAAGCCACATTTTTCTCAACTTCCGGGTGAAGCACAATGCGAGGATTTTTTGCAATTGAGCTCTCGGCTAGATAAGCTTCGATCAGCCCCTCTCCGACCGCGAATCTGTCTTTCACGTAGCAATATTTGGTCGACACCCCTCCCCTCAAGAAGAGTCCCCTTTCATGGTAACATTTAAAAATGAACGCTTGAAGCCTCATCGTTATAATGAAAAGCGCGTTCGCTGAGTGCATAAGACGCTTCTCTGCATGGTCAGCTTCTGCAGTGTCTAAGGGCTTGTATGTGATAATTAGAGAATCAGAGATAAAGCAGTTGCTGATCTCGTAATGCGCATACAGATCAAATGATTCGTCTTTTTTGTACATTTCCTTAACATTAGGCGCATCTGTAAGTTCTTGAAGTTTTTGGTTGCTTTCCATGAAATTTACAAAATCATGCGCCGCATCGTCAGAATCTATGCTGCCGTTAATGTCGCGGTATCCCAACATGTCAATAAATAGCGTCCACTGTATCAGTTTCATTCGATTCCTTGTCATAAAGAAAAAAATTGCATTGTAATATTACGCATTACCATAAAGTGCTGGGCGGTTTTCCTTTGGTAGCGTAAATTTATGAAACTTTAACTCAAATGACAACTGCTTGTCATGTGAAGTTCGAATATACCTATTTCAAAATTTTCCAAAGTGGTGCAGCAACGATTCGCAGATCAACGTTCTATCCGCTTCTCCAATCCCCAATAGCGGTCGTGCCGGATAGGTATATTTGGGCCCTTTCTTGCTGACCTTATCCGCCAGCCCATCATGATGCACCCGTGCGATGTGCATCACCTTATCCAAAAAGCCGACAGTCAACTGGCCAGGATCGGCATCCACCTTGAGGTATTTTGCGGTGCGAATCTTGGCGAACATGGAAACCCTCTGGCGTTTGATACGCCCCTTCTTCTGCTTGAGTTCCTTTCGCTTCTTGCGCGCCGGATACGCCGCGCCATCCGGCCCCTGCTGCGCCTTGATGCGCTGCGCCTGGCTGCGGCGCAGGTCGATGGCCACCTTGTGATTGATGGCACGGCGCTGGGCCGGCTGCAGCTTGGCCAGCAGGGCGCCGGCCCACGCTTCCAGCGCGTGCAGGATCTCGCTCATGCCGTGGCCTCGGGCGTGCGCCATTCGGCCAGCAGCGTCTCGCCGTCATACAGCTTCCAGAACTCGTCCGCGTAGGCGGGCATGTGCTGTATTTCGGCCAGATGTTTGATGTCGAGGCGGCCAGCTTCGCCAGTTTTGACCGCCACGCGCTCGGTCAGGTCCAGCTTGATGGAAATGTCGACCGTTTCATGGTTGTTGAAATCGACCTCGAAGGCAATGCCGTGCTTGCGCGTTTCTTCGTTGGCCATCAAGTCGAGCTGATGCACTTTCAGCCAGGCGATCAGGGCCACCATGATGGCGTCAGCGTCGCCCGCGTAATCGGTCACGATCAGGTTGAGCTTGAAGCGGTATTCGAAAGAGAGGGAGGCGGTGGCCGATGCCACCACGTTGCCCTCGTCGGCGAAGACCAGCAGGCGGTCGGGGTCGCGCTGCAGGTCGGGGATGGCGGCGGCCAGGTGCTGGCGCAGGCTATTCGGTTTGTACATGGTAGGTGTCTCGCACTAGGTTGTAGGCGTCGATGCAGGCGTTCAGCTGGCGGGCGGCGTCGTCGCCGTCGCCGGCAATGGCGTCAAGAGCAGCCGCAGTCGCTGGGTCAAGTTCGGCACGCGTTTCGTGCCGATGGCCTGCGGCAGCGGTGGTATCTGCAATGGCGGCGCACTGGCCGCTGGCAACGGGGATTGACAGGCGCACAGCGCCGCTGCGCACATCATTGTTAAAACGGTCACGCTCGGTTTTCGCATGGGTTTGCTCCTGGTTGAGGTGGTCGGTGCGCTGCGCCAGGGCGGCGCCGGCGGCGCGCTCCAGCGTGAGCGTGCGGGCGGTGGCCTGGGCCAGCGCGGTGGCGGCAGTTGTCTTGTCGGTGGCCGCCGCCCGCTGCAGGTCGGCGATGCTGGCGTCCTTGCGCCAGCCCTGGGCCGTCCAGCCTGCGATGGCGCCGCACAGGAGAGCGGCGGCCAGCGGGCGCCAGGTGGTTGCGGTCACATGGCCACCCGTTCCTTGATCCAGCCGAACAGAAAACGGCGCTGGGTCTTGTTTGCCTCGGTGATTTCCAGGTAGCGCGCTGCCTGCAGGCCGTTCAAGGCGCGCAGCAGCACGGCGGCGCCATCCTGGCCGCGCCATGTCAGGAAGGCGGCCAGCGCACCCAGCGACTGCGCGCCCAGGCGGCCATCGACAAATAGGGCGGGATAGCGCGCGCCGGTGTCATTAAAACCGTTCAGCCAGCGCTGCAGGAACTCGGCCGCGCGGTGCGGTCCCATGTTCACGCCCGTGTCGATCACTTCGACGCCGATGCCGGCATGAATGGCCAGCACCTGGTCGAACTTCGGTTCCGTGATGTAGCGGGCAGTGTAGATGGCGCGCGCCACCGTCACGGGCAGGTCGCGCATCGGCCCCGTGTAGCCGTTGGCGCGCGCCACTGCCACCGTGATGCCGTAATTGGTTTCGCCGCCCTTGTCGGCCGGGTCGTTCACGTAGCCGCCTTCGGCGCGCAGGATGGCGTCGATGGTGCGCGCGATCAGGGGATTTTCCGTGGTGGCCATCAGTGTTCCTTCGCGTCTTTGACCAGCTCGGCGATGTCCTTGTCGCTGCGGCGCTGGAACCACAGGGCCACGGCGCGCGATACCCACCAGCCGGGCGCGCCCACGATCAGGTCGATGGCGCTGGCGTTGACCATGGCGCCGATGGCGGGGAGCTGGGCGCACAGCAGCTGATACACGGTGCCGCCCAGCAGGCACGAGAACACGCCCGCGCAGGCCAGGCGGGCGACGAATTCGCCCTTGTTGAAGGTGCCGTCGCTATTTAACGGCGGCAGCACGATGTAGAGCATGGCCGCGCCGACCATGCCCAGCGCCGCCTTGAAGCCGTACAGTTTGACCAGGGTGGCGAAACCACCAAACGATTCTGCGGACATTGCTTGATTCTCCGGTGAGAGGGTAGATAGATTTTTCATAAGGGTAAAAAGGTTGATTCGGGCGTTAATCCCATAGCTGCACGATGTCTGCGGCTTGGGCCGTGCTGGGCGCCGGCTCTGGCAGGGTGACGACCAAGCCGGCCGGCAGCACGGCGCCGTGGCGCGCCAGTGCGGGATTCATTTCCAGGGTTTGCTCGACGTATCCCGCGCCGTCGCCCAGGTAGCGCCACACCAAGGCGTCCACCGTGTCGTGCTGCCGCGCGCGCACCTGCATCAGATCAGTTCCACGGTGAGATGCGTGCGGCCGACGATATCCGCGATGGCCCATTGCGCATTGCGCCGCTGCGCGCCGGGCGCCTCGTCCAGCCATTCCATGCTTTTCTTGTCGCTGACGGACGTGGCCGTGCTGTCGTAGTCTCGGTAACGCTCGATCAGATCGGCTTTCGCCGTGCTGTAGACGGCGCGCCGGTACTGCGCCAGCAAGCGGGACTCGCGGTTGATGCGCGTGGCCGGCACGTCCACCAGGGCGGCAATGCCGCCAGCGGCCTGCTTGGCCTGCCAGTCGGCCAGCTCGCGGTTGACCTGCAGGATGGCATCGACCACGGCTTGCACCAGGCGCGCGTCGGTGACGGTGCCGTCAAGGCGCATGGCGTCGCGCATATCGGCCAGCGCAATATCGGGAAACCAGCCGTCGTTCTCGATGATGCCGGTGGCCGGTGCTGGCAGCGTGGTCGTGCTGCCAGGCGGGATGGACGGGGGCAGGGCCATGAAGGACATACGGGGCGCTTTCAAAATGGGGCGGTGGACGGGGTTCATCAGGCAAATGAATTAGCCAGAATCCCCCCGTGCCGCCGTGCTGCGGGGGATGCTCTTACGCGGAACCGGCCGCGCGCTTGATGCGCCGCTCCAGCCGTTCCATATCTTTCTTGACGCCGCACGACTCCGACAGAGCGCGCGCGCGTTTCAGCTGGGCCATAGCCGTTTCCGCTTGCGCCACCAGCGCCGGGGCGATGTCCGTGTCGTCGGCCTGATCCAGCACGGCGACCAGGGCCAGGCCGATGGCCTTGTGCAGCTTGGCGCGCGCCTGGTCGGGGGCGTCGCTGGTGGCCGTCAACTGCTCGACGGTGCCCAGCACCTGGGCCGCGTGCTGCGGATCGCCGGCCAGCTTGCCGTGCAAATAGCCTTCGGAAAACTCGTCCAGCATCAGGGTGGCGATGTCGCGGCTGTAGCCATCGGGCAGGGTGAATTTGTGCTCCAGGGCGTAGGAGGCCATGACCAGGGCGCGCTCGTACTCACCCGTGTCGATGTGCCACACCAGCAAGGTGGCGAAGACGTCATCCTGCGCACCCTTGCCTCCGGCCAGCACACCATCGATCCACTGCGCATAGTCGGGCAGCAAGGTCGCCTTGACCTCGATCTTGCGTTCCACCGACTGGATGGCTTTCAAGCGCCGGCGGTCATCGGAAAGCTTGTAGAGCATCAAGTCGTAGGCCGTGCCGGTGGTGACGCCTTGCGGCGGCGCGGCGCCAGCCGTGCGCTCGGCTAGCATGCGCGCGCGGTGGCGCAGGGCGGGGGACTGGTTGGCCATCACTTGTCTTTCAGCTCGATGTTTTCCACCAGCGCGGCCAGGCCCAGGTCTTCGATCACGTAGGCGTCGTTTGACGACTCGTAGTTCTCGATGCGGTCGCGCTTGGGCTCGTCCACCACGCGGCGGCGGCGCGCGCCTTCCTGGAAGTAGATCGACAGATTGTCGAAGCGCGTAATCAGGATGGCGTTATCGGGGAAGAAGGGCACGCGCGCCGCTGGCAAGCCGCCGATGCGTTTCTGGCTGATGATGATGTCGGCCGCCAGGGTTTCCGTGGGCGCCTGCTTGGTGTTGACCAATGGAAAATACTTATCGTTCAACAGCTTGCGCCCGACGATGGCCACCAGATTGGTGTCTTCCTGATACCACGGGTCCAGCAGGTTGACGGCATCGGTGACGGCCGCGTCGAGGTTGGCATAGTCGGCGCCGTCCACGTCGCCGATGATGACCTTGCCCGGCATGCCGCTGGCGACCAGGCCCAGCACGCGTTCGGGCGCCAGCTCGCGCAGGTGCTGCAGCCAGCCCTTGTTCACGTCCTGCAGCAGCGGATTGGCGTCCAGATCGGTGTCGGCCATGGCTTTGACGCCATTGAAGCCGATGACGATGCGGTCCAGCGCCTGGCGTGTCAGGATGGCATTCGCGACGCGCGATTGAAAATCGGGGAACTTGGCCCAGGCGTCCAGCTTGGCATAGTTCAAATGCGTGTCGAAGTTGGTTTGCTCGCAGCGGTACTTGGTGCCGTCCAGGGTGGACAGGTCGCGCGTCTTGCGTTCCTTGTCTTTGGTGTTGGTGCGACCGGCAATCGGGCCGGAGACGCCCAGGCCCAGCTTTTCGCCTTCCTGCTCGGTCACGCCGATGATGTTTACTTTCGACAGGAACTCGCTCGATTCCTGCATCTTCGTTTCCAGCTTTTGCTGCACGCTGGGCGTGACGCTAAAGGTCTTGGCCACGTTGTCCGTGTCATTCAGTTGGCCCAGGCGGGTTTCATACTGGCCAAAGACCTGGCGCGTTTGCTTTTTCATGGTTCAGTGCTCCGTTGTTGAATGGGGTGTTGGTGGATGGCGCGCGCTTAAAACTCGGTCTGCACGGCGCCGTCGTTGCCGGTGGCGGCCGGGCGGCGTGGGCCGTTGCCTGGCGCCTCGTCCATCTGCGCCTTGAAGGTGGCCAGCTCTTCCTGCGTGGCCTTCAATGCCGTTTCGGTTTTTTCCAGGCGGACCATGGCGCCCGCATAGTTGTCGTTGGCGGTGACGACGTGGCCGGCCAGTGCCTCCACTGCCTCGCTGATGTCGGCGAACTGCGCGGCGTCGGTGCCGGATTTATGGGAGAAGCGCGACAGCAGGTTTTTCACGGCGTCGGCCAGCTTGGTGCCCTGCGGCTCGTCAAATTCCAGCGTCACCTCGACGGCGGACGTGAACAGGTTGGCGCTTTGCTGCTTGCGGCTGGCGGAAAATTTCAGCGCTTCGGTGCCCAGGCTGGCGGGGCTGTCCGTGACGCCCAGGCCGACCAGGTAGGGCTGCGACGAGTCGGCAAAGTCGGGCTGGATTTCCAGGCTGGTGTACAGCTTCTGTTTCGCCTTGTTGATGGCCACCAGTTCCGGCGTGGGTTCGATCTGCGCGAACAAGGCCAGTTTCTTGCCGCTATCGGTGTCTACTTCCTCGGCTTTCACCGCGATCACGTCGCCGTAGGCCTTGAACTGGCTGTCGGGCAGGATGCCGCGAATGTGTTCCAGCCAGATGCGCGCGCCGTAGGTTTTCGGGTTGTAGGTGGCGGCGATCTGCTCGATGGTGGTGCGGTCGATGTTGCGGCCGTCCGTGGTGGCGCCTTCGGTGGCGACGCGGAAGAATTTTGATTTGGACATGATGGGCGTTCTCGGTTGATCGGATAACGCCATGGTCAACGTCTTGGCGCCGCGATTCAATGCGGTGCGGGTTGCTATGGGCCATAGCGACTTTTGCCTTTCCCCGCTCCGCGCGCGCGCGGCCTACGCTGGCGGCATGCTGACAATCGAGAAAACACGCGAACAAACCCCCGACGAGAAAATCGCCGAACTGGCCGTGCCCGAATCCGAGCCGCGCCGCGCCGCGCGCGCCCTGTACTGGAAGGGCTGGCGCATTTCGTCCATCGCCCGCCATCTGGGGATCAAGCGCAGCACCATCAATAGCTGGAAAGAGCGCGACGAGTGGGACAAGGCGCAGGCCATCGAGCACGTCGAAGCGTCGGCCGAGTTGCGCCTGGTGAAACTGATCGAAAAAGAGGTCAAGAGCGGTAGCGATTACAAGGAAATTGACTTGCTGGCGCGCACCATCGTGCAGATGGCACGCGTGCGCCGCTATGAACAACCTGGCGGCAACGAGGTCGATCTCAACCCCAAGCTGGCGAACCGCAATGCCGGCCCGAAGAAAAAGCCAACGCGCAACGACTTTAGCGAAGAACAGAAAATCCAGCTGCTCGACGCCTTCCAGGATTCGCTCTTCGACTATCAAAAGGTCTGGTATCGCAACGGCGACCAGCGCACACGCGCCATCCTCAAGTCCCGCCAGATCGGCGCCACCTGGTACTTCGCGCGCGAGGCGCTGGCCGACGCCATGGCGACGGGCCGCAACCAGATTTTCCTGTCCGCCTCAAAAAGCCAGGCACACGTCTTCAAGCAATACATCGTGCAATTCGCGCGCGAGGCGGCCGGCATCGAGCTGACGGGTGACCCCATCGTCTTGCCGAACGGCGCGCATCTGTACTTCCTGGGCACCAACGCGCGCACGGCGCAGGGTTACCACGGCAATTTCTACTTCGATGAATTCTTCTGGACGCAGAATTTCCAGGAGTTGAACAAGGTGGCCTCGGGCATGGCCATCCACAAGAAGTGGCGCAAGACCTACTTTTCAACCCCATCCTCAACCACGCACCAGGCCTACCCGTTCTGGACGGGCGAGCTGTTCAACAAGCGCCGCGCCAAGATCGATCAAGTCAACATCGACGTGAGCCACGGCCGCCTGTCGTCGGGCTACACGGGCGAGGACAAGATATGGCGCCAGATCGTCACCATCCTGGATGCCGAGCGCGGCGGCTGCAACCTGTTCGACATCGACGAGCTGCGCAACTTCGAATACAGCCCCGACCAGTTCGACAACCTGCTGATGTGCAACTTTATCGACGACTCGGCCTCGGTCTTCCCGCTGGCCGAGCTGCAGCGCTGCATGGTCGATTCCTGGGTCGAGTGGGACGACTACAAGCCATTGCTGGGCCTGCGCCCGTTCGGCAACCGGCCCGTGTGGATCGGCTACGACCCGGCCTTGAACGGCGACAGCGCCGGCTGCGTCGTGCTGGCGCCGCCCATGACGGCCGGCGGCAAGTTCCGCATCCTGGAGCGCCACCAGTGGCGCGGGCAGGATTTCAAGGATCACGCCGAATCCATCCGCCAGATGACCCAGCGTTACAACGTCGAATACATCGGCATCGATACCACGGGCATGGGCATTGGCGTGTTCCCCATCGTGCGCCAGTTCTTCCCGGCGGTCACCGCCATCAACTACTCGCCTGAGGTCAAAACGCGGATGGTCTTGAAGGCGAAAAACATCATCAGTCGCGCGCGGCTGGAGTTTGACGCCGGCTGGACCGACATCGCGCAATCGTTCATGGCCATCCGCAAGACCCTCACCCCCAGCGGGCGCAACGTCACCTACGTGGCGGGACGCACCGATGAAACCGGCCACGCCGACCTGGCGTGGGCCTGCATGCACGCCCTCGACCACGAGCCCTTCGAAGGCACAACCGACAACCACCAATCTTTCATGGAGATTTATTCTTGAGCAAAGCACGATACTTGCGCGCGCGCGGCCAGCAGGCCCAGGGCACGCCACCACCAGCGTCCAGGGCGCCGGCCGCCGCCGGCATCGAGGCGTTTTCTTTCGGCGACCCCACGCCCGTGCTCGAGCACGCCGATATCCTCGATTGCTTCGAATGCTGGAAGAACGGCCACTGGTATGAGCCGCCCGTCAACCTGGCCGGCCTGGCCAAGTCCTTCAATGCGGGCGTACACCACAGCAGCGCGATCCACTTCAAGGCCAACGTGCTGGTGTCCACCTTGATTCCCAGCAAGTATTTGTCGCGCGACGCCTTCAAGCGCATGGCCCTGGACTTCCTGACGTTCGGCAATGCCTACCTGGAAGATAGGCCCAGCCGCAGCGGCAAGGCGCTGGCGTACCAGCATGCCCTGGCCAAGTACATGCGGCGCGGCGTCGATCTGGACACGTATTTCTTCGTGAACGGCTACCAAGCCGTGCACCAGTTCGACAAGGGCCGCGTCTTCCACCTGATGGAGCCGGACGTCAATCAGGAGCTGTATGGCGTGCCGCAGTACCTGAGCGCACTGCAGTCGGCCTGGCTCAACGAGGCGGCCACCTTGTTCCGCCGCAAGTATTACAAGAATGGCTCGCACGCCGGTTTCGTGTTCTACATGACGGACGCGGCCGCCAACACCCAGGACGTGGACAACCTGCGCCAGGCCATGCGCGACAGCAAGGGGCCGGGCAACTTCCGCAACCTGTTCATGTACGCGCCAAACGGCAAGAAGGACGGCATCCAGATTCTGCCCGTGTCCGACGTGGCCGCCAAGGACGAGTTTTTCAACATCAAGAGCGTGACGCGCGACGACCAGCTGGCCGCGCACCGCGTGCCGCCGCAACTGATGGGCATCCTGCCGAACAATGCCGGCGGCTTCGGCGCCGTCGAGCCGGCCGCGCGCGTCTTCGCCCGTAACGAGCTGGTGCCGCTGCAGGCGCAGTTCATGGCGATCAACGAGTGGGCCGGCGTGGAAGTGGTGCGCTTCGCCCCGTATGACCTGGCCACGGGCGGGGAGGGCGCGGCATGAGCGATCACATCGACAACACGGACAAGATCATTTTCGCGGAGGTAGCGCGCGGCCTGGCCGCCGTGCGTGCCCGGCCCGCCCTGGTAGCGCATGGCTGCTGCCACTACTGCGACGAGGCGCTGGCGCCCGCGCTGCTGTTCTGCAATGTGGACTGCCGCGACGACTACGAGAAGGAGCAAGCGGCCAAGGCCCGCGCCGGCCGCACAGGATGACCGCCACGCCGCGATAGCCGGCAGGGCAGGGCCGCGCCAGACCCTCCGAGCCAGCACGCCCCAGCCACCGCACAAGCCGCCCACGAGGCGGCTTTTTCACGTCCCGACGAATGAAGTTGCTATGGATGCAAGAAAAAGACCCATTTCGGCCCGGCGCGCGCAGTTGTCCCCCCTCCACACCTGCCCGCTATATAGGGGTCTTTTGACTCAAATTTGCGTCATGGCCGAAGGGGCATGAGGACTGGCGCCAAGGGGCGGAGAGGAGGCATGCGTTTTGACGCATTTTGACGCATTTTTTAGTAATTTCATGCTTGGGCTAATGTATGTAATTTTTGGCATTGATTTTTTATCATGCAGCATGCAGAAAATTTCCTATAGTCAAAAAATACGCTTATAAATAATACATTTATGTGATAAATATTTTAATATTTATCTCTTGCAAATTTATAGTCAGCACCAATTGTTAACCCGTCGATAGAATTGTCTTTCGGCATCATCCTGAAAGGTGACAAGCAATGGCAAAAACTCCAATTAAGCCAGGTACTACTCCTGGCAACAAAGGTGGCATTTATCAAGAGCAAGGTCCGCGTGGTGGTATGAAGGACAACTACGCAACGATCCCGGATCATCACAAGGCACCACCTACGTCCAAACCCGGTAGCGTTTGGGTTCCTACCGCTATCACGCCAGACAGTAAGCGGTAATTTACGAATGAAAGACGCTGGGAGGCCTGGCGTTTTTCATTGAAAGATTTTTGTATCCTGTAGCAGGATTTTTGGTGTTGGTGTTAAAAAAATCGCATCTGTAGGCTGGGCCTACCGGTCCAGTCAGCTCCGAATCCTCCCAATTAGCCATCAACTGACAAGCTTCCATGATGTCTAACGCATCACTTCGTGCACAGACGGCTTCTGATTCTAGCGCCCAGCGCGGTCGGCAACGCCAGTAGCATCGATATGGATTATTTTGGAAGTGGATTTAATATTTGGCGGAAGTCTTGCAGTGGGGTAACATTAGATTTTCGTTAATTGGCTAAATATTATGTCGAACGTTTTTTCTGAGCTTATCAAACGTATCGCTGCTGAGTTTCCGACTGCGCGAACCCAGTCACTGAAGGATCATCCGCTCGCAAAAGCGATTCGTAACGATTGGTCGAGCGCAGCGCACGATCTCGCTCTACCTAAATATCAGAATCGATATAAGTTTGCATCTAGTCCAGGTGCTGGGCAGTGGAACTCAGCTCCGTGGCTTGCGGTACTTCATCCTGATGTAACAGATTCTGCACAAGCTGGCTATTACCCTGTTTACCTTTTTGAACCGGAATTCCAAACTGTCTGTCTTGTACTGGGACAAGGTGCCCAACGCCTCGAACAGGGAGTAGGAAAACCGAACGCCCTCATCGAATTACGGAAGCGTGCAGAGAGGCTTCGCAACGCGTCCGATGCGTGGAAACATGCAGGATTCTCTGCTGGACCATTTCAAACATCCCGTGATACCGCGGCAAAGCGGGTGAATAAAGGAGATTCTGGTATAGACCCTTGGGCAGCGGCTGTCGCGTTCGGGAAAAGATATCAGATAGCTGCACTCCCAGCAGAGGATGTTTTAAGGGCAGACTTGAATAAAATGCTTGCCATATATAATGATCTCGTTCGTAAAAATGCACTTGATGACTTGGATCTCGATGAAATAATCGCAGATATGGCCTCAACCGGTGAGCTGCCGCCAGAAGAAGAGGGTGGAATCGATGGAGCTAAGAGAGTGGCAAATCATAAGAAATATGAATATCGCCATCGCAATAAAGCATTGATAAAACGTGTGAAGAAAAAACTGGGAAGTACTTGCCAGGCTTGTAAATTTCGATTTGAGGTTTTGTACGGCGCGTTGATGGCAGACTTTATTGAAGCGCATCATAACCAACCTCTTTCTGAACTTCCGGAAAAGGGTGCGATCTTGACGCCTACGGAAGATCATTTTATGGTTTTATGCAGCAACTGTCATCGTGCTATTCATGCGGCTGGTTGTCCAGATCTCGTGACATTTAAAGCTACTCTCATTGGTTGATTGCAGGTACTTAAGGAGGGAGCCTGACGCCAAGACATTTGAAGAGTACGCGAATACTTTTTTGCCAATATTTTTTTTGTAGGTATTTAAGTAGGTACGATTGTGGTGCGGCACTGAAAAGCCGCATACAACCAAACTATTCGCCTTACACCGCTTCCGCCAGAAATAAAGAAACCGCCTTCGGGCGGTTTTTTATTGCCTGGCGGAAGCGAGCAGGGCGGCGCCATGCGTGTGAGATTCGAAGGGCTGGGCCTATACCGGCCCAGCCCGCCCTGAATCCTCCACCTGCTGCCGCTACGCGGCAGCCTCGCGCGCCAAGGGCGAGCGTTCGTGGTTCTCATTAGGTTCTCGGCTGAGCATGCTTTTACGACGCAAATGCCTCAGCCGGTGTTCAAATGGCAGACCTGATCGCGTGACGCAAAGCACCCAACGCATTAGTCTGTGTCTGAATGGCGGACCTGACCCTCGCTTCCAGTGCTCGCTTCCTAGCATCCAACTCTTCTGGCCGCGGCGTCGTATTTTCTGCCCAGCCGGCGCAGGAAGGCCGCATCGCTTTCGTGGGTCTGGTCAACTAGTTTTTCTTAGCAATTCTATTGGTAAGGAAATCGTGCACGGCCTCCATGAACAAAATAGGAGAATCTTTGTACACCTCGTGCCCTGCATAAGGAATGTTCAAGAAGGCAGACCCTTTTATTTGATCTTGCAGTTCAGCGGCGCACTTTAATGAACAAATATGATCTTCGTCGCCACGCACCAGCAAAGTTTGTGCCGTGATCTGTTCGATGAGATTGCCAGGGTAAGCGCTGTGTGTACTATTTGTCCAGAGCGATACAACCGATTTGATCAATGCATTAAAGTCCGGCTCTGGATTGTTCTTTCTGTAGTATGAGACCGCCTCGGGGAACTTTGTTTCCCAGAAATCAGCTGTCACGCCACTTAGCATGGGAAGGGCCGGGTCGTCCTGCCCCATTTGACTTTGAGCCGCCACCGCAACAAGCCCATTAATTCGCGAAGGGGTTTCAGCTGCCATGCGTAAGGCAGTGATACCACCATCACTAAAGCCAAGTATGGAAAAACAATCGATGTTCAAGTGCGCGACAATAGCTTCGGCATCTGCTTGATATTGTTTATAGGTCAAGCGAGATTTTCCGAGCGTTGACTTGCCATGCCCCCGAAAATCAATGCCAATTAATTTAAATTCACTTGCAAGTTGAGCGACAATGCCATTGAAGTCAGTGAGGTTACCTAAGCCGCCATGCAGTAAAAGCAATGGACTCCCAATCGGGTTGCCTATGATTTCAAAGTATATTTCAGCATCATCAACTGACAAGTACTGACCTGATGAATGAGTAAAAATAGCCATGGTGAATTTAGCCCTTTACATTTTAGTTTTGATTCGCCGATCATACATCGGTTGACTGTCAGTTTTTGTCAGTATCCGATCCAGGGCGCGCGTTCATGGTTCTCATTTAGTTCTCGGCTGAGCATGCTTTTACGACGCAAATGCGTCAGCCCGTGTTCAAATGGCAGACCTGATCGCATGATGCACAGCACCCAACGCATCAGTCTGTGTCTGAATGGCGGACCTGACCCTCGCTTCCTCGCTTCCCAGCGGTGTGATGCCATCATCTGGCAAATCAATGCCAAGCTCAAGACGGTGCTGGCTTTACGCTTACGATTAATCACATGGCAGTGAGTGATCTGGGAAGTGACTCAACTTGAATTTTTTCAATTCTTGTGTGACGGACTCTACAAGGCGTTGGGGATCTAATAAGGTCTTGATTTCACGCTCCCAGCCTGTAGCTCCCCCTACGTGTTGGGTTACACCTTCCGGCCACCCCTGCAGGATGAGTTTGTAATACTCAATACGCTCGGCGACCCTTGCCTCCTTCTTGCACCAAGCCAGCAACAAGATATTGTCGGTCATGGCTTGTATCGGGAAGTTATGGGTACTTGCTACAGCATTTTGATACAGGGAGTCCAGCGTGGCGCAGGAAAGTGTGTTGATAAATGCAGTAGGGCACTGCAATCGAAACCGTTCAACTAGTTCATCGAACTTGCTTGAGTGGCGCAAGGGACTTATTGATTCATCTACACCTTTACCATTCAATAAAGGACTCGGTGTGGTAAGCGAAACCACAGGAAACGGCGTCATCAGTGAGTGCGTGTGGAACACGGGAACATAATGTTCCCCGCCATACACGGGGTTTAGATAAATGCCAGTCAGCAGAGGGCCGTTACGCTTCAATAAGTGAAGTGGCTTATATATTTCATACGCGCCAATCGCTTCTTTCCAGTCTTGAGTAATCGCCTTCTTTTCTGTAGCCGTCATCTTTTTCATAAGGTGTCTCAAGGTATATCGCTGTCTGCGAGGGTGGTGTTATCTAGAGCTTATCATTGTTGGTCTCCGATTGTACGCTGGCCGCCACTCCGCTACCCCTTCCTTAGGCACCTTCTACCACTCCACGTTTGACACCTTTGCCTCCCGAGTGGTCGAGAGATGCGAATTGACGCACTTTGAGGAATTTTTTGTGCGACTGGTGCAATGGCATGCAAATGTTGGTATTTGCACACTGAGGGGGGGATTGCAGTCTCTTGATACATGCGTTAATCAATACCGGCTAGCCGTCGAGCGAGTCCGCCTCGGATCGGTTTTTCTAAGTGCCTGATAGATTCTTAAAGGTGGACTTTACAACTTCGCCTGGCGCGAAAAGCGCAAAGCTTTCGATAGCAAGATCTCCACCGTATAGCCAGCATCAGTTTCATGTACAAGCCAGAGCACTCCATTTTTTTCAATCACCCACGCATCGACAATCAAAGTATCGAATGGTTTAGCTATATCCTTTATGTCGATTTTTACCCGGCCTGCGCGCTCATCTATTGTTCTTAAAACTCTGTTAGTTCGACGCGTAAACTCGATGAAATAGGTGGAAATTATTATATTATCCAAAATAGTTCCTATCCAATTATCAATATCGTTGCCACATGATCAATTCCCTTGAAAAGAATGAAGAGAAATAATAAATTCCATATGGAAATAAATAATTACAATGGAAACAAATATTTTACATGTCAAGTTGTATTTGACATCACATGGAATTTTAATATGGAAACATATTTAAGAAATTGGATCAAGCCTGCTCCGATAGAAATTTAATATGGAACTTAAAATAAATTTCCTTATTGAAATATGTGTTTTTAAAATGCCATATTTAATTGTGCTTCACACAACAGTATGGCGGACGTGGCTCTTTATGATAGCAAAATAATTCGTGGAATTAATTTCTTCTCGGAATGTATTGATTCAAATCAACTTAAAGGATGCACGTCTGCATAAATGAGTTGTGCCTGCTAATCTTGAAATTCAATTTCTACCAAAAGTGGGACTGGATTAGTGATATATAGTAATAACAATTTCTTGGTGGGAAAATTTCTCTGTAGCGACAATCTGGTATTTGAGAAACTCTATATAAAATACCGGTCAAAAGTAAAACATATCGTCGCGCTAATTCTTTGGGATCGATATGATGTCGAAGATGTTATTCAAATTGTTTTTATGGAAGCATTTCAAGAAATTATGCCATTTTGGGGTGATTTGAATTTTCCCTCTTGGCTATTTGTCATTGCCGCCGATAGCGCAAAAAAATTTCATGACGAAAAATATGGGGGAAATATACGGTTTCTCGACACCATGGAATTGTATAAGGCATCATATGAAATAAATAACATAAATTATTTAGATGATCCCGAAGAGCAATATATTGCTGTGCAGACCAATCTGAAAATTGAACGTGTATTTATGGCCTTGCCCGCCACCTTGCGGCTAACTTTTTGTCTTCGCGAAATAGGATGCTTGAGTTACGAAGAAATATCTAAGAAAATAGCGCGCCCGATAGGCACGGTACGCAGCCGTATCTATAGGGCACGCGAAGAAATGTGGAGGGAAATAAACAAATTGAGCTGATAACGCGGAGGATATCGACATGGCGCCAGAACAAAGAAATTCGTGTCCCGACCTTAGATGTCCCCCACAGGAAACCACATGGTAATCAATTCAAATACAGTAGTGGATCACGAAGGCTCCACTTTACATACAAGAAGCGATATTCTGACTGCTCAGAAAATAGATGTGGGAATCATCTTTCAAGCGATGCTCGGTACAATTAGTGCAGCAGAGTATCTTAGGAGGAGCGGGGTTCCGTTGGAGATAGCTCTCCGCGTACTCACCATTTCCCATAGAAAGATCCCGACGCCCCCCAAATGATAGGTGATCCAAAGCTGCCCCATGTGACGATCAATGCCCAATCGGCATAAAATATTGGTGCCATCGCGCATGGAGTGCAGCAATGCAAAGATTTTTGCACTGATATTTGCATGTAGGTAGCTCAGCAGGTACGGTTGTTACGTGGCGCTTGTAAGCCGCATACACTATAGCTATTTGCATTACACGCAGGGCGCCTTCGTGCCCTGCGTGTAATGGGCGACCGGCCCTAAAAGATGGATAAGCCTTGTGGTCGATGGAATCGCCCAAGGCTGAAAAATTCTTGAAGCGTTAAATTTTCTCTAATTTCGCGGTATGTTGACAAAAAAAACAGTGCCGCTCACGTCGTCTGAAGTTACCGTGATATCGCCGCCATGTGCAACCGCGATTTGTTTGGCAATGAATAAGCCTAAGCCAAGGCTTGAGCGTGGTCTTTCGTTTCCCAACTGTTCAGGTAATTGCACTAATGCATCGAACAATGTTGGCAACACATCCTCTGGAATTCTCGGGCCTTCATTACGTACTTTGAAGAGAATGCTATCTTTCTCGCCGACAATTTCGACAATGATCGATTTGCTAGGGGTGCCATACTGGGCCGCATTATTTGCCAAATTAGCTAATAATTGTTGAAGTCGCGGTTTATCGAAAGAGCCCGTTAAACTTCCGTCTACATGAAGTTCGAATACTGAACACGGGTGGGCGGCGTTGGCTTCCTCGATAGCGCTTTGAATGATTTCACGGACGTCACACATGCTTCGCTCTATCGGTATGCCATCACCTAATTGCATGCGTGCAAAGGTTAGTAGATCGTTAACCATAACATTCATTGTTGCAGCGCTCCGACCCACTCGCTGACCCATGCGTTGAACTTGTTCGTCAAATATACCCTCTCGTGAGAGAAAGGTTCCTGCCATAGAAGTAATAGCTAACGGTCCACGCAAGTCGTGTCCTAAGATGGCGAGGAAGATATCCCGTGTTTGATTTACTTTATCTGAGTAGGCCACTGCAGCTTCGGCAAGAGACTGATCTATTGCTGCATTGAAACGCATAACGTCCTGCGCACTTTCTGCCGATACTTCGACAAGGACTTTACCCCAAAGTTCCAACACGCTTGCTCGTAATGCTCTGTACTCGGCAATAAGTTGCCGGAGCGTAAAGCCACTCGAATAACGTAACCTACCATGTATTTCTGATGCACTTTCCCGTTTTGTGGGAACGACGTTCAAGCCCTGAGATTTTGCTTTTGCCTCCTCCACACTCTCGATCTTTTGTATGTCATTGGCAATGAATTGTAATATCTGCCTAGCGTGATCTCGCAACTCACGAGGAGACATCTTGTCGGCAACTGCACCAAAGGTAGTAGCAAATTCTTCCCACTCAACAAGAATTTGCTCCATGTTGTCGGTGATAAAGTTTGAGATCTTCATAGTAGGCGGGGCGAAAAGGGGAGAAAAGAGCGCAGCAATTTGATTTTTTTACGATACTCTTGCAACTATGTAGGATATACCAAATCCTCATCTGGAAGCGCTCTGAAGAACTCAAATGGCATTTCTTAATCTTCATCGAGTTGCCTTAAATTGGGCGCCTCGGTTATTTGGGGTACTGAAGGATATTGTCATATTTTCATTGTTGGGGTGGAAGCATATAAAGTCATGCAATGATGGCCAGCCAGGCCTGCTCCGCCCGAACTCGTGCTGCTGCGTCATTTCGCTCCGGGCGAAGGCGATGGCGCGGACAATCGCTGAGGACGACAATTGATCCATTAGACGTAGGCATAATTGCGCCTAACGATCAAAACCTCATTTTTGATGAGCAATTTCGATTGCAGGTAGCATCGTAGGTAGCGTTGTTTTGCTATCTTTCAGAGTCAGCATAAATCTTATATGTGTGCGGCGCCCAGCCCGCCCCGAATCCTCCACCTGCTGCCCCTACGCGGCGGCCTCGCGCGCCAAGGGCACGCGTTCGTGGTTCTCATTAGGTTCTCGGCTAAGCATGCTTTTACGGCGCAAATGCTTCAGCCTGTGTTCAAATGACAGACCTGATCGCATGACGCACAGCACCCAACGTATCAGTCTGTGTCTGAATGGCGGACCTGACTCGCGTCGCGCGCCAGAGCGCCCTAGCCACCGCACAGGCCGCCCACGAGGCGGCTTTTTCACGCCCCGACGATCGATGTTGCCGTAAGTGCAATAAAAAAACCATTTCGGCCCGGCGCGCGCAGCTGTCCCCCCACCTGCCCGCTATATAGGGGTCTATTGATTCGAATTTGCGCCATGGCCGAAGGCGCATGAGGACTGGCGCGGCGGGGCGAAGAGGGGGCATGCGGATTAAGGCACTTTGAGCGGGTTATTGCGAGTGATCGCGCACAAAATTATGCTGCAATGCACCGTTATCGATATGTTCTTCTTCCCGACTTCAGCAGCAGTGCAGTCTTCTGTTCGGTCTCCTCATGGCGATTAATTCCTACGCAATTAGTAGGGCATTTCTCAGGTTTGCTCAGTTTTAAAAATCATCCAAGTGTTAAATTTCCATCAAGAAACTTTAATACGTTTTTAATCATCGATATTGCTAAAAATGTATGTAAGTGCGCAGCAAAACGCTGTTTCCCTCAAGTACTTATTTCGCATTTTTACATGTTTTAACACCTGATTTTGCAGAAGGTGATTTGCTGGAGCGTTCATGAGAGCATTAATTAACAACTTTTTTTCTTGCCTGGCAAGCATATTGGCGTATGCCGGATTGCTGCTCGCTGCCTTGCTGGTTGCGAGTGCTGCGCAGGCTGCAATGCCTGCGGCTGTCAGCACGCCTACAGATACTGCTTTGCCGACGTTTGTAGCCGGCAAGCAACTGAGCTTGGCAGTCAGCGGGACGGAGGTGGTACTGGCGCCAGAGTCGTTAAGCAGCGGCAAGATATACACGCCCTACAACGCCACCATCAGTGCCACCGGCGGCACCGCGCCATATACCTTTGTGCTTTTGGGTAGTTTGCCGTGGGGAATGAATTTAAATAGTGTCACTGGCGTGATTAGCGGAACTCCCGACAACAGTGGAACGTTCAGCCTGAGTATCCTCGCCACTGACGCCAATGGCATAGGCGGCGCACGCGCTTATAGCCTGGTGATCGGTGCCGGGGCGCCAGTCGCAAATTTTGGCAGTACGACGGTAGCCCCCAATAGCAGTGACAATCCGGTGATGCTAAACATAACTGGTGGTATCGCCACCAGCGTCGCCGTTGCAAGCGCTCCCAGCTATGGCACGGCGACGGCTAACGGCACCAGTATCATGTATACCCCAACGGCAGGCTATTCCGGGGCGGATAGCTTTACATACACCGCAACGAATGCCGAGGGCACTTCCGGTCCGGGGTTGATCAGGATCACTGTCAGTGCGCCGGCGCCAGTACTGGTCCTGGCGCCAGCGTCGCTGGGCAGTTTCACGATAGGCGTGCCCTACAATACAACAATTACTGCCACTGGCGGCATCGCGCCCTATACCTTTAGCCGCACTGGCTCATTGCCGACGGGGATCACGTTCAATACTGCCACTGGCGTGCTTCGTGGCACGCCCACCGTTACTGGCCCGTTCAACGCAACCATCCATGCTACCGATGCCAAAGGCGTGCGTGGTTCGCGCACCTATAGCTTCGAGGTCGGCGCTCAGGCGCCAGTCGCCAATGCAGTGGGCGCGACGGTCGCTGCCAATAGCGGCGCCAATCCTATTCCGCTCGATCTGACTGGAGGCATCGCCACCAGCGTGGCTGTCGCCAGCGCCGCCGGCCATGGCACTGCCACGGCCAGCGGCACCAGCATCACCTATACCCCAACGGCTGGCTACTCTGGCCCGGACAGCTTCAGCTACACGGCGACGAATGACGGCGGCACGTCCAGCGCGGCGACGGTGACGATCACAGTCAGTGCGCCGCAACTGGTCCTAGTGCCGACGTCGATGGATAATGGCATGACAAGCTCCCCTTACAATGCGACCATCAGCGCCACTGGTGGTACCGCTCCGTATAGCTTTGCCATCACGAGTGGTGGCTTGCCGCCGGGCTTGAGCCTCAGTGCCAGCGGCGCCCTCAGTGGTACGCCTTTGGCCGGCGGCACCGCCAACCTGACCATCACCGCTACCGATGCCTATGGCGCGACAGGTTCGAAGCCCTATACGCTGGTGATCGGTGTTCTGGCGCCGTTGGCCAATGCTGTCAACGCGACGGTCATGGCCAACAGCAGCGCCAATCCGATCAAGCTCAACCTGGGGGAGGCGCCGCCACCAGCGTGGCTGTCGCCAGCGCCGCTGGCCATGGCACTGCCACGGCCAGCGGCACCAGCATCACTTACACCCCAACGGCTGGCTACTCTGGCCCGGACAGCTTCAGCTACACGGCGACGAATGACGGCGGCACGTCCAGCGCGGCGACGGTGACGATCGCAGTCAGCGCGCCGCAACTGGTCCTGGCGCCGGCGTCGATGGGCAATGGCATGGTAAGCTCTCCTTACAATGTGACCATGAGCGCCACCGGTGGTACGGGGCCATACAGTTTTGCCTTGATCGGGGCGCTGCCCGTGGGCTTGAGCCTGAATGCCAGTACTGGTGTGTTGTCGGGAACGACAAACCAGAGCGGCAGTTTCACCTTCAGCATCCAGGTCACGGACAGCAGTACGGGCGTGGGAGCGCCATTTAGCGCGAGCAACAGCTATACCCTGGTTGTCGCCGTGCCTACCCTGACGCTCACGCCGTCCAGCCTGGCCGGCATCCGCGCCGGCAACGCCTACAGCCAGCAGTTCACGGCTGCCGGCGGCATCGCGCCGTACGCGTATTCGGTCAGCAGCGGCACCTTGCCAAGCGGCCTGGTGCTCGATGCGGCGACCGGCGTCGTCAGCGGCACGCCGACGGTGGCGGGCAGTTACAACTTTACCTTGCAGGCCACGGACGCGCACCTGTTCACGGTGCAGCAAGCATTGACCCTGCAGGTGAACCAGGCGCCGCCACCGATTGCCAATGAAACGGCGACCACCTCAGCCAACCAAAATGTGAGCTTGACCATCGCTTCCACCGACGGCAGCCCGATCACGGATGTGACCATCGTCACGCCGCCGCAGCACGGGCGCGTCACTGTAGTGTCGACTGGTGCGTCGGCGCGCATGGCGCGCGCCGTGGGGGCGAGTTTCAAGGTGACGTACGTGCCGAATGCCGACTATTTTGGCCCTGACGCTTTCACCTACACCGTCACGGGCCCGGGCGGCACTTCCGCGCCGGCCACGGTCAGCCTGACGGTGGCGCCGCAGCCGGTGCCGGTGCCTGTCGCCAAGACGGCGACGGTACTGGCCGGCACGCCGGTGACCCTGCATGTGACGGAAGGCGCCACCGGCGGGCCGTTCACGGCAGTGGCGATTACCACGCAGCCCGCCAGCGGCACGGCGACGGTCAGCAGCATGGACATCGTCTACACGCCAGGCATCAATACCAGCGGCGACATCAGCATCGGCTACACCGTGTCGAACGCGTTCGGCACCTCGGCGCCGGTGAAAGCGAGCATCAGTGTCAATCCGATGCCGCAGGTGGCCAGCCAGAGCGCCACGGTGGTGGCGGGCCTGACGGTGACGGTCGACCTGACGGCGGGCGCCACGGGCGGCCCGTTCACGGCGGCCAATGTGCTCAGCGTCACGCCGGCGGAGGCGGGCAAGGCGGTGGTGCGCGACGTGGGCACGGCCGGCAAGCCATCGTACCAGCTGAGCTTTGCGGCCTCGGGCAAGTTTGCCGGCGCGGCCGTCGTCAGCTACACCCTGAGCAATGCCTTTGCCACCTCGAAGCCGGGCGTGGTCAACGTGACCGTGACGGCACGCCGCGACCCGTCGGTCGATCCGGAAGTGATCGGCCTGCAGGCGGCGCAAGCCGATGCGGCGCGGCGTTTCGCCAGCGCGCAGCTGTCGAACTTCACGCAGCGCCTGGAAAGCCTGCATGGCGATGGCTGGGGACGGTCGAGCTTTGGCCTGAGCCTGACGCCGCCGAACGACAGCGGCAACCCGACGGCGGCGCTGGCGCGCTGGCAGGAGCAGGAAGCGGACCGGGTGTTTGGCACGGCCGTGAAACCGTTCATGCGCAAGGCGGCCTTGCGCCAGCATGATGGCGGTTTCAGCAGCGACAAGGCGGGCGGTGCGGACGTCGGCCAGGCGACGAATGGCTTGCCGGACATGCCGCAGAAGCCGGACACGCAGAAGCAGGCCTTGTCGCTGTGGCTGGGTGGCGCGGTCGACTTCGGCCAGCACTATGTGAATGGGCGCGACACGGGCTTCCGTTTCCGCACCAATGGCGTCAGCGTGGGCGGCGATTACCGCCTCAGCGACCTGGCCACCCTGGGCGTGGGCGCCGGCTTCAGCCATGACCGCAGCGACGTGGGCCAGAACGGCAGCCGCAGCACGGCCGACAGCGCAGTGGCGGCCGTGTATGGCAGCCTGCGTCCAAGCAAGGGCGTCTTCCTCGATGGCGTGCTCGGCTACGGCACCTTGCAGTACGACGCGTCGCGCTACCTGACCGATGGCAGCGGTTTCGCCACCGGTGAGCGTGACGGCAAGCAAGTGTTTGGCGCGGTGGTGGGCGGCATCGAGATGCGCCAGGAAACCTGGATGTGGTCGCCATATGGCCGCGTGGAACTGATGTCGGCCAAGCTCGATCCGTACACGGAGAAGGCGGCGGGCATCAACGCCCTGAGCTACTTCAAGCAAACCGTGCGTTCGCGCATCGGTGCGCTGGGCGTGCGGGCCGAGGGCATCTATGTGGGTGGCCTGGGCACGTGGTTCCCGCGTGCGCGGCTCGAGTACCGGCACCAGTTCCAGGGCGCCGATGATGCGCGCCTGGCGTATGCCGACCTGGTGGCGGACGGCCCCGTGTACGTGATCCGCACGGTGCCGCAGCAAACGGGCAACTGGGCGGCGGGGCTGGGCGTCAAGCTGCTGCTGTCGAATGGCATGACCATCGCGCTGGATTACAACAGCAATCTGAACATCGATAGCGGACGTACCCAGTCGGTGATGTTTGGTGTGGAAGTGCCGTTGAAATAGTAATTCTAAAGAACTCAGTGGTGGAGGTGGCCGGAATCGAATCCACCTCGCCAAGTGGTCCAGGCGCTATAAACTTTTGCTACGGTTATGGTGTTCGTATGTAGCAGCCCTGAATGATGTGCTGGACCAAGGTTTGCGGCGCCTGGTCAAGGTAGACATCTTACATATCCACCCACCAGTTGAGTGGGGTTTCATCATTGTCATCATCGAGGTTGGCGTAGATATTGGCGAAGTACCATTCCACGCCCGTCGCTTCGCGGAAGGCGTCGAAGGGACCGTTGACGTTGTAGATGCCGTGGTGTCCCGGCACGCTGAAGGTCAGACTACCCTCATATTGGCCGTCCATGGTGCCGCCAAGCTGCTGTTTCACGTCGCGCTCAAGCTGGTCGACGGCGGACTGGTTCACGGCGTCGGCATCGTAGATCTGGATGCAGAAATTGCCGCCGCGCTTCAATACTTCGGCGGGGGCGAGCGGGTCGGCGATGCTGACGATGTCGCCGCGCGCCAGGTTCAGGGTCAAGCCGGGCGAGGCCAGCAGTTCGTAGACGTGCTCGTCAATCTGCCGTGCCGGCAGAGTTTCATACGTGGGGCCGTCGGTGTCTTCGTCTGCCAGCACGCGGATGTGTGGCATGCCTTTACAATTGATGTCTTCCATTAACTCTCTCTTATTGTCGGCTTGCTGTAGTGCGGGTCGCGCCAAGTAGGTGGATATGGCAATATTGTACAGACTGTATGCAGAACGACATTTTCTTTCCACTTGTCGCATTCACTCATCCTGAAGTTTTATCAAACCGCCCACTCCAAGGAATGCAAATGTTAACAAAGCTGGCAAAAGCGCTGGGACTTAAGCAGCCGAACGGTTCGGATGCTGAGCAAGATATCCGAATCCTGGCCCTGAAAGGAAAATGTGCCGGCGACACTTATTACCACGATATGGATCAGTCGGTTTTTGACAGCGCTATGGAAGGCGATGAGGAGGAAGATTTTTATCACTTCTATGCTCGGCAGAGAACGATAGGTATTCAAGCGTTCAAAAAAGAAGTGCAAAACGACCTCTCGACACTGTCTGGATGTCAGCTTCATGCCATCGCTCAGCATCAAAATTATCATAATGGTATATGGCTTCTGACACGGATCATAGCGCAAGCAAAGTGCGAATTTGCCACAGCGCTGGGCATCTACTGGGCCAATCAGCCAAGCGATCACTATGCGCGATACGAGACACTCGATCTTGCCTGCGAGAATACCAATGCCCTATCCCATGCGAATGCCGTGTTGCTCAATGAGATCGAACACAAGACAAGGCTAGGAACATTTGCACAGACCCTTCCCGTTCCCGACGTTGCTTGTTTCCTGGATCGCCAGCCAGATTATTCCGTGAAGCCGTTGATCAATATTCCAGTTGAACTCCGCGTACAGTTGTGAAGAGCAGAGCTTGTGCGATAGGAATTTACGCGGAGGGATGGCCCGGCCCGAATCCTGAAAATAGCTGTCAACTAAGCCAGCTTCTACGACGTCCAGCGCATCAGTTCGTGTACAAATGGCAAGCCTGACCCTTGCACCCGCATGGCCCTCGTGCCCTTACTGTGCTTTCTGTTTTGGCTTCTGAAAAATTCCTCCATGTGTACCTTGTTTGCCTGGAAGTACTGTGTAAAAATACAGTGTCAACATTCAAAAAGGACACCTCATGATCAAAGGCAGTTGCTGCTGTGGTTCAGTAAAGTTTGAATTGGCATCCCCCCAAGCATGATGGGCATGTGTCACTGTTCTCGTTGTCGGAAGGCTGGAGCGAGTGCCTTGGCCTTCGTTGATAAAAATTCATTTACCTTGCTGGAGGGTCGAGAATTTATTCAACGATATGAGCCAGAGCCTCCCTTTAAATATGCAAGAACTTTTTGCAAAAATTGCGGGACTTCTTTGGGGGAAATTGGCTCAGAGAATGATTCATTTCCAATATCAGTTAACTGCTTGGATGATGACCCTGAGGTAAGAATGCAATTTCATGTTTATGTTGGCTCCAAGCCTGCATGGTATGAAATTTGTGATAATGCAAAACAGTTTCAAGAAAGCCCAACATAATAAAAAAAGCCGGTCACTGACTGGCTTTTTTATCGCACATACAGTGCTACTGCTCAGATGTTGGGCCTGCCCCCAGAGTTATGGCCCTTTATTGACAGGTACAAAAACTTCCCACTTATTTTCCGTCGTGGGCTTTACGGTCCTGGCGCAACTCACAGCAACATTCGGTCCAGACAGGCCATGGCTCTTCGGAACCCATTTCACACGCAAAGATACTGCGCATTTCGCAACCAGAATCTTCCGGTTCGGCTCCAATACCTGCCACCTTGTTCCATTTTTGGAATTCTCTGCTGCCATGAACTTGACTGCAGCATCCCTTATTTCAAACAAACCATGTATGTCACCGCGTGTCCGGTCCTCATCAAGTGTGGTGGCGAATGCCGATGAGACGCCAGCAGCAAGAAAAAGGGCGGCGACAAAGCAGCGATACATGCGTTTATTCAATCGTAACGGTGCCAACATATTTATAATCCTTGCCAAGTCTGTTTAATATCAGATAGAGATATGGAAGGTTCCACATTTCCAGTGTGTATATTGTCACACAAGCTAGCGGCAGCTTGTTCGCTTGCTGGCAGTGTTGCTGCTCTCAGCCTGACTCTCCCGCCATACCTTTACGAATGCCGGAAGGGCAGAACTCTTTCGTCTACGCTGGAAGGTCCGGGCATTTGAATGAACGTCAGGTGCGTAGTGGGGACGGGAACAGCCCTCATCCGCCGCAACTGTCATACTATGAAATGCATATGCCGACATGAGCAATGTTTGCAGAGACAAGCTGCGCCTATGCGCGATTACTTTCCACTTTTCAACCCATGAAAAAACATCACCGTAGAATATCGTCACAACTTCCCCCTTGATCCGGTCGATGTCGTCCGGGTCTTCGACCAATCCGGAATCAAGCGCCCGACCGATAATCTTCCGAGAATCGCGCGCATGTTCGCCGCGCCTTGCCTTTTGCTGTCGGCTTGGGTGGAAGGGGAGCTGGTGGGGTTGGCCCGGTCGCTGACCGATTATGCCTACTGCTGCTATCTGTCGGATCTGGCCGTCAACAAGCAGTACCAGGGCCTGGGTATCGGCAAGGAACTTGTCAAGCGCACCCAGGCCATCATCGGCGACGAAGTATCCTTGATATTGCTTTCCGCCCCGGACGCCATGTCCTATTATCCGACGCTCGGTTTTGAACCTGCCGGCAATGCCTACGTCATCCGGCGCAAATATTGAGCGACCGTTTCCAGGAACTTCTGCGACCTATGAAACCTGTCTACACCCTCGCCGAAGCTCTGGTAAAAGACCCCAGTCGCGTCGCCAAAACCCAAGCCCTCACCCTCGACAGTTCCAGACCTCACATGGGCTTGAAAGGCAGTCACGGCCTGTTCGCCTCCGTAGCCTGGTGGGAAAGCATCGAGGCCAAGCGCCTCCAGACGCAAACCTTGACGGGCATCATCGAACGAACGTATTTCGCGGGCCAGGACAGCCGCCGTGACGATCAAGTCAACAGCTTCACCTTGCGCCTGGCGGACGGTTCGACAGTCGACGAGAGCATCTACACGAACCGCAGGCAAGACATCGAGCTGTTCGTTCCTGGCGCCACGGTGACGATGGTTTATGCACTGGACGAACTCAAGGTGCAAGCTGCGGCGGACGGTGGTGTCAGCTACGCGCGGACTGTACTGGAGGTCTCCATAGTCGTCAGGAAAGATCAAGAGTAGGGCAGGGTGCCGTGCCGATGTTCCATTATCTGCACAACCTTGACCCCGGACAAATTTCCCACCGAAATTCGTTTGACCGCCATCCGCGTCAGGTCTAGAGTCAACAAGGAACCCTCAACGGACCACGATCGCCTCCCATGGCCAAGCCCTTTCCCCTGAACCCCAAGAACCCCGAACGCATCTGCTGGGGCTGCGACAAGTATTGTCCGCCGGATGCCATGCGCTGCGGCAATGGTTCCGAGCGCACGCAGCATCCGATCGAGCTGTTTGGCGAAGGTTGGAATGACTGGGGGCTGGCGGCGGCCGACAAGGCCGACCAGGACGAGAACCAGCCTTGACGGCAAGCGTTCCACGCGGCGCGCCGCTACAATCTCCTCATCGCCCATTTGTCCGAGCTGAGGAGTCACCATGCAAGAAACCCTGTCCCGCTGGCTGGAAAGCAGCGCTGGCGATGTCCGTTTCGTCGAGCACCCGGCCGTGCACACCATCAATGAAGCACTGATTCACGTGCCGGCCATGCCCGGCCTGATGGTGAAAAAACCTGTTCGTGCGCGACGAGAAGGGCCGGCGGCATTTTCTCGTCATCGTACCTTTCGACAAGCGCATCGACCTGGCGGCGCTGGGGCGCTTATTGCCAGTCAGTAAGCTGAGCATGGCCTCGCCCGAGCGCCTGCTGCAGCACCTGGGCATTACGCCCGGGTCCGTCAGCCTGTTTGCGTTGATTCACGACAGCGCGCAGGCGGTGGAGCTGGTGCTGGACCAGGCCGTATGGGAAGCTGATTCTGTGCAAGCCCATCCGCTGCGCAACACGGCCACGGTGGCGCTGCCGCATGCCACCCTGGTCCGTTTCCTCGCGCATACGGGACACGTGCCCCGCATTCTGAACGTGCCGGTGGCGAGCTAACAGCATCGTTTCAATGTCCGGCCACGGGTGCGCCGCTGCGCCGTCCCGGCCGGAAACCATGGGCGCGGGCTGACCCGGCGATGATAAAAGCCAGCAGCAGCAAGCCCAGCATCGCCCACGGGAAGGCGCCCGCGCCCCAGGTTTCCAGCAAGGCGCCGCCCACCACGCCCGCGGCTGCAATGGCGCCATTCCACGCCACCACATTCATCGACAAGGCCACGTCGGCGCCGCTGCCGGCCGTGTCGGCCAGCGCCGTTTGCAGCAGGGTGGCCGCGCCACCGAAGCTTAGGCCCCAGACGGCCATGCCCAGGTAGATGACGGCAGGCAGATGTGACGCGACGCCCAGCACGAAGGCCGTCGCGGCGAATACGGCCAGGCTGGCCAGCACGGTGGCGCGCAAGTGGCGCTCGACCAGCTTGCCCGTGATCCAGATGCCGGCCATGGCGGCGGCGCCGAAGACGAGCAGGACCAGGTCGACTCGTTCCGTCAATCCGGCCGGCCCCACGAACGGGGCAATGTAGGTGTAGAGAATGTTGTGCGCCAGCATCCAGGCGATGACGACGGCCAGCACAGGGCGCACGCCCGGCGTAGTGAAGACGCGGCGCAGGGGCATGCGCTCATGGGCGGACTGGCCCGGGTAGTCCGGCACCTTCGCCAGCACCCAGGCGATCAGGATCAATGTCAGACCGGAAATGATCCAGAACGCGGTGCGCCAGCCCACCAGCGAGCCGAGCAAAGTGCCCAGCGGCACGCCCAGGGATAGTGCGACGGGTGCACCCACCATGGCCAGCGCCAGGGCGCGGCCTTGCTGGTGGGGCGCCACCATGCGCCGGGCGTAGCCGGCCAGCAAGCTCCACGCCAGTCCGGCCGCCATGCCGGCAAAGAAGCGGGCCGCCAGGGTCAGCCAGTAGTGCGACGACAGCGCCGTGATGATATTGAACACGAGAAAGCCGATGATGGTGAGCAGCAGTACGTTGCGGCGGCGCCAGCCGCGCGTGGCGATGGTAAGCGGAATGGCCGCCAGCAGGGAGCCAAGTGCATAGGCAGTGACCATTTGCCCGGCCAGCGCGGCGCTGATGCCGAGGCCGGAACTGATCTGCGGCAACAAGCCGGCGGGCAAGGTTTCCGTGACGATGCAAATAAAACCCGTCATGGCCAGGGCCAGCAGGCCGGCGACGGGGAGGCGGTCGGCCAGCGCAGGGCTGGTGCCGGTGGTGAGCGTAGCGTGATTCAAAGCTGAATATCCTTGGAAATGTGACGAGTCGGCCGGGCGCAGGAGTGCCCCAGACCGCCGTGGCGGTACATATGTATCGATCGGTATAAATATAGGCGATGGCGCGCCGCGTTGTCAACGACTTCTGTATCGAGTAGTATGTAAGTAGCCTATAAGTAGATGAGAAGGAGCGAGCAATGGCGCAAATGGGACGGCCGCGCACGTTTGACCGGCAGGCAGCGGTCGAGCAGGCCATGTTTTTATTCTGGCAGCAGGGATATGAATCGACGTCCTTGAGCCAGCTCAAGGCGAACCTGGGCGGCGGCATTTCCGCGCCCAGCTTTTATGCCGCGTTCGGCTCGAAGGAAGCGCTGTTCCGCGAGGCGGCGCAATGCTATCTGGATACGTATGCGCGCGTGACGGAGTGCCTGTGGGACGATGGCCTGGCGCCGCGCGCGGCCATTGAGCAGGCCTTGCGCCAGTCGGCGGCGATGCAGTCCGATGCGGGGCATCCACCCGGTTGCATGGTGGCGCTCGGCTGCATGAGCGCGCCGACGGCCGAACATGCGGCCGTGGCCGCGCCGCTCACACAATCGCGTGCCCGCACGCGCGCCGGCTTCGTGCGCTGCGTCGAGCGGGGCATGGCCAGCGGAGAGTTATCCGCGCAGGTGGACGGGCAGGCACTGGCGGCCGTCTTCGACAGTTTTTTGTCGGGCGTGGCTATCCAGGCGCGCGATGGCGTTGGCTACGCCGTGTTTGACGGGGCCATTACGCACATCCTGCGCGTGTGGGACGCCAGCCGCGTGCCTGGCTAGACGCTAGGCGGTAAAGCGAAACTCCAGCACGTCATCGCCATACTTGTCTGTCTCGCCCGTCGCCGTCCAGCCCAGGTAGCGATAAAAACCGTAGGAACGCGAGGCGGGGTCGCTGGAGCAGCCCAGGAACAGCCGTGCATGGCCCAGCGCGCGCAGTTCCGTCATCACCAATTCCAGCAAGGTCTTGCCGATACCGAGGCCTTCGAATTCCGGCAGCAGCGCCAGGACGATGATTTCGCCCGTGTCGCGCTCGCCAAAGCAGTAGCCGACCAGCTGGCCGTCATGATGGCAGACCCGGCCAGGCAGGCTGCCCGAGCGCATCATCTCCGCCCAGGACTCGGCCGTGATACCCACTTCCGCCAGGCGTTCCTCGGGGATGGCGTTTTGCCGTGTCTTGCCGCGCAATGCGATGAAGGCGGGGGTGTCTTCCGCCTTGGCGGCATGGAAAGTAATCGATGCTGGATGTGTCGTCATGTGTTGTCTGTATTCGATGGTGTCGGATCGATGGCGAGTCGAACGTGGATAAAGCTCATTCCCATGGTTTGCGCATGATGTGCGCGTGGCGCTGCCAGTCATAGGTTTTGGTGTTCTCGATTGCCTGCTGGCCGGGATTGCCGCTATCGATGATTTCATCCTTGACGAGGATCAAGTCATTTTTTTCATTCAAGCGATATTCCCGATAGCGCTCGCAATCCTGTTCGCGCCGGGCGGTGGCGATTAATTTGTCAGCCCGCCAGGCATAGCTGTCTTCATAAAAGCATTGCGCCGCGCAGCCGCAATTGGCGATGCCACCTGCGATTCCTTGATCGGTTATGTTGATATCCAGATTCGGAATCGCTGATAATGTCTTATTGAAACTGTATTGCTTCGCCGATGCATCCCACAGCCACACATCGGAACAGCGGATGCGCCCCTGGCTTTCCGTGTAGCCGGTGACCCACAGGTCGGCATGGCCGTCGAAATTCATGTCCAGCAGCAGCGCGTGCAAATTGCCCGTGCCGCTGCTGCTGCAACTGCCAGGTATCCACTGCTTCCTGATTTTCAGCTGGTAGGTCTGCTTTTCATCGTGATTCGCATAACGGATATCGGCGGCTTGCCGCACTTTGCCTGTCGCGGCTTTGTCCAGGTGCAGCGTGCCGCCATAAGCCGAGGTGGAAATCAGGGATAAAAGCAGCGATAAAGACAAGACAGTCAGTTTCATGGAGATATTCTTGGGCAGGCATATTTTCGCAACGTCCAGATTGAATCGTGCGGTGAATGATCATAACGCATGATTTGGGCAATGCGCCACACCGTTCCCTATCGTACATTCTGCGCGGAACAGTGCTGTGTACAATGCCAAAAAATCCCCGAATAAGGAAGCTTCATGACATCCTCTCCCGAATCTTTTAATGAAGCGGGCATCCTCGCTTATAACGACGGTGATTACGCCGAGGCGTTCAAACAATTCGACGCGGCCGCGCGCACTGGCGACCCGGCTGGCCAGCATTTATTGGCCAGCCTGTATTACCAGGGCCATGGCGTGACACAAGACTTGCGGAAAGCGGTAGAACTGTTCACGGCGGCGGCGCAAGCGGGCTTTCCGCCGTCGCTGGCCAACCTGGCCCTGATGTATGCGAGTGGCGATGGCGTCGCGCAAGATATGGCGCAATCGCTGGCGTATGGGCGCCAGGCGGCCGAGGCGGGCGATGGCCAGTCGCAATTCAACCTGGCGCAGGCGTACCGCAAGGGTATTGATGTTCCACAAGACTATGCCGAGGCGGCGTTCTGGTACAAGCAGGCGGCCGAGGCCGGTTCCCTGTCGGCACAGAATGAATACGGCTTGCTGTACGCGCAAGGGCAGGGCGTGGAGCTCGACTACGTGCAGGCGTATGCGTGGATCGCCATGCCAGCCGAGGCGGGCAGCGCGCAATCGATCAAGAACCGCGACCAGTTGCTGGAAATCCTCACGCCGTCACAGCAGCAGGCGGCACGCGCGCTGGCGGCCGAATATGCGGCGCAGTATGGCGTCAATCCCCACTAAAGTAACACCTAACAAAACCTACTGCGCGTCGTAATTTGCGGTCTGCTATGCTCACTGTACCTTCGTACAGTTGCGCTTCTCAACCACAACTTACTTCCGCTCGCTACGGTTTTGGTAGGCGTTGTTATTGTGATTTCCCAGGTAGTTTGCTGAGCGCACCCGCCGCATCGAGTTCATAGCTGTCGAAATCGCGCGCCAAAAACAGGTTACCCGAGTAATGCAGCCGGGCTTCCGCTTCCAGCTCGGCCATGCCGTCCGCATTGTGATAGCGGGCGCTGAAGTGGGTGAGGATCAGATTCGGCAAGCGGACCGCTTCGGCAAACTGCGCCACGCGCTGCACGGAACTGTGCGTGGGGCCGGGCCCCACTTTCTGCAGCATCGCTTCCGTGTAAGTGGCTTCATGCACTAGCAATTGCGCACCGTCACAGGCGTCGGCCAGCAACGCTGGCGTGTCGTTGTCGCCGCCGATCACTACCGTGGCGCGCTGCGTCTCCACCTGGCGGAAAGTGGCGGTGCGCAGGATCGTGCCATCGTCGAGGATCGCATCCTGGCCCGCCTGCAAGAGTCCCCACGCGGGGCCGGGCGGCGCGCCGGCCGCCTGCAGGGCGGCCTTGTCCAGCTTCCATCTGCTTGTTTCCAGCGCAAAACGGTAGCCCACGCTGGGCGCGCGGTGCGACAGCGCATGGCGAGAGATAGTCAGGCCCGCTGCTTCATGCACGACTGGCGCGCTGTCCACGTCGATGTGGATCAGCGGATACGTCAAGAACAGTTCCGTGTGCAGCAGGGTGGCGTCGATCCAGGCCTTGATGGGGGCCGGGGCGATCAGCAGCAAGGGCTTCTTGCGCCCCGTCATCGAGGCGCTGGCCAGCAAGCCCGGCAGACCATAGCTGTGGTCGCCATGCACGTGGGTGATGCAGATGCCCACCAGGTCGTGCACGGACAAGGGCAGGCGCTGTAGCCGGTGCTGCGTGGCTTCGCCGCAATCGATCATCCACCAGTCACGGTTGTGCGTGGTTTGCAGGGCCAGCGACGTGACGTTGCGGTGGCGCGTGGGCACGCCGGAAGACGTGCCGAGAAAAGTCAGTTTGAACATGGGCGCATTATGCGGCAAGCCTCCGCCGTTGCCAACGCGCCCGCCTTCAGCCTGCCAATGGCGCGCTCAATTTGTCCTTGTAGATGCGGCCGTTCTTCATGATCAGCAGCAGGCTTTCTTCCGGCCGGGCGAGGAAATCGAGATTCTTCGCGGGGTCGCCCTCGGCCACCAGCAAGTCGGCCAGCGCGCCCACGGCCAGGCGGCCCAAGGCGCCCGGGTAGGGCGAGCGCTGGCCGGACAGGGCCAGCAGTTCGCCATTCTGTCCCGTCGCCTGCGCCAGCAAGGTCAGGGGATCGTAAAAGCGCGTGAGTTTGGCCAGTTGGCGGCCCTGCGTGGGCGTGTTTTTCGCGTTGAACAGGATGTCCGTGCCCCAGCCCGTCCTGATGCCGTACTTTTGCGCCAGCGCATACGCCTTCATGGTGCCTTCCGACACAATGGCCTGGCTGGCCTTGCGCGCCGCATCGGGATACACATTCGCATCAGCGTCTTGCAGGAAAGGCTGCAAGCTCCACCATGTGCCCGTGTCACGCATCATGCGCACAGATTCGTCGTCGGCCAGCTGGCCATGCTCGATGCTGCGCACGCCTGCGCGGATGGCCCGCTGTATGCCTTTCGGCGTGTAGACGTGGGTCATCACATAGGTGCCCCAGTCCGCGGCCGCTTCCACGCCGGCGCGCAGTTCGCGTTCCGAATACTGCGTGCTGTCGAGCGGGTCGTACATCGACGCGACGCCGCCGCCCGCCATCATCTTGATTTGCGTCGCGCCCAGCATCAGCTGCTCGCGCACGCGGCGCAGCACTTCCGCCTCGCCATCGGCGATCATGGCCATGCCCGCCGTTTCCGCCATGCCCAGCGGAGCATTGGCCGCACGGGGGATGTCCGAGCGCAGGCGGAAGTCGCCATGGCCCGACGTTTGAGAAATCATGGCGCCTGACGGAAAGATGCGCGGACCGTCGACGATGCCTTCATCAATGGCGCGTTTTAATGCAAAGGCGGGGCCGCCAGGATCGCGCACGGAGGTAAAGCCCCGCAGCAAGGTGCGCTGCGCTTCCTGCGCCGCCACCAGGTACAGATAGCCGACATCGGACGTCATGGCCGTCACCTGGTTGATGGCCGCCAGCATGCTGTGCCAATGGGCGTCGATCAGGCCCGGCATCACCAGCTTGCCCTGGCAATCGATCACTTGCGCGCCTTCCACCTTCTCGCCGGCCGGCAGCAGGGCGGTAATTGTCGGGCCCGTCACCAGCACGTGGATGCCGGAACGGGGCGCCTTGCCCGTGCCGTCGAACAGGCGCAGATTGGTCAGCAGCAGGGGGCGTTCGGAGGTCTTGGGCTGCTGGGCGATGGCCTTGCTGGTGGACAGGCCGATGAAGGGCGCCAGCATGGCGGCCGCGCCTCCGAGAAATTGCCGGCGCCGCATGTCCGCCATCACCCGCTGGTGCAGGATGGTGAAGACCGTGCCGCCGCAATCGCAGGCGCGCGGTTTCAAGCCACCCGTCTGCCATGTGTTCGCCAGATGCTGCTCTTGTGCCAGGGCCATCGCGCCATCCTTTCATCGCTGCCGCGCCAGGAGAGTGGCTGCAGGCAAAGTTAATAATAGGAAACTATTGCCATTGAAAGCCCGCAGCGGCGGCAAGTCAAGCGTGCACTTGCTTTACAGAAAAAAATGGTCGGCATAGGCTATGATGGCGTCACCAAGACGGACAGGCTGCTGGTTTTTTCCACGGCGCAGTCGTCGGCGATCTATTTTGTGCCCGGCATCGATGCCTTGCTGGCCAGGTATACTTGCCGGCGTATCCCGGCCAAGGGGCGTCCCGGCAGTTCCCGCTTATTTCTTTATAAGGAGTTTTCCATGCGTATTCGTCCCGCCACATTGCTGTCCGCCCTGATCTTCGGCAGCGTCGTCTTCAGCGCTTCCGCTTCCGCCGTCGGCCTGGGTTTCCTGGCCGATACGCCGGTGGCCTACCTGAACAAGTACGACAAGCCCGTCTTCGTGAAAGCCGTCAGCGACGTGCTCAATGACAAGAAAGATGGCGAAACCGTGCAATGGAGTAATGAAGGTTTGCGCAATTCCGTGCGCATCGCCGCCGAAATCACGGCCAGCGACACGGAAAAGACGGACGCGCAAACCTGCCGCAAGGTGCAGGTAGGCTTGAGCGCCAAGGGCCAGGAACAGACCCTCAAGCTGAAGGTCTGCAAGGCAGGCACGGCAGCCTGGAAAGTGGCGAAGAGCTGATAGTGCGTGCGTCTCCCTTGCCGGTTTTGCGCCGGCAAGGTGCGACTTTCCTCTAGGTAAGTCTGGCAACGGTTAGAATCACGCTTTACCTTTTCTTTTCTCACCTGCATGCAGCAAAGTCGCCTCCTGTTCTTTCGCCTGGCCGGCCAGTTTCGCCGCTATGGCGCCATCGTTGCCGCCACCTTGCTGGCCGTGGGTGTGGCGTCCGCCACCGATGTGTTGTTAATCCGCCAGTTGCAAAACGTCGTCGACGCCATGCGCGCGACGGCCAGCACGCAGGTCGCGCCCGTGTCCGGCGTGATGGGCATGCTGCAGGGCTGGGTCGACCGTTTCCTGCCGGCACAGGCAGGGCAGGTGGACTTGTGGGTGATCCCCGCTACCATTCTGGGCCTGGCCGTGCTGCGCATGGTGTCCAGTTTTGCCGGCGATTACGGTTCCGTCTGGCTATCGAGCCGGGTGCAGGCGGACCTGCGCGAAAAGATGTTCGCCACCATCATGCGCCTGCCCAGCCGCTTTTTCGATACCACCACCACCAGTTTGACGCAGTCGCGCGTGGCCTTCGACGCCAGCCAGGTGTCGCAGGCGGGCTTGAACGTGCTCAACGTGATGGTGCGCGATTCCGTCGCCACCATCGGCTACCTGATCCTGCTGTTCAGCATCGACGTGAAACTGGCCCTGTTCTGCATGGCGTCGATGCCCATCGTGGCCATCGTCGTGACTCTGGCGGGACGCCGCATGCGCCACTTGAGCAAGAGTTCGCAGCAAGCCGTGGGCGAGCTGACGTCCGTGCTCGACGAAAGCATAGCCGGCCAGCGCGTGGTGAAAATCTTCGGCGGGCAAGACTATGAACAGGCGCGCTTCGTCGACGTGGTCAAGCGCAACCGCCAGCTGGCCGTCAAGCACGCCGCCACCTCGGCCATGAATTCCGGCTTCATCATGATGCTCGTCGGCATTACCCTGTCATCCGTGATTTACTTTGCCATGCTGCGCGCGCAAAGCGGCGCCATCACGCCGGGGGCCTTCGTTGCCTTCATGGGCGCACTGATGGCCATGCAGTCGCCGATCAAGAACCTGACCAAGATCAATGAACCGCTGCAGCGGGGCCTGGCGGCAGCCGAGTCCGTGTTTGGCTTGATCGACACGCCGCTGGAACCGGACCCGGGCACCATCGCCCCGGCAGCGGTGCAGGGTAATTTGTCTTTGCAAAACGTTCAGTTCCGCTACAACAGCGACGACCCCGATGCGCCCACGGCCTTGAGCAATATCACGCTCGACATCCGCGCCGGCGAGACGGTGGCCCTGGTGGGCGGCTCCGGTGGCGGCAAGACGACCTTGCTGGGCTTGCTGCCGCGCTTCTATGACGTCAGCGGCGGCCAGGTTTTGCTCGACGGCGTGGACGTGCGCGATTACGCCCTGCTGGCCCTGCGGCGCCAGTTCGCCCTCGTCAGCCAGGATGTGATTTTGTTCAACGACACGATGGCGGCGAATATCGCGTATGGCGACCCAGCCCCGGATCAGACCCGCATCGAAGCGTCGGCGCGCGCCGCCTACGCCCACGACTTCATCATGCAGTTGCCGCAAGGTTATGCCACCCAGGCGGGGCAGAATGGTTCGCGTCTGTCGGGCGGACAACGCCAGCGCCTGGCCATCGCGCGCGCGCTGTACAAGGACGCGCCCATCCTGCTGCTCGATGAAGCGACCAGCGCGCTGGACACGGAGTCGGAGCGACAGGTGCAGGCAGCGCTGGAAGTGCTGATGCGCAACCGCACCACCATCGTCATTGCCCACAGGCTGTCCACCATCGAAAGCGCCGACCGCATCGTCGTCATGCAGGGCGGGCGCCTGGTGGAGTCGGGCAGCCATGCCGCCTTGCTGCAGCAGGGCGGCGCGTATGCGCGCCTGCATGCGAGCCAGTTGTCGCCCGTCAAGGACGGCGCGGCTTAGAGCCTTAGAACACGTGAATTTCCTGTAGTACCAGCGTGGCGCCCAGCGCCGTGCCTTCCACACGAAACGTGGCGGTGGGATCGGACCAGGCGCCATTCAGGGGCAGGGAATGGCGCGCTTCGGCGATCACCACACCGCCGTCCTGGCTTGCAGGGCGTTCGACGCAGCGCGCGTGCGCCGCGCCGCGGGCCTCTGCCGCCGGCGTGACGCGATACACGCTGCCATCCGCATACGGCTCCGGCGAACCATAACCTTCGATCACGGCGCGCAGCAGCGCCGGCGTCCAGCCATAGTAGGCGTCGTGCGCCGTGCGCGCATGGGCGAGCGCGTAATCGCCGCGCGCCAGGTCGGCGATCCAGGCATCGATGATGTCCAGTATCTGGGTGTCGCTGGGGGCGGCGGGCAAGTGCATGGATTTCTTTCGTGACAGGGGAAAACGTTGCTTTCCATTATGATGGCGCCCGCACAATAACATTGCAACGGAACACAATGCACACACCACAGACGACGCGCGCGGCACAGGCGGCACTGGCAGCCCTGCTGGGCATGGCCCTGGCCTTGCCGCTGGCGGCACAGGAACAGCCAGCGGGGTCAACGCCAACGTCAACACTACAGGAGGAAGACCACACCATGTATTTGGATATAAATTTCATGCCCAGCAACCAACGTCGCGCCGCGTACGCGCTGCGCACGCCGCCCGTGCGCGACGAGGCGCTGGGCGCCTGGCATGTAAGGCTCGAGTTTCCCGACACGCCGGGTGCGCTGGCCTTTGAAACCTATGCCACCGACCTCGACCTGAGCCAAATCAAGTTCGTGCGTTTTCGCAAGTATTACTACGAGAATGGCCAGCTGCTGCGCGAAACCTATTTCAATGCCCAGGGCGAGGAGCTGCTCGGCGGCTGCGTGTACTTCGAGAATGGCCAGGTCAAGCAGAGAGTGACCGCGTTGCCGAACGGGCGCGACAGCATCTCGGAAACGTATCACGAGAATGGCCAGCTGGCGTACAAGATGCTGTATCACGGCGACGAGATGGCCGATGGCGAGCATGTGTCCTACGACGTGAATGGCGCCGTCAGCAGCCGCTCGTATCAACGCAACGGCAAGATGGATGGCGTGCAGGAATCGTTTTATGCGGATGGCAAGCTGCACCGACGGGGCCAGTTCGTCGATGGCAAGCGCGAGGGCGAGTTTGTCCGGTATGCCCAGGACGGCAGCGTGCTGGCCAGGACCGTGTGGGTGCACGGCCAGCCCGACGGCTGGTCGTTTGAAAGCCATGACAATGGCGTCGTGTCGAACAAGACGCTGTACCGGAAAGGTGCCGTGCTCAGCTTGCAAACGTGGGGTCCGAACGGCCGGCCCATCTTTGCGTGGCAGAAAGACGCACAGGGGCGCGACCACGGCGACACGACGGATTGGCATGCCAACGGCGTGCGCGCCAGCGTGATTCCGTTTGTCGAAGGCCAGCGTCACGGCTTGCTGCAGACCTGGTACAGCGACGGCAGCCTGCAGCAGATCTTGCCGTACGAACACGGCAAGAAGCACGGCATCGAGCGCCACTGGGACAAGGCCGGCAAGCTGGTGCTGGAGCAGACATGGCAGGATGGACAGCCGGTGGCGGCCAAATAGGGGGATCAGCATGCGGTATGGACAGAGAATGCACTTGGCGCTGCTGGTAGCGGTGCTTGCCCTGCCGCTGGCGGCGCAGGCGCAGGCTCCAGCTGGTACGTCGTTCTATGAAAATGGCCAGCTCAAGCAAAAGGTGACCCTGCTGCCGAACGGGCGCGACCGCATTTCCGAGACTTACCATGAGAATGGCCAGTTGATGAACCGCATACGCTACCACGGCAAGCAGATGGCCGATGGCGCGTATGTGTCCTACGGCCCGAACGGTAAAGTGAGCAGCCGCTCGCACCTAATGGGTGGCAAGATGCACGGCGTGCAGGAAATATTTTACGCGGATGGCCAGTTGTTCCAGCGCAGTCGTTTTATCCATGACAAGCTGGATGGCGAGTTTGTTACCTATGCGCAGGATGGCAGCTTGCGCGCCCGCACGGTCTGGGTGGCCGGCGAGCCCGATGGCTGGTCGTTTGAAAGCCACGACAATGGCCAGCTGGCGCAAAAGGCGCTGTACCGCAAGGGCAAGTTGCTCCGCATGTACAAATGGAACAGCAACGGCAAGCCGTCGATCGCCTGGCGGCAGGATGCGCAAGGGAGCGAACAGGGCGATGTGACGGAATGGTATGACAGCGGCGTGCGCGCCAAGGTCACTCCCATGCTTGACGGCCAGCGCCATGGCTTGCAGCAACTCTGGTACGGCGACGGCAGCCTGCAGCAGCTCGTGCCCTATGAACATGGCAAGAAGCACGGCATCGAGCGCCACTGGGACCCGGCCGGCAAGCTGCTGCTGGAGCAGGCTTGGCAAGCTGGAGAACCAGTTTCCATGCGCTAGGAGTCACCCGCCTTTGCAGGTATCATGCAGGGATTCCGGCCCGCCAGCAGGCGCGAAGCCGGCAGGATAACTGGAGGCAATGGTGGTGGAAGCGGAAGTTTCGGCGTTGGCCAGGGCGCAAGGCATGGCTTTGCAAAATATGCGCGTCGTCATGCGCGCGGCGCAGCGCCACTCGGCGCAGATCGAGAAGCAATGCGGCGTGTCGGGCGCGCAATTGTGGGTAATGCAGGAATTGCTGGAGCGCCCAGGCCTGCGCATGGGCGAGCTGGCCGGCAAGATGTCCATCCACCAGACGACGGCCAGCAACCTGGTCGAGGCGCTGGTGAAAAAAGCCTATGTGCGCAAGGCACGCGACCAGCCCGACCAGCGTGTGGTGACCCTGACCCTGACGGCGGAAGGGCAGGCCGTGATCGCTGGCGCGCCGCAGCCGGCGCGTGGCTTGCTGCCCAGTGCGCTGAGCCAGCTCGATGCCGACAGCCTGGCGCACCTGAACCAGGGCTTGAACGCCTTGCTGGCCGTCGTCGCCCCCGACGACAGGCACGCGGGCATGCAACCGTTTCCGTTTACGATGTAGTTTCCCGGCCCGCCTGCGGCAACCGTTGCAGCTGCATCTGCGCCAGCGCCCCATACAGCGGTTCACTGAGCACGCGCGAGACCGTGCTGGCTACCACGGCGCACGCCATCAGGCTGAGCACCATGCCGTGGCCGTCGACCATTTCCATGACAATAATAAAAGCCGTCAGCGGCGCCTGCGTGGCGGCGGCCAGGAAGCCCACCATGCCCAGCGCGATCAGGGCGGGCGCGTGCGGATAGTGCAGCAGCACGGCGATATCGTGGCCGATGCCGGCGCCGATGGCCAGGGACGGTGCAAAGATGCCGGCAGGCACGCCCGACCAGACGGTCAGCCACGTCGCTACATATTTGAAGGCAACAAACGCGGGCGCTACGTCGGACGAGCCTTCCAGCATGGCGCGCGTGGCCACGGTGCCGCTGCCGAACGTGGCGCCGTGGCTGGCGATGCCGATGGCCGCCACCAGCAAACCGCAGACGGCGGCGAACAGCACGGGCCGGCCCTTTCTCCACGCGGATAATTTCCCCAACGGATTGCCGCGGGCGGAGGCCAGCAGCAGCCGCGCAAACAAGCCGCCGGCCACGCCCGCGATCAAGGTCACCAGCAAGCCTGGCAAGGCCAGCGCCAGGCCGATGGGACCGGGGTGGATGATGCCGAAGTGGGTGGCGTTGCCGTGGATCGACACGGCCATCATGCCGGCCAGCACGATGCCGGCCACGATGAGGCCGCTATTGCGCTGTTCGGGCGAGCGCGACAGTTCTTCGATGGCAAACATGACGCCCGCCAACGGCGTATTGAAGGCGGCCGCGATGCCGGCCGCGCCACCAGCCACCAGCAGGGAATGGGCGCTCACCTGCGAGTGGCGCGGCAGCCAGCGGCGCGCGGCCAGCATCACGCCGGCCGCGATCTGCACGGACGGGCCTTCGCGCCCCAGCGAGAGTCCCCCCAGCAAGCCGCCCGCCGTCAGGACGATTTTCGCGGCACTGAGTTTCAGGGACACGAACAGCGGGCGCTGTTCCGGCGCCACGGCCGGGTCCAGGGTGGCCATCACTTGCGGGATGCCGGAGCCGGCCGCGCCCATGGCGTAGCGGCGCGTCAGCCAGACCAGCAGGGCGGCGCAAACGGGCGTCCACAGCAGGGCAAACCACCAGGCCTTGCCGTTAAAAAAGAGAAACAGGTCCAGCGCTTCCTCGGCCAGCCACGTAAAGCCCACGACGACGAGGCCCGCGATGGCGGCCATGCCGACGACGACGGCGCGCTACCACCACAGGCGCGGGTTGGCAAATTCATGCTTGAAGGCAGAGGGAATATCGTGCAAGTGCTTCATTGCGGCAAGTCCAGGAAGGGGCGCGCAGGGCGTCGGGGAGGCTTGCCATTATAAAGGCATATTTGTCCAAATGTTTTTTGCCTGCCTTATTTGTGGGCAATTGACGACAACAGCTTTGCCTTAGCGAGGAAATCGACGAGGGCCCGCACTTTCGGCGCCAGGTGCGGCCCGGACGGCCACAGCAGCCAGCAACTGTGGGCCGGATGATCGGCGATCGCGTAGTCCCTCAGCACCTCGACCAGGCTGCCGTCATCGAGTGCCGGGCGCACATGAATGTCGGGCAGCCAGGCGATGCCCAGGCCTTGCCGCGCAAAGTGCAGGCGCGCTTCCACGTTGTTGCAGATCATCGACAGCGGCAAGTCCGGCATCGGCGCATCGGCTTGCTGGCGCAATTGCCATAGTTCGACCTTGCCGCTGTGGCGGAAGCGGTAGTGCAGGCAAGCATGCTGTTGCAGTTCAACGGGGTGCTGCGGCGTGCCTTGGCGGGCCAGATAGGCGGGGGAGGCCACGAGGCAGGAGCGGAACTGGCCCAGCTTGCGCGCGGCCAGGCGCGAATCGCGGGGTGCGCCGATGCGGATGACGGCGTCGAAGCCGTCGCCGACGACATCGGCCAGCGCGTCGGAAAAGTCCAGGTCCAGCGCGATGGCGGGGTGCTGCCGGGAAAATTCGGCCAGCGCGGGCAGGAACAGGCCGCCCAATTCCGGCAAGCCCAGGCGCAGGCGTCCGTGCGGCGCCAGCGTGCCCGCCAGTTCCTCCTGCGCCGCTTGCATTTCCGCCAGGATGGTCTCGCTGCGCGCGAGGAAGAGCGTGCCCTCGGCTGTCAGGCTCAGCTGGCGCGTGCTGCGCTGGAACAGGCGCGCGCCCAGCCGCTGCTCCAGCCGGGCCAGGCTCTTGCTGACGGCCGACGGGGAAATGCCGGCCTGGCGCGCGGCGGCGACAAAGCTGCCCGCCTGGGCCAATTGCACGAACAGGGCCACGCCGGAGAGATTATCTGTTTCCTGGTTTTGCATGATTCATGACAGTTTGGTCAGTAGTGAAACGCATTGAAGCATATTTTTCTTTGTCGCGTGGCTGCTTACCATGGGCTTTTATCTGCAGGGGTAGGCAATGAAGATGATCGGTTTCAACAGGGGCAGTGGCGTGGACGAGCAAGGAGGGCTGTTCGACACGGTGGGAGAGACGCCCGTGCCCGGCCCGCGCGACGTGCTGGTGCAAGTGCGCGCCGTGGGCGTCAACCCGCTCGATACCAAGGTGCGCGCAGGGCGGGTAGAAGTGCCGGAGCGTGTCGTGACCCTGGGCTGGGATGCGGCCGGCATCGTGCACGCCGTCGGCAACGACGTGACCTCGTTGGCGCCGGGACAGGCCGTGTATTACGCGGGGTCCTTCGACCGCGCGGGCGCCAATGCCGAATACCACTTGGTCGACGAGCGCATCGCCGCGCGCATGCCGGCGGCCCTGGATTTTGCGCAGGCCGCCAGCGTGCCGCTGGCGGCGCTGACGGCGTGGCAGTTGCTGTTCGAGCGCTTTGCCATCACGCCCGGCGACAGGCAGCCACGGGGCAGCCTGCTGGTGCTGGGCGGCGCGGGCGGCGTCGGGTCGCTGCTGATCCAGCTGGCGCGCCAGTTGACGGGCTTGACGGTGATCGCCACGGCTTCGCGCGGCGACAGCATGGAGTGGTGCCGCGCCATGGGCGCCCATCACGTGATCGACCATCGCCAGCCTTTGCCGGCGCAGGTGGCGGCATTGAAAGTAGCGCCGGTGCGCCACGTCGCGGCACTGTCGCACACGGCGCAGCATGTCGCGGAACTGGCGGAGCTCATCGCGCCGCACGGCAAGCTGGCTGTCATCGACGACCACGATGCTTTTGACGCTGCGCCGCTGAAGGGGAAAAGTGTTTCCTTGCACTGGGAAATGGTGTTTACGCGGCCTTTGTACCTGACCGACGATATGCAGGAACAGCAGCGCATTTTGCAGCGCGTGGCGGGCTTGCTGGACGAGGGCGTGCTGCGCCATACGCTGCGGCAGTGTTTGTCGCCGATGGACGCGGCCACCCTGCGGCGCGCCCATGTGCTGCTGGAGCGGGGCGGGCAGCCGGGGAAAATCGTCGTCAGCGATTGAATCTGGCTTACACGAACAGCTCGTGCCGCGCGCTCTGGCTGATGGCGATGGTGGCCGGGTGGCTCAGACGCCGTTCCGTGGTGATCGCGTAGACCTGCTCGACCAGGCTGTCGACGCGGCCCAGCGCCACCACGGCGTACTGTTCGCAGACCTGGGGCGCGATGACGGTGGGCGCGAAGAACAGGCCCGCGCCGGACTGTCCGAAGGCCTTCATCATGGCGCTGTCGTCAAACTCGCCGACGATGCGCGGGTGCAGATGATTGTCGCCCAGCCATTGCAGCAAGCGCCCGTAAATGGCGAAGTCTTCGCCGGGCAGCAGCAGTGGCGCGCCATCCAGGCATTGCGGGAAGCCCCCGGTCAGGGTGGCGGCCAGGGTTGGCGTGCCGAACAGGGTCATGCCGCTTTCGCCCAGTAAATGGTTAAAACCGCGCACGCTCAAATGGGCCGGCATGGGGCGGTCCGCCATGATCAGGTCCAGCCGGTGCACGGCCAGGTCCGCCAGCAGGCTGGCCAGCCGTCCCTCGCGGCAAATGATGCGCAGCGGTTCGGCCAGGCCCAGCGCGGGCGCGACCAGGCGGCAAGCGATCAGTTTTGACACGGAATCGGCGCAGCCGACGCGGAAAGTCGTCGTCGTGGTGCGCGACTGGTCGCGCACGATTTCCAACAATTCATCGCCCGTGCTGAAAATGCTTTCGGCATGGCTGAGGATGCGCCTGCCCGTGTCCGTCAATTCCAGCTGGCGCCCGCTGCGGCGGAACAGTTCCACGCCCAGGGTGTCGGCAAACTCGCTGAGCTGCCCGGAAATCGATTGCGGCGTCAGGTGCAGCTGCTCGGCCGCGCGCGCGATGCTGCCCGTCTTGGCCACCATCCAGAAGTAGCGCAAGTGCTTGAAGTTGAGTGTCGACATGCTCTTCCCGGAAATTAATACATCGAATTTTTCGATGTATTTGTAAATTATATTCGATTTGTTCGATGTTTATATTCAGACTATGATGGCTGCTCAATTCATGCAAGGAGAGCGCCATGGGCATCAGGATAGAGACAGACAGTTGCGGAGGCCGCCGATGAACGGCCTGGAAAGTATTGCGACGGCACCCATGTGGGCCGGCTTCATCGCCTTTGTCCTGGTGATGCTGGCGCTGGACCTGTTCGTCTTCGGCGGCAACAAGGCGCACAAGGTGGGCGTCAAGGAAGCGGCGACGTGGTCGCTCGTGTGGGTCAGCCTGGCCTTGCTGTTCAACGGCGGCCTGTGGTGGTATCTGAACGGCACGGCCGGTCCCGAGATCGCCAATCAGAAGGCGCTGGAATTTTTCTCCGGCTACCTGATCGAGAAAGCATTGTCGGTCGATAACGTGTTCGTCTTCCTGCTGATCTTCAGCGCCTTCCAGGTGCCGATCCAGTACCAGCGCCGCGTGTTGATTTATGGCGTACTGGGCGCGATCGTCATGCGCGCCGTGATGATCATGGCCGGCGCATGGGTGGTGAGCGAGTTCAGCTGGGTGCTGTACTTGTTTGGCGCCTTCCTGTTAATTACCGGCATGCGCATGCTGGTGGCGGCCGACGCGGAACCGGACGTGGCGAACAATCCCGTGCTGCGCTTTGCACGCCGTCACTTGCGGGTGGCCGATGGTGACCATGGCGAGCGTTTCTTCGTGGCAAAGGGTGGTTTGCGCTATGTCACGCCGCTGTTCCTCGTACTGATCCTGATCGAGGTGACGGACCTGGTATTCGCGGTCGATTCGATCCCGGCGATTTTCGCCATCACGACGGACCCGTTCATCGTCTTCACGTCGAACTTGTTCGCCATCATGGGATTGCGGGCCCTGTACTTCCTGCTGGTGGATGTGGCTGACCGCTTCCACATGCTCAAGTATGGCCTGGCGATGGTGCTGGTGTTCATCGGCGCCAAGATGCTGATCATGCCGTGGTACCACGTGCCGGTGGAAGCGTCGTTGCTGGTGGTGGCGGTCCTGATCGTGTCGAGTTGCGTGGCGAGCGTGTTCATCACCCGCAGCGACAAGAAATAAACAGCAGTACGGCGCGCCCCGCAGGGCGGTGGCGCGCTCTTTAAACCAACAATGGAAGAGAAACTATGCGTACGTATGAAATGAACAGTCCCCAGGCAGCGGGACGTATCCTGGCCCTGATGATGGTGGTCGACGGCAACCTGGCCAGCGCCGAGCTGCAAGCCATGCACCGCAGCAAGATCCTCGAGCATATCGACTTGGCGCCGGCCGCCTTCCAGCAACTGCTGCAAGACTTGTGCGACGACATGCTGACGTCGACCGTGCATGGCGCCGTGCAACTGGCCAATGGCGTGATCGACAGCCTGCTCGATGAAATCGATGACCCGGACTTGCGCCGCAAGTTGCTGCAAGCCATGTGGAAGATTGCCGATGCGGACGACTGGCTGGCCGATGGCGAAGCGGTGTTGCTGGCCCGCGCCAGTGCGGCGTGGTCGGCGGAAACGAACTTCCGCGCGCATGCCGCCTGAGGCAAATCAAGCCGCCTTGTGCCCCATGGCAATGACGGCGGCGCCGGCCAGGGCCAGGCCCACGCCGGCGATGTCCGTCCAGGCGGGCGTGATGCCGTCTACCAGCCATAGCCATCCCAGAGCCGTGGCGATGTAGACGGCGCCATACGTGGCGTACACCCTGCCGCTGGCGGCCGGATGCAGGGTCAGCAGCCACACGAAGATCAAGAGGCTGATAGCGGCCGGCAACAGCAGCCAGGCGCTGCCCTTGTTGCTCAGCCACAGCATGGGCAGGTAGCAGCCCAGCAATTCGGCCACGGCCGTGACGGTAAACAGCCCGAAGGTGCGGGCCAGTCCAGTCCATTCAATTGCATCGTTCATTGCATTCCTGTTTTTACCGTCAAGCAGCCATTGTAGCTGCCAGGCTGCCGGCCCTGCTATGATCGGGACCGGACCCCGGAGGAAACAAAATGACGACGACCCCAGCGCCGCGCGCCTTGCTGCAAGCCATGTTCCACGCCGCCATCGCAGCGGCCCAGCCATCGCACTGCATACCGCACCATCTGCCACCCGCACCCAAGGGGCGTTTGATCGTCATCGGCGCCGGCAAGGCGTCGGCCGCCATGGCGCAGGCCGTGGAACAGCACTGGCCGGGGCCGCTGTCGGGACTGGTCGTCACGCGCTACGGCTATGCCGTGCCGTGCGAGCGCATCGAGATCGTCGAAGCGTCGCACCCCGTGCCGGATGCGGCTGGCATGCAGGCGGCGCAGCGCATGCTCGATCTGGTGGGAAATTTGCAGGCTGACGATACGGTGCTGTGTCTGATTTCGGGCGGCGGCTCCTCCCTGCTCGCCTTGCCCCTGGACGGCATCAGTCTGGAAGACAAGCAAGCCTTGAACCGCGCGCTGCTGGCGTCCGGCGCCACCATCGGCGAAATGAATTGCGTGCGCCGTCATTTGTCCGCCATCAAGGGCGGCAGGCTGGCGGCTGCCTGCCATCCGGCGCAAGTCGTGACCCTGGCCATTTCCGACGTGCCTGGCGACAAGCTGGGCGACATCGCCTCCGGCCCCACGGTGGGCGACGCCACCACCTGCGAGGACGCGCTGGCCATCGTGCGCCGCTATGGCATGGACTTGCCGGACAGCATACGAGTAACCTTGGAAAGCGGGCGCGGCGAATCCGTGAAACCCGATGATCCACGCCTGGCGCGCACGCAGACGACCCTGATCGCCACGCCGCAGATGGCGCTCGAAGCGGCAGCTAGCGTGGCGCGCGCGGCCGGCGTCACGCCGTATATATTAGGCGACAGTCTGGAAGGCGAGGCACGCGACGTGGGCAAGGTGATGGCTGGCATCGCGCTGCAAACGGCCGTGCGGGGCCAGCCGTTTCCCGCCCCGTGCGTGCTGTTGTCGGGTGGCGAAACGACCGTCACCGTGCGCGGCAAGGGGCGCGGCGGGCGCAACGTGGAATTCTTGCTGGCGCTGGGCATCGCGCTGGACGGATACGAGGGCATACACGCGCTGGCCGGCGACACGGATGGCGTCGACGGCCAGGAAGACATCGCCGGCGCGGTCCTGGCGCCGGACACCCTGACGCGTGCGTGGGCACTGGGCATCAAGCCCCGCGACAGCCTGGACAACAATGATGGTCACGGCTTCTTCCAGGCGCTGGGAGATAGTGTGATCACTGGCCCGACCTTGACCAACGTCAATGACTTCCGGGCCATCCTGATTACCTGATTAATTAAAGCCTTCGAGCACAATCTTGCCCTTCGCCGTATTGCTTTCCAGCAGCGCATGCGCGCGTTTCAAATTCGCTGCGTTGATCGTGCCGAAGCGCTCGGCCAGGGTCGTCTTGATGATGCCCGCGTCCACCAGCTGCGCCAGTTCTTCCAGCAATGCATGCTGTTTGACCATGTCTGCCGTCTGGAACAGCGAACGGGTAAACATCAGTTCCCAGTGCAGGGATACACTCTTGCCCTTGAACTTGCGCACGTCGATGTGCTCGGGGTCGTCGATCAGGGCAAATTTTCCCTGCGGCGCGATCAGTTCCACGATTTGCTCGAAATGCTTGTCGGTCTGGTTCAGGCTGATCACATAGTCGACGGGCGGCAAGCCCAGGCGCGTGATCTCCTGTGCCAGCGGCAGGCTGTGGTCGATCACGTGGTGGGCGCCCAGTTCCTTGACCCAGGCTGCCGTTTCCGCGCGCGACGCCGTGCCGATGACGGTGACGCCCGTCAATTGCCGCGCCAGTTGCACCAACACGGAGCCGACGCCGCCGGCCGCGCCGATCACCAGCAGGGACTTGCCCGTCTGAGTCTTGTCGCGGCTGAGCTGCAGGCGGTCGAACAGCAGTTCCCAGGCCGTGATCGCCGTCAGGGGCAGGGCGGCGGCCGGAGCGAAATCGAGGCTGGCGGGCATGTGGCCGACGATGCGCTCGTCGACCAGCTGGAATTCGCTATTGCTGCCCGGGCGATTGATGGCGCCCGCGTACCAGACCCTGTCTCCCACCTGGAACAGGGTCGCGTCGGGGCCGACGGCTGTGACGACGCCGGCCGCATCCCAGCCCAGCACTTCTGGCTGGCCCTCTTTCGGCGCGCGGTTCTTGCGCACCTTGGTGTCGACGGGATTGACGGAAATGGCCTTGACGGCGACGAGCAGATCGCGCCCCGTGGCGATGGGCGCGGGCAGTTCGATGTCGAGCAGGGCGTCGGCATCCGTGATGGGCAGGCTGTGGTGGTAGGCGATGGCTTTCATATGCTTCCTCGTTGAGTGGATACCGTATGATGGTGGCAATGCCTGCCCGGAAACAGGGGGCGCGTACCGAAACACTTTCAAAGGAATGCTGAAAATTGCTGCGACTCGATGACTTGCAGGTATTTGTGCGCACGGCCGACCGGGGCAGTTTGTCGGCAGCCGCGCGCGAGATCGGCATTTCGCCCGCGCTGGCCAGTGCCGCCGTCAAGCGCCTGGAAGGGGAATTGGGCTTGCGCCTGCTGGCCCGCACGACGCGTTCCCTGAGTCTGACGCCGGAAGGCACGCAATACCTCGAGCACGCGCGGGAAGCCTTGCGCCTGCTGCGCGCAGGCCACGATGCACTGCTGGCCGGCAAGGACAGTTTCGGCGGAACCTTGAAAATTGCCATGCCGTCCGACCTGGGCCGCAACCTCATGCTGGGCTGGCTGGATGAATTCCAGTCGCGCCATCCGAAGCTGCACTACCAGCTCAGTGTCAGCGACCGGGTAGCCGACATGGTGCGCCAGCAAGTCGACGTGGCCATTCGCTATGGCCAGCAAGATGATTCAAGCATGATCGCCATGCCGATTGCGCCCGCTAACGACCGGGTGCTGGTGGCGTCGCCCGTTTACCTGCGCGAATACGGTTCCCTGCTGGCGCTGGAAGACTTGTCGCAGCGTAATTGCCTGCGCTTCGCTCTGGAAGACGGCTTGCATGACCGCTGGACCTTTTACCGCTTGCCGCAGCGCGAACAAGTGACGATTCCCGTCAGCGGCAACCGCAGCGCCGACGATGCCGAGCTGGTGCGGCGCTGGGCCGTGGCGGGGCTGGGCATTGCCTACAAATCGCGGCTCGATGTGGCTGGCGACCTGGCCGCCGGCCGCCTGCAAGCACTGTTGCCCGAGGTGGCGGGCGAGGCTACGCCCTTGCACCTGGTCTGCACGCACCGCGCGCAGGTGACGCCGCTGGTGCTGCAACTGCGCGATTTCCTGCGCGGGAAGTGTGTTGAGTTATTGAAACAGCATGATTGAGCGCAGATTGCGCCTTCGCGAGGTGTCCGCCGCTGATCTCGATATCATCGATTTTTTAAAATCACATCACTCATGTATTGATTCAAATCGCGAAAATCCTTCACCCGCCAGGCGTATGGCGCGATCTTGACGCCATTTTCTTTCAAGGTCTTTGGAATCAAATCGCCATTGGGACGAAGTATGACCGAGGATACAATCACGCCGGGATAATCTTTCAGGCGTTTTTTGAATGCGGCGGTTGTCAGATCCGGTGTCGCAGGATTGCTTTTATTCGCCAATGGCCCTGTGCCTTTGATCTCTGCTCCGTGGCACACGGCACATCTCTGTACATACAGAGTCTTCCCATTCAGATTATCCGCGAAGGATGCGGGCGTTTGAAGGAGCGATAACATTCCGAGTGCCGCGGTGAATAATATTTTCATTTTATTTTTAATGTGGATTTGTTGTATGGATAATGCATGGGTCGAGAGAAAATCCATAGCTGCGATTGCAATACGTCATGCTCTCGATAATATTTTATCCGATATTGTTTATTCCTAATGTCCTCGCGCCCGTGAAAGGGCGGCTGGCGAACAACCATGCTTGATTACAACTCGTTGCAAATGGCAATCATGCGCAGGTCAACCTGGGCGTACTCTCAAGCATTCTGCATGAAACTGCTTGAAGGACCGCCATGACCCCGAACCGATTGTTGCCGACGACCTTGATTTCCCTGCTCTTGTTGGCCGGCTGCGGCGCAACCGGACCTGCCGTCCAGGCCGATCATCGCGCGCAGACCAGTCCCGCGCAGGATATCGCCATGCTGGAACGGGTCAGCTGGGGTGTGAATGGGGGCAGCGTGCGCCAGGTGCAGGCGCAAGGCTGGAACGCTTACCTGCAGGCGCAGTTGCATCCAGGCAAAGCCAATCTGCCGCCCGCCGTCCAGGCGCAGATCGACGCCATGACGATCAGCCAGGTGCCGCTCGATCAACTCGTCATGTCCGTGGAGCAAAAGCGCAAGGAGTCGGCCGGCGTGATGGACGACATGGCGAAGCAGCAGGCGCAAAAGGATTACCAGCAGGAACTTAATCGCCTGGCGCGCGAGGCGGCCACGCGCTCGCTGTTGCTCGACGTGTATTCGCCGAACCAGTTGCAGCAGCAACTGAGCTGGTTTTGGCTCAACCATTTCAGTGTGCACCAGGGCAAGCACAACTTGCGCGCCATGGTGGGCGATTACGAGGCGAACGCCATCGCGCCACATGCCCTGGGGAAATTTCGCGACTTGCTGGGCGCCACCGTCCACCATCCGGCCATGCTGCGCTACCTGGACAATGAAGCCAACGCTGCCAAGCGCATCAATGAAAACTATGCGCGCGAGCTGATGGAACTGCACACCCTGGGCGTCAACGGCGGCTACAGCCAGACAGATGTGCAGGAGCTGGCGCGCATCCTGACGGGCGTGGGCGTGAACCTGGGACCGGACACGCCGAAGGTCAAGCCGGCGCTGCAATCACAGTATGTGCGCCGGGGCTTGTTCGAATTCAATCCGAACCGCCACGATTACGGCGATAAACAATTCCTCGGGCAAACGGTGAAGGGCCGGGGATTGGCCGAGCTTGATGAAGCGCTCGATCGCCTCAGCCGCAGTCCCGCCACCGCGCATTTCGTCAGCGGCAAACTGGCCCAGTATTTTGTGGGCGATAACCCTCCCGAAGCGCTGGTGGCGCGCATGGCGGCCACCTTCCAGCACAGCGACGGCATGATCTCCGACGTGCTGCAGACCATGTTCAGCAGCCCCGAGTTCCGGCAATCGCTGGGCAAGAAATTCAAGGATCCCATGCATTATGTGGTATCGGCCGTGCGCCTCAGCTATGACGACAAGCCCATCCTCAACGCGGGGCCCATGCTGAACTGGCTTTCGCGCATGGGCCAGCCCCTGTACGGACGCCAGACACCGGACGGCTATCCGCTGACGGACGCCTCCTGGGCCAGTCCCGGCCAGATGACAACGCGCTTCGATATCGCCCGCACCATCGGCTCGGGCAGCGCCGGCCTGTTCAAGACGGAGGGCCCGCAGCCGCAGGAAAAAGTGGCGTTCCCGCAACTGGCCAGCGCCCTGTATTACCAGTCGCTGCAGCCAACCTTGAGTCCGGCGACGCGCCAGGCCCTGGATCAGGCGTCCTCGCCGCAGGAGTGGAACACCTTTCTTTTGTCTTCGCCAGAAATGATGCACCGCTAAAGGAATCGCCATGAATCGTCGTGACTTGTTGAAAGCCCTGGCCGCCGCGCCCTTGTTGTCCCATGCGGGCAGTCTGCTGGCCGCACCGGCCACAGACGCGAAGTTGCTGTTCGTCTTCTTGCGCGGCGGCTATGACGCGAACAACCTGCTGGTGCCTGTCGGCAGTGATTTTTACTATGCGGCGCGGCCGAATATCGCCATTGCCAAGCCCGGCGCGGAGAACGGCGCGCTGGCCTTGACTGCCGACTGGGCCTTGCATCCGGCCTTGCGCGAGACCATCTACCCGATGTTCACCGGCGGCGAGGCGGCCTTTATTCCGTTTGCCGGTACGACGGATTTGACGCGCAGCCATTTTGAAACGCAGGACAGCATCGAGCTGGGGCAGGAACTCGGCGGACGCCGCGATTTCCGCTCGGGCTTTTTGAACCGGCTGGCGCAAAGTCTCAATAGCAGCAACCACGCCATTTCCTTCACGGACCAGCTGCCGCTGATCTTCCAGGGCGGCGTGCAAGTGCCGAACATGGCGCTGCGCTCCGTGGGCAAGTCGGGCATCGATGCGCGTCAAAGCCAGGTTATCGCGGCCATGTACCGGGGTACGCCCTTGCAGCAACCCGTCAGCGCGGGCTTTGCCGTGCGCGATGATGTGACGAAGGAATTGACTGGAGAGATGCAGGCGGCCAACCGCAATGCCATCAGTACCAAGGGCTTTGAGCTGGAGGCGCAGCGCATCGCCCGCTTGATGAAGGATAAATACAACCTCGGTTTCGTCGACGTGGGCGGCTGGGATACGCATGTGGGGCAGGGCGGCGCCAACGGCTATCTGGCGGGGCGGTTCGATGAGCTGGGGCGGGGCCTGGCCGCGTTTTCGCAGGAAATGGGCAGCGCCTGGCGCAATACCGTCGTGGTGGTAGTCAGTGAATTTGGCCGCACCTTCCGCGAAAACGGCAACCGCGGCACGGACCACGGCCACGGCAGCGTGTTCTGGGTGCTGGGCGGCGGCATCAAGGGGAAACAAGTGGCGGGCGAGCAAGTGGCGATTTCGCAGGCCAACCTGTTCCAGAACCGCGACATGCCCGTGCTCAATGAATACCGGGCCGTGCTGGGCGGCTTGCTGCGCCGCACGTTCGGTTTGACGCCGGCGCAACTCGATCACGTGTTTGCCGGCGTCAAACCGGTGGAGCTAGGCCTCGTGTAAATCGGAATGCCGCCGTGTTACGCTACGCCTGCGCAACTGGCGCGTAACTAAGCTCCGTCCCTGTCCCCGGTGCGGGGCACGAATGGAGTGGTATGAGCGATACCCAGCGCGACATCGTCAGCGCAGGCTTTTCCCTGGCCTTGATCGCCGTGACGGCCTTCGTCATGCAGCGTTTCTTTTTGCCGCTCGTGTGGGCCGGCATCCTGTGCGTGGCCACCTGGCCCTTGTACCTGCGCGTGCGCGCGGCGCTGGGCCAGCGCACCATCATCGCGGCAGCCGCGCTGACCCTGGCGTTTGCCTGCATCTTCATCATTCCCGTGCTGTTCGGCGTGGCGCAGGCGGCGCGCGAAGTGCCCGTGCTGGCCAATTTCATCGTCCATGCGAATACCGACGGCTTGCCCGTGCCGGACTGGGTGGCGCACATTCCCCTGGCCGGCAGCGCCATCGGCGACTGGTGGCTGGCCACCGTGAGCCAGCCCCACGGCCTCGGCCACTTCTTTGCGGGCAGCGCCGTCGGCGGCTTTCATTCCGCGCGCGACATGCTCAAAGTGCTGGGTGCGGACGTGTTCCATCGTCTGGTCGACTTCGGCCTGGCGTTTTTATGCCTGTTTTTCTTCTACAAGGATGGCGAAGCGTTGACGCGCCAGATCACGGCCGTCGGCAGCCATTTCCTGCGCCCTGAACGGTGGGGCCGCTATGCGCAAAAGATTCCCACGGCCATCCGCGCCACCGTCAACGGACTCGTGCTGGTAGGCCTGGCCGAAGGCGTGCTGATCGGTATTGCCTACGCCATCGCCGGCTTGCCGTCGCCAGCCCTGTGGGCGTTCGCCACGGGCATCCTGGCCATCATCCCCTTTGGCGCGCCGCTCGCTTACCTGTGCGCGGCCGCCTTGCTGGTCTTCCAGGGCAATGTGGGCGCCGCCATCGGCGTGGCCGTGTGGGGCACCCTGGTGCTGTTCGTGGCTGACCACTTCGTGCGCCCTGGCATGATCGGCAACGCCACCCGTTTGCCTTTCCTGGCCGTGCTGTTCGGTATTCTGGGCGGCGTGGAAGCTCTGGGCCTCGTGGGCCTGTTCATCGGCCCCGTCGTGATGGTGCTGTTCGTAACGCTGTGGTACGAAGCGAATGTGTCTGGCAGCGTACCGCCTGCCAACGCACTTGCCGACGCAGCTGCTGAGACACCTGCCAGCCCGGTCGCGCCGGAACGCACACATTAGTGAGGGGTCGGCCAGCGCTGTTGCCGCTGGCCGGTACTATCGCGTTCCTGGCAGAGCCGGGCGAGCTGACTTTACAACAGGGTGCGAGCACCTTGTTTTAAAGTCATTCTTAATGCGCCTTGGATAGAATAAGCAACCAACGGCGCATCAGCAGCACTTCAACATAGCCCGGCTCGATGCCCGTACCGCACTCGATCAAGGGATTGACGGTGTAGTAGCGCTTGCGGAAGTCGCGGCAAACGAGGATTTCGCGCTTGCCCATGCGGACGAGGAAAGAGCTTGGGGCGTATTCCAGGCCGAACCGTGAGCCAAAACCGCTATTCAATGTTGCCATGACAATTCCTTTGAGGGAGATGTGTTGAACGAGTCATCAGAATAGCATAACTACTGTATGAAAACACAGTCACTGTATGAATAAACAGTATTTTTTTGCTGGTGTGGTTTTTTTGATCATTGCCAGGAATATGACGGAGAGATGAGTTTGCAAGAGAAAAATGACATGGGCATGACCACGGGCTGGACCACGAAACTGCGCCGCTTCGTCGAGGCGCGCCTGTCGCCCGAGGGCGAGCTGGGCCTGCACATGACGGTGGGCGTGGCCCTGATGCTGGTGGCCATCGTGGTTTTCCACGAGATCGCCGAAGCCGTCATGGGCATGCAGCAAATTACCGTGATCGACTTGCAGGTGGCGCAGTGGTTCAACCAGCATGCCGTGCCGTGGATCACCAGTTGCCTGCTGGTCGTTACGCATATGCATGGCATGATCGGCGCCATCACCCTGGCCATCCTGCTGGGCTGGTATTTGCACCGCAAGGGCGCCAATTATTGGCTGTTTACCCTGCTCATCACCATGCCGGGCGTCATGTTTTTGAACCTGCTGCTAAAGTACATTTTTGTCCGCGCGCGGCCCAGTTTTGATGCACCCATTCTGCAGACGGCCTTGAGCACGTACAGCTTTCCCAGTGGCCATACGGCCACCTCGACGGCCCTGTACGGCTTGCTGGCCGCCTACCTGATTTGCCAGACGGCGCCGGGCGCCTGGGGCAAGCGCATCGCCATCGCGCTGGGCGCTTTCCTGATGGCGTCACTCGTGGGTTTCAGCCGCATTTACCTGGGCGCGCATTACCTGAGCGATGTGCTGGCGGCCATGGCGGAAAGCTATGGCTGGCTGGCCATCTGCATCGCCGGCGTGTCGACGCTGCGCCGCCGCCGGCATATTCGGCAAACCAAATAAGGGGAAACGATCCTGAGCAAGATTGTAGTCATCATCAATGGGGGCGCCGGTTGCGGCTACGCGCCTGACTGGGCGCAGCAGCTTGAAGCGAAATTCGCCGCCGTGGGACTGGACGCCGCCATCACGCTGGCCGCCAGCGGCGCCGAGATGATCGCCACGGCCGAGCAAGCCCTGCGCGATGGCGCGCCCATCGTCGTGGCCGGTGGCGGCGATGGCACCATCAATGCCGTCGCGTCCGTCGTTGTCGGCAGCGGCACGCCGTTTGGCGTCTTGCCGTTGGGCACACTGAACCATTTCGCCAAGGATTTGAATATCCCGCTCGACCTCGATGCGGCGATTGCCAATGTGGCGCAGGGCATACCGCATCAGGTCGACGTGGGTGACGTCAATGGCCGCATCTTCCTGAACAATTCCAGTCTGGGCCTGTATCCGGACATCGTGCGCGACCGCGAAAAGCAGCAGCGCCGGCTGGGACGGGGCAAGTGGCTGGCCTTCGGCTGGGCGCTGCTGGCCGCGTTGCGTCGCTATCCCTTCCTCAGCGTGCAATTGAAACTCAATGACGCCGTGCATGCGCGGCGCACGCCGTTTGTGTTCATTGGCAATAATGAATACTTGATGGAAGGCTTGAATATCGGCGAGCGCGAGCGGCTCGATGGCGGTCAGCTGAGCCTGTACGTGGCGCAGCGTCCGGGCCGTTTGGGCTTGTTTAAGCTGGCCTTGCACGCACTGTTCGGCAAGTTGTCGCAGGCCAAGGATTTCGACGTGTTGACGGCCACCGACCTGGAGATTGCCACGAAACACCGCCGCCTGCGCGTGGCCACCGATGGCGAAGTGACCGTCATGAATACGCCGCTGCAGTACCGCATCCGCACGGCCGCGCTGGCGGTGCTGGTGCCTGCGCCGGCACCATCTGGGGAGTAATGCCATGCGTACCATCGTGCATTTGTCCGACTTGCATTTTGGCAGGGTCGACGCGGACCTGCTGGCACCCTTGCGCGCGCTGGTCGAGCGCCTGGAACCGGACGTGGTGGTGGTCTCGGGCGACCTCACGCAGCGTGCCCGCAGCGCCCAGTTCCAGCAGGCGCGCCACTTTCTCGACAGCTTGCCGGGGCCGCAGATCGTGGTGCCGGGCAACCATGACGTGCCACTGTACAACGTTTTTTCCCGCTTTTTGACGCCGCTGGTGAAATACCGGCGCCATGTGACGGACGATTTGTCGCCCGAATATGTGGATGAGGAAATTGCCGTGCTGGGCATCAATACGGCCCGCTCCCTGACCTTCAAGGACGGCCGTATCAGCCACGAGCAGATCGATTTCCTGCGTGAACGCCTGGGCAGCTTGCCGTCAGGCTTGACGCGCATCATCGTCACGCATCATCCATTTGACTTGCCCGAGCACTTCGATGAAGACGATCTGGTCGACCGCGCGCCGCAGGCGCTGCAAATGTTTTCCGAATGCGGCGTGGATTTATTGCTGGCCGGCCATCTGCATGCGAGCGTGGCCGGCAACACGGCCGAGCGCTACAAGATCGCCGGCTACGCTGCCCTGATGGTGCAGGCGGGCACGGCCACGTCCACGCGGGGCAGGGGCGAGTCCAACTCCTTTAATGTGCTGCGCGTGGAGAACAGCTGCATCCGGGTCGAGCGCTACAGCTGGAATGAAGACAGCGCCGACTTCGAAAAGGTCAGCACGGAAGCGTTCGAGCGCCAGGGCGGGGTGTGGGCCAGCTTGCGGCCGCTGTAGTATCTCGTAGGTCGGATTGGCGGCTGCGCGCCGTGTCATCCGACCTACGCCGACCTGTGCCGTCGTAAATCGGCAGCAGGAGCGGCCGGCAAAATGGCCAGGGCTAGGCGCATTGCCGAAGACAGTACGAATAGTACGGCGAGGCAATGCAACAACGCTCTGGACTTTTTGACGGCTACTCCCTTACAGCCAGTAGTTCATGAAGCGCGCCGCCCATTCCTTCACGCGGTCCGAGATGGGCCGCGTTTCCCATTTTGCTCTGGTAATTTCTTCCGAGTCACGCAAGTCTTCCTGGAAGGCATTTTCCATTTCGCGGCCGAAGCTGTCCCCCAGCACGATCACGTTCAGCTCGCTGTTATGCAGGAAGCTGCGCATGTCGATGTTGGTCGAGCCTACGGTCGACCAGGCGCCGTCGATGACGGCCGTCTTGGCGTGCAGCACGGCCAGTTTCAAATGGAAGATGCGGACGCCGCCGGCCAGCAGCTGGTCGTACAGGGCGTGGCCCGCATGGAACACGAGGCCGCTGTCGGACACGCCGGGCAACACCACGGTCACGTCCACGCCCCGCTTGGCGGCCGCGATCAAGGCGTCGACCGTCTGCTGGTCGGGTACGAAATAGGCGGACGTAATGTGGATGGATTTCTTGGCTTCCTGGATGGCCAGGATGTAAGCCTTGTAGATTTCAAAGCCGCCGTCCGGCTCGCTGGCCACCACGCGCACCAGCTTGTCGCCCACTTCTGACAGGGGCGGGAAATAATTGGCATCCGGCAAGTCGGCCTGGTCTTGCTGGGCCCAGGTGCGGATGAACAGCCACTGGAAGGCGGCCACGGCCGGGCCTTCCACTTTCACATGGGTATCGCGCCAGCCCACGTCCTTCTTGTCGGTGGGTTTCGATTTTGAACGGAACAGCGAGCTTTTCGCATAGGTATCGCTGATATTGACGCCGCCCGTAAACGCCGTCTTGCCGTCGACGATCAGCACCTTGCGGTGGTCGCGGTTGTTGATCTTCCAGTCGTCGCCCTTGAGCTTGGCAGGATTGACGGGGTTGAAGGCCACCAGGTGCACGCCGGCCGCACGCATGCGGTCAAAGAAGGCTTGCGGCACGCCGATGGTGCCCACGCTGTCGTAGATGACGTTGACCGTTACGCCCGATTGCTGCTTTTCGATGAGCATGTCGGCAAACTTCAGGCCCAGCGGGTCCTGGTCGAAGATATACGTTTCCAGGTTGATGCTGCTCTTCGCTTCGCTGATGGCCTGGAGCATGGCGGCCATGGTTTGCGGGCCGTCAAACAGCAGGGTCACTTTGTTGCCCTTGATTAAAGGCACGCCCGTGGCCGCCTCTTCCAGCGCGGCCTGGGTTTTCAGATCCATGCCGGACTTGGCCCAGCGCTTGTTGAGCAGGGCGGCCCGGCTGTTGACGTTCAGCAAGGCGCCCTTGCCCGTGATCACATTGGGCTTGGCGACCGGTTCCAGGGTGGTATTGAGATTCTTGACATTGGGCAGCGAGGCGCATGCAGCCAGGGTCCAGCACAGCAGTATGGCGGTGAGGCAGGGTTGCATGCGACTAGCGGTCATTTTTGAGCCTTGGTGGTGGGTGACAGGTTTGCCGACTCATCGGCCAGTGCCAGTGGTGGCGGGTTTTTCGAGCCGAAGAAGAAGACGATGGGCGACCTCAGGAAGCGCTTGCCCAGAATCTTCAACAATTGCATGCCGTGCTTGAAGCGCACCTGGCGCGAACGCAGCGCCACCCAGAGGGCCAAGCCAAAGCTGACCAGCAGGTTGGCCGTGCCGATGGCGAAGATGCCCGACAGCGACTTGACGGCCAGTTGCCAGCTCATGTTGTGGTCCAGGCCCACCAGGGCCGTCGCAAAGTTGGCGGCCGAGAAGGTGATGTGGCGGATATCGATGGGCAAGCCGATCAGGAAACCCAGAGTGCCGATGGAACCGAGCAGGATACCGAAATAGAAGTTACCCATCAGTCCGCCCAGGTTGTTTTCCAAATACAGGCCCAGCCGCTGCAGCCGCTCCTGGCCGATCACTTTGCCCAGGCCGCGCAATTGCGCGATGCGCTGCGCCCAGCGCGTGTACAGGGCCTGATTGTCATAGTAGCCCGAAATCAGGCCGGCCACGAACAGGCACACGCCGGCGATCATGGCATAGAAGATGGCGGGGCTGCCGATGGGGTCGATATCGTGCAGCAAATGCATGGCCTTCTCGGGCGTTACCAGGTTGTGCCCGGTAATGGCCTTGTAGCCCAGCGCGATCAGCCAGGCCGTGGGGATGGCTGTCGCCAGGTTGCCCAGCACGGCCATGTTTTGCGTGCGGAAGACCTTGTTGATCAGTTCCGCCATGCTGTCGAGGTCGATATTCCGGCCATCCTTGCTGTGCAGGCCGGCGGCGATGCGCGAGGCCGTCATGGCCGGCTGCTTGGTGGCCACCGTGAAGTGCAGCAAGTGGATGAACATGAAGCCGATCGAGTAATTCATGCTGAACATGAAGGCTTCGACCAGCGGCGCCGAGCGCAAATACGACATCAATATCTTGAACAGGGCCATGAAGCCGATGATCACGCCCGCGCCCGCGGACGAGAGGAACATGGCGCCCATCTCGCGCCGGCTTTCCGCGATGTAGTGTTCGCCCGTGCGGCTGGCGTTTTCCGTCACATTGCGTGCCAGCAAGTTGATATTGTCGGAAAACAGGTCGCTGACCTTGTACTTGTGGTTGTGCGCGCGTATCAGTTCCAGCGCCAGTGCGACGGCGCCCGCGCGGCGGCGGCTGACGGGCTGCGGGTGCAGCAAGTCTTGCGTGGCGTCCACCGTGATGGCGGCGATATCCACGTTCGCCGAGCTGGGCAGTTCGCCGCTCGTGTCGACCAGGAACAGCAGCTTGCGCAGGCGGTCGATGCTTTGCGCCAGCGCCACCAATAAATACGTGAGGGGAATGCTGGTGCCCTGGTACAACGCTTTCTTGCGGATCTTGGCGATGACGGCGTCGCACTGGTCCAGCATCACCAGCAAGTGGCGCGCATCTTCGATGTGCTCGATGTCGCCTTGCAGCAAATTCGTGTAGGCGTCCAGGTAGGCGTTCACTTCCGTGTTCTGCACCATGAACGGCGACTGGAACACTTCGATTTCACTGTGGAAACGCGTCAGTTCCGGTTCCAGGCCCATGGCGCAGACGCGATAGGAGAGGGTGCGGATGGCGTCGAGCATGCCGGGCAGCATGATATTGCCGTCGCCGACGGCCAGTTCGATCTCGTCGCTGGTGAGCACGTCGAACAGTTCCAGCCAGTCCGTGGCGGGCACGTTGCTGATCCACAAATAATCGGTTTTCAGGTACAGCACCTGGTCGAGCGCGTCGTTCAGGTATTCGTCGCCCAGGGCGGGCGGCAGCATGCGGTAGGCGATGCGGCGTTTCAATTCCGTGAAGAAACCGCTGTTCGACAGCACGCCGATGTCCGTGTACAAGCTGGCGTGGCGGCGCGCGGCCAGCACGCGCAGCACGTATTCGTGCAGGGCGCGCGCTTGCGCGGGGTTACCTTTGAGAAGCTGGCGCAGGGTGCGCACGTTGGCAATCGCGGTAGCGCTGTCGTGGGAGCGCTTGGGACGCAGTGAGTTGAATAATTCCACCAGCAAGTCGATATTGCTGGAGTTCGGGTCAATGCGTTCGAGGATAGCTAGCATGCAGAAAAAACGGGCGAGCCGCTGTCGGTAAAACCAGTAGTGTACCGCCTGCATCAAATCGCGCAACGTTCGCCACCGAACATTGCGTTACGACAGGGCCTGCATTGAACGCCATTTTGCCGCAAGTGCCTAATCATGGTCACGCTTGCGTGTTGTCAGTGCGCGACTCTTTCCCGGGGGTAAGCTGACGTTTCTGTTGTATAACGCACGGATGGCTGGACAAAAAGCGGGGATAAGGTAACACTAAGATCAGACACACAGCGCATGTCCTGATCAATACCGGGAAGTTTCAATTCACGTCACCGAGATATTTGTCATGAAGACCTCGTATTTTGCGCTTGCTGTGATAGGGGTGGGGCCATTTGCGCTGGGCGCGACGGCCCAGGCTGCCGATGGCGCGGGCAGTGCCGCATCCAGTAACGTTGCCGTGTACGGCGTGCTCGACGCGGGCATCGTCACCGAACGGGGCTGTGCCGTCAGTTGCGCCGGCGCCAAGGTGTCCGGCGGCGTGGCATCCGGCTCGCGCCTGGGGCTGCAGGGCCGCGAGGCGCTGGGCAATGAGGTGTCCGCCGTATTTACCCTGGAAGCGGGCGTGCAGAACGACACAGGCCAGTCGGAAGATGGGCGTTTGTTCGGCCGCCAGGCCTACGTGGGCCTCGACAGCCGCCTGGGCGCGCTGACCCTGGGGCGCCAGTACAACCTGCAATACCTGACCCTGACCGACGTGGCTGACCCGTTCAAGGGCGGCATGGCCGGCAGCGCCAGCAACCTGGCCGGCTACAGCGTGAAACGCTACGACAATACCGTCAAATACGCGACGCCCGCCTTGCGTGGCGTGTCCGCCAGCGCCATCTACAGCTTTGGCGAGTCGCCGTACAGCAACGCCAACAACCGCGCCTATGGCGCTACCCTCGGCTATTCGGCCGGCGCCGTGAATGTCAGCGTGTCGCACCAGCGCAAGAACAACTTCATCCTGGCCAGCGGCACCTTGCCCGCCATCGACATGTCGTCGCGCAACACCCTGATCGCGGCGAATATCGACCTGAAAGTGGCCACCGCCTTTGCCGCCGTGGGCGTGAACAAGGGCTATGGCAGCTCGCCGTGGGACCCGAACAATGCGTACGGCTCACTGGCCCTGTCGATGTCGTCTTCGGACAGCCGCGATACCTTGCTGGGCGTGTCCGTGCCCGTGGGCGGCTTCAAGCTGCTGGCCTCTTGGGTACACAAGGATGACCGCGACCTGGCCAACCGCGACGCCACCCAGGTGGCCGTCGGCCTCACGTATTCCTTGTCAAAGCGCAGCGATTTCTACGCGTCCTACGCGAAGATCCACAACAAGAACGGCGCCCGCTACACGGTGGGCAATGCCAGCGATGCTGGACGCGGCGACGCAGCTTTTAATCTTGGCTTCCGTCACGGCTTCTGAGCCGTCGCCGTTGACGGGGCAGGGCACGTTGCTCCCAGCCACTTGCCGTTGCTCGTCACATTCACCTGTTCCGGCGTGCCGCGCGCGCTGGTCGTCACCGCCAGTTGCATGCTGAATGCCTGGTCGCCGGAAAACAGTACCTTGCCTTCGCCGCTCGATTTCGGGTTCGCGCAGGTAAATGACACCTGCATGCCGCCCGCGATGTCTCTGTTCTTCGATGTGCAATCGCCGGGCTGGCCCGTGGGAATCTGCTTGCGCGCCGCCATCTCCGGCGTCACGCACGCTTTCACGCGCACGGCGCCGTCGGCGCCCACGGTGGGCATGGCCATGCCGCGGCTGGCAGCCATGCTTTCCAGTTGCTTGCGTTGATCTGGGGGAAGATTGCCCAGTTGCTGCAGCACCATGGACATGGCGTTGTCGGTGGCGGCGTCCGGCGACGCCATCGTGCTGTCGACTTGCCACAGGCCAGGCTTGATGGTGGTGCTCTGGGCGTTGGCCTGGGCGCCAAGGGCGGCGCAAGCCAGCAGGGTCAGGCGTAGCAGGGATGGTTTCATCGTGGGGTCTCCGGTATGGGCAGACCCCAGCATACGGCATGGCAAGCGTGGCACGCTTGCCATTGTGTTACAAACTGTGATCGGGCTCGATGCGGCGCACGTCCACGCAGGCGATGCGGCGCTCGTCGGCCTCGACGATTTCATAGCGCAAATCATCGAGTTCCAGCACTTCGCCCACGGCCGGCATGTTTTCAAAATGCGCCAGCAGGAAGCCGGCCAGCGAGTTGTACTCGCCATCTTCGCTGACCAGGGTTTCCGTCTCGAACACCTGTTCCAGATAATGCAGGTCCGTCGCGCCGTCGATACGCCAGTGGCCGGGGCCCAGCACTTCCACGTCGGGCTGCTCGTCCTCGTCGGGGAATTCGCCGGCGATGGCTTCGAGGATGTCGATCGGCGTGAGCACGCCTTGCACGGTGCCGAACTCGTCGACCACCAGCACCAGCTGGCCGCGCGAGCGCTTCAGGGTTTCCATGGCTTTCAGCACGCCGGCCGCTTCCGGCACGACGACAGCTTCGCGCATGCTGTCCGGGTCGATCTTGCCGCGCGACACCAGGTCCTCGATGAGGTCCTTGCTGCGCGCGATGCCGACCACGTTGTCCAGGTCATCATTACAGACAGGAATCATGCTGTGCGGCGTGTCGCGCAGCAATTGCAGCATCTTCTCGCTGCTGTCGTTCAGGTTGACCCACGAGACGTCGCCGCGCGGCGTCATCACGGAGCGGATCGAGCGTTCGGCCAGGGTCAGCACGCCGCTGACCATGTTGCGCTCTTCCACGCCGAAGGCGGACGGGTCGAGCGCTTCCTTGACTTCGTGCTCTTCCACGGCTTCGCGGCCCTTGCGCCCGCCCAGCAGACTCAGGACGGCTTGCGCCGTGCGGTCGCGCAGCGGCGCGTTCGACTGCAGCTTGAGGAAGTTGCGGCGCGCCAGCTGATTGAAGAACTCGATGACGATCGAGAAACCGATAGCGGCGTACAAATACCCTTTCGGAATGTGGAAGCCCAGGCCCTCGGCCACCAGCGACAGGCCGATCATCAACAAGAAGCTCAGGCACAGCACGACAACGGTGGGGTGGGCGTTGACGAAGCGCGTCAGCACTTTTGACGCGAGCATCATGACGACGATGGAAATGACGACGGCCGCCATCATCACGTACAGGTTGTCCACCATGCCGACGGCCGTGATGACGGCGTCGAGCGAAAAGACGGCGTCGAGCACGACGATCTGCGCCACCACGAGGCCGAAGCCGGCGTAGACTTTCGGGCCTGTCTGGGCGTGCGTGACGCCTTCGAGGCGTTCGTGCAGCTCGGTGGTGGCCTTGAACAGCAGGAACAGGCCGCCGATCAGCAGGATCAGGTCGCGTCCTGAAAACGAGAATGTCCATAGGGAAAACAATGGCGTGGTCAGCGTGACCAGCCAGGAAATCAGGGAAAGCAGGCCCAGGCGCATGACGAGTGCCAGGGTCAGGCCCAGCACGCGCGCCTTGTCGCGCTGGTGCGGCGGCAGTTTTTCGGCCAGGATGGCGATGAAGATCAGGTTGTCGATACCCAGTACGATTTCCAGTACGACCAGCGTCAGCAGGCCGACCCAGATTGTCGGGTCAAATAACCATTCCATGTGTGTAACCTTGTAAAGTCGATCAGTGTAAAGCGTACCTGGCGGCTAAAGCCCCAGGCGCGTGGGTGCTGCATGCATGTGTTCAGAGGCGGACGCGCGGCGGCCGGGTGGCCAGCCGCACGTCCGCTTCGGCAAGTGCGCCCGGTCCCGCTTGCCAAATGATGGCGCAAAACGGCGCGGCCTGGCGCGAGGTCGGGTACAGCGTGATGGGGTCGTTGTCGCATTCTTCGCTATCGCAGCTGTCGCCAGGCAGGCCCGCATGGAAGCTGGCGTCGGCACAATCGATGCTGAAGGCGGGCGTGGCTGTTGTGCCGGCCGCGATTGCATGCTGGAATGGGGAAGGGCTGGCGTAGGCCATGCTGGCGAACGCCTGGGGTAATGCGATGAAAACAAAAAGGCAGAGCAGGACGAGAGCTCGTCTCATATACAGGCAGATAGTTCTGGAACCATGGAGTATAACACGGGCACATAACAGCTCGATGACAGGACTTGCGTAAGTGATAAGCATGACGTAAATTGTGAGAGCAATAATTTCCCTGGGCGGCGAAGACGCAGCGCGGGCCTATGGCAATGTTTGCGTTTGTATCGCATTGCGCTTGCGTATCTTTCGCCTGTGCATCTTTAAACGTAGTGTTACCAGGACTCCGACTTGAAACCAATTACCGCCCTCCTGTTTGCCGCCGGCATCCTTTCGCCGTCGTTCATCCTGGCCGCCACCCCGGTAGACGCCGCGCCGACCCAGAAAACCGGCAAGGCTGCACCGAACCGCGGCGCCGCCGTCAAAGTGACGTCCGTCGAAGGCATCACCGAATACCGCCTGGCCAATGGCTTGCGCGTGCTGCTGTTTCCCGATGCCAGCAAGCCGACCCTGACCACCAACATTGTCTACCTGGTCGGTTCGCGCCATGAAAACTATGGCGAAACAGGCATGGCCCACTTGCTCGAGCACTTGCTGTTCAAGCCCAGCGCCAACTTCGGCGTCAAGAAGGGCACGAAAACCCCGGTCGAGATCCTGAACTCGACGGGCGCCCAGTTCAACGGCACCACCTGGTACGACCGTACCAATTACTACGCCACCTTTCCCGCCAACGACGACAACCTGCGCCAGATGCTGGCCATGGAAGCGGACCGCATGGTGAACGCCGCCATCGACCAGAACGACCTGTGGAATCCGAAGACGCAGAAGGGCGAGATGACCGTCGTGCGCAACGAGTTCGAGATGGGCGAGAGCGACCCGATCGGCGTGACGAGCGAACGCATCCAGGCCATCGCCTACGATTGGCACAACTATGGCAAGTCGACCATCGGCGCCCGCTCCGACATCGAGCAAGTGAATATTCCCCGCTTGCGCGCGTTTTACCATAAATATTATCAGCCAGATAACGCCGTACTGATGGTGGCGGGCCGCTTCGACGAAGCCAAGGTCTTGAAGCAGATCAATGATCTGTTTGGCAAGATTCCGAAACCCACGCGCGTGATCGAACCGACCTATACGGCCGAACCCGTGCAGGATGGCGAGCGCGCCGTGACGGTGCGCCGCAGCGGCGGCACGCAGTTCGTTGGCGCTGGCTATCACGTGGCGCCGTCCGGCAACCCGGACGCCGTCGCCATCGAGGTGCTGGGCCACGTGCTGACGGACGCGCCCGCCGGCCGCCTGCACAAGGCGCTGGTGGAAACCAAGCTGGCCAGCAAGATCGAATACAACTCGGTGAGCAATCTGGAGCCGGGCTACAACCTGTTTGGCGCGCTGGTGCCCGTCGATGGCAACCTCGATGCGGCGCAAGCGGCCATGCTGAAAGTGCTGGAAGAGCTGAAATCGCAGCCCATCACAGATGCGGAAGTGGCGCGTGTCAAACAGCAGCTGAACAAGCAGGTGGAACTGATCACCTCGAACACGGCGCGCATGACGATCGCCCTGACGGAGTCCTTGGCGGCCGGCGACTGGCGTTTGTTCTTCCTGCAGCGTGACCAGCTCGACAAATTGACGACGGCGCAGGTCCAGGCGGCGGCCGAGAAGTACCTGAAGAGCTCGAACCGCACCCTGGGCCGTTTCATCCCCACCGATGCGCCGGACCGCACCGTCGTGCCGGCCTACGCCGACGTGGCGCCGCAACTGGCCGGCTACACGGGCCGCGCCGTCGTGGCGCAGGGCGAAGCGTTCGACCCCAGCCCCGACAATATCGAGGCGCGCACCACGCGCTTCACTTTGCCGAACGGCTTGAAAGGCGCCTTGCTGCCGAAGAAAACCAAGGGCAGCACCGTCAGCGTCGTGCTGAAATTGCAGATCGGCAGCGAAGAGAGCTTGCGCGGCAAGTCGTTTGTTGGCAGCTACACGGCCAATCTGCTGTCGCGCGGCACGGATAAACTGTCGCGCCAGGAAGTGAAGGACAAGTTCGACCAGCTGGGCATGCAGGTAGCCATCACGGGCAGCGCCGAAGGCGTTACCGCCATGCTGACGGGCAAGCGCGAGAACTTGCCGGCCGCCATGGACTTGCTGGCGCAAGTGCTGCAAAAGCCGGCCCTGAACGAAACGGAATTCCTGGAATTGCAGCGCGAGCGCGTGGGCCGCGCGGAGCAGGAATTGCCTGAACCACAGCCACTGGCCGTGAATGCCTTCCGCCGCCTGCTCGACGCCACGCCGGAAGGCCATGTGCGCCACGTGGCCACCTTGCCGGCCGAACTGGCGCAATGGAAAGCCATCCAGGTGGCTGACGTGAAAGCCTTCCATGGCGCCTACTACGGCGCGTCGAACGCGACTTTCGCTGCCGTGGGCGACTTCGACCCGGCCGCCCTGAAGGCGCAAGTGGCCAGCCTGTACGGCAGCTGGAAGGCGCAGCAGCCGTATGTGCGCATTGCCGATGCCGTCAAGCCTGTCAGCGGCGAGAAAGTCACGCTGGAAACGCCGGACAAGGCGAATAGCGTGCTGTTCGCCATCCAGCCGATTCCCCTCAAGGATGACGCCGCCAGCTATCCGGCCTTGCTGATCGCCAATCACATGCTCGGTGGCGGTGCCTTGCGCAGCCGCCTGGCCGACCGCATCCGCCAGAAGGAAGGCTTGTCGTACGGCGTCGGCTCGCAAGTGACGGTGCCGTCGCGCGAACCGGCCGGTTACTGGATGGCGTATGCCATCAGCGCGCCGCAAAACACGGTCAAGGTGGAAGCGGCCCTGCGCGAGGAAATCGCCAAGGTGCTGGCCGACGGCTTTACGCAAGAGGAATTGGCCGAGGCGAAGAAAGGCTGGCTGCAATCGGAAGAAGTGGGCCGCACGCAGGATGCGGGCCTGGCGCGAGAACTGGCCGGCTACCTGGCGCAAGACCGCACCATGGCTTACGACAAGGACCTGGAAGCGAAAGTGGCGGCCTTGACCCTGGCGCAAGTGAACCAGAGCCTGCGCGAGTACCTGAAACCATCGGCCGTCTCGGTGGTGGTGGCGGGCGACTTTGCCAAGGTGGCGAAAGAGGGCGAGAGCGGCGCCAAGGCAACGACGTCGAAATAAGCTGCTGTAAATAGAAAAAATCCGCTGGCAATCAGCTTGCCAGCGGGTTTTTTATTGCTGCTGTCAACTTAGCGTGGCGCCATTTCGGCTACATAAATTTCCACGCGGCGATTGCGTGCGCGTCCCGAGGTATCTGCATTCGAGGCGATCGGCTCGCGGGCGCCGCGGCCTTCCGTGACGACGCGGGTCGGCGAGACGCCGCGCATGGACAGGTAGTCGCGCGTGTGGGCCGCGCGTTCCACCGACAGCGGTTCGTTGATGGATGCGCTGCCCGTGCTGTCCGTATGGCCGATGATGCTGACCGTGGTGTTCTGGTTTTCGTTCAGGGTGGCGGCAAAACGGTCGAGGATGGGGCGGAAGTTGCCCTTGATGTCGGCGCGGTTGGTGTCGAAGGAAATATCGCTTGGAATTTCCATTTTCAGGCGGTTATCGGCCGTCTGCGACACTTGCACACCAGTACCCTGTGTGGCTTGTTCCATCGCGCGCTTCTGGTTTTCCATGCGGTTAGACCAGATATTGCCGATCACGGCGCCAGCGGCCGCACCGATCAGGGCGCCGCCGGCCGTGCGGCCGCTGCTGCCGCCACCGGTGGTGCCGCCGATCAAGGCGCCCAGGCCAGCGCCGACGCCGGCGCCCGTGGCCGTGCCGCGTTGTGTCGCGGACATGTCCGCGCAGCCGCTAGCGGCCAGTGCGATGACCAGCATGCCGATCAGGGATTTGGCGCCAGGGCCTTTTTTGAATGTTTCTTTCATGGATTTTCTCCTTGTTTTGTTATTGGGACATACCCAAGACTACCCGTACACGTTACTGCAAAATGACGCTGCTTACCAGTGGGCGCACACTGTACGCACAAGACGGCAAAAGGCGGCGCCCGTTTGCACGCGCGCCGCTCTTGTCAGGCCAGACTAATGGCCTGGGCTATAAACCGCGCCCGCTGATCAGGCGCAGCAGGATCATGATGACGGCGACCACCAGCAGGATGTGGATGAAGCCGCCAACAGTATAGGAAGTTACCAGGCCCAGCAGCCAAAGAATAATGAGTACGACGGCGATTGTATACAGCATGATATGTCCTCCGAGAGTAATGTGTGGATGACGGCGACTGCCTTGCCCTTGCAGGCGCTGGCGCGTGGCGCCGCCATCGGTTCTTGTCATTGCGCGGCGACTGGGTCGCTGAACGCTGATGCCATGACTAAGTGTCTACGTTGTTTCCCCTGTGTTCTGTACGCTGTCGTACACAAGGCTCAACTATCGGGGGCGATCGGCGTGTTCATCGGCCATGCCTGGCACCCACGCCAGCATACCGGCCATGCCGACGGCGCCCGCCAGGCAGCTGACCATGCCGCCCGTGAGCAACAGCATGACGCCAAATACGGGGCCGCCCGCTTCCGGCGCCAGATCCAGCGCGCAGAAGCCCAGCGCGGTGGCCAGCAAGCCGCCGCCAATAAAGCCGAGCCAGATCCTGTTGCTGCTTGCCTTGTCGCTATCCATGGTTACTCCCTGATGACACTGCGTTGAACTTTCCTGAGTGCATCATCTCGCGCGAGGGCAAGCTCATCTGTACGCCAACGAACATTGCTAAAGAAAACGCCCGGACAGGCCGGGCGTGTGTTTGATTTGCCACGTTGGCGGGCGGCACGCTGGCCGCCAACCGCTTAGCCCATGGCGCGCAAGCCGCCGTTGACGACGCGTACGCGGTCGCCCTGGCGCCAGTTCGGTGCGGCGCTCTGGTGCACGGTGCGCGTCTTGCCGTTATCGAGGCGCACGACGATGTTGTAGCTGCGCGTGGCGCGCACGCTGCCTTCGATCTGGTTGCCGGCCACGGCGCCGCCAACGGCGCCCAGCACGGTGGCCAGCTGCCTGCCGTGGCCGCCACCGACCTGGTTGCCCAGCAAGCCGCCGACGACGGCGCCGCCAGCCGCGCCCACGCCGCTGCCTTCGGCGCGCGTATTGACTTCATGGATGGCTTCGATCACGCCGCAATTGCCGCACACCTGTGGCGCAGGGGCTGCCGCGTATTGTTGCTGTGGTTGCTGCTGTGGCTGCGGCTGGCGCACGGGCTGTTGCTGCTGTTGCTGCTGTGGCGGCAGGGCGGCCAGCGGCTGCGCACCAGCCGGCGGCTGGTTCGCCTGCAGGCTGGCCAGCTGTTCGGCCGAGGTGCTGGCCGCCAGTGGCTGGCTATCGCCCTGGGACGAAGGCAGCCAGCCCATCAGGGCTGCCGTGCCTACGCCGCAAAACAGCAGGACGGCGACGGCGGCGGCAAGCACCAGCGGATGGAGGGATTTGGTGGTGGTAGTCATGGAAAGCTCCTTGGTTTTTATAAATAATGAAATGGGTAGTGCGTGTTATCCGTGCATGCAGCCAGTGTGCGGCGCCACTTGCTCCGCTTCCGTGCGTCACCGTACATACAGGGCCGGTACTGCCCCGTAGGCTAAGTAAAAATTATGTCGAGTTGTAACGACACCAAGGAAAAGCAATGCCACCAACGACTGCCAGCATGACCCTGTCCCGCGACGCAGGCCGATCCGGCCTGGGCACGCCCGTGGGCGCGCTTGACGCCGGCAACCGCTTGCTGGCCAGCCTGCCCGAGCACGACTTGCGGCACCTGACGGCGCTGTTCGATACCGTCACGGTCGAGGTGGGCGAGGTGCTGTACGAACCGGGCCAGCCTATCGGCCACATCTATTTCCCCGGCGACTGCCTGATCTCGCTGCTGGCCGTGGCGGAAGGCCGGATGACCCTGGAAGTGGGTTCTGTCGGCCGCGAAGGTGTCCTGGGCGCTTCCGTCGCGCTGGGCCACGACCTGGCGCAAGTGCGTGCCGTGGTACAACGTTCCGGCACGGCCAGCCGTATCGCGCGGGCCGAGTTCTGCGCCGAGTTCGCCCAGCTCGAGTCCCTGCAGCGCCTGCTGTACCGCTACACGGACACTCTGCTGGCGCAAGCCATCCAGATTGCCGTGTGCAGCCGCTTCCACGTGCTCGAGGCGCGCCTGGCCCGTTCGCTGCTGATCACGCGCGACCGTTTGCAATCCGAAAAATTTCACCTGACGCATGAATTCCTTGCCCACACTCTCGGTGTGCGGCGGGTCGGCGTGACCAAGGCGGCCAGCGCGCTGCAACAGCAAAAACTCATCACCTACAGCCGCGGCAATATCGAGATCCTCGATTCGGCGGGGCTGGAAGCCGTTTCCTGCCGCTGCTACGAGCTGGTCAAGGATAGCGGCGCCATCGGCATGGCCAACGTCTTCGTCTGATCATCCTTCTTGCTTTTATCCTTTGCCGCAGACGCAAAAAAGCGGGGCGGGCGCCTGGGCACCCACCCCGCTTTTTTGATCAACGATTACTTCGGCTTGACCTGGTTGCCGATCACGCCGCCGACGGCAGCGCCGCCGACTGCGCCGATGGCGCTGCCGCCCGTCAGCACGGAGCCGGCTACGGCGCCGACACCAGCGCCGATGGCCGTGTTTTTATCCTGGCCGGACATGTTGGCGCAAGCCGTCAGGCTCAACAGCAGGGCGGCAACGGATGTGGTAGCGGCGATTTTTTTAATGATTTGCATGGTAGTTCTCCTATGAATTCGGACCTCGTGGCGCCGGCATGGTATGGGCCGGTGGGACTTCATATCGCCACGTCTTGGGTGTTTCAGGCACGATTACAGAATAGAATTGTGACAAGGCAGGGTCTGTTCGGCAACGCACATAGGCGTGTAACAATTGTAATCGTGCACAGATGCCCTATCTTGCCGGATTGTTCAGCGGTTTTTGCGCGGTGTCTTGCCCGGTTTCGGCGCCACCGGTTTCACGCGCGCCTGGGCCAGCAGTGCTGCGCATTCGCTGTCCTCGACGGGGCCGGTATTTACCAGCGGCAGCAGCGCCGCCACGGGCGCCACCACGGCCAGCGCCAGTGCGCCACCGGCGCGCAGGGCCAGCACGCCCTTGTCGACGCTCACGTCGGGCTTGCTGAAGGTGCCATGCACATACAGGGGCGAGCGCAGCGAAAAGATGCGCAAGCCCTTGCTGTCCGGCCGCAGGGTCAGGTCCAGCCGTTCATCGGCCAGGTTCACCGTGCCATCGATATTCAGGACGGCGTCATCTGTGTCGACGATGAACTGGCGCGTGCGCATCAACCCCTTGGTGACGGTGAAGTCGGCGGCCATGCAGTTCAGCTTGACCTGCTTGTCGCCCGCCAGCTTGGCCAGCACGACACTGCCGATATTCAAGCCCATTTCTTCGAGCAACAGTTTGCTGATGCTGCCCCGGTTGATCAGCGCGCGCACTTCGCCATTCGAGCTGCCAAGCAGGGTGGCGACGGAATTGCCCGTGGCCGACAGCGACGCGTCACCATTGATTTCGCCCACGCTCGCTTGCAGGGCCGGCAGGCGGGGGAAAAGTTGCTGGATGTGCAGATGGCGGGCGCTGGCCTTGAGTTCGGCGGCGATGCCGTTGGCGATGACCTTGCCGCTGCCATCGAGCTTGATCTGCGACGTCAGGGTGCCGCCCGCCACGTTGAAGTTGAGCGGCGTCAAGGACAGCACGCCGTCCGTCAGCACTACATGCGTGTCGAGTTTGCTGATCGGCAACTCGGCGTCGCGCGTGATCTTGTCGGCCGTGTAGCGCACGTCGGCGTCCAGGCTGGTCCAGCGTTCCGTCTTGAAGGTTTCCACCGGCAGCACGCGGCCGACTGGCTGCGTCGACGGCACGCCCCGTTCCTTCTTGCTGGCGCTGGAATCGGCGCCCACCAGCGGACCCAGGTCGGAAAACTGCAGCAGGCGCGAGTGGACTTCACCCGTCAGGCGCTTGCGCGGCGTGCTGGCGGAAAAGGCCAGCTTGCCTTCGACATCGCTGGATCCCACCTTGCCGCTGAACTTGTCGTACACCCATTCGCCGCCGCGGGGCGCCAGGGTGCCCGTCAAATGGCCTTCCGTGCTGAAGTGCGGCGTTTCCGGCAGCAACACGCCCGTCAATGGATACAGGCGCGCCATGCTGGGTCCGGATATTTTCAGGCGCACGTCGAGCGCGGCCAGGTCTGCCGGGCGCGTCAGGGTGCCTTCGATGGCCACGCTGCTGCCGCTCGCGCGCATGTCGGCCTGGATGGGGAAGGGCGTGCCTTGCCGCTGCAGTGACAGCACGCCGCCCGCCTTGCCGCCACCGTTGACGGTTTCGCCGTGGTAAGTGCCGGACAGTTTCCACGCGATGCCGTAGCGCGCATCGTCTGCGATGGTGTCGACATCGGCGCGCATCGCCGTTTTGGTGACGCCATCATCGAGCGTCACGGTGCCCTTGCTGAAGACCACGCTTTGCAGTTCCAACTGCCACGGCGATGGCTGTTCCTGCTGGTCGAAAGTCCAGTTATTTTTGCCATCCTTGCTGCGCAACAAGTGCACCTGCGGCGTGTCGAAGCGCAATTGCGGGATGATGATTTTCTTGTCCAGCAGGGCCAGCGGGTTGAGCGAGAACGCCAGCTGGCTCACGCTGGCCAGCTGCGCCTTGCCATCCGTCTCCGCCATGGCGCGCGGGTTGCCCAAGCGCACGTCCTTTGCCTGCAGGTGCGGCCAGGGCAGATAGTCGCGCCAGGTTTTTTGCCCCGCAGTAGTTGGCTGCTGCCACGTCAGCACCAGGTCGCCCGCAATGGCAAACGGTCGCCCCAGCGCTTCGCTGGCGCGCGCATTGAGCCAGGGCTTGGCGCGGTTCCAGTCCATGTTCAGCAGGACGAGCGAGGCGGTGACGGGCAGGGCGATCAGCACGGCGGTGCTGGCGAGGGCGATTTTCTGACGGCGGGTAAGGGACATGGTGCGTGGCATAGGTGAGGTAAGAAGCATTTCTTTCTGGACAGATACCCGATGCTACAGGAATCGCTCCAAAGTCGGGGGCGTTTCAGGTTTTGCTGGCGCGCACGTGCGCTGGCGCACATTGCCCATGCAAGCATTGTCGATTTCTTACTCTATGTGCGGCACCGAACGGATATGCGGGGGGCCGGAGCCTATAACGTCATACATCAAACGCAGTTCCTGATTTCAGATGCATCGACATCACCCCCTCACGCTTAACATTCTCCAGGAGAAGAAAAATGACAAACCGAGATTTCAAGATTTCCCCGCTGGCCGCTTTCGCCGCATGTGCCACCGCCGTCGTCCTGATGACGGGCTGCTCCAGCCTGAAAACGCCTGCCACGGCCGACGTCGCCGTGTCGCGCGCCGCCGTCGATAACGCTGCCAGCGCCGGCGCGGCCGACCTGGCTCCCGATGAAATGCGTTCGGCCCGCGAAAAAATGCGCATGGCCAACCAGGCCTTGAAAGACCGCGACTACAAGACGGCACGCGACCTGGCCGACCAGGCGCAAGCCGATGCCAAGCTGGCGCAAAGCAAGGCCAACTCGGCCAAGGCCACCAGCGCTGCTGATGAAATCAACGAGAACATCCGCGTCATGCGTGAAGAGCTCGACCGTGCCAACCAGCAAGCTCCAAAACAATAACTAACAACAATAACCAGGACCTCATCATGAAAAAAACTACCTACACGACCCTTCCCGGCCTGCTGGCCATGGCCGTTTTTGTCGCCGCCTGCAGCTCCGCACCAACCACCACCAGCCTGCTCGACCAGACGCGCGGCGACTATATGGCGGCGCAATCGAACCCGATCGTGTCGACCTATGCACCACGTGAATTCCGCGAAGCGAGCGCTGCGCTGGAAGCGGCGAACGCGGCTGCCACGCGCCAGGAAGATAGCGAAAAGGTCGACAAGCTGGCCTACCTGGCCAAGCAAAAGATAGCCACGGCGCAAGAAGTCGCCAAGCAGAAGGCAGCTGAGGCCGATATTGCCAACGCCGGCAAGCAGCGCGACCAGTTGCGCCTTGATGCGCGCACGCAGCAGGCTGACCAGGCCACGGCCCGCGCCCAGGCGGCGCAGGCCGATGCGGAAGCAGCCAAGGCCCAGGCGCAATCGGCCGAAGCATCGGCGCGTGACGCCACCGCCCGCGCCGCCGCGCTGGAAGTGCAGTTGGCCGACCTGGCCGCCAAGAAAACCGAACGCGGCATGGTGATCACCCTGGGCGACGTGCTGTTTGGCACGGACAAGGCGAACCTGACGGCCGATGGCGCCAATACGGCGCGCAAGCTGGCCGACGTGTTGAAAAACAACCCGCAACGCACCGTGCTGATCGAAGGCTTTACGGATAGCACGGGCGGTTCCGCGCATAACCTGGAACTGTCGCAACGTCGCGCCGAGTCCGTGCGCAATGCGCTGCTGGAGCAAGGCATCAGTCGTGACCGTATCGCCACGAAAGGCTATGGCGCCGCCTATCCGGCCGCCGGTAATGACAGCGCGGCGAATCGCCAGCTGAATCGCCGGGTGGAAATCGTCTTGTCCGAGGACAACACGGCCATTCCCGCCCGCCGCTAAGCTGCGTCAGTTGACGCGGCAGTAGAATGGCAGCACCGGCCGCACCTTGGCCGGTGGATACCCATGCAAGACTTGAAAGGAAACATCATGACCCAAACATCTGTTGAGATTCCAGCTGGCATCGACACGGCCGCCATCCGCGCTGCCGCCATGAACCTGGACGACGGCGCCGTGACGGCCGGCTATCAAGGCGACCGCCAGGAATTGATTACCCTGTTGAATGGGGCGCTGGCCACCGAACTGGTGTGTATTGCGCGCTATAAACGCCATTACTACACCGTGAGCGGACGCGACAATGGCAGCATCAAGGCCGAGTTCCTCGAGCATGCGCAGCAGGAGCAGGAACACGCGGACTGGCTGGCTGAACGCATCGTGCAATTGAATGGCAAGCCAGATTTTAATCCTGCAACATTGCTTGCGCGTAGTCATGCCGAGTATGATGACTCCGAAGACGTGCAGAGCATGGTGCGTGCCAATCTGATCGCGGAACGGATAGCGATCGAGTCGTATCGCCAGATGATCGTGAAAATTGGCGACAAAGATCCGACCACACGCCATTTGTTGATCAAAATCATGGCTGTCGAGGAAGAGCACGCCGATGATATGCGCGATCTAATGGAATAGTGTTTTTGAGTAAAGTAGGTATAGTAACCACATTCATCCACAGCTAAGGAGCTAAACCATGTTGGAAAACAATATCACCACCGTCAATAACGATGTCAAAACCCTGGTCAAGGATGCGCAAGCCCTGTTCAGCGCCGCTGCCGCCCTGACCGGCGAAAAAGCCGATGAAGTGCGCATCAAGGGCATGAAAACCCTGGACGCCGCCCTGGCCAAGGCGCAAGAAGCGCAAGCATCGGCCATCGTTGCCACCAAGCAGATGGCTGCTCAGGCTGACGGTTATGTCAAGGAAAACCCATGGCGCACGGTGGCCGTCGCCGCTGGCGTCGGCGTGCTGGTTGGCTTCATCCTGGGCCGCAAGTAATCCACTGTCAGGAGCGATATGGACAAGTCTGCTTCGTCTCACCAGGGGCCGGGATTGATCGGCTCGGTCGCCGGCCTGGCCAAAAACGCCGTCGGACTGATGTTGTCGCGGCTGGAACTGGCCACCATCGAACTGTCGGAAGTGCGCAATCACATGCTGCAGCTGATTGTCATTTTCGCGTTGGCGACGGTGGCGGGCTTGTTCGCCATCGCTTACGGCAGCGTGCTGATCGTCTTCCTGGCGTGGGATAGCCTGGGCTGGAAGATCCTGGCGATCATGACGGTCGTGTTCGTACTGCTGGCCATCGCCCTGGTCATGTATGCGCGTGCCATGCTGCGTCAAGGAAAGCTGTCCATGCCGGCCACCATGGCGGAATTGAAGGCTGACCGCGACATGCTGATGTAAGCTGCCTTCGAGGAGAATTCATGTCGGACAACGACAAACTGGCGGCGCAAGCCGCCCGCAAGCGCCTGCTGATCGCCCAGGGTGAAATGTACCGCGTGGGCATCGTGCATGCGCGCGCCAACGTGGGTTATGCACTGCGCCCCGAGTCGATGCTGCAGGGCGTGGTGGAAACGGCGGTCGGCTTTGCCGGGCACCGCGTCGAATCCCTGCTGGCGCCGGGCGGCATGCGTTTGCAGGGCGCCATGCCCTACGTGCTGACGGCGCTATCGTTTATCGGACGCAAGAAGCTGGTCAAGCCGGCTCTGGTCCTCGTGGCCGTCGCCGCCGTCGCCGCCAGCTGGCTGCGCCGCAAGCGCTGAACGCCAGCCGTGTTGCACAGAAACGCCGTCATCGACGGCGTTTTTTTTTTGCCCGTACCCACCGTCCGGCGCATACGGACGCAATCCCTTACAATGATTCACGCCGCATTCCGCGCGGCGGACAGAGGGGCCATCTTGATGACGAATTCGAAGACACCGATCAATCAGTTAAATCCGTCGCGCCTGCGCATCGTGCTGGTGCTGCAAGGCGGCGGCGCATTGGGCGCTTACCAGGCTGGGGTTTACCAAGCGCTGCACGAACATGGCTTGGCGCCCGACTGGGTAGTGGGCACCTCGATTGGCGCCATCAATGCCGCCATTCTGGCCGGCAACAAGCACGAGGACCGGCTTGTGCGGTTGAAACAGTTCTGGCAGCGCGTGGCGCACCGCGACAGCATCGACATGAACCTGGTATCCGACCAGCAGCGTCGCTCGAACATCTGGCTTGCCACGCTCGATACGGTGCTGCGCGGCGTGCCCGGCTTCTTCAAGCCGCGTGCCTTCAGCCTGTTTTCTGCCGGAATCGCCGTCAAGCCGGAAGAAGCCAGCTTTTATGACACCAGCGAGCTGGCCAGCACCCTTGAAGAACTGGTCGATTTCGATTACCTGAATCAGCCGGGCGGCATGCGCCTGACGGTCAACGCCCTGCGTGTCAAATGCGGCAGCCTCACCAGTTTCGACAGCCAGCAGCAGTCCGTGACGGCAAACCATATCCGCGCCAGCGGCGCCTTTGCCGCCCGGCTTTGCCGGCGTGCGCGTCGAAGGCGATTTATATTGGGATGGCGGCCTGTACTCGAACACCCCGCTGGAAACCGTGCTCGACGACACGCCCCATGTCGACACCCTGGTCTTCATGGTCGACTTGTGGAGCTCGGAAGGGCCGGAACCGACCACCCTGGATGAAGTGCAGACGCGGCAAAAGGACGTCACTTTCGCATCGCGCTCGAAGCGGCATATCGAAGATTACGTCAATACGCATACCTTGCAGCACAAATTGCGCGAACTCTACGCCAAGCTGCCCGACGACGCACACAACCGGCAGCAGACGGAAGAACTGGTAGCGCTGGGCTGCGACAGCACCATGCACATCGTGCGCCTGCCGTATGCGGGGCGCGACTGGCACATGGCGGCCAAGGATATCAATTTCTCCAGGGGCTCCATCGAGTGGCGCTGGGAGCAGGGCTACCAAGACGCCTTGCGCGCGATCAAGGCGGCCGGCTGGCTGGCCTTTGTCACGGAAGACACGCCGCTCGTGGTGCACGAGTTGCCGCCTTACGAGCGCGACGCCGCTTAGTGACGCCTGTCAAAACCTGCTGCGCGTCGGTATAGGCGGCCTGCGATGCTCACCGTACTAGAGTACGGTTGCGCTTCTTAGCCACCTCTCCCTTCCGCTCGCGACGGTTTTGTCAGGTGTTGCAATTTTGTCCGGCGTCGCAACAGCACGGCGCATCACTGAGGATGCGCCGCTACGCGCAGTTTTTCCGCGTTTGCCATGTCTTGCCGGTAAGTGTCTTGCGCGTCCTTCAGACAGGTGGCGCGTCCGGCGGAGGGTTCCGAACGGCAGGCTTTTTTGGCCTCAGCCAGGGCGGCGGCGATTTCCTTGCGCAGGGTGCGCAGCTGGGCTTGCGCCGTGCTGTCTTCCTGGTACCAGCGTTGCGGGTCGCCCGGCTGCGGCGTGGCCGTCTGGGCCAGTGCCAGTGGCGCCAGGCAGCAGGCAAACAGGGTGGCCAAGAGTGTGTTGTGGATAGTCATGATATTTCCTTCTTGAAATAAAAAAGGCGCCGAAGCGCCTTTTTTACAACCTGCCCGTCAGTAATAGCAGGATCAGTATCACGACGACCAGGCCGGCGATGCCGCTGGGGCCATAACCCCAGTTGCGGCTATGCGGCCAGGTTGGCAGGACGCCGACCAGGGCCAGGATCAAGATGATCAGAATGATGGTGCCCATGGCAACTCCTTGTTATCGTACGACGCATGCGGGATGGCGGATGCCTGCTGGCAAGCTCCGCCGAAAATTAATAGCGGTAGACGCGGCCGTCAACGACGCGCACGCGGTTGCCTGGGCGCAAGTCATTCGCGTCGTCCTGCACCACGGTGCGGTATTCGCCGTTGTCGAGGCGCACGCTGATCTGATAGGCCTGCGCTTGCTGCCTGCGGCCTTCCACTTGGTTGCCAACGACACCGCCGGCAACGGCGCCTGCTACGGTGGCGGCCGTGCGTCCGCCGCCCGAGCCGATGGTATTGCCCAGCAAGGCGCCGGCGATGCCGCCGACCACGGCGCCGGCGCCGCTGGTTTGTCCGCCACCCTGCACGATCTGGATGGAGTCGACGGTGCCGTACATGGCGGATTCAGGCTGGTTGGCCGGGTAGTACTGTTGTGACTGGGAAGGGCCGGTAGCGCAACCGCTGAGTACGGCGGTGGCGGCGAGCATCAGTGCAGCCAAGGTGGCGTTGGTTTTCATTTTATTCTCCTGACGGTGAGGGTGTAGTGCCATCTTAGTCATGCCCCTGTTTCCGGTCTGTACGCTGCCGCACGTACTTATTTAGTGTCGAAATGGTATTTTTCCCCTGGAGAGATCGAGCAAAACGTTGTTATTTCTCCTTGTCTGTCTCCTGCTTTCAAAATAAATTGCTTGTGTACGGCAGCGTACAGAAGAGAGGCGGCGATCCACGTAAAACGTTAGTAATGCCAAGCAGACATGCTTGTCACCACCAGGGAGAAATACATGATCAAGAATAAGCTTTTCACCGCCGTCGTCGTCAGCCTGGCGTGCGCCGCCTGGGGCGGCCAGGCAGTGGCCGCCACGCCGGAAGCGAAAGCAGCCTACAAGGCGGCCAATGAACAGGCGGGCCTGAATTACAAGCTGGCGCATGCCGAATGCGAAAAAATCACGGGCAACCCGAAGGATGTCTGCATCGCTGAAGCGAAGGCCGTGCGCGCCTACGATGAAGCGGTGGCCCAGGCGCAATACACGAATACCCTGCGTGCCTACACCAAGGCGCGCATCAAGATTGCCGATGCCAACTACGACGTCGACGTGACGCGCTGCAATGCGCTGACGGGCAACGACAAGGATGTCTGCGTCAAGCTGGCCAAGTCCACCAAGGTGGCGGCCCTGGCTGATGCCAAGGCGGACAAGAAAGTCATCGAAGCGCGCAGCGATGCGCGTGAAGCAAAAAGAAAAGCCGAGTACAAGGTCGCGACAGAAAAATGCGATGCATTAGCCGGCGCAGCCAAGGATGACTGTATCAAGGCTGCAAAAACCCAGTTCGGTTACTGAGCTCCCTCCGGCGCGCAGTCACCAAACTGGTATAAGAAGCTCATTGTGAGCACATTGATTGACCACTCCTAAGGAAAAAACCATGAAATTCACTAAATCTATCGCTACTGGCCTTTTCGTCGCTTCCCTGTTCGCCGTTGCAGGTTGCGCTTCGACCCCAACCAAGGAAGGCACGGGCGAGTACATCGACGACGCGGCCATCACCACCAAAGTGAAAGCCAGCATCTTCAATGAGCCTACCCTGAAATCGACGGAAATCAACGTTGAAACCTTCAAGGGCGTGGTTCAGCTGAGCGGCTTCGTGGCCCAGCCTGCCGATGCCGCCAAAGCGGGCGAAGTTGCCCGTGGCGTCAAGGGCGTGAAATCGGTGAAAAACGACATCCGCGTCAAGTAATGGCCTGACCTGCCGCAGCGGCCAGCCCCACGGCTGGCCCTGTGGCCCTCCACCGACCGTCGCGGGAATCCCATGCATATCCAGCCTACAGATACCCCGCCCGAGCCGGTGGCGGCTGCCTCCACCGAGCCTGTCGGGCCACCTCCCGGCGCGCCCGTGGAGCACCCGGATTCATCCCTGCGTTTGCCGCTGCATGTCCATGCGCGTGGCATGGCGCTGGGCATCATCGCCACCGTCAGCTTCATTTATGCGCTGCAGTGGGCACAGAAATTCCTCATTCCCGTCATTTTCGGCATCTTCATTGCCTACACCCTCAATCCCGTCGTCGCCTGGCTGGAAAAGCTGCGCCTGCCGCGCGCCATCGCCGCCACGGCCGTCACGGTCCTGATCCTGTTCGGCTCCATCGTCGTGGTCGAGCGCGTGCAGGGTGAATTTGAATCCATCGTTGAAGAATTGCCGGCCGCCACACATAAATTCTCGCGCCTGATCGCCGCCAGTACGGGTGGCAAGAACAGCACTTTCCAGAAAATGCAGGCCGTGGCCAATGAAATCGAGCAAGTGGCCGCCGGCGCCGAAGCGCGTCGCAACAACCGCCGCGCCGCCGCCGCCGAGGCGCCCAACTTCAAGATCATGGACTGGGTCTGGGCCGGTTCGCTGGGTCTGGTGGGCTTCCTCAGCCAGGCCACCATGGTCATCTTCCTCGTGTTTTTCCTGCTGCTGTCGGGCGATACCTTCAAGCGCAAGCTCGTCAAGCTGACGGGACCATCGCTGAGCCGCAAGAAGGTTACCGTGCACATCCTGGAAGACATCAATACCTCGATCCAGAACTATATGTTCATGCTGCTCGTCACGAATGGCTTGCTGGCGGTCCTGATGTGGATCGCCCTGCGCGTGATCGGCCTGGAAAACGCGGGCGCCTGGGCCATCGTGGCCGGCTTGCTGCACATCATGCCGTATTTCGGCCCCTTGCTCATCACCATCGCCACGGGCCTGGTGGCCTTTTTACAGTTCGAATCGCTGGAAATGGTCTTGCTGGTGACGGGCACGTCGATGGCCATCGCCACCCTGGTGGGCACTTTTGTCACCACCTGGATGACGGGGCGCATCGCCCGCATGAATCCCACGGCCGTGTTCATCAGCCTGCTGTTCTGGGGCTGGCTGTGGGGCGTCTGGGGCTTGCTGCTGGGCGTGCCCATCATCGTCATGGTGAAGGTGGTGGCCGAGCGCGTGCAGGGCATGGAAGTGGTGGCAGAACTGCTGGGCGAATAGCTTGCGGCAGTGCCAACGGCGCCCGCGGGCGCCGTTGTTGCGTGTGCTACCGATAATCAGGATTGGTGGCGTTTCAGAATCTTGACTTGCACATCGCCGTCTTCCGTCTTCGGCATGTGCTTCATGCTGCCCAGCTGCAGGGCGAACTGGCGCGTGAATTCGGCGCCCAGGAAGAAGATTTGCGCCGAGTAATACACCCAGAGCAGCAGCGCCACCAAGGATCCGGCCGCGCCATAGCTGCTGGCTACGCCGCTATTGCCGATATATACGCCAATGGCATATTTCCCCAGTGAAAACATGAAGGCCGTGCCCACGGCGCCGATCAGCACGTCGCGCCAGGACAGGCGCACGCGCGGCAGCATTTTATAGATGACGGCAAACAGGCTGGCGATGACGGCGAAGCCGATCAGGTTCGACAGGATGGTAAAACAGCACGGCCGTGTCTTTCCACACGCCTTCCCAGAAGTTGGCGAGGATGGCCATGGCCGCGTTCACCACCAGCGACACCATCAGCAGGAAGGCCAGTACCAGCACCAGGCCGAAGGACAGCAAACGCGTGCGCAGCATATCCCAGGCGCCCGCTTCCTTCAGGGGTGGCACTTGCCAAATTTCATCGAGACTGGCTTTCAGTTCGGCAAACACGCTGGTGGCGCCAAACAGCAGCAGGGCGCTGGCGATGAGGGTGGCAATGCGCCCCTGTTCATGGTTCTTTGCGCCGGCCAGCACCAGCTGGATGGCTTCGGCAACCTGCGTACCCAGCAAGCCCTGCAATTGCCCCATCAGCTCGCCGCGCGCAGCGGCCGGGCCATAGAAAAAGCCGGCGATGGCGATCACCAGCACGAGGATGGGGGCGATGGAAAACAGGGTGTAATAGGCGAGGGCGGCGCCCTTGCTCGAGGCGCGGTGTTCCAGCCATTCGGTGACGGAACAGACGATGACACTGCGCATCTGCTTGCTGAACGGCGCCAGGCCGGCCAGTTTGGGATAGCGGGTAGAAAAATTCATGGTGACTTTCAATGAAAAAAAGGGGCCGCAGCCCCTTTTTTAACTAGTGGCGTACCACTTGGTCATGCTTACTGTACGCGGCGTTCGATGGTAATTTGCTCCACTTCAACGCGGCGGTTTGGTTCCAGGCACTTGATCAGGTCGGCACGCTTCTTGTTATCGCAGGTGACGACAGGATTGGTGGAGCCCTTGCCTTCGGCCGTCAGGCGGTTGGCGGCAACACCGTGGGCGACCAGGTATTCCTTGACTGCATCAGCGCGCTGCTGCGACAGTTTCACGTTGTACTTGGGCGAACCGATGCGGTCGGCATAACCACTGATGACGACGTTGTTGACGTCCGGCGCTGCGTTCAGCACGCGGGCGATTTCGTCGAGCTTGGTCTGTGTCGGACCCAGCTTGGCGCTGTCGAACGCGAACAGTTCCGTTGCCGCCATCGTCACTTTTTCAAAGCGTGCTGGCGGTGGTGGCGGTGGTGGCGGCACGACCACGACGACTTCTTCACGCACTGGCGGCGGTGGCGGTGGTGGTGGCGGTGCAGGTGGTTTGTCGAACGCGAAGTTCAGGCCGACGGTGACGTAGTAGTTATTGGCCTTGCTGCTCGGGTCGAACGTATTGCCACGCAGGAAGCCGTGCACATTGCGTACGTCAGCCTGGAACGACAATTGATCGGTGATCGTGGACTGGAAGCCCAGACCGACGCTGGCGTAAGGCGAGCTCTTCTTGCGTTCGCCGAAAGCGAAGCTGGTGTCCTTGTCGCGCTGCATGCCGGCACCGACCAGCAGGAAGGGGCGGAAGGCTTTGCGCGAGAACATGTACAGACCATCTACGCCCAGCGTATTTTGCTGGTAACGCTGTTGGCCATCTTTGGAGCGGGCATACGTGGTGCCCAACTGGATATCCCAATCCTGGGAAACGGGTTTTACCGAAACGCAAGCCTGCGCCATAGCCGGTTTTATCCGTAGCGAAGTCGGAATCTGGCTTGAGTGCGTTGAGGCTAGGTTGAATGTACCAGGAGGGGTTGATTTCCTGGGCCTGTGCGCCGAGGGCGGAGCACAGTACTGCGGCGGCAACGGCGATTTTTTTTAGATTATTCACAAGTAACTCCCAACGTTGATAAGAGATTTTCTCTATTGCATCAATGCGACAACTGCCAGACATGCTATTGCTAGAGGTAGACAACAATTCCAGGTGCGCTTTCTTGCGATAAATGCACTGCTGTTGGACTAGAGAATACGGTTACAGGTTCACGTGGTCGGTGCGTTAGCGCACAAAGCATTGTTGTATATCTATGGTGTTGCAGATTCACGACAAAGACTTCGGTATTGAAAAAAACTAATTCGCCTCCGAAAATTTTTGCAATCACGGCGACTTCCTGGCGCCGCGACCAGAGGCAATCGTACGACTTGTTACCCGCGTGCCACTGTATATTAGCAACAATGATGAGCTTGATAACAAATATTACATTGATGTTGTATTCCTGCCGCATTCTGTTGTCTTACCGGGCTTCCACCGGGCAACTTTCGTGCGCCGCAGCCAGCTCCGCCACTTTTCATCAAGGAGTCACCCGTGCCTGATCACCCCCGTGTAGTTTCATCCCTGCTGTCTGGCAAACTGGGCCCGCTATATCTGCTGCTGTCGCTGGGCCTGGCTATACCGGCCTGGGCCGATAGCGGCGTGTCCCTGTTTTCACCGAGCGGCACGGTCAAGGCCGTGCGCCAGGTGCGGGCCCAGTTTGCCACGCCGATGGTGCCGTTTGGCGACATGGGCTTGCCGGCGCCGTTTTCCATCGATTGCGGCAAGGCCGAGCCTGCCGTCGTGGCGGGCGCGGGACGCTGGGCCGACGAGCGCAACTGGAACTACGATTTCGAGCGCGATTTGCCGGCCGGCGTGGCGTGCAACTTTACCTTGAAAGCGGGGCTGAAGGACCAGGCGGGCCAGCCCTTGCAGGGGACAGCGTCCTACCGTTTTACCACGGGCGGGCCGGCCATCGTCGAGGCCGTGCCGTATGACGGCCAGCCGTATATCGATGAAAACCAGATCTTCGTGCTGGGCCTTGACGCCGCGCCGAACGCAGCCAGCGTGGCCGCCAACGCGTATTGCCGCGCCGATGGCATCAATGAAAAGATTCCCGTGCGGCAGCTTGTGGGCAAGGAACTGGAGCAGGTCTTGACCTTGCGCAAGAGCTTTCTTGACCGCTACCTGACCGTGTATTTCAAGAAGCGGGGCACGCTGTGGAAAGTGGGCATGCCCGTTGCCAGCAAGGGCGCGCCGCCGCTGCCTGTCACCGTGCTGCAATGCAAGCGCAGCTTCCCCGCCAACGCCAAGGTGTCGCTGGTGTGGGGTGCAGGCATCACCAGCGCCAGCGGCATCGCCACGGACAAGGCGCAAACCCTGCAGTTCAAGACGCGCCCCGACTTCACGGCCAAGTTCAGCTGCGAGCGCAGCAATCCGAAGGAGCAGTGCATTCCCTTCCTGCCCATGCGCGTGCAGTTTTCCGCGCCCGTGAGCGCGGCGCAGGTGCGCGCCATGACCTTGAAGGGCGGCGGCAAGACGTATGCGCCGACGATTTCAAAAGAGGAAGAAAAGGCGGAATTCCTGTATGGCGCCACGTTCAATGGCCCCTTCCCCGTGCAAGCCAGTTTCGTGCTGAATCTGCCGCCGAAGCTGACGGATGATGCGGGCCGCGCCTTGCTCAATCGCGCGCGCTTCCCCATGACGGTGCGCACGGGGGAACAGCCACCGCTGCTGAAGTTCCCGGCCCCGTTCGGCATCATCGAAGCCAAGGGCGACGGCTTGCTGCCCGTGACGGTGCGCAATATCGAGCCTGTGCTGTCGGGCAAGGAAATCGCCAGGGAATCGGCTCCGGCACCGGCCGCCACGGGCGCCACCCTGCGCGTGCCCGACAATGACGACAAGTTCATCATCGAGTGGATGCAGCGCCTGGCCGGCAATGGCGATGGGGGCGAATACTGGCAGCCGTATGCCCAGTATGCGGGCAACATGAGCAAATCCGTGCTGGCCGACGCGGCAGGCACGCGGCCCATCAGCCTGCCCCGTCCGGATGGCAAGAAAACCTTTGAAGTGATCGGTATTCCGCTGCAAAAACCGGGCTTTTATGTGGTCGAGCTGGCCAGCCCCATCCTCGGCAAGGTGCTGCTGGGCAAACCGACCACGGCGTATATCCGCACGGCTGCGCTGGTGACCAACCTGGCGGCGCACTTCAAGCATGGCGCGCAATCGTCGCTCGTGTGGGTGACGTCGCTGGACAAGGGCGCGCCTGTTGCGAAAGCGCAAGTGGCCGTGCGCGACTGCGCCGGCAAGTTGCTGTGGCAAGGCGCCACGGGTGCGGATGGCGTGGCGCACATCCCCGGCGAGCTGGCCAATTCCAGCTGCAAGAACAATGGCCGCTACTTTATTAGTGCGCGCAGCGGCGGCGACATGACGTTCACCCTGTCGGACTGGGTGGGCGGCATCGAAGCCTGGCGTTTCAATTTGCCCACGGACGACACGCGCGCCGACAACACCCTGCTGGCAACGGTATTCGACCGCACCTTGCTGCGCGCCGGCGAAACCGTGCACATGAAGCATTTCATTCGCAAGCACACGGGCGAGGGCATGAGCCTGGTCGACAAGAACAATGGTCCCGGCAGCGCCACCTCCGTTGTCATCACGCACCAGGGCAGCGACCAGAACTACCAGCTGCCCCTGCGCTGGTCGGCCAGCGGTACAGCGGAAAGCGACTGGGTCATTCCCGCCGACGCCAAGCAGGGCGAGTACAGCGTGACGATGGCGGGCCGCCCATCCGGTAGTTTCAGGGTCGAGGCCTTCCGCGTGCCCACCATGAAGGCCGTGCTGCAGGGCCCGAAAGCGCCCGCGGTGCAGGCGAAGCAGGTGGCCCTGGATGCGCAAATCACGTATCTGGCCGGTGGCGCCGCCACCAACGCACCCGTCAAGCTGCGCACGGTGCTGCAAGACAAGAGCGTGACTTTTGCTGATTATCCCGATGTCAGCTTCAGCAATGGCGACGTGAAGGAAGGGCTCGTCAAGCAGGGCACGGGCTACGACGACGATGAAGGCGAGTGGCAGGATGAGGGCAATGGCGGGCACGCTGGCGCCGGCGCGACGGCCGCGCGCACGCAAAGTTTGACCTTGGACAAGGCGGGCGGCGCGCGCATCGTCATCGACCAGTTGCCGCAACTGTCTTCGCCGCGCGACCTGGTGGCGGAAATGGCTTTCCAGGATGCGAATGGCGAGACGGCCTCGGTCGCCACGCGCGTGCCGCTGTGGCCATCGAATGTCGTGATCGGCATCAAGCCCGACGCCTGGGCCTTGAGCAAGGATGCCTTCAAGTTCACGGTCGCCGTGCTGGGCACCAATGGCAAGCCCGTGGCGAATGCAGCCGTGGCCGTGGATTTCTTCCAGCGCAACAGTTATTCGCACCGCCGGCGTTTGATCGGCGGCTTCTATGCGTATGAAAACAGCAGCGAAGTCGTCAAGCTGGGCTCGGCCTGCAGTGGCAAGACGGACAACAAAGGCTTGCTGATTTGCGACGTGAAGGCGCCCGCCAGCGGCAATCTGATTCTGCGCGCCCGCACGCAGGATAGTGCGGGCAATACGGCTGTCGCCAACCGCGAAACCTGGGTGGCCGGCAGCGGCGACTGGTGGTTCAATGCCAGCGACAATGACCGCATCGACGTGCTGCCTGAAAAGAAACGCTATGAACCGGGCCAGGAAGCGAGCTTGCAGGTGCGCATGCCATTCCGTTCGGGCACGGCGCTGATCACGGTCGAGCGCGAAGGCATCCTCGACACTTATGTGCGCCAGCTCAATGGCCGGGAACCGGTGGTGAATATCCCGGTCAAACCGAACTACGCACCGAATGTGTATGTCTCCGTGTTTGTCGTGCGGGGCAGGGTCGATGGCGTGCAGCCGACGGCGCTGGTGGATCTGGGCAAGCCGGCCTACAAGATGGGCATCGCGCCCCTGAACGTGGGGTGGCAGGCGCATGAGCTGAATGTCATGGTGGTGTCCGACAAGGAAGTGTATAAAACGCGCGATAAGGCGGAGGTATCCGTGCGCGTGCGCCGCGCCGACGGCAAGCCGTTGCCGGCTGGCGCCGAAGTGGCGCTGGCGGCCGTCGATACGGGCTTGTTGGAACTGATGCCCAATGATAGCTGGAAATTGCTTGATACCATGATGGCGCAGCGCAGCCTGCAGGTGGAAACGGCGACGGCGCAGATGCAGGTGATCGGCAAGCGCCACTTCGGCCGCAAGGCCTTCCCGGCCGGCGGTGGCGGCGGCAAGGGCGCCAGCCGCGAACTGTTCGACACCCTGCTGTTCTGGAAGGGTACCGTCAAGCTCGACGCCAAGGGTGAAGCCACGGTGCAAGTGCCGCTGAACGATTCGCTGACGGCGTTTCGCATCGTCGCCATTGCCAGCGCCGGCAAGGAATTGTTTGGCACGGGCAGCACGGATATTCGCAGCTCGCAAGACTTGATCCTGATGTCGGGCTTGCCGACACTCGTGCGCGAAGGCGATCAGTTGCGCGCAGGATTTACGGTGCGCAACACCTCGGCCGCCTCCTTGAGCGTGGACCTCAATGCCAGCGCTGCCGGTAAGGCCTTGCCGCGCCAGAGCTTGACCCTGGCGGCGGGCGAAGCGCGCGAAGTGGGCTGGGATTACCAGGTGCCGCTCGGTGCGGCAAGCATCGTGTGGGATATTAGCGCCAAGGCGGGCAGCGGGCTTGGCAACACCTCCGACAAGCTCAAAATCACGCAAAAGGTAGGCCAGGCCACGCCCGTGCGCACGTACCAGGCCACCTTGCAGCAGATCGACAAGCCGATCAATATGTCCGTGCAAATGCCGGCCGGCGCCTTTGCCGGGCCGGGGCGGCATCCAGACCAGCTTTGTCGCCAAGCTGGGCGGCGAGCTGCCCGGCGTGCGCGAGTACATGGCCGCTTACCCCTATACCTGCTTCGAGCAGAACACGTCGAAAGCCATCGCCCTGCAAGACCAGGATGCGTGGAACAAGCTGGCCGCCAGCTTGCCCGCCTACCTGGACAGCGATGGCATGCTGAAATACTTCCCCATCATGGAGCAGGGCAGCGACAGCCTGACGGCGTATGTGTTGTCGGCCACCAGGGAAGCGGGCTATGCGATTCCCGAGCAGACGAAAAACCGCATGGAAGAAGCCTTGACGGCCTTCGTGCAGGGCCGCATCGTGCGCCGCTCCGCGCTGGCCACGACCGACCTGGCCGTGCGCAAGCTCGCTGCGCTGGAAGCGTTGTCGCGTTCGAACAAGGTGCCGCCCGATGCGCTGGAGAGCATCAGCATCAGTCCGAACCTGTGGCCCACTTCCGCCGTCATCGACTGGAGCTTGTTGCTGCAACGCACGCCAAGCCTGGCGCGCCGCGATGCGCTGCTGGCCGAGGCGCAGCAGATTTTGCGGTCACGCCTGAATTTCCAGGGCACGACCATGGGCTTTTCCACCGAGCGCAAGGATAACTGGTGGTGGCTGATGGTATCGGGCGACGTCAACGCCAACCGGCTGCTGCTGGCCGTGATGGACAACCCGGCGTGGAAGGACGACATCGGCCGCCTGGTGCGCGGCAGCATGGGGCGCCAGAAGAAGGGCCGCTGGGATACCACGGTGGCCAACGCCTGGGGTACCCTGGCCATCGCCAAATTCTCGGCCAAGTTCGAGTCCACGCCCGTGACGGGCGCCAGCGCCGTGAAGCTGGGCGGCGATACGCAAGCGCTCGTGTGGAATGGCGCGGCGAAAGTCGGCCCCGTGCTGCAAGCGTGGCCGAAGGGCACGGATACGCTGGGCCTGGCGCACAGCGGCACGGGTCAACCTTGGGCCACCGTGCAAAGCCTGGCGGCCATCCCGCTCAAGGCGCCTGTGTCGAGCGGCTACACGATCAAGAAAACCATTACGCCAGTGGAACAGAAGACGACAGGCCAGTGGTCGCGCGGCGATGTCTACCGCGTGCGCCTGGACTTGTCCGCGCAGGCGGACATGAGCTGGGTGGTGGTCGACGACCCGATTCCCGCCAGCGCCACGGTGTTGGGCAATGGCCTGGGCCGCGATTCGCAGTTGCTCACGGCCGGCGAAAAATCCACGGGCTGGGTCTGGCCTACCTTCGAGGAACGGGCGTTTGATGCTTTCCGTGCGTATTACGCGTTTGTGCCGAAGGGCAGCTGGAGCGTGGAATACACGGTGCGTCTGAACAATGCCGGTGACTTCAGCCTGCCGGCCACGCGCATCGAAGCCATGTATTCGCCCGAGATGTTTGGCGAGTCGCCAAATGCGAATGTGAAGGTGGGGCAGTGAAACGTCTGGCTTTGATGATGTGCTGCCTGCTGGCCGGCCCGGCATCTGCGCAAGCGGTGCTGACGCCGGCACAGGTGCAAGCCGCCTACCGCAGTTCGGAAGCGCAACTGCTGGACCGCAGCGGCGCGCCCCTGCAATCGTTGCGCGTGGATATGAAAGTGCGGCGCTTGCCGTGGGTGCCGCTGGCCGACATTTCTCCCGCCGTGCAGCAGGCCGTGCTGCTGGCGGAAGACCAGCGCTTCATGCGCCATGGCGGCGTGGATGTGTCCGCGTTGGCCACGGCTGCCTGGGACAATCTGTTTTCGAAAAAGCCCCGGGGTGCCTCGACCATCACCATGCAGCTGGCAGGCCAGCTGGACGCGGACTTGCAGGCGTCCTCGGGCGGACGCAGCCTGCGCCAGAAATGGGACCAGATGCGCGCCGCCCAAGCCATCGAGGATAGCTGGAGCAAGGCGCAGATTTTCGAGGCGTACTTGAACCTGGTGTCGTTCCGCGGCGAGCTGCAAGGCATCGCGTCCGCCTCGTACAGCCTGTTCGGCAAGGCGCCGTCCGGCCTGAATCAGACGGACGGCATCATTTTGGCCAGCCTCGTGCGGGCGCCGAACGCGCCGCCGGCCACCGTCACGCGCCGCGCCTGCGCGCTGGCGAAAGAGTGGCGCATGGATAGCAGCTGCCAGCTGATCGGCCAGCGCGTGCAGACGGCCTTGCAGCGCACGGCCCTGTACGCCGACTTGGCCGCCGCGCCGCAGGTGGCGCAGCAGCTGCTCAAGCAATCGGGCGCCTCCGTGCGTAGCACCCTCGATGGCCCTCTGCAGCGCTTTGCGCAGGAAAACCTGCGCCAGCAACTGGCCTCCTTGCGCGAGCGTAATGTCAACGATGGCGCCATCATTGTGCTCGACAACCGCAGCGGAGAAATTCTCGCTTATGTCGGCAATGCGGGCGGCAGTCATGTCGATGGCGTTGCGTCCTTGCGCCAGGCCGGCTCCACCTTGAAACCGTTCCTGTATGAACTGGCCATTGAACGCCGGCTGATGACGGCTGCGTCCGTCATGGACGACTCGCCGCTGGACGTCGCCACGGCGTCGGGCATGTATGCGCCGCAAAACTACGACCGCAATTTCAAAGGTTACGTCAGCGCCCGCATCAGCCTGGCCAGTTCCCTCAACATTCCCGCCGTGCGCACGGTGCTGCTGACGGGGCAGGATGGCTTCTACAATCGCCTCAAAGATGTGGGCCTGTCCAGCTTGACGGAACCGGCCGAATACTACGGACCTTCGCTGGCGCTGGGCTCATCCGAAGTGACCCTGCTGGAACTGGCCAACGCCTACCGCGCGCTGGCCAATGGCGGGCTGTACAGCACGGCCAGCCTGCAGCCGGGGCAGGCTGGCAAGGACAGGCGCCGCGTGATGGAGCCGGGCGCCGCCTTCATCGTCGGTGACATCCTGGCCGACCGCGCCGCGCGCAGCATGACCTTCGGCTTGCGCAACGAGCTGGGAACGAATTTCTGGAGCGCCGTCAAGACGGGCACCAGCAAGGACATGCGCGACAACTGGTGCATGGGCTACTCGGAGCGCTACACGGTGGGCGTCTGGGTGGGCAACTTCGATGGCAAGCCCATGTGGGATGTGTCGGGCGTGACGGGCGCCGCGCCCGTGTGGCGCGACGTGATGGATTATCTGCACAAGAACGTGCCCAGCCATGCGCCGAAAGCGCCGCCCGGCGTGCTGCAACAGATGGTGGCGTATCAGCCCGCGCTGGAAGCGCCGCGCCGTGAATGGTTTATCGCCGGCACGGAAAGCGCCGTCATCGCCGTGCTGGGCGACACCGTGAAGCCGGCCGCCATCGTGTATCCGGCCGAGGACAGCATCCTCGCCATCGACCCCGACATCCCGCCCGCCCTGCAGCGCGTCTTCTTCCAGGCCCAGGGCAGCCATGCCTTGCGCTGGGTACTCGATGGCAAGGACATGGGCGCGGCTGCCGAGAGCATCAGCTGGCGCCCCGTGCCGGGCAAGCATGCGCTGGCCCTCGTCGACGACGCCGGCAAGACGGTGGCCAGGGTGGCGTTCCAGGTGCGGGGGAATGCGCTGGCGCAGCTGAATTAGGCGGAGCGATTTATGCCCTTGGCTAGCTTCTAGTGTAGTGTTGTCAAAAAGTATTTACGGCGCGCTGAGGATGTTCGTCAGCGCGATGCGGTAGGCCGGCTGCACGTCGCCATCCTGGTCCAGCTTATCCGTCATGATCAGGCCATAACCCTGCGCGTACCATACGTATTCACCGCTTTGACCCTTGCTCTTGCCGCCCACGTCATGCAGCTCGAACTTGCAGGCGTCGGGGAAGCGGCGCCCGCCCAGTTCCAGGCGTTCCCAGCCCAGGAAGGTGATGGAAAAATCACGTTTATCCGTGCGCGTCGAGGTTGTGATCTTGTCGGACAGGCCGGCCAGCGGGTAGTGGGTGCTCGTTTGCGTGTCCGTGAAGCGCACCCGCACTTCCTGGCCGCGGCGCATGTTGGCGGGGATGGCGGACTGCGACGTATAAACGTTCTTGCTGCGCACGGTACCGTCTTCGTTGTAATGGATGTTGCCTGTCAGGAATACCTGGCCGTCGCGGATGTCCTGATAAGACGTGGCCAGCAAGACGCCGCCATCGAGGATCAATTGCGTGCCCTTGAGTTTCTTGCCCTCGAAGGTTTCCTCGACGTTGACTTGCGCGTCGCCATTGTTCTTGCTGAACTTGATGCCCGTCGTCAGTTCCATGCACTCGCCCACCGTAGGCGCCGCCTGTACACTCGCTGCGGCCAGTACGCCTGCCGCCACCATCACTTGCCATGCTGCTTTCATTGTCATCCTAGCTATCTTGCAAAGGCGCGATGATAGCGTGCCTGGAAGCAATGTGGCGCAGCGCTGACACTATTTAGAGGGGGCGATGGGGGTGCTGGGCACCGCTGGCGTCGAGGTTGGCGGTGCCGTGGGCTTGCCGCGCCGGCTGCGTTTGTCCGTGCGTGTCTTGCTGGCCTTGCCGTCGTGGATCAGCTTGCCCTTGTTGTCCAGTTTGTCGGACTGGTCCGATTGCTGGCCCGGATCGTTACGGTTGTTGGTGTGGTTGCCCGTTTGGTTGACATTTGTCGTCGACTGGGCTTGCACCCATGCGCCGCCCACGGTCATCAGGGTAGCGGCCAGCAAGAGAGCGGCGGTTTTCATGGCAGTGTCCTGTGCAGAGATGAGTAAGAGTTTGCATTCTCACACAGGATGCCGCCGGCACGGGTAGGACGCCGCCTCATGGCTGTGTCGGCTACTTGCTCAGATTATCGAAATTGTTCCGTCGAGATATCAAATCGCTTGAGCTTGTCGTACAGGGTTTTCTTCGGAATATTCAGGCTGGCCGCCGCATCGATGACGTTGCCATTGTGGCGGCGCAAGGCTTCCTCGATGATGGAAATCTCGAAGGTGTCCACCTGTTCGGCCAACGATGCTTCGCGGCAGCCGGCCGGGGTCAGGGTGTCGTCCAGCAAGCCCAGCACGAAGCGGTCGGCCACGTTGTGCAGCTCGCGCACATTGCCGGCCCAGCGCTGCGCCATCAAGGAAGCGATCAGTTCGCCACTGACGAGGGCGGCCGGCTGGCCATAGCGCAGGGCCGCCTGCAGCACGAAAAATTCGAACAGCAGGGGGATGTCCTCGCGCCGGTTGCGCAGGGCGGGCAGGGTCAGGCTGGCCACGTTCAGGCGGTAATACAGGTCGGGACGGAATTTCCCCTGTTCCGCCAATACATTCAAATCTTCCTTGGCGGCGGCGATCACGCGGAAATTGACGGAAATGAGTTTGTTCGATCCCAGGCGTTCCACCTGCCGTTCCTGCAACACGCGCAGCAGTTTGACTTGCAGGGCCAGCGGCATGCTTTCGATTTCATCGAGGAACAAGGTGCCGCCGTTCGCGTACTCGATCTTGCCGATGCGCTGGCGCTGGGCGCCCGTGAATGCCCCTTCCTCGTGGCCGAACAGCTCCGACTCGAAGATCGATTCGGGCAGGGCGCCGCAGTTGATGGCCACGAACGGGTGGTCGCGCCGCTCGCTGAAGTCGTGCAGGCAGCGCGCGATGAGTTCTTTTCCTGTCCCCGTTTCGCCCAGGATGATGATGTCGGCAGACTTGGGCGCCAGGTTCAGCACCAGCTGGCGCACCTTGGCCATGGCCGCGCTGCGGCCCACGATGCGCGCCTCGATGCCGACCCGCTGCTCAAGCTGGCGGCGCAAGTTCATGTTTTCCAGCACCAGGTGGCGCTTGTCGAGTGCGCGGCGGCACACTTCCACCAGCAGGTCGGCGGAAAACGGCTTTTCGATGAAATCGTAGGCGCCACGGCGCATGGCGCCCACGGCCATCGATACGTCGCCGTGACCGGTGACGAGGATGACGGGCAGACTGGCATCCTGCGCCACGGCGATATCGAGCAGTTTCAAGCCATCCATGCCGGGCAGCTTGATGTCGCTCAATAAAATGCCGGCAAATTCGGGCACCAGGTAGGGCAGCGCTTCCTCGGCCGTGGCGACGGCCGTGACTTGCAAGCCCGCCAGTTCCAGCGATTGCCGGGCGCCCTTGCGCACGACGGCATCGTCCTCCACCAGCAGCACTTGCATGCCCTCAAAATTATTCTCGTGCATTCCCTATTCCTTCGTCTCTATCTTATTCTCCTCCGGGGCGCAGCTCAGAGTGATGGTGAATTGTGCGCCGCCCCCTTCCTGCGCGCTGCGGTTGCGCACGGCCAGCGCGCTGCCGGCCGCCCGCAGTATGCCTGCGCTGATCGACAATCCCAAGCCCAGCCCGTGTTCCTTGGTGGTATAGAAGGGATCGAAGATCTTGTCGAGCGAGGCCAGCGGGATGCCGGGGCCATTATCGGTGATATGCAGCACGGCGAGGTCGCCTTCGCGGCGCACCTGGAACCATATTTGCACGGGTTCGCTTTCCGGCACGGCATCCATGGCGTTCGTGATCAGGTTGGTAAATACCTGTTCCAGGCCGATGGCGTTGCACAACACGGTGATGTCACCGTCAGGCCAGCTTTCATGCAGGGTCAAACGCTGTGAATGCTTGCGCGTGCGGATTTGCAGCATGGTTTGCGCAAAGGCCTGGCGCACGCTGACGGGTTTGCGCGCATCGTCGCTGCGCCGCGCAAAGCCTTTCAGTTGCGAGGTGACATAGCCGAGTCGCTTGACGAGGTCGGAAATGGTCGACAGGTTGTCCAGCGCATCGTCGATGCGCCCGCGCGCCAGAAAGACCTTGGCATTGTCGGAAAACGTCTGCAGGGCAGCCAGCGGCTGGTTCAGCTCGTGCGTGACGCCGGCCGCCATCTGGCCGATGGCCGCCAGCTTGCCGCTTTGCACTAGTTCAGCCTGGGCATAGCGCAAGGTTTGCTCGGCCCGCTCGCGCTCGGCCACTTCCGCCTGCAGGCGGCCATTCGCATGCACGAGGTCGGCCGTGCGCTGCTCGACCTTGATTTCCAGCTGTTCATAGGCGCGCGCCAGGGTTTGTTGCGCATTGAGCTTGTCGGCGATGCGGCGCCGGCGCTGGCGCGCATACATCAGGGCCAGCAGCAGCAAGGCCCAGCCCAGCGCGGCGGCGATGGCCGCGTTGCGCGCCGCCTCATCGACCTGGTCGAGCTCGGCCAGCACGGTAATTTGCCATTGCAGCGGGCCCAGCGCGCGGTTCACGGCCAGGTAGTTCACCTTGTCGGCGCTGCCGGACAGGGCCGGCGTGTCGCCAGCCTGCGGGCGCTCCAGGGTCATCACGCTGGCGCCGTCGGCGAACTGGCGCTGCACCTTATGCGGCAAAATGGGCAGATTCTCCTGCAGGAACTGGCGCTGCGCGCTGATATCGTTCTTCGCGGCCGGCGACAGCGGCGCCAGGGTCTTGAACTTGAAGGCGGGTGTGGTCGCCAGGATGATCACGCCGTTCGCATCCTTGACCCAGATCTGTTCGCCTGCGCCGGGCGTACGCCACGATTGCTCGATCCAGTCCAGGTTGACCTTGGCGGCGACGATGCCGATGATGCGCCCGTTGCGCTGCACGGGCTGCGAAATGAAATAGCCGGCCTCGAAGGTGGAGAAGCCGATGCCGTAAAAGCGGCCGATGCCGCCCGCGAACGCATCCTTGAAGTAGGGCCGGAAACCATAGTTGACGCCCACATAGGAGCTGCGGTCTTGCCAGTTGCTTGATGCCAGGGTCGTGCCCTTGTCATCGAGCACGTAGACGGCAAAAAGGCGCCCGCGCGGCGGTTCATGTCGACGAGGTAGGCGTTGATCTGCGTGACTTTGTCGGCGCTGGGCTGTTCCAGCAATTGCGCCACGGCATCGCTCTGGGCCACGGCCAGGGGCAGGAATTCGTACTTGTTGAGGGCGCCGCCGATGGACGCCGCATACAGTTCCGCGCGCGAATCGAGCGTGCGGTGCAATTCATCGAGCTGGCGCTGTTTGACCCAGGCATACGAAGCCCACGTCAGCACGACCAGCGAGCCCACGGCCAGCAGGGGGCCGAGCGCGGGTCTCAGGGTCCATTTGCCGAATGCCATGGTGCTCCGTGTGTCGGGTTGATGGGGCAGGCCAGACGGCACTGCCCCGGTGCTAACTAATCAGACATACTATCAGTCTGCAGTACTCGCCATGGTTTCCGCATTGTGATGACGCTGCTGCTCTTCCATCACCATCTCGCCCAGCATGCGCTTCAGGCGGTTGAACTCGGGGTCGCTCGGGTCGCGCGGACGGGGCAGGTCGATCGCCACGTCGCGCTTGATGGTGCCGGGACGGTAGGTCATGACGATGGTGCGGTCGGCCAGGTAGATCGATTCCTCGATCGAGTGCGTGACGAACACGATGGTGGTGCCGAAGACTTTCCAGATTTTCAGCAATTCATCTTGCAGGTTGCGCCGCGTCAAGGCGTCCAGTGCGCCGAATGGCTCGTCCATCAGCATGATCGGTGAGTCGAGGGCCAGCACGCGGGCAATGGCCACGCGCTGGCGCATGCCGCCCGACAAGTCTTTCGGGTAGCGGGTACGGAATTCCGTCAAGCCCAGCATGTTGAGCAGCATGTCAACCCGTTCCTTGATTTCGGCCGGCGTCTTGCCGGCGATTTCCAGGCCGAAAGCGATATTGCTTTCGATGGTCATCCAGGGGAACAGCGCGTATTCCTGGAACACCATGCCGCGGTCGGGACCGGGCTCGGTGATCAGCTTGCCGCCGGCCAGGATCTGGCCCGATGTCGGCTGCGAAAAGCCGGCAATGGCGTTGAGCAGGGTCGACTTGCCGCAGCCGGACGGCCCCAGTAGGCAGATGAACTCGCCGCTGGCGATTTCCAGGTTGATATCCTTCAGGGCGATGACGTCTGCGCCGCCCGTGGTGAAGATTTTATTGACTGCGTTGATATTGATCGTGGTCATGGCCGTTCCTCTTAGTGTTCCAGGCCGCGGTGCCACTGCAGCAAATGATTATTCAGGGCATTCATGGCGATATCGATGGCCAGGCCGAACAGGCCGATGGTGAACATGCCAGCGATAATCTTGTCGGACCAGAAGTACTCGCGCGCTTCCAGGATGCGGAAACCGAGGCCGCTGTTGACGGCGATCATCTCCGCCACGATCACGACGATGAAGGCCGTGCCCATGCCGATGCGCGCGCCAGCCAGGATGTAGGGCGTGGCGGCCGGCAAGATAACGCGGCGGAACATCGTCATCTGGCTGGCGCCCAGGTTGCGCGCGGCGCGAATATAAATGCCGTCGACCTGGCGTACGCCGGCGATGGTATTCATCAGCACGGGGAAGAAGGAACCGATGCTGATCAGGAAGAAGGCGGGCGGGTTGCCCAGGCCGAACCACAGGATCGCCAGCGGAATGTAGGCGATGGGCGGAATCGGGCGCAGCACCTGCACCAGCGGATCGAACAGTTTATAGACGGTCTTGTTGGTGCCCATCAGCAGGCCCAGCGGCAAAGCCAGGCCGGCGCCGATGGCGAAGCCGCCCAGCACGCGCGACAGGCTGGCCCAGGCGTCATGCGGCAGTTCGCCGGAGAACATCCACACCAGATAATTGCCCGCTTCGGGCGTGTACGCTTCCATGGGAATCAGGTATTCATACCACTTCACCACCACGGCCACGGGCGAGGGCAGGATTTGCGGATTGATCCAGCCGAACGTGGACAGCGCCTGCCAGAACAGCAGCACGGCCACGGGCACGGCGGCACCGTGCGCGAAGCGTTTCATCATTTGAATATTCATCGTGATACTTTCAGATTGGCGTGGTCTTGGTTAGCGTGGTGCATACGACTTCTTGGCTTTTTCCAGCAGATCCAGCTTGACCCAATCCTGTGCGGCAGGCGGTTTGGCCATGCGGCCCACGCCGAATTTCACCATATAGTCGGTGGTCAGCTGCACGTGGCTTTGCGTGATGTCTTCCGTAAAGATGGCGTTGTCGATGGCATCGCGGTAATCTTCGGTCGTGATCTGGTTCTTGAACATCGATTCGCGCACGTACTTTTCCGCCAGTTTCGGGTCGGCCAAAAACGCCCGGGTGGCGGCGACGAAGCAATCCATGAAGCGCTGGGCCACGGCCGGCTTTTCCTTGTACATCTTTTCCGTCATCACGAGCGCGCGCACGGGCTCGCCCAGCGGCGTGTCATAGGGCTTGATGATGGCCGCGCCGTATTTCTTGTGGATGGCTTGCGTGGAGTACGGCTCGGACTGGCTCATGACGTCGATATCCTTGGTCAGCAGCGCCTGGTTCAAGTCCGGGTAGCCCATGTACAGGATTTGCACGTCCTTGCCCGGCTTGTCGGACCAGGTCAGCTTGGCCTTGGTCAGCTCGGCAAACAGCAGGATTTCCTGCGGGCCGCCGCGCGTGACGCCGACTTTCTTGCCTTTCAGGTCGGCAATACCCTTGATGTTCAGGTCGGGACGTCCGACGATCTGCACGCCACCCTTGGCGAAGCCGCCCACCAGGTACACGGGCAAGCCCGTGGCACGGCCCGTGATGGCCGCTTCCAGCGCACTGGCGGACACGTCGATTTCGCCGGCGATCATGGCTGGCACGATGTCGAGGCCTTTGGCGAAGATGCGCTCTTCGATTTTCAAGTCATATTTGGGCGCGATTTCCTTCATGTAGGCGACGGCGCCGTAATGGGCGAATTTCAGGTTGCCCAGGCGTACGGTATCGGCTGCATGGACGGCCAGCGGGAATTGCGCGGCCAGTGCGACGGCCACGGTCAGTGCCTTGGTGTTCAGGAAGGACGAGATGCGGAAGGTGCTTGCCATGCTGTTGTCTCCAAAAGGTAGATGGTTTTATATAGTGGGTCAGGCTGCCGCTCTGATGGCGGTTATGAAAATATAAAAGCATCTTCCGTGCCAGTGGAGCGCATTTTGACCTTTATTGCAAGTGATTGTTTATAAAGGTTTAATTTGAATGTATTGAAAATGGGAAATGGCCATATTCCGCCTTTCCGCACGGCGAGGGGAAAGCATGTGCGGATTGCCGCATTTTTGGCGGGCGGGTTCGATGTCGGCTTGCAGGTTCACTGAAGGTGAACCTAAATGGCGTGGCCGACTCAATCGTAAAAAAACGCGTTGCAAACAGGCTGGCAACGCGTAACTCCCCCGTGGAGTAGGGATGGCGCCGCGCGGGCGCCTGATTGATCACCGTCCGGCGGCCTCGACTGTAGGCTTTACTTCGGCGCCGTGGCGGGCGGCAGGGCGGGTGCGGTGGCGGGATCGGTCAGCGGCGCAGGCGGCGTCGTGCTGCCAGGCCCCGTTTCCGGCGTGGCTGGCGCGACGGGGGGCGGCATCACTTGTGGGGCGGACGTGGGGTTGGGTGCCGTTTCGGGCAGGGGCGCCTCGGCCGGTTTCTTACAGGCGGACAGGGTGACGAGCAAGGCGGCGGCCAACAGGGCAGGCATTTTCATGATATTTCCTTTGCAAGAGTCGAAGTATCGCGATGCGGGCGGCGGACGCCGCGTGCGAAGCTTAAATTTATTGCAATGGCGCTTCCGCTTCTGTTCGCTATTTCACTTTGCGCCTTGAATGGGGGCAGAGTGGGGCGCAGCGTTTTTCTGATGCCAATTCAGATGCTATTTTTAGATGCCATGAGAGAAAGAATTCAGTAGGGCAATATTTTTCACTTTCTTGCTTCTAATGTTCGTTAACGCACAGACCAGTGAGGAGCAGGATGGCATTCTGTGCCCAGACGCTCAGGATTCGTGGTGTTCTGGTATAAAAATTGCCAAGAACTTAACAATCCGGGCTACCGGCAATCGTTAAAAGGAGTATTCAAATGCATGCAATGACTCAGTCTCACGTGAAGAGCGAATTAAAGGCAGCGCACCAGGAACTTCGTAGCCCCGAAAAAGGCTCGCAAATGGTAGAACGCGCAGCACCCATCCCCCGGAACGCATGAATCCCATTTCCATGGCACCGATCGAGCGCGTGCGTTCGACGTCGGCCACCCTGCGTCGCATTGAAAACATGCAAAAGCTGATCGGCGAATTGTCGCTGCATGAGATGCTGGCCGACGAAATTGCGTGGTTCCTCAAGTTTTCGCCATCGGGCGCCCGCAAATACATCCGCGACTTGCGCGAAGCGGGCGTGATCGAACTGGCCCGTTACATCGAAGGCACCGCCACCTATCTGGGCAAGGCAGTGTACCAGCTGACGCCAGACCCTGAGCGCGTGCGCGCCTTCCTGGCCGCCATCGTCCAGCCGAAACGCGAAGGCGCGCCACCGCGCAAGGACCGTCCCGGCCTGCGCGAGCAAAGCATGGCAGGCAGCGGCCGCCACTTCCACATCCTGGCCGATGACACGCATTACGCCATCCGCGTCAACCGCGGTCCCGTAACGCGCGATCCGCTGGTGGCGGCCCTGTTTGGCGCGCCGCAGCAAAAGGCTGCAGAGTAAAACAATATTGCGCCTGAGCGGCCGCGTGGCGGCTGGCAGGCGTAATGCTTGTGGTTTTGATTCTCAGATGCATGTTGAAAGCCGGGTGATACCCCGGCTTTTGGCGTTCGGGCAGGCCGTTTCACGTAGTCGGATTGAAAAGACTGCAAGCATCCCCATGTGGGCTGGACTGCTGCCCGCAACGCGCGGGTTCACTTGAAGGAGCTTGTCCTTGTCTGCCTACGCCATCTCCCTTTGCCCCATTGCCCTCCTTGTCCTGAAGCGGGTCGCCGCATGAACCCGCTGCTGTGGATCGCGCTCGTCACGGCCGCCATCGTGTTGTCGCTGTGGTTTCCCCGCTGGCGCTTGAAGCGGGCCCTGGCCAAACCCTTGCCGGCCGAAGGCTTGGCCGTGCTGGAAAACAATATTCCCGTCTACCGTCATATGCCGGCGCCGCTGCAGGAACAATTGCGCCGTCTCGTCGTGCAATTCCTGTATCAAAAGAAATTTGTCGGCTGTGGCGGCCTGGAGATCACGGACGAGATGCGCTACACGATTGCTGGCCAGGCTTGCTTGCTGCTGCTCAATCGCCAGACGCAGGTGTATCCGGAGCTCGACACCATCCTCGTGTATCCCAACGAATTCATCGTCACGCGCGATGAAGTGGGGCCGGGCGGCGTGGTGACGCCATCGGCCAACGGCCTGCTGGGTGAATCCTGGGGCGATGGCCGCGTGGTGCTGGCCTGGGACCACGTGCAGCGCGGGGCGGCCGACTGGACCGATGGTCACAATGTCGTGCTGCATGAATTTGCCCACCAGCTCGACAGCGAATCGGGCGCCGCGAATGGCGCCCCCTACCTGCCCAGCGTGTCGAGCTACCGCAGCTGGGCCACCGTGCTGTCGCGCGACTTTGACAACCTGCGCCGCGACGCCATCTACCAGCAGCAAAGCGTGATGGACCATTACGGCGCCACGAATCCCGCCGAATTCTTCGCCGTGGCCACGGAAACCTTCTTTGAAAAGCCGTATCAGATGGCCGAGCACCACGAAGAGCTGTATGCGCAATTCTTGCAGTACTATAAGGTCGACCCGCGCGACTGGATGGCGCCGCCCGTGGAGCCCGAACACATGGCCTCGCCATTCCCCAACTTTGCCCAGCACTGGTAAGCGGGGACTTTAACCTAGCAGCCGCTGTTTCAGCGCGGGATAGCTGCTGCGCGAGACGGGTATGCCCGTGCTGGTCTGCGTGTCGAGCGCGTATTTGCCGCCCGCCGCGATCTGCAGCCGCTTGAAGCCCAGGCTGTTGACGATGTAGGAGCGGTGCACGCGCAGGAAGTGGGGCGGCAGCAGGGCCATGAGCTTATCGATAGCCAGGTCGTGAAAGCACTGTTCACCGCTGCGCAGCACGATATTGCTGTAGTGGCCATCGGCTTGCACGTGGTCGATCTCGGCCATGGCGATCCATTCCAGCGCTCCCCGTTTCTTGACGGCCAGCGAGGCCGCTTCCGTGTGCCGTCCCGTATAGCGTTGCAGCGCCTTGTGCAGGCGCTCGCGGCTGAAGGGCTTGGCAACGAAGTCGAGCACGCCAAACTCGAAGGCGGTGATCGAGCGTTCCGCGTGGGCCGAGACGATGATGGTCTGGAACGGGGCTTTTGGGGCCAGGCGCAGCAAGTCATAGCCGTCGGCGCCGTGCAGGTGCAAGTCCAGCAGCAGCAAGTCGACCTTGTCCTGGGCCAGGGCGGCCAGGGCTTGCGGCACGTTGTCATGCAGCGCCAGCGCCGTCAGCCGCTCGCCGAAATGCGCGCGCACCTCGCGTTCGAGGCCTTGCGCGATCAGCGGTTCATCTTCCAGTATCAACACGTTCATGGCGCCGCCGGCATGGTAAAGGTGAGGCGCCAGCCTGCTGGCAGTTGTTCGCTGGCATATTCGCTGACATAGCGGGCATGATCGCCAAACACGGCCTGCAGGCTGGCGCGGATGTACTGTTCGCCCACGCCACTGCCCGCGTGCGGGCGTGTCTCGCCTTCCGGCACGATCAGGGTGAGCACCTGCGTTTGCGCATGTTTTACGATGCGCAGGATAAAGGCCGCACCGTGGCGGTAGCGGTTGTGGCTGAATGCGTTTTCCAGCGCCGTCAGCAACAGGGCGGGCGGCACGGTGATGCCCGCTGCCTCGCCATCGAGTTGCAAACGGCACGGTTGCTGCAACCGGGTGCCCATGATGCGCAGGTAATTCTCGCACAGGGCCAGTTCCTGCGTCAGGGCAATGCTGGGCTGCTGGGCAAACTCGTTGAGCATGCGCAACTCGGCGCCCAGCGCCTCGATGAAGGTTTCGGCCGCCTGCGGCGATTGCGCGCTGAGTTCGCTGATCAGGCTCAATGAATTCATCAGGAAATGCGGTTGCATGCTTTTGCGCAAGAGCTGGTTTTCCAGTTGCTGGGCACGCGCCGCCTTGCTGCGTTCGTGCAATAGTTGGGCCAGCAGTTGCGCGCACAGGGGCAGCAGCAAAAAGCACACGACGAGGGCGAAGCCGCCTTCGGCAAACTGGCTGCCCGTCAGCAGGAGCAGCGCGCACGAGGCCAGCGCGATCAGCGTGCCGCCGCGGCTGCCCGGCAGGCGGCGCCACAGGGCGACCAGGTTGAGCGCCAGGCTCGCTGCCAGACCCGTCAGAAACATCAGCCAGCAGCGCGCGTCGAAATGCGTGGGCAGCGCGCCGGCCAGCGCGATGCATGCCAGCAGCACTGCCGCCGCCAGCGGCCAGCGGGGTAGCCGGTATGCCGTATAAAAATACAGGGGCAGCAGGGCGGAAAACAGCCAGGTCAGGGCGCTGACGGCGTACAGGCGCGGCAAGTGCAAGGGGGTAGGCATAGCCGGTAACGCTGCGCCAGAGTTCCACCACCAGCAGCAGCGCCGCTACCAGGCACAGCGCGGCAAACATGGCCCAGTGCCGCTGCCGCTGGTACAGCACCGTCAAGGCGAGGAAGAGCAGGGCGACGGCGCCCAGCGCCCCGGCCAGCAGCAGCGGCGGCAGCCTGTACCAGGCCAGCGCCGCGCGGTAGTCTTGCCGGTCGACCAGGTACAGCGCATAAAATGGCGACGCCAGGTGCGCCGGCGCCTGCTGCGTCGACAGCAGCAGGCGCAGGTGGTGCTTGCCCTTGGCCAACTGCTGCGGCCTCAGGTGAATGGCGAAATCGATGTCGCCCGCGCGTTCCCCGTTGGCTTGCCCGGCCGGTTGGCCATTGCTGCCGACCAAGACACCATCGTGCCACAGCTCGCTGGCGGCCAGCGCCGACAGCACCAGCAGCTGCGTCGACGACGGCGTGGCGGCCAAGGTGACCTCGCGCTCGACGCACAGCAGCTGGCCCGGCCGGAGCAACTGGTGCAGCGTGGCGGCGGGTGCGGCGCTTGTTGTGCCGCAGGCGCGCCAGCCCGCGTCCAGCGGCAGGCGATCCATGGCGCCAGCGAAACCGGGCAAGACCAGGCAGTAAGCGAGGCAGTACCGCAGCAGGTAGTGGAAGAAGGAGGGCATGGCGGGCATTGTAGCTGTTCATTTGCTACCCTTTTGCAACATTTTCATCCTCTTTGGTGCCGTTCATGCGGGGCAAGTGCATTTCGTGCACGGCCCGCCTGTGGAGCCGTCATCATGCTTATCATGCATCAGCGCCGCGTGGTGGACGCGGCCTCACCAGGGAATGACTGATTATGCAAAGCAGCAAATACTACGGTGTCGCCGGCGCGCTGGCGCTGCTCTGCGGTGTGGCGCAAGCCGGTTCCGCTCCCTCCGCTGTGCTGGCCGCGCGACTGGCCGACTTCGACGGCTGGGCGGCCCAGCGCATGGGTGCGGAGCGCATCCCGGGCGTGACCGTCGGTTTCAGCCAGGGCGACGTGGAATGGGTAAAAGGCTATGGTTATGCCGACCTGGAAAACCGCGTGCCGGCCACGGCCCGGTCCAGCTACCGGCTGGCGTCCGTCACCAAGCCCATGACGGCGGTGGCCATTCTGCAACTGGTCGAACAGGGCAAGGTCGACCTGGATGCTCCTGTGCAAACCTATGTGCCGTACTTTCCCGTCAAAGCGTTTCCCGTGACGGTGCGCCAGTTGCTGGGCCACCTGGGCGGCATCGATGCCTACCGCGACAGCAAGGCGGAGCAGCATTTCAAGGAACACAAGGATACGCGCCAGTCCATCGCCGTCTTCGAACGGTTCGACTTGATCGCCGAACCGGGCACGCGCTTCCGCTACACCAGCTATGGCTACAACTTGCTGGGCGCCGTCATCGAGGGCGCCTCGGGCGAAAGCTATGGCGGCTACATGCGGCGCCACGTATGGGGGCCGCTGGGCATGGACGCCACCGTCATGGATGACCCGGACGCCGTGATTGCCCATCGCGTGCGCGGCTACCGGCTGGCCGGCAAGGAATGGAAGAATTCGGAATTCATCGATATCAGCAGCCGCTTTTCGGCCGGCGGCACGCGCGCCAGCGTGCCCGACATGCTGGCGTTCGGCAGGGGCGTCCATGCAGGCAAGATCCTGTCGGCGGCCAGCGTGGCCGCCATGGTGCAGCCGATGGCCACGCGCGCGGGCCGCTTGACGAACTACGGCATGGGCTGGGAAATCTTCCCCACGGGCGGACGTTACGCCATTGCCCACAGCGGCCAGCAGCCGGAAACCGTCACTTATCTGTACAGTTTCCCGTCGCGCAAGCTCACCATAGCCGTCGCCGCCAATCTGGAGCGCGTCAATCCCGAGGCTTTCGTGCAGCGTCTGTTCGAGGTGGTCACGGGCGAACCATGGCAGTTGAACACGTATATCGCCGATGCGGGTGAGCAGCGCGCTTACCAGGTGGCGCAAGGCCTGTTCGAGGAAGGCAGGGCGCATGCCGAGCGCACGAATGAACCCTATGCCGATGCGGCCGCCACGCGCGAGGCATTCCTGCAAATCAACCGGCAAGCGCTGGCGCCCGACGCCAAGGCGGCGCGCGCCTATATCGAAGCGGCCCGCCATCCTGCAGGCGGCCGCGTCTTCCTGGCGGCCGGCGCCGGCATGGCCGCGGTGTTGCGCCAGTCGGGCATCGACCTGGACACATACTCGCGTGGCGGCGCGCTGGCGTTTGCACGCGACTATGTTTTATTGTCGCAAGGCGCGGCGGCCGGCACCTTGCCCCGCTTCGATCCTGCCTTCGAGCAAGCCATCGTGGCCCTGGCCGCCAGCTGGGACCGCACGGCCGCCATCGCCTGGCCGGCCGCACCTGCGCCCGCCTCCGCGTCTATTTCTGCACTCGATAGCCAGCTGCGCGCGGCCTTCCGCGGCCAGCGTGCCTACCCCGATTTCGTGCCCGAACTGCAGGAACTGGCGCAAGCGTCGGCCGCGCGCGGCGAGGCGGAATCGGCGCTGGCGGCCAGCAGCCTGGCCGTGGCACTGTATCCGCTCAGCGACCGCGCACATGCGCTGCAAGGCTTGACCTTGCTGCACGCCGGCAAGTGGGAACCGGCCCTCGCCGCCTTGCGTCTGGCGCTGGCCCGCGATCCGCTGGGTGCGACCAGTCCGGCGGCGCTGAACCTGGAAGCCTACCGTTTGAAAGGCAGCGGGGCCGTCGCGCAAGGCATGGCCGTGCTGCAGGCGGCCGCCAGCCTGCATCCGCGCGACGCGAATTTGCAGGACAGCTTGGCGGAGTTTTATGTGGAGCAAGGTTTGCACACGCAAGCGGTGGCAGCCTACCGCCAGGCGCTGCAGCTAGACCCCCGCTATCCGGGCGCCGTGGGGGCAAAAGCGGCGATCCTGCGCCTCGGCGGCGGCACACAGGCGCTGGCGCCTTAGATGAGGCCTTAGATGAATTCTTCATATGCAAGGGTGAAAAGATTCCTTTTTGGAAATAAGAGCGCTGCGGTCTAATGGCGGCATTCATTATCCACCAGAGGAATTCCATGCAGACCCGTCTTCATTTCGCCGCGCTTCTTTTCACCTCCATCGCCTTCACCCAAGTGGCGCAAGCGGACCAGCTGGCCGCCATCAAGGCGAAGGGCGAGCTGATCTGCGGCACCCTGGGCACGGACGAGCCAAACAGTTTCATCGACGCCAAGTCGCGCCAGCTGGTTGGCTATGAAGTGGATCTGTGCCGCGCCATCGCCCAGGGCCTGGGCGTCAAACCGGTGATCAAACAGCTGGCCGTAGCTGCCCGCATCCCCGAATTGCAGCAGGGCCGCATCGATATCCTGACGGCGTCCTTGACGCACAACAAGGAACGCGAAGCGCTGATCGATTTTTCCCTGTCGACGTTTTACACGGGCCAGCGCGTGCTGGTCAAAAAAAGCAGCAATATCACGACGGTCGCGGGCCTGGCCGGCAAGAAAGTGCTGACCGTCAAGGGCGGCACGCAGGAACCGAATATCCGTAAGGCCGTGCCCGGCGTGGATGTGGTGACGTTCGAGACGGCGGGCCAGGCCTACCTGGGCTTGCAGCAAGGCAAGGGCGTTGGCTATGTCGACGATGAAGTCTCGCTGCTGAACAACTACGCCAAGCTGGGCGCCGCGCAAAAGGATTATCTTGTGCTGCCGCAAAACATCAGCCAGGAAGTGTTTGCCTTCGGCATCCGCAAGGGTGAGACGGGCGTGAAAACAGCCGTCGACAAGGTGCTGCGGAGCCTGGAAAAGTCGGGCGAGGCGGAAAAACTGTTCTTCAAATGGTATGGCCCGACGAGCAATGTGAAATTTCAAAAACGTACTTTCAAGATCGAATCGGACAAGATCGACGCCTGAACCTCGCCGCTGACTGTCACGCATGTTTGATCTGAACTTTTTGCTGGCCGGCGACTACCGCGACTGGTTGCTCTCCGGCCTGCTGTTGTCCATGCAACTGATGGGCATCACCTTGCTCTTGTCCCTGCCGCTGGCGTGCGGCGTGGCCATGCTGCGCCTCGCCCCGTCGCGCCTGCTCAATGGGTTGGGCGCCGCGTATGTCGAGCTGATCCGCAACGTGCCCTTGCTTGCCCACTTCCTGTTCTGGTATTTCGGCGCACCCGAACTGCTGCCCGACGCGTGGAAGGAGCGCTTGTATGCCGGCAATATCGAAGCCGTCAGCGCCATCACGGCCCTGACTTTATACACGGCCGCCTATATGGCGGAAGACATCCGCAGCGGCATCCGCGCCATTCCTGTCCAGCAATTCGAGGCGGGGCGGGCACTGGGTTTCAGTTTTCTCGCCACCATGCGCCTGTGCATCGTGCCGCAGGCGCTGCGGCTGGCCGCGCCGCCGCTGCTGTCGCAAACCCTGAACCTGTGGCAAAACACCAGCATCGCCACCGTCATCGGCGTGGCCGAGCTGATGTACCAGACGCAGCGCGTGGAAGCGGCCTCGTTCCGCAGCGTCGATGCATTTGTCTTCGCCAGTGCGGCTTACCTGGCCGTTTCGCTGGTGATCGCGGGCCTGGCGGCCTTGCTGCAAAGGAAGGTGTCCTGATGCTGGAACTGATCCACGATTACTGGCTGTATTTTCTCGTCGGCCGCTATCCCGAGGGGCCGTTGGGCGGCCTGGCGCTGACGGTGCTGCTGGCCAGTCTGGCACTGGTGCTCAGTTTGCCCTTCGGCTTGCTGCTGGGGCTGGCGCGCCTCAGTCCCTGGCGCCTGCTGCGCTGGCCCGTCGCCGCGCTGATCCACGTGGTGCGGGGCATCCCTTTGCTGCTGGTGATCTTCTGGGCGTATTTCTTCCTGCCCAGCATCACGGGTCACGAAAGCGGGCAGTTCGGCACCATGCTGGCCGCCCTTGTCATTTTCGACGGCATTTACCTGGCCGAGATCGTGCGCGCTGGTGTGCAAGCCGTGCCACGGGGACAGGTGGAGGCAGCCCGTTCGCTGGGCTTGAACTATGCGGACAGCATGCGCACGGTGGTGCTGCCGCAGGCGCTGCGCCACATGCTGCCCTCGCTGGTGAACCAGTTTGTTTCCACCATCAAGGAAACCTCGCTGGGGTACATCATCGGCCTGGCCGAAGTGTCGTTCATCGCCTCGCAAGTCAATGGCCTGGTGCTGACGAAACCCGTGCAAGTGTATTTCCTGCTGGGCATGACGTATTTTGTCTTGTGTTTCAGCCTGTCGCGCGCCGCCTTCTGGCTCGAGCGGCGCCAGGCGCGTCTCTTGAAAGCGGCTGCATGATTACCTTTGACAACGTCAACAAATACTATGGCGATTATCACGCCTTGAGCGGTATCAACGAGCACGTCGCCAAGGGCGAGGTGCTGGTCGTGTGCGGGCCGTCCGGCTCCGGCAAGTCGACCCTGATCCGTACCATCAACCGCCTGGAGCCTATCGCCTCGGGCCGCATCACGGTGGCGGGCCAGGATATCCATGCGCCGGGGTTGGACGTGAATGCCTTCCGCTCGCATATCGGTTTTGTGTTCCAGCAATTCAACCTGTTTCCCCATTTATCGGTGCTGGACAATTGCGCGCTGGCGCCGCAGCGCTTGCGCGGCCTCACCCGGCGCGAAGCGGAGGAGCGGGCCCTGGCCCTGCTGGAAAGGGTGGGGCTGGCGCACAAGGCGCGCGCCATGCCGGCGGCCTTGTCGGGCGGCCAGCAGCAGAGGGTGGCCATCGCCCGCGCGCTGGCCATGCAACCACCGCTGATGCTGTTTGACGAGCCGACCAGCGCCCTGGACCCGGAAATGGTGGGCGAGGTGCTGCAAGTGATGCGCGACCTGGCGCAGGGCGGCATGACGATGGTGTGCGTGACGCACGAGATGGGCTTTGCGCGCGAAGTGGCGGACCGCGTCTGGTTCATGGACCACGGGCAAGTGCTGGAACGGGCCGCGCCCGAGGAATTCTTCGCGCGGCCGCAACATGCGCGCGCACAGCAATTCCTGTCCGATATCCGCAGTCCTTTCGAATGAGTGAGCGGCTGTGTGCGCAAGCGAACGGTATCTTGGCGCTGTCCGGCGCACGCTATCCTGGCGGCGCACGGTGCGCCCGCAGCCGACCAGGAGGGCCATATCATGTCACGCATCATCGCAGGTCATTTTCAGTTGCAGGAGCAGATAGACGCCGCGCGCGCCGCCCTGAACCAGGCGGGCTTTCCCGACAGCCGCATCAGCGCCTTCTTTGTCAACCAGCCGGGCCAGCACGACTTGCACGCGCTTGGCGGCGACCGCGCTATCTCGCCGGGTGCGAAGGAGACGCCGGAAGGCGTGGTGGAGGGCGTGGCCGTCGGGGCCGCCGTGGGCGCGGGCATCGGCGCGGTCGCCACCCTGGCGACGGGACCGCTGGGCCCGGTGGTGGGGGCGCTGGTGGGCGCCCACGTAGGCTCGCTCTACAGTTTCAATAAAATGAAGGACGCGGGCGAGCCTGAAGCAAATGGCGAGCGGAACGGCGAAAACCGCCGCCAGCCACGGCATCCGGGCATGCTGATCGCCGTCGCGCTGGGCGGCCTCGACGAGCGCGAACGGGCGCTCGAAGCACTGCACCGGCTCGGCGCCGAGCATATCGAGGAAGCGGAAGGCACGATCGCCAATGGCGACTGGCATGATTTCGACCCGCTCAGTATTCCCGTGCTGGTGGCGTGAATCAGCGCCTCTGTGGCGCAATATGCATAAATGCCGCGCTGCATGAAATTTAGGTATGATACTTGTCAGTATTGGTAATTATTGGTAAACAATGCCGACAGGGATAGTTTCCGCGCGCCCGAAGTGACACTGGACCCAGGTGACTGCCTGTAGTACTTGCCTCGCATGCTAACGAGTATGAATAGGAGGTCGCGTCATGACACAGGCATGGTTCATTCTGACACGGGTCGATGGGCGCGACATCTGCGCGCCCTCGCCGGCACAGCTGGCCGATGCGCTGGCCGAGGTCTACCGTGGTGGCGTCACGCCGGACGGCGGCCACGCCGCCGTCGTGTTGCGCTTCGGCTACGACGATGGCTTGATGTATCAGGTCGAAGTTGCTAGCGGAGGCGAAGTCACTTTCGAGGAATGGTCGGACCGCGATTGCGAAATCGCCCTGGCCAGGCCGCGCCACATGTCGGCCCTGCCGCAGGACGACGCCCTGCAGCTGTGGCAATGGCTGGCGCAGCGCCAGGTGGCGAAGATCCGCAGTCAGCCCTGGCAGGGCGCTTAGCCCGCCGGTTTCAACGGGCTCTAGTGTGCCATCAGCACGGGGATCGTCATGCTCTGCAGAATCGTGCGCGTGACGCCGCCCAGGATGGTTTCGCGCAGGCGCGAATGGCCATACGCCCCCATCACCAGCAAGTCGGCCGACAGGTCGGCGGCCTGCGCCAGCAGCGCCTCGCCGATGTCGCCGCGCCGCACACCACCACCATCGAGCAAATGCAGCCGCGCTTCCACGCCGTGGCGCGCCATGTATTGCGTCAGCTCGGCGCCCGGCCGTTCGCCGTGCTCGGCGGCATGCACCTGGGCGTCGAAAATGGCCACGTGAACTTGTCCGGCGCGCTGCAGCAGGGGCAGGGCGGCGCTCACGGCGCGGCTCGCTTCCTTGCTGGCGTTCCAGGAAATGAGCACATTGCGCGCGGCTGCCGGCGGCGCCAGCAGGGGCAGCGGCGGCGCATACGGCACGATCAGCACGGGACGGCCCGAATGCAGCAGCACATAGGCGGGAAAGTCGCGCATCACGGACGGCGATTTATCCTTGGCATTGTATTGACTGATGACGACCAGGTCCGCATAGCGGGCCAGCAGGCTGATGCCGCCTGCCGCTTCGTCGTCGAGCACGCGCTGTTCGAACGAGGCGACGCCGGCCGCGCGCACCTGCTGTTCGAAACCGTCGAGGGCGTGCGTCGCCCGTGCCCGCAGGAAGTTCAGATGCAAGCTCAGGTTCGGGTCGGCATCGAGGTCGGGCTGGTTCTGGTACAGCAGGCGCGACACGCCCGTCAGGGCCACGCCCGTCAGGTGGCCGCCGCAAGCCTGCGCGATGCTGGCCGCCGCTTCGATGCGGACGGCGCGCCCGGCACTGTCGTCGATGTGGAGCAATACGGTCTTGTACGTCATGGCCTGTCCTCTCGCTGTGCAGTAGTGACTATTCTGGCACAGACCGGGGTGCCGGCCGCGCACGACTGCATCAGGCTGAGCACTTGATCTTGCGCAAAGCTGACGATAAAAACTGCTCCTACACTTGATCCTACGCAGAACAACCATAACAAGCGGGGAGAGACAGTAATGAAAGAACAAAAGGTAGCGCTGGTCACGGGCGGCATGGGCGGCCTGGGCACGGCCTTGTGCCGCAGGCTGCATGCGGCTGGCTTTGCCGTCGTGGCGGCGCATACGCCGGGCAATGCACGCGTGGAAGGCTGGCTCGACGAGCAACAGGCGCAGCAGTATTATTTCCATCCGCTGGCCATCGATGTGGGCGATTTCGATGCCTGCAGCGTAGCCGTGGCAAGCGTGCTGGCGCGGTTCGGCCGCATCGACGTGCTGGTCAACAACGCTGGCATCACACGCGACCAGAGCATGCGCAAGATGGAATTGCCGCACTGGGCTGAGGTCATGCGCACCAATCTCGACAGCCTGTTTAACATGAGCAAGCAGGTGATTGAGCCCATGCTGGCTAACCGCTGGGGCCGCATCATCAACATTTCTTCCGTGAATGGCCAGAAGGGCGCGTTTGGCCAATGCAACTACGCGGCCGCCAAGGCGGGCGTGCATGGTTTCAGCAAGGCGCTGGCGCTGGAAGTGGCGCGCCACGGCATTACCGTCAACACGGTCTCACCCGGCTACCTGCGCACGCAGATGGTGACGGCCGTGCCGGTCGATATCTTGGAAACGAAGATCCTGCCGCAGATTCCCCTGGGCCGCCTGGGCGAGCCGGACGAGGTGGCGGCCCTGGTCGCTTACCTGGCGTCCGACGAGGCGGCGTTCGTCACGGGCGCGAATATTGCCATCAATGGCGGGCAGCACATGAGTTAAGCAGACTGAGTCAAGCAAACTGAGTCAAGCAAGCGTGCAGCTTGCAGCAGGGCAATGGCAGTAGAGGAGACCCGTCCACCCAGCCGGCACCCACGATGTTGGTGGGGGACGACAGGCAACATGGCAGTCATGCTGGAAAACAGGGGGCAGGGCAGCGATGCCTTGCCCTTTGTTGTTGCGCGGCCGTCATGGTATTCAGCGCCGGGCTTTTTCCAGTCGCGTCTGGCAATCGATGCACAGTCGCGCTTCGGGGCGCGCGTTCAGGCGCGACAGGCCGATGGCTTCGCCGCAGTTGTCGCACAGGCCGTAACTGCCATCGGCAAACTTGGCCAGCGCGTGCTTGATGATGGACAGCTGCGCCAGGTTGTGTTCGGCCGCTTCGCTGACGAGGGCGTTCAAGGTGCGCACGCTGGCGTTGTCGGCCGGCGAAGCCTCGATTTCATTGAGCAAGGAGGCGCGCGCGTCCGCTTCGGCCGCTTCGTTCCCGATCTGTTCCAGCAGTGCCAGCTTGCGTTGCTCCAGCACGCCCTGCAGGCGTTGCAACTGGTCTTGCGGCAATCCATTCATGGTTGTCACCCGGTAGAGCTTACTTCCATCATGGTAGTCCAAGATTGGCGACTCTGCTTGCGCTACTACCCGCGCCGCGTTTGACGCGGCGCAGGCAGGCGTGGGCCGTTCTATGCTGGTTCTTTCAGACAGTTGACCATCCAGGCCACCCCGAACTGGTCTTTCAGCATGCCGAAGCGCTTGGCCCAGAACGTTTCCTCCAGCGGCATCTGGACCTTGCCGTCACGCGCCAGTGCTGCGAAGACCCGTTCCGCCTCCTCCGGCGTATCGACGGTCAGGCAGATCGAGCTGCCGCTCATGCCCTTGGCGCCCTCGTCGCAGCCGCCGTCCGAGCCCATCAGCATGGTGGGCCCCAGCTGCACGGAGCCGTGCATGATCTTGTCATACCAGTCTTCCTTGACCTGCTCCTGGGCCGGCGTGCCGCGATACGGCATCAGGCACAGGTCCGTGCCATGCAGGTGCTGGCGGTAATATTCCAGCGCTTGTGCGCAGTTTCCATCGAATTGCAAATACGGTTCGATACGCATGTTGGTCTCCTCTGCTTATCGCCCCGCAGGCACGATTGCCAGGCGGGGACGTCCCAGTATAGGCGCTCGCCGGCCGATTTCAATCAGTCCGGCGCCATCTCTTGCAGCCGCTCACGCACCTTGCCGAGGGTGTCGAGGATGCGTTCGGGATTGCCGGCGAGGACGGCGCTGCCCAGGTGCAACAAACTCGTCGCCAAGCTGATCCAGTGCCGCACCTCGTCGTTGCGGGCGATGCGCAGGCGCACCGTGTCGAGCAGGCCGCTGAGCTGGCGCTGCGCCGTTTCCAGGCCCGCCACCGTGTGCCCGGCGGCATCGGCATACAGCTGGTTGGCTTGCTGGCGCAAGGCCACTTCCAGGGCGAAGACGGCTTGCGCCTGGCCGTGGCTGATGCCGTTGGCGCCCTGGCTGGCGCGCTTGCGGATGGCGCGCATGACGGCACCGTGCAGGGTGACGGCCGCCTGCGACAGGCTGTCTGCCAGTTGCTCGACGCGCATGGCGCTGCTGAGTGCCGCCTCGCGGCGTTCGCTGCTGCCGCTCCTGCCTACCGATCCGTCCATCCTGCCTCCGTGGTGGTGAGGGCGGCAGCGAGCTGCGCGTGTTCGCGCCCCAGTGCCGCCAGTTGCCGGCGCGCCAGGGTATGGCGCAGGCCAAGCAGGCGATATTCCTCGGTTTTGCTCTGCTGCATGTTTTTCGCCAGCACGGCCAGCAGGCGTTGCTGCGGCGTGTCGGCATACGCGATTTCCACGTCGAGCAAGCCGAGCACCATGTCGCGCTCGTTATCGCCGCTTTTGTCGTATAGCGCCAGCAAGTTGTCGAGCGCGCCCAGCAGGGCTTGCAGCGGCGCGTCGCCGTCGTGCAGCATTTGCGCCAGGTGCGCCTGCTGGCTGGCAGCGCCGCCCAGGCGCGACAGTTGCTGCAGCAGCAAGGTGTAAGCGCTGACATGGCGGTCATCGATGCCGCTGCCGGGCCAGGCGCGGATGGCGGCGCCGGCGCCGGCCAGTTCGGGCTGCACGTCATATGCATCGGCATCGGCCAGCCGGCCCAGCGCCTGCAGGTACAGGCGCACGGCCTGCGCCAGGCGCGCGACGTCCGCCTGCGCGGCGCGGCGTTGCGCATCGAGCAGACGTTCGCGCGCGTCTTCGGCGGGCGACAGGTAGGGGCGGGCGCGCTGGTAGCTGTCCACGTGGCGCTGCGACAACTCGCTGAAGGCGGTCACGGCACCGGTGCCGGCGGCCAGCGCGCGCACTTGCGCCAGCTCGGGGCGCGCGGTGGCGCAGCCGCACAGTACGACAGCCAGGAAGAGGCTTAAGTGCAGGTGCAGGCCAAGGGCGCGGCGATGGCGGGCGGGCAGGGCAGACACGTCACCTCTCGACAGAAAATACTGTATGGAAAGGTATTGTCGTGCCGGCCTGCGCTGCACGCCTTGTGCGGGCGCAAGCGCGCTGCGATCAGGCGCCGATTGTGCCCGCTGTGGCCGCTGCGGCGGTCAATTGCTCGCGCCAGCTCAGTCCGGCCACGGTGTCGCTGGCGGGACGGTATTCACAGCCGACCCAGCCTGCGTAGCCGATCTGGTCGAGCAGCTTGAACACATGGCGGTAATTGATCTCGCCCGTGCCCGGTTCGTGGCGGCCTGGCGTGTCGGCGATCTGGATGTGGCGGATCAGGGGCAGCAGGGCGCGGATGGTGTTGCTCAGTTCGCCCTCCATGCGCTGCATGTGATAAATGTCGTATTGCAGGAAAATATTGCTGCGCTGGCAGTCGGCGATGATGTCGGCCGCCTGCTGGCTATGGTGCAGAAAATAGCCGGGCATGTCGTAGCGGTTGATCGGTTCGATCAGCACGTTGATGCCATGCGGACGGCAGGCGTCGGCCGCATATTGCAGATTGCCGATCAAGCTTTGCCGCGCCCGCTCCAGGCTCATGCCGGGCGGCACGATGCCGGACATGCAGTGCAGCTGTTTCGCCCCGAGCGCCAGCGCGTAGTTGAGCGCCAGTTGCACGTTGGTACGGAATTCCTCGCCCCGGCGCGGATCGCAGGCGATGCCCCGCTCGCCGTGTTCCCAGTCGCCGGGCGGGAAGTTGAAGACGGCCAGCTGCAGATGGTGGCGTTCCAGCCGCATGGCAATCTGGCGCGCCTCGACGGCATAGGGGAAAAGAAATTCGACGGCATCGAAGCCCGCTTCCCTGGCGGCGGCAAAGCGGTCGAGGAAGGGCAGTTCGGTAAAACATCATGCTGAGGTTGGCAGCGAAGTTCGGCATGGCAGTACGCAGGTGAGGACGATGGATACTATCCTAGCCCAAATCGGCAATCGGTGGCGTGCATAAAAAAACCGTTCCAGAAACAAGTCCTGAAACGGTTTTGTCGTCTTTTTGATAAAGACAAACGCCGCCTGAAAGCCTAGCTTTCAGGCCGCGTTTTAGCGGCCGCGGCCGCCGGAGCGATGCGAAGCTGCCGAACGCGGCGCATTGCCGCTGCGGTTGCCGCCGCCACCGCCGCCCGATGGGCCGGCGCTGCGTGGCTTGGCGCCGCTGCCGCCGGTTTTTACGCGCACCACGGCGCCGGCTGGCGCGCGGCTGTTGTTGCGGTGGCCGCCGGTGCCGCTGCGCAATTGCACAGGCTGGGCGCGGGCGTTCAGGTCTGGCTCGAAGCCTTCGATGACTTCGCGCGGCAGGGTTTGCTTGATCAGCTTTTCGATGTCTTTCAACATTTCGTGCTCATCCACGCAGACCAGCGACACGGCTTCGCCCTTGGCGCCGGCACGGCCCGTGCGGCCGATACGGTGCACATAGTCTTCCGGAATGTTCGGCAAGTCGTAGTTGACGACGTGCGGCAACTGGTCGATATCGATACCGCGCGCGGCGATGTCGGTGGCGACCAGCACTTGCAAGGTGCCATCCTTGAACTCGGACAGCGCGCGCGTGCGCGCCGACTGGCTCTTGTTGCCGTGGATGGCCAGGGCGCCGATACCGTCCGCGCCCAGTTGCTCGACCAGCTTGTTGGCGCCATGCTTGGTGCGCGTAAATACCAGCACTTGCGTCCAGTTGTTCGACTTGATCAGGTAGGACAGCATCGGGTGCTTCTTGTCGCGGTCGACCGGATGGATCTTTTGCTTGATCACTTCCACGGTCGAATTGCGGCGCGCCACCTCGATCATGGCTGGCTTGTTCAGCAAGCCGTCGGCCAGGGCCTTGATCTCTTCCGAGAACGTGGCCGAGAACAGCAGGTTCTGGCGTTTCGGCGGCAGTACGGCCAGCACTTTCTTGATGTCGCGGATGAAACCCATGTCGAGCATGCGGTCGGCTTCGTCGAGGATCAGGATTTCCACTTTCGACAGGTCAACCGTGCCCTGGCCCATATGGTCCAGCAAGCGGCCCGGCGTGGCGACGAGGATGTCGACGCCATGCTTGAGCTGCTTGATTTGCGGGTTGATGCCGACGCCGCCGAAGATCACGGTGGAGTTCAATTTGGTGTACTTGCTGTAGGCGCGCACGCTTTCCTCGACCTGCGCGGCGAGTTCGCGCGTCGGTGCCAGGATCAGGGCGCGGATCGGGCGCGTCGAGGTGTTGCTGGTGATGGACGCGCCATTCGCGTCCGTCGACAGGCGGTGCAGCACGGGCAGGGTGAAGCCGGCCGTCTTGCCGGTACCGGTTTGTGCACCGGCCAGCAAGTCGCCGCCAGCCAGCACGGCGGGAATCGCCTGCGACTGGATGGGGGTCGGCACAGTGTAGCCGTGTTCGGTAACGGCACGTACGATAGCGTCGGACAATCCGAGGGAGGAAAAGGACATGGTAACTTTATTGTGAGATCGGCCTGTCGCCATCGTGGGGCGCCAGTCGCAGGCAATCAGATTAGGGGTCGAAAGACAGCGGCAAGGGGACTGGTCATATGTGCCGCACACGCGAAGTATAACAGCCTGGCAAAAACGCGCCTGTTTTGTTTCAGGTTTGCAATGTCGCAAGTAAAGAAAAGTGATTCAAGGGCGCGCTGCCCGAGGCCTTGCTCGAGGCGGAAACGGCGCTGCTGGCGTCTATGGCAAGCGCCACGCCCAGAATGTGGCGAATGGCAAGAGTACTGAAACGTTGATGCGACAGGTGTCGCAGATTTGTCTTGCATGCGTGTGACTGTTGTCGCATAATTGTGTCAACAGTCACTAAAAGGAATCACCATGAGCACGCCCTCCGTCACCGAGCTGTCGTTATTGAAAGCCTTGTGGAAAGACCACCCGCTGTCCGCGCGTGAATTGCACGCCAGGGTGGAAGACGAGTTGGGATGGTCATTTTCGTCCACGCGCAAGACGCTCGAGCGCATGCTGGACAAGGGCATGCTGTTGCAGCGCAGCGTGCATGGCGTGCTCGTGTATGAGGCGAACGTGGACAAGGTGGCCACCCTGGCCGCATTTGCCCACGACTTTGGCCGGCGCGTGATGGAAATCGACAGTCCCTTGCCGGTCAGTATGTTTACGGGCAGCAAACTGGTGGACCAGCAGGAACTGGCTGCGCTGGAACAGCTGCTGCAGGACTGGCCGCTCGAGGGAAAGGAATAAGCGATGCTGCTGTTTTCTCTCACGCTGTTGCAGGCCAGCGCCGCCTGTCTCGTGACCGGCCCGCTGCTGTGGGCAATGCTGAGCCTGGCGCAGCGGCGCTGGCCCGCGCTGGCGGCGCAGCGCAGCGTGTGGCTGGGCGCCCAGCTGGTGCTGGCCGCCGTGTTTGTGCTGCCGCTGCTGCCCGACACGCGGCAGCTGAGCGTGGTGCCCGAGTTGAGCGTGCCCGTTTTCCTGGCCAGTGCAGCGCCCGACGTGCCAAAGGCCATGGCTGCGCCAACTGCCGGGCTGCCATCCGCTGCTGCGTGGCTGGCCCTGGTGCCACCCGCCTGGGGCCTGATCTATGTGCTGGGCGTCGCTTGCGCGGCCTGGCGCTGGCAGCGTGGCCACGCCATGGTGCGCACCTTGCTGCAACTGGCGCGGCGCCGCCGGCTGCATGGCATGGATGTGCTGGAAGTGGATGCGCCTATCTCGCCGATGCTGGTGGGCGTGTGGCGGCCGCGTTTGCTGTTGCCGGCGCACCTGGCGCAATTTACGCCGGAACAGCAGCAGTTGGTGATCGCCCATGAGCTGACCCATGCACGCCGGCGCGACCCCTTGCTCCTGTTGCTGGCCAGCATGCTGCAGGCGCTGCTGTGGTTCAATCCGGCCGCGCGCTGGCTGGCCGGCCAGCTGGCTTGGGCGCAAGAGCTCGGTTGCGACCGCCAGGTCCTGGCCGGCCGCGCCCCGCGCCAGCACCAGCAATATGCGGCGGCCCTGGTCAAGCAGCTGGGGCTGCAGGCGCAACCGCTGCCGGGGCTGGCCTTTGGCGGTGGCCGCATGGCCGAGCGCCTGCTGCGCATGCGTGACGGGCAGGGACGGCCACCCGTGGCCTTGCGGGCGCTGATGGCGCTGCTGCTGTGTGCGATCGGCGCGGCCAGCCTGGTGCTGCAGCCGACACTGGCGTGGGCCGTGGCAGCCACGCCGGTAGCTGCGCTCACTGGGCCGGCGACGGCGCAAGCTACCTGGCGCAATCCCCTGGACAGCATGCGTGTGACCGGCTTCTTTGGCGTGGTGCGCCAGTTGACGCCACAAGGCCATAGCGGCATCGATCTGGGCGCCAGGCGCGGCACGCCCGTGCATGCGGCGGCCGACGGCATCGCCAGCGTCAGTGTAGATGCGCGCCTTGGCAAGGCAGTCCGCATCGACCATGGCGCTGGCATCGAGTCGCTGTATGCCCATCTCGATCGGGTCACGCTCACTACCGGCATGGCCGTCACGGCAGGGCAGGCCGTCGGCACGGTGGGCGCCACAGGTCTGGCGACGGGGCCGCATTTGCATTTCCAGGTCACGCGGGACGGGCGCTTGCAGGATCCGCAACAGTGGCTGGCCGATCTCGATGCCAACGCCACCACGCGCGCCCTGCGCATGCGCAAGGAGCAGTTCGGCCGCTAGCTTTGCCTGGCCGCAGGTCGGATGAGCGCACGAGCGAACAAGCCGACACCACCACAGACCTTTCAGGATTCCCCATGCGATTGAGTATTCTATTGTGCAGCCTTGCGCTGCCGTTGACGGCGCACGTCCGTGCCGATGATGTCCTCCCTTCCGTGACGGTCAATGCCGGCACAGTGGATCAGCGCCGCAACGACACCGTCGCCGCCATCGTCGTCGGTCACGAGGAATTGATACGCCAGGGCGACCGCGTCCTGGCCGATGCCTTGAAGCGCCTGCCCGGCATCAGCATCGGCGCGCCCGCCGGCACGGGGCAGGGCGGGCAAATCCAGCTGCGCGGGCTGGGCCAGGGTTATACCCTCGTCATGCTCGACGGCGTGCCCGTGCCGCCCGGTTTTTCGCTCGACTCTCTGGACCCGGAACTGGTCGAGCGCGTGGAAATCATGCGCGCCGCCACGGCGCAATTTTCCGCGCAGGCGATTGCCGGTTCCATCAACATCGTGCTGAAAAAATCGGGCAAGCGGCGCGAGCGCACCTTCAAGCTGGGGGCGTCCGCCAGCCATGGCATGCCCGCCGGCAGCGCCACCGTGCAGTGGGCGGACAAGGACGGGCGCCTGTCTTATGCGCTGGCCGGCACGCTCGCTCACACGGGGCGCCGGGGCTTGCTCGATGAATGGAACCGCGCATACGATGTGGATGGCAGACCCACGATGGTGCGCCATATGCCGCTGACGGAGCGCGTGACGAGCGATACCTTCGAGCTGGCACCCCGTTTGCAATGGGCGCTGGCGGGCGAAGACAGCCTGGCCTGGCAAAGCCTGGTCAACTTGCGCCGCCTGGCCAGCCGTCGCCAGGTAGCGGAGACGGCTTACCTGGGCGGCCATACCGACTATCCGGACAATGAGGCCACCTTCAGGCAGGACAGCGGCACCGTGCGCAGCGATCTGCACTGGCTGCGCAAGCTCGGACAGGGGGCCAGCCTCGATATGAAACTGGGCCTCGATGTCAACCACCGCGGCAGCGACTATCTGTTCCAGGGTGTCGGCGCGGCGCCCGGGCCGGCGAATGTGCGCCGGGTCGATGCGGGCGTGGACGAGGTGGGCGTGCAGACCAGCGGCACCTATCGCCGGACGCTGGGCGAGGGCCACGCACTGGCGGCGGGCTGGGATGCGGGTCACCGGCGGCGCGCGGAGTTTCGCCGCGAGCGCCAGCTGGCGCCGGGCGGGCCGCCTGTGCTGCCGGACGAAGACTATGCGACCACGGTGCGGCGCCTGGCCCTGTTCGCGCAGGATGAATGGGAAGTCTCCGCGCGCTGGTCGCTGTATCTGGGGCTGCGCTGGGAAAGCTGGCGTACGGCCAGCGCCACCGGTGGCGCTGGCCCCGTCGACGTGCGCGCGCAAGTGTGGAGCCCCGTGCTGCAAAGCCTGTGGAAGCTCGCCGGCAAGGATCAGCTGCGCCTGGCCGTCACGCGCACCTACAAGGCGCCGCAGATTTTCCAGCTGATCCCGCGCCCCTACCTCAACGACAACGGCAATAGCCCCGCGAATCCCGACAACCAGGGCAACCCGGCGCTGCGCCCGGAACTGGCGTGGGGGCTCGATGCGGCCTACGAGTACTACCTGGGAGGCGGGGCAGAGGGCGCCATGCTGGGCGCCAGCGCCTCGCTGCGGCGCATCGATGACGTGATGCTGGACCGGCTGTACCAGGACAACGGGCGCTGGGTGGCTACGCCCGTCAACCATGGCAGGGCGCAGGTGCGCGGCATCGAACTGGAAGCGAAGTTGCCGTTGACGGCGCAGTTGGCGGGCGCTCCCGCGCTGGACTTGCGGGCGAACGTGGCGCGCAACTGGTCGACGGTGGACGCCGTCGCCGGCCCGGACAACCGCCTCGATGAGCAGTTGCCGTGGAGCGCCAACCTGGGCGCGGATTACCGCCTGGCCAGCAAGCCGTTGACCCTGGGCGGCAATCTGCATTACCAGGGCGGTGGATTGTCGCGCGCATCGAAGCAGCTGCTGGCCTGGCAGGGCGCCCGGCGCGAACTGGATCTGTACGCGTTGTGGAAGTTCAGCGACCAGCTGCGCCTGCGCCTGTCGGGCGCCAATCTGCTGCGGCAGCTTGAGCGCACGCGCAGCCTGTATGCGGATGGCGCCGGCAGCCTGCTGCGCACGGTCGATACGCGCAGCTACCGCACGCTGCGCGTCATGCTCGAAGGCTCCCTGTAGATTCTTAGTCGTCGATTTCCGCGACGACGTAATCCACGCCCTGCGCATCGAGCCAGGCGCGCAGGGCGGCCAGGCCGTGCCACGGGTCCGGGCGCAGGTGCTGGCAGACATACAGGCCGGCATCCGTCAGCCTGGCTTCGGTGTCGGGCCTGGCGCTGCCGGGCGGGCGCGGCGCCGGCGCCGCCAACTCTGGCAACTGCGCGAGGTGCTGGCGCTGTTCCTGCGTCAGGCTGGCCGTGATCCTGAATTCAAATCCCATGTTTCCTCCTTGATGTGCGGGTGGCTGTTGCGCTTATTTTGTATCATCGAAAAAAATTGCATATAGCTTGGCATTCTTTCCGTTTTTGTTTTCAAAGTATCTCGTCCATACTGCATAGCACTGGCCCGGCACACACAGCGTGACGCAAGGGCAGGAGCAGAAGCACCGTACAACGACATCCCTTTTTATATTCAATTATTTTCACTAAGGAAAACATCATGCCTATCGCCACCGCCCAAGCCGCACAAAAACTGCTGACCCCGAACGATCATACCCTGATCATGATCGACCACCAGTCGCAGATGGCGTTCGCCACCCGTTCCATCGACCTGGCCTTGCTGCGCAACAATGCGGCCCTAGTGGCCAAGGCGGCGGCCGAATTCAAGGTGCCGACGATTTTGACGACGGTGGCCGCCAAATCGTTCTCCGGTCCGATCTTCGAGGAAATCCAGTCCGTCTTCCCCGAGCAGGCGCCGATCGACCGCAGCAGCATGAACACCTGGGAAGATGCGCGCATCGCCGACAAGGTAAATGGCTACGGCAAGGGCAAGATCGTGCTGGCCGGCCTGTGGACCTCCGTCTGCATCGTCGGCCCCGCGCTGTCGGCACTGGAGCAGGGTTTTGAAGTCTACGTGATTGCCGACGCCAGCGGCGACGTCTCCGATGAAGCCCATGCGATGGCCATGCAGCGCATGATACAGGCGGGCGCGCAGCCGATGACGTCCGTGCAATACTTGCTGGAACTGCAGCGCGACTGGGCCCGCAGCGAGACCTACAACGAGACGGTGGCGACGGCCGTGGCGCACGGCGGCGGCTATGGCCTGGGCTTGATCTACGCCAAATCCATGTTCAACGCCAGCGAAGGCCATTGATTTTCTACCGATGCCCCGGCTCCGCCGCCCGCCAGCGGGGCCGTTTTTTCACCTGATTCGGGAGTTCCCATGCACGCAAACACGATCTTGCTCAATGGCCGTTTCCACACGGTCGACAGGACGCAGCCGCTGGCGTCCGCCGTCGCCATCGCCGATGGCAAATTTCTCGCCGTGGGCGACGTTGAAGACGTGATGCGTCATCGCGGCCCCGCCACGCAGGTGATCGACCTCGATGGCCGCACGGTCATTCCCGGCCTGAACGACTCGCACCTGCACCTGATCCGCGGCGGCTTGAATTACAACCTGGAATTGCGCTGGGAAGGCGTGCCCTCGCTGGCAGACGCCTTGCGCATGTTGAAAGAACAGGCGCTGCGCACGCCGAACCCGCAATGGGTGCGCGTGGTGGGCGGCTGGACGGAATTCCAGTTCGCGGAAAAGCGCATGCCGACCCTGGACGAGATCAACGCGGCCGCACCCGACACCCCCGTCTTCATCCTGCACCTGTATGACCGCGCCTTGCTGAACCGCGCCGCCCTGCGCGCCGTCGGCTACGACAAAAATACGCCAAACCCGCCGGGCGGCGAAATCGTGCGCGACGGGGCAGGCAACCCGACCGGCTTGCTGATCGCCCGTCCGAACGCCATGATCTTGTATGCGACCCTGGCGAGAGGCCCGAAGCTGCCGCTGGAATTGCAGGTCAATTCCACGCGCCAGTTCATGCGCGAATTGAACCGCCTCGGCATCACCAGCGCCATCGACGCGGGCGGCGGCTTCCAGAATTATCCCGAGGATTACGCCGTCGTCGACGAGCTGGCGCAAAAAGAGCAGCTGACCATCCGCATCGCCTACAACCTGTTCACGCAAAACAAAGGCGCGGAATTGCAGGACTTCCAGAAGTGGACGGGCATGCTCAAGCCGGGCGACGGCACGGATTTCTATCGCCACAACGGCGCCGGCGAAATGCTGGTCTTTTCTGCCGCCGACTTCGAGGATTTCCTCGAGCCGCGCCCGGAGCTGGCGGCTGGTATGGAAGACGAGCTGGAAAAGGTCGTGCGCCATCTGGTCGAGCAGCGCTGGCCGTTCCGCCTGCACGCCACCTATGACGAATCGATCAGCCGCATGCTCGACGTGTTTGAAAAGGTCAACCGCGATACGCCGTTCGGCGGCCTGCACTGGCTGTTCGACCATGCGGAAACCATCAGTCCAAGGAATATCGACAGGGTCAAGGCGCTGGGCGGCGGCCTGGCTATCCAGCACCGCATGGCCTTCCAGGGCGAATATTTTGTCGAGCGTTATGGTGCCGATGCAGCCAAGGCCACGCCGCCCGTGCAGCGCATGCTGGACGCGGGCGTGCCCGTGGGCGGTGGCACGGACGCCACGCGGGTGGCCAGCTACAACCCGTGGATGGCGCTGTACTGGCTGGTATCGGGGCGCACCGTGGGCGGCCTGGCCCTGACGGATGCGGCGGGCAGATTGTCACGCGACACGGCGCTGGAACTGTGGACGGCGGGCAGTGCCTGGTTCTCCAGCGAGCAAGGCAAGAAGGGCCGCATCAGCGAGGGCATGCTGGCCGACCTGAGTGTACTGTCGGCCGATTATTTCACCGTGCCGGAGGAGGCGATCAAGTCCATCGAGTCCGTACTGACCATGGTGGGCGGCAAGATCGTCTACGGCCAGGCGGAATTCACGACACTGGCGCCGCCACCGATTCCCGTGCTGCCCGAGTGGTCGCCCGTGCGCACCGTGCCCGGCCATTACCGGCCCGTGGCCAGGCCGGCGCAAACGCAAGCCATGCTGCCGCACCAGTGCGCGGGCGCCTGCGGCGTGCATGCGCATGCCCACGACCGGGCGCGCAAGTCGGCCGTGCCGATTTCCGACTTTTCCGGCTTCTGGGGCACCTTGGGCTGCAGCTGCTTTGCTTTCTAGCAAGCGGCCGGGCCTTACTTGGAAATGCGCAAAATGGCCGAGGCAAGCCGCGTGAAGCACGGGCTCAGGTCGCTGTCGGTGGCCGCATAGCAATACAAGCCCACGGGTTCGGCCGGCTTGCGGCACGCCGCTTTCGCATCGGTGGTATTGGCCAGGCAGCGCAGCAAGTCTTCACCGAGTTCGTTGTCCGGTCCTTCCTTTGCTTTCAGCGAGGCGCCCATGCCCAGGGTAAACACGTAAATGCCTTCCTGGCGCGCTTTTGCCGCCATCGCTTCGACCAAGTTGCGCGAGGCGCGGTGCACATTCGTCCATTGCATCTGCGCCGAGGCGGTGGAAGCGGTCACGACGCGGGGCGTGTTGGTGACGATGGGAAATTCGCGCAGCGCCACGTCGTTGGCCCGGGCGGCGTCATTCGTCGCGTTATACCATGCGGGAAGCGCCGTGATCTGATTGGCGGCGCAATCGCCGTACTGGAGTGAATCGCTCACTTTCATCCTGTACAGGCCGGCCAGCGCCGGGCTTTGCAGTTTCGTGAAGGTGGCCAGCGCGCCCGCCGTCTGGCACCTGTCGCCGGTGTTGGGGAAGTACGAGGAAAAGGCGGCAGGCGAGCCATCGGAAAAAAACACGATGACGCGCAGGCTGGAGCGGTTGGCCTGCGCGATGTCGTTCAGCTGTTTGCGTGCCTGGAACATGCCAGCGGATGAATTGGTGCCGCCGACAAAGGTGAATTGATCGATCTTTCCACCTTTCATGGTCATGCTGGCGCGGTCGAAACCGCGCTCGATCTGCCTGATCGGGACATCGATTTGCGCTTCCGAAGCGAAGTGCAGCAAGCCGACCCGGTCGACCGTGGAGTTGAATTTGTTCAGGAAGGACTTGCCCGCCGCCTGCACGGCGTCGGCATTGTTTTCCAGCGAGCGCGACGTATCCATCACCAGCACCATGTCCAGGTCCTTGCGGATGGTTTGCGCGCTGGCGGCCACGTTCAGGGTCTTGAAGCCGAGCACGCCCATCAGCGAGACGGGCAGAGAGGCGCTGGCCGAGACGTCGATGGTGACGCTGCCCTTGCTGAACGTGACGTCGACCGGATGCAGGGTCGGCGTCGACAGCAGGAACTGATCCGGATAATTGATGTCAAAAAAATTCTTGGCCGACTGGCGCGCACTGGCCCGCTGTTCCTCTTCCGAACTGCCTGCCGTCACGCCGCGCGCCGCCGCCAGGCTGGCGGCATCGACAGCCGCATTGAGCTTGGCCTTGACGAAGTAGCCGAGGGCCGAATCGACGGCCAGGCCCACCGAGGCGACCAGCACGATGGCCGACAGCGCCACCATGACCAGTACTTGCCCGCCTTGCCGCTTGTGTGGAATGCGCATCAGAATACCGTCATCGAAGTGAGGTTGGGGCCCAGCACGGGCGTCGTGCTATTGCCAAATTTCAATGTGCCGAACAGCATGTCGAAATTGTAGAAAGTTTCCACGGCGTAGATCAGTTCGCCGTCCGCCAGCTGCGTACGCATCAACGGCACCGTGGGCGCATACTCGTCCTTGGCGATACCGGTGCACGTGCCATTGCTCCAGCTGCCGCATTGCCACACCTGGCTGGCGGGCAGGTAGCCGCTGGCCTTCGCGCCGGCATCCCAGCGATACTGTTCCAGCACGATATTGCGCAAGCCGTTCTGCGCCGTGTAGCCCATGATCTTGGTAATGTAGATCATGCCGCGCTTGTTCATCTCCAGCGGCGGCGTGCTGGCCGCCAGCGCGTTCATGATGTTCTGGCTCGAGCCGCTCAGGTCGGACGTGGAGCGCGAAGCCAGGTTGGCGCCTTCGCGGCTGATGTTGAGCAGGATGGTCTTGGCCTGGATGGCGCGCGACAGGTCGACCACCATGAACAGCAGCAAGGCCAGCAAGGGCAGCACGATGGCAAATTCCACGGCGGCGATGCCGCGCGTGGCGCGTGGCGCGGGAGGGCGGATGCGCATCACAGGCCGCCAAAGCTTTCATTGCGCATGGTGGCCGCTACCACGAAATGCGCCTTGCCATCCCGGAACAGGGCCTTGACCATGGGCGTGGCAAACGCCCAGCGGCAATCGACGGAAATGACGACGATATCGCCGGCCTGGCCGAACATGGCGGCGCCGACCGCATCGCTGCCGTTGACGGAGATCACGGGGCTGACCTTGTCATACATGCCCATGGAACTGTCGCGTATTTTTGCATCACGGCCTGGTAGCGCTGCTGGTTGGCGCTGTCGGGATCGAGGTCTTTGGCCCCCGTGACGGCATAGCGGGCGCCTTCGCGTACCGCGTGCTGCATGGTCATATTGGAAAAATAGGCCAGGCTCAATTCGATGATGCCGATTATCAGCAGGAGAAAGACCGGAGTTATCAGGGCCAATTCAAGCAGGGTGCTGCCACCCTGTCCGCCTTGCTTGCGGAATATGCGGGAATCGGCCTGTTTTAAACGCATGGGAATAATCCGGTTAAGTTCCGCGATGACGAATGTCGGGCGGATGGCGTTGCGCCATTTGACTGGCGATTATTCTATATCGATTTTCAAGGGTGTGGCCGCCATTTAAATTATTACAGGTCAAGATAATCGTAATTAACTGCCTTATTTCAAGTGTGCCGGCCCCGTCCCTACAGGGCCAGGGGTAATATGCGCGGGTATGAAAACAGGCCTGGTGTCAGGATTGTCCTGCGTGCAGGCAAGGACTTGTTTTGCAAGGTGATGCAACAAAAATGCTGCAATGTAAGCAACAGCAGCGGTGGCAGCAGCGATGGCCCGCCCGCGGCACGTCCGCCCTGGCCGCGCTGCCCATCCATCGGCACACGCCCGGCATGCGACGACCGCTGGCCTGGGTCACGCACCGCGTTTGCGCGTGCCGGCCCAAGGCCTCTTCCTTTGTGCCCCCATGACTTCTTTCCCCTGCGCGCGACAGCACATGGCGCGCGCGGACGAGGCAGGCAACCCGATTCGGATCAACAACATTCCCCCGATGGGAGTGGGCTTCAAGTAAAGAGGTAAAGCATGTCAACAAAAAATGTCATACGCGTCATGCTGGTGTCGGACCACAAGACCTGGCTGTGGGGCCTGGAGCAGTTGCTCGCCGGCGCCCAGCCGGCGATGCAGGTGGTGGCCAGCTCCACCGAGATCGACGGCGCGCTGCTGCTGGCCCGGACACTGTGTCCCGACGTCATCGTGCTCGACGCCGATCTTGGCTGCGGCGGCGCCTGCGCCATCGATTATCTGCCGCAGTTGCTCGGCAATGGCGTGTCGCGGGCATTGCTGTTCAGCGGCACGCAGGACCAGGCCGCATGCGGGCGCGCCGTGCGCAGTGGCGCGCGCGCGGTGATGGGTAAGGAAACGCCGGTCAAGCAAATGGTCGACGCCATCGCCCGCCTGCATCAAGGCGAATTGTGCCTGGATCCGGCACTGCTCGACAGCATGCTGGGAGTGCTGAACAAGCCGGAAGCGGCGCCCGATCCGGAAGAGCAGCGGATCGCCAGGCTGACGCTGAAGGAGCGCAAGATCGTTGCCATGATGGTGGAAGGAAATGGCGCGCTGAACCGCGCGATAGCCCAGCGTGCTTTTATCTCGGAGCAAACCTTGCGTAATCATCTGACATCGATCTACAGCAAGCTCGATGTCACCAACCGCCTGGAATTATATGTGTACGCCACCCGCAACCGGCTGGCCGAGCCCATGCCTGCGGAATGACAGTACATATGTCCTGTTTATGAACAAAAAATTAAGATGGTTTGTACTGCGCATAAAATGACTTTTCTCTGATTCGATTTAATGTTTGTTTATATAAAATACACGCATCAGAAATTGGCAAATAAAAACAGAGAGAATGTTTTTATTTTCAGACTGTATTTTTAGTTTTTATCATGTTTAAAACTTGACCTGAAAGGGAATAATATGAATTTCATTAAAAACTTTATCGCCGAAGAAGATGGTGTGACTGCCATCGAATATGCGTTGATCGCTGCGCTGGTGGCTGCGGCGCTGGTAACGGCCGTCGGCTATTTCACCACCGGCCTCGATGGCGCCTTCAAGGCGATCGGCACCAAGCTGACGGGCGCGGCGATTTAAGGCGCCTGCCCACCGCGCTGCACCCCGACAGGCCGGCTACCCATGCGGACCGGCCTGTCGACCTTCCGCCCAACGATGCGCATGCTGTCATGCGGTCGGCTTGCATCAGGTACACGATGGACCCTCATTCTTTCTGGACGTTCAGCCCCGCCATAGTCTTGTGGGGGCTGCTTGCCGCGGCTGTCTGGCATGACGTGCGCCGCCGGCGCATTCCCAACCGGCTGGTGTTTTCCGGCGCCTTGCTTGGCGTGCTGCTCAACAGCCTGGCGTTGCCCGGGATGACGCCTGCCGGGCCGTGGCTGGCGCTGGGCGGCCTGGCCGTCGGCCTGGGCTTGCTGCTGCCCATGTATGCGATGAAGGCGCTGGGCGCGGGCGACGTCAAGCTGATGGCGATGGTGGGGGCTTTTCTTGGTCCGCGCCCCGCCGTGTTTGCCGTACTGTGCAGCCTGCTCGCGGGCGGCGTGCTGGCGCTGGCCGTCGCCCTGTGCCAGGGCACGCTGCGCCAGGCCATGGCGAATGCCCGGCAATTGCTGTTGCAAGGCTGGCTGCGCGCCGCGGCAGGCGAAGTGCCGCGGGTCAATGCGCCCGTCACGCCGGGCGGCAACTTGCCGTACGCGATCGCCATTGCCGCCGGCACCGCCATCTGGCTGGCCCTGGCGGCCGGCGGGTATGCATGATGTGCCCGTCCGGAAACCCGTGTTTTACCAAGAGGAAAAATCATGAGAAATAGCCGCGTTGCGATCGTGCTGCTGCTGGCGTTGCTGATGGCGGGGGGCGCCGTGCTGGCGGCGGCGCGCTGGATGTCAGGACAAGGTGCGCCGGCCAGCCAGACGGTGATGGTTGCGCTGGTCGATATCGGTGTGGGCGCGAAGGTGACGCCGGCCATGCTGCGCGGCATGGACTGGCCGGCGGGTGCCATGCCGCCGGGCGCGTTTGGCGAGACCGGCGCGCTCGACGGGCGCATCACGCGCACCGCCGTTAGCAGGGGCGAGCCTGTCCTGGAAAGCAAGCTCGCGCCGCCCGGCGCCACCGGCGGCCTGTCGGCCATCGTGGCTGCCGGCAAGCGCGCCATGACCGTGCGCGTCAATGACGTGGTGGGTGTGGCCGGCTTCGCCCTGCCGGGCAATTTCGTCGACATTCTCGTCCATACGCAGGATGACCGCGCCAGGCCGGCGGGCGGCGGGCCACTGGCCATTTCCAAGATCGTGCTGGAACGCATTCTGGTGCTGGCCGTGGCGCAGGAGTCCGGTCGCGACGACAACAAGCCCAAGGTGGTCAATGCCGTGACCCTGGAGCTGACGCCGGAGCAGGTGGAAAAGCTGGACCTGGCGCGCAGCGTGGGCAGCCTGTCGCTGGTGCTGCGCAACCAGGTCGACCCTGCGCCCGTCAACACGGGCGGCGCCACCAAGGAGTCGTTGCTGGAACTGAAGGCGCCGGCGGCCACGCCGGTGCGCGCGGCGCGGCGCCAGGCGGCCCCGGCACGCGCTCCTGCGCGCGACAGCATCACCGTCATCAAGGGCATGGATACGAGCGTCCAGCAATTTTAAAAATCAGCAGGCAAGCGAGCAAGGATGATCGATGAACAAATTTCGTAAGCACGCCTCGAGTGCGGGCATGCGCCTGGCCCTGGCGCTGGGCGGCGCGGCGGCAGGCCTGGCCTGGCCGGGCAGCGCCATCGCGGCGGCGCCGGCCAGGCAGGCCGTCATGTCGCCAGTCGCGGCGCCGGCCATGTCGCTGGGCGCCGATATCGCCCGCCTGGGCGCGCCCGTGCGCATCGCCGTGGGCAAGTCCACCTTGCGCAGCCTGAGCCTGCCGGTGTCGCAGATCGCCGTCAACGATCCGCGGGTGGCCGGCGCCAGGATGCTGGGCTCGTCCAGCCAGCTGTTCGTCTGGGGCCTGGCCCCGGGCAGCACCAACCTGATCCTGTGGGACCGGCAGCAGCGCCCCGTGATCGTCGATATTGAAGTCGAGATCGATGTCGAGGGCTTGCAGGCACAGCTGGCCTATGTCTTCCCTGGCGAGCGCGCCGTCAAGGCCGGCGCGGCCGGCGGCAGCATCGTGCTGTCGGGGCAGGTAAGCGACAGCGTCAAGGCTAGCCAGATTCTGGAGATGGCGCAAGCCTATGCGCAGCGCGGCGCCGGCGAAGCGGCCGCTCCGGCCGACGGCGCCGCCAGTGCGGCCGGCGGCGTCAAGGTCATCAATATGCTGTCGATCGCGGCGCCGCAACAGGTCATGCTGGAAGTGAAAATCGCCGAAGTGTCGAAAACCCTGGTCGACCAGCTGGGCGCCAGCGTGGGCATCAGCGGCACGCGCGGCAACTGGACTTACGGCCTGCTGTCGAACCTGCTCAGCGGCAATCCCAGCCAGCTGGGCGCCGTGCACGGCAAGAATGGCAACGGGCTGACGCTCGATGCGCAAAAGCGCGACGGCCTGGTCAAGGTGCTGGCCGAACCGAACATCATGGCCATCAGCGGCCAGGAAGCCAGTTTCCTGGCGGGCGGCAAGATTTTCATTCCGGTCGCGCAAGACAGCACCACCAACAAGATCACGCTGGAGGAAAAGGAATTCGGCATTGCCGTCAAATTCACGCCCACCGTGCTGGAGGGCGGACGCATCAACCTGAAGGTGGCGCCGGAAGTGTCGGAGCTGAACCGCGAAGGCATCGGCATCACCACCGGCGGGGGCGCCGCCGCCAATGCGGTGCTGCCGGCCTTTACCACGCGGCGCACCACCACCACGGTGCAGCTGTTCGATGGGCAGAGTTTTGCCGTTGGCGGCTTGATCAAGAACAATGTGACGACCAATATCAAGGCCTTGCCCTTCCTGGGCGAGATTCCCGTGTTGGGCGCGCTGTTCCGCAGCAGCGATTTCCAGACCGACCGTACCGAGCTGGTGTTCATCATCACGCCGCACCTGGTCAAGCCGCTCGACAGCGCGCTCGACGGCGACATCGTGTTGCCGACCGACGCCTATGTGGCGCCCAGCCGCGGCGAGTTCTTCTTGCAAGGAAAAATGGAAGGCGCCGCCGCGCCACGGCCACGGCAGGAAGCGGCCACGCAGACAGCGCCAGCCGGCCCGGACATTCAATAGGAGCACATCATGCAGCATTCCCTTTCTCTTTCCGTGCTGCTGGCCGCCCTGGCCGCCAGCGGCTGCGCCGCCACCCCGAACCTGGACCGCCAGTTCGGCCACAGCGTCGAGCAACTGCGCCTGCGGCAAGTGCTGTCGCCGCAGGCGGGCGCGAACCGCGACCCCGTGGCCGGCATGGACGGCAAGGCCGCCCAAGCCGCCTACGCGGCGTATCAGAAAAGCTTTGCCGCGCCCGCGCCGCAAGCGGCCGCCTTTACCATCGGCGTCGGGGCGCGCCAGTGAACCTGGCATCGTCACCACAGAACAAGCAAGGCATATCGTGAAAATCGCCATCAATTCCAGGGATGAAAAAACGCTGTCCGAACTGGGGCGGCTGCTGCGCAGCCGCAATCGGCTCGACGAGATCAACGCAGGCGGCGAAACGCTCGAACCGCTGCAGGCGGCGCAGTCCCTGCCCGACGTGCTGATCTTCGACCGTCCATCGAACGATGGCGCCGACCTGGCCGCCATCGAGCGCCTCAGCAACCTGCATCCGCGCATGGCCTTCATCGTGCTGTGCCACCAGCAGGCGCCTGAATTCCTGCTGCAGGCCATGCGTGCAGGCGTGCGCGATGTGCTGCCGTTTCCCGCCGCGCCGGCCAGCCTGTATGCGGCGCTCGAACGCATCGAGGAAAAGCTGGAGCGGCGCGAACATGGCAACGGCAAGGTGCTGGCCTTCATCTCCTGCAAGGGCGGCAGCGGCGCCACTTTCATTGCCAGCAACCTCGGTTATGCGCTGGCCGCCGGCGGCCAGCAGCGCGTTGCCCTGATCGACATGAATCTGCATTTTGGCGACGCCTCGCTCTTCGTTTCCGAGAACAAGCCGCTGGCCACGCTGTCCGACGTCACGCGCGACATCCACCGGCTCGACTCTTCGTTCCTGGGATCGAGCATGCTGCACATCCTGCCCAACTACAGCGTGCTGGCCGCGCCCGAGGACCCGGCCCACGCCAGCGAAGTGGCGCCCGAACACATCGACGCCATCATCCGGCAGGCCAGGCGCCAGTACGATTTCATCGTGCTTGACGTTGGCCGCAACCTGGACGCCGTCAGCGTGCGCGCGCTGGACCACGCCGACATGATCTTTCCCGTCCTGCAGGCGACCTTGCCCTACATCCGCGACGGCAAGCGCCTGCTGGGCATGTTCCGCTCGCTCGAATACGCGAAGGACAAGGTGCATATCATCGTCAACCGCCACGACAAGGGCGGCGAAATCCGTTTGCGCGACCTGGAAGCGGCGTATGGCACGACGGTCTACCGCACCGTGCCCAATCACTATGCCTCGGCGGCCGCCTCGGTCAACCAGGGCGTGCCGATTTTACAGCTCGACAAAGCCAGCCCGATCACCCGCTCGCTGCAGGAGTTCGCCGCCAGCCTGGCCGGCGGCGCGGCCAGCACGGCGCGCCAGGGCTGGCTGGGCCGCGTCCTGCGGCGCGCCTGATCCACGCGTTTGATCCCCATCCCAGAACAGGAGCATTTCATGGCTAGTTCCCCCATCGCCGCCTTGTCCATCCGCGAACGGCTCGGCAGCGCCAAGATCGCCGCGCTCGCGCCGCAACGCATGGCGGCCATCGACAACCACGGCTACCGCGACCTCAAGCTGCGCATCCATGGGCTGCTGCTCGAACGGGTCGACCTGGAAAGCATGCAGCGCCTGTCGCAGGAGCGCATCCGCGAAGAATTGCGCGGCCTGGTCGAGCGCTTGCTGGACGAAGAGGCGGTGGTCATCAACGACGCCGAGCGCAAGAGCCTGACGCGCGACATCCAGCACGAGATGCTGGGCTTCGGGCCGCTCGAAACGCTGCTCTCGGACGCCAGCGTGTCGGACATCCTCGTCAACGGCCACAAGCAGGTCTATGTGGAGCGCGGCGGCCGCCTGGAGCTGACCGACATCAGCTTCGACGATGACGCCCACCTGATGAAAATCATCGACAAGATCGTCTCGCGCGTGGGCCGCCGCATCGACGAATCGAGTCCCATGGTCGATGCGCGCCTGCCCGACGGTTCGCGCGTCAACGCCATCATCCCGCCGCTGGCGATCGACGGCCCGGTGATGTCGATCCGGCGTTTCTCCGTCGATCCGCTGCGCCTGGCCGACCTGGTCGCCTACCACAGCATGACGGCCGAGATGGCCGAAGTGCTGCAGGGCCTCGGCAAGGCGAAGATGAATATCCTCATTTCCGGCGGCACGGGCAGCGGCAAGACCACCATGCTCAACGTGATTTCCGGCTTTATCGGCCATACGGAACGCATCGTCACGGTGGAAGACGCGGCCGAACTGCAATTGCAGCAGCCGCACGTGGTGCGCCTGGAAACGCGGCCAGCCAATATCGAAGGCAAGGGCGAGGTGAGCCAGCGCGCGCTGGTGCGCAATGCGCTGCGCATGCGCCCGGACCGCATCATCCTGGGCGAGGTGCGCGGCGCCGAGGCGCTCGACATGCTGGGCGCGATGAACACGGGCCATGAAGGCTCGATGGCGACCATCCACGCCAATACGCCGCGCGACGCCATCACGCGGCTGGAAAACATGATCAGCATGGCGGCGGCCAACCTGCCCAGCAAGGCTATCCGGCAGCAGATCAGCTCGGCCGTGTCGGTGGTGGTGCAGGTGTCGCGCCTGATCGACGGCAAGCGCAAGGTCACGTCGATCCAGGAAATCACGGGCATGGAAGGGGAGGTCATCACGATGCAGGAAATCTTCAGTTTCAGGCAGACCGGCGTGGCCGAGGGCGGCGCGGTGGTCGGGCATTTCTCGGCCAGCGGCATCCGCCCGCGCTTCCTCGAGCGCCTGAACAGCTTTGGCATCGGCGTGTCGGCCGGCCTGTTCGAACCCACCGCGGCGGGGCGCTGATCCGCCATGCTTTCCTACCTTGTCTATCTGTTTCTCTTCCTGGCCGTCCTGCTGCTGGTGGCTGGCGCCTGGCTGGCGTGGCAAGCGGCGCGGGGGGCGGGCGCGGCGCGGGTGGCGCGGCGCCTGCAAGCCATGTACACGGCCAGCGATGGCGAACAGGCGCTGTCGATCACCAAGCAGCGCCCGCTGAGCGTCTATCCCCTCCTGCAAGGCGTGCTGGAAGGCTTGCCCGGCGCGCGGCGCCTCGAGCAACTGCTGCTGCAGGCGGGCATGCGCTGGCTGGTGGCCGGCTTCCTGGGCTATTGCGCACTTGGTGGGACGGCCGGCCTGCTGGTGGCCAGCGCGCTGCCCCTGCCATGGTATGTGCGCCTGGGCCTGGGTGTGGGCGGCGCAGTGCTGCCGTACCTGCTGGTGCGCCGCGCCAGGAGCAAGCGGCTGGTGCGCATCGAGCAGCAACTGCCGGACGCGCTCGACCTGATGAGTCGCGCCATGCGCGCCGGCCATGCCTTTCCGACCGCGCTGAAAATGGTGGGCGAGGAAATGACGGGGCCGCTGGCCGAAGAGTTCCGCGCGGTGTTCGACGAAGTCAGTTTCGGCGTCGCGATGGCCGATGCGCTGGGCAACCTGGCCGCGCGCGTGCCCAGCACGGACTTGCGCTATTTCGTCATCGCCGTGCTGATCCAGCGCGAAACGGGCGGCAATCTGACTGAATTGCTGAGCAGCATCAGCGCCATCATCCGTGACCGCCTGAAATTGCTGGGGCAGGTGCGCGTGTTGTCGGCCGAAGGGCGCATGTCGGCCTGGGTCCTGGGCTTGCTGCCGTTTGGCGCGGCGCTGATGATGCACATGATGAATCCGCAGTTTATTGCCGTGCTGTACACGGATGGGGGCGGGCGCAAGATGGTCGCCGTATCGCTGGGCTTGCTGATGCTTGGCGTGCTGTGCATCAGAAAAATTATCAATATCCGGGTGTGATATGAAAGAAAAGACACGATGAGCAACATGAGTGCGGCGCAGTTGGCTTTGCTGGGCCTGCTGTTCCTGATTGTTTTCGCGCTGGCCTTGCTGGTGCTGCGCCTGCTCGCCGGCAGTGCGGTGCAGGAGCGGCTGCAGGCGCTGGGCGATGCCGGCGCCGCCGGCGACCGGGAGCGCCATGCCAGGCGGCGCTGGCTGGCGCATGCCGTCAGCCTGACGCGCCCGCTGGCCAGGCTGTCGCTGCCGGACGAGGGCTGGGAAAGTTCGCCCATCCGCAGCCGCTTCGTCCATGCCGGCTGGCGCAGCCAGGCCGCGCCCGCGCTGTTTTACGCGGCCAAGACAGGCTTGTTCGTGGGCTTGCCGCTGCTGGTGTACTTTCTGCTGCGCCAGGGCGGGCACAATTTGCCGTTGTGGCTGCTCGCGGCGGCCGCCCTCGGTTATTACCTGCCCAATGTCTGGCTGTCGCACTGCCTGAAGCAGCGTCAGCGCGAAGTGTTCGAGACCTTTCCCGATGCGCTGGACCTGATGACAGTGTGTGTCGAAGCGGGGCTGGCGATGGATGCGGCACTGGCGCGCGTGGCGCAGGAAATCGGCCTGAAAAGCGCGGTCCTGGCCGAAGAGCTGCAACTGGTGACCTTGGAGCTGCGCGCCGGCAGCGCCAAGGACAAGGCTTTGCGCAACCTGGCCCTGCGCACCGGAGTGGACGATGTGGACGCGCTGGTGACCCTGCTGATCCAGGCCGAGCGCTTCGGCACGAGCATAGCCGCGTCGCTGCGCGTGCAGTCCGACCAGCTGCGCACCAAGCGGCGCCAGCGTGCCGAGGAAACGGCGGCCAGGATCGCACTCAAGCTGCTGTTTCCGCTGATCTTTTTCATCTTCCCCTCGCTGATGGTGGTGCTGATGGGGCCGGCGTTCCTGCAGATTTACCGCGTGCTGCTGCCGGCCATGAGGGGCAGCTGAGGGGGCAAAAAAAAGCTGCCGGAGGAAACTCCGGCAGCTTTTTTTACGTCAGCCCGCGTCTGGCAATCAGGCGAATGGCGTCAGCAGGGTGATCATCTGGCCAAAGATCTTAGGGCTGGCGGCGATGACGTCGCCCTTGTACAGGTAGTCCGATTCGCCGGAAAATTCACCGACGATGCCGCCCGATTCCGTGATCATCAGGGCGCCGGCGGCGATATCCCAAGGCTTCAAGCCTTTTTCGTAGAAGCCGTCCAGGCGGCCGCAAGCGACGTAGGCCAGGTCCAGCGCGGCCGAGCCGGCGCGGCGTACGCCCTGGCTGCGTTCGCCCATGATCGCGTACATTTTCAGGTATTCATCCAGCGCGCGGGCGCTGCCGGCCACGTAGCCGGTGCCCAGCAGGGCGTTCGAGATGCGGTCCAGTTTGGTGACGCGGATGCGTTTTTCGTTCAGGTAGGCGCCGGCGCCCTTGGTGGCCGTGAACAGGTCGTTGCGGACCGGGTCGTAGATGACGGCTTGCGTGATGACGCCGCGATGCGCGAGGGCGATCGAGATGCAGTATTGCGGGAAGCCGTGGATAAAGTTGGTGGTGCCATCGATCGGGTCGATGATCCACTGATATTCATTCTCGTCGTGCGAGTTGGCGGAAGCTCCCGATTCCTCAGCCAGGAACGCGTGGTCCGGGTAGGCTTTGGACAGCACCTCGATGATGGCTTGTTCGGCCGCCTGGTCGACGTCGGTGACGAAATCGTTATGTTGTTTTTCCGTGACGACGACGCGGTCGAGGTCAAAAGAGGCGCGATTGATGACGGCGGCGCCGCGGCGGGCGGCTTTGATCGCCGTATTGAGCATTGGGTGCATGTGAGCTTCCGTTAAAAGCACGCGATCGCCCAGCGTCGCCTTTCGGCGCCGGTACGATAGAGTGCAAGAATGAATTAAAGAGCGGAGCGGTGCCGAAGTGGTTAAAATCCCGGCCTGGAGTCAGCGTTTTGTGACTCCGTTTCCCGAAATTTCCTGTATCGATACCGCGCAATAGCGCTATTTTAAATGAATCTGCCCGAAATCAACACGTCTCTTTTCAAACGCCTGCGATTTATTCTTGTCGAAACTAGTCGTCCTGGCAACATTGGCGGCGTCGCGCGCGCCATGAAAACGATGGGGTTTTCCGATCTGGTGCTGGTCAATCCCCGCTTTCCCGATGCCTTGACGGATGCGGAAGCGGTGGCCTTCGCCAGCGGCGCGCAGGATATTTTGTCTGGCGCGCGCATCGTCGGCTCGATCGCCGAGGCGCTCGGAGGCTGCAATTACGCGGCCGCCGTGTCGGCCAGATTGCGCGAATTTTCGCCGCCCGTCACCGCGCCGCGCGCCATCGCCAGCCAGCTGGCCGCCAGCGAAGACTTGCACGCGGCCGTCATCTTCGGCAACGAGCGCTTCGGCTTGCCCAACGAGATCGTCGAGCAGTGCAATGTGCTGATCAACATTCCCGCCAATCCCGCGTATTCCTCGCTGAACCTGTCGCAGGCGGCGCAGGTCGTCGCCTATGAATGCCGCGTGGCGGCCCTCGGCGATGCCCAGGCGGCCAGCCCCGTCGGTTTTCACGGCGACGCCGCCAGCCTGGCGCAGGTCGACGGCATGTATGCGCATCTTGAGCAGGCGCTGGTGGCCATCGATTTCCTCGACGCCGACAACCCGAAAAAGCTGATGCCCCGTCTGAAACGCCTGTTTTCGCGTACGGGGCTGGAAACGGAAGAAGTCAATATCCTGCGTGGCATCGCGCGCCATATCCTGGCGATGAGCAAAAAAGGCCCATGATAGAAACCCGGCTGCTGCGCCAGTTCATCGCCGTCGCCGAGGAGCTCAATTTCCGCCGCGCGGCCGAACGGCTGCACATGGCGCAGCCGCCGCTGTCGCAGGCCATCCTGCGGCTGGAAGAGGCGCTCGGCTACCCCGTATTCGAGCGCAGCAACCGCAAGGTCAGTCTGACCCCGGCCGGTATGGCGTTCCTGTCCACGGCGCGCCAGGTGCTGGCCAGCCTGGAAGAGGGCGTGGCAGCCACGCGCCGCGTGGCGCAGGGCATCGAGGGGCACTTGCGCCTCAGTTTCATCCACATCACGCCATACGCCCACGTATTGACTGCCTTGCGCGCCTTCCGCGCTGCCTCGCCCGCCGTGCAATTCACCTTGCGCGAAGCATCGACGCAGCAACAGGTCGAGTGGCTGGAGCGGGGCGACGTCGATATCGCCCTGCTGCGCGCGCCGGGGCGCAGCACGCCGGGCTTGCGCTTCGAGCGCCTGTCCGGCGAAGACATCGTCGTTGCGCTGCCGTTGAACCACCGCTGCGCAGGGCTGGCGAGGGTGGATCTGGCGGACCTGGGCGGTGACGATTTCGTCGCCTCGCCGCGCGAGCTGGGCCAGGGTTTTCACGACCAGCTGGCCAGCCTGTGCCTGCATGCGGGCTTCGTGCCGAATGTGGTGCAGCAGGCGCGCCGCTTGCAGACGGTGCTGGGGCTGGTGGCGGCCGGCTTCGGCGTGGCCCTGTTGCCGGCCAGCCTGGCGGCGTCCAGGCCTGCCGGCGTGGTCATGCTGCCGCTGGCAAGCAGCGCGCCCGAGGCCTTGCGCCAGCTCGACCTGTACATGGCGTGGGATCCGCAGCGCACGTCCCCCGTGCGCGAGCGGCTGCTGGCGCAACTGCGGCTGGCCGCTGCTCAGTGAGACTTTGAACGTCTCGTTTCAAGATAAATAAGATATTTTACAGATGATGGCCCAGGGGCCAGCATGGCGTTTTGACTGTCAGGAATGGCCATGTCCAACGTTTCGTCGCGCAGCCGCGCGCTGCCCCCTTCCATTTATTGGCTGTCGTTGTGCAGCTTTGCCTTCGGCTTGTGCGAATTCATCGCCGCGGGCCTGTTGACGCCCATGGCGCGCGACTTGCACGCCAGCGTGGCGGCGGCCGGCGGGGCCATCGCCGCGTATGCGCTGGGGGCGGCCATCGGCGCGCCCGTGCTGACGGCCATGCTGGCGCGCCGGCCTACGCGCCACGTTCTGGTGGCGACGATGGCCGTGCTGGCGGCCGGCAGCGTAGCCATGGCGGCCGCGCCGGCGCTGGGCGTGCTGCTTTGTGTGCGCTTTGCCGTCGGCCTCGCGCATGGCGTGTTCATGGCCGTGGCGTCGCACGCGGCCACCAGCCTGGTCGACCCTTCCCGCGCGGGCAGGGCGCTGTCCATCGTCTGGCTGGGCCTGACCCTGGCGCTGGCCGGCGGCGTGCCGCTGGGGACGTGGCTGGGCGCCGTCTCGTCGTGGCGCTGGGTGTTTGCCGCCATCGGCGTGGTGGCGCTGTGCGGCGGCGCCGGCTTGCGCTTCGCCATGCCGGCCGCGCGCCAGCAGGCCGCCGCCGCATCGGCCCTGGCCAGCCTGCGCGCCATCTTGCGGCTCCCTCTGCTGCTGGCGGCCGGCGTCGCGGCGCTGGTCAGCGTGGCCACCTTCATTTTTTTACGTACATCTCGCCCTTCCTGCTGCAGCTGGGTGGGCTCGACGCGGGCTGGCTGGGCGCCGCCATGCTGTGCTTTGGCGTGTGCGCCATCGGCGGCAATCTGCTGGGCGGCTGGTGCGCGGATCGCCCTTCCGCGCTGCGCGCCAGCGTGCTGGCCCTGGCCGCCTTGGCGCTCAATCTGCTGGCCTTTTATCTGCTGCGCGCCCAGCCCCTGGCCATGCTGGCCCTGTGCGGCACCTTGGGCTTGCTGTTTTTTGCCCTCGTGACCCTGTCGACCATGCGTTTGCTACGTCTGGCGCAGCGGCATTGCCCGGGCAGCGACGCCGTGGCGGCGGGCCTGAATATCGCCGCCTTCAATGCGGGCACCGCCTTGGGAGGCACGCTGGGCGGCGCGCTGATCGTCGCCTTTGGCTTGCCCAGCATCGCCATCGGCGGCGCGCTGGCGGCGCTGCTGGCCATGCTGCTGCTGTGGTTTCAGTCGCAAAAACTAGACGCGCCGCTCTAGTTTTTGCGCGCGGAGCGTCGCTTCCTTTGGCGTACACTGGCTTACAAAAGGCGGTATAAAACAAGGGATACATGGCAATGGAGACATGCTGATGCAACGCAGATCGTTTCTGAAACTGGGTGTGCTCGGCGCCTGCGCGCTGGCGGCCGGCGGCGCCGCGTACCGCCTGGTGCGCGGACCGGCGGCGCCTGGCCGTTTCGTCCTCGATGGCGCGGCGCGCGCGGCGCTGGCGGCCATCGTGCCGGCCATGCTGGGCAGCGCGCTGCCGCAGGAAGCCGGCGCGCGGCCCGCGGCGCTCGCTGGCGCCATCGCGGGCGTGGACACGGCCATCCGTGGCTTGCCGCTGGCGGCGCAGCAGGAAGTGCAGGACCTGTTTGGCCTGCTGGCGCTGGCGCCCGCGCGGCGCTTCGTCGCCGGCGTGCATGGCGGCTGGCTTGACGCCGATCCGGCCCAGGTGGCCGCCTTCCTGCAGTCGTGGCGCACGCACCGCCTGGCGACACTGCAGACGGCCTATCTGGCCCTGCATGATTTGATCCTCGGCGCCTGGTACGCCGATGCCGCCCACTGGGCCGCCATCGGCTATCCGGGACCGCTGCCCGAACTGAGCGCATAAGGCATCCATGAGCACATCCCCCATACCCGACCCCATCGCCATCGGCGTAGCCAGAGGCTGGAACGTCACCGACGCCAGCACCCTGGCCGCCGACCGCACCCTGGAGGCGGATGTCGTCGTCATCGGCAGCGGCGCCGGTGGCGGCGTGACGGCGGAAATCCTCGCGCTGGCCGGCCTGAAAGTCCTGATCGTCGAAGAGGGCGACTTGAAGTCCTCGAAAGACTTCAAGATGCGCGAAGCGGACGCCTATCCCGCGCTGTACCAGGAATCGGCCGCGCGCAAGACGCGCGACAAGGCGATCAACATTTTGCAGGGCCGCACCGTGGGCGGTTCGACCACCGTCAACTGGACCTCGAGTTTTCGCACGCCGCCCGGCACCCTGGAATACTGGCGCAAGCATTTTGGTTTGACCGGCTATTCCGTGGACGCCATGGCGCCGTGGTTCGCCATGATGGAAAAACGCCTGCACGTGAGCGACTGGGCCGCGCCGCCTAACGAAAACAATGATTTATTGCGCCGTGGCGCCACGGCGCTGGGCATACCCACCGCCGCCATCAGGCGCAACGTAAATGGTTGCTGGAACCTCGGCTACTGCGGCATGGGCTGCCCGACGAACGCCAAGCAGTCGATGCTGGTGACGACGATCCCGTCGGCGCTGGCGCTCGGTGCGGGCCTGCTCGTGCATGCGCGTGCCGAGCGTTTCATCTTCAAGGGTGAGCGCATCGACAGCGTGCAGGTGACGGCGCTGGACGCGGCCGGGCAGGCGCCCACGGGCGTGCGCCTCACGCTGCGTGCCAAACATTTTGTGCTGGCCGGCGGCGCCATCAACTCGCCGGCCCTGCTGCTGCGCTCGCAGGCGCCCGACCCGCATGGCTTGCTGGGGCGGCGCACCTTTTTGCATCCGACGGTGATTTCGGCGGGCCTGTTCAAGCAGCGCGTCGACGCCTATGCGGGTGCGCCGCAGACGATATATTCCGACCATTTCCTGCACACGGCGCCCATCGATGGCCCTATTGGCTACAAGCTCGAAGCGCCGCCCCTGCATCCGCTGCTGATGGCCACCACCATGGGCGGCTTCGGCGATGAACATGCGCGCACCATGCGCGAATTCCCCCATGCGCATGGCTTGCTGGCCCTGTTGCGCGACGGCTTTCATCATGAGGCGGCCGGCGGCAGCGTATCGATCGATAGTTTCGGCGCGCCCGTGCTCGACTATCCGCTCACGCCTTTTATTTGGGATGGCGTGCGGCGCGCGCTGCTGTCGATGGCGGAAATCCAGTTTGCCGCTGGCGCCAAGAGCGTGTATCCCGTGCATGAGCTGGCCAGCCACTATACGAACTGGGCGCAGGCGAAGCAGGCCATCAACGGCTTGCCCTTCAAGGCACTGCTGGCGCGCGTGGTGTCGGCCCACGTGATGGGGGGCTGCGCCATGTCGGACGATGCGCGCCTGGGCGTGACGGGTGCCGATGGCCGCTACCACGGCGTGCGCAACCTGTCCGTGCACGACGGCTCGCTGTTCCCCACGTCGATAGGCGCCAATCCGCAACTGACGATCTATGCGTTGGCGGCGCGCCTGGCCAGCGGCCTGGCGCAGCACTTGACGGGCAAGCCCGCGCCCGTTCCCGTTTCTGTTGCGACGATGGCATGATCGCGCGCATTCTCAAGTGGCTGATGCTGCTGCAACTGCTGGCCGTGCTGGGATTGGCATACCTGGCCATGCAGGCGTGGGGCGTCGCCTCGCCCGCCATGGCCTTGTTGCTGGCGCTGGCCATGCTGCTGGCCGTGCGCGCGCTGATCGTCGCGCGCAATTTCTGGGAGAGCCGGCGCGCTGGCAGCCCCGTGCCAGCGGAACATCAGTTGGGTATACGGGGCGCCGGGCGCCTGTTCCTGGGCGAGTTGCGCGCCACCCTGTGGACGTCGTCTTGGGGCATGCTGCGTCCGCGCCTGCATGCGCTGGACGCCGCTACGGATGCCCGGGGCTTGCCGGTACTGCTGATTCACGGCTATGTGTGCAACCGCGGCTACTGGGCGCAGCTGAGCCGGCAACTGGCGCAAGCCGGCGTCGCGCATGACGCCATCGACCTGGAACCGATAGGCGCAGACATCGAGGAGTTCGTGCCGCAGGTCGAGCAGGCTATCGAGGCGCTGTGCGCCCGCACGGGCAGCGACCGCGCCATCATCGTCGCGCACAGCATGGGCGGTCTGGTGGCGCGCGCCTGGCTGCGCCACTACGGCGCAGCCCGCGTGGCGCGCATCATCACCATCGGCACGCCGCACCACGGCACGGCGTTGGCCAAGCTGGCGGCGGGGACGAATGCGCGCCAGATGAGCCGTATCGGTGGCGCACCCAGCGACTGGCTGGCGCTGCTGGCTGCCAGCGAGACGCCGGAACTGCGCGCCCTGATCACGTCGATCTATTCGCATCACGACAATATCGTCGCGCCGCAGGCGTCCGCGCAGCTGCCCGGCGCGCGCAATCTCGCCTTCGGCGGCATCGGCCATGTGGCGCTGGCCAGCGATGCGCGCGTGCTGCGCCAGTTGTTGGAAGAAATTACTATCAAGAACGAAGTCGCTCAGCCTCCCTCCGCCCCCCATTTCGCCTGAGTCCTGTTGTGTTTTGTCTGCATGGCAAGACTGTCTCTTTTGACTCTGCTGTTGCCCATGTTTAACAACGCAAGAGGCAGAAAACGCTGTTTTCCACTGGCGTACTGTATTAAGCTAACGTCAGAAGATAACTGGGAGAAATTTGTTCCTGAGCCCGCTTCCACCGTTCTGCAGGCATCCGGAGACAAGCTATTTTTTTGGATGTATGGCAAGATGTTGTAGGATTGTTATGTTCCTCGCGCAATCGGAAAAATGAACGCAGGCAGAAAATGAGTCCATGCAGTTTTTATTGGGGGCGCTAATTGTCCGCACGTATCCTGATTATCGAAGATAACGCCACCAATATGGAATTGATGGTGTATTTGCTGCGTGCCTTCGGGTACACGCCGCTGACCGCCTACGACGGCGAAGAGGGCGTGCGCATGGCGCGCAGCGAATTGCCGGACTTGATCATTTGCGACGTGCATTTGCCCAAGCTCGATGGCTATGGCGTGGTGGCGGAGCTGAAGAAAGACCCACAACTGCGCAATATCCCGGCCCTGGCCGTGACGGCGCTGGCCATGGTGGGCGACCGCGAACGCCTGCTCGAAGCGGGCTTCAATGGCTACATCGGCAAGCCGATCGAGCCTGACCTGTTCGTCGCGGAGCTGGAATCTTTTTACCCGGGGCGCCGTCGACGCCAGTTAAAAACGACATAGCCACCATCCTGATCGTCGATGATCATGTGCTGAACCGCGAGTTCCTGACCGCACTGCTGGGTTACGACGGCCACCGCCTGCTGGAGGCGGCCAATGGCGCCGACGCGCTGGAAATACTGCGCACCGAGCGACCGGACTTGATCATTTCCGACATCCTCATGCCGAACATGGACGGTTACGAATTTGTCACGCGCGTGCATGCCGATCCCGCGCTGACCAACGTGCCCATCATTTTTTATACGGCCACCTACCGCGAGCAGGAAGCGATCTTGCTGGCGCAGGCGTGCGGCGTGCGCTGGGTGCTGCCCAAGCCGTCCGATCCCGAGCTCATCGTGCGCACCGTCAACGAGGCGCTGGGTCTGATGCCGTCGGCGCCCCAGGTGCCGGCTGCGCCGGGCGTGGGCGGCAGTGCGGCGCCTCCCGCCACGGGCAAGTTGGCCGGCATCGAGGACCAGGTCAGCGGCTACATCGACGAACTCGAATCGAGCAGTCAGCAGATTTCGCAACTGGCCAGCCAGCGCGAGGGCCAGGCCGCCATCCCCGAAGACCTGGGCGTCATGACGGAGCGCCTGTCGCGTTCGCTCTCCAGCCTGCAGGCGGTAAGCCTGCGCCTGACGGCCCTGATCGAGCTGGGCATCGAGCTGGGTGCCGAACGCGATCCGCGCGCCCTGATCGAGGCTGGCTGCAGGGTGGCGCAGAATATCTGCGTCTCCAAGTACGCCTGCATTGGCATGCTGGAAGAGGGCGCCGAAAAGCTCAGCTATTTTTCCTCGTGCGGCGCCGAGAAAAACCTCGAGCGCATCGCCAGCGCGCCGCGCACGGGTATCCTGAACCGCTTGCTGGAGCAGCGCCAGCCCTACCGGGTCAATGGCTTGAAGGGCGACCCCGGCGCGCTGGGCCTGCCCGACACGCATCCGCCCGTGCATTCCTTCCTGGGCGTCGCCATCGCTTCGCGCGAGCGCAGCCACGGCTGGCTGTACCTGGTGGACAAGCTGGGGGCGAATGAATTTTCCGAAGTCGACGAGAGAGTCGCCGCCACGGTGGCGGCGCAGATCGCCGTCGCCTACGACAACCTGCTGCTGTACGACGAAATCAAGCGCCACCACGAGCAGCTGACCCTGGACATGGCGGCGCGCATCCGCCTCGATGAAGACTTGCGCCGCTTCCGCCTGGCGATGGACGCCACGGCCGATGCGATTTTCCTCGTCGACCGCGCCGGCATGTGCTTCGTCGACGTCAACCAGACGGCTTGCCGCATGCTCGGTTTCGAGCGCGAGGATTTCCTGCGCGTGGGGCCGGGCCACGCACACGAGGGCGAAGCCCCGCTGGAAGAGCTGTACAACAAATTGCTGGCCGGCGACCAGGGCGGCCCGATGACGGAGTTGCAGTTGCAGCGCAAGGATGGCTCGCCGCTGTCGGTGGAAGTCCAGCGGCGCACCCTGCGCTCGGGGCAGAGCTGGATTCTGGTGGCCGTGGCGCGCGACATCACCGAGCGCAAGGACGCCGAGCAGCGCCTGATGAAGCTGGCCCATTTCGACACCTTGACGGGTTTGCCGAACCGCAGCCAGTTCTATGCTTCGCTGACCCATTCCCTGTCCCAGGCGGCCGAACACCAGTGGGCCGTGGCCGTGCTGTTCATGGATATCGACCGCTTCAAGAATGTCAATGACACCCTGGGTCACACCATTGGCGATGAACTGCTGCGCCAGTTTTCCAGCCGCCTGGTCGACTGCCTGCGCGTGCGCGATACCATCGGCCGCTTTGGCGGCGATGAATTTGCCACCATCCTGGTGCTGCCCGATGGCGCCCAGCATGCCGTGGGCGTGGTCGACAAGATCCGCGAGGCGATGCGCAAACCGTTCGACTTGCAGGGCCACGAGGTGACGGTGACGGTCAGCATCGGCATTTCCGTGTACCCCGACGATGGCGTCGATGCGGACACCCTGATTCAATATGCCGACACGGCCATGTACCGCGCCAAGGAGGCGGGCCGCGACGCCTTCCGCTTCTTCACAGCGGAAATGAATGCGCAGTCGATGGCGCGGCTGGACATGGAAAATGCCCTGCGGCGTGCCATCGACAACGAGGAATTCGTGCTGTTCTTCCAGCCCAAGGTGAATATCATCTCGGGACGCATCAGCGGCGCCGAGGCGCTGATACGCTGGCGCCGCCCCGGCCACGGCATGGTCTCGCCGGCCCTGTTCATCCCTCTGCTGGAAGAAACGGGACTGATCGTGCGCGTTGGTAACTGGGTGCTCGACGAAGCGTGCAAGAAGATCAGCGAGTGGGGCGCGAGCAGCATCGGACCCGTGCACCTGTCGGTGAATGTCTCGGGCATCCAGTTTTTCGTCGGCGGCCTGGAAGAGGAGGTGCTCAAGGCGATCCGCAAATACGATATCGCGCCCGAGCTGCTGGAGCTGGAGCTGACGGAAAGCTCGCTCATGTCGAACGCCGAGGAAACCATCGCCGTGCTGCGCAACTTGAAGGCGCTGGGCATCCAGATTTCCATCGACGATTTCGGCACCGGTTATTCCAGCCTGGCCTACCTGAAGCGCTTCCCCATCGACAAGCTGAAGATCGACATCGCCTTCGTGCGTGAAGTGACCAGCAATCCGGACGACGCGGCCATCGTGCTGGCCATCATCAGCATGGCGCACAGCATGAAGCTGGAAGTGATCGCCGAAGGTGTGGAAAACGATGCGCAGCTGGCTTATTTGCGGCGCCACGGCTGTGACGAGATGCAGGGCTATTATTTCAGCCGCCCCGTGCCGCAGGAAGAATTCGAGCAGATGCTGATGGGCGGCAAGCTGCTGCAGACGCCGCAGGATGCAGGCAGCGAAGAGCAGCAAACCTTGCTGATCGTCGACGACGATGTCTTCATGCTCGACGTGCTCAGCGACTTCCTGGCGCAGGATGGCTACCGCATTCTCACGGCGCAGACGGCTGCCGAAGGCTTCGACATCCTGGCGCGCCACAAGGTGCAGGTGATCCTGTGCGACCAGTGCATGCCGCTCATGAGCGGCACCGAATTCATGGAACGGGTCAAGCACCTGTGTCCCGACACCTTCCGCATCATGCTGTCGGCCTTTGCCGACCTGACGCCCATCATGGCGGCCATCAACCGTGGCGCCGTCGACCGCTTCTACACCAAGCCGTGGAAAGGCGCCGTGCTGCGCGAGAACATCCGCGAAGGCTTCCGCCTGCACAAACTGCTGCATGGCCCGGTGAAAGTGGCGGCCTAGGGGCTTGCTGCTCAGGCACCTTGCCGCCGCGTGCGCTGGCGCACCTTGAGCAGCCGCTTTCTATCGAATTAGACACCCGTCTCTAGTTTTGCTCACTAGAATAAAAGATATCCATGAAGTGGCATGGCCTTTCACATGACGGGAGCTGGCGATGGTGAAGAAATTGAAGGAGCTGACGGAAGACAAGGAATTGGCAAGCGCCGTGCGCTCGTCCGCGCAGCAGATATGGCAAGCGGGCCTGGGCGCGTTTGCCAAGGCGCAGGAAGAGGGCGGACGCGTGTTTTCAAGGCTGGTGAAGGAAGGCACGGAATTCCAGAAACGCGCCGAAGACAAGGTCGCCGGTGTCAGCGACAGTGTCGGCAAACTGGCCGATGGCGTGGGCAAGCAGGCCAGCGGTTCCTGGGACAAGCTGGAACAGGTGTTTGAAGAGCGCGTCGCGCGCGCCCTGGCCACCATCGGCGTGCCCACGCAAAACGATATCGCCGCGCTGCACGCCAAGATCGATGCCTTGAGCTTGCAAGTGGCGGCGCTGTCGGCCCAGGCCGCGCCGGCGCCCAGGCCCAAGGCTGCGGTCAAGCCGGCCGTGAAGGCGGCGCCGAAAACCGTAGCGAAAGCCGCGCCGAAGGCGGCCATCGCCAAGGCCCCGGCCAAGCCGGCAGCCAAGGCCGCGCCGCGCGCCGCAGCCAAGCCAGTGAGCAAGCCACTGAGCAAGCCGGCGGCGAGACCGGCGGCGAAGAAAAAAGCGCCGGCCGCCTGAGCTGGCGCCGCATCCCTCCAGCCTGCTCGCGCAGGCTTTTTCTTGCCTGCGTTTTTCGCCGGCGGCCAGGGGCGGAGTGTTTCATTATGGCTATTTTAGGTGGTATGCTTGCGGCAGAACACAGAGAGATTGCCCGCCATGCTACAAAAAGCACCACGCCGTACCCGCGAACGCATCCTGGAGTTGTCGCTGCGCCTGTTCAATGAGTTTGGTGAGCCGAATATTACGACGACCGTGATTGCGGAAGAGATGAACATTTCGCCCGGAAACCTGTATTACCACTTCCGTAACAAGGACGACATCGTCAATTCGATCTTCGTCCAGTTCGAGGCGGAAATCGAACGCATCCTGACCGTGCCCGATGGGCGCCGCTCGAATATCGAGGATGTCTGGCTGTATTTGCACCTGATGTTCGAACTGATCTGGCGCTACCGCTTTTTCTATCGCGACCTCAATGATTTATTGTCGCGCAACCGCAAGCTGGAATTGCACTTCAAGCTGATCCTGGCGCACAAGATCAAGGTGGCCACGCAGCTGTGCGAAGACTTGCGCAGCGAACAGTCGCTGGAAGCGTCGGACATGGAAGTCGCTGCGATGGCGACGAATATGGTAGTCGTCGCCACCTACTGGCTGTCGTACGAATATGTGCGCAACCCGCGCAAGTACAGCGAGCAGCAATCGATGTCCGATGCGCTGGCGCGCGGCTGCTACCAGGTGCTGTCCCTGATCGGGCCGTATTTGCGCAATGAAACGCATTTGCTGTTTCGCAAGCTGTCGGAAGAGTATGTGACCAAACTCAAGAACGACTGACGCGGCTGCTGGCGCCACGTCGTCAATTACAGGAGAGAGATATGGCTTGGAAACAATTCCCCTATCCGGACGAAGCATATGTCTACACGCCGCAGACCCTGGAGGCGGCCTGGGCGCGCCTGCATGCGGGCGACGTGGAGCCCTTTCCCACGCACTCTGCGCTGGTGCGAGCCTGGCTGGCCTTCCATGCGGGCGACTTCGAACGCGCCGTGAAGCTGGGCCTGGCCGTCGGCGTGCCCGGCTATGCGGTGGCGCACAAGGCGACCTGCATCTATGCCACGCACCTGGAAGTGAGCGACAGCCAGAAACTCGACATGTACGAAGAGGTGGCGGAGCGCTGCGAGCGCCAGCAGAGCGAGCAGCCGGACAATCCGGCCGGCTACTACTGGCATGCCTACAGCCTGGGCCGCTATGCGCTGGGCACCTCCGTCGTCAAGGCCCTGGCGCAGGGCATGGGCGCGCGCGTGCGCAACAGCCTGGACCGCACGATGACGGTGGCGCCCATGCATGCGGAAGCGCATATCGCGTTTGGGATTTATCATACGGAAATTATCGACAAGGTCGGCGCCATGATAGGCGGCCTGACCTACGGCGCGAACAAGGAAGATGGCTATCAGCACTTCAAGACGGCGCTTGCCCTGACGCCATATTCGGCGTTGGCCCACAGCGAGTATGCGCGTGCCTTGAACATGCTTGACGGAAAGAAAAAGCTGGCGGAAGCGCTGGCACTGTATGAAAAGGCGGCCGAGTGCGTGGCACTGGACGCCAAGGAACGCCTTGAAGTCGAGGCGGCGATCGATGAATTGAAAGGATAAGGATTACTGTGATCAAGGCTTTATGTGTGTATTGTGGCGCCAATGCGGGCGTCTCGCCCGACTATGCCGTGGCGGCGCGCGAACTGGCGCGCGTGCTGGTGGCGGAAAATATTTCGCTCGTGTATGGCGGCGGCAAGGTGGGCCTGATGGGCGTGATCGCCGATGAAGTGCTGCGCCTGGGCGGCGAGGTGACGGGCGTGATTCCCACCCAGTTGGTCGAGCGCGAAGTGGGCCACATGGGCTTGACGCGCCAGTTCATCGTGAAGGACATGCATGAGCGCAAGGCGATGATGGCCAGCCTGTCCGACGCCTTCATTGCCATGCCAGGCGGCTATGGCACCCTGGAAGAGTTGTTCGAGATGCTCACCTGGGCTCAGCTGGGCTTGCACGCCAAGCCCATCGGCTTGCTCAATGTCGACCGTTTCTATGACGGCTTGATCGCTTTTGTGCAAAACGGCAAGGAGCAGGGCTTTATCCGCCCGCAGCACGCGGCCTTCCTGAATGCCGACGCCGATCCTGCGACCTTGGTACAGCGACTGAAGGACTGTGTCCAGTAAATTTTCCTTGTGAAATCTCATCCAGAGCCATGCACCATGAAATGCATAGCTTTTTTATTTCTGCACGGGAAAATTGATCGAGATCAATAAGTTAATTAATATAAATATAGCTATTATATTTCTATAAAGACATGTTTTTTTGAAAATCAAGATGCTTTTTATGCATGAGTGTGGTCTACTGGCATTGTTTAAAAGACAGGCATGCCGGACACCCGGTGTGGCGTCGCCCATTTTTCCGCGACGCCCAAGTATTGCAAGTTGCCACAACCTCGCTACTTCATCATCTTGAAAGGATGTTATTTTGAAACCAATGACCCTCTTGCGCACGGCCGCTGTCGCCGCCGTTCTCGCCGCTGGCGGTGCCCACGCACAAACCACCATCATCGGCTTCGATGCGCTGGAACATCCGGGCTACTTCGGTTCCGTCTTCAACTCCTACTCCGAAGGTGGCTATGATTTCGACAGCAGCTTCCTGGGTCTGTTGAGTTCTGCGCATCAGAGCAACTTCGCCTACGCGGGTTCGGCCGGCCTGAGCGCCACGGTCCTGTCGACGACAACCTTGAGCCGTACCGATGGTGCCGCCTTCTCGCTGAGCTCGATCAGCCTGGCTGACTTCGTGAGCTTGCCTGGCTCCTACGACGTGACCTTTGTCGGCCACCAGGTGGGCGGCGGCACGGTGACCCAGACCTTCAGCCTCGATGGCAGCCATACTTTTAGCGATTACACGTTCACGGGCTTTAACAACCTGTTGTCGGCATCGTGGAAAGAAGGCGCCTTGCATACCTTCCAGGTCGACAATATCGCCGCCAGCGTAAGCGCCGTGCCGGAACCGGCCACCTACGGCATGATGCTGGGCGGATTGGGTTTGCTGGCCTTCCTGCGCCGTCGCAAGAACGCCGCCTGAACCTGAACATGCTGCCGGCCCCGCCGGCGCAGACCTCACAATGCCGCCCGGTGGACGCCTTGGGCGGCATTGTTACATAGACTTCACGGCCAGGACTTCAGACCAGGATTTCATGACCACAGGCGCTGGCCTGACAGGTCGAGCTGGGTCAGGTACAGGCGCACGTCGAATTCGTACTGGTGGTATTGCGGTTCCATATACGTACACAGCTTGTAGAACGCCTTGTCATGCTGCTTTTCTTTGACATGCGCCAGTTCATGCACGGCGATCATGCGCAGGAATTCCAGCGGCACTTCCTTGAACATGGTGGCCACGCGGATTTCATGCTTGGCCTTGAGCTTGCCGCCCTGCACGCGCGAGATCGAAGTGTGCAAGCCCAGCGCGTGCTGGATCACATGGATCTTGCTGTCGAACGCCACCTTGTTGATGGGTTCGGCATTGCGCAGGAATTCATTCTTCAAGTCTTGCACGTACTGGTACAGCGACTTGTCGTTGCGTACATCGTGCGCGTTCGGATAGCGTTTCAACAGGACTTCGCCCAGCTTGTCTTGCGCGATCAGTTGCTGCACTTGCGCTTGCGTTTGTTCGGAATAGGCGCTCAGGTATTTCAGGGATGGCTGCATGCGGGGAAGGGCGGGACGTGGCGCGGAGGTGTCGGTAAGGCGAGAATGTACCATACCGCCGCGCCCCCCGCTGCGCCAGCCCTCGCACAGGGCCGCCTTCGCCGCCCCGTGCTTTCCTTCGTCTAGCCGCGCGCTGCAGGGGCAGCCCTGTCAGCCCGCTCAACCCTTCTCGTCCTCGTCCTTGCCGCCCTGTTGGCCAGTACTACCGCTGCGCGCCGCCATGTTGTTGCGGCTTTCATTGGCGCGCTGGGCTGATTGCCGGCTTTCGCCGCCCTTGCGGCCGATTTCCGCCATGTGTACGCGGTTGCGGCTGACGGCTTCGCCGCCTTTCTGCCCGGCACGGCGTGCTTCTTCCGAGTCGAATTCATGCGCCGTGCCCTTTTGATGGGCGGCCTGACCGCCCTTGCTGGCGATTTCGCGTTGCTGCTCCTCGTTCATGGCGGCAAAGCCGCGCTTGCTCGTGCCTTTGCCGCTGCCCGATTCGCCGGCTTTCTGGTTGCTGCCTGCGCCTTTGCCCTGCTCATTACTGTTAGCCATGTCGCTCTCCTTGCTGTCGAGTGGGGTCTGGTGTTCAAGTCAAGTGCTCAATGCGCCTGATCGGATTGCCTGCTGGTATCGCGGCCGTGGCCCGCGCCGTCGCGTTGGCCCGTGGCATGCATTTTTTCGATCATTTCACGCTGGCGTTGCGTGGCTTTTTCCGTTTCCTCGGCCGTCTTGCGCATCACTTCGTCAGCGAAGGCGACGGCCGTGCGGCTCGCTTCGGGCAGGTGGTCCTCTGCCGTGCGGTTCATTTCGACATTGGCGTTGGCGACGAGCTTGCCAAGTTGCTGCCGGTACTGCTGCAGCTTGTTGCTGTTTGGCTGCAACTGAGCCGCAGCCAGCGACATGAACTCGCCCGTATCGCGTGCGCACAGCAGTTGCTGGCTGGCGCTGCTGCATTCCTGCAGCAAGTCTTGCGCCAGCCGCAGATGCAGCTCGCTCAGTTGCTGCGCCGTATCGAACAGCTTGTGCGATAGTTCCGTGGCGAAATTGCACTGGGCCTCGAGATGGGACTTCAGGGCGGGGCTGAGACTGTGGGAAATATTGTTTGTGAACATGTTCTACCTCAATGAAAAACTGATCCAGGAAACACCCGGCGCACCGGATGCGACGTATGGTGAAACAAGCAAAGAGATAGACGCCGGATGGCGTGCCAGGTTCCACGCCAGATGCCGGTTTGGCGCGAGAATGGCGCTCGCCCGCCAGAAAAAACGCGATGTCTTTGCGCCAGATCAAATGAACCTGAATCGGCTTCCCGCCGCCGGCAGCTATGCTGCTTGTGCGGAAAATGCAGGTTTATGGGCCCAGCCGTGCGACAATAGTCGGCTCGCGGCAGCGCAGCCGATGGCCGGCGCGCGTGGCTGAGCCGAGCATAGCCCACCTTTTTTGCCTTATTCCGCGACCATGACGCATCCCGAATACATCCTGACCCTGTCCTGCCTGGACCAGCGCGGCATCGTGCACCGCGTGTCCGGCTTCCTGGCCGAACACGGCTGCAACATCATCGATTCCGCCCAGTTCGGCGACCAGGAATCCCAGCTGTTCTTCATGCGCGTGCATTTCGCGCTGGAAGACGGCGCCGTCAGCGACGCCCAGTTGCGCAGCGACTTCGCCGACCTGTCGCAAGCCATGCAGCTCAATGGACAATTGCACGATGCGCGCGTCAAGCCGCGCGTCATGCTGATGGTGTCGAAGATTGGCCATTGCCTGAACGATTTGCTGTTCCGCTACAAGAGCGGCTTGCTGAACGTGGAAATTCCCGCCATCGTCTCGAACCACATGGAGTTCTACCAGCTGGCGGCCAGCTACAATATTCCCTTCCACCACCTGCCGCTGGCGGCCGGCGCGCCGGAAGCGGCCAAGCTGGCGCAGGAAGCGAAGATCATCGAGTTGATGGACACACACAAGATCGACCTAGTGGTGCTGGCGCGCTACATGCAGATCCTGTCGCCGGGCCTGTGCCGGGCGCTCGATGGCCGCGCCATCAATATCCACCATTCCTTCCTGCCCAGCTTCAAGGGCGCCAAGCCGTATGCGCAGGCGCACTTGCGTGGCGTCAAGCTGATCGGCGCGACGGCCCATTTCGTCACGGGCGACCTGGATGAAGGTCCGATCATCGAGCAGGACGTCGAGCGCGTCGACCATGCGATGGATGCCGAGACCCTGACGGCCATCGGCCGCGACGTCGAGTGCGTGGTGCTGGCACGCGCCGTGAAATGGTTCGTCGAGCACCGCATCCTGAAAAATGGCGACAAGACCGTGGTTTTCCGCTGATACCGACTTCACTATTTACTTTACCGAGACAGAAACACGATGGCCCTCAAAGCAACAATTTTCAAAGCCGATCTGCAGATCGCCGACATGGACCGCAATTACTACCAGGATCACGCGCTGACCCTGGCGCGCCACCCGTCCGAAACGGACGAGCGCATGATGGTGCGCCTGCTGGCGTTCGCCATCCACGCCGACGAGGCGCTGACGTTTTACCAAGGGCCTGTTCGACACGGAAGAGCCCGACTTGTGGCAGAAAGACTTGACGGGCGCCATCCAGCTGTGGATCGAAGTGGGACAGCCCGACGAAAAGCGTATCCTGAAGGCCTGCGGCCGTTCGGAGCAGGTCATCGTCTACAGCTATGGCGCAACCAGCCACATCTGGTGGAAGCAGATCGCAAACAAGCTGGAACGGGCGAAGAACCTGACCGTGATCAACCTGCCATCCGAGGCGGCGCAAGACATGAGCAAGCTGGCGCAGCGCAGCATGCAGCTGCAATGCACGATCCAGGATGGCCAGATCTGGCTGACCGACAGCGTCAACACGGTCCTGATCGACCGCGAACCGGTGAAGCCGGCGCGCTGATTCTGACTGTCTGAAACGCAAAAAGCCCGGACCATTCCGGGCTTTTGTCATTGCGGGCGTTTAATTCGGAGCGCTGCCAAGCCGTTTGATGCTGCTCGAACGCTGCATGCTGCGGCTGATGCGCGGATCGCCGTAATAGCTCACTTCGCCCGAGCCGCCGATGCTGATGGTCAGGTCATCCTTGGCCCACACTTCCGCTTCGCCCGAGCCGCCGATGCTTACTTGCACCTCGCGCGCGGCCAGGCGGCCCGCCTGGATATTGCCCGAGCCGCCGATCGACGCCGTCAACTGCTCCGTCTTGCCGCTGGCCTTGAAGTTGCCGCTGCCGCCGATGGCCACGGCCACCTGGCGGCTGTCGAGGTCGCGCGCATTGATGGAGCCGGAGCCGCCCACGTCGAAGCGCAGTTTCTCGGCGCGCAAGCCCGTTGCCGTGATGTTGCCCGAGCCGCCCACGCTGATGCGTTCCACCTGGCGCGCCTGGATGACGATAGTCAGGCTGCTCTGGCGGAAGTTGGCGTTGCGCTTGGCGGGGCGGATGCGCAAGGTGCCGTTTTCCACCGCCGTTTCGATCAGCGGCAGGATATTGTCGTCGGCCTCGATGCTGACGCTGTCCGTGTTGCCGATACGCAGTTCGACCGTGCCCGGCACGTTCAGCGCCACGCCATGGAAGCTGCCCACTTCGCGCGTCTGCTTTTGCAGCTTGCCGCTGCCCTGGATGCTGTTGCCGGAAATCCAGTCGAGCGGCGAGGCCAGCGCCGGCGCGGCGGGGATGGCCAGGGCGCAGACGGCCAGCAGCAGGGTGGTGACGGCGCGGGCATGGCGGGGGTGGAAAATTGCGTGTGTCATTCTTGTTCCCTGTTTTGAATTAGACTGCCTGCATGGTATGCCAGCCGGCCGCGCCTGGGTACCGCGCTGCGACAGACGGCAATGCTGGCGGGACAGAATGCAGGAGGATGCGACAGGATGGCATGAGGTATCATGCCGGTATTAGACATACGACGACCGGCACGCGCCGCTCACACTACTGGAATTACATGCTGATCATCACTATCAAACAGGGCAAGGAAAAGAGCTTGCTGGGCCAATCGTGGATTTACGCGTCCGCGATTGAAAAAGTCGAAGGCAAGCCGCAGGAAAAAATGAAGCCCGGCTCGACGGCCATCGTGCAAAGCTCGTCCAAGCAGTTCATCGCCCGCGCCGCCTACAATTCGAAGTCGCAGATCCGCGCGCGTATCTGGAGCTTCAAGGAAGACGAACCGGTCGACCACGCGCTGATCAAGCGTCGCGTCAAGGCCGCCATCGAGAAAAAACTGCCAGCCATCAAGAAGGCGGGCGAAAACCAGTTGTTGACCCTGATCAAGGGCGAGGACGAGGGCTTGCCGGGCCTGGTGGTGCAGCTGTTTGGCGGCGTGCAAGGCTACCTGATCTGCGAATTCAACGCGGGCGGCGTCGACGCATGGAAAGTGGCCATCGTGCAATCGCTGATGGCGTCCACCGGTTGCGCCAATGTGTACGAGCGCTGCGACGACCTGATGCGCAAGGGCGAAGGCTTGCCTTTGATCGACGGCGCCCTGGCTGGCGAGGAGCCGCCCGATGAAGTCATGCTGACGGACAACGGCGTGCGTTATGCGCTGGACCTGAAAACGGGGCATAAGAGCAAGTTCCGCTGAGAACGGTTGCCTGACAAGAAAAAACCGGCGCTGGCCGGTTTTTTTATGCCTGTTACTCCAGGGGTACGCTGCGGTAGCGATTCACTTCCAGGGCTGACACGGCCGGGGCATCATTGCCCCACGAGGCGCGCAGATACGTCACCACGGCCGCCACTTCCGCATCATCCATGACGGGACCGAACGGCGGCATGCCATACGGGCGCGGGTTGCCCCTGGTCCCGGGCGCGAAGCCGCCGTTGAGCACGAGGCGGATGGCGTTGACGGCCGACTCCGTCGTCAGCGCGCGGTTGCCGGCCAGTGGTGGATAGCCGGGCGGCACGCCCTTGCCGTCGGCCTGGTGGCAGCTCGCGCATTGCGCTTCATACAGTTTCGCGCCCAGCGCCAGTTGCTGCCTGGCTTGCTCCGACGTGCTGCGCGGTGCCCGTTGCGCGGGCTGCGCCGGGCCAGGCAGGCTTTTCAGGTAGACGGCCATCGCCTGCACATCGGCGCCGCTCATGTGCTGCAAGCTTTGCCGCACCACCTCGGCCATGGGGCCGAAGACGGTGGCGCGCGGCGACACGCCCGTTTGCAGCAGTTCCACGATATGCGCCGTGTCCCAGTCACCGAAGCCCGCTTCCGCGTCCGACGTCAGCGAGGGCGCGTACCAGCCCAGCACGGGGATCAGGCCGCCCGACAGGCCGTCGTCGCTGCCGCCCAGGGCGCTGCGGCTGCTATGGCAGGCGCTGCAGTGGCCCGAGGCCCTGCACCAGGTAGGCGCCCCGGTTCCATTCCATGCTTTTGCTCGTGAGCGGCTGGTATACACCTGGCTTGAAATACAGCGCGCGCCAGGCGGCCAGCGCGATCTGCTGGTTGTAGGGGAAGCGCAGCGCGTGCGGCGCGTTCGCCTGTTTGTGCGGCGGCACGCTTTGAAAGTAGGCGTACAGGGCGTCGCTGTCTTCGCGCTGCACCTTGGTGTAATTGGTGTACGGAAAGGCGGGATACAGCAGCCGGCCGTCTTTCGACTTGCCGTTGTGGATGGCGCGCCAGAAATCGTCGGCCGTCCAGTTGCCGATGCCCGTTTCCCTGTCCGCCGTGATGTTGGGCGAGAGCACCTTGCCAAACGGCGTCTGCAAGGCCCGGCCGCCTGCATAGGGCACGCCGCCGCGCGTCGTGTGGCACGCCATGCAGTCGCCCGCCTTGGCCAGGTAGGCGCCGCGCGCGACCAGCTGTTCCTGGCTCAGGGTGCTGGCCACGGCGGGTGGGCCCAGGTCGTCGCCAGGGTACAGCACGAACGTGGCGCCGGCGGCGGCGATGGCCGCGATGGCGGCCGCGATCATCCATTTTTTCATGGCGTCACCTGCGCGCTGGAACCCGGCACGCCGCCGCAATGCAGGGGCAGGGGCAGGGCGATGCTGCTGGCGGGACGCGCGTCGGCGCTGGCCACTTGCGTGCCCAGCCAGGCCGAGACGGCGCCCACGTCCGCGTCGGACAGGCGCTGCGCCACCTGCGCCATGCAGTCGGGTGCGTGGGCGCGGCGGATGCCGTTCTTCCACGCGCCCAGCTGGGCATTGATATAGTCGCGCGGCAAGCCCAGCAAACCGGGGATGGCGGGCGCCACGCCGGCCAGCTGCTGGCCGTGGCAAGCGATACAGGCGGGGATTTTTTTGACGGCATCGCCGTGCAGCACCAGCTGTTTGCCCCGCGCCAGGGCTGTCGTGCCGGCGCTGCTGGGCTGGGCCGGCGGCGGGGCCGGGTGCTGTGCGGCAAAATAGTCGGCAATTTCGCGCAGGTAGTCGTCAGGCAAGTGTTCCACCATATAGTTCATCATCGGATACTGGCGCCGTCCCTCGCGAAAGTTCAGCAGCTGGTTGTACAGGTAGCCAGCCGGCTTGCCGGCGATGCGGGGAAAGAAGGCGTCGTGGCGCTCCTGTTGCGCATGACAGGCCGTGCACGCCTTGATGCGCTGTTCCAGGCTGTCGTGGCTGGCCGAGATGGTGGCGGGCGCGGCCAGCGCCGTGCCGGGCAAGGCGGAAGCGATGGCCAGCAGCACGAGGGGGAATGCAGTAGCATGGAAAGTCGCATGGGAAATGGCATGGGGAAATAAGCTGTCTCGTCGGTCGGGATGGCGTGCCGGTGTTGCTGCTCGGATGTTGTTACCCTAGCATATACCGGGTGCTGTCACTGTGACAGGATCAGTTGTGCAATAAAACTACGGATCAGTTTGAGGAGCAGGCTTGAAACGATATGAGGAATTGGCGGAAGAAGTCGCCGCCATGATCAGCACGCAGTTGTTGTTGCCTGGTGATAAATTGCCCTCCGTGCGCCAGCAGCATGCGCGCAGGGGCGTGAGTCCGTCGACGGTGTTCCAGGCGTATTATTTGCTCGAAGCGCGCGGCATGATCGTCTCGCGGCCCCGCTCCGGCTATTACGTGGCGCCGCAGCGCGCCGCGCTGGCCCCCGAGCCGGACAGTTCGCGCCCGCTCGACGCCAGCACCACCGTCGACGTCAGCGACCTGGTGTTCGAGGTGCTGGGCGCCGTGGGCGCGCGCGATATCGTGCCCTTTGGCTCGGCGTTCCCCAGTCCGCATCTGTTCCCGATGGAAAAATTGGCGCGGGCCGTGTCGGCCAGCATGCGCCGCCTCGACCCCTGGAGCACCGTCACGGATTTATCGCTGGGTAATGCGGAGCTGCGCCGCCAGATTGCCCTGCGCTACCAGCTCGACGGCGTGCTCGTTTCCAGCGACGACATCGTCATCACGAATGGCGCGCTGGAAGCGCTGAACCTGTGCCTGCAAGCCGTCACGCGGCCGGGCGACACGGTGCTGATCGAGTCGCCCAGCTTCTATGCGTGTTTGCAGGCACTGGAGCGGCTGGAGCTCAAGGCTGTGGAAATTGCCACCAGCCCCCGCGATGGCGTCGACCTGGCGGCGCTCGAGGAATTGCTACTGCGTCACCAGCCCAAGGCATGCTGGCTGATGACGAATTTCCAGAATCCCCTGGGCAGTTTGATGTCGCCGGAAAAGAAGCGCGCGCTGGTCGAACTGCTGGCGCGCCATGGCGTGCCGCTGATCGAGGATGACGTGTATGGCGAGCTGTACTTTGGCAAGCAGCGTCCCGGCCTGACGAAAAGTCATGACAGCGCGGGGCTGGTGATGCATTGCAGCTCGTTTTCCAAGACTCTGGCGCCCGGCTTCCGGCTGGGTTGGGCCGTGGCGGGCCGCTACGCGCGCCAGGTCGAGCGCTTGAAGCTGACCACCAGCCTGTCGGCGCCCATCCCGCTGCAGATGGCGCTGGCCGATTATCTGGCGCAGGGTGGCTACGACCGCCATTTGCGCCAGCTGCGGCTGACGTTGGCGGCGCAGCAAAACACCATGCTGCAAGCCATCGCCGTGCATTTTCCGCCAGGCACGCGGGTGACGCGGCCGCAGGGCGGTTATTTCGTCTGGGTAGAGATGCCTGCCGGTATCGATGCGCTGGCCTTGCACCGCAGTGCGCTGGCGGCCGGCATCAGCATCGCGCCCGGTCCCATCTTTTCCGCCACGCGTGCGTTTCGCCACTGCATCCGCCTCAATTACGGCCACCCGTGGAGCCCGCAGCTGGAAGAGGCCATCGCCACCCTGGGACGGCTGGCGCTGGCGCTGGCGGCGGCGTAGCGGCACATGCAAAATAATCCCTTGCGTCAGCAAGTGTTTCATTCCAAAGAGAAATATTGCTGTTATATTGGTGTATCTATAACGAATGATGGGAATGATAATGGATAACACGCAGCCGGAAGTGGGTCGTACGCAAGATACGACGATGGCCATTCTGTCCCACGTTGGCGGTCTGTTCACCAGCTGGGTGGCGCCGCTGATTATTTATTTGATCAAGAAAGACGATGCGGATAAATTCTCGGCCGAGAACGCCCGCGAAGCGCTCAATTTCCAGATCACCCTGATCATCTGGTATTTCGCCTGCTTCATCCTGTCGTTCGTGCTGATCGGCCTGTTCCTGTTCTGGATCGTGGCGCTGGCCAATCTGGTGTGCTCGATCGTCGCGGCCGTCAAGGCCAGCAATGGCATCACTTACCGCTATCCCTTGACCTTGCGCCTGGTCAAATAAGGCTGCACCGGTTGCCGGGTTTCAGCCCGGGCGGCCGGGCAGCGCCAGGAATGCGGCAAAGTCCGGCGCCACCGCGGTGGTGGCGCCTGTTTCGTGCGACCACAGCACGACCACCGGCTCGCCCGATGGCCCCGTTTGCGCATAGTCAAAGCAATAGTAATCGCCCGTGCCGAACTGGGCAAAGGGCAGCAGGCTAGTGGCATCGTTGCCGTCACCCACATTCTCCAGCCATTCCTGCCAGTCCGTGCGGTAATGGTGTGCTATCGATTCCCATGTCTTGCGCGCACAGTCAGCATCGTAGACGGGAAACACGCACAAGGCGCCCAGTGCGCGGCCATTGTTCACCAACAACCATTGCACGTAGGATGCGGGCAGTTCGCGCCCCAGCGCCTGTTCGGCGGCGGCGATCGCGGCGGGCGTGGTGCCGATGGACTTGCTCTTGCTCATGCTGCAGGAAGGCGCGCCGGCTCAGGCGGGGGCGGGCGGCGCGGAGGGCGGCGTGCTGGCGCGCGGGGCTTTTTGCGGTGCCACTTTACCGCCGTCGGCGATCCAGCGGCGGTACACGCGCAGGGCCACTTGCGCATCGTCGGCCGCATACAGGATCTGCTTGTCCGTCAGGCGCGACGTGGCCCAGTTGGTGGTGGAGATCTTTTTCGATTTCTGCAGGTGCTGGCCGAAGAACTTGGCCACGGCCGTCTTCGCGCCCAGGTCGTTGCGCTGGCCGCCGCGCAGGGCGACGGACAGGTCGAGCACCTGGGCCGGCGCGATGCCCAGCTTGTTGCGCAGGCGCTTGACGTCGTCGGACAGGCCAAAGCCCACCTTCAGCGTGGTGGTCGACTCGAGGATGGCTTTCAGTTCGGCCAGGGCCGGCGCCGGCGTGCTGCCCACCTGGAACAGATAGGCGATGTCGTCGGTGGCCAGCTGGATCAAATGTGGCCCCGTGGAGGACTCGCCCTTGACAAACGTCGGCTTCGATTCCGTATCGAAGCCGATGGCATCGGCTGCCAGCAGGGCGGCCATGGCCGCTTTTGCATCATCGCTGGTGCGTACCAGCTTGACGTGGTCGAGTGCAATGCCTTGATAGGGGGCAGTGGCGGTGCGGCAGCTGTGTCCATGAAACCGGATCAGCCTTTGCGCGAGAATTTCGCGGTCAGCTGATTCAGTTTTTCCAGGCGCAGACGGTTCGCTTCTTCGGCGGCGGCAGCGTCGCGTTCGGCTTTCTTGCGCTCGGCTTCTTTCTTGAAGCGCTGCTGCAATACTTGCGTGGCGTGGTCGCGGTGGGTTTGCGTCACTTCCGCGCCGGCAGTGCCGTCGAGGTCGTAGCGGATCTTGGCTTTTTCCATCACGCGCAGGTAGCGCAGCGAACCCGTGTGGATGCCCAGCGCCGTGCGCATCAGCTTGCGGTCCAGGTCCGGCAGGCGCGCCAGGATCTGCTTGTCGATTCCGATCGACAAGGGCAGGCAATCGCGGAATGGCGGGAATTGCTCCTGGAACTGCTTCAGCAGGGCGCGCGCGGTCAGGCCGGCCGGCGCCGGCGTGGTCGCTGCGGCCGGTGCCGCCGCTGGGGCTGCATCGACTGGCGTGTCAGGAGTGGTGGCTTGCTGGTCTGGCGTGGAGCTGGTCATCGACATCATTGGTTGGGCTATAAAAGGGGAGCATAGCACGCGCCACAGGCAAGTGCATTGTCTTTTTGGCAACTTGCGCTGCGATCTGCATGCGCGTGGCTGGCCATGCCAAGCGCGAAATGCGGGAAATGTGTATAATGTCGGCTTGCGCTGATGACTGGACCCCGTTTTTGACGGTCTGGCTCAGGTGTGCAGGGGATAGGAGCAGTGCGGTGCTAGGCCATCATTATTGATATTTTTGATACCAGATATTTTGTTTATCAATTATCCAGATAACTGGCCTTCGTGCATAATCTTGCTCTCCGCTGTGTCTTCACTGAACAACAATAGATTCAAGCCCGTTCTGGTACGGGCTTTTTTTTCATTCCGCAATGTACATCGCTTATTTATCTGACCCGGCTTCGGCCCCGCCGCCGCTGGATGCGCGGGCTTTGAACGTCCCGATAGACAGGCGCCGCTGCCGTTAACACGGCAGCCGCAACAATACGCTCCATCGAGTCCGGTTTCGCAGGCTTAGGTGGAATCATTCACTTCGCGCCGACACCATCTGGTCTCGCATTAAGAGATATCTCATGAAGAATACGCCAAAAACTTTAACGTTGTCCGCCAAGGCGCCACGCCCAGCCGCGGCGCCACTTGCCGTACCCAAAACGACTTTATCTTACTTCATCGATAATGCGCAAGAGAATCCGGAAGCCACCGTCACGACAGCGCCGACCGTCGTCACCGTGGTGAAGAAAAGCCGCTCGCGCCTCGCTGCCGTGCCACCGGCCGAAACGGCTGCGGAAGCGGCCGCCAGCGCGCCGGCCGCCGAGGCTGTTGCCGAGGCCGCCGATGCGGCACCGGCCAAGACGCCAAGCGTGAAGATCGCCTCTGGCGCCAAGGCTCCGGCCGCGCCGCGCAAGGTCAGCGAAAGCGCCGCCACGAATAAAGTGGTGACGGCAGCCCGTTCGAAAGTCGTGCGCGCCAAGCCTGAAGCGGCGCCCGTGACCATCATCACCGGCGCGCAAGTGGTCAGCAAGACCACGGACGCCGATGCCCTGGCCGCCATCGATACCTCGAATTACTTCTTGCCGACCGTCAAGGTGCCAGGCCGCCGTGGCCGCAAACCAAGCGAATTCACGCCGGAAAACGATGAAGTGGCAGCACTGAACGCCGTCGAGCGCGCCGAACTGAAGGCCGTCTCGAAAGCGCGCGACCGCAAGGCCAAGGGCGGCCTGGCGGACGCCTTGGGCGATCCGGAAGCATCGGCAGCGGACCTGGAACGCCGCCGCAAGCAGATCACGGGCTTGATCAACATGGGCAAGGAACGCGGCTTCCTTACCTATGCCGAGATCAATGACCAATTGCCGGAAAACATCATCGATCCGGAAGCCATCGAAGGCATCATCGCCACCTTCAACGACATGGGCATCGCCGTCTACGAGCGCGCCCCTGACGCGGAAAGCTTGTTGTTGACCGACAACGTCGCCACCGTCACCAGCGACGATGAAGTGGAAGCGGCGGCCGCTACCGCCCTGTCGACCGTCGACTCCGACTTCGGCCGCACCACCGACCCCGTGCGCATGTACATGCGTGAAATGGGCGCCGTGGCGCTGCTGACGCGCGAAGGCGAGATCGAGATCGCCAAGCGCATCGAAGGCGGCCTGAAAGACATGATCCAGGCGATTTCCGCCTGCCCGACCACCATCGGCGAAATCGTTGCCCTGTCGCAAAAAATTGCGCGCGATGAAATCAAGGTCGATGAAGTGGTCGATGGCTTTGTCGACTTGAACGAAAGCAATGCTCCGGCACCAGCCGCTGCCCCCGCGCCAGCCGCCGCCAGCGGTGACGACGAGGAAGAGGAAGAAGAAGCCGAGGAAGAAGATGGCGACGCCAATGGCGGCGCGGCCGGTTTCTCCAGCGAACAGCTGGCCCAGCTGAAAAAGAATGCGTTGGAGAAATTCAACGTCATTTCGACGCAGTACGACAAGATGCGCAAGGCGCCCGAGGGTTACAACTCGAAAGCCTACATCAAGGCGCAGGAAGCCATTTCGCAGGAATTGCTGGGCATTCGCTTCACGGCCAAGGTCGTCGAAAAGCTGTGCGACACGCTGCGCGGTCAGATGGAAGAAGTGCGCCACATCGAGCGCGCCGTGCTGGAGCTGTGCGTGAACAAATGCGGCATGCCGCGCGCCCACTTCATCAAGGTGTTCCCGGGCAATGAATGCGACCTGGAATGGGTCGACCGCGAAGTCGATTGCAAGTATCCGTACAGCGCCATCCTCAGCCGCAACGTGCCTGCCGTCAAGGAACTGCAAAAGAAGATGATCGACCTGCAAGCCCGCGTGGCCCTGCCGCTGGCCGACTTGCGCAAGATCAACAAGCAGATGGCTGCCGGCGAAAAGCGCGCGCGTCACGCGAAACGCGAAATGACGGTGGCCAACTTGCGCCTGGTCATCTCGATCGCCAAGAAATACATCAACCGCGGCTTGCAATTCCTCGATCTGATCCAGGAAGGCAACATCGGCTTGCTGAAGGCCGTCGATAAATTCGAATACCGCCGTGGCTACAAGTTCTCGACCTACGCCACCTGGTGGATACGCCAGGCGATCACGCGTTCGATCGCCGACATGGCCCGCACAATCCGCGTGCCGGTGCACATGATCGAAACGATCAACAAGATGAACCGCATCTCGCGCCAGATCATGCAGGAAACGGGCAGCGAGCCGGACCTGGCGACCCTGGCCGTCAAGATGGAAATGCCGGAAAACAAGGTGCGCGAAATCATGAAGATCGCGAAAGAACCGATTTCCATGGAAACGCCGATGGGCGAAGATGGCGATTCGCAACTGGGCGACTTCATCGAAGACAACACCACCCTGGCGCCGCTGGACGCCGCGCTGCACGCATCGATGCGCAATGTGATCAAGGAAGTACTCGATTCCCTGACGCCGCGCGAAGCGAAAGGCTGCGCATGCGTTACGGCGTGGAAATGTCGAATGACCACACGCTGGAAGAAGTGGGCAAGCAGTTCGACGTGACGCGCGAGCGCATCCGTCAGATCGAGGCGAAAGCCATGAGCAAGCTGCGCCAGCCTTCGCGTTCGGACAAGCTCAAAACTTTCCTGACGCAAAACTAAGCAGTCACAAAAAAGAGGCGCAAGCCTCTTTTTTACGCCTGGAGCATGCCTTGCCTACATAAAACGCGTGCGCGCGCCCAGCAGGCCCATGCGATAGTTGCGCTGCAATTTGTACAGCACCACGCCGCTGGCGGAGATAAGGAATGTGATGACCAGCCAGTCCAGTGGGTTGCTGCGGTGCGGTGCGGGAGCCGCTTTCGACGGTACGGCGAAGGCCTGGAATTTATGCCCCGTATAAATAGCGCCCACCACCAGCCCGGCGTCCGTGATCTTGTTGGTCAGGTACAGGCCATCGTCGCGGCGGCGCACCGTCATCACGCCTTCCTTGTAGACAAAGGTCATCGGTTCAAAGCCGTTGATGCTGACGCTGCCGACGACGTGTCCGGCCGCGTTGACGGCCGTGGCGTAGCTGTCGCCCTGGCCGATCATGGCGCCCAGGTCGAGCATGCGCTTGCCGTCCCAGGCAAAGGCGTGCCAGCGGCGCTTCTCCGTTTCCGAAGCGCCCACGATCAGGCCCGCGTCATTGATGGCGGTGGCCGAGCTGATGCGTCCGCCGGGCAGGGTGCCTATTTCCTGCATGCCCGCGCCTGGGCGGTAGACGAAGGCGCGGCGGTAGCCATCGCCGCGCTGCGCCGTGCCAACCACCACGCCATGGTTGTTCAGGCCGCTGGCATAGCTGCTGGCGCCGCCCAGGGTGCCCAGGTCTTGCAGGCTGTGGTCGGCTTTCGTCACAAAGGCGTGGAAATCGCCGCTGCTGGTGTCGGCATAGCCGGCCACCTGGCCGTCACGTGCGATGGCCGTGGCATAGCTGCTGGTACCGCCCAGGGTGCCCAGGTCGCGCATGCCGCCCGCCGCGTCGTAGTGGAAGGCGTGCCAGGCGCCGCTGGCCGTCTGCGCCGAACCGACCACCACGCCATGGATATTGATGGCCTTGGTGAAACCTTCATTGCCGCCCAGGGTGCCCAGCTCGCTGATGCGGCCATGCTGATACGTCACGGCGCGGCGCCGACCTTCTTCCTCCATGATGACGCCGGCCACCAGGCCCGCCGGGTTCAGGTCGGAAGCGATGCTGCCGTTGCCATCCCTTTCACCAAAGCCACGTTCGGCATAGATGGCGGCGCTGGCAGCGGGGACGGCCGCCAGCAGGCATAGGCTGAGCAGTGGGGCGTGGGAGCGGAAAAACCGTGGCGGCATGATAGTTTCCTCAAAGAAAAAACTTACTATACTTTTTTATGTCGAAAATGCATACTTAATTTGCTACTGTTTTTAATAATTTTTGTATTTCATCCTGCTCGGCTGACGCGCCTTTCCTGGCCTGTGGCAGATGGATGGCCAGCACGGTGCCCTGGCCCGCCTGGCTGTCGATGTGGAGTTGGCCACCCAGGGCGTGGACACGTTCGCGTATGCTTTTCAGGCCGAAGGCGGCCTTCTTGCCGTGGTCGTCCGGCTGCATGCCGATGCCGTTGTCGCTGATGCGCAGCACGATGGCGTCCGTATCTTGCGCCAGCGCCACCTCTACCTCGCTGGCCTGGGCGTGGCGCACGATGTTCGACAGCGATTCCTGCAGGACGCGGAAAATGGCCGACGTCTGGCGCTGGTCCAGGCCCAGGTCGGGCGCCTCGCTGTCGAGCGAGAGCTGGTAGCGGATGGCGCCGCGGCTTTCCATCTGGCGTATCAGCCATTCGGCCGCCGGCCCCAGTCCCAGCTCCAGGGTGCTGGGATGCAAGTCATTGATGATGGTGCGCACCGAGCGGATGGTGGTGTCGATGGTGTCGAGCACGCGCTGCGCGTGGCGGTGCAGGCGCGGGTGGGTCCTGGCCGTGCGCGCATGCAGCAGCGACACGTCGATGCGCAGCACCATCAGGTTCTGGCCCAGGTCGTCATGAATGTCGAGCGCGATGCGGCGCCTTTCTTCTTCCTTGATGGTCTGCTGGTGGTCGGTCAGTTCGCGCAGCTGGGCCAGGGTGCGCTGCAGGTTTTCCTCGTTGCGCTTGCTGTCGGTGATGTCGATGGCCATGGCGATGATCATCTGCGGCCGGCCATCGGCGTCGAATACGGGTTTCTTGTGTGTTTGCACGAGGCGATTTTCCTGCAACTGCGCGTTCCATACGAGTTCTTCGCGTATCACCACCTGACGGCTGGCAAACGCTTCCTGGTCCGCCGCGTGGAATCCCTGGGTCTGGTCCGCAGGAAAGTGCTGCACGTCGCGTCCTTCGGCGATATCCTGGAATCGCACGCCCCATTGCCGCTCGCAGGCCTGGTTCATCAGCAGCATGCGCGAATCGGCATCTTTCAGGAACAGCGACAGGGGCATCATGGAAATGATGTCCTGCAGCCGCTCTTCGCTGCGCGCCAGGGCCGCTTCCGTTTGCGCGCGCATGGCGATTTCCGCGGACAGCTGGAGATTTACATCGAGCAACTGGGCCGTGCGCAGGGCCACGCGGCTTTCCAGCTCCGCATGGGCCAGGCTCAACGCGTGCTCGGCCCGCTTGTGTTCCGTGATGTCGCTGGCCATGACCAGCGCGCCCGTCAGGCGTCCCCCGCGGTCGTACAGGCGCCGCCCGCTGAGCATGGCCCAGCGTTCCGTACCGTCGCTGTGCAGGAAATGCAATTCGCCCATGCAGCTTTGCTCGGCGGCGCGGCGTAGCGGACACAGGCGCTGCAAGGTGGCTTCGTCGTGGAATTCGCTTATATTGTGACCCAGCAAGTCTTCTGCCGGGAGGCCCAGGATGTCGCACAAGCGCTGGTTGATATGCTGTATCGCGCCATGCGCATCCGTTTGCCACATGGCGTCCTGCGCCGTCTCGCTCAAGTGCTTGTAGCGCATGAGGCTTTCGTCGAGCTGCGCGCGCGTCATGGCGAGGTGGCTGCGCAGCTTGCGCATCAGCCAGAGGACCGCGCCGGCGGCAGCGGCCAGCAGCAGGGCCAGCCAGACACGCTCCCAGAAGTCGAGCTCTTGCCAGGCCACGCCGGCCACCCAGCCCATCATGATCAGGATAAGGGCGGCGCATGCCGCGCCCAGCGTTTCAATCGACCATTTGCTCATCCGCGTCCTTGGCGTCATGGTTGGCCGCTGCGGTGTGCAAGAGGCCGGAGTGGGAAAGGTGTCAACCGCTAGTGTAATATCAAATGTTGTTTTCTTGAGAATATTTTGCTATTGGGCAAGCAAAAGGGCCGGCCCTTGCGGTGCCGGCCCCTGCCTGCCAATGGCAGCCTGGCGCTATCAGCCCGTGTTGCGCAGACCGGCCGCCACGCCGTTGATCGACAGCTGGATGCCGCGGTGGACCCTTTCGTCGATCCTGCTTTCCGCCGACAGGGCGCGGTTGCGTTTGATCAATTCCACCTGCAAGTGGTTCAGCGGATCCAGATAGGCGAAGCGGTTCTGGATCGAGCGGGCCAGCAGCGGATTGCCCGCCAGGCGCTCCGTGTTGCCAGTGATCAGCTCCAGGCAGCGCAAGGTGTTGCCATGCTCGTCCGTGATGCGCTTGTAGATGCGTTCGCGCAAGTCCTGGTCTGCCACCAGCTCCGCATAGCGCGAGGCAATCGCCAGGTCCGTCTTGGCCAGCACCATGTCCATGTTCGACAGCAGGGTGGCAAAGAATGGCCATTCGGCATACATGGCGCGCAGGGTGGCGATCTTTTCATCCTTCGCGGCGCCGTCGGCCTGCTTGATCCAGGCTTCGATGGCGCTGCCGAAGCCGAACCAGCCCGGCAGCAGCAAGCGGCACTGGCCCCAGGAAAAGCCCCAGGGAATGGCGCGCAAGTCTTCGATGCGCTGGTTGGCCTTGCGCGAGGCGGGGCGCGAACCGAGGTTCAGCTCGGCGATTTCCGCAATCGGCGTAGCCGAGAAGAAATACTCCGTGAAGCCTGGCGTTTCATACACGAGGTGGCGGTAGGCGTGATAGGCGAGGTCCGACAGCTCCGCCATCACGGCTTCGAACTGCGCCAGCTGGTCGTTGCGGGCCGGATTGGCTTCCTGCGGCGCCAGGCTCGCTTCCAGGGTGGCGGCCACCAGCAATTCCAGGTTGCGCCGGCCGATTTCCGCATTGGAGAATTTCGATGCGATGATTTCGCCCTGTTCCGTCAGGCGGATCTGGCCGTTGACGGTGCCCGGCGGCTGGGCCAGGATGGCTTCGTAGCTGGGTCCGCCGCCACGGCCCACCGTGCCGCCGCGGCCATGGAACAGACGCAGCTTGACGCCGGCCTTCTGGAAGTCGGCCACCAGCGCCAGTTCCGCCTTGTACAGTTCCCAGTTCGAGGTGAGGAAACCCCCATCCTTGTTCGAATCGGAATAGCCGAGCATGACTTCCTGCAACTGTCCCTGCTTGGCGATCAATTGCTTGACCAGTGGCAAGGCCATCACCTGGCTCATGATGCCGGCCGCGCGCTGCAGGTCGGGGATGGTCTCGAACAAGGGGATGACCATCAGCTCGCAGCTGCTGTCGCCAGTTTGCCAATCGGTGCGCAGCAAGCCCGTTTCCTTTTGCAGCAGCAACACTTCCAGCAAGTCGGACACGGTTTCCGTGTGCGAGATGATGTAGTTGCGGATGGCCCGCGCGCCGTAGCGCTGGCGGATATCGCGCGCCGCGCGCAGGATCGCCAGTTCGGAATCCGTTTCCGTGGCATAGCTGATGTAGGGCGAGTACAGCAAACGCGGCTGTGCCAGTTCGTTCAGCAGCAGCGCCTGCTTGTCTTCCTCGGACAGGGCCGTGTAGTCGGCGGCCACGCCGCTTTTCGCGAACAGGTCGGCCAGCACCCGTTCGTGCACGTCCGAGGTCTGGCGCATGTCCAGCGAAGCCAGGTGGAAACCGAAGATGTCGGCCGCGCGCGCCAGGGTGGCCAGGCGGGGGCGCACGAGGGCGATGCCGTGGTGCGACTCGAGCGAGGCGACGATGGTGCGCAAGTCGGCGACAAAGGCGGCCGCGTCCGGATAGGCGGCCGCTGCGCCCACTTCCTTGCGCAGGATGTTGGTGGCGCCCAAGGCGCGGGCCGTGGCGGCCAGGCGCGCATAGATGCCGATCAGGGCGCGGCGGTACGGCTCGTCGCTGCGGTGCGGCGAGGCGTCCGGCGACTGGTCGGCCAGTGCCTGCAGTTCGGCGCTCACGCCCACCATCAGGGTCGAGACGGACAATTCCGCGCCCAGCGCGTGCACTTCGTCGAGGTAAAAATCGAGGATGGTGGTGGCGTGGCGCGCCAGCGCATGCTGCATGGTGCCCGCATTCACGTTGGGGTTGCCGTCGCGGTCGCCGCCGATCCAGCTGCCCATCTGCACGTAGGCGGCGTTGATCGGTTCGATCGTGCCGTCGCCGTTCGGGTACTCGGCGGCGATGTCGTCCTCGATGTCGTCATACAGGCCCGGCAGTTCGCGCAGGAAGGTGATGCGGTAGTAGGAGAGGGCGTTTTCGATCTCGTCGGCCACCGTCAGCTTCGAATAGCGCAGCATGCGCGTCTGCCACAGGGTGGCTACACGCGAGCGCAGCAGCTGCATGTTGGCTTGCCGCTCTTTCGGCGTCTGCGGCACGTCGCGCTCGGCCAGCAGGCGGGCGATGTCGTGCTCGGCGTCGAGAATGCTCTTGCGCTGCACTTCCGTCGGGTGGGCCGTCAGCACGGGGGCGATCAGGGCGTCCTGGAAGAAGGTGTCGACGGTCTTGCGCGGCACGCCGGCGGCGCGCAGTTTTTTCAGCGCGAAGCTGATGCTGCCCTTTTGCGCGGGCGAGCCGGCCAGCAGGTGGGCGCGGCGGCGGCGGATGTGGTGCTGGTCTTCCGCAATGTTGGCCAGGTGCGAAAAGTAGGAAAAGGCGCGCACGACGGAAATCGTCTGTTCGCGGCTCAGTTCCTTGAGCATGGCATCGAGTTCCAACGCGGCGCCCGCGTCCGCTTCGCGGCGGAAGCGCACGGAAGTCTGGCGTATGGTTTCCACCACATTGAAGACGGCGTCGCCTTCCTGTTCGCGCAGCACGTCGCCCAGCAGGCGGCCCAGCAGGCGGATGTCTTCTTTCAGTGGCGCGTCCTTGTCGGAGCCGGCTGCCGGGACTATTTCTGGTGCTACTGCGTCATTGAGCATAATAAAGAACCAAAGTAAGTGGAAAAGCAAGGGAATGTGGATCGCACCGGGCGTTTGGCCGCAGAGGGAAGGGGGGCGCATGATAAAATTTGTGGTCTTGAACATGGACGCTAGCCTGACTTGGCCGTATAGGCGAAGGGATAACGATTATAGCGACGCCGGGCGCCATTTCGATACATAACGATATCGCATCCGGCGAAATGGCAACGAAAAACGACAACGACAGCGAAAGAACCTTGTTTTGAAAGCATCCGAATTGATCCCGAACGAATTGACGCCGAACGAATTGAAGCTGAAGATTCCCGCCCGTCTGGTGATTGCCACGCGCGAGAGCCGTCTTGCCATGTGGCAAGCTGAACATGTGCGTGCGCGCCTGGCCGCCCTGTATCCACAGTGTAGCGTTGAAATTCTCGGCATGACCACACGCGGCGACCAGATTCTGGACCGCGCCTTGTCCAAGGTGGGCGGCAAGGGCCTGTTCGTCAAGGAGCTGGAAGTAGCGATGGAAGAAGGCCGCGCCGACCTGGCCGTGCATTCGCTGAAAGACGTGCCGATGGAGTTGCCGGAGGGCTTTGCCCTGGCCGCCATCCTCGAGCGCGAAGACCCGCGCGACGCGTTCGTGTCGAACGATTACGCCAGCCTGGCCGAGTTGCCGCATGGCGCCGTCGTCGGCACCAGCAGCCTGCGGCGCCAGTCGCTGATCGCCGCGCGCTATCCGCACCTGACGATTTTGCCCCTGCGCGGCAACCTCGATACGCGTTTGGGCAAGCTGGACCGTGGCGATTACGCGGCCATCATCCTGGCCGCCGCCGGCCTGAAACGCCTGGGCCTGGCGTCGCGCATCCGCGCCGTGCTGGCGCCGGAAGACAGCTTGCCGGCCGCCGGCCAGGGCGCCATGGCGATCGAGATCCGCAGCGGGCGCGCCGACGGCGCCGACCTGGTGCGCCTGCTGGCGCCGCTGAACCATACTGATACGGCGCAAGCCGTCACGGCCGAGCGCAAGGTGTCGAAGATTTTCGGCGGCAGCTGCCAGATTCCGCTAGCCGCGTTTGCGACTATCGAGGGCGACGAGATGCGTTTGCGCGCCATGGTCGCCACGCCGGATGGCGCGCGCATGGCCAGCGCCGACGTCAGTGGCCCGTCTAGCGCGCCGGAACAGCTGGGTGAACAGGTGGCCGAACTGCTGCGTGGACAGGACGCTGCCGGCATCCTCGCCTCGTGCGCCGTCACGCCCGACAACCATGAAGGACTGGCGCCGCATGCCTGACACTGTGGTGATCACGCGGCCTGCGGCGCAAGCGGGGCCGCTGGCCGCCAGAATCGCGGCGCTGGGCTTGCCCGTGCAACTGCTGCCGCTGCTGGAAATTCACGCGCTTGACGGCGAGCAGGAATGCGCGCAGCTGCAAGCCGTGCTGGCGCGCCTGGCCGAGTACGACCTGGTGGCGTTCGTTTCGCCCAATGCCATCGACTGCGTCTTTGCGCACTTGCCGGCCTGGCCGTCCGGCTTGCCGCTGGCCGTGGTGGGCGAGGGCAGCCGCCAGGCTCTGGGGGCGCACGGCGTGACGGAGGCCAATGCGACCATCACCAGTCCGCTCGATACGGCGCGCAGCGATTCCGAACACCTGTTGCTGGCGCTGGACTTGCCGGCCCTGCGCGGCAAGCGCGTGCTGATCGTGCGCGGCGATGGCGGACGCGACTACCTGGCCGACGGCTTGCGCGCCGCCGGCGCCGAAGTCGAGTTCGTCACGGCCTACCGCCGCAAGGTGCCAAAGCTGACGCCGGCCTTGCGGGCGACCCTGGAAAAGCTGTTGCAGCATAATAATGACTGGATCATCACCAGCTCGGAAGCGCTGCGTGGTTTGCTGGCGCTGCTCGAGGAAATGGATGGCAAAAAGATAGCTGTTGTGAAAATGCAACAGCAGCATCTGATCGTGCCGCACGCCCGCATTGCACAAACGGCGGCGGCCCTGGGTTTTGCCCGTGTCACCTTGACAGGATCAGGCGACGCAGGAGTGCTCGCCGCGTTACAATCACGACCATGAACGAAATGCCTACACTCTCCGAACCGAATGCAACGCCTGGCAGCGCCGTGAAGACGGCGCCGCAGGCGGCCGACCAACCTGCTGGCCGCGCGCCGACCCTGCTCGAACAGCTGCAAAAGCCCATGAGCATCGCCGTCATCGTGCTGGCCGTCCTGCTGGCTGCGCAAAGCTGGTCGACCAGCAAGCAGATCCGCAACCTGCGCGAAGAAGTGGCCAAGCGCCTGCAAAAGGGCGATGTCAGCAACGCCGAAACGGGCGTGCTGGCGCGCAACGTGCAAGAAGGCACGAAAGAGCTGCAAATCAAGGTGGGCGCACTGGAAAACCGCCAGAGCGAAACGCAAAGCCAGCAGCTGGCGCTGGAACAACTGTATAACGACTTGTCGAAGAACCGCGACGAGTGGGCGCTGACGGAAATCGAGCAAGTGCTGTCGACGGCCAGCCAGCAGCTGCAACTGGCCGGCAACGTGCCCGGTGCGCTGATCGCCCTGCAAAACGCGGATCGCAGCCTGTCGCGTTCCGACAAGCCGCAATTCATCACGATCCGCCGCGCCATCGGCCGCGACATGGAAAAACTCAAGGCCCTGCCCAGCGTCGATTCGACGGGCGTGGCCTTGCGCCTCGATGCCGTGATCGCGCAGGTCGAAGCCCTGCCGATGCTGTCCGACGAAACGCCGGCCTTGCCGGCCGCACCGGAAAAACCGGGCAAGGCCAAGGCCGGGGCCAAGCCCGTGCGCGATGCTAGCGGCAAGCTGGTAGGGCCGCCGGCGCCGGAACCGCTGCTGCAAAAAGTGCGCGACGGCTGGAATACCTGGAGCGGCGACATGTGGGCCGACGTGCGTCAATTGATACGCATCCGCCGTGTCGATACGCCGGAAGCGCTGATGCTGTCGCCGACGCAATCGTATTTCTTGCGTGAAAACGTCAAGCTGCGCCTGCTCAACGCCCGCATGGCCTTGCTGTCGCGTAATGAAACCGCCTTCAGGAATGATTTGATCGCCGCCCAGGATGCGCTGGCCAAGTATTTCGACACCCGCGCCAAGAGCACGCAGACGGCGCAAGCCCTGCTGCGCCAGGTGCAGGGCAGCAACCTGGCCATCGAAATGCCAACCTTGTCCGACAGCCTGGCGGCTGTGCGCAACTACAAAGCGAAGTCCTGAGCCCATGCGTCTATTTCTCTGGTTACTCGCCCTGATGGCCGCGGCGATCGGTATCGCCGTGACGGCCCGTTTCAATCCCGGTAACGTGGTGCTGTTTTATCCGCCATACCGCATCGACTTGTCGCTGAACTTCTTCCTGCTGCTGCAGGTCGTGCTGTTCGTGCTGCTGTACCTGCTGGTGCGCGCCGTGCGCGCCACCGTGCGCATGCCGGCGCAAGTGGCGGCCTACCGCCAGCGCAAGCGTGAGCGCGATGGCAACAAGGGTTTGCGTGAAGCCTTGAAAGCCCTGTTCGAAGGCCGTTTCGGCCATGCCGAGAAGGCCGCCTTGCGTGCCGCCGAGCTGGAAGAAAACGCCGGCCTGGCCGCGCTGATCGGCGCGCGCGCCGCGCACCGCATGCGCCAGTCCGAACGCCGCGACAGCTGGCTGTCCCGCGTCGAAGGCGATGCCAGCCTGAAGACGGCCCGTTTGATGACGGTGACGGAATTGCTGGTCGACGACCACCAGCCGGAAGCGGCCCTGGCCGCCGTGCGCGAACTGAACGCCAGCGGCACGCGCCATATCCACGCGCTGCAATGGTCGTTGAAGGCCGAGCAGCAGGCGAAGAACTGGCCCGAAGTGCTGCGCCTCGTGCGTTCGCTCGACAAGCACCGCGCCCTGCATCCGGCCCTGTCGTCGCGCCTGCGCGAACTGGCTTACGACCATTTGCTGTCCGACCCCTCGCATGACGCGGAATCCTTGATGCGCGTGTGGTCTACCGTGCCAAGCAGCGACCGGGTCAAGCCGTATATCGCCTGCCGCGCCGCCACGGCCCTGAATGCGCGCGGCTTGCACGACGAAGCGCGCCTCGTGTGCGAAGAGTCGCTGGCCGCCGACTGGGACGAGCGCGTCGTGCGCGCCTACCGCGAAGCGGCGGCCCCGAGCGGCACGCCGGCCCTGCTGCTGCAGATCGAGCATTGCGAGCAATGGATGAAACAGCGTCCGCTGGATGCGGAACTGGCGTTGACCCTGGGTACTTTGTGCCTCAAGCAAAAACTGTGGGGCAAGGCCCAGCGTCACCTGGAGCAGGCTTTGTCCGACGCGAACGAGCCGCAAATGGTGCGCGACGCCCACCTGAAGCTGGCGCAGATGCACGATGCCTTGCAGCAAACGGAACAGGCTGCCGCGCATTACCGGCAGTGCGCGCTGGCGACCATCCTGTAAGCCTTGCAGACTTTTTCGCCAGACGTAAAAAAGCCGTTCAGTACAGACTGAACGGCTTTTTTTGTGCGCACTCCAGGGCGGAGTGCGCTGCTGCCTGACTTCTTCGGCCTTTACTTCTTCGGTACGGCAGTGCCTTCCGGCAAGGCATACGCGACCAGGGTGTCGCTCATCTTCGTGCCCAGCGAACCGTGGCCGCCGGCCATGACGACGACGAACTGGCGTCCCGACTTGTTCGACACATAGCTCATCGGCGTAGCCTGGCCGCCGGCTGGCAGGCGGGCTTTCCAGATTACTTTACCGTTGCTGACGTCGTAGCCACGGATGTAGTAGTCGAGCGTGCTGCTGAGGAAGGTCACGCCACCGCCGGTGGTGACCATGCCACCCAAGCTGGGTACGCCCAGTGGCAATGGAATCGGCACGGGACCGCTGTCGCGCGTGGTGCCGTTCTTGTGCATCCACACTTTTTCATGGTGCGCAGGTCGACGGCGGCCACATAGCCCCACGGCGGTGCCTGGCATGGGAAGCCCAGCGGCGACAGGAAGGCTTTGATTTCCACGGCAAACGGGACGCCCGTCTGTGGCTGCAAGCCCATTTCGCCGCCCGTGCCTCCCTTTGGCCGTCGTTTCCGCGCGCGGCACGAGTTTTTCCAGGAAGCCCATGTAGTCAGGGTTGACGATCAACAACTGGCGCACGGGGTCGATGGCGGCGCCGCCCCATTCGAAGATACCCAGCGGGCCCGGCGAGATGACGGCGCCCTTGCCAGCCGTTTGCGGCGTGAATGGGCCTTCATAGCGGCGTTCCTTGAAGATGATGCGGCAAGCGAGCTGGTCGAACGGCGTGGTGCCCCACATGTCCGCTTCGCTGATATTGCGCTCTGGCAAGAAGGTCAGGGCCGAGAATGGCTGCGTGGGCGACAGGGTGTCGCCAGCGGCAGGATTGCTCGTTGGCACGGGTTTTTCCGGCGCCGGCACGACCAGGCTGCCGTCGCGGCGGTCGATCACGTAAATGTCGCCCCGTTTTGTCGTGGCCACGACCGATGGAACTTTGCCTTTGGGCGTGTCGATGTCGACCAGGCTCGGCTGTCCGCCGATATCCATGTCCCAGATATCGTGGTGCACGGTCTGGTATACCCAGCGTACTTTACCCGTCGCCAGGTCCAGCGCGACGATGGCGCTGTTGAATTTCTCGCCATTCTTGTTGCGGTTGCCACCCCAGGTATCGGGGGTTTCATTACCCATCGGAATGTAGACCATGCCCAGCTTTTCATCGATGCTGGCCACGCCCCACGAATTGGGCGAGTTGTTGGTGTAGTTCTTGCCTTCAGGGAAGGGCTTGGTATCTTCCGGCGTGGCCGGGTCCCAGTTCCACATCAGCTTGCCGGTGACGGGATCATAGCCGCGGATCACGCCCGACGGCTCTTCCGTCGAATGGTTGTCCGTCACGCTGGCGGCGATCACTGCCATTTTCTGCGAGACGGCTGGCGGCGAGGTCGGCATCAGGAAGCCGCGCTTGATCATGGCCATGTTCTTGTACAGGTTGACGACGCCGTTGTTGCCAAAGCTCTTGCACGACTCGCCTGTATCGGCGTTGACGGCGATCATGGTGCCATCCATGGTCGGCGCCAGGATGCGGCGCGGGCATTCCATGCTGGCAGCTTGCGGCACAGGATCATTCTTCGCACGGCCCGCGTTGACGTCCCAGTAGGCGACGCCGCGGCAGATCATGTGCTGGTAGCTGGCCGCGTCGCGGTTGATCTTCGGATCGTGGCGCCAGATTTCCTTGCCCGTGTCCGGGTTCAGCGCGATGACGATATTGTGCGGCGTGCACAGGTACAACATGTCATTGACCTTCAGCGGCGTGACTTCGTTGGCGATCTCGCCCGGGTCGTTCGGACCCTTGAAGTCGCCCGTGTGGTAGGTCCAGGCTTCTTTCAGACCAGAAATATTGGCCGGCGTGATCTGCGCGGCCGGGGCGTAGCGGTCGCCATAGCCGGAGCGGCCATACGCGGACCAGTCATTGTGCTCGACGCCGGGAGCCAGGTCGCCGGTGGCGGTGGCTGCCATGTTTTCGGCTGGCACGTCGCCATGCAGGTCATGGTAGTCCTGGAACAGGGCGATGACGCCGGCGATGATGGTCAGGGCCACGGCGGCGCTCAAGGCCGTCTTGCCCGCTTGCGGCTGCTTCTCGGCGGCAGGTGGCGCCAGGCGGCGGCTGACGAAGGGCAGCAGCAGCCAGACGGCGGCGGCAAACCAGATATCGAGGCGCGGCAGCAATTGCCACCAGTCGAATTTCACTTCAATGACGGACCAGAAGAGGGTGGCGGTCAGCAGCAGCGCCATGAACGGTTGTGCGCTGCGCTTGCCCTGGAACACCAGCGCGCCGGCAACGAGCATGCCGATGCCGGCCAGCAAGTAGTACCACGAGCCGCCGAGCGTGGCCAGCCAGATGCCGCCGCCCAGCAGGGCGAGGCCAAACAGAATGAAAATAACGCCGGTGACCTTTAATAAAGGACCGGGCCGGAAAGAGGGAATCATCATATTCCTTTTTGCAAGGATTTATCGGTGGCGCGTGGATGCGCCATATTGAATCTAGCGAAGGCTTTGTTTGCAGAGTATGCGAAGTTTTGGAAACACCAGAATGTGATAGTTTATCAGAATTGATGATTGTCTTCTGGTCGCGCCATTTTTTGGCAGGACTGTCAGTTGAATAAAATAAAAACTTCAAATAAGAGCAAATATTATGCCGGATGAGGGAGTTTCGGGGCTGGATGGCCACCTGGAGGGTGGCTAACGGGAGGCGCTGAAACGGTCGCGGAATAATACAGACGCATCACGGGATGAATGATGATCAAACAGTTGTTATAAGTGGCTGCAAGAAATGCAATGCGGATTATAATAACCATGTTTGCGGCATGGTGATATTGAAATGAAAATAAGCCGATATTCCAGCGGCATTAATTCAATATGTCGGTAATATTGCTTAAGTGTTTCTACTTATTATTGTCGACGGTCCCTTTATTTTCGTGATGGCCGGCTGCGGCAGACGGGGAAGGCGAAAGGGCGGCAGGCTGCGGGCGCCGGCGGGCCGCCCATGCCGGTGTTGTTGGCGTGAGGCGCAAAACGCCGGCGGGCCGCTGCTGCATCGCACAAGCTGCCTGTACTTCGCTATAATTGCGCGGTTAAAACACAATCCGCTAATGAGGAACCCCATGAGTTTGAATAACGTCTCTTCCGGCCGCGACCTGCCGAACGATTTCAACGTCGTCATCGAAATCCCGATGAATGCCGATCCGATCAAGTACGAAGTCGACAAGGAAAGCGGCGCGATCTTCGTCGATCGCTTCATGGGTACCGCCATGCATTACCCGTGCAACTACGGCTACGTGCCGAACACCCTGTCGCCGGATGGCGACCCGGTTGACGTGCTGGTCATCACCCCGTTCCCGCTGATCCCGGGCGTGGTCGTGCGCTGCCGTCCTATCGGCGTGCTGAAAATGACCGACGAGTCGGGCGAAGACGCGAAAGTGCTGGCCGTGCCAGTCGACAAGGTCCTGTCGATCTACAGCCACTGGCAAAAGCCGGAAGACTTGAACGAACTGCGTTTGCGCCAGATCCAGCATTTCTTTGAACACTACAAAGATCTGGAAAAAGGCAAATGGGTCAAGATCGACGGCTGGTATGGTCCTGACGTGGCCAAGGAAGAAATCTTGAACGGCGTTGCCGCGTTCAAGGCCGATGCCGCAAAAGCGTAAGAACACCCAGTAAAAAACGCTCCCCGCCAGTCATGGCCGGGAGCGTTTTTTTATGCGCGAAACGGACTGTGTTCGTTCAATTCATCGAGGTAGGCGTCGATGCCGCCGCGCTCGCGCTCGAGGAAGCGCTGTACGGCGTCGGCAAAGGCCGGGTGCGCCAGCCAGTGGGCGGACCAGGTCTTTTGCGGCAGGAAGCCCCGTGCCATCTTGTGCTCGCCCTGCGCACCCCCTTCGAAGGTGGCGATGCCGTTGGCGATGCAAAACTCCAGCGGCTGGTAATACGCCGTTTCGAAATGCAGACAGGGCACGTGTTCGAGCGCGCCCCAGTAGCGGCCATACAGGGTGTCAGCCGTGTGGATCACCAGCGAGGCGGCAATAGCCCGACCTTCGCGTTCGGCGATCACCAACAGGATGTTCTGCGGCATGCTGGCGCCGATGCGGCGGAAGAAATCCAGCGACAAATAGGGTGACGAGCGATGTTCCGCATAGGTATTGCTATAGCAGCGGTGGAACAGTTTCCAGTCGGCGTCAACAGCATCCGCCCCGCGCACCTGGCGCAGGGTGACGCCCGCCTCCTGCACCTTGCGGCGCTCGGCGCGGATATTCTTGCGCTTCTTGTGTTCCAGGGTAGCGAGGAATTGCTCGAAATCCGTGTAGCCGGGATTGAGCCAGTGAAACTGCACGCCACTACGCATCAGGTAGCCAGCTTGCGCCAGCTGGCGCGCTTCGCTTTCCGGCGGGAACAGGATGTGGCAGGACGAGACCTCGCTGGCTTGTTGCTGCGCCTGCAGGAAGGCCAGCAGGGCCGCGCGCGCCTCGCCATCGCGGGCCAGCAAGCGCGTGCCGCTGACGGGCGTAAAGGGAATCGCGGACAACAGTTTCGGGTAATATTCGAGACCATGTTGCTGATAAGCCTCGGCCCAGGCCCAGTCGAACACGTATTCGCCGTACGAGTGCATCTTCAGGTACAGGGGCAGGGCGGCGGCCAGGGTCTCGCCTTGCCACAGCACCAGGTAATTCGGCTGCCAGCCCGTGTCCGCACTGGCGCAGCCGGACTCGTGCAGCGCGTGCAAAAAGGCGTAGGAAAGGAAGGGAGTGGCGTCCGCCTGGCTTGCCAGCAGTTCAGACCAGGCCGCTTCGCCAATTTCAGCCAGGGTAGTGACGATAGCCGTGCGATAATTCATTGTTGTAGTGTGCATTCATCACTCTCGGGGCGCCGCCGTCGGCCTGCGCGCCCCTGTCTTGTTTAATAGAACGAAATATCCATCATCATCATGACAGTCAAAGTCGCAATTGCTCAAATGAATAGTACGGTCGGCGATCTGGCCGGCAACCGTGCCAAGATCTTCGACCTTTCCCGCCGCGCCTTTGAAGCGGGCGCCGATATCGTGCTCACGCCGGAACTGTCGCTGGTTGGCTATCCACCCGAGGACCTGTTGCTGCGCAATGCATTCTACGCAAAAACGCAGGAAGCGTTTGCTGGGCTGGCTGCCGACCTGGCCCAGTTCAAGGATTTGCACGTGGTGGTGGGCTTGCCCCTGCAAGACGAGAAGGGTGTGCGCCACAATGCCGCCTCCGTGCTGCTGAACGGCGAAGTGCTGGGCACCTACCGCAAGCACGATTTGCCGAACACGACCGTGTTCGATGAAAAACGTTACTTTACGTCGTCAGACCAGGCTTTCGTATTTGGCGTGAAGGGCGTGCGTTTCGGTATCAATATCTGCGAAGACACGTGGTTCGAGCACGCGCCGATGCGCGCCCGCGCGGCCGGTGCGCAAGTGCTGCTGGTGCCCAACGGTTCGCCGTACCACATGAACAAGCAGCATCTGCGCTATGAAACCATGCGCAAGAATGTCAGCGCGCAAGGCATGGCCCTCGTGTACGCCAACCTGGTCGGTGGCCAGGATGAACTGATTTTTGATGGCGACTCGTTTGTCATGGATGCGGCCGGCACGATTTGCGCCCAGCTGCGGCACTTCGAGGAAGACTTGCAGCTGGTCGACTTCGACGGCGCCACGCCCGTGCCGCAACCGCTGGCCGCGCCATTGACCACCGAGGCGCAGGTGTACCAGGCGCTGGTGCTGGGCGTGCGTGACTATATCGGCAAAAACGGCTTCCCTGGCGTGCTGATCGGCATGTCGGGCGGCGTCGATTCCGCCCTGACTCTGGCCATCGCCGTCGATGCGCTGGGCGCCGACAAGGTGCGCGCCGTCATGATGCCATCGCAATTTACGGCCGATATCTCGTGGATCGATTCGCGCGACATGGTAAAACGCCTCAATGTGCGCTACGATGAAATTCCGATCAAGCAAACCTTCGACGCCTTCCGCGCCACCCTGGCTGACGAGTTCGCCGGACTGGCGGAAGATGCGACGGAAGAAAATATCCAGGCGCGCATCCGCGGCACCTTGCTGATGGCCTTGTCGAACAAGCATGGCAGCATCGTGCTGACGACGGGCAACAAGAGCGAGATGGCTGTTGGCTATTGCACCCTGTATGGCGACATGGCGGGCGGCTTTGCCGTGATCAAGGATATCGCCAAGACTCTGGTATATCGCCTGTGCGCCTGGCGCAACAGCGTGTCGGACGTGATTCCCGAGCGCATCCTGACGCGTGGACCGTCGGCCGAATTGCGGGCCGACCAGCTGGATCAGGATTCCTTGCCGCCATACGATGTACTCGACGGCATCATGCAGCTGTACATGGAAGAAAACCGGCCGATCGCCGAGATTATCGAGGCTGGCTACCCGCCGGCCGATGTGGCCCGGGTCACGCGCCTGATCAAGATCAATGAATACAAGCGGCGCCAGTCGCCGGTGGGCATCCGCGTCACACACCGTGGCTTCGGCCGCGACTGGCGCTACCCCATCACGTCGAAGTTTTACGAATAAGCAGCCATCTGTCCACAATCCAACAATTTTAAGGAGTAGCCATGAAACAGATTACCGCCATCATCAAACCATTCAAGCTCGACGAAGTACGCGAAGCCCTGGCCGATGTGAACGTGACGGGCTTGACCGTGACGGAAGTGAAGGGCTTTGGCCGCCAGAAGGGCCATACCGAGCTCTACCGTGGCGCCGAGTACGTGGTCGACTTCTTGCCGAAAGTCAAAGTCGAAGTGGTGGTGGACGACAGCGTGTCGGAACTGGTGGTCGACGCCATCATCAAGGCGGCCCGCACGGGCAAGATCGGCGACGGCAAGATTTTCGTGCGCGATGTGGAGCAAGTGATCCGCATCCGCACGGGTGAAACCGGTCCTGACGCAGTGTAAGTGTTTCAGCTTGGGCCGCTGACCTTCAGCGCCCCAAGCGCATGTCGAATTTCCAGCATATCAGGCGCAAGATCGTGATGCCGCTGGCGCTGGTCCATAGCGCAAAGTCGTGCTCGGCGCCGAAGTGCATCTGCAGCAGGTAGGCCCAGCAGCCGAAAAACGCGCAGATGGCGTACGGTTTGCCGTCGCGAAACACCATCGGCACCTCGTTGCAGACAATGTCGCGCATCACGCCGCCAAAAATCCCCGTAATTACCCCCATCATCGACGCGATGAAGATCGGCATGCCGGCGCGCATGGCTTCGGCCACGCCCGCGATGGCGAACATGCCCAGGCCGATGGCGTCGGCGATGACGATCAGGCGTTCCGAGACGATTTGCCGCAAGTGCTGGATCAAGGGCGCGGCCGTCAGGGCCAGCACGAAGATGAGAATCGCGTATTCCTGGTGCGAAACCCAGAACAGGGGGCGCTTGTCGAGCAGGATGTCGCGCAGGGTGCCGCCGCCAAACGCCGTGATGAACGCCACGACGAACACGCCGACCAGGTCCATGCGCTTGCGGCGCGCTTCGATGAAGCCGGAAAACGCGCCCACCAGGATGGCGATGACCTCGATGATCTTGATCAGCGAGCCAGGCGGCAATTGTGGTGGCATCATGGGCGGAGCGCTAGGACAGGAAATAATTGTTACAGGTTAACATGACACGGCCCCGAATGGTGACAAACGGGGCCGTGTGCGAGGGCTAACTTGTTACTGAATTGTGATTTCTTGCTGGCAAGCCTAACGGATGGGTTGCAGGGCCGCTGAAAGTAAGACTACCAGCGCGCCATCGCCCCCTTCGGAGCGGCGCGCCTGGCAAAAAGCGATGACTTCATCCTTTTGCACCAGCCAGCTGTGCACCATCGATTTCAAGACCGGTTCCTGGCCTTTCGAGCCAAAACCCTTGCCGTGAATCACGCGCACGCAGCGCAGCTTGCGCCGCGTCGCCTGGTTCAAAAAGGCGCCGATGCCGTCGCGCGCCTCGTCGCGGCGCAAGCCATGCAAGTCCAGCTCATCCTGGATGGGCCAGTGGCCCTTGCGCATCTTCTTGACCACGTCCGGTCCCACGCCGGGGCGGGCGTAGTTCAGGGCCGGATCGTTTTCGAGGTAATGGTCGACCTCGAACAAGTCCGACAGCGACTCGCGCAGCACGGCCGCATCGTCCTCTTCCGGCGTGAGCTTGCGCGCCGGCTGCTGGGCCGCCATGGCCCCCGCCTTGGGCAGGCTGGGCACGTAGCGGTCCGACTCGGGCAGGCGCTTGACGCCACCGATGCTGGCCTTGAACAGATTGCTCTCCACGGCCTGCACCTTGACCTGCTGCGCGCGCTCAGCCGCGACTTGCGCGCGCGCGTCCGCCTGCTCCTTGAGCTGCTTGCTGACCGCTTTCAGGTCGGCGAAGTCTTTCATCGACGCCATGCGACGCTTACTCCTGGCCTTCCAGGTAGCGCTGGGCGTCCAGTGCTGCCATGCAACCCGTGCCGGCGCTGGTGATGGCCTGGCGGTAGATATGATCTTGCACGTCGCCGGCCGCAAACACGCCCGGCGCGCTGGTGGCGGTGGCCATGCCTTCCAGGCCCGTTTTCGTCTTGATGTAGCCGTTGTGCATTTCCAGCTGGCCTTCGAAGATGCCCGTGTTCGGCTTGTGGCCGATGGCGATGAACACGCCATGCACGCTCAACGCTTCGACCTTGCCGTCGATGGTCGACTTGATGTTCAGGCCCGTCACGCCGCCTTCGTTGCCCGTCACTTCGTCCAGCGTGTGGTTATATTTCAACACGATCTTGCCTTCGGCAACCTTGGCGTTCAGGCGGTCGATCAGGATGGCTTCCGCGCGGAACTTGTCGCGGCGGTGGATCAGCGTGACTTTATTGGCGATGTTCGACAGGTACAGCGCTTCTTCGACGGCCGTATTGCCGCCGCCGACGACGGCCACTTCCTGGTTGCGGTAGAAGAAGCCATCGCAGGTGGCGCAGGCGGACACGCCCTTGCCCATGAATTCCGATTCCGATGGCAGGCCCAGGTATTGCGCGGACGCGCCCGTGGCGATGATCAGCGTGTCGCACGTGTATTCGTGGCTGTCGCCTTTCAGGCGGATCGGTTTTTCATTCAGGAAGGTGGTGTGGATGTGGTCAAACACGATTTCCGTATTGAAACGCTCGGCGTGCTGCAGCAAACGCTGCATCAAGTCCGGACCTTGCACGCCCATCGGGTCGCCTGGCCAGTTTTCCACGTCGGTGGTGGTCATCAATTGACCGCCTTGTTCCACGCCGGTGACCAGCATCGGGTTCAGGTTGGCGCGGGCGGCGTAGACGGCAGCGCTGTAGCCGGCTGGGCCGGAGCCGAGGATCAAAACGCGGGCGTGTTTGGTAGTGGTCATGGGAGGCTTCTCTATGAGTGGGGTCTATCCGAATTGGGGGCGTACGCGCGAAGAACAAGGGCGTATTGCGCTTGCGCAAGCAATCCGCGATTATAGACCAAGCCGCCATTAGCGACGAATCGTGGGGCCGTCGGGGGCATATATGGCTTAGAATACTTCCTTATTATGGGAAATTCCCTTTCAGAAACACTTATCACCTTGCAGCGCTTCCCAGAATGACTAAACCAGCCCAGGCCAATCAAAATAGCTACACCCGAAAACCGGTCGAACGCCGTCCTCTGCCCAACCGGCTGGTGCGGCTGCTGTCCGAGGCGCGCTGGTTCGCGTTGGCTGCGTTCGCCCTGTATTTCGTACTAATCCTGGCCAGCTTCAACAAGCTCGACCCCGGCTGGTCGCACGCCACCAACGTCGACAAGGTGGCCAACCTGGGCGGCAAGCTCGGTGCGACCTTCTCTGATTTATTGCTGTACATCTTCGGCTTTTCCGCCTGGTGGTGGTGCGTCTGGCTGCTGCGCACGGTGTGGCATGGCTATCGCCGCCTGAGCAAGCGCTTCCTGCTGGAAGAGGAAGAGGTGGAGCGTGAGCACCATGTCGAGATGCTGATCCGCATCGTCGGCTTCTCCATCATGCTGATCGGCAGCATGGGCCTGGAATACCTGCGCATGGCGAAAAGCCTGCACGTGCAGCTGCCGCGCGACCCGGGTGGCGTGCTGGGCCAGCTGGTGGGGCACTCGGCCCACGTGGCCTTCGGTTTCACGGGCGCGACCTTGCTGCTGTTGCTGCTGTTCGGTCTGGGTTTCAGCCTGTTCTTCCACGTATCGTGGCTGCAAGTGGCCGAGCGCATCGGCGGCGCCATCGAAGATGCGTTCAACTGGTTCGTGCTGCGCTACCAGGACCGCGAAGACCGCCGCCAGGGCGAAGTGGCCGCCGTGCGCCGCGACGAAGTGGTAGTGATCGAACGGGCCAAGCATGTGGAGAAACATGTGGCAGCGCCACCCGTGAAGATCGAGCCGCAAGTGGTTACCGTGGTGAAATCGGAGCGCGTGGAAAAGGAGCGCCAGGCCCATCTGTTCGAGGGCTTGGGCGATGGCAAGCTGCCGCCGCTGTCACTGCTCGATGAAGCGCCGCCCGTGGTGGAAACGGTCTCCGTGGAAACCTTGGAATTCACGAGCCGCCTGATCGAAAAGAAATTGTCCGACTTTGGCGTGGATGCCAAGGTAGTGGCCGCTTACCCCGGCCCTGTCGTGACGCGCTATGAAATCGAGCCGGCTACGGGCGTGAAGGGCAGCCAGATCGTGGGCCTGGCGCGCGACCTGGCCCGTTCGCTGTCCTTGACGTCGATCCGCGTGGTGGAAACCATCCCCGGCAAGAATTACATGGCCCTGGAACTGCCGAACAGCAAGCGCCAGATCGTGCGCCTGACGGAAATCCTCGGCTCCAAGGTCTACAACGATGGCGTGTCCAGCCTGACGATTGCGCTGGGCAAGGACATTGCCGGCAAGCCCGTCGTGGCCGACCTGGCCAAGATGCCCCACTTGCTGGTGGCCGGTACTACCGGTTCCGGTAAATCGGTCGGCATCAATGCGACGATTCTGTCGTTGCTGTACAAATCCGACCCGCTCGACGTGCGCCTGATCCTGATCGATCCGAAGATGCTGGAAATGTCCGTCTACGAAGGCATCCCGCACTTGCTGGCGCCCGTCGTGACCGACATGCGCCAGGCGGGCCATGCGCTGAACTGGGCCATGAACGAGATGGAACGCCGCTACAAGCTGATGAGCAAGATGGGCGTGCGCAACCTGGCCGGCTACAACGCGAAGATTGCCGACGCGAAAAAGCGCGAAGAACATATCCCGAATCCGTTCAGCCTGACGCCGGATTCGCCGGAACCGCTCGAAAAACTGCCAACCATCGTCATCATCATCGACGAGCTGGCCGATTTGATGATGGTGGTGGGCAAAAAAGTCGAGGAATTGATCGCGCGTATCGCGCAAAAGGCGCGCGCCGCGGGTTTGCACTTGATTCTGGCCACGCAGCGCCCATCTGTAGACGTGATCACGGGGCTGATCAAGGCGAACATTCCGACGCGTATCGCCTTCCAGGTATCGTCGAAGATTGACTCGCGCACCATTCTCGACCAGATGGGCGCGGAAACACTGCTGGGTATGGGCGACATGCTGTACATGCCGCCCGGCACCGGTTTGCCGATGCGCGTGCACGGCGCGTTTGTTTCCGATGAAGAAGTTCACAGGGTCGTCAGCCATTTGAAGTTGCAGGGCGAACCGAATTACATCGAGGGCATCCTCGAAGGCGGCACCCTGGAAGGCGATGGCGCCGAGGGCGGCGCGCCGGGCGAGGGGGGCGGCGAGGCCGATGCCCTGTACGACCAGGCGGTGGCGGTGGTGCTGAAAAACCGCCGCGCTTCGATTTCGCTGGTGCAGCGTCATTTGCGCATCGGCTACAACCGCGCCGCCCGTCTGCTCGAGCAGATGGAGCAGAGCGGGGTGGTATCAACCATGCAATCCAATGGCAACCGGGAAATCCTGGTGCCGGCGGCCAGTAGCGAACAAGGGTAATAGAATGAAAAGCAATACTTTCGCAGCAAAAATGATGATCGGCGCGGCCAGCGTTGCCTGCAGCCTGCTGTTCGCGGCCAGCGCCTCGGCCAGCGCACTCGAGCAATTCAAGAGCTTTGCGGCCGGCACCAAGTCGGCCAAGGGCGAGTTCGTGCAGCGGCAAGTCAAGAAGGCGGACGCCAGCGGCAAGGCGAAAGTGTCCACGCCGGCCAGCGGCACGTTTGAATTCGCCCGTCCCGGCAAGTTCATCTGGACTTACCTGAAGCCATACGAGCAGCTGCTGCAAGCGGACGGCGACAAGTTGTATATCTACGACAAGGACTTGAGCCAGGTGACGGTCAAGAAACTGGGCGACGCCCTCGGTTCCTCGCCAGCCGCCATCCTGTTCGGCAGCAATGACCTGGAAAAGAATTTCACCCTGGCCGAAGCGGGCACGCGCGATGGCCTGGAATGGCTGAAAGCGACACCGAAGGCCAAGGACACGACGTTTGACGAAATCACGATCGGCCTGCGCAATGGCGTGCCAGAAGCGATGGAATTGCGCGACTCGTTCGGTCAGACCTCGGTGCTGGCGTTCAAGAACTTCCAGAAAAATCCGGCCTTATCTGCCAATCACTTTAAATTTTTCATGCCCAAGGGCGCCGACGTGATTAACAATTGATCGCTGACGTCCTGTTGTTGACCGGCCTCGCAGCGATGCGGGGCCTTTGCATTCTTACCCGGTAAATATTATGGCGGATCTCTTTTCCACCGCACCGCGCCAGCCGCTGGCCGAGGCCTTGCGGCCTGCTACCCTCAACGAAGTCATCGGCCAGACGCATCTGCTGGGTGTCGGCAAGCCGCTGCGCCTGGCGTTCGAGGCGGGCAAGGCCCATTCGATGATCTTGTGGGGGCCGCCCGGCGTGGGCAAGACGACCCTGGCGCGCCTGATGGCCAACGCCTTCGACAGTGAATTCATTGCCCTGTCGGCCGTGTTTGCGGGTGTTAAAGATATCCGCGCAGCCATGGATCAGGCGCGTCACAGCCTGGACCAGTTCGGCAAGCACACTTTATTGTTCGTCGACGAGATCCACAGGTTCAACAAGTCGCAGCAGGATGCCTTGCTGCCTTTTGTCGAATCTGGTCTGGTGACTTTCATCGGCGCCACCACCGAAAACCCCAGCTTCGAAGTCAATTCGGCGCTGTTGTCGCGCGCGCAAGTGTATGTGTTGAAATCGCTCAACGAAGACGAGATGAAGCTGCTGCTGGCCAAGGCGCAGTCGACGGCGCTGACGCACCTGACCTTCGACGAGGCGGCCGCCGATACCCTGATCGGCTACGCGGACGGCGATGCGCGCCGCTTTTTGAATTTGCTGGAGCAGGCCGAGACGGCCGCCAGCTCGACGGGTACGACGAAGATCGACGCGGCCTTTGTCGACAATGCGCTGACCCTGAACTCGCGCCGTTTCGACAAAGGTGGCGACAATTTCTATGACCAAATTTCCGCCCTGCATAAATCCGTGCGTGGTTCGAACCCGGACGCGGCCCTGTACTGGTTTTGCCGCATGATCGACGGCGGCGCCGATCCGCGTTACCTGTCGCGGCGCATCGTGCGCATGGCGTGGGAAGATATTGGCCTGGCCGACCCACGTGCCTTGACCATGGTCAACGATGCGGCGGAAACGTATGAACGCCTCGGTTCGCCCGAAGGCGAGCTGGCCTTGGGCCAGGCCGTGATCTACCTGGCGATTGCCGCGAAAAGCAATGCCGGCTACAACGCGTTCAACACGGCCATGGCGTTTGTGAAGAAGGACAAGTCGAAGGAAGTGCCCGTGCACTTGCGCAATGCGCCGACGAAACTGATGAAGGAATTGGGCTACGGCCACGCCTACCGCTACGCGCACGACGAACCCGATGCGTATGCGGCCGGCGAAACCTACTTCCCGGACGGCATGGCCGAACCGGGCTGGTACCAGCCCGTGCCGCGCGGCCTGGAAAGCAAGATTGCCGACAAGCTGGCCTGGCTGCGCGAGCTGGACAGGAAAGCCGGCAAGGGCTGAGGCTACAAGCCCAGCAAGGTAAAACCGTCATCCTGCGGCGCATAGCCCACCAGCTGGCGCGTCGCCGCGATCGACAACCGTTTATAGCGGTTGTCCGACACCCCATGCACGACGTGGTAGCCGGCCGGCACGTCGGCGGCGATGCAGCGGGCCAGCAATTGCACCACGTCGCGCTCGCTGATGAAGGCGGCGATGTCGCGCGCGCTGTGCTGTTGACCTGGCGCAAAGTGGGCCACGTTGGCGATGCGCACGGCAATCGCCGTCATGCCATGCTGGTGCGCGAACGCCGAGGCCACGCCTTCGCCGAACGCCTTGCTGGCGCCATACATGTTGGCTGGCCGGGCCGGCATGCTTTCCTGCACTTGCATATCCAGCGGATAGCCCTCGATGGCTTGCGCGCTGCTGGCAAACACGACTCTTTTCACACCTTGGGCCTGTGCCGCGCGGAAGATGTTGTGCGTGCCGATGATGTTCGGCTGCAGCAATTGCGCATCGAAATCGGCGCTGGCGTGCGGCACGCCGGCCAGGTGCAGCACCACGTCGGTGTCGGCGCAGGCGGCCAGGCAGGCGGCATAGTCGCCGACATCGAGTGGCATGGATGGGCAGGGCGCTTCGGCCAGCTTGCCTGTGTGCAGGTCGGCCAGGCGCAGGGAGAATTCCCCGTGCCGGCGCTTCCAGAAAGCGGTGCCGATGATGCCGGCGGCGCCCGTGACGAGGACGCGCAGTGGTTCTTGAATCATGTATTCCTTGTATTCAGTGTGTGAGGCAGTGCCAGGTTCAGCCAGCGCAGCAGGGTGGGCCAGGGTGCGGCGGTCCCGTGCACACGGATGTGTCCGCTACCCACGGCTTCGACCAGCACCAGGCCGTCATTCGGTATCGTGTAGCGTTCGCCGCTGCGCAGTACGCAATCCTCGAATTGGGCGTAGGCCGTGTTCCACGCCGTACCGGACAGACATTCGATGACCCTGGCATGCGCTTTTTCCAGGCGCAAAGGCCGTTCGCTGCGTAATTCGTGGTCGGTATGCATGGCATCGCTCCTGTTGTGCTGACAGGAACAGCTTAGGCGCTTGCGGTGAACCATGACAGATGCAGGAAAACGAAATTGTCATGAATACAGTGTCCCTTGTCGTACACTGTGCTTATCAAAAAATTGGGCAACTGTATCTGTGCCGGCCCCGCGCGGCAGCCGCATACTGAAGGGATGAACATGAGCGCGCATTTGAATCTGTACGAGCACCTGGCCAACGAGCTGGGCGCCCTGATCGACTCGCGCGTGTTTGCGCCCGGCGACCGCCTGCCGTCGATCCGCCACCTGGCGCAGCAAAAGCGCATCTCCATTAGTACCGTGATGCAAGCCTTGCGCCTGATGGAAGACCGGGGGCAGGTCGATGCGCGGCCCCAGTCCGGCTATTTCGTGCGCCACCGCGCGCCGCGCCGGCCCTGCAGCTTTGATGCCCAACACTTGAAGGAGCCGGCCTTTATCGGCATCAATAATCTCTTGATGCGCGTGTTGAAAGACAACGAGACGGCGAATATCGTGCAACTGGGCACGGCCTGGCCGCCCGACGAGATCTTGCCCATCAAGCGCATGCAGCGCACCATCAGCGCCGTGGCGCGGCGCGAACCCGCTCTATTGAGCAAAGTCAGCTGCTATGACGTCAGCGAAGGCAATTTCCTGCGCCAGGTCGCGCGCCGCGCGCTGGACTGGGGCAAGCTGAACCCGCACGAGATCGTCGTGACAAATTCCTGCACGGAGGCGATCAGCCTGTGCCTGCGCGCCGTGGCCAAGCCGGGCGACACCATCGCCATCGAGTCGGCCACGTATTTCGTGCTGCTGCAGATGATCGAAAGCCTGGGCATGAAGGCGCTGGAAATTCCCACCGACCCGAAGACGGGGCCGTCGCTGGACGCGCTGGAACTGGCCCTGCGCGCCGGCCTCGTACAGGCGTGTCTGTTCGTGCCGAACGCAAATAATCCCCTGGGTTGCGTCATGCCGGAAGAAAACAAGAAGCGGCTGGCGGGGTTGCTGTCGGAATTCAATATTCCGCTGGTGGAAGACGATGTCTACGGCGACCTGTGCTTTGCGCCACAGCGGCCTTGGCCCGTGAAGGCCTACGACACGAGCGGCAACGTCTTGCTGTGCTCCTCGTTTTCCAAGGCCATCACGCCGGCGTCGCGCGTGGGCTATGTGCTGGCCGGGCGCTTCGCGCAGGAAGTGGCCTTGCTGAAAACCGTGTCGAGCGGCGCCACCAGCCATTTCTTCCAGGCCGTGCTGGCCGACTTTCTGGAAGGCAGCAGCTACGACCAGCAGCTGCGCAAGATGCGGCGCACCCTGGTGCAGCGCATCGCGCGCATGTCCGACGCGGTGGCGGCCCACTTTCCGGCGGACTGCATGCTGTCCGAGCCGCAGGGCGGTTTCGTGCTGTGGGTGCAGATGCCGCCGCAAATCGATGCGCTGGCCCTGCATGGCCAGGCGATTGTGGACGGCGTGGCGTATATGCCGGGCCAGCTATTCTCGGCCTCGGGCAAGTTCGGCAATTATCTGCGCCTCAATTGCGGCAATGCCTGGACGCCGCGCATCGAGCAGGCCATCAGCCGTCTCGGGCGCCTCGTCAAGGATGCCTTGTAACTATTCTTCGCGCTTCAGTCCCCGTTTTTCACCGTTCGCTCCCTGTTTTTCGCCGCTGGTCGCAAGCCGGTGGCGTTGTTTGTCGCCGTTGGCTAAAGTACCACCATACCAGCAGCAGTCAACGACGCAAACTAACCAGGAGTAACATCATGAACGCACTGAAAAACATGGAAATCACCTTTGTCGCCGCCGCCATCATCGCCATCGGCGCCAGCTTCGCCACCGCCGGTGCGAATACGCTGGAAGTGAGCGCCAGCAGCACGGTGATCGCCCAGGCTGCCGACAGCACGATTCCTGTCGTTACCGTCAGCGCTCGCCGCCTGAGCGCTGCCGAAAAAGCCGCCTTTATTTAAGCACTAAGCTAAGCAATAAATGTAAAGCGGGCGCGAGTGCCCAGCCATGCCGCCATGACGATGGCAGGGCGTGTGCAAAACTCATAAAGAACTGAACGGGTCTTGGTACAATGAGTGCTTTCGATACATCGGCACCGCCATCCACCCATGATAGATATCCAACTTCTCCGTAAAGACATCGCCACCGTCGCAGAACGCCTGGCGACGCGCAAATTCCAGCTCGACGTGGCAGGTTTTACCGCCCTCGAAGCCGAACGCAAGGCGATCCAGACGCGCACCGAAGAGCTGCAGGGCAAGCGCAATGCGCTGTCCAAGCAAATCGGCATGTTGAAAGGCAAGGGGGAAGACACCTCGGCCGTGATGGCGCAAGTGGCTGGCCTGGGCGATGAGCTGAAAGCCGATGAAGCGGCCCTGACCGTGGTGCAAGCCAAGCTGAGCGATTTCATCATGGCCGTGCCGAACCTGCCGCATGAATCGTCGCCAGTGGGTACGGACGAGTCTGGCAACGTGGAAGTGCGCAAGGTCGGCACGCCGCGCACTTTTGACTTTGAAGTCAAGGATCACGTCGACGTGGGCGGCCCGCTGGGCCTGGACTTCGAAGTAGCCACCAAGCTGACCGGTTCGCGCTTCTCCGTCATGAAAGGCGGCATCGCTCGCCTGCACCGCGCGCTGGCGCAATTCATGCTCAACACGCACGTGGACGAGCACGGCTACACGGAATGCTATACCCCGTACATGGTCAACGCCGATTCGCTGCGCGGCACGGGCCAGCTGCCGAAATTCGAAGCTGATCTGTTCTCGGTGAAAAAAGGCGGCGCGGAAGGCGAGGGCGAGACCTTCTACCTGATCCCGACCTCGGAAGTGTCGCTGACCAACATCGCGCGCGATGAAATCCTCGCGCTCGATCAACTGCCCCTGAAAATGACGGCCCACACGCCATGCTTCCGCTCGGAAGCGGGCAGCTACGGGCGCGACACGCGCGGCATGATCCGCCAGCACCAGTTCGACAAGGTGGAAATGGTGCAAGTGGTGCACCCGGACACCTCGTACCAGGTGCTCGATGAAATGGTCGGCCATGCGGAAAGCATCCTGCAACGCCTGGGCCTGCCGTACCGCGTGATGTCCCTGTGCACTGGCGACATGGGTTTCGGCGCCACCAAGACCTTCGACCTGGAAGTGTGGTTGCCGGCGCAAAATACCTACCGCGAGATTTCGTCCCTGTCGAACTGCGAAGCCTTCCAGGCCCGCCGCATGCAGGCGCGTTTCCGCAACGCCGCCGGCAAGCCGGAGCTGGCGCACACCCTGAACGGCTCCGGCCTGGCAGTGGGTCGCACTTTGGTGGCCGTGCTGGAAAACTACCAGCAGGCAGACGGCAGCGTCGAGATCCCGCCAGTGCTGCGCCCATACATGGGTGGCCTGACGCATTTGAAGGCGTAAAATAGTCCTTCCCTTTTTTCAAGCGGCTGCTATAATCTTGCCTTCTCGCAGCAATGCGGGAAAAGACCGCAGCAAATGGAGAGGTGGCAGAGTGGTCGAATGTACTTGACTCGAAATCAAGCGTACGTTAAATCGTACCGTGGGTTCGAATCCCACCCTCTCCGCCAGAACAAATAAAGGAAGCTCCCGCAAGGGAGCTTTTTTTATTTGTGGCGGCGAAGAGGAGTACGCCCCCTGCGGGGCGTACGCGTGGGATTCGAAGCTCCGCGCATATTTGCGCGGAGCTCTCCGAATCGTCAAATTGGTTTTGACGCGTGCGCCAAGGCGGCAGGTTCGAAGACGAGCGCGTACTCGCGCGAGGCTCCCCGAATCGCCCAAATGGTTTTTGCTTTTCCAAAGCCAGATTAGCAATAACCCCTACCCAACCCAACAACACCCATGCTAAAATAGCGCCTCGTTCAAACCGGCACGCCAGTTTGAATGAATAGACCGCAGTAAACGGAGAGGTGGCAGAGTGGTCGAATGTACTTGACTCGAAATCAAGCGTACGTTAAATCGTACCGTGGGTTCGAATCCCACCCTCTCCGCCAGAATACATAAGAGAAGCTCCCGCAAGGGAGCTTTTTTTATGCCCACAACAGATGCCAGCCACCAGCGCATCAAGGCCAGGTAGAAAAACCGCCCAAAGCGCGCAGCGCAAGGCGTTTTTTCCTCCATTCAGGCAGTAACTGCCAGCGCCCCCGCCACCTTGATCTACCCCAGCCATGGTAATCTACCCGATCACCATCCTGCCCCCATACCAAAGTAATGAGCAAAGTAATGAGCAAAGCAATGAGCCGATTCTGGAGCAACATCGTCAGCGAGCTGACCCCCTACATCCCGGGCGAGCAACCGAAACTGCCCGACCTGGTCAAACTCAACACCAACGAAAACCCCTACGGCCCATCGCCGCAGGTGCTGGCAGTATTGCGCGAAGCCAGCAACGACACCCTGCGCCTCTACCCCGACCCCTCAGCCAGCGAACTGAAGCAAACCCTGGCTGACTACCACGGCTTGAATAGCGCGCAAGTGTTCGTCGGCAACGGTTCCGACGAAGTGCTGGCGCTGGCCTTCATGGCCTTGCTCAAGCACGATGCGCCGCTGCTGTTTCCGGACATCAGCTACAGCTTCTATCCCGTGTATTGCAAGCTGTATGGCATCGATTACCGCACGGTAGCGCTCGACGAATCCATGCGCATCCGGCCGGAGGACTACCAGGGGCCATGCGGCGCCATCATCTTCCCGAATCCCAACGCGCCCACTGGCGTGGACTTGCCGCTGGCCGGCGTGGAAACCGTGCTGCGCGACCATCCCGATGCCGTGGTGGTGGTCGATGAAGCATATGTGGATTTCGGCGGGGAAAGCGCCGTGGCCCTGGTCGACCGTTATCCGAACTTGCTGGTGGTGCAGACGTTCTCGAAATCGCGCTCGCTGGCCGGCTTGCGCGTCGGCTGTGCCTTCGGGCATGTTGACTTGATCGAGGCGCTGGAACGAGTGAAGAACAGTTTCAATTCCTATCCGCTGGATCGGCTGGCGCTGGCCGGCGCCGTGGCCTCGCTGCACGACGAAGCGTATTTCCAGCAGACGCGCCAGGCCGTCATCGCCAGCCGCGAACAGCTGACGGCGGACTTGACGGCGCTGGGCTTCGACGTGCTGCCTTCGGTGGCCAATTTCGTCTTTGCGCGCCACCCGCAGCATGACGCGGCGCAACTGGCGGCAGGCTTGCGCGCCCGATCCGTGATCGTGCGCCATTTCAATGCACCACGCATCAGCCAGTATTTGCGCATCAGCATCGGTAACGTGGACGAATGCGCAGCCCTGATGACGGCGTTGCGCGCAGTGCTGTGACGCCATGCTGACTTTCGTGCCTGCCAGCCTGGCCGATGGCGAAGCGCTGGCCAGCCTGCGCGTGGCCGCCATGCGTGAAAGCCTGGAGCGCATCGGCCGCTATGATCCGCAGCGTGCGTGTCAGCGTTTCCTGGCCACGTTCGACCCCGATTGCACCTGGCAGTTGCGCCATGGCGACGCGCTGGCCGGCTTCTATGTGTTGCGCCCGCAAGCGGAATATTTACTGCTCGACCACCTCTATCTGGCGCCGGCATGCCAACGGCAAGGCATGGGCGCAGCCGTGCTGGCGCGCGTGTTTGCCGAGGCCGATGCGGCCCGCAAGAGCGTGCGCGTGGGCGCCCTGCGCGGCAGCGAGGCGAACCGCTTCTATGTGCGTCACGGCTTCGTGCCGGATGGCGAGGAAGAGTTCGACCTGTATTATCGGCGCGCCCCCGCGGCTTGATGCTGCCGGCGGCGACTGTTTGTGCAACAATAATCGGATTCATTCATCGACAGGACGGACAATATGGCAAAAGTGGCATTCATCGGTTTGGGCGTCATGGGTTTCCCCATGGCAGGTCACCTGGCGGCGGGCGGGCACGACGTCACCGTGTACAACCGCAACCCGGCCCGCGCAGCCGCCTGGCTGGAGCAACACAAGGGCAGCAGCGCCGCCACACCGGCCGCGGCCGCAGTGGGCGCCGAGTTCGTCTTCACCTGCATCGGCAACGATAATGATTTGTACCAGGTCATCCTGGAAGAGGGCGGCTTGCTGTCCGCCATGGCGCCGGGCAGCATCCTGATCGACCACACGACGGCTTCCGCCGAAGCGGCGCGCACGATCCACGCGGCGGCGCAAGAGAAGGGCGTGTTCTTCCTCGACGCGCCCGTGTCCGGCGGCCAGGCTGGCGCGGAAAACGGCAAGCTGACGGTGATGGTGGGCGGCGCTGCGGAGGCGTATGCACGCGCCGAGCCGGTCATCGCCCTGTTCTCGCGCGCCGTCACCTACATGGGCGCGTCCGGTTCCGGCCAGCTGACGAAGATGGTCAACCAGATCTGCATCGCGGGCCTGGTGCAGGCGCTCAGCGAAGGCATCGCCTTCGCGGAAAACGCGGGCCTCGATGCGGCGCTGGTGGTCGACGTGATTTCCAAGGGCGCGGCGCAGTCGTGGCAGCTGGAAAACCGGGGCAAGACCATGATCGAACGCAAGTTCGACTTCGGTTTCGCCGTCGACCTGATGCGCAAGGACCTGGGCATCTGCCTTGCCGAAGCCAAGCGCAACGGCAGCGACCTGCCCGTGACGACCTTGACGGACCAGTTCTATGGCGAAGTGCAGCAGGCGGGCGGCAACCGTTATGACACGTCCAGCCTGATTACCCGTCTGAACAAAAAGTAATCTTTCAAGCACTGGCAACGGCGGCGCGTCCCTGCAAAGGGCCGCGCCGCTTGTCGTTTACGCCAGTACTAACCTCAAAACGTCAGTTTCCGGAACATCCGGTTTCGATTTTCGTGGAAAAGCATGGACTTCGCTAGCTCATCGTGTATTATTAAAAAACGAGATGAAATGTCCCAATTTTTAAAACATTATGAGCGGACCCGCATGAAAACCAACTCCTCAGCGATAACACGCGTTGTCGACAAGAACATTCCCTACCTGTCTTCCGCCGTTGCCATCTGGCGCCCCCGCGCCGTGCTGCGCAGCTGGCCCGGCGTGGCCATCGCGCTGGTGATCGCGCTGTCGGCCACCTTTATTTCCAGCAATTACGGCGGCCCCCAACTGCTGTACGCGCTGTTCTTCGGCCTGGCCTTCCACTTCCTGGCGTCCGATCCCACCTGCAAGCCCGGCATCGAATTTTGCAGCAAGGTGCTGCTGCGCACGGGCGTGGCCCTGCTGGGCGCGCGCATCACCTTCAACCAGATCGCCTCGGTCGGCGTGACGCCCCTGCTGATCGTCGTCGGCGGCCTGGTGGCGACTTTGGGCTTCGGCTACCTGCTGGCCAAGTGGCTCAAGCGTCCTATCACGGAAGGCATTTTGTCGGGCGGTTCGGTAGCCATCTGCGGCGCGTCGGCCGCGCTGGCCATCTCGGCCGTGCTGCCGCAAACCAAGGAAAACGAAAAGTTCACCCTGCTGACGGTGGTGGGCGTGACCTCGCTGTCGACCCTGGCCATGATCGTCTATCCGCTGCTGGTCAAGTTGCTGGGCTTTGACCCGACGGAAGCGGGCGTGTTCATCGGCGGCACCATCCATGACGTGGCGCAAGTGGTGGGCGCCGGCTATCTGGTCAGCAACCATACGGGCGACGTGGCCACCTTCGTCAAATTGACGCGCGTCGCCTGCCTCGTGCCTGTCGTGCTGGGCCTGTCGATCATGTTCAAGCGCAAGGATGGCAAGAGCGAGGTCGATGCGCCGCCGCTCGTGCCCTTCTTCCTGATCGGTTTTGTCTGGCTCGTCATTACCAACAGCCTGGGCCTGATTCCGCAGGAAGTGAATGGCTGGATCAACAATGCCTCGCGCGCCTGCCTCGTCATCGCCATCGCCGCGCTGGGCGTGAAGACGTCGTTCCAGTCGCTGGCCTCGCTGGGCTGGCGTCCCGTGATCATGTTGGTGATGGAAACGGTGTGGATCGCCGCCTTTGTCGCCATCGCCGTGCTGCTGACGCGCTAAGCGAGTCGAGCCCGCCATGAAGATCCTTGTCCTCGGCGCCGGCGTGGTCGGCACGGCATCGGCCTGGTACTTGCGCCAGGCGGGTCACGACGTGCGCGTGCTCGAGCGCCAGGCGGGCGCCGCGCAGGAAACGAGCTTCGGTAACGGCGGGCAGATTTCCGTTTCGCACGCAGAACCGTGGGCGAATCCCGCCACCCTGCGCAAGGTGCTCACGTGGCTGGGCAAGGACGATGCGCCGCTGCTGTTCCGCCCACGTCTCGATACGCTGCAATGGCAGTGGGTGCTGCACTACCTGCGCGAGTGTTTGCCGTCGAGGGTGTCGCGCAATATGCGTCAGATCGTCGCCCTGGCCGAGTACAGCCGGCAGAGCTTGCAAGCCTTGCGCCGCGAGACGGGCATAGCCTACGACCACCTGGAGCGGGGCATCTTGCATTTCTATACGGACCAGCAGGAATTTGATAAATCGCAAACGGGCGCCGCGCTCTTGCGGGAGCTGGGTTGCCCGCGCAACACCGTCAGCGCCGACGAAGTGGTTCGCATCGAGCCGGCCCTGCGTCACGCGCGCAGCCAGATCGTGGGCGGCGATTTTACAGCCAGCGACGAGTCGGGTGACGTGCATCTGTTTACCACGGCCTTGGCTGCGCGCGCGGCCGCTGCCGGCGTGGATTTCCGGTACGGCACGACGGTGACGCGCCTGCTGACGGATGGCGCACGCCTCACGGGCGTGGAAAGCATCGACGCGCAAGGGCGCCACCGCCTGGAGCATGCGGACGCCGTGGTGGTGGCCATGGGCAGCTTTTCCGCACCGCTGCTGCAGCCGCTGGGCATCCGCCTGATGCTGTATCCGGGCAAGGGCTATTCGGCCACCTATCCGATCGTCGACCCCGTCAGCGCGCCTTCCGTGTCGCTGACGGACGACGGCCATAAACTGGTGTTTTCGCGCCTGGGCGAGCGCCTGCGCGTGGCCGGCACGTGCGAGTTGAACGGCTATACGCGGGAACTGAACCCCGTGCGCTGCGCCGCCATCACGCGCCGCGTGCAGGCCCTGTTTCCCCACGCCTGTGATTACAGCGACCCCGTCTACTGGGCCGGCCTGCGCCCCCTGACACCCTCGAACGTGCCCTACATCGGCACGACGCGCTACCGCCAGCTCTTCCTCAACACGGGCCACGGCACCCTGGGCTGGACCATGGGCTGCGGCGCGGGTAGGGCGATCGCCGACCTCGTGTCGGGAAGGCGGCCCGACGTCGATTTTGCGTTTTGCGGCGTAGCCCTTCGCGAGGGACCGCAGTTACATCACGCAGTTACACCAACTTAGGAGAGCACCGCGATGAGAGACGACCTTACCCCTGCACCGACCGGCCTGACCCTGGCCGGCACCATCTACCAGTCGCGCCTGCTGGTAGGGACCGGGAAATACAAGGATTTCGAGGAAACGCGCCTGGCCATCGAAGCGAGCGGCGCCGAGATCGTCACGGTCACCATCCGGCGCGTGAATATCGGCCAGGAGAAGGGCGAACCGAACCTGCTCGATTTCATTCCGCCGTCGAAATACACGATTTTGCCCAACACGGGCGGCTGCTACAACGCGCGCGACGCCGTCTACACCCTGCAACTGGCGCGCGAGCTGCTGGGCGGGCACCAGCTATGCAAGCTGGAAGTGCTCGGCGATGAAAAGACCCTGTTCCCGAACATGCCGGAAACGTTAAAAGCGGCCGGGGAGCTGGTGCGCGACGGCTTCCAGGTGATGGTGTATTGCAGCGACGACCCGATCCAGGCGCGCATGCTGGAAGACCTCGGCTGCATCGCCGTCATGCCGCTGGCGTCCCTGATCGGCTCGGGCATGGGCATTCTGAATCCGTGGAATCTGTCGCTGATCATCGAGCAAGCCACGGTACCCGTGCTGGTCGATGCCGGCGTGGGCACGGCGTCGGACGCGGCCATCGCCATGGAGCTTGGCTGCGACGGCATCCTGATGAATACCGCCATCGCGGCGGCGCGCGAACCGATACGCATGGCGCGCGCCATGAAACTGGCAGTGCAGGGCGGACGCGAGGCTTACCTTGCCGGACGCATGCCCCGGAGAGCGGGCGCCATGAGCGCCTCGCCCTCGTCGCCGATGGCCGGGCTGATCGCCTGAGCCGCCGCATTTACCCGCAATTTGCAGCACCGTAGTTGATTATCGTTTCAAGCGTTTATAAAAACCACAATACCTGGAGATGACATGAAACACACACTCGTAGCGGCGGCCGTCTTGGCCACACTCTTCGCCGGCAGCGCCAGCGCCCAATCGTCCGTCACTGTAGGCTGGCTTGCTCGACGCGGGCCTGACGTCCGAACACGGCGGCGCGGACGGTTCCGTCACCAAGCTGGCCACCGGCGTACAGTCGGGCAGCCGCATCGGCTTCAAAGGCACGGAAGACCTGGGCAATAATTTAAAGGCCAACTTCTTGCTGGAAAACGGCCTCGACGTGGACACGGGCGCCAACCGCCAGGGCGCCTTGTTCGGGCGCAAGGCCTACGTGGGCCTGTCGGGCGGCTTCGGCGCCGTAAACCTGGGCTTGCAACACAATCCGCTGTTCACCGCGCTGGACAATATCGACCCCTTCGAAACGGGCATGACAGGCGCCTCGATCAACCTGATGAGCGTGGCCAGCCTGCGCACGAAAAACTCCATCATGTACGAGACGCCGAAGGTGAACGGCTTGTCGGCTGCCGTCATGGTTGGCCTCGGTGAAAAGCCGGACAGCAACACCCTGGGCCGCACCATCGATTTTTCCATCGATTACGCCAACGGCCCGCTGGTGCTGACCCTGGCGCATGACAATCGCAAGGACACGCCGCTGAACACGGCGAAAGTGACCTTGCTGGGCGGCACCTACGACTTCGGCCCCGCCAAGCTGCACGCCGCCTATGAGACGGACAAGGATGATGCGGGCACGGAATTCCGCAACGTCATGCTGGGTGCGTCCGCCCCCGTGGGCGCGGCCGGCAGCGTGATGGCCTCGTATATCCGCAAGGATGACCGCACGAACGCGCGCCGCGGCGGGCGCCAGCTGTCCATCGGCTACACCTATGCCTTGTCTAAGCGCACAAATCTGTACACCTCGTACGGGCGCATCAACAACGATGGCGCGGGCACCAACTTCGTCGGCGACGCTTCCAGCGGTGGCAGCGTGCCCTTGCCTGGTCATAACTCGAGCGCCTTCACGGCCGGCATGCGCCTGAAGTTCTAGCACGCAGCGCAGGAGGTATCGATGGCGGGCTGTCTGTTGCGGATAGCCCGCCATTGTTGTTTCCGGAATGGGGCAAAGTCACGGATTCCGGATTCAGGAATGAAACAGTCCGAATTTTCATGAATTTTCATTGACAGCGCATTTCGCAACCGTTAAATTGAACATATATTTCAAATATCGGAACAAAATATACCGATTTTTTATAAAACTGTAAGGAGACTGAGCCATGACCGATTTGTCCGACCAAAAAGCCGCCGCCGCTGCCACTACCGCAGCAACCCCAGTAGGCCCGCAAAAGATGACGCCTTCCGAAGCGTTCGTGGAAACCCTGGCCGCCAATGGCGTGACCGACATGTTCGGCATCATGGGCTCGGCCTTCATGGATCCGATGGATATCTTTGCGCCTGCCGGCATCCGCTTGATTCCCGTCGTGCACGAGCAGGGCGCCGGCCACATGGCCGACGGTTACGCCCGCGTCTCGGGTCGCCATGGCGTGGTCATCGGTCAGAACGGCCCCGGTATCAGCAATTGCGTCACGGCCATCGCCGCCGCCTACTGGGCGCACACCCCGGTCGTGATCATTACCCCTGAGACGGGCACGATGAGCATGGGCCTGGGCGGCTTCCAGGAAGCGAACCAGTTGCCAATGTTCGAGGAATTTACGAAATATCAAGGTCACGTCACCCATCCGGCCCGCATGGCGGAATACACGGGCCGCTGCTTTGACCGCGCCATGTCGGAAATGGGCCCGACGCAACTGAACATCCCGCGCGACTATTTTTATGGCGAAATCAAGGCCGAGATTCCACAACCGAACCGCCTGGACCGTGGCGCTGGCGGCGAACAAAGCCTCAACGATGCGGCGGAGCTCCTGGCCAAGGCCAAGTTCCCCGTGATCATCTCGGGCGGCGGCGTCGTCATGGGCGAAGCGATCGAAGAGTGCAAGGCCCTGGCCGAGCGCCTGGGCGCCCCCGTCGTCAACAGCTATCTGCATAACGACTCGTTTCCCGCCAGCCACCCGCTGTGGTGCGGTCCGCTCGGTTATCAAGGATCAAAAGCGGCCATGAAACTGATCGCCAAGGCCGACGTTGTCGTGGCCCTCGGTTCGCGCCTGGGCCCGTTCGGTACCTTGCCGCAGCACGGCATGGATTACTGGCCGAAAAACGCCAAGATCATCCAGATCGATGCGGACAACAAGATGCTGGGCCTGGTGAAAAAGATTTCGGTCGGCATCTGCGGCGACGCCAAGGCGGCCGCGAAAGCCATCCTGGCCCGCCTGGACGGCAAGAGCCTCGATTGCGACGCCACGCGCGACGAGCGCTATGCCACCGTGCAGGCGGAAAAGGCCGCGTGGGAAGAGGAATTGACGAACTGGACGCACGAGAAAGATGCGTACAGCCTGGACATGATCGAAGAGCAAAAGAAAGAGCCGGGCAATTACCTGCACCCGCGCCAGGTCTTGCGCGAGCTGGAAAAAGCCATGCCGGAAGACGTGATGGTGTCGACCGACATCGGCAACATCAACTCGGTGGCGAACAGCTATCTGCGCTTTGAAAAGCCGCGCAGCTTCTTTGCGGCGATGAGCTTTGGCAACTGCGGCTATGCGTTCCCTACCATCATCGGCGCCAAGGTTGCCGCACCGCACCGTCCGGCCGTGTCGTATGCGGGCGACGGCGCCTGGGGCATGAGCCTGATGGAAACGATGACTTGCGTGCGCCACAACATTCCTGTGACGGCCGTGGTGTTCCACAACCGCCAGTGGGGCGCGGAAAAGAAAAACCAGGTCGATTTCTACAACCGCCGTTTCGTGGCCGGTGAACTCGACAACCAGAGCTTCGCGGAAATTGCGCGGGCCATGGGCGCCGAAGGCATCACGGTCGACAAGCTGGAAGACGTGGGTCCGGCCTTGAAGAAAGCCATCGACATGCAGATGAATGAAGGCAAGACCACGATCATCGAAATCATGTGCACGCGCGAGCTGGGCGACCCGTTCCGCCGCGATGCGCTGAGCAAACCGATCCGTCACCTGGACAAGTACAAAGACTACGTCTAAGCAGTCTGCCCGATCCTTGTATGACCCCGGCAATCGCGCCGGGTTTTATGTGCCGGAGCCATCTGCATGCTTCCGTGGTTCCGGCACTTTTTTTACCGAATTGGAGTCGCCATGAAAGCCCTGCACCGCATCATAGCCCAAGCCCGCGCCGTGCCGAAAAACATCGTCTTGTGCGAGGGCGACGATGCGCGCGTGCTGCAGGCGGCAGCGCGTGCGGCAAGCGAAGGCCTGGCGCACATCACCATCGTCGGCAAGCCGGCCGCCATCCTTGCGCTGGCGCGCGAACATGCGCTGGACCTGGACGCCGTGCGCCTGGTCGACCCGGCAATTTCCGATGAGTCGGAACACTATGCCCAGCAATTGTTTGTGCTGCGCCAGGCCAAGGGCATGACGGTGGAGCAGGCCAGGATCGCCGTGCAAGACCCGCTGTGCTACGCCAACCTGATGGTGCGCCTGGGCGACGCTGACGGTTGCGTGGCGGGGGCCGTGCACACGACGGCCGACGTGGTGCGCAGCGCCATCCAGATCATCGGCGTCGACCCTGCCTTCAAGCTGGTGTCCAGTTTTTTCCTGATGATGCTGTGCGAACCTTTCCACAGCCTCAAGGGCGGTTTCATCTTTTCCGATTGCGCCCTCGTCGTCGATCCGAAAGCGGAGGAATTGGCCGACATCGCCATGGCCGCCGCCGACAGCGCGCAAGCGTTGCTGATGGAAGAGCCCCGGGTCGCCATGCTGTCGTTTTCCACCAGCGGCAGCGCCCACCACGCGGCCGTCGACAAGGTGCATGCGGCCACGGACCGGGTCAAGGCCCAGCGTCCGCTGCTGGCCATCGATGGCGACGTGCAGCTCGATGCTGCCATCGTGGCCGAGATTTCGCAGAGAAAAGTCAAGGATTCCGTGGTCAACGGCCGCGCGAATGTGCTGGTGTTCCCGAACCTGGACGCGGGCAATATCGGCTACAAGCTGGCCGAGCGCATGGGCGGCGCCGTCGCCATCGGCCCCTTGCTGCAAGGCTTGAACAAGCCCGCCAACGATTTGTCGCGCGGTTGCAGCGCCGACGACGTCTACAACGTCATTGCGGTCACGGCCGTGCAGGCCCAGGGTGGACGCTGACTTCCTGTTCAGCTTGCCCGTGCTGGCGCTGCTGGGCGTGGTGGCGGCGGGCACGTATTTCCAGACCGTCACGGGTTTTGGCCTGGGCATGATCGTCATGGGGGTGGCCAGCGGACTGGGCCTGGCGCCCGTGCCCGCGCTGGCGGCCCTCGTCAGTTTATTGTCGCTGGCCAATTGCCTGGTGGCCTTGCCGGGCGCCTTGCACCACCTGGACTGGCGCGCCATCCGCGCCGCCAGCATCGGCTTGCTGCCGGCCATGGCGGCCGGCGTATTGTTGTTGGGATATCTGGACCAGGCATATGCGCCCTTGCTGAAGCTGCTGCTGGGCGCGGCCATCGTGTATGGCGGCGTCAGCATCCTGCTGCAGGCGCCGCCCGGACCGGGCGCGGCCGACAAGCGCAGCTTCTTCATCAGCGGCGTGTGCGGCGGCCTGTTTTCCGGCCTGTTTTCGCTGGCCGGGCCACCGCTCGTGTACCAGTTTTACCGCCAGGAAATGAGCTTGACCACCATCCGCTACAGCCTGATCTTCCTGTTCGCCATCAGCGCGGGCGGGCGTTCGCTGATGGCGGGCAGCCAGGGCCAGCTCGATGCAAAAGTACTGCTGCTGTGCGCGCTGGCCTTGCCCGTGGGCGTGCTGGCCACGATGGCCGGCAAGCGCTACCCGCCACCGATCGCCCAGCGCGGCATGCGCCGCATCGCGTTTGCTGTGCTGACCGCCATCGGTATCTCCTTGATGGCGGCCGCCGTGCCGCAATTGCTGCGCTAAGCCTTGAATGTCAGCAAAGGTTTAAGGCGCGCCACCGATTGCAGCAAGCCCGCTTCCTCCTGCGCAGCGATGACGGGACCGATCTTCTTGTACGCCATCGGCGCTTCCTCGACGCGGCGTTCCTCGCGCAGGGTCACGCACTGGAAGGCCATCTCGTCGCCGCCCACCGTGGGCCGCATGGCGCGCATGGCCTGGCGGCGGATGCTGCGCCCGGCGCCATGCGAGCACGACCACAGCCAGTCTGGATTGCCCATGCCCGTTGCCACATAGGAATAGTCGCCCATGGAACCGGGGATCAGCGCCAGGTCGCCCTCGCGCGCCGGCGTGGCGCCCTTGCGGTGGATGTTCATGCCGTGCTCGCGCAAGATGACGTTGTGCGGCACGTCCACCACCAGGCGCGAGGTATCGTGCGCATACACCTGCGACAGGCTGTCGCGCACCAGCTCGGCCAGGACCATGCGGTTGACCCAGGCATAGCGCGACGCCACGCCCATGGCGTCCATGTATTCGCCAGCCAGTTGGCCCGTCAAGCCGTACAGGCCCGATTGCGGGTGGCGCACGCCTGTCGGCCACGCTTCCTTGGCGCGGTCCATCCAGCGGCTGCCGACGAAAAAGCCCACGTCGCGGCTGCCGCTGTGGATCATGACGACCACTTCGCCCGGCACCAGCCCGTGCCGGTACGCGGCGTGGCGGTCCATGACGGTATCGACCAGCTGGATTTCCACGAAATGGTTGCCCGATCCCGTGGTGCCCAGGCTGGGGTCGCGTATCACTTCGCGCGTGCCCACCAGCGCTTCGGGTGCATGGCGCAAGCCGCCGCCCAGTTCGCGCAGGGCAATGCAATCGTCGAGCTCGCGCAGCAGCCGCTGCTTGTCGACCCGTGGCCACAAGCCGCACATGCCATCCTTGTGCAGGCTGTCGATGAACGCTTCCGGCCCCACGTCGAAGAGGGCGGCAAACGCCTTCGAGCGCAGCGGCACGTTGCGGCCGTCTTCCAGCAGCACATGTTTGAGCTTGCTCAACAGCTGCGGCTTGCGTGCCTCGAACTGCGCCAGGCTCAGACCCGTCGTGATCAGGCGCATGCCGCAGGCGATGTCCGTGCCGGGGATAGCGGGGATCACCATGTCGGGACTGGTGGCGACGATGCTGCCCACGGGCGCGATGCTGCCAGGGTGAAAGTCGGGCGTGGCGCAGGCCTTGCACACATGGCCATCCTGGCCGGGCACGGCGACGGCGGCAAACTCCATCAGTTGGCGCACGGCTTTTTCCTCGAGGGGAAAGTTGTGGGGCAGCAGCACGGACGCCTGGGCGTGCGGATTGCTGAGTGTATAAATGCCGTCGGCATAGGCGACAGCGATGCCCTGGCGGCGCAGGGCTTTTTGTAATCTGGATATGGGAAACACGATTCTGCTCCGGAAATAACGAATGCACGGCCCTTTTTAAAGGGTCATGTTTGTTTTCCACGCAGCAGCGACAGGAAGTCCTGCCAGCTTAGCAAATTTTGTGGAGATTGCAAAGCGAGGGGCGCACAATACGCAGCGCCACTTGCAAAATATGCAAACAGCCTATATATTCCACGTTCTTTCTCGAACCTCTTCCTTATTGGAGCCAAAAGTGCCTCGCTACTTCGCCATCACCTGCTAACGCTGACGAAATGCTCTCTGCAGCATCGTTCGGCGCGTTGACGCCCCCGATTGCTGCGGCACTGTTTTTGCTCTTTCCGCACACGTATCCGTGACACTAGTCTCGATCGTCCACGCCCGAACACGTCGTCAGCACCCCTGACCCTGTATGGACACGCCCCGGTGAACGCGGCGTGGGACGCTATGTTTTTACAATCTTTACCCTTATTTAAATACCCGCGCACGCCGCACCTGGAAGGCTCGCGCCTGCAGGATGGCGACGACGGCTCCGATCAGATGCCCTTGAAAAAGCTGGCCGGCCAGTACGTCGTCATTGAGGAAAAAATCGATGGCGCCAACTCTGCCGTGTCGTTCAGCGATGCGGGCGAGGTGCTGCTGCAGTCGCGCGGCCACTACCTGGCGGGCGGCGGCAGCGAACGCCAGTTCAACCTGCTCAAACCGTGGGCCCATGCGCATGAACACGCCTTGCTGCATCTGCTGGAAGATCAATTTGTGCTGTTTGGCGAATGGTCTTACAGCAAGCATTCCGTGTTTTACGACCGCCTGCCCCATTATTTCAACGAGTTCGACGTGTATTGCCGCCGTACGCAAATGTTCCTGTCGACGGCGCGCCGCCACGCCATGCTGGCCGGCTCGCCCGTGTTGTCCGTCCCCGTGCTGTATGCGGGCAAGATGCCCACGTCGCCCAAGCAGTTGTGGCAGCTGCTGCGCCATTCGCTGGCCAAGTCATTGCTGTGGCGCGATGCGTTTGACAACGTGGTGGCGCGCGAGCGCCTGCCGCTGGACCTGTGCTGGAAACAGACGGACAAGTCCGACCACGCGGAAGGCTTGTACCTGAAAGTGGAAGACGACGAGCAAGTGCTGGCCCGCTACAAGCTGGTGCGGCACGACTTTACGCAAACCATCCTCGACAGCGGCTCGCACCACAGCACGCGTCCCCTGATCCCGAATCTGCTGGCCGAGGGCGTGGACCTGTACGCGCCGCAGCCACTGGTGACGTGGGAGAGCCTGGGCTTGCACACCTGCCAGTCGCTAGACGAACTGGCTGCCTTCTCAAGGAGTACAAAATGATGAACTGGAAAACCCTGCAACAACTGGTGCCGGCAGCTGGCCAGTCGCCCGACTTTAGCGCCTGCCTGGCTGCTTTCCCGCAGCTGGAACTGGCGAAGACGACGCCGCAAAATCCCATCTACCACGCGGAAGGCGACGTGTGGACGCATACCATGATGGTGGTGGAATCGCTGCTGGGCATGCTTGAATATCAGCAAGCCACGCGGGCGGAACAGGAAATCTTGTTCCTGGCCGCCTTGCTGCACGACGTGGCCAAGTGCAGCACCACGGTGATCGACCCGGCAACGGGCGCCATCGGCCAGCCCGGCCACTCGCGCAAGGGCGCCCTCGATGCGCGCATCGCCCTGTGGGACTGCGACGCGCCGTTTGCCGCGCGCGAGGAAATCTGTCGCCTGATCAATGTGCACCAGGTGCCGTTCTTCGCGCTGGAAACCTCGCGGCGCGGCGTGACGCCCGAGTTCACCGTGCGCGAACTGTCGTGGCAGGTCGATATCCGCCTGCTGGCCATGCTGGCCGAGGCGGATATCCGCGGCCGCATCTGCCCCGATCCGCAGCGCATACTCGACGCCATCGAGCTGTTCCGCGAGCTGGCGCGCGAGGAAGGCTGCTATGGCCAACGGCGGGTCTTTGTCGACGATCACACGCGCGTCAAGTATTTTCGCGGCGCCGAGGCGCATCCCGATTACTCCCTGTTCCAGGAGCCGGGCTCGCATGTGATCGTCATGTCGGGCTTGCCCGCGTCGGGCAAGAATACGTGGGTGGACAAGCACCATCCGCGCCTGCCCGTCGTATCCTTCGATGATGCGCGCATCGCCTTGGGCTTGAAGCACGGCAAGAACGAAGGGCAGGTGGGCGACTATGCGGAAGAGCGGGCGCGCGAACTATTGCGCCGTGGCGAACCGTTCGTGTGGAACGCCACGCATCTGTCAAAACTGATGCGCGAAAAGACGCTCAACCTGCTCTATAAATACCACGCGGAGGTGGAACTCGTGTACCTGGAGCAGCCGCGCAAGGAATTACTGCGGCGCAACGGCCAGCGCGACACCTCGCTCAGTAACAAGAAGCTGCAAGCGATGCTGTGGAACTGGGAAATTCCGCTGCCGATGGAAGCGCACACGGTACGCTACGAGGTAGCTTGAGGCATTATCGCCTCATGCCCCCGAGCAACTGCGCGATCTCGATGAACAGCGCATTGTTCAGCGAGGCGGGCAGGGTGGTGGCCAGGCTGCGGCTGTAGTAGGCGCCCAGGTCCAGGCCCAGTCCCAACCCGCATATCTCGATGGCGCCCTGCGCTTCGCGGCGCGCCACTACCTGCTTCAGATGCTGGGCCAGGTAAAACTCGTCGTTGGCCAGATTCGTGGCCGTATCCATCGGGCAACCGTCAGACACGACGAGCAGGATGCGCCGCCGTTCCGGGCGCGCCAGCATGCGCTTGCACGCCCAATCCACGGCTTCGCCATCGACGCCTTCGCGGTACAAATCAGCCTTTAACAGGGCCGCGATGCCGGGCCGCGCGCGGCGCCAGCTGGTATCGCCATCCTTGAAGACCATGTGCACGAGTTCGTTCAAGCGGCCCGGGTTGGCGGGCGAGCGGGCGCGCATCCAGTCGCGTTTGACTCGTCCCCCGTTCCAGGCGCCCGTCGTAAAACCCAGCAATTCAGTGGCGACGCCGGCCTGGTCCAGCGCACGCAGCACAATGTCGAGCAGCACGGCCACGGATTCCGCATGCGTCTTCATGGAGCCGGAGCAATCGACGAGAAAGGTGACGAGGCAATCGGCTTGCGGCAAAAATTGTTCCCTGCGGAACAAGCGGCGCTCTGAGGGCGAGCTGATCAGCTGCGCCAGGCGCCGGCCATCGATATAACCTTCCTCTTCACCGAACGACCAGCCGTCGCGCCGGGGCACGGCCAGCAATTGCGTGAAGCGCCGCGCCAGGCGGGCCGTGTTGATGCCCAGGCTGGCGATGCGCGCATCCATGCGCTCGCGGTAGTCGAGCAGCAGGGCGCGGCGCACCAGTTCGCCCGCGTTTTCCTCGCGGTCGTACGCCGTGGAGTAGGCGCGGTAGGCGCCATCGCCATCGCTGAAGGCGCGGCTTTCGCCCAAGGGAGCCGCATCGGGAAGGTGGTCGTTGTCGCTGTCGAAATCGAGCAGCAGCTTGAAGGCCGCCTGCGCCTTGGCGTCGCCCCCGTCGTCCTGGCTGCCATCGCGCGCCGCCTGCGCCTCTTTCAGCACGGCGTCGACGGCATGGGCGATGGCCAGCGCGTGGCGGGCAAAGGCAGACTGGTCCAATCGGTGGCGGCGCAAGCCCGCCAGGTCGCCACTTAGTTGCGAAGAAACGGACCAGCGCGTGGCCTCGATGAAATCTTCCGTCTTTTCCAGCACGGGCCGGGCCGTCAGGCGCGACCAGCACATCTGGAATACCGTGTACAGCAGCAAGCCCGAAGCGCCTTCGGCCAGGCCGGAATCGTAAAACGCGTGCGACCAGGCAGTAAAACGGTGGCGCAGGTTGCTGATCACACCGGCATGTTGATCTGGCGCAAGCGTTTCCACTCTTAACTGCTCCAGCAGCTCGAACACCAGACGCGCCACGGGTTCTGGCGGGCAGAAGGACTTGTGCAAGGCAGCGTCCGTGTGTAGCAGGCGCAGGGCTACGCTGTCGGCCGCGCCGCGCAGCGAGGGCAAATCCTGCAGCGCCGCATCGGGCTGCAGATGGGCCGCATGGATGGGCAGGGGGCGGTGGCCATCGTGCAGGCGCCGGCCCCGGTAGCGGATGGCGGAAACGCCGCTCAGCGCGCGGATGGCGCCCGCGCACAATTCATCCGTTTCCTGTTGTTCGCGCGTGTAGGGAGCAGGCGCGGTCGCTTCCGTGCTCATGCCTGGCTCGCCAGCAATTCCTCATTGAAACAGCGCTGGTAATACTCGGCCACCATGGGCCGCTCGGCCTCGTCGCATTTGTTGAGGAAGGACAGGCGGAAGGCCAGCGCCGGGTCGCGGAAGATCTGGCAATTTTCGGCCCAGGTAATGACCGTGCGCGGCGACATCAAACAGGCCAGGTCGCCCGCCGCATAACCGTGGCGCGTGAGGCTGGCCACGGCCACCATGCTGCTTGCCAGCTGGCGGCCCGCTTCGTCATTCATGACGGGGACACGCGCCAGCACGATCTCCGTTTCTTCCGCCTGCGGCAGATAGTTCAAGGTGGCAACGATGTTCCAGCGGTCGATCTGCGCGTGATTGAGCACTTGCGTGCCGTGGTACATGCCGTTCAAGTTGCCGAGTCCCACCGTGTTCGATGTGGCGAACAAACGGAAGTGAGGATGCGGCGTGATGACCCGGTTCTGGTCGAGCAGGGTGAACTTGCCATCGCGCTCGAGGATGCGCTGGATGACGAACATCACGTCGGGGCGGCCCGCGTCGTACTCGTCGAAAATCAGGGCCACGGGGCGCTGCAATGACCAGGGCACGATGCCTTCCTGGAATTCCGTCACCTGCTGCTGCTCGCGCAGCACGATGGCGTCCTTGCCGACAAGATCCAGGCGGCTGATGTGGCCGTCGAGGTTGACGCGCACGCAAGGCCAGTTCAGGCGCGCCGCCACTTGCTCGATATGCGTGGACTTGCCCGTGCCGTGCAAGCCTTGCACCATCACTCTGCGGTTGTGGCTGAAGCCGGCCAAAATCGCCAGGGTCACATCCTTGTTGAAGCGGTAGGCGGGGTCGATGTCGGGCACATGCGGGTCGCGCTCCGTGAAGACGGGCACGAGCAGGTCGCTGTCGATATTGAACAGGCTGCGCACGGACTGTAAGGTTTGCGCCGCTGCGGCGGGGGGATGTTGGCGTGAATCTGGCACCTTGTTCTCCTGGTCTAGCCGCAGCATGGATGCCGCAGCGGTTATGAATTGCCAGCCGAATGACCGGCTTGTAATGCGGCGCCGTCGTCCCCGCCCGTCGTCGGCATGGTTTCCGATTCGATGGCGGCCAGGGCTTGCGCGGCGCGCTGCAATGCAGGCAAGAAATGTAAAGCCTTGTCATGCGTCAAACGGATGATGGGCGCCTGGATCGCCACGGCCAGGTTCGAGCGGCCGTTCGGGTTCGGCACCAGCACGGCCACGCACAGCAGGCCGGGCAGGAATTCCTCGTCGTCCAGCGCATAGCCGTTGCGGCGCACCAGTTCCAGTTCGCGTTCCAGCTTGACGGGGTCCGTTTCCGTCTTGTCCGTAAAGCGCGTCAATTCCATATGGCCCAGCAGGCGGCGCCGTTGCACGGGCGTCATTTGCGCCAGGAACAGCTTGCCGCTCGACGAGCAGTGGGCCGGCACCCTCGAACCGGGGTGCAGATAGAAGCGCAGCGGGGCCGCCGTTTCCACCCGGTCCAGGTACACCACTTCGCTGCCGCTGAAGGCCGTCAGGTTGCAGCTTTCGCCCACTTCCTCGACCAGCTGGCGCAAGACCATGCGGCGGGCGCCATGGAAAGTGTTGTTAATCAGCAGGTTTGAGGCCAGGCGGCGCAGGCGCACGCCCGTGCTGTAGTGGCGGCCATCGCTTTCGCGCTGCAGCACGCCCACGCTTTCCAGCTGTTGCAGCATGCGGTGCAGGGTGGGCTTCGGCAGGCCCGTTTCTTCCACCAGCGCTTGCAGCGATAGCAACTGGTCTTTCTCGGCAATCACTTCCAGCAAGGCAAACAAACGCATCGTGGGCGTGTCGCCTTCCAGTTTTTCCGGCTCAAGTTTTGGGGATGAAATCATGTCCATGGTGGCCTCGGTGTGGTATCGGTGTGTTATTTCATTTTCGAACTCAAATTGTACCGTTTCCTTGAAATTCTGTTTGACTTTTGAATGCTGAACGCTTAAATTGAATTGTATATCAAATTTCGGAACAAAATATACCGATTTTTGATAAATTAGTTGATCATTTCAACAGCCTCAATCACTACAGACCAGGAGACACCCATGAATGACATGACCGAGCAAAAAGCCGCCGCCGCAGCGATACCTGTAGGCCCGCAAAAGATGACGCCTTCCGAAGCGTTCGTGGAAACCCTGGCCGCCAATGGCGTGACCGACATGTTCGGCATCATGGGCTCGGCCTTCATGGATCCGATGGATATCTTTGCGCCTGCCGGCATCCGCTTGATTCCCGTCGTGCACGAGCAGGGCGCCGGCCACATGGCCGACGGTTACGCCCGCGTCTCGGGTCGCCATGGCGTGGTCATCGGTCAGAACGGCCCCGGTATCAGCAATTGCGTCACGGCCATCGCCGCCGCCTACTGGGCGCACACCCCGGTCGTGATCATTACCCCTGAGACGGGCACGATGAGCATGGGCCTGGGCGGCTTCCAGGAAGCGAACCAGTTGCCGATGTTCGAGGAATTTACCAAATATCAAGGCCACGTGACGAACCCGGCCCGCATGGCGGAATTCACGGGCCGCTGCTTTGACCGCGCCATGTCGGAAATGGGCCCGACGCAACTAAACATCCCGCGCGACTATTTTTATGGCGAAATCAAGGCCGAGATTCCACAACCGAACCGCCTGGACCGTGGCGCCGGCGGCGAGCAAAGCCTCAACGATGCGGCGGAACTGCTGGCGAAAGCCAAGTTCCCCGTCATCATCTCGGGCGGCGGCGTCGTCATGGGCGAAGCGATCGAAGAGTGCAAGGCCCTGGCCGAACGCCTGGGCGCGCCCGTCGTCAACAGCTATCTGCATAACGACTCGTTTCCCGCCAGCCACCCGCTGTGGTGCGGTCCGCTCGGTTATCAAGGATCAAAAGCGGCCATGAAACTGATCGCCAAGGCCGACGTTGTCGTGGCCCTCGGTTCGCGCCTGGGCCCGTTCGGTACCTTGCCGCAGCACGGCATGGATTACTGGCCGAAAAACGCCAAGATCATCCAGATCGATGCGGACAACAAGATGCTGGGCCTGGTGAAAAAGATTTCGGTCGGCATCTGCGGCGACGCCAAGGCGGCCGCGAAAGCCATCCTGGCCCGCCTGGACGGCAAGAGCCTCGATTGCGACGCCACGCGCGACGAGCGCTATGCCACCGTGCAGGCGGAAAAGGCCGCGTGGGAAGAGGAATTGACGAACTGGACGCACGAGAAAGATGCGTACAGCCTGGACATGATCGAAGAGCAAAAGAAAGAGCCGGGCAATTACCTGCACCCGCGCCAGGTCTTGCGCGAGCTGGAAAAAGCCATGCCGGAAGACGTGATGGTGTCGACCGACATCGGCAACATCAACTCGGTGGCGAACAGCTATCTGCGCTTTGAAAAGCCGCGCAGCTTCTTTGCGGCGATGAGCTTTGGCAACTGCGGCTATGCGTTCCCGACCATTATCGGCGCGAAAGTGGCCGCGCCACACCGTCCGGCCGTGTCGTATGCGGGCGATGGCGCCTGGGGCATGAGCCTGATGGAAACGATGACCTGCGTGCGCCACAACATTCCTGTGACGGCCGTGGTGTTCCACAACCGCCAGTGGGGCGCGGAAAAGAAAAACCAGGTCGATTTCTACAACCGCCGTTTCGTGGCCGGTGAACTCGACAACCAGAGCTTCGCGGAAATTGCGCGGGCCATGGGCGCCGAAGGCATCACGGTCGACAAGCTGGAAGACGTGGGCCCGGCCTTGAAGAAAGCCATCGACATGCAGATGAATGAAGGCAAGACCACCATCATCGAAATCATGTGCACGCGCGAGCTGGGCGACCCGTTCCGCCGCGATGCGCTGAGCAAACCGATCCGTCACCTGGACAAGTACAAAGACTACGTATAAGTCAGCCAGCCTGTGAAGGGGGCCTGTGACCAAATTCTCACAGATTGTCACGAAAGTATCATAATTTCATTAAAGAATACGGGGCGTCCCGTTTTTTGAATTATTTGATTTGACAAGGCCATGCTTAAGGCTTAAATTCAATAAAAGACAAAAAACGGAACGTAGCGTATCAAAAAACGATTTACGGAGACAACCATGAACCACCCTGTACCGCACACCGACGCCGTTACTACTGATTTCCTGCAAGCGTTCGGCGATGCCTGGAATCGCCACGATATCGAGGCCCTGATGGGCGCCATGGCGGACGACTGCGAGTTCCATGCCGTGGCCGGCCCTGACTTGCTGGGCAAGAGCTTCATTGGCCGCGACGCCGTGCGCGCCGGTTTCGAGCTGGCCTGGCAAACCTTCCCCGACGCCGCCTGGCTCACCCCCGTACATTTTGTCAGCGGCGAGCGCGGCGTGACGGAGTCGACCTTTGCCGGCACCAAGGCGGATGGCACGCGCATCGAAGCGCGCATGGTCGACATCTTCACTTTCCGCGACGGCAAGATCGCCGTGAAGAATGCCTTCCGCAAGGATCGCCCACCCGTAGCTACCGCCAACAAAGCCGCCTAAGCCAGCACGTTCACCAGGAATGACCATGAACAAACCTGTCGATACCCCGCCTGGCGTAATGGGCAGCAACAGCACCGCCGCCCGCACGCCCTACGATCCCGCCTTCGATCCGCTGGTGGCCCAGCGTCCCGGCCACGGCAATGCCTACGCGCCCACCTACTGGATCGGCACGGCCGGCGAGCCGCCTGCCGACGATGGCCCCATCACGCATGACATCGACGTCGACGTGGCCATCATCGGTTCCGGCTTCACGGGCCTGTCCTGCGCCATCTTTCTGGCCCAGGAACACGGCATCAAGGCCACCGTGCTGGAAGCAAACCGCGTCAGCTGGGGCTGCAGCACGCGCAATGGCGGCCAGGCCCAATGCACGACGGGCCGCCTGAAGCGCTCGCAGTGGATAGACCGCTATGGGCTGGACACGGCCCTGAAACTGCACGCGGAAGTGTGCGACGCGATGGAAACGTTCAAGAAGATCACGGCCGACATCGATTGCGACCCGCAGCCGGGCGGCCACCTGTACATCGCCCACAAGGCGAAAGCCATGCCTGCGCTGGAAAAAGAAGCCAAGGTCATGCGCGAGATATTCAAGTACGATGCCCGCATCCTCGACGCCGACACCGTCAAGCGCGAATTTGTCGATGACAAGGAAGCGGCCGGCGCGCTGCACGAGCCGGAAGGCATCGGCATCCACGCGGGCAAGCTGGCTTTCGGCTACCTGCGCAAGGCCCGCGCGCTGGGCGCCAAGGTGCATCCATCGAGCCCCGTGATGGGCTGGGAAACGCGCAACGGCGTGCATTATCTGCAAACGCCGGGCGGCGTGGTGCGCGCCCGATCCGTGGCCGTGGCCACGGGCGGCTACACCTCGCCCCATCTGCATCCGCAAGTGAAGAACCGCCTGCTGCCGATTTTGTCGAACTCGCTCGTCACGCGTCCATTGACCCCGGCGGAAATCGAGGCGTGCAACTTCCGCACCCACCAGGTGATCACCGATACGCGCATCTTGCGCCACTACTACCGCTTGATGCCGGACAACCGCGTGCAGATCGGCAGCCGCAGCGCCATCACGGGCGCCGACGCGCCGGACGACAAGTACAAACAGTTTTTGATCAACGATCTGCATCGCAAGTTCCCCGCGCTGACGGGCATCGCCATCGATTACTCGTGGTGGGGCTGGGTCGACGTCAGCCACGACATGATGCCGCGCATCGTGCAACCGGACCCGAAGCAATCGATCTTCTATTCGCTCGGTTACGGCGGCAACGGCGTCATGTACTCGGCGCAGGCAGGCCGGCGCATGGCCGAACGCATCGCCGGCAAGGCCAGCGACACGGGTTTGCCGATCTTCAATTCGAAACTGCCGTATCCCAACATGATGGAACTGGTCGAGTCGCAAGCGTTCGCCCCGTTCCGCCGCCTGGGCCAGCGCTTCCTGTACCGCTGGTATCACTTGAAGGATGAAGTGTTTTAAATAGTAATAGCAGTAGCCGTACTAAGCCGCCGCATGCGTTGACATAGATCGACCAGCGGCGCCTCCCGCGAGGGATGAGATTGCCCGCACGTTCACACATAACAATAAATCTTGGAGTGAGACATGAACACAACTACGAGCAAAAACACGGTTTTTTCAACGATGCGCCGCGCAGTCCTCGGCACCCTGGTGCTGGGCGTTACCCTTGCCTCCAGCGCTACGGCCTTTGCGCAAAGCAAGGAAGTGACGATTGCCTACCAGGAAATCAACGGTCCCTTCCTGGTGGCGATCGCCAGCGGCGAAGTGGAGAAAACCACCGGCTATAAAATCAACTGGCGCAAGTTCGACTCGGGCGCCAAGGTGGCCACCGGCATGGCTTCCGGCGACGTGCAGATCGGCGTCATCGGGTCCAGCCCCCTGACGGCGGCCGTTAGCCGCGGCGTCGATCTGCAACTGTTCTGGATCATCGACGACATCAATGAAGCCGAAGCGATGGTGGCCCGCAATGGCGCCGGCATCACCAAGCCCACCGATTTGCGCGGCAAGAAGATCGCCGTGCCATTCGTGTCCACCACACACTTCCACACCATGTTCGCGCTGGAAACGTGGGGCATCAAGCCCACGGAAGTGAAATTGCTGAACATGCAGCCGAACCAGATCGCCGCCGCCTGGGAACGGGGCGACATCGACGCCGCCTTCGTGTGGGATCCGGCCTTGAGCAAACTCAAGCAAAACGGCAAGGTACTCGTCACGTCCGGTGAGCTGAGCAAGAAGGGCAAGGCCACGTTTGACGGCATGGCCGTCGAGCGCGCCTGGGGCGAAGCGAACGCGGATTTCATGGCCAAGTTCGTCAAGGTGATGGCCGCGGCCGACGCCGACTACCGCGCCAATCCGAAGGCGTGGACCATCGATTCGCCGCAAGTGAAAGCCAACGTCAAGCATTCGGGCGCGGCCGCCAAGGACGTGGCCGCTTCCGTGGCCTTGTACGCTTACCCGTCGCTGCAGGAGCAGGCTTCGCCGGCCTGGCTCGGTGGCGGCGCGAAGGGCGGCGTGGCGCAAGCCTTGCTGGCCACGGCGCAATTCCTGAAGGGCGAAGGCAAGATCGATACGCTGGCTCCTGACTACGCCAAATATGTGACACCCAAATATGCACAGGCCGCCGGCCTGCTGGAAGTAAACGTTGTGCGATGGCGCGCCTGCGGGCGCGCTGACTGAACAGATGCGTTGAACTGAAGTACTACCTATGCGGGGACATCATGGAAAATCTCTACGTCAAGGATGTCAGCGTGATTTATCCGGGCAAGACGGCCGGTGAACGCGTACATGCCTTAAATAATATCAACCTGACCATCAACAGCGGCGACTTCGTCGTCGCACTGGGCGCCTCGGGCTGCGGCAAGACAACCTTGCTGAGCCTGATGGCGGGCTTTATCGCCCCATCCAAGGGCGAGATCATGCTCGGCGACAATAAAGTGGAAGGGCCGGGTGCCGACCGTGGCGTGGTGTTCCAGAAACATGCCTTGCTGCCGTGGTTGAACGTGATGGAAAACGTGGAATTCGGCTTGAAGCTGCAAGGCGTGCCGAAAGCCGTGCGGCGCGAACAGGCGGCGAAAAACCTGGCGCTGGTCGGCTTGAAGGACTTTCACGACAATATGATTTATCAATTGTCGGGCGGCATGCAGCAGCGCGTGGGCATCGCCCGCGCCCTGACCAGCAATCCCGCCATGCTGCTGATGGATGAACCGATGGCGGCGCTCGATGCGCTGACCCGCGAAACCATCCAGGAATTGCTGCTCGATATCTGGGCCAAGTCCAGCACCATGTTCTTCTTCATTACCCACAGCGTCGACGAGGCGCTGTTCCTGGCGAACCGGCTGATCGTCATGTCGCCCCGTCCGGGCCGCATCACGCATACGTATGAACTCGATTTCAACAAGCGCTTCCTCGAGTGCCGCGATGCGCGCGCCGTGAAATCGAGCCCGGACTTCATCAAGATCCGCGAAACAGTGCTCAACATCATTTATGGCGACGAGCGCGCAGTCAATAAAGAGCTGGAGGTGTCCCATGCATAGCCCATCCGTCGTGGGATTTCCTCCCACCACCGCCAAGCGCGGCGGCTTTTTTGCCCGCCTGTTCGCTCCCCGCTGCGCCATGCCCGGCGAAGCGTTCGGTGCTCCGGGGCAGGGCAATTCCAGCCGCATCGCCACCGTCACCGTCATCGCCGTGCTGCTGCTGTGGTTCGCCGTGACGGCCAGCGGCATGGTGAAACCCCTGTTCCTGCCGTCGCCGCAAGCCGTCTACGAAAAATTCATCATGGCGGCCACCACCGGTTTCGGCGGAGCCACCCTGTGGGAACACACGGTCGCCAGCCTGGTGCGCGTGTTCGGCGCCTTTGGCCTGGCGTGCCTGTTCGCCATTCCCGTCGGCGTGATGATGGGCGTCAACCGTGTAGCGCGCGGCATCTTCGATCCCTTGATCGAGTTCTACCGTCCGCTGCCACCCCTCGCTTACTTGCCACTGGTCATCATCTGGTTCGGCATCGGCGAGTTTTCGAAGGTCTACCTGATCTTCCTGGCCATCTTTGCGCCGATGGCCATCGCGGCCCGCGCCGGCGTCAGCTCGGTGTCGCTGGAGCAAATCCACGCGGCGTACTCGATGGGCGCCACCCGCTTCCAGGTGATCGTGCACGTGATTCTGCGGGCCGCGATCCCGGAAATCCTCACCGGCATGCGCATCGGCATCGGCGTGGGCTGGACCACCCTGGTGGCTGGCGAAATGGTGGCGGCCACGCGGGGCCTCGGCTACATGGTGCTGAGCGCGTCCGAGTTCCTGGCCAGCGATGTGGTGATCATGGGCATCATCGTGATCGGTTTCTTCGCTTTCCTGTTTGATTTGATGATGCGTTACCTCGAACGTACCCTCGTGCCATGGAAGGGCAAGGTGTAAGACGTTCCCGGGAGTGGCGCTGGCGCCATAAGTGTTACCGCCACTCTCTTTTTTAACTCGCCAACCCCCGTACGTATCCTCCAGCGCGCTTGCCCCCTGGCTGCCGCGCCGGGCCGCTGCATTTCCAGATTGACTTATGGGATGCAGCCAACCAGACTGATTTGATGATGTATCGATGCTGCTTGACGGTGTTGCCTAAATAAAACAAAGCCGCGCGGCAGAAACCAGCCGCAGCAGGCCAGGGCGCACCGAGCTTCAGAGATTTTCAGGAGACAAAACATGATTAGCGAATCGCATAACAGTACCGGCTTGCAGCACTCGCTCAAGCAACGCCACATGAGCATGATCGCCATCGGCGGCGTGATCGGCGCCGGCCTCTTTGTCGGCAGCGGCGTCATCGCCAAGGCCGCCGGCCCGGCCGCCATCCTTTCCTTCCTGTTCACGGGCGGCCTGGTCGTCCTGATCATGCGCATGTTGGGCGAGCTGGCCTCGTCCCTGCCCGTGGTCGGCTCCTTCTACGAATACGCGCGCCTGGCCTTCGACGACAAGCCGAAAGTATCGAAATTCCTCGGCTTCATGAGCGGCTGGATGTACTGGTATTTCTGGGTCGTCGTCGTCGCCCTGGAAGCCATCGCCGGCGCCAAGCTGGTCAATTTCTGGCTGCCCGATGTGCCGTCGTGGTCGATCAGCCTGGTGCTGCTGGTATCGATGACCATCTTGAACCTGTTCTCCGTGAAGGCGTTTGGTGAATTCGAGTTCTGGTTCGCCTCGATCAAGGTAGTCGCCATCGTCGTCTTCCTGTTTGTGGGCGCCCTGTTCGTCACGGGTAGCTTGCCCAACAGCATCCCGACCCTGGGCTTTTTGACCAGCAACGGCGGCTTCATGCCGCACGGCTGGGGACCGGTGCTCAGTGGCGCCGTCGCCGCCACGGCCTTTTATTCGGGCGCCGAAATCGTCACCATTGCCGCCGCTGAAACGTCGGACCCGGCCAAGGCCATCGCCCGCGCCACCAATTCCGTCATCACGCGCGTGCTGATGTTTTATGTCGGTTCCATGTTTGTCGTCGTCTGCATCGTGCCCTGGGATTCGCCGGCCATCGCCACGCCTTTCGTCAGCGCCCTGACCGTGATGAACATCCCGTACGCGGCCCACATCATGAACGCCATCATTTTGACGGCCGTGCTGTCGGCCTTGAATTCCAGCCTGTACGCCTCGTCGCGCATGATCTTTGCGTTGACGCGCCGCGGCGACGCCCCCACGGGCCTGGTCAAGCTGAGCAAGAATGGCGTGCCGATTCGCGCCATCCTGTTCAGCACCTTGTTCGCCTATTTCGCCATTGCCGTATCGTATGTGTCGGCCGACCTGGTATTCCCCTTCATCGTCAATTCCTACGGCATCCTGATCCTGTTTGTCTACCTGCTGATTGCGATATCTCAATTGCGCCTGCGCCGCCGCCTGGAACGCGAATGCCCGGAACGCATCAAGGTGCGCATGTGGCTGTTTCCCTACCTGACGTATTTCACCATCATCGCCATGCTGCTGATCCTGGGCGCCATGAGCGTGTCGTCCGATACGGAGCAGCGCGTGTCGTTCTGGTTCGGCCTGTTGAGCGTGGTCATCATGAGCGTCATGTACTACATCAAGAAGCTCGTCAACGATGACCGCAACGGCGGTGAAACGGCCGAGACCAAAGTGGAGCTCAAACATGTCTGACACGACCTTGTTGCCCGCCGGCCGGCGCCGCTTCCTGCGTACCACGGCCGCCCTGGGCGCCGCCGCCGTGGCGGGGCCTGGGTCAGCCTTGGCTGCCTCCATCACCTTGCCGTTTGAAAATGGCGAGCGCGAACTGGTGGCCTTCCCGCAAAAGCGTCCGCTGATCCTGCTGACCAGCCGTCCGCCCCAGCTGGAAACGCCGTTCAGCGTCTTCAGCGAAGGCGCGATTACCCCCAACGACGCGTTTTTCGTGCGTTATCACTGGAGCGGCTTGCCCACCAGCATAGACGGAGACAGCTACCGCCTGCATATCGGTGGCCTCGTCAACACGCCTTTGGCGCTGTCGCTGGCGGAACTGAAACAGCTGGGCGAACCCGTCGACGTGGTGGCCGTGACCCAATGCTCGGGCAACAGCCGCGGCTTCTTTGCCCCGCGCGCAAATGGCGGGCAGCTGGGCAATGGCGCCATGGGCAATGCCCGCTGGACGGGGATTCCCCTGAAAACCGTGCTGGAAAAGGCCGGCATCGGGGCCAACGCCGTGCAAGTGGCTTTCAATGGCCTGGAAACGCCGCCCGTGGGCGACGGCCCCGACTTTCAAAAAGCCTTATCCATCGAGCACATCATGGCGGGCGACGTCATGCTGGCCTGGGCCATGAATGGCGAGGACATTCCTTTCCTCAACGGCTATCCGCTGCGCCTGATCGTGCCAGGCTATTACGGCACTTACTGGGTCAAGCACCTGAGCGACATCACCGTGCTGGACAAACCGTTCGACGGCTTCTGGATGAGCACGGGCTACCGCATTCCCGACAATGGCTCCGGTTTCATCGAGCCGGGCGCGCCCGTGGGCAAGACGACGCCGATCAGCCGCCTCAACGTGCGCTCCTTCATTACCAGCGTGCAGGATGGCGCGCAAGTCAAGGCGGGGCGCGACCTGGCCCTGCGCGGCATCGCCTTCGACAGCGGCCACGGCATCAGCGAAGTGGCCGTGTCGTCTGACGGCGGTCAGAGCTGGCAGGAAGCCACCCTGGGCAAGGACCTGGGGCGCTTCTCGTTCCGCGAGTGGACGATGATCCTGAAAGCGCCGCGCAAGGGCAAGCATGTGCTGATGGTGCGTGCCGTCAATCGCATCGGCCAGAGCCAGCCCATGAAAGCCCTGTGGAATCCCATGGGTTATATGCGCAACGTGGTGGAAACCACGCGCATCCAGGCAGTGTGAGGAGAATGCCATGCTGATTAGAACACTCGCCGCCGCCATGACCCTGGCGCTTGCCGGCAGCGCGGGCGCGCTGGAGATCCATTTGCCGCCGGAAACGGCGACCTACAAACCCAGCGAATTGCCCGGCTACCAACTGGTGCAGCGCAACTGCATGACGTGCCACGCGGCCCAGTATGCGTCGAGCCAGCCGCCTGCCTCGCCGCGCGCGTACTGGGAAGCGACCGTCAAGAAGATGAAAAAGCCGTTCGGCGCGCAGTTTGCCGATGAAGACATGCCGGACATGGTCGATTATCTGGTGAAAACCTATGGCGTGGAGCGGGGCGCCGCAGTACCTGTCGCCGCCGTCGCCAAACCCGTGGCAGCTGCTGTCCCGGCCGCCAGCGGCAAGGATGTCAAAACCTTGCTGGCGGCGAATGGCTGCATGGCATGTCACGCCCTCGACCAGAAAGTGGTCGGGCCGGGTTTTACCGAGGTGGCAGCCAGATACAAGGGCAAGGACGGTGTCTCTGCCGTGGCGGCCAATATCCGCAGCGGCGGCGCTGGCAAATGGGGGCCCGTGCCCATGCCGCCCTACAGTCAGCTCAGTGTAGCCGAGGCGGCGAGCCTGGCGAAGTATGTGCTGAACAGATAAGTTCGTCCTTATCGCCGGTTTGCCGCGCGAAGGCGCACCTTTGCGTGACCGACGCGCGGCAAACCTGTAATACCACTTGCTGCCACGCATACTGCGCGGTATTGCCCGCTGCCCTCATGCAGCGGGCTTTTTTTACTTCCCCCATTCGCCGCCGCATCGCTTGGCTATGTAGTGATCGCCAGCACTGGTACTGTAAAAAACACCGTTATATAAAACCACTTGACTACCAATTTTGGGCGTCGCATTCTCTGTGCAGAAAGCCGACGCTTCGCTGTGCTTTCTTTACGTACAACATAAAAAGCTACTTCGATAGTTTTCGTACAACGTTCAGGAGACATTGTGAAGACACGGCAAATTAGCCGGCTGGCCTCGCCTTTGATGGCTGGCCTGCTGGGCAGCGCGCTGCTCGCTTGCGGCGGCAACTCCACCACCGAACCCCCATCGACCCTGCTGGCCGCCTCGGCCGCCAGCGATAATTGCGCGGCCTGGAGCGCCGCTGCCGTCTACACGGCGGGGCAGTGCGCCGTGTATGACGGCAAGGTGTACCGGGCCAAATGGTGGGTGCAGGGCACGGCGCCGAACAACGACCAGTGGGGACCGTGGAGCCTCGATACGACCACGCCGACACCGACACCGACGCCGACACCGACACCGACACCGACACCGACACCGACACCGACACCGACACCCACGCCAACGCCCGGCATTCCCACCAAGGCCCAGGCCGAGGCGAACGAGGCGGCGCTGACGAATAACGATTTCTTCCGCAAGGTCAAAGCCTCGATCCGCACCCTGGGCAATACGGCCGTCGAGGCCGTGCAGCCTGGCCTGGCCGGCAATCCGCTCAACGTCAAGCGCGTCGAACGCCTGCTGCCGGCGGCGAAGTGGGATTACTATTTTGCTGCGCGCGACGCCAGCTACACCTACCAGCGCTTCCTGCAGGCCGTGGCCAAGTTCCCCGCCGTGTGCGACGACTACAGCGACGGGCGCAATGCGGACGCCATCTGCCGCCACAGCCTGGCCACCATGTTCGCCCACTTCGGACAGGAAACGGGCGACCATAACGCCAGCAGCCCGCTGCCGCAATGGCGCCAGGGCTTGAAGTATTTGCGCGAACTGGGCTGCGACGAGACGGGCGCCGGCTGCGGCTACAACATCGAGTGCGCCGACCCCGTCTTCAATAAGGTGTGGACCTGCGGCAAGAATGCGGATGGCAGCTTCAAGAAGTATTTCGGCCGCGGCGCCAAGCAGCTGTCGTACAACTACAACTATGGTCCGTTTTCCCAAGCCATGCATGACGGCGACCAGTCCGTGTTGCTGAAGAACCCGGACCTGGTGGCATCGACCTGGCTGAACCTGGCGTCGGCCACGTTCTTCTTTGTCTATCCGCAACCACCAAAACCATCGATGCTGCATGTGCTCGACGGCACGTGGGTGCCGAACGCGGCCGATACGACGGCGGGCGCGGGCAATAACTTTGCCACCACCATCATGATCATCAATGCCGAATGCGGGCAGGGCACGGAAAAACAGGCTGCGCAAAACCGCATCGATTACTACAAGCAGTTTGCCGCCGACATGGGCTGGGATTATTCCGGCGAACAATTGTCTTGCGCCAACATGCAACGCTTCACCCCGGCCAGTTCCGCGTCCTACAACATCTATTGGGAAAAGAACTGGAGCGCCGGTGGCGACAATCAATGCCAGCTGGTCAGCTATCAAACCCCGTACAGCGCCTTGCTGGCCGGGAACTACGTGAAATGCGTGGAAGCCAACTGGAATGTGAAGTTGCAGTAAGCAAGCGCAAGAAAGCCAGCCAGGGATAACAGTTGACAAGAGCCCCTCGAGGGGCCTGCAACAAGCTCTCGATGTATAACCATAACGGAGACAGACACGACATGAAATCGAATGCATTATTGATGGCCCTGCTCAGCGGCGTGCTCGTCGCTTGCGGCGGCGGCCAGGAAGGCACGACTGCCACGCCAAACACCTTGCTCGCCGCCGTGGAAGCGTGCGCCGTCTGGGATGCCGCCACCGTCTACACGGGTGGCCAGTGCGTGCTTTACCAGGGCGTTACCTACAAGGCCAAGTGGTGGACGCAGGGCAATGTCCCCAGCGCCGCCGACCAGTGGGGCCCGTGGGCCGTGACGGATACCCCGACGCCGACCCCAACACCGACGCCAACACCAACGCCAACACCGACGCCGACGCCGACGCCGACCCCGACCCCGACCCCGACCCCCGACCCCGACCCCGACCCCGACCCCGACCCCGACCCCGACCCCGACACCAACGCCGACACCAACGCCGACGCCGACACCGACGCCGACGCCGACACCGACGCCGACGCCGACCCCCACGGCTTGCCGTCCCGATGGCTTGATCTCGGCCGTGCCGAATGTGCCGTATTGCAAGGTGTACGACGCGAATGGCCGCGAAGTGCTGGGCAATGGCTTGAACCGGCGCATCGTCGGTTATTTCGCCAGCTGGCGCACGGGCGTCGATGGCAGTCCTACCTATCTGGTGAATAACCTGCCGTGGGACAAGATCACCCACCTGAACTATGCGTTTGCTTCCGTCGACCCGGCAACCTCGAAAATCGCCATCGGCAGCGGCGCTGCCAATCCCGATACGGGCCTCACGTGGCCCAACGTGCCGGCGGCGGCCATGGACCCGTCCTTGCCGTACAAGGGCCACTTCAACTTGCTGTCGCAATACAAGAAGAAGTATCCGGGCGTCAAACTGATGATTTCCGTAGGTGGCTGGGCCGGCAGCGGCGGTTTTTACACGGCCACGACGAACGCGGATGGCAGCATCAACACGGCCGGCATCAACACCCTGGCCGACTCCATGGTGGCGTTCGTACGCCAGTACAACTTCTTCGATGGCGTCGATGTCGATTACGAACACCCGACCACCAACAATGAAGCGGGCAATCCGAACGACTTCGCCGCCTCGAAACCGCGCCTCGCAGGCCTGATGACGAGCTACAACGTGCTGCTGAAAGTGCTGCGCCAGAAGCTCGACGAAGCGGCCGTGCAGGACAATAAATACTATCTGCTCACCATCGCCGGTTCCGCCTCGGGCTGGGTCTTGCGTGGCGAGGAAAACATGTCGGGATTGAAGTATCTCGATTACGCCAGCCTGATGAGTTACGACTTGCACGGCGCTTGGAACCAGTATGTGGGACCGAACGCGGCGCTGTTTGACGACGGCAACGACGGTGAATTGCGTGCCGGTAATGCCTATCAGTACCAGAACATCGGCTACCTGAACACGGACTGGGCCTATCGCTACTACCGGGGCGCCATGCAGGCGGGACGCATCAATATCGGCGTGCCGTTCTACACCCGGGGCTGGAAGGATGTGACGGGCGGCACCAACGGATTGTGGGGCACGACGCCACTGATCAGCTCCACGGTCACCTGCGCCGGCACCAAGACGTGCGGCACGGGCGCCACCGGCATCGACAACGTGTGGTACGACCTCGATACGCAAGGCAAGCCGACGCCGGGCGGCGGCAACCCCATCTGGCATGCGCTGAACTTGCAGAACGGTATCGTGCCGAGCTACCTCGATGCGTATAAAGTCACCGACAAGGCGCTGGTGGGCACGTATGTGCCGTACTACAGCAGCACCATGGTGGCGCCGTGGCTGTGGAATGCGACCAAGAAAGTGTTCATTTCCACGGAAACCACGCAGTCGATCGCGGCCAAGGCCCAGTACATCGTCAACAACAATATCGGTGGCGTGATGATCTGGGAAATGGCGGGCGACTATGCCTGGGATGCCACGCGCAATGGCGGCAAGGGCGAGTATTTCATGGGCACCACCCTGACGGACGTGCTGTACCAGGCCTTCCGCACGGCTGGCGTGTATGGCAACAAGCGCGCCGAAATCGCCATGCCGGGCACGGCGGCCAACGTTAGCATCACTCTCGGTGGCTGGAAGCTGGGCGACAACAACTTCCCCATCAATCCCGTGATGACGGTGAAGAACAACACGGCGTCGACCCTGCCGGGCGGCACCGTGGTGGAGTTCGACTATCCCGTCTCGGCGCCATCGGACATGAGCGACCAATCCGGCTTCGGTTTGACGGTGATCAATGCCGGCTACACGGGGCCGAACAATATCGGCGGCTTCACGAAGAACTACAATCGGGCCCGCTTTGCGATTCCCGCCTGGCAATCGCTGGCGCCGGGCGGTTCCGTGGCGCTGACCCTGAACTACCGCCTGCCGATCTCGGGGCCGGCCAACTACACGGTTACCGTGGGTGGCACCAAGTACGCATTGACGCAGGAGTATCCGGAATTGCCGGTGGCCTTGCCGTAAGTTGGTGATGCCATAAAGTAAAAGGGCGGAACCGAGGTTCCGCCCTTTTTAGTTTTTACCGCTGATCCCGTTTAGAACCAGGTTTCTACCTGGAAACCATAGGAGGTGCCGCTGGTATTGTTGTTATAGATCGGGCCGCCGTTGTTCGACGCGTTGACCGAGGCGGTAGCCGCATCGTTCCATTTGCCGTACGTCACGAAAGCGCGCAGTTCAGGACGCGACCACAGGCCAGGGCCGGCGGAGATCGTCGGTGCGATGGTCAGCTTGGTCAAACGCTTGGCTGGCAGGCCGCCCGCTTGCGTCACGCGGTCCGTGCCCAGTTCGCCCACCAGCTTGAAGTTGTCGGTGAATGCGTACACAGGACGCACGCCGACCGAGGTCCAGGTCGAGGAACCGTTGGCGTTCGACTCGTCTTTTTGCCACAGGGCGACGAATTCCATGCCGAAGTTGGCCATCGGCTGGATCGCCATGTCATTGAAGACGCGCGTGCGTTTCACGTCCGAACCGAAATTGGTGTCACCCGAAGCGCCGAACTGCGCGCCCTTGCCCGTGCCAGGACCGACGCCGTACTGCACGCCGAAGGTGTTGCCGCCGCCAAACACTTTACCTTGGCGGTGGAAGGCCGACAGCTGCCAGCCGTTATTGCGCTTGCCCGTGAGGGCGTCATCCTTGCCTTCGCCGATGATGTAGGTCGCGGCCAGGTCCAGGGTGCCGTTTTCATTGACGGGAATCTCGCCAAAGATGAAGTTCTGGCGCACGGCCGATTTGGTGTTGACGCCACCGGTCGGCAACGCGATCTTGATGTCGTTGTCCTTGAAGAAGGCGTACGAGAATTTACCGGGACCGGCAGGAATGCGGTCCAGGCCGGCGCCCGTGCCGTTCATGTTGATGTATTGCAGATCCAGCATGTGGATGTCAGGACGGTAGTAGAAGCGTTTACCGATCCAGGCCGTGCCGCCGTTCAGGAAGTCGAGTCCCTGCGCTTCGACATAGGCTTTGACGATGCCCAGCTTGTTGTCGCCGAAATCCGAATTTGGCGCGTAGGCGTTGACCCAGATGGTGGCCAGGTAGTTCACGCCGCCGGACTTGGCGACGGACTTGGTGTAGCCGAATTCCGTGTAGGCGTCGCACTCATTGCCCAGACGGTATTTCATGGTATTGCCACCCAAGCCGAAGCAGCCTTGGGAACCGCCACCGCCCGAAGTATTGCTGCCGGCGCCAGCGCGCAGGTAGCCATGGAAGCCTTCAGCATCACCTGGGTACATTGGGTCGGCAAGGGCGGAAGCGCTGGCGATGGCCAGGAGCAGGGCAGGTAAGGTTTTCAGTGCAGTGCGATTCATGCGGTCTCCAGAAAGATGTAGGTGGTAGCGGCGGCGCCCCGGGAGGCGACCACCGCACACGGTCTAATGCCGAAAACCAAGTCTAGCAGCGCTTTTTTAACCACCCTGATACAAATCGAACAAGTAGCGATACTTTCTTTCAAAGTGTTGTTTTTACTTAATATCGATACTCTGGTGCATAGCGGGGCTGCAAAAGAGTATCGAATTGCGGTTTTGGAGTATCAGAAAGTATCAAAGTCCGGTGCTACATTGTGGTCGTGGTGCTAAGTAACTGAGCATTGCCAACGACAAAAAACACTGGAGACACACAATGAAACGTTCCGCCATTGCCGCGCTGTGCGCCGGCGCCTTCTGCTTCGCCTCGTCCGCCTTTGCCGCCACCGACCTGGTCATCGCGACCGTCAACAACGGCCACATGATCGAAATGCAAAAGCTCAGCAAGTTCTTCGAGCAAGCCAATCCCGACATCAAACTCAAATGGGTGACACTGGAAGAAGGTGTCTTGCGCCAGCGCATGACCACCGATATCGCCACCAAGGGCGGCCAGTTCGACGTGATGACCATCGGCCTGTATGAAACGCCCATCTGGGGCAAGAAAAACTGGCTGATCCCCATCAAGCCGGACGCCAAATACGATATCGACGACTTGCTGCCGGCCATCCGTGAAGGGCTCTCCGGCGATGGCAAGCTGTACGCGTCGCCATTCTATGGTGAAAGCTCGATGATTATGTACCGCAGCGACCTGGTGAAAAAAGCGGGCGTGACGCTCGAGGACCGTCCTTCCTGGAACCAACTGCGCGACGTGGCGGCCAAGCTGCACGATCCGGCCAACGGCGTGTACGGCATCTGCCTGCGCGGCAAGCCGGGCTGGGGCGACAACATGGCCCTGATCACCACCATGGCCAATTCCTATGGCGGCCAGCTGTTCGACATGCAATGGAAGCCGCAATTTACCAGCAAGCCGTGGAAGGATGCGGTCACCATGTATGTCGACTTGATGAAGAAATACGGCCCGCCGGGCGCGGCCGCCAACAGCTTCAATGAAAACCTGGCGCTGTTCAACCAGGGCAAATGCGGCATCTGGATCGACGCGACGATCGCCGCCTCCTTCATCACGGACCCCAAGCAAAGCAAGGTGGCCGACAAGGTGGCGTTTGCCCAGTCGCCCGTGGGCGTGACGGAGCGGGGCGCCAACTGGCTGTGGATCTGGTCGCTGGCCATTCCTTCGAGCTCGAAGCACCCGAATGAGGCGCAACGCTTCATCAACTGGGCCACGTCGCCCGACTACGTGAAACTGGTGGCCAAGGAAACGAGCTGGGCCAACGTGCCGACGGGCACGCGCAAGTCGACGTATGCCAGCCCCGAGTTCCAGAAAGTGGCGAAATTCGCCGCCGCCGAAGGCAAGGCCCTGGCCACCACGCGCGCCGTGCAAAGCACCTTGCCGCCTTCGCCGTACGTGGGTGTGCAATTCGCATCGATTCCTGAATTCCAGGTGATCGGCGTGGCGGCCGGCCAGCAGATGGCGGCAGCGCTGCTGGGCAAGGTGACGGTCGACCAGGCGCTGGAATTGTTGCAGCAGACGGCGGAAAGAGAAATGCGTAAAGGCGGTTATTACAAATAAGACGTCTCCGGTCTTGCTGTGCCATTTGCTTTGTAAACAGGTGATGTGATTGGCCTTGCTGTTCAGCGGGGCCGTCACTCCCTCACGTCCCAAGAGTATCCTATGAAACGCATTATCCCCCGGACTTTGCTGACGCCGGCCGTGGTTGCCGTCTCCGTCATTTCCGTGATTCCGCTGTTGATCACGCTGTATTACGCGTTCGTGCGCTATTCCATGCTCGATCCGAGCGGCCATCCTTTCCATGGCCTGGCCAATTTCCACTTTTTCTTTACCGATGCCTCGTTTCTGCCCGCGTTGCAGAATACGTTTACCCTGCTGTTTTCCGTGATGCTGATCACGGTGGCGCTGGGCACGGCGCTGGGGCTGCTGATCAATGAAGCGTTCCCGGGGCGCGCCATCGTGCGCGTGCTGCTGATCTCGCCGTTTCTCATCATGCCGGCGGTCAATGCGCTGATGTGGAAGAACATGCTGCTCAACCCGATCTACGGCCTGTTTGCGCAGATCAGCCTGTTCTTTGGCGCCACGCCCGTCGACTGGCTGTCGGCCCACCCCCTGTTTTCCATCATCATGATGGTCTCGTGGCAATGGCTGCCATTCGCCTGCCTGATCTTCATGACGGCCCTGCAATCGATGGACCGCGAACAGCTGGAAGCGGCGCGCATGGATGGCGCCACGTATCTGCAGCAGTTGCGCTACCTCTACATTCCCCACCTGGGCCGCGCCGTCTCCGTGGTGCTGATGATCGAGATGATCTTTTTGCTGTCCATTTTTGCGGAAATCTTTACCACCACGGGCGGCGGTCCCGGTTTTGACACGACCACCATCACTTTCATGATTTATCAGCAGGCACTGCTGTCGTATGACGTGGGAGCGGCTTCGGCCGGCGCCCTGTTCGCCGTGCTCATCGCCAACATCGCCGCCTTCTTCTTGATGCGCGTCATCGGCAAGAATTTGTCGAAATAAGGAGACCTTGATGCATAGCAAACTCAATCTGCTTGGCCGCACGGCTGCCGCCTGGCTGTTCGCGCTGCTGCTGTTCTTTCCCATCTTCTGGCTGGGCCTGATGGCCTTCAAGACGGAAGGGCAAGCCATTTCCACGCCGCCCCTGCTGTTCTTCACGCCGACACTCGACAGCTTCCGCGAAGTGCTGGCGCGCGACAATTACTTCGGTTACGCGTGGAACTCGCTCTTTACCAGCGTGGTCTCCACGGCCATTGGCCTGTTGATCGCCATCCCGGCCGCGTATTCGATGGCCTTCTTTCCCACGGGCGGCACCATCGGTTTGCTGAAATTCATGCTCAGCTCGCGCTACATGCCCGGCGTGGGCGCCCTGATGCCCATCTATATCTGCTACCAGTACTTCGGCCTGCTCGACACGCGTATCGGCCTGACCATCATGTTCATGCTAATGAATCTGCCCATCATGATCTGGCTGCTGTACACGAGCATGAAGGAGTTGCCGCGCGAAATCCTGGAAGCATCGCGCATGGATGGCGCCACCGTGTGGGATGAATTCCGCCACGTCGTGCTGCCCCTGTCCGTGGGCGGCATCGCATCCACGGCCCTCGTGTGCATGGTCTGGTCGTGGAATGAATCGTTCTGGTCGCTGAACCTGGGCGCCTCCAACGCGGGCACCCTGGCCTGGCTGATCGCCTCGTATTCCAGCCCGGAAGGACTCTTCTGGGCCAAATTGTCGGCCGCTTCCCTGATGGCGATTGCGCCCATCATGGCGCTGGGCTGGTTCTGCCAGAAACAATTGGTCCAGGGTATGACCTTTGGCGCCGTCAAATAAATGATGCCTCCATAAACCTACTGCGCGGCCCAATTTCGGCTCTCCGTTGCTCACTGTGCATCCGCACAGCTCCGCTACTCAATCCGGACTTGAACCGCTCGCTACGGTTTCTGAAAGCATCGAAAACAAATCAGAATTGAGACAAATCATGGCTTACCTTCAACTGAGCAATATCGAGAAATTCTTTGGCGAGCATCGCGCCATCAAGGGCATCGACCTGGAGATCCGGCAGGGCGAGTTCGTCGTCTTCGTGGGGCCGTCCGGTTGCGGAAAATCAACCCTGCTGCGCCTGATCGCGGGCCTGGAACCGATCGACGGCGGCAAGCTGTCGCTTGACGGACGCGACATCACGAATCTGCCTTCGTCCAAGCGCGACCTGGCGATGGTGTTCCAGTCGTATGCGCTGTACCCGCACATGACGGTGTTCCAGAACATGTCGTTCGCGCTGAAACTGGCTGGCGTCGATCCTGCCATCATCCGCGAGAAAGTCGACAAGGCGGCCACCATCCTCGACCTGGGAAAGTACCTGGAACGCACGCCCAAAGAATTGTCGGGCGGCCAGCGCCAGCGGGTGGCCATCGGCCGGGCCATCGTGCGCGATCCGAAAGTGTTCCTGTTCGATGAACCGCTGTCGAACCTCGATGCGGCCCTGCGCGTGCAGACGCGCATCGAGATCGCCAAGCTGCACCGCGAGCTGGGCGCCACCACGATCTATGTGACGCACGACCAGGTGGAAGCGATGACTCTGGCCGACCGCGTGGTGGTGCTGCGCGACGGGCAGATCGAGCAGCATGGCTCGCCATTGGAATTGTATGACCGCCCTGCCAACCGCTTTGTCGCGCAATTCATCGGCACGCCCAGCATGAACGTGGTGCCTGCCGATGCGGCACCGCAACTGCTGGCGCAGGCGGGCAGCGCGGCGCAGGCCGACGGTTTTGTCGGCATCCGCCCCGAGCACGTGCACCTGGGCGCGGCGCAGCCGGGCAGCGTGCCCGTCACCGTCGACCTGGTGGAGTCGCTGGGCGTGGAAACGCTGACCTATGTGCGCCTGCCGAACAATGTGCAGGTGGTCTCGCGCGGCGCCGAACGCAGCAGCCTGCAGCCGGGCCAGCAGACGCATTTGACGTTCGAGCCGGGCTTCGTGCATTATTTTGACCGCACGGGCAAGACCTACGCGGCAGCGAAAGGAGCGTTGTAATGGACGCCATCGCATTGAACCAGGCGAACCTGGAGCGACTGCCCGCCAACGTTGCCGTGCCCGCGTATGCGCGCTGCGCGCTCGTGGGCAGCATCGTGCATATCGGCGTGGGCGGCTTTTTCCGCGCCCACCAGGCCGTGTACCTCGACGATTTGCTGGCCCTGCCCGGAAATGAGCAATGGGGCTATTGCGGCGTGGGCTTGCTGCCGCATGACGCGGCCATGCGCGACGCCATGTGGGCGCAGGACGGGCTGTACACGGTGGTCGAGCGCAGCGCGGCCGGCGATACGGCGCGCATCATCGGCTGCATCGGCGAATACCTGTATGCGCCCGACGACCCGCAGGCCGTGCTGGAAAAGCTGGCCGACCCTGGCACGTGCATCGTCGCGCTGACCATCACGGAGGGTGGCTACTATGTGAATCAGGGCACGGGCGAATTCGACGCGCAACACCCCGACATTGTGCATGAACTGGCACACCCGCAGGCGCCGCGCTGCTCGTTCGGCTACCTGGCCGCCGCGCTGGCCTTGCGCCACCAGCGGGGCCTGGCGCCGTTTACCATCATGTCCTGCGATAACCTGCAAAACAATGGCGACGTGACGCGCAAGATGCTGCTGGCCTTTGTCGCCCTGCGCGACGGTGAGCTGGCGCGCTGGCTGGCCACGCATGGCAGCTTCCCCAACAGCATGGTCGACCGCATCACGCCGGCCACCACCGATGAACACCGGGCGCTGGTGCGCGACAGCTTTGGCATCATCGACGCCTGGCCTGTCGTGTGCGAACCGTTCCGCCAGTGGGTCATCGAAGACGAATTCCCGCAGGGCCGGCCGGCCTGGGAAAAGGTGGGTGCGCAGATGACGCACGACGTGCTGCCGTATGAAAAGATGAAGCTGCGCCTGTTGAATGCCAGTCACCAGGCCCTGTGCTACATCGGCATGCAGCTCGGTTACACGTTTGCGCACGAGGCGATGGCCGATCCTGGCATCCGCGCGCTGGTGCGGCGCATGATGGACGAGGAAGTCACGCCCTTGCTGGACGAGGTGGAGGGCATAGCCCTGGACAGCTACAAAGACACCCTGATCGAGCGCTTCTCGAATCCGGCCGTGCGCGACCAGCTGGCGCGCATCGGCACGGAGGGCTCCGCGCGCATCCCGAAATTCGTGTTGCCCTCCGTGCGCGAAGCGTTGGCCCGGGGCGGCGCCATCAAGCAGCTGGCCTTCACGGTGGCGTGTTGGTTCCGTTACCTGGAGGGCCACGATGAGCAGGGGCGCGAGATGCCCCTGAACGACCCGTATGCGGTGCGCCTGCGCGCGCTGGCGCTGCAGGGTGGGGCGGACGCCACGGCGCTGCTGTCCTTGCGCGAACTGTTCGGTGACTTGAACGACACACCAGCGTTCACGCAGGCGGTGGGGCAAGCGCTGGCCAGCCTGTACGGGCTGGGCGCGCGCGGGGCGCTGGAACAGAGCGTGGCTTGAGGGGGAGGGCGCGCCATGCCACGCAAAGCCGATGCCTGCTTGCCGCAGATGGAGCTGGAACAGCAGCGCGATGCCACGCCTGGCTTCGAGCCGAAAGGCAGTTTTGGTTTCATCCGTTACCTGGAGCACGGCTTTCCGAATTCGCTGGTGCGCTGGCACTATCACGACGAGTATGAACTGCACCTGATCGTCGAGACGAGCGGCAAGGTTTTTGTGGGCGACTACATCGGCCAGTTCACGCCTGGCCACCTGGTGCTGACGGGGCCGCGCGTGCCGCACAACTGGGTCTCGCTCGGCACGCCGCCGGAAGGTGTGGCCTTGCGCGACATGGTGGTCCAGTTTTCGCATGCGCCGCTGGCGTCGATGGCCGCCGCCATTCCCGAATTGAAGGATATTTTTCCGCTGCTGCAGCGCGCCTTGCACGGCGTGGAATTTTTGGCGTCAGTGAACAGTCGCTGCGGCGCTTCCAGCGCATCCGCGACAGCAATGGCCTGCCGCGCTTCATCGAATTTCTCACCTTGCTGGGTGAGCTGGCGCAGACCAGCGACTACCAACTGCTGTCGACGGTGCCGATGCAGTCGAGCGACGACGACGTGGCCCTGGCGCGCATCAGTTCCGCCATCAACTTCATCGTGCACAATTACAGCAGCCAGTTTTCGCTGAAACAGCTGGCCGAGCAAGTGGACATGCCCGAGCGGACATTCTCGCGCTTCTTTCGCAGCGCCACGGGCAACAGCTTCACGGACTTCGTCAACCGCCTGCGCATCAACAAGGCCTGCCAGTTGCTGATGGAGACGGAGCGTTATGTCAGCAACATCTGCTATGAGGCGGGATTCAATAACGTGGCCAACTTCAACCGGCGCTTCCTGGAATTGAAGGGCATGACGCCGAAGGAGTTTCGCCAGCAGGCACTGGGCCGTTTTGGTGCCTGAGGCTTTTTGAGGTACATTCGATGGCACAGGCGGGGACAGTCTGAGAGAGACGAGCATGGAACACCTATGGCAGAGGGACAGCGAGCGCAAGGCGCCCGAACTGGAACGCGAGAGCTACGATGGCATCATCAATTACCTGGAACACGGCTATCCCAGCTCGCGCGTGCGCTGGCACTGCCATGAAGAGTATGAGCTGCACCTGATCGTCGCCACCAGCGGACGCCTGTTCGTGGGCGACTATATCGGCGAGTTCTCGCCCGGCCACCTGGTGCTGACGGGGCCGCGATTGCCGCACAACTGGATTTCCAACGTGATGCCGGAAGGCGGCGTGGCCCTGCGCGACATGATCGTGCAATTCGCCCACGCGCCGCTGGCCGGCGCCGCGCGCGTCATCCCCGAATTGCGCGAACTGCTGCCGCTGCTCGAGCGCTCCAGCTATGGCGTGGAGTTTTTCGAGATGGGAGCGGAAGCGGAGCAGCATCTGGCGCGCATCCGCGTCACGCATGGCGCCGAGCGCTTCGCCGAATTCGTCCAGCTGATGAGCAAGCTGGCGCGCACCGCCAATTACCGCCTGTTGTCGAGCGCTTCCCTGCGTTCGTACGACGATGACGCCACCCTGGCCAAGGTCAATTCTGTCCTCAACTACATCACGGACAATTACCGCGAGCCGATTTCGGCGGAAATGCTGGCCGAGCAGGTGGGCATGTCGCTGAGTAAATTCTCGCGCTTCTTCCGCAAGGCGACGGGCAACAGCTTCACGGATTTCATCAGCCGTTTGCGCATCAACAAGGCGTGCCAGCTGCTGATGGACACGGATCACTATGTGTCGAACGTCTGCTACGACGTGGGCTTCCAGAACGTGGCCAATTTCAACCGCCGCTTTTTGCAGGTGAAGGGCGTCACGCCCAAGGAATTCCGGCGCCAGGCCGATGGCCGCTTCGGCGGCATCGGCGGGCCCGTGGCGGATATGCCACAGGCCTGAGGACTGTCACAGGCTTGTCACTTTACCCAGTTACTCTCCACGGCTAAATCCACCCACCTTAGCCGAGGAATGCATGAACACTGCTGTAACGTCGATCCCGAAACTGACCCTGTTGGCCATCGCCGCCGGCCTGGCCCTGGCCGCTTGCGGCGGCAGCGATAATACGCCGGCGGAGCCTTCCAAGCCCGTGGCGCAGACGGGCGTGTTCCTCGACGGCGCGGTGGAAGGGCTCGATTACGTGGCGGGCAGCGCGGCCAAGGCCAGCACCAATGCCAAGGGCGAATTCATTTGCAATCCTGGCGATACGGTCGCCTTCGGCGTGGGCGGCCTGGCCCTGGGTTCGGCGCCATGCGGCGCCGTCGTCACGCCGCTGGCGCTGGCCGCCAGCACCAACGTGGCGGACGACAAGGTCGTCAACCGCCTGCTGGCGCTGCAGTTGCTCGACGAGGACAGCGATCCGTCGAACGGCATCAAGCTGACGGCGGAAGTGAAGGCGGCGCTGGCCGGCAAGACGCTGGACTTTGCCGCCGCCCCGGCCGTATTCAACGCGGCCCTCGCCGCGCATCTGTCGGCCGTGGGCACGAAATTCGCCGCCCGCACGGTCGATGCGGAACGCCGCGCCCTCGTGCGCGAGCATTTCGAAGATACCCTGGCCTCGAAAGCGGGCGCGCCCGTCAACGAAGCGCTGACGCAAGCCAATCCGGTCGGCGAAGTGAAAGTCACCGTGACGCGCTACCAGATCCAGGCGGCCGATAAATTCTATGTGCCGTACGAAGGCGCCAACGCCAAGATCAAGGGCGAATTCCCGAATGGCTTCCTGCCGTCCTACGGTTCGGGCCTGGCCTACAAGGGCAAGAACGCGGCCGGTGACCTGGAATTCTATGGCTTGACGGACCGCGGCCCGAACGGCGATGGCCCACTGGTGCCCGATCCATCGGGCAAGGGCACGATCGGCAGCAAGATATTCCCGTCACCGAGCTTTACTCCATCGTTCGGCGTCATCACGGTGGGCAAGAACGGCGCCGTGCTGGGTTCGTCGACGCCGATCAAGGTGTCGGCCACGGTCAACAGCTCGGGCTTGCCCGTGCCCGTGGGCGCGGTGGGCAATTCGGCCGAGATTCCCGTCATGGATGCGATGAAGTTCGACGCGACCGGCAAGGCCGTCTTCAACGCGGGCGGCCTCGATTCGGAAGCCATCGTCGTCGATGCCAAGCGCAATGCGCTGTGGGTGTCCGACGAATACGGCCCGTTTATCGTCAAGATCGATGCGGCCACCGGCATCATCCAGGCCAAGTACGAACCGGGCAAGGGCTTGCCGGCGCTGTTCGCCAAGCGCCGCGCGAACCGCGGCATGGAAGGCATGACCCTGGACACGAGCAATGACAAGCTGTACGCCTTCCTGCAAAGCCCCTTGTCCGACGGCACGGCGCCGTACTCGGTGACGAAGAAGAATGAACAGGTCGAGCGCTTCGCCCGCTTCACGCGCTGGATCGAATTCGATCCGACGACGGGCACCAGCGGCAAGATGTATGCGTATCCGCTGAATGCGGCCGACTACCAGGATGGCCGCACGGGCAACGCCAAGCTGGGCGACATGGTGGCGCTGGGCGGCGGCAAGTTCCTCGTCATCGAGCAGGGTGCCGCGCCGACGGGCAAGGTCTTCAATAAACTGATGCTGGTCGAATTGAAGGGCGCCACCGATATCGCGGCCGCCGCCTTCAATGCGACGACCTCGGACCTGGAAAAAAGCAGCATGGGCGGCGCGGCCGTCAATGGCGCCGACTGGGCAGCAGTCACGCCGCTGAAGAAAACCCTGCTGCTGGACTTGAACGCCATCGGCTGGGCTGCGGAAAAGGCCGAAGGTCTGACCCTGATCGACGACTCCACCATCGCGCTGGCCAATGACAACGACTTCGGCCTGAAAACGAAGATCTTTGACGCGAATGGCGTGGAAATCGATGGCGCCGACGTGACCAAGTGCACGGTCGATGCCAACGGCACCATCGTCACCAGCAGCACCGCCGGCTGCAACGCCGCCAACACCATCCGCGTGGCGCGCGGCGACGACCGCGAGCGCCCAAGCCGTCTGTGGATCGTGAAGTTCGCCAAGGCGCTCACTGCGTATTGATGTAGTTTGACGGATGAAAAAAAAGCCGCACAGTGTGAACTGTGCGGCTTTTTTACTGTGGGCCAGGCTTACTTTTTGGTGTAAGTATTGAGCCAGTCCAGCACCGTGTGATGCCACAGCAGCGAGTTCGCCGGTTTCAGCACCCAGTGGTTTTCGTCAGGGAAGACCAGCAGCTTGCTCGGGATACCCTGGCGCTGCAGCGCCGTGAAGGTGCCCAGGCCTTGCGCAGTGGGGATGCGGAAGTCCAGGTCGCCCTGCACCACCAGCATCGGCGTCTTCCAGTTTTTCACGAAGTTCACGGGATTGAACTGTTCGTGCTTGGCTGGCGCGTCGTAGTAGGGGCCGCCGTTTTCCCATTCCGTGAACCACAGCTCTTCCGTCGCGTAAGCCATGCCGCGGTTGTCGAACACGCCATCGTGGTTGACCAGGCATTTGAAGCCATCCGGCCAGTTACCGGCGATCCAGTTCATCATGTAGCCGCCGTACGAGGCGCCCAGTGCGCAGCTGCGTTCGCGGTCCAGCCACGGGAATTTCTTTGTGGCTGCTTCCAGGCCCTTTTGCAGATCGACCAGCGGCTTGCCGCCCCAGTCGCCGCTGATGGAATCCGTGAACTTCTGGCCATAGCCGGTGGAGCCGTGGAAGTCGATGAAGACGGTGGCGTAGCCGGCGCCCGCATACACTTGCGGATTCCAGCGGTAGCTCCAGCTGTTGCCAAAGCTACCTTGCGGGCCGCCGTGGACTAAGAAGGCGACCGGATACTTTTCACCGACCTTGGCATTCCATGGCTTCATGACGTGGCCGTAGACGGTTTCGCCATTCGCGCCCGCGAACGAGAACTGTTCATATTCGCCGAAACGCACATCGGCCAGGGCTGCCGCGTTCTGCTTGGTCAGCTGGACCATCGGCGCCGTTTCCGACTTGGCGTCGAGCTTGCGCGTGTACAGCTGCGCGCCCGAGGCCAGGTTGGCTTGCGCCAGCACGATGGTATTGCCGCGCACGTCGAAGTCGCCCACGGCGCCCTTGCCCGTCAGCGCAGCGACCTTGCCGCTGGCCGCGTCGATGTGGAACAGACGGTGCTGCCCCACGTCATCGGCGGCGACCAGGAAGGCCTTGCTGTCCGGCGTCCAGCGGAAATCGGCCACGGAACGGTCCCAGTCATCGGCCAGGGTGCGCTTCTTGCCGGTGGCGACATCCATCAGCACCAAGTGGAAGCGGTCCGCTTCGAAGCCCGGCTTGGTCATGGCGACATAGGCCAGGGTGCGGCCATCGGGCGAGTAGGTGGCTTTCGCATCCCAGGCCGGATTGTCGGCGGTGACGTTGCGCGGCGCCTGGCCGCCCGTTGCTGGAATCGTGTAGACGTCGAAGTTGGTCGACCACGCTTCCGTGCGGCCGGCCACGCGCACGGAGAAGGCCACCGTCTTGCCGTCCGGGCTGAAGTGGTATTCGCCGTTGTCGCCGAACGGTTTCGATGGCGCGTCGCCATCGAGCGTGCCGCTCAGGCTCACGGGCGCGGCGCTGACCTTGCCGCTGGCGTCGATGGGCGCCGAGTACAGCGCGTTGCGGCGGCCATCGGCCCAGGTATCCCAGTGGCGCACGAACATCTGGTCGTAGACCATGCCGCTCGCCTTGTTTTTTGCTTTTTCATCGAGGCGTTTTTTCGTGCAGGCGAGGTCCGCGCAATCGAGGAAGACGCCCATGCTGAAGGCCAGGCGGTCGCCCTGCGGCGACAGGCGGTAGGTGTCGACGTCCAGCGCCAGGTCGGTGACCTTGGCCGCTTCGCCGCCGTTCAGGGGCAGCTGCCACACTTGCGAGGAGCCGGAACGGCTAGAGAGGAAGTAGATGGCGTCGCCGTTCGGCGACCATTGCGGGTCGCTGGCGCTGGATTCGCCACGCGTGAGCTGGCGTGGCGCCGCGTTCGGCGCGCGCAGGTCGATCATCCACAGCTGCGTGTTGCCGCGGTTCTTGTCCAGGTTGGTGCTGCGCACCGTGTAGACGACGCGCGTGGCGTCCGGCGACAGCACGGGGCTACCCACGCGTTCCATGGCCACCATGTCTTCCACGGTGAAACCGCGTGGCGAGGCCAGCGCCGGTATGGCGGCGGTGGTGGCCATGGCGGCACTGAATGCTCCCAAGAGCAGCAGACGTAAACTCATTCAAACTCCCGATTCTTATGACGACGTTATCGATATGGTATTGACGTGGCCGGCTGTACCGCCGGCAGCCCGACATCATAGCAATAAAGGCGCGCTTGCTGCGGGAGTTGACCTCCGGGGTCTCACGCCGGACGGCGCGCACGTCTTCCGGTGCGGTGCGCGACTCGTGGAAGGCGGGTATGTTGGCACGCGGGCTATGCGGGGTAGCTGTCTGTACAGAAACAACTGTTTTTGTACGAAGTGCTAGACTGCCGGCCTTTGATCACTACTCTCGACACCCATGCGCCTGACTTCCCTCGCCCTGACCGCCGCCGCCTTGTTTGCCGCCTTGCCGGCCCAGGCGGCCACCATGCCGACGCTCGAACAAATCCACGCCGCCGTGCAGGTGGGCGTGGCCAAGACCCGGGCCAAAATGCAATCGGCTGTGCAGGTACCGATCGCCGTCAAGGTCACCAGCTTGACCGGCTGCCAGGATTCGCAGGAAGTGCCGGGCGAAGTGGTGTGCCTGGTCGCCATGAGCGGGGGCATGCGCGATGCTTTCATGGTGCTGTCGCTGCGTAACGAGAACGGTACATGGGTGGGCGTCGAGCGCAAGGATGCCAAGTTCGCGGGACCGTCGCCGGCCGAGGCGCAAGCGATGATACGCGCCTGGGCCAAGGAAGAAGTGGCGCGCAATCCGGAAGCGGCCAAGGATGTGCAGATGCAGGAAGCGCAGACGACCATGCAGGTCAAGGCCATCAACGAGTGCGATGTCAAGCGCAAGACGGGCTATCTGGTCTGCGATACGGAATTGAGCGTGCCGAGCCGTCCGGAAGCCATCAAGGCGGAACTGACCTTCATGCTGGAAAGCGGCAACTGGCGCTACGTGCCACGTTAAACGCCTCGCTGTTTGCCGCCGGAACAGCCACGCTGTTCCGGTATTGCTCTCGCTCTCGCCATCCCCTGAGGCCACGCGCCACCTGCAATATCTTCAGATTACGGGGTGCTGGTGAACGTGACGCCGGTGGCGGCGGACGGCGTGGCTGTCGGCTACATGTCCGTGCGCGCCAAGCCCGCCAGCAGGCGGCGCAGGCATCCGCCCTGTACCCGCAGGCCCGGTCACGCCCTTGCATGCGCCGGAGCGCCGCGCTACAGCAGGCGCTCTGACAACGCCTTGAAGGCAACCTTGGGCACGAGAAAGGCAAACGGCTTGGACACGGGCGGTAACTGCGCCAGCAAGCCGCAGTCGGCGCGCAAGGCAGTCAGCGCTTGCACTTGATCCAGATCAACTGGCAGGTCGATTTCCCCGAAGACCAGCTTGCCGTTGCGCGGCACGTGCGCAGTGGCCGCATCCTGGCAAGCGAGGAAGGCGACGGCATCGTGCCAGTTGCCGAATAGCTGCTGCCAGTCTTCGTCGAGGCGATGGTCCGCTGTGATGTCTGCCTGCACCTCCAGCGCGGGCGCGCTGCCGGCGCCCGGTGCAATCGTGCAGCGGGCTTGCGTGGCGCTGACCTCCAGCGTCATGGAGTTCGCCAGGTGGGTCGGCAAGATGTCGCTGAACAGTCGCGTACTCAGCGCGTGTGGCAAGCTATCCATGATGTTTTTCAGAAAATACACGCAAGGAACGTTCGGCGCGCCCGGCGGCGTGTGGTCCAAGTAGAAACGCCAGTTGCTTTGCAGGGGGGACGGCAGCAGCTTACGTAATGGGCCCAGCAGGGCAGGGCCGAAATGCCCGTGGCGGTAGGTCAGCACGGTAAATGGCGTCTTGCCGCCACGCTGCCACAAGGTCACGCCGGCTGGCAGCAATTGCTGCGCGGCAGCAGCGTCGACCAGCCAGCTCACGTAGACGACGTCGCGCACGTCGCTGTGCAGTGTCAGGAAGGGCAGGCGGGCCATGATCGCCTGGCGCACGTTGGCGAAATGCGTGCAATTGGCGAGCGCGGCAAACAGACGCCCCGGCCAGCCCGCGCGCGGGTGGCGGTAAGTGTTGTCTTGCAATTGGGAACTTTCGGATACGGTGATGCAGGCGGACGGTGCCGCCTGCCGGAAACGTTACGTCTTATTGCATGTGCCAGCCGTGGCTGACGACGATCGATTGTCCGCTCAAGGCGTTCGATGGGAAGGCTGCCAGGAAGATGGCCGTTTGCGCAACGTCTTGCGTGGTAGTGAATTCACCGTCGATGGTTTCCTTCAGCATCACATTCTTGATCACTTCCTCTTCCGTGATCTTCAACTGGGCCGCCTGTTCGGGGATTTGCTTGTCGACCAGCGGCGTGCGCACGAAGCCGGGACAGATGACGTTGGCGCGGATGCCATCCTTTGCACCTTCCTTGGCCACCACCTTGGCCAGGCCCAGCAAACCGTGCTTGGCGGCCACATAGGCGCTCTTGAACGGCGAGCCTTCGTGTGAATGCACGGAACCCATGTAGATGATGGCGCCGCCGCGGCCGGCCTTGATCATTTCACGCATGCAGGCGCGCGTGGTGAGGAAGGCGCCGTCCAGGTGTATGGCCAGCATCTTCTTCCATTGATCGAACGGGTAGTCGACGACGGGGCTGATGATCTGGATGCCCGCATTGCTGATCAGAATATCGACGCCGCCGAAGTGGGCCACGGCATCCGCCACGCCCTGGTCGACCTGCGCTTCGCTGGAGACATCCATGGCGACGGCAAATGCCTGGCCGCCCGATTGCTTGATTTCCTCGGCCGTCTTGCTGGCCGCTTCCAGGGCCAGGTCGGCGATGACCACCTTAGCGCCTTGTTTCGCATATTCAATAGCCATTTCCTTGCCGATACCACTGGCGGCGCCGGTAATCAGTGCGACTTTGTCTTTGAGTTGCATATTAATCCTTTGCATTGCGGGTTGGAGTGATCGTGGGAAGTCAGACTATGCCAGTATAGCCAGAAAACGGGTCGCGCATGCCCCGCGCACGCCTAAACGGCTTGCTGCCTGTCAAGCTGCCTGTCAAGCATTTCCTGCAAGCGCCACGCGCCAGGATTGGTACCCGCCCAGGTACGAAACGCGTGGTTGAAGGCGCTTTGTTCCTGGTAGCCGAGCAGAAAGGCGATGTCGACCAGCGACAAATCCGGCTCGCGCAGATAATCGCGCGCCAGGCCGTACCTGGCCTGGTCCAGCAGGGCCTGGAAGCTGGTGCCCGCGTCGGCCAGCTTGCGCTGCAAGGTGCGCGGCGTTACGGCCAGTGCGGCGGCAACGGTGGCCAGCCGCGCCGAACCCTGGCGCAAGCCTGCCACGATGGCCGCGTGGACTTGCGCGTCGATGGCGCCGCCGCTCGTCTCCGCTGCGGCCTGGCGCTGTGTCAGCAATTGTTCCGCATGCTGGCACAGCACGGGGTACAGGCTGACGTCGGCGTTCCGGCACGGGCCAGTCCAGTAATTGCGCGTCGAAGGTGGCCGTGTTGGCGTCCGCGCCGAAGGTGGGCAGGCTGCCCAGCACGCGCACGTATTCGTCGCGGTGCGTCGCATGGTGCAGCAAGTCGCCGCCGCCATCGTGGGTAAAACGCCAGGCGGGCCGGCGGCAGCGGCATGCCGGCCAGCCAGTCGCCGCACACGCGGATGCCGGCAAAGACGCTGTCGACCAGGTGCCGGCTGGCGCCCGGGTAGTTGCTGGTCCAGCGGTAATGCGCGACGGCGCCATCGCGCTGCAGGGTCGAGCGCCCCAGGTCATGCGCCAGCCGTTCGTAGCGGGCCGTCTGTTCCAGCGCCTGGCCCACGTTGCTGCAACTGAGTAAAATCAAACCATACGCACTGTAGGTGCCCATGCGCACGCGCTGGCCCACGTGCAGGCCGAAATGCGCATCGCCCGCCAGCCGCGCGCCCGCATCGAGCAGGCACACGTAGTCGCGCGCGGCCAAGGCCAAGCTGGGCGCGGACGCTTCCAGGCTGTGCGGCGCCAAGCCGGCCGCCTGCGCCAGGACGGCAGCTGAGATGCCGTGCGCGCCCGCCGCTTCCAGCAGCGGCTGCAGATAGGCGCCGGCGACCCGGCCGTCAGTACTTGTCATGATGGAACAATGCGATTGTCATGAAAAACCAATACCCTTGGCCTGTGGCGGCATATGCTGTTGAGAAGGCAAGGACAGTATAGCAAGCCGCCGTGGCGCGCAACTGGACCAATAAGAGGGGATGTCGATGCAACGCTGGAATGGCTGGGGAGACGAGAGCATCACCTATGCGCTCAGTGACGAGGCGCTGGCCTTCCTGGGCGAGCGCCTGGGACCGGGCAGCCCCATGCTTGACGCCACCTTCGACGACGCCTGCGCGCGAGTGCCCGCCTCGCGCCTGGCGCCGCATCCGCTGATCGACACCGAGCCTGCCACGCGCGTGCGCCATGCGCTTGGTCATAGCCTGCCCGACTGGTTCAAGCTGCGTCATGGCCGCATCGGCGCGGTGCCCGACGGCGTGGCCTTTCCCGACAGCGCGCTGCAGGTGCGCCAGCTGCTCGCGTATGCGCGCCAGGCGTGCGTGGCCGTCATCCCGCATGGCGGCGGCACCAGCGTGGCCGGGCACCTGACGGTGGCGGCGGGGCCGCGTCCCGTGCTGGCGCTCAGCCTCGTGCGCCTGTGCGCGCTGGGTCACCTGGACCGCGAAGCGCAGCTGGCCACGTTCGGCGCGGGCGTGTATGGTCCCGACCTGGAAGCGCAGCTGCGCACGCAGGGCTACACCCTGGGCCACTATCCGCAGTCGTTCGAATATTCCACCCTGGGCGGCTGGATCGCCACGCGCTCGTCGGGCCAGCAATCCTTGCGCTATGGCCGCATTGAGCAGCTGTTCGCGGGCGGCGAATTGGAAACGCCGGCCGGCACCTTGAACATCCCCACCTTTCCCGCCTCGGCGGCCGGCATCGACCTGCGCGAAATGGTGCTCGGTTCCGAAGGGCGGCTGGGCATCCTGACGCAGGCGACCGTGCGCGTCTCGCCGCTGCCGCCTTATGAAGCGTTCCACGCCGTGTTTTTCGCTGGCTGGGACCAGGCGCAGGCGGCCGTGCGGGCGCTGGCCCAGTCACGCCTGCCCCTGTGCATGCTGCGCCTGTCGAACGCGCTGGAGACGCAAACCATGCTGACCCTGGCCGGCCACAAGAGACTGGTGGGACTGCTGGAGCGCTATTTGTCCCTGCGCGGCTGCGGCGAAGGCAAGTGCATGCTGATGGTGGGCGTCAGCGGAGAAACCGGGCCGGCGCGCGCGGCCCTGCGCGGTGCCCTGTCACTGGCGCGGCGGCACAGGGGCGTGCACGTGGGACGCCGCATGGGCGACAAATGGAAGCAGGGACGCTTTCGCAACGTTTACCTGCGCAACGGCGCCTGGGAACACGGCTACGTCATCGACACGGTGGAAACGGCCGTCGACTGGCCGCGCGTCACGACGATGATGGTGGCGCTGGAGCAGGCGGGCGCCAGCGCGCTGGCGCAGCACGGTGAGCAGGTCCATGCGTACACGCATTTGTCGCACGTGTACGCACAGGGCGCCAGTGTCTACACCACCTATGTGTACCGGCTGGCGCCCACCTTTGAAGAAAACATGGCGCGCTGGCGTACCTTGAAAGACGCGGCCAGTGCCGCCATCGTCGCCAACGGCGGCACCATCAGCCATCAGCACGGCGTGGGCACCGACCACGCGCCGTGGCTGGTGGCGGAAAAGGGAGAGCTGGGCATTGCGGCCATGCGCGCGCTGCTGCGCCACTTCGACCCGCAGGGCATGATGAATCCCGGCAAACTGCTGTCTGACCTCGGAGGCGGCTTGTGAACAGGGCGGAGCTGCCTGGCCTCCTGGCGCGCAACTGGGATGTGCTGATCGTCGGCGGCGGCATCACGGGCGCCGGCATCCTGCTGGAAGCGGCGCGGCGCGGCTTGAAGGCGCTGCTGGTGGAGCAGCGCGATTTCGCCTGGGGTACGTCGAGCCGCTCCTCGAAGCTGGTGCACGGCGGCTTGCGCTACCTGAAGCAGGGACAGTTCGCGATGACGCGCGAGTCGGTGCATGAGCGGCAAGCCTTGCTGACGGATGCGGCCGGGCTGGTCGAGCCGCAGGGCTTCGCCTTTGGCGATTACACCGGCAGGAAGCCGGGCCGGCGCCAGTTCATGCTGGGCCTGGCGATCTATGACGTGATGGCGGGCCGGCGCGCGCGCCGCTATGTGGATGCGGCGGACTTTACCATGCTGGCGCCGCACATCCGGCGCGAAGACCTGCAGGGCGGCATGTTGTACCAGGACGCCAAGACGGACGATGCGCGCCTTGTGCTGCGCGTGCTGCAGGAGGCGCGCCGCCATGGCGGCGTGGCCGTCAATTACCTGGGCGTGGCATCGCTGCTGCGAGAGGGGCAGCGGGTCGTCGGTGCCACCTTGATCGATGGCGTCGGCGGCGAAAAGCCAACGGTGCGCGCGCGCCTGGTGATCAGCGCCACGGGCGCCTGGGCCGACGCCTTGCGCGGCCAGGTGGGAGAAAAACCGAAACTGCGGCCCTTGCGTGGCAGCCATCTGCTGCTGCCGGCCTGGCGCCTGCCGCTGGCGCAAGCCGTCAGCCTGATGCACCCGCACGATGGCCGCCCCGTGTTTGCGTATCCTTGGGAGGGCGTGACCCTGGTGGGCACCACCGATGTCGACCACGGCGCCAGCCTGGACCTGGAACCGGCCATCACACGCGGCGAATTTGCATATCTGCTGGCGGCACTGCGCTGGCAGTTCCCGCAACTGGCGCTGGGCGACGACGATGTGCTGGCCACGTTTGCCGGCGTGCGTCCCGTGATCGGCAGCGGACAGCTTGACCCGTCGAAGGAAGCGCGCGAACATGCGCTATGGCTGGAAAACGGTTTGCTCACGGTGGCGGGCGGCAAGCTGACGACGTTTCGCGTGATCGCCCTCGACGCATTGCGCCGCGCCGCGCCGCTGCTGCCGGGCTGGCAGGCGGATTTGCGCCCCTTGCCGATTTTCGACGCCACGCCTCCCTTGTCGGGCAAGGCCTTGCTGCTCGATGGCGAACAGCGCGAACGGCTGCTGGGGCGTCATGGCGCGGCCGCGCAAGCCCTGTGCGAGGCGGCGCAGGACGGCGAACTGGAGCAGATTCCCGGCACGCAGACCCTGTGGGCACAGCTGCGCTGGGGCGCGCGCAACGAGGACGTGCAGTACCTGGACGACCTGCTGCTGCGGCGCACGCGCCTCGGTTTGCAACTAGCTGGCGGCGCACTTGCTATCATGCCGCGCTTGCGCGCCATCTGCCAGGATGAACTGGGCTGGGATGATGTACGCTGGGATGCGGAACAGGCGCGCTACCTGGCCCTGTGGCGCCGCCATTACAGCGTGCCGCAAGGCGAATGAAACAAGCATAAGAATAAACAAGAGGAGAGCATCATCGAGACCACCCTGTTTGGCCTGCCCCTGGCGCTGGGCGACGCCCGCATCACCTACGATAGCCTGTCGCCGCTGGACTTGCGCCAGCCCGTAGATGCCCTCGTCGACGACCTGGGAGAAGACCTGCTGCAAATCACGTGTGCGAATGGCGACATTGTCGACGCGGGCTGGTATCCGGCCTGGAATGCACAGGGGCGCTTGCGCGTGGTGGCCGTGCGGGGGCAGGACTGGGAAGCGCCCGTCTTCAGCGCGCAGCCGGACAAGGATCCGCAAGCGCTGCTGCAAGCGCTGCGCGCCGCGCTGGCCAGCCTGGGCTGAGGCCATGGCGAGCGTATCCGGCCAGGGGCCGTACATTCTTGCCATCGACAATGGCACGCAAAGCGTGCGCGCGCTGCTGTTCGACCGGGAGGGGATGTTGGCGGCCAAGGCGCAAGTGTTCCTGGAAGCGTATTACTCGGAGCACCCCGGCTGGGCCGAGCACGACGCCGACGGCTACTGGCAAGCCGTGTGCGAAGCGTGCCAGCAGCTGTGGCGCGGCACCGTCATTGAAAAATCGTCGGTCGCAGGCGTGGCCGTGACGACGCAGCGCGGCACGGTGGTCAACGTGGATGAACATGGCGCACCCTTGCGGCCCGCCATTACCTGGCTAGACCAGCGCAGCACGCGCGACATCCCGCAACTGGCGCCGTGGTGGCGCGCCGCCTTCCGCGCCATGCGCCTCGATGGCACGATCACATATTTCCGTCGTGAGGCCGAGATCAACTGGATTAGCGCGCACCAGCCCGACATCTGGCGCCGTACGCACAAATTCCTGCTGCTGTCGGGTTTTTTGAATCACCGCCTCTGCGGGCGCTACGTCGATTCGACAGGATCGCAAGTGGCGTATATTCCGTTCGATTACAAGCGCCACGCCTGGGCCGGGCGCTTCGACTGGAAGTGGCAGGCGCTTGCAGTGAAACCCTCCATGCTGCCCGAGCTGGTGACCCCGGGCACGCGCATGGGCGCCATCACCAGGGCGGCCGCTGCGGCGACGGGCATCCCGGAAGGCACGCCGCTGCTGGCGGCCGCCGCCGACAAGGCGTGCGAAGTGCTGGGCGCCGGCTGCGTCGAGCCGCATGTGGCGTGCCTGAGCTACGGCACCACGGCCACCATCAATACGACCAACCGCAAGTATGTGGAAGTGACGCGCTTCATTCCGCCGTATCCGGCCGCCATGCCGGGCGCCTACAGCACGGAGGTGCAGATTTTCCGCGGCTATTGGATGGTCAACTGGTTCAAGGAGCAGTTCGGCGACCGCGAACGGGCGGCGGCCGCCGAAGATGGTACGGGCTTGTCCGCCGAAGCGCTGTTCGACCGCCTGGTCGAGGCCGTGCCGCCCGGTTCCATGGGGCTGATGCTGCAGCCGTACTGGAGTCCCGGCATCAAGGTGCCGGGACCGGAAGCGAAGGGCGCCATGATCGGCTTTGGCGACGTGCACACGCGCGCGCACATCTACCGCGCCATCCTCGAAGGGCTTGCGTACGCGCTGCGCGAAGGCAAGGAGCGCATCGAGCAGCGCAGCGGCATCGCCATCACGGAGCTGCGCATCGCGGGCGGCGGTTCGCAGAGCGATGCGGCCATGCAGCTGACGGCCGACATCTTCGGTTTGCCCGCCGCGCGCGCCCACGTGTATGAAAGTTCTGGCCTGGGTGCGGCCATCGCCGCCGCCGTGGGCCTGGGCTGGCATGCGGACTTTCCCGCCGCCGTGCAAGCCATGACGCGCAAGGGCAAGCTATTCCAGCCGCATCCCGAGCACCGCAAAATCTACGAGCAGTTGTACCGGCGCGTGTACAGCAAGATGTATGCGCGGCTGCAGCCCCTGTACCGAGAAATCGCCGACATCACAGGCTATCCGGAATAGCTACCCTTTAAATCGGATTGCGAATCATTCGCATTCATCATATGATGTGTTCCGCATTTCACTAAGGCAACTTATCCCAGTGACTGCAGTGCGCCGCTGGCCATGCGCTGGCGGCGTTTCGGCGCGGGCAGAGTTCCGCCGCAACGGTTCCTTCAATGCCGCCGCTTGATCGTGCACCGCTTTTCTCTGCCCCAGCATTTTTTCATTCCATCAGTATCAAGCAGTAAGCAAACCCAGGCAAGGATAGCGATGAAGAGCAGCAGCAAACAAGGATTGACCCCGCTGGCCGCCGCGCTGGCGCTGGCATTGGGCGGCGCGCATGGCCATGCGTGGGCGGCAGCGATGGCCGATAAGGCCGATGCGGTGCAGATGCCCGCCATCAGCGTGTTTGGCGACGCCATCAGCGCCGGCACGGCCGGACGCTCGTATATCAGCAGCGCCGACATCGAACGCCAGCAGGCCGACAATGTCGCCTCCTTGCTCGACACCTTGCCCGGCGTGGACCTGGCCGGCACGGCCCGTCCCAGTGGCCAGAGCCTCAATATCTGGGGCTTCAATAAAGTGCAGGACGTGAAAGTCATTCTCGACGGCGTGCCCAAGGGCTTTGAAAAATACCGCCAGGGTTCCATCTTCATCGAGCCGGAATTGATCAAGCAGATCGAGGTCAACAAGGGTGCGCACACAAGCTTGTACGGTAATGGCGGCTTCGGCGGCGTCATCACGGTCGAGACCAAGGATGCGCAAGACCTGCTGGAAGGCGGCGAGAACGTGGGCGCCATGCTGAAGTATTCGCGCCACTCGAACAATGCGGAAAACGACGCCACCGTGGCCGTGTACGGCCGCAGCGCAGATGGCCGCTTCGATGCGATGGCCTTCACCACGCAGCGCAAGTCGGACGATTTGCGTAAACCCGATGGCAAGCCATTCCGTTTTTCCGCCATCGACGCGCCATCGAGCTTGGCGAAGCTGAATATTCGCCTGACGCCGGAGCAACTGCTGACCCTGACGGCCATGAAGAGCGGCAGCACGGGTTGGGGCCCGTTCGCCGCCATGGGCGAGGACGTGCCTACGCCTACCGATGCGGAAATCAAGAAGTATGGCCTGGAAGAAGCGTGGCAGCGTAAGGCCGTTTACCGCGACCAGGACGACGACACCTATTCCGTGAAGTGGCAGTACGCGCCGCAGGACAATCCATGGATCAAGCTGACGGCAAGCGCCGGCTATTCGCACACGGACCAGCATGACAAGCGCCTGCCGTCCGCTTCGCTGGGTTCCTACCTGGGATCGCTGGGCAACGAGAGCTGGGCCTCGTACGTGGACCGCATCGCGGAGGTGCGCAACGAAAGCGTGTTTACGACAGGCGCCATTTCGCACGTGCTGCAAACGGGCCTGCAATGGCACAAGAACGTGCGCGACACCCTGATGTACTACCCGTCGTCGACGGCGCTGAAGGACCCCAGCTACAACTATGGCTACTTCCAGCCCTACTACATGCCGGCCGGGCGCCAGGAAACCACAGGCCTGTATCTGCAGGATGCGATGACGTATGGCGACCTGACGGTGACGGCGGCCCTGCGCCATGACCGCGTCGTATCCGAGGGTGTGCCGAACAAGGCGTCGCGCTACAACAGCCCGCTGGCGGCGGCCGGCCACGACTTCAGCGAAAAGGCGCACGAAGACTGGTCGCCTCGCCTGGGCCTGTTCTGGAAGGCCTCGAGCAGCGTGGCGCTGTTCGGCGACTTGAGCCGCACCTGGCGCGCGCCGACGATCGACGAGATGTATTCGAATGAATACTATGTGTCGTCCAGGCTCGGTTCATCGACGCCGGGCACTAGCCGCGATCTGGCCGTCGAGCGCGTGACTGCCGTGCGCACGGGCGTCATGCTGCACCGGCAGAACATGTTCATGGAGCGCGACGACGTGCAGTTGCGCCTGACGGCGTACCGCAACAAGGTCAGCGACAATATCGGCCCGCGCCTGGGCATCCTGATCGAAGGCTATGTACCGGGATCGGGCAAGGTGCCGCCAGCCCTGTCGTCCTACCGCAACCTTGCCGGTTTCCGCACGCAGGGCGTGGAGGTCGAGTCTTACTACAACTCGCCGCGCCTGTTTGCCAGCGCTTCGCTGTCGAAGCAGCGCGGCACGCGCACCGGTTCCCAGCGCGACCCGTGGGGTCAGGACGAACCGGTGTCGACCGTCGCGCCGGATAAATTGATGGCGGGCCTGGGCTGGCGCATGCCCGACCTTGGGGTCAGCATTGGCTGGCAGGGCCGCTTCGTGGCGAAGCAGGACCGCGTCCTGCCAGTGGGGAATGTTTACCGCCTGCCACCGTCGAAAGGCTATGCGCTGCACACCTTGTTCGCATCGTGGAATGGCAAACAGGGCGTGTGGCGCGGCACGGAAGTGCGGCTGACGGTCGATAATGTCTTCAACCGCAACTACATGCCGTACCTGAGCGAAGCGGTGACTGGTGTGGGACGCAATGCGAAGCTGAGCGTGTCGAGGAAGTTTTAACGCAGGACGAGCGCCTTGACCGTTTCCCAGGCCGCGCTGCCCGATTGCGTGACGCGCACCTGGTTGCGGCCCCCTTCCTTGGCCACGTACAGGGCGCGGTCGGCGGCGACGAACAGCGCTTCGCGCTTGTCCAGCTGGTGCGGGCGGATGGTCGCCACGCCGATGCTGACGGTGATCCACGGCGAAGTGATCGATTTCGGGTGCGGCAATTGCAGTGCCTCGATGTGCGCGCGGATGGCGACGGCCAGGTGCAGGGCGCCTTCGGCATCCGTGTCGGCGAACAGCAGGACGAATTCCTCGCCGCCGTAGCGGGCCGCCAGGTCGCCCGGGCGGGCGGCGTGTGAGGCGATGGCTTGCGCCACCTGCTGCAGGCAGCTGTCGCCTGCCGGGTGGCCCAGGCTGTCGTTGTACAGCTTGAAGTGGTCGACGTCGAGCACCACCAGCGACAGGGTGCCCCCGCCGCGCACGGCGCGCTGCCATTCCTTTTCCAGGAAGCTGTCGAAATGCCGGCGGTTGGGGATCTGCGTCAGCGGGTCGAGATAGGCGGCGCGCTGCAAGGCGTCTTCCGACTGCTTGTGGTGCGTGATGTCGTGCAGCAGGCCGATATACAGGGGCTGGCGCAGGTACATGGGCGTCAGGGTCAGGTCCATGCTCAGCGCCTCGCCGTTGCGGTGGCGGATTGCCACTTCGCGCGTGCCGTGCTTGTGCGCCTTCTCCGGGTTGGCTGCGTACATGGCGAAGTAATCGAGGTATTCCTGCGTCACCAGGGGGCTGAGCAGCTCGCCGATGAAGCGCCCGGCCAGTTCGTTTTCGCGGTAGCCCAGGTACTGGTCGCAGGCCGGGTTGGTGTACTGGATGCGGCCATCGGCTTCGATGATCAGCAAGCCCTCGGCCATGTTGTTGACGATGGTGCGCAGGCGCTCGGCCTGTTCCTGCTGGGTTTCATTGTTGCTGCGGATTTGCAGCTGGGCGCGCACGCGCGCGCACACTTCGGCCATGCGCAGCGGTTTGCTGATGTAATCGACGGCGCCGCAGTCGAAGCCGGCCACCACGTCTTCCGTTTCCGTCTTGGCGCTCATGAAGATGATGGGGATACCCTGCGTCAGCGGATGCTGTTTGAGGCGCCGGCACGTTTCGATGCCGTCCATGTCCGGCATCAGCACGTCGAGCAGGATCAAATCGGGATGGGCGCGCTGGGCGATCGCCAGCGCCCGTTCGCCGGACGTGGCGACATAGGTTTGATAACCTTGCTCGCTCATCAGCTTGCGCAGCAGCTCAAGGTTGGCCGGCGCATCGTCGACAATCAAAATAGCGGCGTCGCGCCGCTGGAAATGTTCCGCACTGCCTGAACTCATTGCTTCCGGCCTTCTCGATGTACTCTGCGATGCCAGTGTTTGCTGCACTTTCGGTGAAGCTGACCGGGTTCAAATCTGCTACAGCGGTCAAATCATACATCCTTGCTAATTTTTTGGGTGAAAAAATCGACGTTGCGCGAGGTGGAAAGTATTATTTTTATACTATTTTTAAAAATATATAAACGCAGTTGCTATCGTGAAGGCGGTTTTTAAGGGGGAAGGCGCGTGCCCCTTGGCGCTGGGGCAGCAGTGACACGCCCCGCGGCAGGCGGGGCGTGAGGAGCTCAGTTACATTTTTGCGGCGATCAGTTTGCCCAGGATGGCGATACCTTCGCGGATGCGTTCCGGCGGCACAGTCACGAACGACAGGCGCAGGGTGTGCGTGTCCGGCGTGTTAGCGTAGAACGGCGCGCCCGGCACGAAGGCGACCTTGTTGGCGATGGCTTCATCGAGCAATTTCATGGCGTCGATGTGTTTCGGCAGGGTGACCCAGATGAACATGCCGCCTTCAGGCTTCGTCCAGGTGACGCCGGCCGGGAAGTGCTCTTCCAGTGCCGACAGCATGGCCTGGCACTGGTTGCCATACAGGCTGCGGATGCTGGGGATATGCCGGTCCAGGAAGCCATCCTTGATCACTTCATGCACGACCATCTGCGTCAGTTGCGACGTGTGCAGGTCGGCCGCCTGCTTGGCCAGTTCCAAACGGCGCACCAGTGGCATCGGCGCCACCACGTAGCCGAGGCGGATGCCGGGCGTGAGCACTTTCGAGAATGAGCCCATGTAGATCACGCCATCCGGATTCATATTGATCATCTTCGGATACGGCTCGCCGCTGTAGCTGAGGGCGCCGTACGGATCATCCTCGATCAGCGGCAGGCCGTGGCGGGCGCAGGTTTCCACCAGTTCCACGCGGCGCGCCATGGACAGGCTGCGGCCCGTCGGGTTCTGGAAGTTCGGCAGCGCGTACAAGAGGCGCGCGCCATCGGCGACGGGGTTGATGGACGACGGTACCAGGCCTTCGTCATCGGTATCGACGGAAACGAATTCGGGACGGTAGACGGAAAACGCCTGCAGGGCGCCCAGGTAGCTGGGGGTTTCCACCAGCACACGGCTGCCTTCGTCGATCAGGACCTTGCCCAGCAAGTCCAGCGCCTGCTGCGAGCCGGACGTCATCAACACTTGTTCCGGCATGATGGTGCTGCCATTGCTGGATAAGGAGTCGGCGATCCACTGGCGCAGCGGCAGGTAGCCGTCTGTCGGGCCGTATTGCAGGGCCACCTTGCCATTATTGGACAGTACCTTGTCGAAGGCGGTCTTCATTTCTTCCACGGGGAAGGTGGCAGGCGAGGGCAGGCCGCCGGCAAACGAGATGATCTCGGGACGCTGCGTGATCTTCAGGATTTCGCGGATGAACGAGCTTTGCAGCTGTTCCGCACGTTCGGCAAAGCGCCATTGGATCGGATTCGGATTTTCAATTTTCATACGAGTCTCACAGAAGATGCCGAGCTGCGCCGGCTGGATTTGTTGGCCCGCTTGTGGCGGTGCGTGCGCAAGCGGCGCCGGATAGGCGTCGCCATGGTGCTGCGGTATTGTACGACTTGCACGCGGCTCTGCCCATCCGCACGCGCGAGGGCGTTGCAAATGGGCGTCAGGGAGTTTTACTTCAGCTTGCGTCCGATGGCCACCACGGCGATCACGGCGCAGGCAAACAGCAGGCTTTCGCCCGTCAATGGTTCATGCAGCAGCACGGCCGCGCCCACCAGCGTGAGGAAAGGCTGCAGCAGCTGCGTCTGTCCCACGCGGGCCACGCCGCCCAGCGCCATGCCCCGGTACCAGAAAAAGAAACCGATAAACATGGAAAACACGGAGATATAGGCAAAGCCCAGCCAGGCCGCGCCGCTGGCCTGCGCCATCAGCGCGCGTTGCGGCCAGGCGCTCCACAGTACCACGGGCAAGACAAATGGCAAGGCCAGCAGCAGCGCCCAGGAAATCACATGCTGGCCCGGCATGGCTTGCGCCAGGCGCCCACCTTCGGCATAACCTAGGGCCCCCAGCAGCACGGCGGCGAACATCAGCCAGTCGGCAAGGTGAAAGCTGCCGCCGCCCTGGCGCAGCGCGAACGCCACCACCAGCGCCGTGCCGAGTAGGGCCATCAGCCAGAAGCCAGGGGAAGGACGTTCCTTGCCGCGCAGTACTGCAAACACGGCGGTGGCCAGCGGCAGGATGCCCACCAGCACGGCGCCGTGCGAGGCGGGCAGGCTGCGCATGGCGATCGACGTCAGCCAGGGGAAGCCCAGCACGCAGCCCAGCGACACGAGCGCCAGCGGCAGCCATTGTTCGCGGCGCGGCAACGGCGCCCGCTGGTGCCATAACCACAGGCCGGCCAGGCAGGCGGCCACCAGGGCGCGCCCCAGAGCGACAAAGGTAGGGTCGAGTTCGGCCACGGCCAAGCGCGTAAAGGGCAGGGTCAGGCTGAAGAGGGCGACGGCTGTCAATCCCAGCAACAGGCCTTTGCGGTCGGCGCCGAGACGCAGGGGGAACTGGGAGATGTGGTGGCGTGCGATGGCATGGGTGTCCTGGTACTGTTGGCATGGGTAAATATCAATGGGGCGGGGTGGATCAATCCGGCCCGTACTGCTATCCTAGAGCTGAATAGCAATACAGTACAAATACACTTTCACGCATAATTTCACATACTGTCATGGTCATATGAGCAATACACTCGCCTCGCAGTCCCTGCCCTTGCTGTCGCGCGCCTCGGGCGAAACCTTGATCGATCAGATCGCTCGCTCGCTGGCGGCGCGCATCGACGACAAGCTGCTGCGCGGCGGCGCGCGCATGCCCTCGATCCGTCAGTGCGCCGCCAGCCTCGAGGTGTCGTGCGCCACGGTGGTGGCCAGCTACGACAAGCTGGTGGCGCGCGGCTACCTCGAGTCGCGGCGCGGCGCCGGCTTTTTCGTGCGCGAGCGCGGGTCCCTGAACACGCCGGCACCGACCCCTGGCGCGCAGGACGCGGCGGTGCAGACCATGGACGTGGTGTGGCTGATCCGTAACATGTTCCGCCAGACCCCTGCCATCCCCGCGCCCGGCTCCGGCATGCTGCCGTCCGAGTGGCTCGATGGCGACCTGGTGGCGCGCGCCTTGCGCGACGTCAGCCGCCAGCCCGGCAATTTGCTGCTGAGCTATGGCGCGCCGCAGGGTTTCCTGCCGCTGCGCCAGCAGTTGCAGCTGAAACTGGCGGGGCTGGAAATCGCCTGTCCGCCCGAGCAGATCGTTACCACGGTGGGCGTGATGCAAGCGCTGGACCTGGTGGCGCGCGAATTTGCCCGCCCCGGCGAGACCATTTTCGTCGACGATCCTGCGTACTGGCTGATGTTCGGCGCCTTTGCCGCCATGGGCATGAACGTCATCGGCATCCCGCGCTTGAATGACGGCCCCGATATCGCCGTGCTGGCCGAACTGGCGGCCCTGCACCGTCCCAAGCTGTACGTGATCAACTCGGTGCTGCACAACCCCAGTTCGACGTCGCTGTCGGCGGCCAAGGCTTTCCAGGTGCTGCGCCTGGCCGAACTGCACGATTTCCTGATCGTCGAGGATGATATTTATTGCGACATGCACCCGGGCGGCGCGGTGCAGCCGGCCACGCGCCTGGCCGCGCTGGACCAGCTGCGCCGCGTGATTTACCTGGGCGGCTTTTCCAAGAGCCTGGCGGCGAACCTGCGCGTGGGCTTCATCGCCACGTCGCCGGAGCGGGCGCAGCGCCTTGCCGACCGCAAGATGCTCGCCACGCTGACTACCAGCGACATCGGCGAACGCGTGGTGTATAAAATCCTCTCGCAGGGACTGTACCGCAAGCATGCGGAGCGCCTGCGCACGCGGCTCGACAAGGTGCGCGAGGGTACCTACCGCAAGGTCGAACAGGCGGGCTTGCGCTTCGATCCGGCATCAGCTGGCATGTTCGTGTGGGCCGATGCGGACTGCGACACGAATGTCCTGGCCGAAAAGGCGCTGGCCGAGGGGCTGGTGCTGGCGCCAGGCAGCCTGTTTTCCCCGCGCCAGCTGCCGTCGACCCGCATGCGCCTGAACCTGGCTACGGTGCAGGATGAGCGCATCTGGGTGTTTTTCGCCCGCGCACTGGGGTAAACAGTACATTGCTCGACATTCGGCGGGGGCTCTTGAAATCGCCTGTACCATCCCCAACTCCGTAGAATCCGTCCCATCCACAAGACTATGAGGTAAAAATGGCTGTCTCCGAAAAGCAAACCCTGGGTTTTCAGACCGAAGTGAAGCAAATGCTGCACCTGATGATCCATTCCCTGTACTCGAACAAGGAAATCTTCCTGCGCGAATTGATCTCGAACGCGTCCGACGCGGCCGACAAATTGCGCTTTGAAGCGATCGATAACGACGCCCTGTACGGCAACGATCACGAATTGAAGATCAAGGTCAGCTTCGACAAGGATGCGCGCACCATCACCATTTCCGACAACGGCATCGGCATGACCCGCGACGAGGCGATCTCGCACCTGGGCACCATCGCCAAGTCGGGCACCAAGGAATTCTTCGGCAAGCTGTCGGGCGACCAGCAGCAGGACGCGGCCCTGATCGGCCAGTTCGGCGTGGGCTTCTATTCCGGCTTCATCGTCGCCGACAAGATCACCGTCGAAACGCGCCGCGCCGGCGTGGACGCCTCTGAAGGCGTGCGCTGGGAGTCGGGCGGCGAAGGCGATTACAGCATCGAGAACATCGACAAACCGTCGCGCGGCACGGACATCATCCTGCACCTGCGCGAAGGCGAGGACGAATTGCTGTCGAGCTGGAAGATCAAGTCCATCATCCGCAAATACTCGGACCATATCTCGCTGCCGATCGTGATGCAGAAGGAAGAGTGGGACGACGAGAAAAAAGAAACCGTCCTGAAAGACGAATTCGAAACCGTCAACCAGGCCAGCGCCCTGTGGGCCCGCAACAAGGCCGACATCACGCCGGAACAGTACGACGAATTCTACAAGCACGTGTCGCACGACTTCCAGTCGCCTTTGAGCCACACGCATAACCGCGTGGAAGGGCGCAGCGAATACACGCAGCTGCTGTACATCCCGGCCAAGGCGCCGTTCGACATGTGGGACCGCAACAAGCGCGGCGGCATCAAGCTGTACGTCAAGCGCGTCTTCATCATGGACGATGCCGAGCAGCTGATGCCGACCTACCTGCGCTTCGTGCGCGGGGTGATCGACTCGGCCGACCTGCCGCTGAACGTGTCGCGTGAAATCCTGCAGGAGTCGCGCGACGTCAAGGTGATCCGCGAAGGCTCGACCAAGCGCGTGCTGGGAATGCTGGAAGAGCTGGCGAATGCCGACGAGCAGGACAAGAAGGACAAGTACGCCGTCTTCTGGAAGGAATTCGGCCAGGTGCTGAAGGAAGGCATCGGCGAAGATGCGGCCAACAAGGAACGCCTGGCCAAGCTGCTGCGCTTTGCCTCGACCGCCAACGACAGCGACGAGCAAATCACGTCGTTCGCCGACTACGTGGCGCGCATGAAGGAAGGCCAGGACAAGATCTATTACGTCACGGCCGACAATTACGCCGCCGCCAAGAACAGCCCGCACCTGGAAATCTTCCGCAAGAAGGGCGTCGAAGTACTGCTGCTGACGGACCGCGTCGATGAATGGATGCTGTCGTTTATCCAGGACTTCGAAGGCAAGGAACTGGTCTCCGTCGCCAAGGGCGGCCTGGACCTGGGCGCGCTGGAAGACGAAGCGGAAAAGAAAGAGCACGAAGAAACGGAAACCTCGTACGCCGACCTGGTGGGCAAGATGAAGACCGTGCTGGCCGACAAGGCCAAGGACGTGCGCGTCACGTTCCGTCTGACCGATTCGCCAGCCTGCCTGGTGGCCGATGAAAACGAATTGTCGGGCAACCTGCTGCGCATGCTGAAGGCGGCAGGCCAGAGCGCGCCGGAATCGAAGCCGATTTTGGAGATCAATCCGAACCACCCGCTGGTGACGCGTCTGAAATACGAAGATGCGGAAGGCGGCAAGTTCGGCGACTGGGCCAACATCCTGTTCGACCAGGCCATGCTGGCCGAAGGTGGATCATTGGCCGACCCTGCCAGTTTTGTGAAACGCCTCAACGAATTGCTGCTCAATTCCGCGAAGTAATCGCTTAGCTGCAAACGTCAGCAAGCCGGCTCTTTCCTCGTGAAAGGGCCGGCTTTTTTTTATGCTACAGTGCGCGATTATTTTATTTTATGGAAAAAGCAATGGCGCATTGCCCGGCATGTGACAGTTCCAACGTTCAACGGCTCTCCATGGTGCATGCCTCCGGCATTTCAGGCACATCGACCCATATGTCGGGTAGGATCGATGGTGATTTCATCCACGGCCATGCGCATACGCGCAGCCAGACCTTGTTGTCGCGTCAGGCCGCCAGGCCGGCGATGCAGGCCGGCCAGAAGGTAGGGCTGATCGTGTTGGGCGTGATCGCTTTTGTCATCGCCGCCGTCGTCTTTTACCAGGCTGGCGCGAATGGCCTGTTCTGGATCTTCGTGGCAGGCGGTGTCGTCTCCATCGCATGGTCACAAACGGCCTTCATCGCCAATTGGGACAAGGATGCCGCCGCCTTGCAGGACAAATATGCGCGTACCTTCATGTGTCATGCTTGTGGCCACCGTTTCATTCCGGTATTGAAACAGCCATGAAGACCCGCTCCATCTGCTGTTTATTGTGTTGAGTGCGCGGAATCCGCCACCGTGGCTGATGCATCAAGGCCGGCCCTCTCGTCATGAAGGGGCCGGCTTTTTTAACGGGTGATGTTCAGCGCTGCACTAGCGTGACTCGGGCCCTGGCTGCAGGTACTTGAGGCATAATTGCCCCTTGTTGAATTTAATCCGTCAATGGCCGGCATGGCCGTTGGCGCAGGAGCCTGTCATGTCAGTGAGTACCCGGGACGCCCTTTTGAAGAGCGCAGAGATCCACCTGCGTACGAAAGGCTATGCTGCTTTCAGTTATGCCGATTTGTCGGAAGAGATAGGCATACGCAAGGCCAGCATCCATCATCATTTTCCCACCAAGGAAAACCTTGGCGTGGCATTGATCACGCAATATATCGAGGTGTTTACAGAGAAGCTGCAAGCCATCGATGCGGCGCACGCCGATCCGGTCGAACGCCTGCGCGAGTTCGCGGGGCTGTTCCTGGCCAGCGCCAACGATCATTTGCTGCCGCTGTGCGGCGCGCTCGCGGCCGAAATGGCGGCGCTGCCCGAATCGCTGCAAGCCCTGGGTCGGCGCCTGATGGCGCAGCAGCTGGAGTGGATGGAAAAAAATATCGTTCAGGCGGCGCAACTGCATGGCTGGACCTTGCAGAAACCTGCCAGGGATTACGCCTTCATGCTGCTCAGTACCCTCGAAGGCGCCAGCTTTATCGGCTGGGCCCTGGGGCCATCGATCGATCCACTGGCAGCCTTTCACCATATGCTCGACAATCTGGCGTAAGTATCCTGCGCTTAAATAGTGCAGCCGTCCAGGCCACAGACCTGCCCGACCGATGCCGCCAGCTCCGCCTGGGACCGGGCATGCATTTGTTCCAGCGCGTGCTGGAATACCTCTTGCGGCTGTGCGCCAGAAATGTGCGCGCCATTGCCAAAGACGAACAGCGGCACGCCGGAAGCGATGTGCGAGGCTTTGTACTCATCGTCCTGTACCTGTTGACGCAATTGCGGTGTCGACCAGGCGTTCTGCACCACATCGGCAGGCACACCCGCTTGCGCTGCGAGCAGGGCGAGGGAGTCGCGGTCGAACAGCGACTTGCCGTGCGAAACACTTTGTTCGTAGAGGACTTCGGCCAGGCGCTGTTGCAATGCCTTGTCTTCGACTGCCTTGACGAGCATGTGCGCGTCCATGGTGTCGCCAAACAGCATGGTGTCGAACTGATAGTCCAGGCCTTCCGCTGCCCCATGCGAGTGCACCGAGTACATCATTCCCTCGGCGGCCATCGGATCACGAAACTTTTTCAACAAGGCTGCCTTGAACGGTTCGGCTTGATGGTTAGGCGCAATGCGGTAAGCGCGCAAGTTGACCTGCACGGCGTCCCTGTGCTCGAAAGCGGCAAGGGCCTTGTCAAAGCGGCGCTTGGCAATCCAGCACCAGGGGCAGACGAAATCGGACCAGATATCGACGACGAGCGTTTTTGTATTGCTGTTCATGGTTTTTCCTTGAATGGCCGGCCTGGCATGCGTATTGTCAGGCCGGCTGACGCGGCTGTATCAAGCCTTGTCGAAAGCGTCCAGCACGTGGGTGCTGTAGCACAACAGCGGCGCCGGCATTGAGGTTGATCGCCACGCCGAGCGCTTCGGCAATTTCTTCAACGGTCACGCCCAGTTTCTTGGCTGCAGCAGCGTGGAAGGCGATGCAGCCGTCGCAGCGCGTGGTGACGGCCACGGCCAGCGAGATCAGTTCCCGCGTCTTCGCGTCGAGATGGTTCGTCTTGTCGCCGGCGCCGCCCAGTGCGGCGATGCCTTTCATGGTGTCGGGCGTCAGTGCGTTGAGTTGCATCGCACGTGTGTTGATGTCTTGCCGAGCTTGTTTCCAGTCTTCCATGATTTCCTCACTATGTATGCGCTTGCGCGCGGGTTGGTGGTTCGGCGATTCCCGGGATGGGAATCAGGCCTCGATAATTTCCAGCTTGGGCAGCATGCGGATGGCCTTTGAGAAATTGGCCAGGTTGACCGAGGTTTTGGTTACGGCCTGGTGCAGCGCCTCGACGCGCTCGCGCGAGGCATCCGTATGCAGTCGCACCACGTAGCTGACTTCGTCGTAGCCGGGATTGATGTTCTCGTCCAGGCCGAGGAAGCCGCGCAGGTCCAGCTTGCCGTCCGTTTCGATCTCCAGGCTGTGCACGGTGATGCCCATGGCTGCCGCATTGGCGGCGTAACCCACTGAAAGGCAAGCGTTGAGGGCGGCCATCAGCAACTCTTGCGGATTCGGCGCCGTGTTTTGGCCCAGCAATTCATGCGGTTCATCGGAGGCGATCTCGAAATGGCGCGCATGCTTTTCACCGCCCAGGACATAGTGGCTGACGGTGGCCACGCTGCGCGTCTGATGTTGCCATTTGGTCTTGACGTTGAAGCGCGCCTCGCCCTTGTCTGGATGGTCTGCCACGCCTTGGGCAAATTGTTGCAGGCCTGCTACGTCAATACCATTGAGCATGGTGGCACCGGCCGCTGCGCCATAGGCTGGATAGTCGGTGTAGCCTTGGGACAGGGGGCCGCTGGCGCCGTAGTAGGTCGAGCGGTCGCTGTCGGCCAGCGGCCAGTTGTTCTGCATGCGTTCCACCAGATCCGGGTTGGAAATGAACGGCATGCCGAAGGCGATCAGGTCGAGGTCACCTTTTTTCAGCTCGCTGCGCGCCAGTTCCTGCGTGAAGCCGCCCGCGCCGATCAGGGTGCCATGGTAGTCCTGGCGGAATTGCGCACCAAAGCCGGGCGGCACTTCCGCTGCCGTGATGGTCGGCTGGTAGTTCAGATGCACATAAGCCAGCTTCCTCGTGTTGAGGGCCTGCGCCACGCTGGTCCACACCTGCGCTTCATCGGCATAGGCGCGCATGTCGTACAGGCGGCCGAACGGCGAAACGCGCACGCCGACTTTGCTGCTGCCGATGGCGGTCGACAGGGCGTCTATCGTTTCCAGCAAAAAGCGTTGGCGGTTGGCGATGCTGCCGCCGTACTGGTCGGTGCGCGTATTGACGGCGCTGCTGAGGAACTGGTCGAACAGGAAACCGTTGGCTGCCATGATTTCGACGCCATCGAAGCCCGCGGCCATGGCCACCTGCGCGGCATGCACGAAGTCGGCGGTCACACGCGCGATCTCGTCGACGGTCAGCGCGCGCGGCACGCTGGGCAGCACCGGTCCGGCCTTGCCCGGTTCGATCCAGGCGTAGACGGTGGTGTTTTCCGCCGCCACGGTACTGGGGCCGACGGGCGCCACGTTGCCAGGCTGGATAGACACATGCGACATGCGGCCCACGTGCCACAGCTGGGCGAAGATCTTGCCGCCCTTGGCATGCACGGCATCAGTCACCCGACGCCAGCCCTGGCCCTGGATGTCGCTATGGATGCCTGGCGTATACAAATAGCCGCGGCCTTCCTCGGAGACCGGCAAGCCTTCGGTGACGATCAGGCCGGCCGAGGCGCGTTGGGCGTAATACAGCGCGGTGAGCGCGTCGGGATTATTTTCAAGGGTGCGCGTGCGCGTCATCGGCGCCATGACGACGCGGTTGGCCAGGGAAATGCCGGATAGGTCGTAGGGAGTGAACAGTTGATGCATGGGGTGCCTCGCAAAGGGTCGAATGCGCCGTGGCGCGGAAAGATTGCCGGGTGAAATACCGGGTTCGAAATAAGTCTACCATCTAGTAGGTAGGCACGTCAACCGATGGTATTAGCAACAAAATCGCTATGATGCGGCTTTGCACGAGACGGATGATTTCCATGAAGAACCGCCTGATGGCTGGCCTGGGCGCGCATGCGCTGGGCTGCCTGCTGTTTATTGTGTTGAGCTGGCTGGGGTTTTACCTGTACACGCAGCTATTTGGCAGCCTCGGCTCGCGCGGCGTGGCTGGCGGCCTGGCCCTGCTGCTGGTGTTTTACGTGTATGCGGGCACGAATTTGCTGCTGGCGCTGCTGCCGCCCGGCAGGGTGAAACCGCTGCTGTGCGCCTTGCTGGGCGCGGCGGTGCTCGCGTATCTGCTGCCCCAGCATCCGCTGCGGGCCATCTATTTCAGCGTGCTGTCGGGCGGCTTGAGCTGGCTGGCCGTGCTTGCCAGCGCACGTTTAGCTGCGCGCCTGCGGGGCTGACAGGCCCGTGAGAAAGGCGGCGACCGCGCCGGCGGCCGCTTCCGGCGCCGCTTGCAGCAGCATGTGTGGGGCGGCGATATCGACCAGCTGCGTGCCGGCTGCCTGCCGCAGTATCTGCAGGGCGTTTGCCGGCGGCACCAGGCGGTCGTGGCGGGCGCGCAGATACAGCACGGGCAGGCTGCCGCGCGCGAAGCTGGGTGAGGCGTCCGTTTCCAGCACGGCGCGCAGGCGCTGGCGCAGCACGCCGGGGGCACTTGCGCCAGCGCCGCCGCCAGTTCCGCCTGCAGTGGCGGTGTCGCATACGGCGCCAGCAGCGCCTGGCGCAGGGCGAAGCCGGGCAGTGCGCCAAAGGGAACGAATTCCAGCAAGTGGCGCAGCGGCGCCAGCATCGGGCGCGGATTGCGCACAAACGAACAGCACAGGATGAGCGCCCGCATGCCGGGCGGTGGATCAGCGCGCAAAGCTGCCCCCAGCGGCCCCGAAAACGATTCTGCCAGCACGACGAAGGGACGGTCCTGCGGCAAGCGCTCGCGCACGAACGCATCCAGCGCCGCATAGTCGAGTGGCGCGGCCGGATAGGCGATGGCCTGGGTGTCGATGGCGGTTTGCGCGCGCAAGGCGGCGTCAAAGCGGTGGAATAGCCGGGCCGTGCCATCCATGCCAGGCAGGAGGACAAGCAGGGGCGAGGCGTGGGCTGGTGTCGTCATTGCGGCCATCATAACAGCCGCGCCGGCACGCATGCCGTCCGCCAGCCGCACCGCATGGGGGCTGGCGCCATGCTAGAATCGGCGGCGCGTCATGCGTGGCCGGAATCGCGGCCAAATCCCCGACAGACAGAATCATGCATATCATTTTTTCGAATTACCGCACCCTGGGCGGCGTCTTGCTGGCAGCCGCTTGCGTCTTTTCCCAGCCGGCCGGCGCCACGGCGGCACCCTCGGCGCCGGCCGCCAAAAGCCTGTCTTCCCTGCTGACCGGCGGTCCCTTGCCGCGCCTGAGCGAAGCCCCGCAAGTGCGCGCGGCCCTGTTCGATTTCTTCGGTTACGCGCGCGGTAGCTATACGGAAGACGATGAACTGCTGCTGGCGCAGGCGCTTGAAGCGATCAGCGAAAAGCGCGACGCCACGCGCGCCGTGCTGGCCGATGGCCGCCAGTTGCTGGCGTCGATGAATGACCGCAAGCAGGGCCGGGAACGGGGCGCCATGCTGCTCGACAAGCGCGGCGCCATCATCGCCTTTGGCCTGGTCAACGGGCATTGCCACCTAGAAGGCCAGCCGCTGGCGAAAGTCTGCAATCCTGATCCGAACGCGGTGCTGACGGTGTTCCACCGCAAGGGCATGCTGGTCGGCGAAGCGGCGCCCTTGCTGGCCTGGGCCCGGCAATTGCCGCCCATGCTGGCGCTGATCGCGGGCGACAAGGAAGCGGGCGCCGATGGGCAGAAGATCGCCAGCGTCGAGTATGTGCTGGCGCAGCCGGCCTTGCCGGGCTGGAACCGCGCCCAGCTGCCGCCCGCCTATCCACCGGCGCTCTTGCCGCTGCTACTCGATAAATCCACGGTGCTGACGTCGGCCGGCGCCGGCGTGTTTGCCTATCCGCTCACGCTCAAGGGCAAGAAACAGAACAATGTGCTGGACCATGCCGAAGGCCGCCCGCCGCGCGACCTAGAAGTGGCGCTGCGCAGCTACGCCAGTTTCGATGCGGTGGTGGAGCGCTATCGCCAGCTGGCCAAGGGCGCCCGGCTGCAGCGCAACGAGCGCACGGCCTACCTCGATGGCGACATGGGACAGGGCAGCTACCGCGTCTACATCCGCAACACGGGCGTCGACGGCGTGATGATCGACGTGGCGCTATGGCAGCGCAAGCTGGCGACCAGCCGCTGATTTTAGCAAGGGCGCGCCGCTTCGTAGCCCAGTTGCACCAGCTGCGCGGCGATGGCGTCGTCGCGTGTTTTCCGGCCGGTGCGCAGGCGCGCATGCGTGAGGGACGCGGGCAAGCCATGCGCGAGCAAGGCGTCGATGTCGAGCATGGTCTCGGATGCCGACAACTGGCGCAGGGCGGGCAAGGTGGCCAGGCCGGGCAGGCTGTCGAGCGTCTTGCAGGTGTGCAGGTTCAGGCGTTCGAGCACGGGATTGGGCCCCAGCGCGATCTGCCGCAGCTTGATCTGGTCTTCCACCCATAGCGCCTGCAGCAGGGGAAAGCGGCCGATATCGCCCAGCGTTTCCAGGCCGCGCACGCGTATCACTTCCAGTTTCCTCAACAGCGGCGCCTCGATGTGCGCGAGCGATTCGCGGCCACCCAGCTGCAACAGCAGCCTGTCCAGGCGGGCCATCTCCGATATGAAATCCAGCGGCACCTTGTTCTTGATGCGGTACAGCGACAGCTCCTGCAGCGCCGGCAGGCTGGCCAGGGTGTCGATATGCTGGCTATGGCCCTCGATGGCCAGGCTGGCCAGGTGCGCGTAGTGGTGCAGGGGCGCCAGGTCGATACTGTTCCTGGCCGACTCGCCCAGGTGCAGGTATTCGAGGCCGCGCAAATTGTCCAGCTGCAGGATGTCGGCTTGCGCCAGCTCGTACACGCCCAGGCTCAGGCGCTTCAGGTGGCGCAGCTCGCCCAATGCTTCCAGATGGATGGCTTGCCGGTGGCAATCGATGGACAGGCTGGCCACATGCGGCAGCGCGCGCAGGATGCGGGCATCGAACACCTTCGGGTCATAGCCGTAGATACGGATGGTCAGCGCCGTGCCGCAGGTGGCGGCCAGGGCGTCGAGGTCGGCCAGCAGCGGCCCCGGCTCGGCCAGGGTATTGAACTGTACCAGCACCTGCTGGCCGCTCGCGATGGTGGCGTGGATCGCCCCGGCATCGATGCGCTCGGGGTTCTGGATGCACTGCGGCTGTCTTGTTTGCATCATTGTCACAGTCCGATAGGGTAGTCCACCTGCCTGGGGGGCGGGCAGCCTTCCGGCCCCGGGAACGTCTGTTTGCCCGTGTCATCGTAGCGCTTGCCGCATTCGACGAGCACGCGTTTGCGGAAGGTGAAAATGCTGGCCACCTTGCCGTTCGGGTGGTAGCAGATATTGTCGCCATCGCGGTCGGCCGAGCCGTAGCTGATCATGCTCTGCCCATTCACCGTGCGCGTGCTGTGGCCGCTGCGCGGCTCCGTGCATTTGAGCTGGCCGCTTTCGTAATAGGCGTTGACGACGGAAGTGTCGGCGGCGCGGTCGACCAGCAGTTCGTCCTTGCGCTTGCCGTTCGGGTAGTTCGAATAGCCTTCCTGGCGCTGGCCGTACTGGAAGGCGTAGTAATACTGCGGCTTGCCGTCCGGGTAGTACATGTGGTGGTATTCGCACACGTCGTCGCGCGTGCTGCCGTATTCCTTGAAGGTGCAGCGGTGGATGTCGTTGAGCAGCTGGCCGTCTTCATAGTATTCGCGCAGGTGCGTGAGCAGGCGTCCCTGGTCGATGACGGCCATGCGTTCCGGCTTGCCGTTCGGGTAGTAGCGTGCGTCGAGGCCCTGTTTCTTGCCATTGTCCCACAGCGTATCGAGGCGCAGGATCTTGCCGCTGTCGTCGAACGCCTGTTCGCGCCCGTCCAGCTGGCCATTGCGATAGGTGGCCGTGTAGACCACGTATTCCTTGCCGGCCGGGCCAAGGTAGCGCGTGCGCGCGCCATCGAGCACGCCCGCCTGGTAGTGGTCGCGCACGCGCAGCGCGCCTTGCGCATCCGTGTCGAGAGCCTCGCCCTGTTTTTTGCCTTTCACAAAAGTGACACTTTGCGTGACCTTGTCCTTGAGCTTGAGCTTCCACGGCCCGTCGCGCAAGCCGTCGATAAAGCTGCCGTCGCCGTCTTCCGTGATCCACGCGCCATGGCGCGCGCCGTTGACGTAGTTGCCGCGCGTTTGCAGCTTGCCGCCCATGCGGCGTTCGTGCGGGCCGTTCAGCTGGCCGTCCGCATAGGTGTCGAAACCCGTCACTTCTTCTTCATCGGCATAGTTGACGACCGTCCAGCGGCCTTCGCGCTTGCCGGCCTGGTAGGCGCCACTTTCGCTCTGTTTGGGATAGTCGAAGTGCCAGACTCCCTCGCGCAGGCCGTTGATGAAATTGCCTTTTTCGCTGCCTTCGTGCATGCCCTCGCGCACCCACAGGCCCTGGCGCTTGCCCTTGGTGTACTGGCCCCGCTCGACGACCGAGCCGTCATCCCAGGCCAGGCTGTAGAGGACGGACGGGCCATCTTCGCTGCCAGTGAATTGCTGCGGCGCCGTTTCCCACGTCACTTGCCACAGGCGGTAATTGGGCAGGATGCCGGCGCCCGCATCGCTGTACAGGGTGTAGCTGGCGGTGAGAAAACGGTCGCCTTTTTTCTGGAAGGTTTTCTTGTAGGTGATGGCGTCCTTGCTGCCAGCCGCCACGGGCTTGCCATCATCGCTGTAGTAGCCGACGATGGTGCCTTGCGTATGGTCGATGGCGTCGAAGTCCGCATTGCCGCTCTTGCCCCGCGCGACGCTGTAATCCATCGGCGCCAGTTTCGCCAGCGCGGCCTTGACCTGCCCCGCATTTGGGGCGGTGCTTTGCGCCACGATGCGGTTCAGTGCCGGCTGCAAGCCGTCGAGGCGCCGGTACTTGCCGGAGCCGCGATGGTAGCGGTAGGCGCGCAGGCCGTTCTTGTCGCCCTGGCGGAACAGTACCAGCATGGTTTGCACGCTGGTGTCTGATTCCTTGTCCAGCGCGGCGTAGAAGACGGAGCGGATGAAGGCGTTGCCGAACTGGTCGAGCAGCATAGGTTTCGAGCTGCTGCTCTTGCATTCGCAGTAGTAACCGTTGACGCCCTCTTTTTCCTTGAGGAAGGCGACATCCAGGCCGCTGTCCTGCGAGGCGCTGATGGCGGGGTGGGCGAGGCTCTTGCCTTCGTAGAAGGGTGCGCCGTGGGCGAGGGCGGAGCAAAGCAGCAAGGGCAGTAGCAGACGTTTCATCGTGGGGCTGGCGCCGGGGCGCCACTATGGAAAGGCCACGATTCTGCCTGCGTTCTTCCTTGTGGGCAAATGCGCGCGCGCGTATCGTGTGCGGTGCGCGCCCCGGTTCAGGGCTGGTGCGCGGCGCAAAAATCCAGCAGCAGCTGTTCGCCGTCCGGCCAGGGGCCGTAGCCGGCATCGCCGTTGATATGGCCGGCGTCGCCGATCATCGTCAGTTCGCTGCCCCAGGCGGCGGCAAACGCGCGTGCCCGCGCGAAGCTGACGTAGGGATCATCGCCGCTGGCCACCACCAGGCTGGGAAACGGCAAGGCTTCCAGCGGCATCGGTGCAAAGCCCGTCGTGCCAGCGGGATAGGAGGGCGCTTCCACATCGCTGGGGGCGACGAGGAAGGCGCCGGCGATCTTGTGCGGCGAGCCGCTGGCCGCCCAATGGGCGACGAGGGCGCAGGCCAGGCTGTGCGCCGCCAGCACGGGCGGGCGCTCGCAGGCGGCAATGGCGCGGTCGAGCTCCATTACCCACTCGTCCTTGTCCGGCGTCTGCCATTCCCCATGCTGCACGCGTGACCACTGCGGGTGGCGCGCTTCCCAATGGGTTTGCCAGTGCTGCGGCCCGGAATTCCACAGGCCGGCCAGGGTCAGGACGAGAGGCGACATCATTTCTCCTTGTAAAATACCCGACAAAATCGTAGCGAGCGGCAGTGGATTGTGGCCGAGACGCGCAGCTGTGCGCATGCACAGTGAGCATCGTAGGCCACAAGGCGCGCCGCGCAGTAGATTTGGTCTGGCATTTTTAAAGTTCGGTGCGTAGGGCGAATAGCTCAGGGAACAATACCACGTCGAGCATCTTGCGCAAATAGCTCACGCCCGCCGTACCTCCGGTACCCGTCTTGAAGCCGATGATGCGCTCCACCGTCGTCACATGGCGGAAGCGCCAGAAGCGGAAGGCCGTTTCCAGGTCCACCAGCTTTTCGGCCAGCTCGTACAAGGCCCAGTGTTTCGACGGGTCGCGGTAGACTTCCAGCCATGCCGCCTTGACCGAGGCGTCGGCGCTGGTCGGCAGGGTCCAGTCGGCGTTCAGGCGCTCGGCAGAGATGGGCAAGCCGCTGCGCGCCAGCAGCTTGATGGCTTCATCGTAGACGGACGGCGTGCGCAGGGCAGCGTCGAGCACCTTGTAGGTTTCTGGCGCCGTCGTATGCACGTTGAGCAGGGCGGCGTTCTTGTTCCCCAGGATGAATTCGATCTCGCGGTACTGGAAGGACTGGAAGCCGGACGAGGCGCCCAGGTAGGGGCGGATGGCCGTGTATTCGGGCGGCGTCATGGTGGCCAGCACGTCCCAGGCATGCACCAGTTGGTCCATGATGCGCGCCACGCGGGCCAGCATTTTAAAGGCGGGCGCAAGGTCGCCGCTTTGCAGGTTGGCGCGCACGGCGTGCATCTCGTGCAGCATCAGCTTCATCCACAATTCGCTCGTCTGGTGCTGCACGATGAACAGCATTTCGTTGTGGTTCGGCGACAGCGGATGCTGGGCCGTCAGGATGCGGTCCAGTGCCAGGTAGTTGCCATAGCTCATAGATTCGCTGAAATCCATCTGCGCGCCATGCCACTGTGCATCCTGGCCGCCGGCATGCATGGGGCAGCCGCTGGTGTTTTCCTTGTTCATATTCTTCTCGTCGCTCATGGGATGGTTCAGGTGACCGCATCGCGCTTGGCGGCGATGTCGTAGGCTTGGGTGTCGAGGATGTCGCGCAGGATTTCCACAGCATCCCACACGTCGGAAAAACTCGTGTACAGGGGCGTGAAGCCGAAGCGCATGATGGCAGGTTCGCGGTAGTCGCCGATCACGCCGCGCGCGATCAGCGCCTGCATCACGGCATAGCCGTGCGGGTGCGTGAAACTGACCTGGCTGCCGCGCCGCGCATGCTCGCGCGGCGTGACGAGGCCCAGCGGATGGCTGGTGCAGCGCTGTTCCACCAGCGCGATGAACAAATCGGTCAGGGCCAGCGACTTGCGGCGGATGGCTTCCATGCTTGTTTGCGCAAAGATATCCAGGCCGCACTCGACCAGGGCCAGCGAGACGATGGGCTGCGTGCCGCACAGGGCGCGGGCGATACCATCGGCGGGCGTGTAGCCCGGGTCCATGGCGAACGGGGTGGCGTGGCCCCACCAGCCGGACAAAGGCTGGCGGAAGCGCGCCTGGTGTTTTTGCGGCACCCAGATGAAGGCGGGCGAGCCGGGACCGCCATTCAGGTATTTATAGGTGCAGCCGACGGCCAGGTCGGCGCCGGCGCCGTTCAGGTCCAGCGGCACGGCGCCGGCCGAATGGGCCAGGTCCCACAACGCCAGCGCGCCCTGTGCGTGGCAATGGCTGCTGATGGCGGCCATATCGTGCTGGTAGCCGGTGCGGTAGTTCACGTGCGTGAGCATGGCGACGGCGCAATCGGTAGCGATGGCTTGCGTCAGTTCCTCGGGGCTGTCGACCAGGCGCAGCTGGTAGCCGCGGTCGAGCCAGGCGGCCAGGCCTTGCGCCATGTACAGGTCGGTGGGGAAGTTGCTGCGTTCGCTGACGATGATGCGCCGCGCGGCATGGGCGGGATCGCTGGCCTGCATCTGCAGGGCGGCGGCCAGCGCCTTGAACAGGTTGACGGAGGTGGTGTCGGTGATCACCACTTCGCCCGTGCCGGCGCCCAGCAGCGGGGCCAGGCGGTCGCCCAGGCGCTTGGGCAGGTCGAACCAGCCAGCCGTATTCCAGCTGCGGATCAGGTCGGTGCCCCACTCGGCCGTGATGACGTGCTGGGCGCGGGCCAGGGCCGCTTTCGGCCGTGCGCCCAGGGAATTGCCATCGAGGTAAATTACGCCTTGCGGCAAGTCGAATTGCTGGCGCAGGGGCGCCAGGGGATCGTCGAGGTCGCGCGCGCTGCAGTCATGTCGAGAAATCATGGTGGCTTTCATATTGATGCTTGTCGGGATGGCATGATATTGCTTGAGGCTTAAAGTATCGTGCGGAAGTGCAGTGTAGCAAATCCCCGCCGCAAAGCGCGCATCCCGGCAGGCAAAGGCGGCGAAAAAATACCTGCTTGTGGGGCGTCAACGAAAAAAATCACGATTTTTAAAAATATTTTCAAAAATCCCTAAAGTTCTGCGATTCGCCGCCGTCAACAAATACATGAGCGGCGGGAATCGGTCAGGCAAAAGCCGAAATATTTTTAAATATTTTTAAAAACAAGCCTAAAGTTCCCGTTGAAGCTGCCGTTATCTCAGTAGACAGGCTTGATTCTGATCAAGTTGTTGTAAAAAAGTGATATTTTTTACAGGCCAAAAGTCGGCTAAATCCGGCACAGAGCCAACCTCCCACATCCGCGCCGTTGCTGGCGTGCAACCATGATCGAGCGGTGTTTGTCAGACAAACACCTACGGTCCTGTCCGCCATTCCCCGACCAAAAATACAGCGCTACGCCTCTGTTGCGTTTAATGTTGCTCCTGCAGAATGTATCTCACTGGCAACAAACAACGCCAGCTGAATTCAACGGATTGAGGAGATGGAAATGACTGCTAACGACATGATGGCTGAGATTCGCGACGCTAACCTGAGCTACCTGATGCTGGCCCAGCAAATGATTCGTGCGGACAAGGTTACGGCCATCTTCCGTTTGGGCATAGCCGCCGAAATCGCCGAACTGATCGAAGGCATGAGCAATGCGCAGATCCTGAAGCTCGCTGGCGGCAACATGATGCTGGCCCGCTTCCGCTTCGACGACGGCGCCATCCTGGGCATGCTGACGAACTACAATAAAGACCGCTCGCTGGCCCAATCGCATGCTGCCATCCTGATGGCCGGCCAGGGCGTCGAAGAAATCGCTTAAGGTTTCCGGCCTTATTAGTTAGTCAGTATCAGTCAGTAGTGGAGCACACAGCATGGCCAAGAAAAGTGTCGTATCGGAAGCGCAGGAAATCCAGCTGGCCATCGAATTGATACAGCTGGGCGCCCGTTTGCAACTGCTGGAGACGGAAGTCTCGCTGTCGCGCGAACGCCTGCTGAATCTGTACAAGGAATTGAAAGGCGTTTCGCCGCCCAAGGGCATGCTGCCGTTTTCCACCGACTGGTTCATCACCTGGCAACCGAATATCCATTCCTCGCTGTTCATCAATATCCATAAATTCCTCGTCGACCACGCCGGCGCCACCGGCATCGAAGCCGTGATGAAGGCATATAAACTGTATCTGGAACAGATGCCGCCCGAAGCGGGCGAAGAGCCGCTGCTGTCGCTGACGCGGGCCTGGACCCTGGTGCGCTTTTTCAGCAGCAAGATGCTGGACATGGCGCCCTGCGGCAAGTGCGGCGGCAAGTTTGTCGTCAACTGCCTCGACCTGAACGCCGATTATGTGTGCGGCCTGTGCCATATGCCTTCGCGTGCCGGCAAGACCAAGAAGGCGCGCGATGAAGCGGCCGCCGTCGCGGCGCCAAGTGTCGCCGCCTGATACTGCCCGAATAACTGTCCCAATATAGCCTCAGCGAAAACCGGAGCGGTCGCCAGGCCGGACTCCGGTTTTTTCATGGTGCTTTCGCTTACACTGGCGTTTTTCCCCTTTGACTGCCCCATGCTGCAACAAATCCTGCGCGCGCCCGCGCTCAAGGCCATCCTGATCCAGGTGCTGGCCTTTCCCCTGCTGTTGCTATTGGTATATGGCCTGGCGCGTGCCGGCGTGGCCATGTCGCTGCCGGCCGTGGCGCTGGTGCAGGGCGTGCTGGCGGCGCTCATCACGTGGCGCGCGGGACTGGCGCGCTGGTGGTGCGCCATCGGCCTGCTGTTTGCGCCCGCCTTGCTGGCGGCCAGCCTGCTCGATTTGCCGCCGGCCGTGTTCCTGGTGGCCTTTGTTTTCCTGCTGAGTCTGTACTGGTCCACGTTCCGCACGCAAGTGCCGTTTTACCCGTCGGGGCCGAAGGTATGGCAGGCGGTGGCCGGGCTGGTCGCGGATCGTCCCGGCGTGCGGCTGGTCGATATCGGCAGCGGCCTGGGCGGCCTGGTGCTGGACCTGGCGCGGCGCCGGCCCGATGGGCATTTTTCCGGCATCGAGCTGGCGCCGTTGCCGTGGCTGGCAAGCCGCTTGCGCGCAAGGCTGGCGGGAAGCCGCGCGCGTTTCCTGCGCGGCGACTATGAAGCGCTCGATTTCGGCCGCTACGATGCGGTCTTTGCCTACCTGTCGCCGGCGGCGATGGCGGCCCTGTGGATCAAGGCGGAAAAGGAAATGTTGCCCGGTAGCATGCTTCTTAGTTACGAATTCCAGATTGCGGCACGCGAGCCCGATAAGACCATCGCCGCCACAGAGGGTGGCCCTTTACTTTACATATGGTGCTTTTAAGCAATTGTCTGCGTTATTTGCTTGCCCGTGGGGCAATCTCACGTTATTGTAGTTCCACACGGCATTTTCTCGGAATTACATTGAAAAGCAGCACATTTCAATTAACTTCCGGTTGCTTTTTTTGCCGCTGTCTTTGCCGGCGGCGCAGCCGCCAGAAGACAGGAACAGGTTTGAACATGCCGGGCACACAGTCCCGGCCATTATTGGGAGTCAGGGCACTTGTTAGTCATAATCGGATACATCATCGTCTGCGCCTCGGTCTTCGGCGGTTTCGCGCTGGCTGGCGGCCATCTGGCGGCGCTGTTCCAGCCGCTGGAGTTGCTGATGATCGGCGGCGCCGCCCTGGGCGCCTTCCTTGTTGGTAACAATAACAAGGCCATCAAGGCAACGATCGCCGCCTTGCCCAGCCTGTTCAAGGGCTCGCGCTACACCAAAGAGTTGTACATGGAACTGATGTCGCTGTTGTTCGAAGTGCTCAGCAAGGTGCGCAAGGAAGGCTTGATGTCGATCGAAGGCGATATCGACAAGCCCGAAGAAAGCCCGCTGTTTTCCAAGTATCCGGCCGTGCTGGCCGACCACCATATCATCGAATTCATGACCGATTACCTGCGCCTGATGGTATCGGGGAATATGGATGCCTTTCAGATCGAAAACCTGATGGACAACGAAATCGAGACGCACCATCACGAAGGCGCCGTGCCGGCCCACGTGATCGCCAAGGTGGGCGACGGCTTGCCCGCTTTCGGTATCGTCGCCGCCGTGATGGGCGTGGTGCACACGATGGAGTCGGTGGGCATCCCGCCAGCCGAGCTGGGCATGCTGATCGCGCACGCGCTGGTCGGCACCTTCCTCGGCATCTTGCTGGCCTATGGTTTCGTCGGCCCGCTGGCCAGCCTGCTGGAGCAGAAGCTGGAAGAGTCGAGCAAGATGTTCCAGTGCGTGAAAGTAACCCTGCTGGCCAGCCTGAACGGCTATGCGCCGGCGCTGGCCGTGGAGTTCGGCCGCAAGGTGCTGTTCTCGACCGAGCGCCCGACGTTCAATGAGCTGGAAGACCACATCAAGAAATCGAAAACGAAGTAAGCAGTGAATATACGCCTGGACACCATGAGTCATTTGCAGCACACGGAAGGGGGACGCCATGGCCGATGAAGGCATGCGCCCGATTATCGTCAAGCGTATCAAGAAAACGGCTGGCGGACACCATGGCGGGGCGTGGAAAATTGCCTACGCCGACTTTGTCACGGCCATGATGGCCTTTTTCCTACTGATGTGGCTGCTTGGCTCCACGTCGAAGGGCGACTTGAACGGCATTTCCGAATTCTTCAAGACACCGTTGAAAGTGGCCATGGCAGGCGGTTCCGGCAGCGGCGAAAGCAATTCCGTGATCCAGGGCGGCGGCCAGGACCTGTCGCGCCAGGATGGGCAAGTGCGCAAGGCGCAGGAAGAGCAGCAGCGCAAGTCGTTCGACCTCAATTCCGCCAAGGCCGCGCTCGAACGCGAGGAAGGCAAGCGCCTGCAGGCGCTCAAGGCGCGCATCGAAGCGACCATCGATGCCAATCCCCTGCTGAAAAAATACAAGAACCAGTTGCTGCTCGATATCACCAGCGAAGGCTTGCGCATCCAGATCGTCGACGAGCAGAACCGTCCGATGTTTGCGCTCGCCAATGCGAATCTGCAACCGTACACCAAGGAAATCCTGCACGCCATCGGCTCCGTTCTGAATGAGGTGCCGAACCGCATCGGCCTGTCCGGGCATACGGATTCGACGCCCTACATGAGCGATGCCGGCTACAGCAACTGGGAATTGTCGGCCGACCGCGCGAATGCGTCGCGGCGCGAACTGGTGATTGGCGGCATGAAGGAAGAGAAAGTATTGCGCGTGGTGGGACTGGGCTCGGCCGCCCACCTGGACAAGCTCGACCCCTTCAATCCGATCAACCGGCGCATCAGCATCATCGTCATGAACAAACGCACGGAAGAAAATGTCCTGCGCGATGGGTCGGCGATCGAGCTGCCGGTGACCGATGCCGCTTCCGCCGCTGTCGCTTCAGGGCTGGCGGCCGGTGCGCCGCCCGCGGCGCCAACCCCCAGCCCGGTAGCGGCGAAAAAATAACACGCAAGGCTGTCAACGCGTGGTGTATTGAAACAATGAGACCTTTATGACAAGAAAGAAAATACTTGGCTCGCATGTAAAGCGCCTGCTGTCTGGCGTGTCGGACCATGGCCGCAAGCACTTGACGGAGGTGGAAACCGACCTGGTGCAGACCGGCATCTTGCTGGAAGAGGCGATCGAGAAGCTGTCCTTCAATTTCATGGCGATACATGCGGCTGTCGCTGCGCAGCAAGATACCATCGCCCTGCTGCTCGAAGGTGGTATTCCGGCCGAGCAGCAGCGGGAAAAACTGCTGGCGTTGCAGGATGAGGTGGGGGGCTACGTGAATGCCGCCATCACCAGCCTGCAGTTCCAGGACATGACCAGCCAGCTGATCGAGCGCACCTTGAAACGCGTGACGGGCTTGCGCGAGTTCCTCGGTACCCTGGGCGAGCATGGCGCGGAGATGTTGCCGGAGAGCGACAATGAAGAAATTGTCGCCTTGCTGGGGCGGGTCAGCATGGCGCTGGCGATTCAAAGCCTGGAGTTGCGCAGCGTGCTGCGCAAGGCTGTCAGTCAACAGCATTTGGAAAGTGGCGACATCGAGCTGTTCTAGCATGCCAGTGCGGAACGCTTGTGGTTGCATGGATTGATTAATCAAATACTCGGGCAGGATGCCCGGAAAAAGTGGGAGCAAAGATGGCCAAAACGATACTTGCAGTGGACGATTCCAGCTCATTGCGCCAGATGGTGGCGTTCAGTCTGAAAGCCGCCGGTTACCAGGTGGTGGAGGCCGTCGACGGCCAGGACGGACTGGAAAAAGCCAAGCTGCAAACCGTGGACCTGGTATTGACGGACCAGAACATGCCGCGCATGGATGGCCTGGAGCTGATCAAGCTGCTGCGCGAACTGCCGACCTATCAGAAAGTGCCCATTTTGATGCTGACGACGGAGTCATCGGACGAGATGAAATCGAAAGGACGTGCCGCCGGCGCCAATGGCTGGCTGGTCAAGCCCTTCGATCCGCAACGCCTGATCGAAGTGGTCAAGAAGGTGATCGGCTGATGCCAGCCGCGCAGCACAACGATGCAATTGACGGAGTCACCCTATGACCATCGATATTAGCCAGTTTTTTCAGGTCTTTTTCGATGAGGCCGAAGAACTGCTGGCTGAAAAAGAACGGCTGCTGCTGGCCGTTGATATTGCGGCGCCCGACGCCGAAGACCTGAATGCCATTTTCCGCACCGCCCATTCGATCAAGGGCGGCGCGTCGACGTTCGGCCTGAGCGACATGAGCGAGGTGACGCACATCCTCGAGTCGCTGCTCGACCGCATCCGTCAGGGCCAGATGGCCCTGACGGCGGAACACGTCGACGCCTTTTTGGCGGCAAAGGATATCCTCAAGATGCAGCTCGACGGCCACCGTCTGGGCAGCGCCGTCGACCAGGATGCCGTGGCCAATGTGCGCATGATGCTGCAGTCGTTCTCGCAGGACGTGCCCGTGGCAGCGCTCACGCCCGTCGCGCCGGCCTTCCATACGGCGGAAAAGGCAGCCGTCAGCCATGCCGGCGGCCATCGCATCCGCTTGGAACTGCCCAGCATGGAGCCGCGCGAAGTCGATGCGCTGGCGGCCGAACTGGGTTTGCTGGGCGACGTCGCCGTGTCCACCTTGCCCGACGCGCGCAAGGTGCTGGAAGTGACGACGCATGAAAGCCTGGACGATATCCTGGCCATCTGCTCGTTCGTGCTCAATCCGGACGACATGGTGATCACGCAGGCGCCGCCACTGGCGCCAGGCGAAGCCGAAGCAGCCCGCGCGGCGCAGGAAAAAGCCCAGGGCTATGGTTTCTTCGACCCGCTGCCAGGCGCGCCTGGCGCGCAGGGTGCGGCGGATCCCGGCTATGGCTTCTTCCAGCCGCTCGAGGATATCCGCGCCGCCGCAGGCGTGCAAAGCGACGCCGAACAGGGCTACGGTTTCTTCCAGCCCCTCGAACAGATTCGCGCCGATGCGGCCAAGGCGGGCAACGCCAGCGCTGCCGCCACGCCGGCCGTGGCGAGCGCCGTGGCCGAAGCGGAGCAGGAAAAGAAACCGGCCAAGAAAGAGGGCGACAAGGCCGGCGCCGAGTCGTCGTCGATCCGCGTCTCGATCGAGAAAGTCGACCAGCTGATCAACCTGGTGGGCGAACTGGTGATCACGCAGGCGATGATCGAGCAGCGCGCCAGCGCGCTCGACCCGATGCTGCATGAAAAACTGCTCGACAGCGTCAGCCACCTGACGCGCAATACGCGCGACTTGCAGGAAGCGGTGATGTCGATCCGCATGATGCCGATGGATTTCGTCTTTTCGCGCTTCCCGCGCATGGTGCGCGACCTGGCCACGAAACTGGGCAAGAAGGTCGACTTCATCACCAATGGCGCCGCCACGGAACTGGACAAGGGCCTCATCGAGCGCATCGTCGACCCGCTCACGCACCTGGTGCGCAACAGCATCGACCATGGCGTGGAAATGCCGGCCGCCCGCGTGGCTGCCGGCAAGACCGAGGCTGGCCGTTTGTTCCTCTCGGCCAGCCACCAGGGCGGCAACATCATCATCGAAGTGTCCGATGATGGCGCGGGACTGAACCGCGAGCGCATCCTGGCCAAGGCCGCGCAGCAGGGGCTGGACGTGTCCGAGACGATGAGCGACGCCGACGTGTGGCAGCTGATTTTCGCGCCCGGCTTTTCTACCGCCGAAGCGGTCACCGACGTGTCGGGCCGCGGCGTGGGCATGGATGTCGTCAAGCGCAATATCAGCGCCATGGGCGGCGTCGTCGACATCCGTTCGGCGAAGGGTTTCGGCACGACGATTTCCATCTCCTTGCCGCTGACCCTGGCCATCCTGGACGGCATGTCGATCCGCGTCGGCGACGAAGTGTATATTTTACCGCTGGGCTTTGTCATCGAATCCCTGCAGCCAGCCGTTGAGGATATCAAGGACATCAGTGGCAAGGGCCAGGTGGTGAAGGTGCGCGGCGAATACCTGCCATTGATCCCGCTGTACCAGATGTTCGACATCGCGCCGCGCTTTACCAGTCCCTCGGAAGGCATCTGCGTGATCCTCGAGACAGAAGGGCGCAAGGCGGCCTTGTTTGTCGACGACCTGGTGGGGCAACAGCAGGTCGTGGTGAAAAACCTCGAATCGAATTACCGCAAGGTGGTGGGCATTTCCGGCGCCACCATCCTGGGCGATGGCGGCGTGTCGCTGATTCTCGATGTCGCCGCCCTGATCCGTTCCTCTCGCCAATTGGCCGATGAGTCCATTTTTTCGTAATACCGATAGATAAAAGATAGGAAAACGCACCATGTCAGATACTCAACAAACATCCGGAAGCAATGCGGGCGACGGCAAGGACATCGCCGGCCGTGAATTCCTGGCCTTCACCCTGGGCTCCGAAGAGTACGGCATCGATATCCTGAAGGTTCAGGAAATCCGTGGTTACGAAGCGGTTACCCGCATCGCCAACGCGCCTGAATTCATCAAGGGCGTGATCAACCTGCGCGGCATCATCATCCCGGTGGTCGACATGCGCATCAAGTTCAACCTGGGCACGCCCGTGTATGACCAGTTCACGGTGGTGATCATCCTGAACATCGGCGGTCGCATCGTCGGCATGGTGGTCGACAGCGTTTCCGACGTGACCACCCTGACGCCGGAGCAGGTGAAACCGGCGCCGGAAATGGGCACCGCCTTCTCGACCGACTACATGATCGGCCTGGGCACCATCGACGAGCGCATGCTGATCCTGGTCGATATCGACAAGCTGATGTCGAGCAGCGAGATGGGCCTGATCGACAAGCTGGCGGCGTAAGCAGCCGCATGGCAGCAAGGCGGCGCCCGGTGCGCCGCCGTATTGGCACGCAAAGAATCACTACAGATATGCATGTACCGGCGCGGGCAGAGGCGCGCCGGCAGGCTGCAAGGTCCGACAGAGACCAGGCCATAACACGGCGCCGTCCGGTTGAACGGGCGCCGTTCACATAAATATTGGAGACTGTAATGAGTTTGCGCGATTTCAAGATAGGCACCCGGCTGGGGATAGGTTTTGGCAGCATCCTCGCCATCCTGGTGGTGGTGATCGTTTCGGCGAATGCACTGAATTACCGTAACAAGGCCCAGTTGCTCACGGGCCTGGCACTGGCCAGCGAAAAGAATACGCAGGCGTCGCTGATGAAAAGCGCGATGCTGGAAACCGGTATCGCCATGCGCAATATCGGCCTGCAGGGCGATGTGGGCCTGATGCAGGCGGAAGAGGGCAAGGTGCGCGAGCAGCGCAAGCTGTACGACGGCGCGCGCGGCAAGCTGGCCGGCCTGGGTCTGTCCGAGGGCGAGAAGGCATTGCTGGCCAATATCGCCAAGGTCGACGGCGAAGTCGATGCCGCCTTCAAGGAAGCGATGGGGCAGGTGCTGGCGTTTAACAGCGAGGGCGCGGCGAAGGTGATCGCCACCCGCATCGACCCCTTGAACAAGACGACCCTGGCCGATATCAACAAGCTGCTCGACTTGCAGCATGTGGCGCAGCAAAGCTTCATGGACGACTCGCTGGCGGCCGATGCGCGCCTGATGACGGTCTTGTTCATCCTCGGCGGCGCGGCGGTGGCGATCGGCGCTTGGTGCGCCATCTTCATCACGCGCTCGATCACGGTGCCATTGTCCGGCGCCCTGGCGGTGGCGCAGAAGGTGGCTGCCGGCGAGCTGACAGCGCGCGTGGTGGTCGAGGGCAAGGATGAAACGAGCGCGCTGCAGCAGGCGCTCAAGGATATGAACGAGAGCCTGGTGCAGACGGTCAGCGACGTACGCAATGGGACGGACACCATTACCGTGGCGTCGCGCGAGATCGCCAGCGGCAATGCGGACCTGTCGGCGCGCACGGAAACGCAGGCCAGTTCACTCGAAGAGACGGCTTCGTCGATGGAAGAGCTGACGTCAACCGTGAAGCAGAACGCGGACAACGCGCGCCAGGCCAACCAGCTGGCCGTGTCGGCGTCGTCGGTGGCGGAGCAGGGTGGCAAGGTGGTGGCGCAAGTGGTCGATACCATGGGTTCCATCAAGGACAGTTCGCGCAAGATCGTCGACATCATCGGTGTCATCGACGGCATCGCGTTCCAGACGAATATCCTGGCCTTGAATGCGGCGGTCGAAGCGGCGCGCGCAGGCGAACAGGGACGCGGTTTTGCGGTGGTGGCGTCGGAAGTGCGTAATCTGGCCCAACGCTCCGCTGGCGCAGCGAAAGAGATCAAGGGCCTGATCGGCGACTCGGTCGACAAGGTCGATGCCGGCAGCCGCCTGGTGGACGAGGCGGGGCAGACCATGGGTCTGATCGTCACGTCGATCCGGCAGGTGGCCGACATCATGGGCGAGATCACGGCGGCAACGCAGGAACAGAGCCATGGCATCGAGGAAGTAAACCAGGCCATCGCGCAGATGGACCAGATGACGCAGCAAAATGCGGCGCTGGTCGAGGAAGCGGCGGCGGCCGAAAGCATGCAGGAGCAGGCGCAGAAACTGGCCGACGCCGTCAGCATCTTCAAGCTGGACGGAGAAAGCGCGGCGCAGGTGGCCACGCCTGCACCCGCGCCCATGCCCGTGAAAGCCGTGGCACGGCCGGTGTCTGGCGTGGCGGAAAATACACGGCGGTTGGCAAAGACGGCGCAAGCCGGCACGCCACCGCCCGCGAAAAAGCTGGCGGCGGCCGGCGGCGACGATTGGGAAGAGTTCTGACGCCAACCCGGTCCCGCTAGTTATACTTGCAAAGGCATTGGTCAGAGTAGTCATAGAGAGGTAAAAACAAAATGCCGCAAACAAAAACGGATTCGGTCAAGGAATTTGATTTCACGGGCAAGGACTTCGAACGGGTCCGCGCCATGATTTACAAGCGGGCCGGCATCGCGCTGGCCGACAGCAAGCAGGAGATGGTCTATAGCCGCCTGGCGCGGCGCCTGCGCGCGACGGGCATCTCCTCGTTCGTCCGCTACCTGGACGACCTGGAAGCTGGCCGCATGGGCGACGAATGGGAAGCGTTCACGAATGCGCTGACGACCAACCTGACGTCGTTCTTCCGCGAGGCGCATCACTTCCCGCTGCTGGCCGAGCATGTGAAAAAACTGAGCGGGCCGATCACCATCTGGTGTTCGGCCAGTTCCACCGGCGAGGAGCCGTATTCGATCGCCATGACGGTGTGCGAGGCGTTCAATACGCTCACGCCGCCGGTCACCATCATCGCCACGGACATCGACACGAACGTGCTGGCCACGGCCGCCAATGGCGTCTACAACCTGGATCGGCTCGACAAGATGCCGGCCGACCGTGCGCGGCGCTTTTTCTTGCGCGGCAAGGGCGACCGCGAAGGGCAGGTGCGGGTGCGCCCGGAACTGCGTCAGATGATTACCTTCAAGCCGCTCAACCTGCTGGCCGACAGCTGGCCATTGACTGGCCAGTTCGACGTCATCTTTTGCCGTAACGTGATGATTTATTTTGACAAGGCGACACAGCGCAAGATCCTGTCGCGCTTTGTGCCATTGATGAAGCCGGATGCCCTGCTGTTTGCGGGCCATTCGGAGAATTTCCTGTACGTGTCGGATTCATTGAAGCTGCGCGGTAAAACAGTCTATGAGCTCGATCAGCCTAGGGGCGCCGCGCCCAAGGTATCGTCGCATCGTACATGAGAGTGAAATATGAGCCTGGAATCCAAAGAGCAATTTGCCACTAACGTCTATTACGACAGGACGTTCAATTGTGACGCCGCCAAGATCTTGCCTGGTGAGTATTACTTTACCAACAAGGACATGCTGATCGTCACCGTGCTCGGCTCCTGCGTCTCGGCCTGTATCCGCGACCGCGTCACGGGCCTGGGCGGCATGAACCACTTCATGCTGCCCGATGGCGGCAGCGATCCGAATAGCCCGATTTCCGCGTCGATGCGCTATGGTACTTACGCCATGGAAATCCTGATCAACGATTTGCTGAAGGCCGGGGCGCGGCGCGAGAACATGGAAGCGAAAGTGTTCGGCGGCGGCGCCGTGCTGCGTGGCTTCACGGCGATCAACGTGGGCGAACGCAATGCGGCCTTCGTCATCAATTACCTGAAGGCGGAAAAGATGCGCGTGGTGGCCGAAGACCTCAACGACATCCACCCGCGCAAGGTGTATTTTTTCCCGCGCAGCGGCAAGGTGCTGGTGAAAAAGCTGATGCAGACGCATAACGACACCCTGGTGCGCCGCGAACTCGATTACGCAAGTCGCTTGAAAGTTGCGCCGGTGGGCGGCGAGGTCGAGCTGTTCTGATAAACACCCGACCAAACCTGCCGCGTCGCGCTGTGCGGCTTGCGGCGGTTTTATCCGGTGTACTAATTTAATAAAGAATAAGGGCCGCAAGGCCTGGAAGGATAACTATGAAGATCAAAGTATTGATCGTGGATGATTCGGCGCTGATTCGCAGCGTCATGACGGAAATCGTGAACAGCCAGCCCGACATGGAAGTGGTGGGGGCGGCGCCCGATCCGCTGGTGGCGCGCGAGATGATCAAGCAGACCAACCCTGACGTGCTGACCCTCGATGTCGAGATGCCGAAGATGGATGGCCTCGATTTCCTGGAAAAGCTGATGCGTTTGCGCCCGATGCCGGTGCTGATGGTGTCGTCGCTGACCGAGCGCGGTTCGGAAATCACCATGCGCGCGCTGGAACTGGGCGCCGTCGATTTCGTCACCAAGCCGAAGATTTCCATCCAGAGCGGCATGCGCGAGTACACGGACATGATCGCCGACAAGATCCGCGCCGCCTCCAAGGCGCGCATCCGCGCGCGCACTCTGCCGTCGGCCAGCGACAAGGTGGCCGCGCCGCTGCCTGCGCTGCGCAGTCCGCTGACATCGAGCGAAAAGCTGATCATCGTGGGCGCCTCGACGGGCGGCACGGAAGCGATCCGCGAATTCCTCATGCAGATGCCGTCCGATTGCCCCGGCATCCTGATCACGCAGCACATGCCGGAAGGATTTACGCGCTCGTTTGCGCGCCGCCTCGATTCGCTGTGCAAGATCTCGGTACAGGAAGCGGCGGGCGGCGAACGTGTGCTGCCCGGCCATGCCTACATCGCGCCTGGCCATTCGCACCTGACCCTGACGCGCAGCGGCGCCAACTACATGACCAAGATTGACCAGGGCGAACCGGTGAACCGCCACCGCCCGTCGGTCGACGTGCTGTTCCGTTCGGCCGCGCAATCGGCCGGTAAAAATGCCGTCGGCGTGATCCTCACCGGCATGGGCAAGGATGGCGCACAAGGCATGTTGGAGATGAGGGCCGCAGGAGCGTATAATTTTGCGCAGGATGAAGCAAGTTGCGTGGTGTTCGGCATGCCGCGCGAGGCGATTGCTGTCGGCGCGACGCACGAGGTCGGCGCCCTGACGGCGCTGCCTGGCATGGTGCTGGGACACCTGGCTGCGCATGGCATGCGCGCTTTGCGCGTGTAAGCCACGTTTTATATGATCTGAGGCAAGTTTGTTCGCCTAAAAGCAACGAAAATGCTATCCTACAACTTGCTGCCGTAGTGTCGACCATAATGTCGGCATTCATGTCGATATTATTAACAAACCGCTACAGAAACAACGGAGTTATTCATGGCTGATCCAAAGATGAAATTTTTAGTCGTTGACGATTTTTCGACGATGCGCCGCATTGTCCGGAATCTGTTGAAGGAACTGGGTTATGCCAACGTCGATGAGGCGGAAGACGGCGTGATGGGCCTGGCCAAGCTGCGCGCGGAATCGTACGATTTCGTCGTCTCGGACTGGAACATGCCAAACATGGATGGCCTGACGATGCTGCAGCATATCCGCGCCGATCCTGCACTGGCCAAGCTGCCCGTGCTGATGGTCACCGCCGAAGCGAAAAAAGAAAACATCATCGCCGCCGCCCAGGCTGGCGCCAGCGGTTATGTCGTCAAGCCGTTCACGGCCGCGACCCTCGATGAAAAGCTGAACAAGATTTTCGAGAAGCTGGAAAAAGCCGGCGCCTGATCCAGGCTAGCCGTCATCAAGAAAAACGCTGCCCGTGCAAACCGGCAGCGTTTTTTTTCGCCTGTTTGTAGCTTGCCTATACCAGGCCGCCATTCGCGCGCAGCGTTTGTCCATTCACCCAGCGTCCGTCGGGGCCAGCCAGGAAGGCGACGGCGGCGGCGATATCCTCCGGCGTGCCCAGGCGTTCCAGGGGCGCCATCTTGCCCATGCGCTGTATCGTTTCCTCCGTCTTGCCGTTCAAGAACAGGGCCGTGGCCGTGGGGCCGGGAGCGACGGCGTTGACGGTGATGTTCTTGCCACGCAGTTCCTTGGCGAAAATATTCGTCATCGTCTCGATGGCTGCCTTGGTGGCGCCGTAGACGGAATAGCCGGGCAGGGCCAGGCCAATCACGCTGGTCGAGAAGTTGACCACGCTGCCGCCGTGGCGCAAGCGCGTCGCCGCCTGGCGCATGGTGTTGAAGCTGCCCTTGACGTTGATGGCGAACAGGCTGTCGAAGGTGGCGTCGTCCGTGTCCGCCAGGGCGGGCAGCACGGGTGGCATGATACCGGCGTTGTTGACCAGCACGTCGACGCCGCCGAAGGCCGCTTCGGCCGCATCGAACAGCGCTTGCACGTCGCCCGCATCGGCCACGTTGGCCTTGACCGCGATGGCGGCGCCGCCATCGGCCACGATGGCCGCCACCAGCTCGTCCGCCGCCTCCTTGCCGCTGGCGTAATTGACGACGACCTGCATGCCGTCGCGTGCCAGGCGGCGGGCGATGGCCGCGCCGATGCCGCGCGAGGCGCCCGTGACGATGGCAACTCTGGCTGGGGTGGATGCTGTCTTCATGGGTGTTCTCCTGTCATGATGGGAGGCTCGCATGCTGTCGTTGCGAACCAGTACAGTCATTGTGATCTTTATTGAATCATGGATAAAGATGGGATTGTTGATTTTAGTGTGCAAATTATATTAACAATCGTCATTGGCCTGTCTGGCACGGACAGGCCAGCTCCCGCTGCCCGCAAGCAATTGCGCAAAGGAATTAAATATTTCCTAAAGTTAACTTTACATGTCAAATAATTTGGCCCATGATCGCTGCAGTATTCCACCTCTGTCCTCGACCCCGACAAGAAGGAGCGCACGATGCGCCGAGCACCCGTATTATTTTTCGCCCTGAGCACGGCCCTGTTGGCGGCCTGTGGCGTGAGCCTTGAACAAACCACAGTTGCGCCTGTCGCGTCTGTCGAGATGCAGGAGCCGGCCGCGCAGCTGCCTGCCGAAGCTGAGGGCCGGCATGCCTATTTGCACCGCGTGGGTGGCCATGACTATGTCAGCCTGAGCCAGAATGGCCCGCAGGGCGGCTTGCCGATATTGATGGGTACGCAGCACCATGCGCATGCCATCCGCCTGCTGGCGGCCGATCCGGCCCAGGTGCGGGCCATCCTGCGCAGCCTGAGGCTGCCTGCGAACCAGCGCAAGCTGTGGGCGGGCGAGGAAATCGTGCTCGATGCGGCCAGCTATGACATGTTGCAAGCGGCACGCGGCAGCAACAAGCCGCTGTTTGCCGAACTCAAGTTGGTAGGACTGGAGAAGTAGGAGAAGAAACGGGGCCGAACGGCCCCGCTGTGACTGCGTTTAAATTTCGAGGTTGTCGATCAATCGCGTCTGCCCCAGCTTGGCTGCGGCCAGCACCACCAGCGGTTCGCCGGCGGCCAGTTCGGCGGCGTTCGGCGCTTGCAGATTGGCGCGCTTGCGCACGGCGATGTAGTCCGATTTCCAGCCGCGGCCGTCGAGCAGCTGCATGACAGCCTGTTCCAGTTCACCGACGGCCAGGTTACCCTTGCGCACTTCCTCGGCCACGAAATTAAGTCCCTTGTACAGTTCCGGCGCCTCGGCGCGTTCGCTTTCCGACAGGTACATATTGCGCGACGACAAAGCCAGGCCATCGTCGGCCCGGTACGTTTCGGCGGCGATGATTTCCGTCGGCAGCGCGAATTGGCGCGCCATGTTGCGGATGATCATCAGCTGCTGGTAATCCTTCTTGCCGAACACGGCCACTCGCGGACCCACGCAGGAAAACAGCTTGGTGACGACCGTGCACACGCCTTCGAAGAAGCCGGGGCGAAATTCCCCTTCCAGGGTATTGCCGAGGTCATCGGGCGGGCGCACGCGGTATTCCTGCGGCTCCGGATATAGTTCCTTTTCCGTCGGCGCGAACAGCACGTATACGCCTTCTTTTTCCAGCTTGGCGATGTCGGCCGCCATGGTGCGCGGATACTTCTCGAAGTCTTCGTTCGGGCCGAACTGCAGGCGGTTCACGAAGATCGAGGCAACGACGGGGTCGCCATGCTTGCGCGCCAGGCGCATCAGCGACAGATGGCCTTCATGCAGGTTGCCCATGGTTGGGACGAACGCCGTGCGCAGCTGTCCGCTGAGCTGGTCGCGCAATTCTTCGATGTCGGAAATAATTTTCATGGATTGCTTTCGCTAAAACCCCGTTGTACGGTGGTCAGTGACAAAGGGAGAGGATCAGGCGGGCGAATACGCCAGCCGGACGTAGATGGGTGCAAACGGTTCTGCCTGCGTGATTTCGATCAGGGTTTCCTTGGCCAGTTCCAGCAGGGCCACGAAGTTGACCACCACCACGGGCACGCCGCCGGCAATGTCGAACAGCTCGCTGAACTCGACGAAGCGCGACGATTGCAAGTGGCGCAGGATGCTCGACATGTGCTCGCGCACGGACAGTTCCTGGCGACTGATGCGGTGATGCTGGGTCAGCTTGGCGCGTTTCAGCACGTCGAGCCACGCCTGCTGCAAGTCCACCGGTTCCACGTCGGGCCAGGTGGGCGTCAGGCTTTGCTCAATGAAAATCTGCGTGCGCACGAAATCGCGCTCGAACTGGGGAATGGCGTTCAGGTCGTAGGCGGCCAGCTTGATTTGCTCGTACTCGAGCAGGCGGCGCACCAGTTCGGCACGCGGGTCGCCGCCATCTTCCTCGACGTCGCTCTTGCGCGAAGGCAAGAGCATGCGCGACTTGATCTCGATCAGCATGGCAGCCATCAACAGGTACTCGGCGGCCAGTTCCAGGTTGCGCACGCGAATCTGGTCGACATATTTCAGATATTGCAGGGTCACCTGCGCCATCGGAATATCGAGAATGTTGAAGTTTTGCTTGCGGATCAGGTAGAGCAGCAAGTCGAGCGGGCCTTCGAAGGCTTCGAGGAAGATTTCCAGCGCGTCTGGCGGAATGTACAAATCCGTCGGCATGCGCAGCATCGGCTCGCCATACAGACGGGCGATGCCTAGCGGGTCGGCGCCGGGCGCCGCGTCCGTGCTTGCAGATGCTGCAGGGTCGCCGCTGCCGTCGCCATCAGCGACAGGTTCGGGCGACTCGATGACTGCGCCGGCACCGGAAGCGTCGGCTTCCGGCGTGACTGCAGACTCTTCAGGCAACATCGTGCCGGTTCCAGATCTTAGTTCTTGTTCTGGTAAACGTAAGCCTGTTGCTTGACGGCCGACGCCAGCTGGCGCTCCTGCTCATCGATGCTGACGGCCGGCTTGTCCCACAGCAGGGCGCGGCCCGCTTGCTGGCCCGCTTCCATGCCAGGATTCTTGGCCTTCAGTTCAGCGATGAACAAGGTGTGGTCGGATACGTAGTTGTTGTGTTTTGCAGGCAGTTTCATATTCTCTTCTGAGTGTCTTATAGGTAAGGTCAGCCGGCCGTATTTTACCGCGCCGTGTCGGGTGGCGGGTTGTTGTATCGGCAAGTCTGGGGCGAAATTGCTAAAAATCAATAACGCAACAAACGCCGCATCACCATCGGTGCCGGTTCGGCGGGGTTGGCGTGCGAATATTCCAGTTCTTCGGCCAGGTCGAATTCGAAGGCCGCATAAAAATCGATCAGTTTGCGCTGGTCGCGCCGCACGGCCAGGCGCAATTCCTCGGCCTGGCACGACAGGCCGTGATGAATAATGGCTTCCAGCAAGTGCTGCGAGACGTGGCTGCCCCGGTAGGCGGGCAGTACGCCCATGCGTGAAATCTTCCAGATGGCGGGGTCGCTGTCGAGCGGCATCCAGCGCAGCGAACCGGCTGGAATGTCGTCGATCAGCAACACAAAACCGCCGCCGTGGCGCAGTTGTTCTTCCACCTGCTGCGCCGTTTCGTGGTGTCCACTGGACGAGGCTGCCACCTTGCCGGCCCACGCAGCGCGGGTCAGTTCGGCCATCAGCTGTGCATCGGCATTTGTTGCTTCGCGCACCACGATATTCATCATCGGTCCTTAGCGGATGCGCATGCCAGGTTCGGCGCCTGGCCACGGGTTCAGGATGTAGATGCCCGGATTCGCCTTCTCGTCAGCGGCGGACGCGGCCATGACCATGCCTTCGGAAATGCCGAACTTCATCTTGCGCGGCGCCAGGTTGGCCACCAGCACCGTCAGCTTGCCAACCAGTTCTTCCGGCTGGTACGCCGAGCGGATGCCCGAGAACACGTTACGCAAGCGGCCTTCGCCCGCGTCCAGGGTCAGGCGTAGCAGTTTGTCGGAGCCCTCGACCAGTTCGCAGTTGACGATTTTCGCGATGCGCAGATCGACCTTGAGGAAGTCGTCGATCTTGATCTCGGGCGCCAGTTCCTCGATGGCGGCAGCTGCTGTGGTAGCGGCTGGAGCGGCGGCGTCATTCGCGGCGTCGCCGGCGGGTGCGGCAATGGCTGCGGCGGCTTGCGGCGCATCGAACAGCGCTTCGATCATCTTGGCGTCCATGCGCGTCATCAAATGGCTGTAGGCGCCGATGGTACGGCCCAGCATGCTGTTCGAAACGGCGTCGCCGAACACTTGCGTGTCGGCCCAGGTAAATTGCTCGTCGTTGAGGAACGAGGCCACGTTCTTGGCCACACCCGGCAGTACCGGCGACAGCAGAATCGTCAGCTGGCGGAACAGGATCAGGGCCGTGGTGCACACGTCGTGCAGTTCGGCCGTTTTTTCGACGTCCTTGGCCAGGATCCACGGTTTGTTTTCATCGACATACTGGTTGGTGATGTCGGCGATTTCCATGATCTCGCGCAAGGCCTTGCCGAATTCACGGTTTTCGAAGTGCGAGGCGATGCTGGCCTGGCGCTCGACGAAGACGCCGTTGACGTCCACCGTCAGTGCGCGGTTGATCCAGCTTTGCGCACCTTCCGACAGTGACGAGGCCAGCTTGCCGTCGAAACGCTTGGCGATGAAGCCGGCGCAGCGGCTGGCGATATTGACATATTTTCCGATCAAGTCGCTGTTCACGCGGGCCACGAAGTCGTCGCCGTTGAAGTCCAGGTCTTCCACTTTCGAGTTCAGCTTGAAGGCGATGTAGTAGCGCAGCCATTCCGGGTTCATGCCGAGGTCCAGGTAGCGCAGCGGCGAAATGCCCGTGCCGCGCGACTTCGACATTTTCTCGTTGTTGACCGTCAGGAAGCCGTGGACGTTGACTTTCAGTTTGTCGATGACTGGGTGGCCGGCAAATTTCAGCATGGCGGGCCAGAACAGCAAATGGAAGGAGACGATGTCCTTGCCGATGAAGTGGATTTGTTCCGTGGCAGGATCGTTCAGCAGGGCGTCGAAATCGAAGCCTTTCTTGTCGCAATAGTTTTTCAGGCTGGCCAGGTAGCCGACGGGCGCATCCATCCACACATAGAAGAACTTGCCCGGCGCATCGGGAATCGGGATGCCGAAGTAGGGCGCATCGCGCGAGATATCCCAGTCGGCCAGCTTTTCACCGGCTTCGCCCAGCCATTCGCTGACCTTGTTGACCATTTCCGGCTGCAAGCGGCCTGGCGTGTTGAGCCAATCCTTGAGGAATTCGAAGCAGCGCGGGTCGGACAGCTTGAAGAAATACTGTTCCGAAGGCTTCATCACGGGCGTCGCGTTAGTAAACACGGAGAACGGGTTGACCAGGTCGGTCGGCTGGTAGGCCGCGCCGCACACTTCGCAATTGTCGCCGTACTGGTTCTTGGCGCCGCATTTCGGGCATTCGCCCTTGATGTTGCGGTCGGCCAGGAACATGCCCTTGACGGGATCGAAGAAACGGTCGACGGTTTTCGTGACGATCAGGCCCGTATCGCGCAGCTTGCGGTAGATCGATTGCGACAGGTCGACGTTTTCCGGCGAATCGGTCGAATACCAGTTATCGAAGGCGATATGGAAGCCATCGAGGTACTGGGCGCGGCCGGCGGCGATGTTGGCGACGAATTGCTGCGGCGTGATGCCTTCCTTTTCGGCGGCGATCATGATAGGCGTGCCATGCGTATCGTCAGCGCCCACAAAGTGCACTTCACGGCCGGCTGCGCCATCGCGTTGCATTCGCTGGAACCGGACCCAGATATCAGCCTGGATGTATTCCATGATGTGGCCAATGTGAAAAGCGGCGTTTGCGTAAGGCAGGGCAGTGGTGACGAACAGCTTGCGAGTCATGATTGATGCACTTTTGGGATGGATAATGGGACATTTTAACAGCGGAAAGGCAATATGAGCAGATGCAGCGCCGGCAAGTGATGCTTTTGCCGCCATCGCACCGTGCAAATTTGCGCTAGACTGCGCGTATTGCACATATGTAGTACACACGGAGATTTACATGAGCATCACAGTAGAAGACGTCAAGGCCGCGCTGGCCCAGGTTATTGATCCAAATACACATAAAGATTTCGTTTCCAGCAAAACCGTCAAGAATCTGAAAGTCGATGGCAATGATATTTCCCTCGACATCGAACTGGGCTACCCCGCCAAAAGCCAGATTGACCTGATCCGCAAATCCGTGCTGGCCGCCCTGCGCGTGCTGCCGGGCGTGGGCAATGTCAGCGTGGGCGTCTCGTCGAAAATCATTTCGCACACGGTGCAGCGCGGATTGAAGCCGATGAGCAACGTGAAAAACATCATTGCGGTCGCCTCCGGCAAGGGCGGTGTTGGTAAATCGACCACGGCCGTCAACCTGGCCCTGGCCCTGGCGGCCGAAGGCGCCACCGTCGGCATGCTCGACGCCGATATCTATGGCCCGTCGCAGCCGATGATGCTGGGCATCAGCGGCCAGCCGAAGACCCTGGATGGCAAGAGCATGGAGCCGATGGAAAACCACGGCCTGCAAGTGTCGTCGATCGGCTTCATGATCGATCCGGACGAGCCGATGGTGTGGCGCGGCCCCATGGTTACGCAAGCCTTGCAGCAACTGCTCGACCAGACCAACTGGCGTGATCTCGATTACCTGATCGTCGACATGCCGCCAGGCACGGGCGACATTCAATTGACCCTGTCGCAGAAAGTGCCCGTCACCGGCGCCGTGATCGTCACGACGCCGCAGGACATCGCGCTGCTGGACGCGCGTAAGGGTCTCAAAATGTTCGAGAAAGTCGGCATCCCGATCCTCGGCGTGGTGGAAAACATGAGCACGCATATCTGCTCGAACTGCGGCCATGCGGAAGAAATCTTTGGCGCCGGCGGCGGCGCGAAGATGTGCGCGGACTTTGGCGTGGAATTCCTTGGCGCCTTGCCGCTGACCATGGCGATACGCCAGCAGACGGATTCGGGTACGCCCACCGTCGTGGCCGAGCCGGATGGCCCCGTCGCTGTGATCTACAAGCAGATCGCCCGCACCATCGCCATCAAGGTGGCGGAAAAGGCGAAGGATATGACGAGTAAATTCCCGTCGATCGTCATCAAAAACGATTAAACGTTGGGCTTGGCGCTCCCATGCGCCAGTGTCCGCGGGAATATGGTTTCATGCAGTCCGTGTTGTTATTAAACAAGAGGAGACATCATGCAATTGACCACCGTATTCCTGCGCCGCAGTATCGCCGTGATCGCCGGCAGCCTGCTGGCCGCCAGCGCGTTTGCGCAATCCGTCTCGTTCGTCGAGCCCGTCGATGGCGCGACAGTGACCAGCCCGTTCAAGGTCAAGTTTTCCGTCAGCGGCATGGATATCAAGCCGGCTGGCGACATGACGGCCAAGACGGGCCACCATCATTTGCTCATCAATATGGGGCCGATGAAGGCGGGCGAGATGATACCGATGGACGAAAAACATCTGCATTTCGGCAAAGGACAAACGGAAACGGACGTCACCTTACCACCGGGCCAGTACACCCTGACCATGCAGTTCGCCAATGGCGCGCACCAGTCGTATGGGCCGGAATTGAGTAAAAGCATCAAGGTGACGGTCAAGTAATCGCGCATATTGATTCATGTCGGCATCAGGCCGGGTTCCAGCGATGGTGCCCGGCCTTTTTCATGGCCGTGCTTCTTGTCATCATTGCGTCATATAGTCTGCGTATGCTGCCCGATGGCCTAACTTTTGATGAGTGGATATGACGAAACATTTCTCCCTTTCCCGGCAACTGGCGCAGGCGCTGCTGCTGGTAACTAGCGTGGCCGCATGCCAGGCGCATGCGGCCAAGGCGCTTCCTGCCACTGCGGCGCAGCCAAAGCTGGTGGTCGTGCTGGTAGTCGATGGCTTGCCGCAGGAACAGGTGACGCGCTACCGCGACCAGTTCGGCCAAGGCGGTTTCCGTCGCCTGCTGGAGCAGGGCGCGTGGTTCAGCGATGCGCACCAGGCGCATGGCATCACGGTCACGGCCATCGGGCACTCGGCCGTGCTGTCGGGCGCCTATCCTTACCAGCATGGCGTGATCGGCAATAACTGGATCGATCCCGTCACGAAAAAATCCGTGTACTGCACCGAGGATGGCAATTTCCACTACATCGGCGAAGAAACGCAGCCCGACGACGGCACCGCGCCTACCAAGCTGCGCGTGAGCACCCTGGGTGACGAACTACGCTATTCCACGGGCGACAAGGCCAAGGTCGTCACGGTGTCGGGCAAGGACCGGGGCGCCATCCTGCTGGCCGGGAAAACGGGCACGGCCTACATGTACATGGAAAAGACGGGCAACTTCGCCAGCAGCACCTATTATATGCAGCGGCATCCGCAATGGGTACAGCGCTACCAGGCCAGCAAGCCGCAGGACCGCTATTACGGCAAGAACTGGACGCCGCTGCTGGCCGATTCTGACTATGCGCGCGACGCCCGTGATGATCTTGTGCCGGCCAAGCCGGGCACGCGCAACACCTTCCCGTTCGCCTACTACAGCGACAGTGGCAAGCTCGATGGCGAGTACTACAGCCGCTTGAAGTCCGGTCCCTTCCTCGATGAACTGACCCTGGAATTCGCCCGCGCCGCCATCGATGGCGAAAACCTGGGCCGCAACCCGGCCGGTGTGCCCGACATCCTGGGCGTGAGCCTGTCCGCGCACGACTATGTGAATCATGCCTATGGCCCGGAAAGCAAGATGTCGCACGACCACCTGCAGCGGCTGGACCGCATGCTGGCCGGTTTCTTTGCCGACCTTGATAAAAAAGTCGGCATGGACAACGTGCTCGTGGTGCTGACGGCCGACCATGGCTTTGCCAACGTGCCGGAATTTGCCGAAACGCGCGGCTTCTCGGCCAAGCGCATCGACGGCGCCAAACTGGTCGATGCCTTGAACCAGCACCTGGCCACGACCCTGGGCGTGGACAAGCTGGTGACGACGTCGTCGCTGCCGAATATCTACCTCGATTACGCGCTGGCGGAAAAGAGCGGCGTCAATCGCACCGCCCTGGAAGACGCGGCTTCCCGCTTCCTGCTGCAGCAGGACGGCCTGGCGCAAGTCTATACGCGCACGCAGATGGAAACGGGGGCCGTCGCCACGCGCATGGACACCCTGATGCGCCGCGCCTGGAACCGCCAGCTGTCGGGCGACCTGATGGTGGTCACGAAGCCGGCCTGGTACTTCGGCAAGGGCGTTGGCGGCACCTCGCACGGCACGCCATATACGTATGACACGAACGTGCCGCTGATGGTCTTCGGCCCCCGCTGGATCAAGCCGGGCGCCTATGGCCAGTACGCGGAAGTAGTCGACATCGCCCCGACCCTGGCCCATTTGCTGCGCATACGCCAGCCGTCGGCGTCGGAAGGGCGGGTATTGACGGAAGCGGTGCGCTAGCCGCTCGTTACAGCAGCCAGTCGATCGGCAGCACCGATAGAATCGCCACCCCCATGCGCTTCCACACGCTGGTGCCCGGCTCCGTGTCGTAGCGCGTGGTGGCGCCGTTGGCGTCGCGGGCGATCCAGTACAGCGCGCCGTCGTCGCCAAGCAGCACCTGGTAGGCGCGCTGCGGAATCGTGGTGCGCATGGCTAGGCCCAGCTGGCTGGCCAGCGCGGCGCTGTCGATGACGAGACCCATTTCCGTGTTCAATTCGATCGAGCGCGGGTCGAAGTTGAACGAGCCGACAAAGATGCGCTGGTCGTCGACGGCAAAGGTCTTCGCGTGCAGACTCGATGCGGAACTGCCGAAGCGGCCCGGCTGTTCGCGCGCATCACCCCGTTCCCACGAACGGCGCGATTCATACAGCAGCACGCCCGCTTCCAGCAGCGGCTTTCTCCACTTCGCATAGCCCGCATGCACGGCCGCCACGTCGGTCGCTTCCAGCGCATTCGTCAGGATGCGCACGCCCACGCCTTTTTGTGCCAGGTCGGCAAAGGCCTGCGTGCCGGATTTGCCGGGCACGAAATACGGCGACACCAGGTCCACTTCCTTTTCCGGCACGCCCAGCAGGTTTTGCAGGTTTTCCGCCACGCCCGTGCCTGGCCTGGCCTTGTCCAGCACCTTGGCCGGGTCGTCGCTGACCATGCGCGTGTTTGCCCATTCGAATGGCAGGGTGCGCTCCATCATCTGCTTGACGAAGGGCGAGGTGCGCAGTGCCTGCACGTATTCCTCGGCCGCCTTGGTATCGTCGATGCGGTCCGCCTCGGCGGCGATGGTGGCCGCGTCGCCGTCGACGGGGCTGGTCAGCAGCAGCCTGGCCGGGTAGGCCGAGGCGCTGTTCCAGTAGCGGTCGAAGTCCTGCGAGACGTCATCGACGACGGGGCCGATGGCCAGCACGTCAAGGTCGGCAAACAGCACGTCACCGGCCGCGCCAAAATATTCATCGCCCACATTGCGCCCGCCGACGATGGTGGCCTGGTTATCGGCCGTGAACGATTTGTTGTGCATGCGCCGGTTGAGGCGGGAAAAATCCGTGGCAAAGGCCAGCGCGCGCGGTGAACGGGGCACGAAGGGGTTGAACAGGCGGATTTCGATATTCGCCTGCTTGCCCAGCATGGTCAGGGTCTGGTCCAGTCCCGCCGTGTTGTTATCGTCGAGCAGCAGGCGCACGCGCACGCCCCGTTCGGCCGCCTGGCGCAGGGCGTCGAACAGCAGGGTGCCGGTGATGTCCTTGTGCCAGATGTAGTACTGCACGTCCAGGCTGCGCTGGGCGGCGGCGGCCAGCAGGGCGCGCGCGGCAAAGGCGTCGCGCCCGTCGACCAGCGGGTAAATGCCGGAGACGCCGGGATGCTGCGCCACCATGGGGGCTATGGCCGTGGCCAGTTGGGTGTGCGCCGTATCGGCCATGACGGTCGACGCGCTGCGGCCTTCCAGCGAGGGCAGTGAAGCGCAGCCGGCGAGGACGGCGGACAGCAGCAGGGGCAGCAGCAGCCGTGTGGCGCTACGGAAGAGAAGTGCTTGGGCGGGCATGGCGGGCTTTCATCGAGTTGCCCCGATGTTAGCAGATGCGCATGCCCGCACGCGGGCGAGGTTTTACAGTTGTTCCAGCGCGATCAGCTCGGCCACCGTCTGGCGACGGCGGATCAGGCGCGAAGCTTCTCCATCGGCCAGGTATTCGGCCGCATGCGGGCGGCTGTTGTAGTTCGACGACATCGATGCGCCGTACGCGCCTGCGCCTTCGAAGACGACGTAGTCGCCCACCTGCGCTGCAGGCAGAAGGCGTGTTTCGACCACGCCGCCATCGCGCTGGGTGAAGACGTCGCCCGATTCGCACAGGGGGCCGCCGACCACGGTGGCGCGCTGTGCATCGAGAACGCGGCCATCGTGCGCGATGACCGACATTTCATGATAGCTGCCGTACATGGCTGGGCGCATCAGTTCATTGAAACCCGTATCCAGCAAGGTGAAGTGGTTGCCGCCCATTTGCTTGGTGGCGCGCACTTCGGCCACCAGCAGGCCCGCGTCGGCCACGAGGAAGCGGCCCGGTTCGATTTCCAGGTGCACGGCGTGGCCCAGGTGCGCCTCGATCTGCTTGCGTGCCGCATCCCACAGCTGGAAGTAGTGGTCCGTGTCGACGGGTTGCTCGCCCTCGCGGTAAGGCACGGACAGGCCGCCACCCGTGGAAATGGCTTCGATGTCGTGGCCCATGTTTTTCACCAGGTCCACCATGGTGCCGCAGACGGTTTCCAGGTGGCTGTAGTCGACGCCCGAGCCGATGTGCATGTGCAGGCCCACCAGGTGCAGTCCATGTGCGCGGATGACGGCCAGCGCCTCTGGCAGCTCTTCGTGCCAGATACCGTGCTTGCTGTTTTCGCCGCCCGTATTGGTCTTGTTGCTGTGGCCATGTCCATAGCCTGGATTGATGCGCAGCCAGACGCGGTGGCCGGGCGACACTGGGCCCAACTGGCGCAGCATGTCGACGGAGCCGCAATTGACTTCGATCTTCGCCGCCGCCACGCGCGCCAGGGTGGCGCGGTCGAACAGGTCGCAGGTGAATACCACGCCGGCCGCGCCGTTTGTCTGTGCCGGCGTAAAGCCTGCCTGCAGCGCGCGCTCGATCTCGCCCAGCGAGACGGCGTCCACGTGCACGCCCGCCTCGCGCATCAAGGTGAGCAGATGGATGTTCGAATTGGCCTTTTGCGCGAAGCGCACAGTGTCGAACTGCGCCAGCTGCGCCACGCGCGCGCGGATGGTGGCCGCGTCATACACCCACAGGGGCGTGCCGTGTTCCTGGGCGAGTTGGGCGAGGGTCTGGTCGGTGACGGGCTTCATCGTGTGCTTTCGGTGGAATGAGGAGATGACTGCATGATGGCTGATTGTGCTTAGAATATAAAATATCCATTTAGGCCTACCTTATTCATTTATGATATGGCCATGACTATCTCCTTGCGCCATATCGAAGTGTTTCGCGCCATCATGACGACGGGCAGCGTGACGGCCGCCGCCGCCATGCTGCACACCTCGCAGCCCACCGTTAGTCGCGAGCTGGCGCGCCTCGAGCATTTGACGGGCCTCACGCTGTTCGAGCGCGAGCGGGGCGGCTGCGCCCGACGGCCCAGGCGCTGCAGCTGTTCGAGGAAGTGCAGCGCGCGTATTTCGGCCTGGAGCGCATCGTCAGCACGGCGGCGGCCTTGCGCCAGTTTGACCAGGGGCAGTTGTCGATTGCGTGCCTGCCCGTGTTTTCCCAGTCGCTGCTGCCGCAGGCGTGCAAGCGTTTCGTCGCCGATTTTCCCAAGGTGAGCATCAGCATCACACCGCAGGAGTCGCCGCTGCTGGAGGAGTGGCTGTCGGCGCAGCGCCACGATATCGGCCTGACGGAAGTGGGCAATGCGCCGCCGGGCACCGCGCTCGATACGTTGATGTCCGTCGATGAAGTGTGCGTGCTGCCCGACGGCCATGCGCTCGCAAGCAAAACCGTGCTGCAGCCGGCGGACTTCGCGGGCCAGCCATTCATCAGCCTGGCCGCCGTCGACCCCTACCGCCAGCAGATCGATGCCATCTTCGCGCAGGCGAGAGTGGAGCGGCGCATGGCGCTCGACACGCACAGCGCCGCCTCCGTGTGCGCGATGGTGCGCGAAGGCGTGGGGCTGGCCATCGTCAATCCGCTCACAGCCCTGGACTACGCGGGGCAGGGCTTGCAGATGCGCCGCTTTGCCGTGTCCTTGCCGTTCACCGTGAATCTGGTCAAGCCCCTGCACCGGCCCTTGTCGCAACTCGTCGCCCTGTTCGAGCAGGCGCTGCATGCGCAGGCGGACGAGGTGAAAAGGCGCTTGCTGCAGCTGTGACGGCGCTTCTGGAGCGGCGGCGGTCAACAGAGTAAAATGGCGTTTTACTTCAAAGCCTGATTACTTCGATGACCACAACCGCTACTCCCGTCCGTACCCGTTTCGCTCCCAGCCCGACCGGCTATCTGCACCTTGGCGGCGCCCGCACCGCTTTATATAGCTGGGCGTATGCCCGCCACTTCGGCGGCACCTTCGTGCTGCGCATCGAAGACACGGACGTGGAGCGTTCCACGCCGGAAGCCGTGCAAGCCATCATCGAAGGCATGAAGTGGCTGGGCCTGGACCACGACGAAGGCCCGTTCTACCAGATGCAGCGCATGGACCGCTACCGCGAAGTGGTGGCGCAGATGCTGGCAGAGGGTACGGCTTACCATTGCTATTCCTCGCCGGAAGAAGTCGAAGCGATGCGCGAGCGCATGCGCGCCGCCGGCGAAAAGCCGCGCTATGACGGCACATGGCGCCCGGAGCCGGGCAAGACCCTGCCGGCCATCCCTGCCGACCGCAAGCCCGTCGTGCGCTTCAAGAACCCGCTCGATGGCGACGTGACCTGGGACGATGTCGTCAAGGGCACGATCACGATTTCGAACCGCGAGCTGGACGACCTGGTGATCGCCCGTCCGGACGGCACGCCGACGTATAACTTCTGCGTGGCAGTCGATGACTGGGACATGCAGATTACCCACGTGATCCGCGGCGACGACCATGTCAACAACACCCCGCGCCAGATCAACATCCTGCGCGCCATCGGCGCACCGCTGCCGCTGTATGGCCACCTGCCGATGATTTTGGGCGCGGACGGCGAGAAGCTGTCGAAGCGCCACGGCGCCGTCAGCGTGATGGATTACCCGGCGCAGGGCTTCCTGCCGGAAGCAATGCTGAACTACCTGGCGCGCCTGGGCTGGAGCCACGGCGACGATGAAGTGTTCTCGACCGAGCAGTTCTGTGAGTGGTTCAACCTGAATCACCTGTCGAAATCGGCGGCCCAGTTCAACAATGAAAAACTGGCCTGGCTGAACAACCACTATATCAAGCAGGCCGACAACACGCGCCTGGCCGACCTGGCGCGCCCGCAAATGCTGGCCGCCGGCGCCGTCTTCGAAAGCGCGCCAGACCTGGCGCAAGTGCTGGGCATGATGAAAGAGCGCGCCAACACCGTCAATGAGCTGGCTGCCGCCTCGATGCTGTTCTTCCGCGAGCCGCAGCCGGAAGCGGAACTGGCGGCGCAGCACATCACGGATGCCATCAAGCCCGTGCTGGCGCAGTTCGCCGAGCGTATCGCCACGGTGGAGTGGAGCAAGGAAGCCGTCGCCGCCATGATCAAGGAAGTGCTGGCCGCCAACACCATCAAGATGCCGCTGCTGGCCATGCCTTTGCGCCTGATTTTGACGGGCCAGCTGCAGACGCCGGCCATCGATCAGGTGGTGGTGATCTTTGGCCGCGACACCGTGCTGGCGCGCCTGGCAAAGTGGTTGTAAGCATCGCGATTAAATAGTCGTAATAGAGAGTGCGGAAAACGTCCCTATGAAAAGTTGCTCATAGACGAAAAAGGGTATTTGCAGAGTGAAACTTCTTTGCTATACTCTTGTTTCTGCACCAACGGGGGTATAGCTCAGCTGGGAGAGCGCTTGCATGGCATGCAAGAGGTCAGCGGTTCGATCCCGCTTACCTCCACCAGCAGCAAAATCGCAGTCAGGTTTTGCTAGTCGTTAAAGTGGTGCAGTTGTTGTTTGGCAGTTCCGCGGTCCCCATCGTCTAGAGGCCTAGGACATCACCCTTTCACGGTGAGTACAGGGGTTCGAATCCCCTTGGGGACGCCAGGTTTTGTGGTATAGTAGTGGCAGTTGTTTGTACTGATTGTTGTAAGTTCAGGCCCGTAAAAAGCGGAATCTGGATGGAAAGCAAGTAGTGGAACAAAGTCGCCAAGTGCGGCTTTTATTATTTCTGCGCCCGGGGGGTATAGCTCAGCTGGGAGAGCGCTTGCATGGCATGCAAGAGGTCAGCGGTTCGATCCCGCTTACCTCCACCAACAGCGCAGAAGTAAAACAGCAAACTGTAGAAGTAAAAATGTAGTACCGAGGTCCCCATCGTCTAGAGGCCTAGGACATCACCCTTTCACGGTGAGTACAGGGGTTCGAATCCCCTTGGGGACGCCAGTTCAGTCTGGTGTTGTAGTAGTAAGAAGTAGCAGTGTTTCTGCGCCCGGGGGGTATAGCTCAGCTGGGAGAGCGCTTGCATGGCATGCAAGAGGTCAGCGGTTCGATCCCGCTTACCTCCACCAACAGCGCAGAAACAGGTAGTGAATAAATCAAAGTCGCCTAGAGCGGCTTTTTTTTATTTGCGTCAGCGATTTCTTCGCTAGGGGGGATAGCTCCCGCAAACCTCCACCAACAGCGCAGAAGCAGGTAGTGAATAAATCAAAGTCGCCTTGAGCGGCTTTTTTTTCGCCATTTCATTCTGTTTTCCTTGCTGCTTGCGCGCGGCATATCCGCATCATTTGCGTTTCGGAATGCGATTTTTGCCATTTATCGCTTTTGGGTGGGGATTGTAGTGCCGGGTGTTTATGATCTTTGGCGTTGAAGCTGCCGATGGCCAGGTTTTCGCATGCGGCAGTTTTTGCGCCTGTCAGTTTTCATGGAATCACTTAACTCCGGAGGTGGAATGTCCCGTTTATTTGCCAACATTTTGTTTGCCGCTTTCTTTGCCGCTCCAGCTTTCGCTGCCGCAGCATCTTCCGCTCCCTTCGATCCTGCTGCCCACAAGTTGCAATCGGGACGTATCAATGAGGTGATGGTGTTGGGCACGCCGCACCTGTCACAGTTGCCGAAGTCGTTTGATCCCGCGCATCTGAGTGCCTTGAATGCGCGCTTGCTGGACTGGAAGCCGCAAGCCATCGCCATCGAGGCCTTGTCTGGCCTGCAATGTGCGTACCTGCGCAGCTACCCGCAACGCTATGCGGACACGATCAAGTCCTATTGCTGGGATCCTGCCGCCGCGCAAGCGGCGACCGGACTGAATGTGGTGGCGGCCACCGTGCAGGCGCAGCGTTTGCTGGCCGCATGGCCGGCGGCGCCATCCGCCGCGCAGCGGCGCACCCTGGCGTCGCTGTTCCTGGCGGGTGGCGAGCGGGCATCCGCGCTGGTGCAATGGCTGCGCCTGCCAGAGGCGGAGCGGCGAGCGGACGACGGGCTTGATGTAAAGCTGGTGGCCATGCTCAATGACCGGCTGCAGCGGCGCGGCGAGGATGTGCTGATCGCAGCCGCGGTGGCGGCGAAGAGTGGTCATGAGCAGGTGTATGCCATGGACGACCATACGGCGGACGCGCCCGCCGACAATGCGCAGGACGACAAGGCTTCCGGTGAGGCGATCATGAAGGCGTGGGACAACCCGCATACGGCGCAGCGCAAGCGTATCAGTGCGGAGCTGCAAGCGGCATTGGCGACGCCGGCCGCCGTGCTGGCCATGTACCGTGCCTATAACGAGCCTGGCCAGGCCGAGATGGCCTTTCGCAGCGATTTCGGCGCGGCGCTCGAGGAGTCGTCACCGCAGCATTTCGGCCGCAATTACGTGGCCTACTGGGAGACGCGTAATTTGCGCATGGCATCGAATATCCGCGAAGTCATGATGGCGCGTCCCGGCATGCGCGTGCTGGTGGTGGTGGGGGCGTCCCACAAGGCTTACCTGGAAGCCTATTTGAATCAGATGCATGACGTGCGCATCGTCGGCGCGGACGCTATCCTGCGCCAGGAAGACTGATTGCCCGTTTGCTTGCCTTCCTGCCATCGTCGCGTTCCCATGGGGGTGGGAAGTGCAATAAGATGGAAAATAAGAGGCCAGCAGTTGATTTCGTGAATCGCTTCGTGTTAAACTTCGCGCACGCTTTTTTGAGGGGCTAAGCAAAGCCTTCAACGAAGAGTCCGCTGAGAGTAAAGCCAGCACAGGTCCCCATCGTCTAGAGGCCTAGGACATCACCCTTTCACGGTGAGTACAGGGGTTCGAATCCCCTTGGGGACGCCAGGATTCAGTTGTAAAGTAAGAGTGCAGTGCTGAATGGGCCTGACAAGTCAGGCTTTTTTGTTTCTGCAATATTGCTGCAGTGCCGGGTCAGGATGCGAAGTAGTGCATTCAGGACAGATTTCTGTCCCCATCGTCTAGAGGCCTAGGACATCACCCTTTCACGGTGAGTACAGGGGTTCGAATCCCCTTGGGGACGCCAGATTCGCGTAGTAAAAAGGTCGGGATGCAGGGTAGCGCATCCAGGACAGATTTTCTGTCCCCATCGTCTAGAGGCCTAGGACATCACCCTTTCACGGTGAGTACAGGGGTTCGAATCCCCTTGGGGACGCCAGACAGGCTGAATCAGCCAACAACAAAGCCGCCTGGTAACAGTGCGGCTTTTTTGTTGTTTGCCGGCATGCCAACGTTTTTCCTTCACTCTTGCCTGCTCATGCCATTACCTAGCGATCGCGCACCATCCCTGGCTATCTTCTGCAAAGTCGTCGACAACTACGGCGATATCGGCATTTGCTGGCGTCTGGCGCGGCAGTTGAGCGGCGAGCACGGTGTGGCTGTCACCCTGTGGGTCGACGATTTGCTGAGTTTCCAGCGCATCTGTCCCGCCATCGATGTGGCTGCCGAAACGCAGCAAGTAGTTGGCGTTGCCGTGCGCCACTGGCGCGGCCAGGAGGGCGTGTTTGTGCCCGCCGATATCGCCGACATCGTCATCGAGTTTTTTGCCTGCGATATTCCGCCCGGCTATATTGCCGCCATGGCGCAGTGCGCGCCGCAGCCGGTGTGGCTGAACCTGGAAGGCTTGACGGCGGAAGAGTGGGTCGAGGGCTGTCATGCGCTGACGTCGCCGCGCCATGGCATGATCAAGCATTTCTTCTTCCCCGGTTTCACTGATAAGACGGGCGGCTTGCTGCGCGAAGCGGCGCTTGACGCGCAGCGGCTGGTATTCCAGGCTGATGCGGCCGCCATGGCGGCATTCCTAGGGCAATTCGGCGTCACGGCAACGGAAATGCGCGCCTTGAAAATATCGCTGTTCTGCTACCCATCCGCGCCGGTCGCCGAGCTGTTTGCCGCCTGGCAAGCCTGGAATGAACCCGTGACGTGCCTGGTGCCGGAAGGCGTCGCGTTCGATGCCGTTCAAGCGTTTATCGGCGACGATCCGGCGCTGGCCGGTGCGGCGCGCAAGCGCGGCGCGCTCACCGTGCGCGTGCTGCCTTTCGTGCCGCAAGACGATTACGACCGCCTGCTGTGGGCCTGCAATGTCAATTTCGTGCGCGGCGAAGATTCCTTCGTGCGCGCGCAATGGGCTGGTCAGCCCTTTCTCTGGCATATCTATTTGCAGGACGAAAACTTGCACCACGTGAAATTGCGCGCCTTCTTGCAGCGCTATGCGGCCGATGCGGACGGTGTCATCGACAGCTTGGTGCAAGCGGCGTTGGCCTGGAATGGCGCGAGTGCGGACGCCTTGCCGTGGGCGCGCCTGTGGCCCGCCTTGCAGGCCGATCTGCCGCGCATCCGTGCGCGCGCGCAGGCTTGGCAGCGGCAGATGCAGGCTAATGGCGATCTGGCAAGTAACTTGCTGGCGTTCGCTGGCGCGACGAGATAGGCGCTTGCTCAAAATTAAGGTAAAATGCCCGGTTATTTCTAACGTATTTTTAACCGATCAAACGCAAGCTTGCGGCGCTGATGGCGCACAGGCGGCAGATGGTCTTCATGCAACCCACTTTTTACGTACATTCCTATGAAACCCGCAAAAGAAATTCGTGTTGGCAATATCATCATGGTCGACAGCAAGCCAATGATCGTGTTGCGTTCTGATGTCAACGGTTCGAGCCGCACGGGCTTCACCTACAAATGGAAGATGAAAAATCTTCTGACGAACACCCCGATGGAAAACGTGTTCCGCGGCGACGACAAGTTCGACGTTGTTGTTCTGGATAAAAAGCCAGTGACGTATTCGTACTTCGCCGACCCGCTGTTCGTCTTCATGGACACCGAGTACAACCAGTACGAAATCGAAGAAGAAAACCTGGGCGAAGCGCTGAACTACCTGAAAGATGGCATGGAATGCGAAGCCATTTTCTACGACGGCAAGGCTATCTCCGTTGAACTGCCTACGACCATCGCCCGTCAAGTGGTGTACTCGGAGCCAGCGGTCAAGGGCAACACTTCGGGCAACGTCCTGAAAGAAGCCAAGATCGAAAACGCCATCGACGCACATCGCCACACCGTGCAAGTGCCGCTGTTCGTGGCACAAGATGACGTCATCGAAATCGACACCCGTACCAACGAATACAAGCGTGTCGTACGCAACTGATAGGTCCTTGCACTGCGGTGCTCGCATGGCCCGGCATTGCCGGTCTGGTTTGTCCCAGTGCTTGATCATCAAGAAACGCTGCCTTCGGGCGGCGTTTTTTTTGCTTAAAAATAATTCCCTTCAACAACAATTGTGTTGCAAGGACTGCTATGCTATGGCTAGAACATTATTGCGGTAGAAACATTGAAGTTTCCTGGAGATACCATGCAGCGCAGTCAGATGTTACGCAGTGGCGCGTCGCGTCGCGGGGCGTGCCGCGTCCCGTATTGGCCCGTGCCACGGCGCCCGCCAGCCCCATGGCCCATCTGCTTGATGCTGGCGTCTTGCCGCAACAGCAGATGATGCAGGCAGGCAAACTCAGTTCCCATGCGCTGACGTCGCAGTACCTGGGGCGCATCCGTTCTCTGTGCAGCATAGGCGCGCGTGCCTACCCCGGCATTGAAATCAATCCCGATGCGCTGAAAATTGCCCTGGAAATGGACCGTGAACGGCAAGTGCACAAGGTGCGCGGCCCCTTGCACGGCATTCCCGTCGTCTTGCGCGACAATATCGCCACCGGCGACCGCATGAAGACGCGCACGCAGTCGCCCCAGGCTACGCATGCCAGCTGTGATTCCTTTGTGGCGGCGCGCTTGCGCGCGGCCGGCGCCGTCATCATCGGCAAAAGCAATATGCGCCAGTGGGCTGCCGTCAGCGTGCCGCATGCCAGTGCCAGCTGGGCCGGGCTCACCATCCTGGCCGTCGACAGTGCGGCGGACGGTGCCATCGTCGCGCCCGCATCGACTTGCGGCCTGGTCGCCATCAAGCCCACGGGCAGGATTGCCGCGGGGCAGGGCGATGAGCCAGCCACGGCCGGACCGATGGCGCCCAGTGTGCGTGAAGCGGCCTGGCTGCTTGCGGCCTTGAGCGGCGAGCGCCTGGCAGAGAGCATGGTGCTCGACGCCGCCGGCTTGCACGGGCGCCGCGTCGGCGTGGCGCGCAGCCTGTTCGGCCTGTGCGCCGGGACCGATGCCGTGATCGGGCAGGCGCTGCTGGCGTTGCGCGAGCAGGGCGCGGAACTGATCGAGATGCCACCCGCGCCCGGGTCTGGCGGCATCGAAGCGTTGCTGGACTCGCATAGCCTCGATGCGATGGTGGGCCCTACCTGCCATGGCGTCGCGCTGGCGCCGTCGGCCTTGCCGCATATCACGGTGCCGGCCGGCGTGGTCGGGGGCTTGCCTGTCGGTCTGTCCTTCATCGGCCCTGCCCACGGCGACATGCAGCTCATTGCGATGGCGTATGCCTATGAGCAGGCGACTTTGTATCGGCGCACGCCCGCACTGCCGTCCAGCATCACCCTGGCGCTGCGTCGGCCATGATCTTCTTTTCGTTTTCTTTTGATAAACTATGCTTGCAACCTTGCTGCTGAGTGTGGCCGTGACCGCCGCTCCCCTACCTTTTGACGCTTTTGACGTGGCGCAATTGTCTGGTAGTTGGTCCGACAGCGTCAACACGAATAGTGTTTGCGAAGAAGCGCGGCACTTTACGCGCATGCAGCTGTCTGATGATCACCAGCGGCTGGCGATTTTCAATGACCGGACGTGGAAAAGCAAGCTGGGTGAAACCAACCGCTTTGCTGCGACCGTGGTGGCCGAAACGGAGCATAGCCTGACGTTACGCTATGACAATGAAACGCGCCGCAATGCCGCTGGCAAGCTGGTGGAATGGCAATTGATCATCGTCGCACCCGGTGTATACCGCTGGCGCGAGACGGGCTGGCCGGAAGGCAAGGTCAACGGGGTTGTCGGTATCCGTTGCTCTCCCTGATGCCTGTGTGCAAGCATGCCATTCTGCTATGCTGTGCGCATTACCGATGCTTTTAGGAGATTGCATGTCCGTACGTTTGCTCTTGTCCCTGTTCCTGGGCGCTGCCGTGGCGCTGGTCACCATGCCGGCGCAAGCCCGGACGCCAAAACTGTCGCTGATCGAGCAGGCGCAAAGCTGCGATGGCGGCCATACCTGCCCGTATTTTCCCGACGTTTACAAGGCGGACTACGCCTTTCGCAAGGCCTTCAATGTAGGCCTGAAAAAGGCAGGCCTGAAGCGGCAGCGCTGGGTGCCGGATGGCGTGGCCAGCCCGCTCAAGCCCGTCGAGATCGACGGCAAGGCGCGCCTGCTGAGCAGCGTCTGCGAGCCGCACAATTGCGGCCACCACTACACCATTTTGTACGATCCGGCCGAGCGCAGCATGACGGGCGTGTATATGGGCAGCGATGCCAAGGGCGGCTTGCGCACCGTGTACTTCGGCGAGCCCAGCATTGCCGAAGCCGATTTGCTGTTGAAGAACTGATGCACGCGCCGCTACACATCTCCAGTGAGCGCGACGAGCTGGACGTGCCCATGATACACCGCTACCTGAGCGAACAGTCGTACTGGAAGCGTGGCGTGGCGCTGGAAGCGGTGCGCAAGGGGATCGCCAACGCGCTGTGTTTCGGCGGCTATGTGGATGGCCAGCAAGTGGCGTTCGCCAGGGTCATTACCGATTACACGGATTTTGCCTACCTGCGCGACGTCTTTGTGCTGCCGCAATACCAGGGGCGCGGATATGGCAAGCAGATCGTGGCCGCCGTGCTCGGCGATGCACGCTTGCGCGATGTCGTCTGGATGCTGGGGACCGATGACGCGCATGGCCTGTATGCGGGCTTTGGTTTTGCGCCGCTGGAGGCGCCACAAAAATACATGCGCCGCCCGGCTTCATAATAGTTATTGAAATAATAGTTTATTCCAAGAAAACCATTAATATTGTCGCATGAGATTAATGTTGCATTGATAATGACAACATGTCATTATTCGCGCCCTGCAGCGTGCGCTGCGTTGCTGGTGCTGTACTTTGTCATCGCCCCTGGGCGCGGGCAAAGGTGGTGAGCGGTCCGATTCGTCGTCCCCTGGCACGTTTTCTCTACAATTTAAAGGAATACATCATGAAACAATATGGCGCCGAATTTCTCGGTACGTTCTGGCTGGTCTTGGGCGGTTGCGGCAGTGCCGTGCTGGCCGCAGCCTTTCCCGGCCTTGGTATCGGCTTTGCCGGCGTGGCGCTGGCTTTTGGCCTGACGGTGCTGACCATGGCTTACGCCATCGGCCACATCTCGGGCGCCCACCTCAATCCTGCCGTCTCGATCGGCCTGTGGGCCGGTGGCCGCTTTCCCGCCAATCAACTGTTGCCTTACATCATCGCGCAAGTGCTGGGCGCCATCGTGGCCGGCGGCGTGCTGTACGTGATCGCCAGTGGTCAGGCCGGTTTCGATGTCAGCAAGGGCTTTGCCTCGAACGGCTTCGGCGCCCATTCGCCGGGTGGCTATTCAATGCTGTCGGCGCTGGTTATTGAAATCGTGCTGACGATGTTCTTCCTGATCGTCATCCTGGGCGCTACCGACAAGCGCGCACCGGCAGGCTTTGCCCCGCTGCCGATCGGCCTGGCGCTGACCCTGATCCACCTGATCAGCATCCCCGTCACGAATACCTCCGTCAACCCGGCCCGCAGCACGGGCGTGGCCCTGTACGTGGGCGACTGGGCCACCAGCCAGCTGTGGCTGTTCTGGCTGGCACCCATCATCGGCGCCTTGCTGGGCGCGCTGGCCTACCGCCTGATTGCTGGCGAAAAAGAGTAAGTATTCAATGTAAAAGAGCAGCCTGCGGGCTGCTCTTTTTCCGTTTACTCGGCGGCGCGCCATTCGCTCAGGTAGTGCTGCGGCGTGCGGCCCAGGATGCGGCGGAACATGGCGCTGAAGGCGCTGGGGCTGGCGTAGCCCAGCGCATAGGCGATGGCCGCGACGCCTTCGCCCCGGTCCAGGCGGCAGAAGGCCTCGGCCAGGTGGACTTGCTGCAGCCATTGGCGGTAGTGCAAGCCCGTTTCCTTGGGGAATAAACGGATCAAGGTGCGCGCGCTGGCGCCCGCGTCCTGCGCCCATTCCTCGATGCTGCGCCGGCTGCCGGGCGCGTCCATGATGGCCGAGCAGACGGCCACCAGGCGGCGGTCGCGCGGCCAGGGTATGGCGAGGGGCACGGTATCGGCCGCCACCAGTTCCGACAGGATCAGGTGCGCCAGCCAGTCGCCGCGCCCCGCCAGCGCATATTCGATCGGTTCGGCCAGCAAGGCCAGGATCAGCTCGCGCAACAGCCGGCTCACTTCCAGCACCTTGCAATCGGCGCCATACGGCGCCGCCACCTGCGCGTCGATGTACACGGTGCGCATGCTCAGTTCGCTCAAGATGTGGACTTCATGCACGACGCCCACGGGGATCAGCAGGGCGCGCCGCGGTGGCAATATCCACACGCCGTGCTCGGTGGAGACACGCATCACGCCTTCCGTCGCATACAGCAGTTGCGCCCGCACATGGCTGTGCGGCGCCGTGTAGTCGCCCGCAGCATATTGCCTGGACATGGCCGTCACGGGGCGCGGCACGTGCTGGTAATCATGCGAGCTGGTGCTGCGGCTGAACGGCACGCCGTCGGGGTGGGTCTGGGCGGGTTGCTGGGTGTACATATGGGTCGTTAGATTGTCACCTGGTTGTCACTTGGGCGACGATTATTGGAAGTTATCAGTTCAGCGACCATACTATACTGGCTTCTTTGCCGGGCCGCCCGCCGTGCCCGATTATTGCGGATGACACATGCACACAACCACACCTGCTCCAGCATTGGCCACGCCCGTGCCGGCGGCTCCCTCGCTTCATAGTTCCCAACAACAATCCGGTCTGGCCATGCACATCCTGGGCGCCGTCGCCTTCGTGCATTTGCTTAATGACTTGATCCAGGCCTTGTTGCCGTCGATTTATCCGATGCTGAAAGCCGAGTTTTCACTCAGTTTTACCCAGGTCGGCCTTATAACCCTGACGTTCCAGTGCACGGCCTCGCTGTTGCAGCCCTGGATCGGCTTGTACACGGACCGCCGTCCGTTGCCGTTCCTGTTGCCGGTCGGCATGTGCTTTACCCTCGCCGGCGCGCTGATGCTGTCCATCGTCTCGACCTTTCCGACCCTGCTGATTGCTGCGGGCTTGGTCGGCGTCGGTTCCTCGACCTTCCACCCGGAGGCGTCGCGCGTGGCGCGCATGGCCTCGGGCGGACGCTACGGCTTTGCCCAGTCCCTGTTTCAGGTGGGCGGCAATGTGGGTTCCGCCCTGGGACCGCTGCTGGCGGCCGCCGTCATCGTGAATCGCGGCCAGGGCAATATCGCCTGGTTCGGTCTGCTGGCCGTGCTGGCCATCGGCGTGCTGTACAAGGTCAGCCACTGGTACAGCGGCCACCTGGCCAGCTTCAAGCCGAAGGCAGGCGGCCATGGGCCGAATCTGTCTCGCAACAAGGTGATAGGTGCGCTGGGCGTGCTGGCCCTGCTGGTGTTCTCGAAGTACATCTACATGGCCAGCTTGTCGAGCTACTACACGTTTTACCTGATGGACAAGTTCCACCTGTCCATCGGCGCGGCCCAGCTGTACCTGTTCCTCTTCCTCGCCGCCGTGGCGGCCGGTACCTTCATGGGCGGCCCCATCGGCGACCGCATCGGCCGCAAGCGCGTGATCTGGATTTCCATCCTGGGCGCGGCGCCTTTCACCTTGCTGCTGCCGTATGTCGACCTGTTCTGGACGGCCGTGCTGACGGTGATCATCGGCTTCGTGATTTCGTCCGCGTTTTCCGCCATCGTCGTCTTCGCGCAGGAACTGGTGCCGGGCAAGGTGGGCATGATCGCGGGGATTTTCTTTGGCCTGATGTTCGGCGTCTCCGGCATCGCCGCCGCCGCCATGGGCCACCTGGCCGACGTGGCGGGCGTCGCCTATGTGTACAAAGTCTGCTCCTACCTGCCGCTGCTGGGCATCCTGACGGTGCTGCTGCCGCATATCGAGCAGGCGAAAAAAATAAGCCAGCGTCGCGGGATGGCTTGACGGCCCGCCCGCGCGCATGCGATATTCTTCCCATGATCTCTTCCATCCTCCATCCAGTCCTTGCATACCGCGCCGCCGCTGCGCTGTGTCCGTGTACCTGGCTTCGCGAGGATGCGGCCCGGCGCCGTTAAATTTTTTACTCCTCATTCCGATGGCCACAGTGTTGAAAAACCTGTGGCCATTTTCTTTTTCCGCAACGCGCATGAAAGTCCCGCATGACACTTCATTTGTACGACACGTATAGCCGCAGCCTGCGGCCCTTCGAGACCATCACCCCGGGCCAGGCGGGCCTGTACGCCTGCGGTCCCACCGTCTACGACTATGCGCACATCGGCAACCTGCGCACCTATCTGTTCGTCGACGGCTTGCGCCGCGCGCTCGAGTTCAACGGCCTGCAGGTACGCCACGTGATGAACATCACGGACGTGGGCCATTTGACGTCGGATGCGGACAGCGGCGACGACAAGATCGAGGCGCGCAGCGCCCGCAGCGGCAAGTCCGCCTGGGACATCGCCTTTGAATTTACCCGCGCGTTCGAGGGCGATCTGCGCCAGTTGAATATCCTGCCGCCCACCGTCTGGTGCCGCGCCACGGACCATATCGCGGAACAGATCGCCTTTATCCGCGACCTGGAAGCCAAGGGGTATACCTACCGCACGGACGACGGCATCTATTTCGACACGACGCGCCAGGACAGTTATGGAAAACTGGCGCGCCTGAACCGCGACGGCCTGCAGGCGGGGAAAAGGGTGGACCTCGGGGAAAAGCGCGATATCTGCGACTTCGCGCTGTGGAAGTTCAGCGGTGTGCCGGGACAGCGACAGATGGAGTGGGATAGCCCCTGGGGCTTGGGTTTCCCCCGGCTGGCATATCGAATGCTCGGCCATGGCGGAAAAGCATCTGGGGACCTATTTCGACATCCATTGCGGCGGCGAAGACCACGTGGCCGTCCACCATAGCAACGAGATCGCGCAAACGGAAGCGCGCCATGGCACGCGCCTGGCCAACTTCTGGCTGCATGGGGCTTTCCTCAAGACCCAGGATGCGAAGATGTCGAAATCCTCGGGCGATTTTTTACGCTTGCAAAGCCTGGTGGAGCAGGGCGTCGATCCACTGGCTTACCGCTACCTGTGCCTGGGCGCCCATTACCGCAGCAGCCTCAATTTCACGGACGACGCCTTGCGCGCCGCGGCCAGCGGTCTGGCGCGCCTGCGCTCCACCGTGTATAGCCTCGGCGAGGCGCAGGGTGAGGCCGATCCCGTATGGCTGGCGCGTTTCGCGTCGCAGATCAACGATGACTTGAACTTTCCGCGAGCGCTGGCCGTGGCCTGGGAACTGCTGAAAAGCGAGCTGCCGGACGCCGTGAAGAAAGCCACGATGGCCCGCTTCGATGCGGCGCTGGGACTCGATCTGCTGGCCTGGCAGCCGGCGCATCTGGCGGTGCCGCTGCAGGTGCAGGCATGGATGGCGGAACGGGGCATCGCCCGCGCGCAGCGACTGTGGGCCGAGGCGGACCGTTTGCGTGAACTGGCGCGCGCGGCCGGCTATGACATCGACGATACGCCGCAGGGCCAGCAGGCGCGCCTTTTGTGACGATGCTATCTGTGTCAGTGCGGCATAATGGCCGCCTGATGAAACTGGAGATGCCGTGAAGCGTCGTTTGCTGCTACTGAGTTGTTGTTTGGCCTTTTCCTGCGCGCAGGCGGCCAGCGAGTGTCCGGGCTTTCCCGCACTGGCCACATCAGGCGAGGCGCTGCTGGCGCAAGTGCGCGCGCTGCCGCCCGTCGGAGTCGACCGCGAACGGCAGGCGTGCGCGCCGGCGACCATCATCGAGTTCGCCTACAGCGGCGGCACCTTGTGCAGTTTTGGTGGTGACAAGGAGAGCGTGGAGGCGGCGACGGCCGCCGTCACGCGCCTGGCTGACGACGGCGAACTGGTCGAGTATCTGTATCTGTTCCCGTATGCGCCGGCCTCGCACGCGCGCTTGCTGGCGCTGCTGGCCGTGCGTTTTACACCGGTGGACAAGGCGGCCTATCCGGCCTTTTTGCGGGCCGCCAGGCCGGGCAAGGAAACCACTGCCCTGTTCACGCATGGCGGCTTCTATATCTCGTTGGGCAAGCTCACGGAGGGCGATTCTGCCGAATGGTACTCGAATGTGATCTTTGAAAAGATGGACAAGCCTGCGCTGGGTGTGCGCAAGGTGTGCCGGGAGGAGAGCGATGGCTGAAGCGGACGCCTTTCCGGCGACATTGGCCGGCACCTTGGCGCAGCTGCTGCCCGTGCTGTCCAAAGGCCAGCTGCACGCGCCGTCGGCACCGTTTGACGTGCATCAGGATGGCAAGCTGCTGCGCATTCCCGTGCGCAGTTACTACGACCGCGAGCAGTTGCTGACCTGTACCCAGCTGTCCGGCGACACGGGCGTGCTCGCCCTGTGCCTGGGCACTCGTCACCATGACGGCCATTTGCGCGAAGCGTGTTTAAAACAGTTGCTGCTGCAGGAGCGGGCGTGGACGGTGCCGTTCGTCGTGCACCTGTGTGGCGAGTATGTGCTGGAGATCGTGCAGAGAATCGGCGCGGCGCTGCCGGCCTGGAATGCGCAGGCGCTGGCGCGCTATCTGCGGGAGAATCCCGCGTATGTGGAGACACTGGAGCGGCGCGCCGTCAGCTACTGGAACTGCTACTACCGCAGGCGCTACCCCGCATGGGAAGACTATCCGGGATGCAGGGCCATGGCGGCCCTGCGTGCCTTGCAGGCGCTTACGCCTCGATAAAGCGCATCTTGAAGCTGCGGCCCTTGATGTTACCGAAGTCGCGGCCCAAGGTATTGCCCGCGTTCAGGCGCTTGAAGGCCGCTTCGGCCACCTTGCGATCGAGCGCAACGTAGGTCATGAACTCGAACACGTTGATCTTGCCCACTTGCTCCTTGGTGAGGCCTGCATCGCCCGTCAGCGCGCCCAGCAAGTCGCCCGGACGCAGCTTGTCCTTCTTGCCGCCCATGATGCACAGGGTGACCATTGGCGCCGGCAGCGCCTCCATCCCGTCATCTTCAGCCAGTTCTTTCAGGTCGTGCCATTCGGCGGCGCTGTTCTGGTACTGCTCGATCAACTTGACCCATTTTTTCTCGTTCGGCGCACACAGCGACAGGGCCAGGCCCTTCTTGCTGCCGCGGCCCGTGCGGCCGATGCGGTGGATGTGCACTTCCGTGTCTTTCGACACGTCGACGTTGATCACGGCGCCCAGGTCGGAAATATCGAGGCCGCGCGCGGCCACGTCGGTGGCCACCAGCACGGAGCAGCTGCGGTTGGCGAACAGCACGAGGATTTCATCGCGCTCGCGTTGTTCCAGCTCGCCGTACAGTGCCAGCGCGGAAAAGCCTTGCTGGCGCAGTTCCTCGGCCAGTTCGCGGCAATGCACCTTGGTGTTGCAGAAGGCCAGGGTGGATTCCGGCTTGAAGTGTTTGAGCAGCTTGCCGACGGCGCTATTGCGCTCGTCGAAGCCGATTTCATAGAAGCGCTGTTCGATCTTGTCGTTGTCGTGTTGTGCCTCGACCGTCACTTCCAGGGGATTGACGAGGAACGACGCCGTGGCGCGGCGAATGTCTTCCGGATACGTGGCCGAGAACAGCAAGGTCTGGCGGCGTGCCGGGCAGGCGCTGACGATGCCGGCGATTTCCTCGTAAAAGCCCATGTCCGTCATGCGGTCGGCTTCATCGAGCACCAGTGTCTGCACGTGATTCAGGTTAATGGTGCCGCGGCCCAGGTGGTCGCGCAGGCGGCCCGGCGTGCCGACGACGATGTGGGCGCCATGTTCCAGCGAGGCGATTTGCGGGCGCATCGGCGCGCCGCCCGTCAGGGTCAGGATCTTGATGTTGCCAGCCGCGCGGGCCAGGCGGCGCAGTTCATTGGCCACCTGGTCGGCCAGTTCGCGCGTCGGGCACAGCACCAGGCCTTGCACGGCAAACCAGGCCGGATTGAGCTTGTGCAGGATGCCGATGCCGAAGGCGGCCGTCTTGCCGCTGCCCGTCTTGGCCTGGGCGATGAGGTCGCGGCCATCGAGCACCGCCGGCAGGCTTTGCGCCTGGATGGTGGTCATCTCGTGGTAGCCGAGCGAGTCCAGGTTGGCCAAAAAGGCGGGCGTCAGCGGCAGGCTGGAAAAGGAAGTGGTGGCGGAGGTGGTGTTCATAGGGGGCGGAGCCGGTAAAAAGCGGGTGGATGGGCACAGTCTACAGGCGTTCTACGCCCTTGTGCGGATGGTGGTGTGGAAGCTGGCGGCAAACGGCCGCCCGCGTGTTGTATTAATTATCGGGCGCCCAGATGGGCAAGCCGGTGAGATCAAGGCCGGCGTCGCGCGTCCATACGGGCAGGCCCGTGGCATCGGTCGGCTCCAGCAATTCGAGCTGCACCTGCTTCAAAGCCACCTTGCGCGCGCGCGTGCGGCGCTGTGGCTCCGGCGCCGGCTCTGTCGCCTCGTGCGCGGGCGGCGGGCCGAAACCGGGCAAGTCGATGGTGGCGTTGTCTTTTTTATCTCTCATTTCTGAACCTCTGGCCCCTGGCAGCGACAAAACGGCGCCGGGGAGCGGGCAAAAAGCTGTCCGCCATGTGAATACGCTTTAACTTCATCCACAAAACAAAAGCCCGGCTACTGGAGTCGGGCTCATTGTTGGAACATCCGTCAGGAATACCTGACCTGCGGATTTAAGTGCGGCACGCAGTGTATCACAGGCGTGCCGCACCGTGTGGGGCGCCGTTATGTAATCAGCGGAAGCTGAGGGCTCCCGTCAAGTCGCCCGGCGGCAGCGCGCCGCGTGACGCAAACGCGTCGTTGCGCACTTTCAAGCCTTCGAGCAGTGGCAAGTCGTGCAGGCGCGTGATCAGGCGCAGGATCGACGTCGTGTCATAGAAGCTGTGGTCGACGGCGCCTTTTTTTCGCGTAGGGCGAGACGACGATGGCGGGAATACGCGTGCCCGGACCCCAGCGGTCGCCCTTCGGCGGCGCCACGTGATCCCACCAGCCGCCGTTTTCATCGAACGTGATCACCACGATCATGTCCTTCCACTGCGGCGATTCCTTCAGATGCTGGATGACGTTGGCCACGTGCTGGTCACCCGATTCGATATCCGAGTAGCCCGCGTGCAGGTTCAGATTGCCCTGCGGCTTGTAGAAGGTCACGGCCGGCAGCTTGCCCGCCACGGCCGCGGCGAGGAATTTGTTCGAAATCGGGCTGTCGCCCGTGCCGCCGTCGCGCAGGTGCTCGGCGCGCGCGGCAGTGCCGGGGGCGAACTGCTTGAAGTAGTTCAGCGGCTGGTGGTGGAACTGGAAGTTGGGCTTGCTGCCGCCACCCTTCTGGTCGAGCGCCGCTTGCCAGCCGCCGCCATACCACGCCCAGCTGACGCCCTTGCGCGACAGCAGGTCGCCGATGGTGTCATAGGTTTGCGGCGGCAGAGTGTTGGCGTCCGCCGGGTCGGCATGCAGCGGGTCGCCGTCGAAGGCGGGGCGGACATAGCTGGGCTGATATGGCGGCGCCATGGTGTTGACGGCATAGCCGTCCGGCGTGAGGGCGCCGTCGTTCACGTACTTCGGCTTGCCATCGAGCGCGGAGGCGGGGCACTCGGGCGAAATGGCCAGGCGCACACCTTGCGGGCCGTCCGACAGCACTGCGATCTTTTTCTTCGCCGCCGTCTCGGCCGCGTTGAAATATTCGTTGGCGCGCCCCGTGACGAGGAACTGGTGGTTCATGTAGGAGCCGCCGAAGGCCGCCATGAAGAAGTTGTCGCACAGGGTGTACTGCTCGGCGATCTGCCACAGGTTCAGGTTTTTCGATGTTTCGCCGTAGTGGCCCATCACCAGCCCGCCGCTGTCGGCCCACGCGGCAAAGCCGTCGTTTTTGCCGCCGTTGATCTGCATCTGGTTGTTATAGAAGCGGTGCACGAGGTCGCGCGTGATGATGCTCTCGGGCAGGGGCTTGCCGGCCGCGTCGCTCAATTTGTAGGGCGCGTTCGGCAGGCCGGAAATCTGGTCTTCCTTGATCAGGTAATCGATGCCGCCGATATTTTGCTGGTTCGGCACCAGGCCGCCCCAGATCTTCGGCAGGGTGGCCAGCGGCTTGCCGTCGCGGTCCAGCTGCTGCGCCTGTTCTTCCGTGACGGCGGACAGGGGCGCGCTGGTGCCGGGGAAGTTGGCGAACAAGTTATTGAAGCTGCGGTTTTCCAGGTAGATCACGACCACGTTCTTGACGTGGGCCTTGAGTTTCGCGTCGAGCGAACCCTTGGCGATGGTCTTCCTGGCTGGCGCGGCGTCGGCCAGCGCCGGCAGGCTGGCGGCCAGGCCGACTGCGGAAGCGGCCTGGAAAATGCGCCGGCGCGAGGGATTGGCGGGTTGGTCGGCCGGATCGGCTGGCAGGGCGGGGGCGAGGTCCTTCACACATTCTCCTTGGGTGTCTCTATGGGCACGGGCGTTGGCGGCAATGGCCGGCAACGCCCGTGAAGCGGGAAAATTGTATCACCGGCCTTGCGCCGGTGTGAACTATTCAGCCGCTCCTAGAACTGATACCGCACGGTCAACGCCACCTTGCGCGCCGGGCCATACATGCCCGAGTACCACCAGTCCGACACGGAAGCCGTGTACTGCTTGTCGAACAGGTTGGCCACGTTCACGGTAGCCGACAGCTTGTCGCTGACGTCGTAGCGCGCCATCAGGCTGGCTACCGAGTACGCCTTCTGTTCCCAGTGCAGGGTGCTGTTGATCTGCCACGCCTCGATGTCGGAATACACGCGGCTTTGCCAGTTCATGCCGCCGCCCACCGTCAGGCGATGCAGTTCGCCAGGCAGCCGATAAGTGGTCCAGAGTTTCACCAGGTGGCGCGGGAAGGTGGTCTGGATCGCCTTGCCGGCATTGTTTTCCGTCTGGCTGTACGACCACGAGGCCGATATGTTCCAGCTTGGGGTGATGGCGCCCGTCGCTTCCAGGTCGATGCCCTTGGTATCGGCGCCCTTGATGGTGCGGAACGCCGGATCGTTGGAGCCGGGCAGGGTGTGGCCGGGGTCCGATTCGGCCAGGTTTTTCTGGCGGATCAGATACAGCGCGGCGGCCGTGTTCAGGCGGCCATCGAACCAGCCGCTCTTGATGCCCGCTTCAAAAGTCTTGCCCTCGCGCGGCGCCAGCAGCTTGCCGTAGCGGTCTTGCGAGGCTTGCGGCTGGTAGATGGTGGAGTAGCTGGCGTAGGCGCTGTGCGTGGCGTCGATGTCATACACCAGGCCGCCGTACGGCGTGAAGACGCTGCTGTCCGATGCCGGGGATGCGCTATAAAATGGCACGGTGGGTGCGTCCGAGATGTAATTCTCGCTGTAGCGCAGCACCTTGGCGCCGGCGATCAGTTTCAGGCGCTCTGAAAGGTTGAGGCGCGTGGCGGCATACGCGCTCGCCTGGCGGCGCGTGCTGTCATAGGTGACGAAGGTATCGCCAAACACGGGTGTTGCCGTGCGATTCCAGCGGTACAGGTTGACGGGCTGGCCCTGGATGTTCTTGTCGAAGCGGCCATCCGTCGTGCTTTTGAAGTCGTTGTAATCCATGCCCAGCACCAGTTCGTGCTGGCGGCCGAACGCGCTGAACGGTCCGCGCACGTTGACATCCACGCTGTTGACCCTGAGCTGGTAATCGCGGTAGTCGGCGCTCATGCGCAGGCCATCGCCCGTGGCCTGGTCGGGAAAGGCGCTACTCACGTTCATGAACGCCGAGCGTTCCTCCTGCGAAGACTGCACGCGGCTGGCCGAGATCTTCAACTTCCAGTCGTTTGCCAGCGCGTGTTCCAGGGTGGCGAAGAGGTCGGTCGAATTGGTACCGAAGCGGTTCGACGTGGCCGCCGGGCTGAAGGAGCGCGGCAACTGCGTCATGACGCCATTGCTGTAAAAGAGGGGGAAGCCCAGGTAGGACAGCGACCCCTTCGAACGCTTGCGCTGGTGCGTGACGCCGGCCGTCAGCTTCGTGTCGCGCGCGAGATCCGCCTCGATTACGCCATACACGACTTTTTTATCGTGGCTGTAGTGATCGATGACGCTGTCGGCTTCTTCGGCCAGCGCCACGAAACGGCCGCGCACGGTGCCTGCCTCGTTGAGCGGGCCGGCAATGTCGGCCATGCCGCGCCGTTCGGTGCGGGAAGCCAGTTCGCCCTCGACGGACGCCTGAGACTGTGCCGTCGGCTTCTTGCGCACCATGTTGATGGCGCCCGAGGCATCGCCCGCGCCCGTCATCAGGCCCGAGGCGCCGCGCAGTACTTCGATGCGGTCGTACAGCGCCATGTCGGCCAGACTTTGCGACGGTATCGCATTGAGGCCCAGGTTTTCCGAATGCGTGCTGACGCCATCGAGCTGGTAATTGGTAATCGCATAGCCGCGCGAAGTAAAGCCGGAGCGCTCGCTGCCCAGCGAGAACAGGGTGATGCCCGGCGTTTGCGCCATGACCTGCGCGATGGTGTTCAGGCCCTGGTCCTGCATGCGCTGCTGCGTGATGACGCTGACCGACTGCGGCGTTTCCCTGATCGACAGGCCCAGCGGTGTAGCCGTGGAGATCGGCAGGGTGGAGACATACGCGCCCGAGCCTTCGGTGGCATCCTGCTGCGCTTTCACCGACACTTCCGGCATCATCGACAGCGCTTCGCCGCCCGCCGCCGCATCGGCCGGGCGCAGCACATAGCTGCCGTTGGCGCTGCGCTCGGCCTTCAACCCGGTGCCGCGCAGCACGCCGTTCAGGGCCGCCAGCACGTCGTGGCGGCCGCTCAAGCCTGCCGACGTCTTGCCGCGCGTCTGCTCAGGGGTAAAACTGAGGATCACCCTGGACTGGCTGGCGACCTGGCGCAGCGCCGCCGCCAAGTCGCCGGCCGGTACCTGGAAGTCGAGGCTGGTCGCTGGCGCTGCGGCGCTTTCCTGCGCCAGGGCTGGCGCCTGGGCGTTCAGCAGCAGGGCCGAACCGATGAAGACGAGTTGGATGGCATACGCCATGGGCTTGATGGACGGCTGGGAATGAATGGCAGGAGACATGGTTACCTTGTGTTGTAGTCGTCAAAAGAACTTTCCATACACAGGTCACGCGAGAATCGAAAGCGGGTACTGTTTTTTGCGCTGGCGTCAAAATAAATCTTCAGCGCTGCTGGCGCGCCTCCACCTGCACCCAGTAGCGCGTGCGCAGGCGTACGTCCACCGGCAGGGAGTCGGGTAGCGACAGCAGCACGGCATCGAGGTCGGCCAGCGGGAAGACGCCGGAAATGCGCAGACCGGCAACGGCGTCGTCGCAGCCCAGCAAGCCGTGGCGGTAGCGGCTCAATTCATTTAGGAAGTCGCGCAGCGGCATGGCGTCGGCCAGCAGCAAGCCCTGGCGCCAGGCCCAGATGTCGGGAGAGACGGCGTGCGTGGCCAGGGCGCCCCGCGCTGTCATGCCGCCGCCCTGGCCGGCGCGGATAACCGGGGTGGCATCGCCATGGCGCGGCATCAGCCTGACGGCGCCATCCTCGACGGCGACCAGGGTGCTGCCCTCGGCCTGGCGCACCGAGTAGCGCGTGCCCAGCGCCTGCGCGTGGCCATGCGCGGTTTCGACGAGGAAGGGGCGGTAGGGCAGGCCCGTTTCACGGGCGGTGGCGATGAAGACTTCGCCCTGCACCAGTTGCAGCAGGCGCTGCGTGCCGCTAAAGCGGATGTTCACGGCGCTGCCGCTGTTCAGGTGCAAACGGCTGCCGTCGGGCAGGGTCAGCTCACGGCGTTCGCCCACGCCGGTGGACACGTCGGCCAGCGCGGTGCGGGCAAAGTCGGGCGCGTAGGACGAGCGCGCGCCGAACCAGCCCGTGATGCCGATGGTCGATACCCACGCCAGCAGTTGCAGGCTGTTGCGCCGCGAGATAGAACGCGAGTTGGGACTTTGCAGCAGCGCCTTGCGGCTGGCCTGCGCATCGAGTGCCCGCAAGCCGCCGCTGACGCTTTCGATGTGTTTCCACGCCCGTTCATGGTCGGGGTGCGCCTGGCGCCACTGCTGCCAGGCCGTTTTTTCCGCCTGCGTGGTCTCTCCGCTCATCAGGGTGGCAAGCCATTCGGCTGCCCGCATGGCGATGGCCAGGTCGATGGGCTGGCCCTGCGCGTAGACGGTGGCGCCGCGCATCTCAGGGGCCGGCAAAATCGGGCACGGCAAAAAAGCACAGCAGGTTGGCCTTGCTCAGGTATTTTTTGACGGAATGCGTGGTGGTGCCCAGTTCGGCGGCGATCTCGGCGTAGGTCATGCCATCCAGGTGGGCCAGCAGGAAGGCGGCCTTGGCCTTGGTTGAGAGCTGGTCCAGCGCGCGGTCGATCAGCTGCAGCGATTCGAGCAGGATGGACATCGCTTCCGGCGAGGGTGTGCAGGCTTGCGGCTGGTGCAGCAGGGCGTCGAGGTAGGCCCGTTCGAGTTCTTCGCGCCGGCAGTGATTGGCCAGCAGGCGCTTGGCGATGGTGGCCAGGAAAGGGCGCGGCTGCGCGATCCCGGCGCTGCTGCGCGCAATGAATATCTTGAGGAAGGTATCCTGCGCCAGATCGCCCGCCAGCCCCGCATCGTGCAGGCGGCGCTTCAGCCAGTGCAGCAGCCAGGAGTGATGCTCGGCATACAGGGCCTGGAAATCGGACGGCGGGGAAGGGGCGGACAGCATGCGTACAGGACGTCTTAATCTAAATGAGAATTGTTCTCATGATAGCGTAGCGGCGCCCGCCAGGCAATCAGGAAAACGCGGCGTTGCTGAAATGCGACTGCCCGTCCAGGCCGCGCGCGGCAGTGGATTTGCGCCTGCGCACGGCAGATGTAAAAGTTTCCTTGGCGCAAGCTTTCATGTGAGAAAATGCGGGCTGTCGATGTGGTGCGGAGCGAAAAATGATGTGGATGGTTGGCGGTGCCCTGGTTCTTTTGGTCGCCAGATTTTTATGGCTGGCCTACTTTCATCGGGTCAACGCGATGTCGCGCCAGGCGGAACTGATGAACTGGCTCGACATCGGCCGGGTGTCGAATGCCGATGGCGGCAAGGATATTTTGTTGGCGAGAAATGAGCGCGGCGCCAGGATCGACTGGCGCACGGGGGAGGTCTGGCTGATGAATCCCAAGGTCGCCGAGCCCTTTGCCGACTTTCTGGCCGTCGAACGCTGGCTGACTTTGCGCGACATGCCGCCGCCGGACAAGCCGGCCGCAGTTGCGCCCGCGCCAGCGGAGCAGGAACCCGAAGCGGCGCCGGACGCCGGGCCCGTGCGCGACACTTTGCCGGCGTTCCAGCAAAAGGTCGATGCTTGCTTGGCCAAGGCGGAAGGTGGTCAGGAATTGCTGGAAACCAAGCAGGCTTTCGAGGCGGGCAGCGAGCCTTACCTCGCGGCGTCGACGGAATTGAGCAAGACGGCGCTGGAACTCGAAGTGTCGCCGGCGATGGTGGCCACGTTTCATATCAGCGCCTTTGCCGCGCTGGCTGAAACGGCGGGAGCCGACAAGCTGGAACGAGTGGCGGCCAGCCTGCATGCGGCGGCCAGGCAGATCAGGGCCAGCGTCGCCGCGTAAGTCATCGCACGAGTAAGGGCGAAACCAGGCCTGGAATGAAAAAACCGCTGAATCCCTTGCAGGAGTCAGCGGTTTTTATGTATTGGTTGCGGGGACAGGATTTGAACCTGTGACCTTCGGGTTATGAGCCCGACGAGCTGCCAGACTGCTCCACCCCGCAGGCGAATTATAACCGAGTTTGCTGCATTGCGAAAGAGTGGATGGCATTTGCTTTGCATGATGGTCGCGGACATAGCGCGTCGCAATGGAAAAAGCCGCTGATCCCTTTGCAAGAATCAGCGGCTTTCATGTATCTGGTTGCGGGGACAGGATTTGAACCTGTGACCTTCGGGTTATGAGCCCGACGAGCTGCCAGACTGCTCCACCCCGCAGGCGAATTATAGCGGGGTTTGCTGCAATGCGCAATGGCCTTGCAGCAGATCTGGAATCAGGCTGCCGCCAGGCGCCACAGCGACGTGATTTCCTTCGAACGGGCCGCGTGCAGGCTGTCCGTCGCATCCTGCGCGCGCGGGTGCGTGGGTTTGACGTCCATGCGGTCGATGACTTTCAAGCCCGCTTGCGCTATCCATTCCAGCAATTGCGCGCGCGGGCGCAGGCCCAGGTGCTCGGCCAGGTCCGATAAAATCAGCCAGCCTTCGCCGTTTGCTTCCAGGTGTTCGGCCAGGCCGGCGAGGAAACCGCGCAGCATGCGGCTGTCCGGATCGTAGACGGCGTACTCGATGGGCGAGCTGGGGCGGGCCGGCAGCCACGGCGGATTACATACGACGAGCGGCGCGCGTCCCGCAGGGAACAGGTCGGCCTGCACCACGTCGACCTTGTCGGCCACGTCCAGGCGGGCCAGGTTTTCGCGCGCGCAGGACAGGGCGCGCGGGTCCTGGTCGGTGGCGACGATGCGCTGGATGCCGCGCTGCGCCAGCACGGCGGCCAGTACGCCCGTGCCGGTGCCGATATCGAAGGCCAGGCTGGCGCGCGCGGGCAGCGGCGCTTCCGCCACCAGGCCCACGTATTCGCCGCGGATCGGCGCGAACACGCCGTAGTGCGGGTGGATGCGCTGGCTCAGGGCCGGCAGTTCCACGCCCGTGCGGCGCCATTCGTGCGCGCCGATCAGGCCCAGCAGTTCGCGCAGCGAGGCGACGAACGGTTCTTCGCCGCGGCCATACGCTTCATTGCAAGCCAGTTTCACGTCCGGCGCGCGGCGCAGCGGAATCGTGTAGTCGGCATCGAAAGGCAACAGCAGCATGGCCAGGGTGCGGGCGCGTTGCGACTGGGCTTGGCGGTGCAAATGGAAGGCTTCCGTCGCGGACGGTTCCGGTTTTACGAGCTTGGCGGCCTTGGCTTTTTTGCTGGGCTTGTCGTTTTTGTGGTCGGCGCGCCGCGCCAGCGCCTGCAGCAGTTGGCGTGCGTTCTGGAAGTCGCCGCGCCACAGCATGGCCGTGCCTTCGCAGGCCAGGCGGTAGGCCTGGTCGGCCGTCGTGCGGTCATCGGCGATGACGACGCGCTTGGGCGGCGGCATGCCGCTTTCCGAGCGCCAGCGGGCCGAATGCTCGGCGCCGTTTTCGCTCCAGTGGATCTGCGGATGAACGGTAGGTGAAGAAGTGTCGGACATGGGATTCAATCGATAGAAGGGGGCGCGCGGCATGGTCGCCTGCGCAGGCCGTCTTCCATTATACGTTGCTGGTCGTGCTGTTTGCCGTGTCGGTGCCATAGGCGAGTGCCAGCGCACGAGCGCGCGCCTGCTCTTCCTTGCCGGTCTCGGCGGCATGGTCCGGCTGCACCAGCTTGAGCAAACGCAAGCTCAGGCTGCCCGCCAGGTCGCCATCCTTGTCGCTGGCGCTGGCGCCTTCGGACGTGCCCTGATGGATATTGCTTTGCAATTGCTGGCCCAACAGCTTGAACAGGTCGTGCAGATTGCCGGCGAAGCGCGTGGCGGGCAACTCTTTGGCGGGCAGGCTGGCGTCATCGGCGGAGCTTGCTTCCTCGACTGCCTCTTGCGTTTGCTCAAGGACGCCCGCGCTGATGTTCGACTGATATTGCACTTCCACTTCGAAATCGAAGGTTTGCCCATCGGCCGTGGTGATCTTGCCCTTGCCGATGAAATGCGCGTTTTCATCGAGGCTGAAGGCGGTGGCGCGGCTGCTGCTGCCGGCGCCCGAGACGCTGGCGTTGCTACTGCTGAAGCTGGAACCAGCTTGCAGGTCGACCGAATCGAAGGCGATGCTGGCGCCGTCGCCGAACAGCTGGCGTGTCATGTTGGTCAGAAAATCCTGCGCCACGTCGACGGTGGCGTTGCCCAGCGCATCGGTACGTTGTGAGAGTCCCTTGGCCGACAGGTCCAGGCCATTTTTCGACAGGGCCACCACGTCTTGCGCGGTGCGTTGCATCAGGGGCGAAGCGGCCAGGCCGGACGTGCCGGCGCCCGTTTTTTGCGGCGCTTGCCCTGCCAGGGTAGTGGCGGCAGGCTGGCGCGAGCCGGGGCCGAGGGGAGGAGCGAGGGCGGGAAGCTGGGACATGAACAAATTCCGAATGAGCAAGTACTCAGTTAACGGCAGTCGTGTCCCATTCTTTAACCATTAGTGGTGGTGCGACCAGCTACCGTCAGCCGACTCCAGGTAGGATTTGACGGCATCGGCCTGGCCCGTGGCGTGGCGCTTGAGTTCGCCACATGCGCAAATACCCTGGTAAGGCTGGATATGCGAGCAGGCGGAGACTTTTTGCAGGTAGACCTGCATCGATTTGTGACATTTTACGCACTTGAATGTGAGGCTGCGGGCGGCTTTCATGGGGTTCCTTGAACTGTTGCGGGGCGTAGAAGGGGTCTACGCGAAGGCGGCGATTTTAACGTACTCCGGCCATCGTTACACGTTGTTGCATCTGCGCCACGCGCACGTCAACTGAATCCGCGCCATGACGTTGAACGTATACAGGAGGTCGTCTGACCGCCATTGAAGAGGTAGCACCATGGACAAGCATGACAAGGAAAAGCCTGTACAGCCCGCCAAGGAACTGGTGAGGAAGTGGCTGAAAGCGGAATTGGCACAGCGCCGGCCCCCGCCCGACCCTGAGCAGATCCGCCGCGAACTGGGTTGGGATTTGCTCAGGCTTGGCCGCGAGCCTATACCTCGTTGATGCGCTAGCGCACCGTCACCACGCTCTTGCCGCCGGAACCTGGCTGCACGAGGATGCGGGTGGCGATGCGCTCCGTCATTTCTTGCACGTGCGAGATGACGCCTACCTTGCGTCCCATCGCCTGCAAACCGTCGAGTGCATCCATGGCCACGCGCAGGGTTTCCGTGTCGAGGCTGCCGAAGCCCTCGTCGATGAACAGCGATTCGACGCGCACGCGGTTCGAGGACAGTGAGGCCAGGCCCAGCGCCAAGGCTAGCGAGACGAGGAACGATTCGCCGCCAGACAGCGAGTGCACGGAACGCAGCTCGCCGCCCATGTCCTGGTCGCGCACCATCAGGCCCAGCGACGGATTGTTCGGGTTGTCGATGCGTTCGAGCTGATAGCGGCGCGCCAGGTGGGCCAGATGCGCGTTGGCATAGCCCAGCAGCACCTCCAGCGTGAATTGCTGCGCGTAGTTGCGGAATTTCTTGCCGTCGGCCGAGCCGATCAATTCATTCAGGCTGGCCCAGCGCCGCTCGATGACGGCTTGCGCCTCGATCTGCGCCAGCATTGCCTGCGCGCTGTGGCGCCTTGTGTCGTCAAGCGCGATGGCCAGACGCAACCGCGTCGCTTCCTGATTGGCTGCCTGGCGTTCCTGCACCAGCGCGTCGAGTGCCGAATGCAGCACGGCCACGTCCATTTCCAGTGCCTCTGGCGGCTGCTGCACATGGGCCGCCAGTTGCTGTCGGCGCTCCGCCAGCACGGAGAGCGCCGCCGTATGGCGGTCGGCGATCACTTGCAGGGCGTCGCGTTCGGCGCGCATGGTTTCCACGGAGACGGCCAGGCGCGCGCGCAGCTCTTCAAGCGTGGCGGGCGCCTGGCCGGCATGGGCCTGCTGGAACTGGCGCAGCCAATCGTGCAGGGAGGCGGCGGCGCTATTTTCCTGTGCATGCAAGGCGGCCAGGCGCTGCGCCAGCTGCGCGCACGCTTCGTCCACGCGCGCGCGTTCCTGGCTGGAAGCATGGGCTGCCGCTTGCTGCTGTAGCAGCCGGTCTTTGGCCTGCGCAATGGCCGCTGCCAGGCTGCGTTCCACTTCGGCCACGCCCTGGCCTTGCCATAGCGCGTTGCGCGCCGCTTGCAGTGTCGTGAGCTGCTTGTCGGCGGCGGCAAAGGCGGCGTGGGTCTCCTGCGCCGTTTGCTGTGCCTTGCCAGCGGCCAGCAGCGCCGCTTCCAGCTGCGCGGCCAGGGTCGCCTGCGCGTGGCCGCGCTTGTCCTGGTCTGCCTGCTGTTTCAGCCATTGCCGGCTTTCCGTGTCGCGCGCCGCGCGGAAGGCGGCGGGGCCGGCGCGCCAGTTATCTTTCCAGCCTTCGGCGCCTTCCACGTCGTCAAACGCGGTATCGAGCTGCGCCAGCAAGCCGTCAAGCATGCTGCGCGACGTCTCCGCCTTGTCCTGGCTGGCCGCCTGCTGCGCCTGCAACTGCGCCAGCCGTGTTTGCGTTTCGGCGACGGCGGCCGTCAGGCGCGCATGTTCGGCGCCGGCCAGTTCGTGCGCCGCCTGCGCTTGCTCGCGCCGCGCGCTGGCCTGGCGCAGCGCCGCCTCCTGCTGCGCCAGCGCCTGCAGGGCCGCCGCATTGGCCGCCAGTTGTTGCGCGAACCAGTCCGCGCGCTGGTTTTCCGGCGGCAGATGCAGGGTGTCGGCGTGCGGCTGCCATTGCGCGTTCAAGCTGTCGATGGCGGGCGGCAGGGCCGCCAGTTCGGCATCTATTTGCGCCTGTTCGCGCGCAGTCGCTGCCAGCGCCGCCCTGTGCGTGGCCAGCTGCTCCAGATTGCTGCGCGCCCGCGTGCGGCAGGCCAAGACTTCATCCTGCAAGCTGGCCAGCATCGCCTGCAAAGGGTGGTTGGTATGATCTGCATGGGTGTACGGGTGTTCCAGCGCGCCGCAGACGGGGCAGGGCTGCTCGTCCTGCAAGGTGGCGCGCAGATGCTCCACGCTGGCCGCGCATGCCGCTTCCGCGCCTTTCAAGGACTTTTCCGCCTGCGCCAGGCTCGCTTCCAGCAATGCCGTTTGTGCCGCTGCCGCCGCCAGCGCCGTGTTTTCCGTTTGCGCGGCTTGCGCCAGTTGTGTGGCCCTCGCTTGCCCGTGCGCCAGCGCCTGCTGCTGGCGCGCCAGCTCCGTCCACGTCTTTTCCGCCGCATTCAGCTGGCGAGCATAGTCTTCCAGCTGGCCGCGCTGTTCCTGCAGCAGCTGTCCGTCAATGGCTTGCACGGCGGACAGCGCCTCGCGCCGCTGCGCATCGTGCGCGGCGAGCGTGGCGGCGGCGGCCGTCAACGCGGCTTGTGCCTCGTGGCCCGCCTTGCCTGCCGCGCGCACCAGCTGTGCCGTTTCGGCCACTTTAGCATCGGCGGCATCGGCTTGCGCGGCGGCCTGGCCGGCCTGGGCGAACAGCTGGTCCGACAATTGCCACGACGTGGCCAGCGCCTGCCAGTGCTGGTGCGATGCCAGCCACAGTCGGCCCGTTTCCTGTTCCGCCTGCATGGCGTGCTGGCGCTGCTGCAGATCGTTTAGCGCGCTGCGCGCCGTCTCGTTGGCCTGGTCGGCGGCCAGGGCGCCATCTTGCGCCTGGCGATGCGCAGGCAAGTGGGCTGCGATGCCCGCGTCTAGCGCCTTGGCTTGATCGAGCAGGGGCGCCGCATCCCGCTGCGCCGTCTCCCTGGCCTGTAAGGCCGCTGCCGCCAGCTGCACGGCTTGCGCCAGTTGCGCCTCGCTGGCGACGGCGTGCGCCGCCTGCAGGCGCGACGCTTCCAGTGCGGCGCCGGTGCCGGCGATATCGCTGGCCAGGCGCGCCACATCATCGATGAGGGGCCGCGCCGGCTGCAGCAATTCCCACTGCGCCAGCGCCGCGCGGCGCTCTTCGGCAGCGGCCCGTTCGGCATCCGCGCGATCGAGCGCCTCTTGCGCCGTCACTACCTGGCTTTGCAGCTTGTGCGTCTCTTGGTGCCAGCGCTGCTGCAGTTCCAGCACGGCCTTGCGCAAGTCGATGTGTTGCAGGGTGGTCTCGGCCGCGCCGCACAGCGCCTCGGTGTCGGTGCGTTCTTCCGGCGACAGGGGCCGCTGGTCGGCCAGTTTTTCGCCCAGGCGTTCGAGGACTTGCTTTTCTTTTTTCGCCCGCTCGAAGGCGCGTATGGAAATGTCGGTATAGATGCTGCTGCCCGTCAGGGTTTCCAACAACTCGCCCCGTTCATTGTCTTCTGTCTTGAGGAAGGTGGAAAACTCGTTTTGCGCCAGCAGCACGGCGCGCGTAAACTGGTCGAACGACAGGCCGATGCGTTTTTCGATTTCTTCTTTGACTTCTGTCTTGGTGCCGCCGATGGGCTGCAGCGCGGGCAACTGGTGCAAGCTCATGGCGGTCGCCTGCAGCGCCCCTTCGGCCCGGGTGCGCGAGCGGCGCACGCTCCAGCGCGCGCGGTAGCTTGCGCCGTCGTTGCCGACGAAGTCGACTTGCGCGTAACCGTCCGGCGTGCCGCGGCGCAGCAGGGTGCGCGTATCCTGGGCGTTGACGGTTTCCTTGCCCACGTCGGGCAGGGCGCTGCCCCGGCCCAGCACCTTCAACAGGCGCGGCGTGGCGTCGTACAGGGCCAGGCACAGGGCGTCGAGCAGGGTGCTCTTGCCCGCGCCCGTGGGGCCGCTGATGGCGAACAGGCCGGCGGACGCCAGCGGCTCCTGCTGGAAGTCGACTTCAAATTCGCCGGCCAGCGAGGCCAGGTTCTTACCGCTGATTTTCAGGATTTTCATGGTTCTTCAGGTGCGCTCAGGCGCCGGGCAGCAGCAGTTCGGCCAGGGCCGACAGTTGTTCGGGCGGCGCTTCCTTGCCGTATTTTTGCAGGTACAGGCGGCGGAAGATGTCGTCGGGCTGCAGCTGGCCCAATTGGTCGAGCGTCATGTTCTCGGGCGCGCTGCTGCGCGCGGCGCTCGATGTTTCGATCTTCGCCAGGCGCACGGGCTTGCCGTCGAGGGCCGTTTCGATGCGCGTGCGCAGACCCGGCTCGGGCGCGTCCAGGCGCACGCGCACTTCCAGGAAGGGTTGCGCTTCGGCCGGCGCCGCGGGCACGTCGAGGGCGGCCAGCTGCGCCAGCACGTCGGCTATGGGCGCCGGTGTGGCGGGGACGCGCAAGAGGGGCACGGCGCGCGGCACCTCGATGGCGCGCACGGACTGCAGCGTTTCGCCGTCGATATCGAGGCACAGCACCTGGTGGCGGTAGTTCACTTCCGCGAACGACAGGGGTATCGGGCTGCCGCAGTAGCGGATGTGCTCCTGGCCGCCCACGGCCTGCGCCTTGTGCAGGTGGCCCAGCGCCGCATAGGCGATGGCGGTATCAAAAATCCCCGACGGCAGCATTTCCGTGCCGCCGATGACGATGCGGCGTTCGGAATCGTTGGACATTTCGCCGCCCACCATGTGGCAATGGCCCATGGCAAGGATGGCTTGCCCGGGCTGGCGGCGCGCCAGCGCCAGGTCCGCCAACTGGCGGTACAGCAGGGCGATGCCGCCCAGGTAGGCGTCCTGGGTATCGCCGGCCGGCAGCTTCGGCACGTCGCCGGGGCGCAGGAATGGCACGGCCAGGCACCAGGCCTGCACTTGCCCACCGCTGCCGGTGAGCGGCAGCAGCAGGCGCTCCAGGTCGATCTGACCATCGTCGTCGCGCAGCAGATGGCCGATGACGTGCGTGCCGTGCGCGGCCAGCAGGGGACCGGGCGCTTCCAGCCGGCCGGCCGAATCGTGGTTGCCGGCGACGACGACCAGTTGCAGCGCCGGCAGGCGCGCGCGCGCCTGCTGCAGGAATACGTACAGCTGCTTTTGCGAGGCGGCGGAAGGATTGGCGTTGTCGAACACGTCGCCCGCCACCAGCAGTACGTCGACTTGTTCGGTCACGAGCGTGTCGAGCAGCCAGTCGAGGAAGCGCTGGTGTTCGTAGCCCCGCTCATAGTTATGCAGGGTCTGGCCCAGATGCCAGTCGGAAGTGTGCAGCAGGCGCATGGTATGGCAAGGGAAGGGAAGACAGGCGCCAATATAGCAGGAATGGCGGCATGCGCCAGCGGCTATATCAAGTGCTCAGTATGCCGGCGCGATAGGTATTCCTGCCATCCTGCTTGGCCTTGTACAGCAGCACGTCGGCCCGTTGCAGCAGCACGGCGGGCGAGATGTCTTCGTCGCGGTAGAAAGCCAGGCCGATGCTGGCGGAAATGTGCACGGTAATGCCATCGAGTTCGAATGGCTGCTGCATGGCGGTGACGATTTTTTCCGCCAGGACGGCCGCATCGTCGGGCCGCACGATCTGTTCCATGATGATGGTGAATTCGTCGCCGCCCAGGCGGGCGATGATGTCGGTGGCGCGCATGGTCTGCGTCAGGCGCTGGGCGAAGGCGCGCAGCAGGGCGTCGCCGGTGCCGTGGCCGTGCGTGTCGTTGACGGGCTTGAAGCGGTCGATATCCATGTACATGACGGCCATGAGGTGCTGCTGCTGGCGGCTGGCGTGCATGGCGTCGCTGAGTTTTTGCTGGAAGCCGGCGCGGTTCGACAAGCCGGTCAGCGCATCGACCTGGGCCAGCTTCAGCAAGCGCTGTTTTTCGCGCTTTTGCACGGTAATATCCTGGCGCATCACGTGAAAGCCCACCACCTGCAGCTTGTCTTCGCCGATCTGCGGGATGTAGATCACTTCCAGGCAGCGCTCGATGCCTTCCTTGTCGTCTTCTTCCTCGAAGCTCAGGGTTTCGCCGGCCAGCACTCGCTCGATATACGGCGCCACCGTGCGGTAGCGCGCCTCGCCCACCGTGTCGCGCACGCTCTTGCCCAGCGCCTGCCGGCCCGTCAGGCCGAATTCGCGCTCATAGGCGATGTTCAGGAAGCGGTAGACCTGGTCGGCGTCGATATACGCGATCATGGCCGGCAAGGTGTCGGCGATGGTGCGCAGGCGCGCCTCGCTTTCCAGCAGTGCCACTTCCGATTCGCGCAAGGTGGTGATGTCGTCCAGGCTGCCCACATAGCCTTCGATCTGGCCGTCGATGAGGATGGGGGCGATCTTCACGGAGACCCAGACCAGCCTGCCGTCGCGCTGCAGGCAGCGCAGGGTGGACTGGAATGGCGCGTGGCTGCGCGTGAGCTGCTCCAGCGCCACGTGCATCAGCGGATAGTCGTCCGGGTGCAGGGCGCTGGTCCAGCCGGCGCCCAGGGCGGCGGCGCGCGGCAGGCCCGTGATCGATTCGAAGGTGCGGTTGACATAGGTGCAGCGGCGCTGGCGGTCCAGGCGCACCAGTCCGAGCGGCGAGGCGTCGTTGACGGCGGCCAGCTCGGCCTGTTTCTGGCGCAGTTCCAGTTCCTGCTGGCGGCGCTGCGAGATATCCTCGGCGATGCACAGGATATGTTCGATCTGCTGGCGCTCGTCGAACACGGGCACGGAGACGGCGCGCAGGTAGCGCAGGCTGCCATCGCGCAGGCGCAGCGGCTTTTCCGTATGGTCGATGACGCCGCGCTCGGCCAGGATGGCGCGGTCGTCCTCGGCATCGTGCAGGCCGAAGCCGGGCGGGAAGGCCTGGCAATCGGTCTTGCCGATGACGTCGGCGGCCAGGTGGCCGGTGATATCCTCGGCCGCCTTGTTCCACACCTCCATCTGGCCGAAGTTTTCCGGGCGCGCGCTTTTCACGTAGACCAGCACCGGCAAATGGTCGATCAGCGACTGCAGGAAGCTGCGGTTGTCCTGCAGCGCCAGTTCGTCGTGCTTGCGCGCGCTGATGTCGCGCGAGGTGACGGCCACGCCGTCGGTGATCGGCACCACCTGGTGGCGCAGCCAGCGCGTGCCGCCTGAGGCCAGCGTCAGCTCGAATTCATCTTCCAGCGGCTGGCCCGTTTCCATCACCAGCACGAAGCGCTTGAAAAAGCGCTCGCCGCGCAGCAGCGGTATCAGCGGCAGCACGCGCTGGCCCAGCAGTTCGGAGCGTGGCTTGCCCAGCATGTCGGCGGCCCGCTCGTTGACGTCGGCGAAGATGAAGTCTTCCACCGGCTTGCCCGGCGCGGGGCGCCAGGCTTTCAGCAGCAGCACGGCATCGAGGCTGCCCTGGTGCGCCGCGCGCAGCAGCGCCTGCGTTTCCGTGGCCTGACGGATGCTGCGGCGCAGGCGCGCGCTCTGGCGCATCAGCAGGGCCGTAAAGCCGGCAATCAGTATGCTGGCGGCGAGCAGCGCGCCGACATACATCAGGCGGCGGTGTTCGAAGCGCGTCAGGGCGGCGGCGCGGCTCACGCCCACCACGGCCAGCAGCGGGTAGCGCGGCAGTTCGCGGTAGCTGTAGATGCGCGCCGTCGCGTCGACGGGCGGCTCGATCAGCAGTTCATCCGGCGCATGCTGCGGCGGTCCCGGCATGCGGAAGTCGATGCGGTCGCTGAGGATCAATTGCTCGCCGATGCGCCCCGCCGTCAGGCCGCTGTCGCGCGCCACCAGCATCAGCGCGCCATGCTCATCGAGGTTCAGGCGGTCATAATCGTCGACAAAATACGTGGGGTCGACGAGGATGATGATGGCGCCGGCAAAGCGGCCTTGCGCGTCGTTCAGGCGGCGCGCCAGGCGGATGGCCCAGCGCTTGCTGCCCGCGTCGAGCATGGGGGTGTCGACCAGGGCCGTATCGGACGCATTGGCGGCCAGCGCCCTGAAAAATGTCTGCTTGCCCAGGTTTTCCGGCAGATAGGCGTTGGCGCTGTCGAGCACATTGCCTTGCGCGTCGATGAGGGCGATCGGCAGTTCCAGTTTCGATGGCAGCACGCTGTCGAGCAGGCCCTGGCGGCGCGTGAATTCATTCAGGCGCAGGCCGCCGTCCGTTTCCTCGTATTTGAGCTTGAACAATTGTGTGGCATGGTCGGCCTGGCGCAGGGTGAAACTGGTATGGTCGGCCAGGGTACGCGCCAGCGACTGGCTGACGGCTACGGCGTCGCGCACGGCGCTGGCCCGCTCCTGGCCCACCTGGTAATAGACGGCCGCCCACAGCGCCAGCAGCAAGATGAGCGCGAACAGGGGCACCAGGCTGAGACGGTACAGGCGGCGGGCAAGGCGTTGCAGGGGTCTTGTTATCGCTATCACGGGCGCTTGCAGGCTAGAGTCATGGAAAAGGGAGGGGCGGCGTGGCGCGCATGATAGCCGATTCGGCTGCGTTGCGCGTAACCCTGTTGCCGCCGCTCCTGTTGTCTGTTCGCGGTCTGTCGCTGGTCCTATTCTGCGTTAAATCAAACATGCGTGGCGCTGTGCGTACTAAAAAGGTGCCGCCGTGGTGGCACGGGCATGGGAAGTGGCAGAAAAAGTACAATTCGGCCCGCATCGTCATTAAAATGGTGACTTCTTCCTCCCATATCGAAAGTTGTCATGCAGAGTAAAAAGCCCGACGCGGCAAGACTGGACAAGATCGTGGCCGAAGCGCGCCGCGCCGCCGACCAGCGCGAGAGCGGCTACCGCGAGCGTTCGCTGAAGATGTATCCGTGGGTATGCGGCCGCTGCATGCGCGAATTTACGCGCGCCAACGTGCAGCAACTGACGGTGCACCACCGCGACCATAACCACGACAACAATCCGCCCGATGGCAGCAACTGGGAACTGCTGTGCCTGTATTGCCACGACAATGAGCACTCGCGCTACCTGGAAGCGGACCGTGGCGCCGGCCTGCTGTCGGCCGAGGTGGCGCCCGCCACGCACAATCCGTTTGCCGCGCTGGCTGGCCTGATCAAGAAAAAGGACTGAGCGGGCCATTCGGCCTTGATCCCATGCGCATCTTGCTGACCGAAGACGACCCGCAGCTGGGCCGCGCCACGCAGATCGGCCTGGAGCAGGGCGGTTATGCCGTCGACTGGGTCACGAGCGCCGAACACGCGCACACGGCCGTGCGCCTGCACGACTATGGCTGCATCCTGCTCGACCTGGGCTTGCCGGGGCAGGACGGCATGCAGGCGCTGGGCGTGCTGCGCGATAACGGCTACAGCGGCGCCGTGCTGGTCGTCACGGCGCGCGACCAGGTGGGCGAGCGCATCGCCGGACTCGACGCGGGCGCCGACGACTTTATCGTGAAACCGTTCGACCTGGACGAACTGGCTGCACGCATCCGCAGCGCCTGCCGCCGCGCCGCCGGTCGCCTGCGCGAAAACCTCGTGCACGGCGACCTGGTGCTCGATATCGCGGACCGGCAGGTGACGCAACGGGGATTGCCCGTGATGTTAACGGTGAAGGAATTTCGCATCCTGCAACTGCTGCTGGAACACGGCGGCCGGGTGCTGAGCCGGGAACAGCTGGAAAAAAACCTGTACAGCTGGGGCGATGAAGTGGAAAGCAATGCCGTGCAAGTGCATATCCACCACCTGCGCAAGAAGCTGGGGCGGGATTTGATACGCACCGTGCATGCGATCGGTTACTGCATCGACAAGCCGAAAGCGGCTTGACGAAAAAACGGGCGGCCCGCAGGCCGCCCGCTTGATCAGAAATCGACAGTCGCTGACAGCCACAGACGGCGTCCGTCCAGGCTGTTGACATAGCGGTTGGCGTAGGTCAACGTCGGCGCCGATGAACCACGGTAAGGCTGGTAGTCGACGAAGTCCTTGTTGAGCAGGTTGTACACGGCCGCGTTGAGGGTGACGCGCTTGTTCAGCTGGTAGCTACTGCCCAGGTGCAACATGGTGTAACCCTTGTAGTCGCCCAGCGCGGCCTTGGCGGCGCGCGTGGAAGCCGAGGTGCCCGGATCGCGGAAGCGCTCGCTGCGGTACTCGGCGCGCAGCCAGCCGTTCCACTCGCGCGAAATATCCCAGCTCAGGCGCGCGTTGACGGCGTGCTTGGGCGTGTCGCTCAGGGGCTTGCCGGCGTTGCTGCCGCTCTTCTGTTCGCTTTCCGTGTACGTGTAGTTGGCGCTGGCCGACAAGGTCTTGCCCAGCGGGAAACGCGTGTTCAGCTCGACGCCGCGCGTGACGGCCTCATCCACGTTGACCGATTGGCCAAACGCGTCGACGTTGGGCCAGTTGCCGAAGCTGACGCAGCCGGGACGGTTCGGCGACGGACGGTAATCGCAGTTGACGAGGCCCGTGCCCGTCGTGATCTTGTCCTTGAATGTATTGTTGAACACGGTGCCGCTGGCGGTCCAGCCGGCTAGGTTGTCGAAATACGCGCCGATTTCTGTTGTCGTACTTGTTTCCGGCTTCAGGTCCGGGCTGCCGACGAGGGGGATCGTGCCCTGGCCGCCAAAACCGTTGATGCCTGGCGACAGCTGCTCCACGCGCGGCGTCTTGTAGCCCTTGCTGACGCCGCCCTTGACGGTCCAGCTTGGCGCGGTGTTCCATACGGCATAGGCACGGGGGCTGGTCTGGCCGCCAAAGATGCTGTGATCGTCATAGCGGGCGCCGAAGGTCAGCGCGACATTCTCCAGCACCTGCCATTCGTCTTCCACGAACAGGGCTTTTTGCGTGAATTCGAATTTCTTCGGCGCCACGCCATCCGTCATTTCCGCTTTCCACCATTGCGCGCCGATAGTGGCCATGTGTTTGCCCAAAGGCATGACCAATTTGGTATCGAAGACCTGGCTTTCCACTTCCAGCGTGCGCGCGCTGCCGGCGACGGCTCCTGGCGTGCGTGGCGGAATCGTGCGGCCCAGGGTTTCCGTCTTGTTCACCATGTAGCTGCTGTCCAGGGTGCCGAAGCCGAAGCGGCCCGTGTGCGACAGGGTCCACTGGTCGCGCTTGTATTTCTGTTCCGGGCCGTAGCCGCCCTGCAGGCCCAGGGTACCCAACTGCTGTTTCGAATTATCGTAGGTCTGGCGGCCCGCGTCCGCGTCGAGGATGACGGTGTGGTAGCGGTTTGGCGTGAAGGCCAGGCGCGCGCCAAAGTTTTCAATGTCCGCACGCACGGGGTTGGCGCCCATGTTCGGCGTGGTTCCCGGACCGTCCGCGCCGTTGTAGCGGATGTCGGCCGCATCGCGGCGCTGCTTGCTGCCGCGCAGGGATAGGCCCAGCAGGTCGGTGGCGATGGGGCCGCTCAGGTAGAAGCGGCCGCTTTTCACGTCGCCAAAGTCCGATTCTTCCTGCAAGGTGTAGTCGGCCGAGACGGAACCCATCCACTGCTTGCCCACCTTGCGCGTGATGATGTTGATCACGCCGCCCATGGCGTCCGAGCCGTACAGGGTCGACATGGGACCGCGGATGACCTCGATGCGCTCGATGGCGGCCAGCGGCGGCATGAAGCTCGTCTGCGTGCCGCCGAAGCCGTTCGGCGTGACATTGCCGGCCGCATTCTGGCGGCGCCCGTCGATCAGCACCAGGGTGTAGTCGCTGGGCATGCCGCGGATGCTGATGTTCATGCCGCCCGTCTTGTCGCCTGCCGCGCCCACGTCGATGCCTTCCACGCTTTCCAGCGCCTGCGTCAGGTTGCCGAAGCGCTCCTTCGACAGTTCCTGGCGCGTCAGCACCGTGATCGAGGCGGGCGCCTGCTTGATATCCTGCTCGAAACCGGAAGCGGAGACCACCACTTCCGGCATGCTGGCCGGCGTGCCCGTCTGGGCGGTAGCTGGCAGGCAGGACAGGGCGGCGAGCGCCAGGGCAAGAGTGGTGGGACGCGGCAGGTGCGCGCGGCGGGTGTTGTTGGACATGCAAACTCCTGGAGGGTTGATTAGTTATTGGTCTGTATTTCTGAGGTAATGGGAATCATGGTAGCAATAAGAATCATTTACAATTGCCGGCATGGCTACCCAAAAAATATTTCGCTCCGGATCTTGCGCAGAAGTTCTTAAGAGATTCTTAACCGCTGGCGGCAGCGTGCAAACTCCCCCTCGCGTCCACTCGATGCCCGCCGCCGCGGCCGGCGCATGGGCGCCCTTGCCTTGAAAACCTGGTCGTTGCGGCGCACCTTGCTGGGCGTGCTGCTGGGCCTGACCCTGCTCCTGTGGGTGGGCAGCGCCGCCATCGTCTACGTGGAAGCGCGCCGCGAAAGCCAGGAATTGTTCGACCAGTCGCTGATCGAGACAGGGCATTTGCTGCTGTCGCTGGTGGAAAAGGACGCGCGTGAACATGGCTTGACGGGGCCCATCGACCTGCCGCTGCGCGGCCAGCCGAATCCCCACCAGTATTTGCTGTTCAAGGTGCGCGACGCGCAGCAGCGCGTCTTGTACCGCAATGATGCGGCGACCGATATCGCCCTGTCGCGCAGCGCGCCGGACGGCCTGTCCTGGACCAGCATCGGCGGCCAGCGCTGGCGTTTGTTTTCGCTGTGGGACCCGCAGCGCAGCCTGCAACTGCTGGTGGCCGAGCCGACCAGCCACCGCGACGACATCAGCCGCGGCTTCTTTTACCGCATCGCGCTGTTCGGCCTGCTGCTGGTGGCTCTGGCCACCATCGCCATCTGGTGGAGCATCCACCGCGTGTTTCGCGTGCTGCAGGCGTCCGCCGATGAAGTGTCGGCGCGCACGCCCGATGAACTGGCCGACGTGCACGTGCACGGCGCGCCCGCCGAGCTGCATCCGCTGCTGCTGGAAATTAACCGCCTGTTCGGCAGGGTGCGGCAAAGCCGCGACAACGAGCAGCGCTTCACGGCCGATGCGGCGCACGAATTGCGCACGCCGCTGGCCGCCATCAAGACCAATCTGCAAGTGCTGCAGCGGGCCCGCAGCGCGGACGAGCGCGAGGAATTCATCGCAGCCCTGGGCGCCAGCGTGGAGCGCGCCACGCGCCTCGTCAATCAGTTGCTGGCGCTGGCGCAGCTCGATCCGCAATCGGGCGCGGCGGCCGACTTGCGCGCGGGGGACCTGGCCGACCTGCTGGCCGGGCAGGCCGCGCAGTGGCAGCAATCGAGCCGGCAGTATCAGCTGTCGCTGAGCGTGAGCCTTGCACCGGCGCCCTGCGCGCTGCATGCGGACAGCCTGCAGATGTTGCTGCGTAACCTGGTCGAGAATGCGCTGCGCTATACGCCGGCGCCAGGCGCCATCGAGATCCGCTGCGGCGTGGAAGCGGGGCGCAGCTACCTGCGCGTGGCCGATTCCGGTCCGGGGATAGCGGCGGCGCAGCACGAGCGCGTGTTCGAGCGCTTCGTGCGCCTAGGCGGTGGCCAGGTTCCCGGCAGCGGCCTGGGCCTGTCCATCGTGCGCCGCATCGCCGAGCGGCATGGCGCGCACATCGTGCTTGGCGCCGGCTTGCAGGGCCGGGGGCTGGCGGTGACGGTCGTGTTTCCCGCAGCGTAGCGTGGCCACCGGCTGCGCGATCCGATAGCGATAAAACGTACAAGGCGTGTGCAGAATGCGGTATCTTTCTGTTATGCACAGCCCACACCTGCCCATTCCTCCCGACGTCCCCTCCTTATCGCTGGCCGCCGCGCGCGCCTTGCACCTGGCCGCGCAGGGCTTGCTGCAGGCGCGCCGCAAGAAGGCCGTCAAGGCCGACGTGCTGGCCGCCGTGCGGCAGATGGGCGTGCTGCAGATCGACACCATCCACGTGGTGGCGCGCAGCCCGTATCTGGTGCTGTGGAGCCGGCTGGGCGACTATCCGCAGCCGTGGCTGGAGCAACTGCTGGCCGAGGGCGCACTGTTCGAATACTGGGCGCATGAAGCCTGCTTCGTGCCCATCGAGGATTATGGCTTGTACCGCTACCGCATGCTGGACCCGGCCGCGATGGGCTGGAAATACTCCGTCAAATGGATGGCCGAGCAGGGCGACGCCGTGGCTTCGGTGCTCGAACATATCCGCGCCAACGGCGCCGCGCGCTTCGCTGATTTTGAGCGCACGGACGGCCAGGCAGGCGGCTGGTGGAGCTGGAAGCCGGAAAAGCGCTCGCTCGAAGTGCTGTTTACGTCGGGCGTGCTGATGATCGCCAAGCGCCACAATTTCCAGCGCTATTACGACCTGGCCGAACGCGTTTTGCCGGGCTGGCATGACGGCATGCTGCCGCCCGAAGAACAGGTGCGCCGGCGCCTGCTGCTGGCCAGCGTGAAGGCGCTGGGCCTGGCGCGGGCCAGCTGGATCAGCGACTACTTCCGCACCAAACAATCGCGCGCCAGCCTGGCGCACGATTTGCAGGCACTGGTGGACGAGGGCGCGTTGCTGCGCTGCACGGTCGATGGCTGGATTGACGCCGTGTACGTACATGCGGAACATGCGCAATTGGCGCGCGACGCGGCCGCCGGCAAGCTGGCGCCCACCCTGACGACGATACTCTCTCCGTTCGACCCTGTCGTCTGGGACCGGCGCCGCGCCCTGGAATTGTTCGGCTTTGACTACCGGCTCGAATGCTACACGCCGGCCGAGAAGCGCCGGTATGGTTACTTCACCCTGCCGATCTTGCGCCGCGGCGCGCTGGTGGGACGCCTGGACGCCAAGGCGCACCGCGCGCAGGGGCGCTTCGAAATCAAGTCGCTGGCGCTGGAAGACGGCGTGCGCCTCAGTGCCCGCCTGGTGCAGGACGTGGCTGGCGCCGTGCAGCGGCTGGCGCTCTGGCATGCCTGCCCGGATATTGATATTGCGCAAGCGCAGCCGGCGCTATTTGGCACGCAGCTGGCCCATGCCCTGCACGACAGCGGCGCTGCCGCGAGGCGGGCCGCATGATGCTGCCACCGGCGCCTTCCCACCTGCTCGACGCCGATGGCGTTCCATGCTTTGGCCGCTACACGGGGCAGCTGGACGCCTTCGACTGGGCCGAGCTGGCGCCGCCGCACGCGCGCGGCGCCCTCTGGCGCTTGTTCCACCACAAGCGCTGGCATTACGTGGCCTTGTCCACGCCCACCCTGTTCTGTGGCGTGGCCATCGTCGACCTGGGCTGGACCAGCACGGCCTTCGCGTATGCCTTCGACCGCCACAAGGGCAAGATCGTGGCGACCTTTTCGCAGGATGGCATTCCCGGCCTGTGCGCATCGGTGGCGCCGCATGCGGGTGCCAGCAGCCGTTTCCGTTTCCTCTCGCAAGTGATCTCCATCGAGGCGCAGCCGCAGCAGCGCTACCGTTTGCGGCTCGATTGCGGCCATTTCGGCATCGATGCGGAATTCGGCCCGCCCGTGGCGCCCACCTTGCTGGCCGTGGGACCCGTGGGCGAGGGCGGCAGCGTGCATGCCACGCAAAAGTCGGGCGGCCTGCCCTTGTGGGGCACGGTGCGCTGCGGCGCCATGGGCTACAGCCTCGATGACGGCGTGGCCAGCTTCGATTATTCGAACGGCTTGCTGGCGCGCGAAACGGAATGGCGCTGGGCCTCGGCGCACAGCCTGGACCTGGGTTTCAATCTGCAGGCCGGTTATTTTGGCGCACATGAAAACGCGCTATGGCTCGATGGCCAGCTGTATCCGCTGGGCCGCGCGCATTTCGACTTTAATCCCGATAACCCGCTGGCGCCATGGCATGTGTGGACGGACGACGATTTGCTGGACCTGCACTTCAAACCGGAAGGTGCGCGGCGCGAGGATAAAAACCTGTGGATCGCCGCCAGCCGCTACATCCAGCCCATCGGCACTTTCAGCGGCTGGGTGCGCACCAGCGCGGAGTCTCCCAAGCGCATCGTGGCGCAACTGGCGGGCGTGACGGAAAGCCACCGCTCGCGCTGGTAGGGGCACTGTTTTTTTGCGAAACGCGTGACAAGGTCAAGTTTTTTTGGCAACGCATCCTATACACTGGGGCGTTACTAAGCTAAGCCGCTCCGGCAATCCATGAGGCCAGAACATGAGTATCCGTAATCTCGACAAGTTGTTCAAGCCGGCCTCGGTGGCCCTGATCGGCGCCACGGCGCGCGAACGCAAGCTGGGCGCCATCGCCCTGTACAACCTGCTGGGCGGCGGCTACCAAGGTGAGATTTGGCCCGTCAATCCCAAGTACGACGAACTGATGGGCCTGAAATGCTACCGCAAGCTGGCGCACTTGCCCAAGGCGCCGGACCTGGCCATCATCTGCACGCCGCCCGCCACCATTACGGCCCTGATCCGCGAACTGGGCGCGCTGGGCACGCGCGCGGCCATCGTCATGACGTCCGGCCTGGACCCCGTGCGCGAGCAGTCGCTGCGCCTGGCCATGTTGAAGGCGGCAAAACCGCACCTGTTGCGCATCCTGGGACCCAACAGCATGGGTCTGCTCGTGCCGAAGCTGGGCTTGAACGCCAGCTTCGCCCATGTGGGCGCAACCAGTGGCAAGATCGCCTTCGTGTCGCAATCGGGGGCGCTGGTGTCGGGCGTGCTCGACTGGGCCAACGCGCACGGCGTGGGCTTTTCCAAGTTCATTTCGCTGGGCGCCAGCTATGACATCGATTTCGGCGACCTGCTCGACTACCTGGCCGGCGACATCGATACGGCCGCCATCCTGCTGTACATGGAAGATATCCAGGCGGCGCGCAAATTCATGTCGGCGGCGCGGGCTGCCGCGCGCAGCAAGCCCGTCATCGTCTTGAAAGCAGGACGCGAGGCGGAAGGCGCGGCCATGGCGGCCTGGCATACGGGCGCGCTGGCCGGTTCCGACGCCGTATATGACGCGGCCATCCGCCGCGCCGGCATGCTGCGCGTGTATTCGGCCGAAGAGCTCTTCGATGCCGTGGAAACCCTCACGCATATCCGCTCGCAGCGTGGCGAGCGCCTGGCGATTCTGTGCAACGGCGGCGGCCTGGGCGTGATGGCCACCGACGCCCTGGTGGGCAGCGGCGGCAAGCTGGCCGAGCTGTCGCCGGACACCGTGATCGCGCTGGAAAAGGCGCTGCCACGGGGCTGGTCGCACGACAACCCCGTGGGCTTGCCCGGCGACGCGGCCGTGCAGCGCTATGCCGACGCCATCAAGCCGCTGCTCGACGAGCCGCAGGCGGACGCCTTGCTGCTGCTGCACGCGCCCACGGCCATGGTCTCGTCGATCGACATCGCCGAAGCCGTCACGCCGCTGATCAAGGCCACCTCGCGCACGGTGCTGTCGTGCCTGCTGGGCGGCACCACGGTGGCGCCCGCGCGCCAGGTCTTCAACCGGGCCGGCATTCCCACCTACGACACGCCGGAAAAGGCCGTGCATGGCTTCATGCAGATCGTGCAGTACCGGCGCAACCAGGAAACCCTGATGCAGGTGCCGGCGCAGCTGCCCATGTCGGCCACGCCGCGCCGCGCCCGGGTGCGCGAAATCGTCGCCGCCGCGCTGGCGGCCGGCCAGACGGTGCTGGGCGAATGCCGCTCGAAGGAAATCCTGGCCGCCTACGGCATCCCCGTGGCCACCACGCGCATGGCGGCCGACGTGGAAGAGGCGCTGGCCGTGGCGGCGGACATCGGCTACCCGGTGGCGCTGAAAATACACTCGCCCGACATCGCCCACAAATCCGACGTGGGCGGCGTGGCGCTCGACCTGGACGCGCCCGACATCCTGCGCACGGCCGCCGCCGCCATGCTCAAGCGCGTGCGCCGCATGCGTCCCGATGCGCTGATCGACGGTTTCACGGTGCAGCAGATGGCGCGCCGGCCGCAATCGCATGAACTGATCGTCGGCGTCACCACGGATGCCGCCTTCGGCCCCGTCATTCTGGTGGGGCAGGGCGGCATTGCCGTGGAAGTGACGGCCGACCATTCTATCGGCCTGCCGCCGCTGAACATGGTGCTGGCGCGCGACATGCTGGCGCGCACGCGCGTATCGAAGCTGCTGGCCGGCTACCGCAACCAGCCGCCGGCCGACATCGACGCCATCTGCTACACCCTGATCCAGGTGGCCGAACTGGTGGCCGACATCGGCGAGCTGGCCGAGCTCGACATCAACCCGCTGGTGGCCGATGCGGACGGCGTGATCGCCCTCGACGCGCGCATCCGCTTGCAGCCGGGCCAGAAGCGCGACCGCCTGGCCATCCGCCCGTACCCGCAGGAGCTGGAAGAGCAGGTGACGTGGATGGACCAGTCCATCCTGCTGCGCCCCATCCGCCCCGAGGACGCGCCGCAGCACATGGATTTGTTCCACGCGCTGGACCCGGACGACGTGCGCCTGCGCTTTTTTACTTCCATGCGCGAGCTGCCCGTGTCGCAGCTGGCGCGCCTGACGCAGATCGATTACGACCGCGCCATGGCCTTCATCGCCACGCACACGGGCCCGGACGGCAAGCCGGAAACCCTGGGCGTGGTGCGCGCCGTGGCCGACCCGGACAATATCCACGCCGATTTCGCCATCGCCGTGCGCTCGGCGCTGAAGGGCAAGGGACTCGGACACATCCTGTTTGAAAAGCTGGTCGACTACTTCCGCAGCCGCGGCACGGAAGCGCTGGTGGGCGAGGCGATGGCGCGCAACAAGGGCATGCAGCGGCTGGTGAAAAGCTTTGGCGGCGAGGTCACGCCGTCGGAAGAGCCTGGCGTCGTCAACCTGCATATCGGCCTGCGCGTGTCTTGAAAAAAGCGCCGGAGTCTTACCACGCGTTTGTGCAGGATCAAACCCGCCCCTGTCGGTAGTCTTTACACTTTCACTTCCAGGATGAGACATCCAGCGCATTTTCGGGAGTGAGTGCATGCTTACGGCAACATATATATTGGTTTCCCTGTCGGTGGAACAGGCCAGCATCCGCATGAGCCTGCTGGCTTTTCAAAAATACATGCATGTGCAGCTGCGCCAGCAGAGCAGGCTCAGCCTGGCGCAGCTGCAGTATGCGGGCGACTGGCTGAACCAGCTGTACCAGGGCGGCTACTGGCGCAAGGTGGAGATGTATCTGATCCCCGCCATCCGCCAGGCCGCACCGCATGCGGACGGCCTGTTGGATGAAATCAATGGCTTGAACCACGCGGCGCTGGAAAGCATCAATGTCGTGCAGCAGCGCGCGGGTGCCGCCATCGACCATTCCGAATTGCAGGCCGAGCAGCTGTGCGCCGCCATCGACGCCTTTTGCGCAACCTTGCTGCAGCGCCTGGAAAAAGAAGAGCGCGAGCTGTTCGCGCTGGCGCGCAAGGTGATCGTGGGCGAAGCGTGGTTTGCCATCGCCTACCAGTTCCTCGCCCACGATGCGCGCGCGCAGGAAGCGCGCCGTGGCAAGGCACAGGTGCTGCCCTTTGTTTTGCCCGCGCCTTTGCCAGCGCCGGATGCGCCTGACGGCGCCGTCGACACCACCGCAGACGCCGTGCCTGCCATGCCACAGCCGCGGCGCGCGCAGGCTTGAATCGGTAGCGAGCGCCCACCCTGTCGGGCAGCGTGTGCCGGCCCAGCTTTTGATCTTTTGAACCTGGCTCTGTCCCAGGAAAAAGAATCATTTTACTCATTTGATAACTAGTTCAGTCCTGTCCGATGCAATACCCCGGGCTTTGTTATGATGGTGGTTTTGATCCACGCGAAACCCGTCATGTTCGAATTTCTCTTCAAGCGTTCTGCCAGCAAGACTGCCGCCCCCGATCCTGTCGTGGCAGAACAGGCCGCGGCCTCGGCGCAGAGCGCATCGCGCCGCGCCGAACAGGTTGCGCGTGCCCATGCCGTGGTGGGCGACGAAGCCGCCGCCTTTGAATTCATCCTGTCCAGCGAATTTGCCGATGCCCGTTTGATCGCCGCCGAACACGTCCATACCTTGCCCCTGCTGGAAAAAGTCCACCACGCCATGCGCAACACGGACCGCCGCGTTGCCAAGCTGATGCAGGGTCGCATCGACCTGATCCGTCATCAGGCTGCCGAGACGCAGCGCGCCCAGGCCAGCATCGATACGGCCCAGCGTCTGTTGAACGATGAAAAGCTGAGCCCGAACCAGGTAGCCGAGCTGGACCGCCAATGGCAAGTCATCAAGGCCACGCCCGAGCTGGAGACCGCCTTCACCGCCGCGCGCGCCGCGCTGGCCGCCCGCCTGGAAGCGCAAGTGGTGCTGCAGCGCGCCGTGATCGACGCCGTCGCCGCCGCGCGCGCGCTGGCCAGCAATGGCCAGTCCGCCGGGGAGCTGGCGCAGGCGCTGGCAAGCCTGGACGCTGAACATGCGCAGCATGCCCAATCGCCCGAGCGCGCGTCCTTGCCGAAGCACCTGGAAAGCGATTTCATCCAGGCGCGCGAGCAGGCGCAGTCCGCCTTGCAGGCCCTGCAGCAACACCAGGCCGTGTTCGACGCGCGCCAGGCCGCGCTGGCCGAATGGCAGGCGCAGGATGCCGCCACCCTGGACGCAGACACCTTGAAGCGCGCGTGGCAAGCCCTGCCGCGCCTGCCCGAATCCAGTTTGTCCGACAGCTTGCAGCAGCAATTTGCGGCTGTGCTGGCCAGCGCGCCGGCGCCCGTGCAGGCGGCAGCCCCAGAAGCCGCACCGGCCCATGCCGAACCGGCGCCGCGCAAGCCGCGCCAGGAACACGCGCCCGTGTCGAAAGAAGCGACGGAGCAGTTCGTCAAGACGCTCGACGCCATGGAAGCGGCCCTGCAGGAAGGCCTGCTGCACGTGGCGTCCGAGCACGACAAGACCTTGCGCGATAGCAAGCACGGCCGCCTGACGTCAGCGCAAGCGGATCGCCTGGCCCATGTGCGCGGGCAATTCAAGCAACTGGCCGACTGGGCGCGCTGGGGCGGCAACGTGTCGCGCGAGGAACTGGTCAAGGCGGGCGAGGAATTGCCGGCGCAAGAATTGCCGATGGCCGAGCTGGCCAAGAAAGTGGGCAGCCTGCGCGAGCGCTGGAAGTCGCTCGACACCTTGTCCGGCCCTGCGCCAAAATCCTTGTGGGAGCGTTTCGACGCGGCCTGCAGCGTGGCGTATGCGCCGGCAGCCCAGCATTTCAAGCAGCTGGCCGAAGAGCGCCACGGCAATGCGGCCAAGGCCCAGGAACTGATCGCGGAAACGGCGGCCCTGGCGGCCGAAGAGAGTACCGACTGGAAACACGTTGCTTCCGCCTCGCAGCGTTTGCGCCAGGCGTGGACGCGCCTGGGCACCATCGACCGCAAGGAAAAGAAGCGCCTGGATACGGAGTTTGGCGCCGCGCTGGACGCCCTGTCGAAGCCGCTGGACACGCAGCGCCAGATCGAGACGGCGCGCCGCGAACAATTGATCGTCGAAGTGGGCTTGCTCAAACCATCCGAGCGCAACACGGTCGACATGCTGAAAGCCTTGCAGGACAAATGGCAGGAATTGGCGAAAGCCCTGCCGCTGGAACGCCGTGCGGAACTTGCGCTGTGGCAGCGCTTCCGCGCCGCCTGCGACGATATCTTTGCCAAGCGCAAGGAAACGGCCCACGCGGCCGACCACGAGCGCCGCGAACATCTGCATGCGCGTGTAGCGCTGTGCGCCGCGCTGGAAACGGCCGTCGTGCCCGAGGGCGATGACAAGAGCCGCAGCGCCTTCATCCACCATTTGCTGCGCGACACGCGCGCCGCCTGGAATGCCACGGGCCCCGTGCCGCGCGCCAGCGAAGCGAAGATCGAACAGCGCTACCAGGCGGCTGTCGCCGGCGTGCAAGCGCAAGCGGACGCCATCGCCGAGCGCGCTGGCGCGGCCCAGGCCAACGCCCTGCGCGACAAGCTGCGCCTGGTGCAGGCGCTGGAAGCTGCACTGGCTGAGGGCGACGCCGGCGCCGACGCGCAAGCGTGGAGTGAGCGCTGGAGCGCCTTGCCGCCGCTGGACGCCCAGTATGAACGCAGCCTGCAGCAGCGCTTTGCCGCCGCCCAGGCCGCGCTGGGTGAGGGCAGCGCCGCCTACGTGCAGCAATTGCAGGCCAACCAGGAGCGCTTGCTCGATGAAGTCTTGCGCCTGGAAATCGTCGCTGGCGTCGACAGCGGCGCCGAGTTTGCCCGCGAGCGTCTGAAAATGCAGGTGGAAGTGCTGCAATCGTCACTCAAATCAGGCCAGAAGCCGCTCACGCAAGTGTCGCAGCTGATGCAGCTGTGCGCGATTGCCGCCGCCACCGATGCGCGCACGGCCAGCCGCATCGAAACCTTGCTGCGCCGCATCGGAGGCCAGGCCAAATGAGCACTTCCGTCCGCGTCCAGCAAGCCGATTTTGACTTGAGTCAAGAAATCGCACAATTGCGTGCAGGCAACCCCAAGGTGGGCGCCGTCGTCGGCTTCGTCGGCACGGTGCGCGACATGAACGAGGGGCTGGACGTAGCCGCCATGGAGCTCGAGCACTATCCGGGCATGACGGAAAAGTCCATTGTAGCGATCGTCGAGCAGGCGCGGCAGCGCTGGCCCCTGTCCGGCGCGCTGGTGATTCACCGCGTGGGCCCCCTGCTGCCGCAGGAGCAGATCGTGCTGGTGGCGGTCTCGTCCGCCCACCGGGGCGAGGCCTTCGCCGCCTGCGAGTTCATCATCGATTACCTGAAGACGGAAGCGCCGTTCTGGAAGAAGGAAGACACGCCGGAAGGCGCGCGCTGGGTCGATGCGCGCGACAGCGACGAGATGGCGCTGGACAAATGGACGGCAAAAGCAAGCTCCATTTGAATCGGGCGCGCCCCGCACGGTAGCATTTGCCCAAGTGCATCGGTTTTCTGCTTTGTGTATGCTTGAAAAGTACTGCCTCACCCCAATTTGGTTAACAACTAATTAACCGGGAGCGCTTTTCATGCGACAAGACAAACTCACCACCAAATTACAGGAAGCCCTGGCCGACGCGCAAAGCTTGGCCGTGGGCAATGACAACCCCTATATCGAACCAGTCCACCTGCTGACGGCCCTGTTGAACCAGGACGACGGCGGCGCCCGCTCGCTCTTGCAGCGGGCCGGCGTCAATGTGGGCGGCCTGAGCAAGGCCCTGGGCGCGTCCCTCGAACGCTTGCCGAAAGTCTCCGGCACGGGCGGCGACGTGCAGGTCAGCCGCGAATTCGTGGCCCTGCTGAACCTGGCCGACAAGGAATCGCAAAAGGCGGGCGACCAGTTCGTGTCCAGTGAAATGGTCTTGCTGGCCATGACGGACGACAAGTCCGACTGCGGCAAGCTGGCGCGCGAAAACGGCCTGACCCGCAAGGCCTTGGAATCGGCCATCGACGCTGTGCGCGGAGGCAACAAGGTCGATTCACAAGAGGCCGAAGGCCAGCGCGAAGCACTGAAAAAATACACCTTGGACCTGACGGAACGAGCACGCAAGGGCAAGCTCGACCCTGTGATCGGGCGCGACGATGAGATCCGCCGCACCATCCAGATCCTGCAGCGCCGCAGCAAGAACAACCCCGTGCTGATCGGCGAACCGGGCGTGGGCAAGACGGCCATCGTCGAAGGCCTGGCGCAGCGCATCGTCAATGGTGAAGTGCCGGAATCGCTGAAAGGCAAGCGCGTACTGTCGCTGGACATGGCTGCCTTGCTGGCCGGCGCGAAATTCCGTGGTGAATTCGAGGAGCGCCTGAAATCCGTGCTGAAGGAACTGGCCATGGATGAGGGGCAAACCATCGTCTTCATCGACGAGATGCATACCATGGTGGGCGCGGGCAAGGCCGAGGGCGCGATGGATGCCGGCAATATGCTGAAACCGGCGCTGGCGCGCGGCGAGCTGCATTGCGTGGGAGCGACCACCCTCGACGAGTACCGCAAGTACATCGAGAAGGATGCCGCACTGGAACGCCGTTTCCAGAAAGTGCTGGTCGACGAGCCGACCGTGGAGGCGACGATCGCCATCCTGCGTGGCTTGCAGGACAAATACGCGCTGCACCACAAGGTGGAAATCACGGACGCGGCCATCATCGCCGCCGCCGAGCTGTCGCACCGCTACATCACGGACCGTTTCCTGCCCGACAAGGCAATCGACCTGATCGATGAAGCGGCGGCGAAGATCAAGATCGAGATCGACTCGAAGCCGGAAGTGATGGACAAGCTGGAACGCCGTCTGATCCAGCTGAAAATCGAACGCGAAGCCGTCAAGAAGGAAAAGGACGAGGCATCGTTGCGCCGCCTGGCTTTGATCGAGGAAGAAATCGTCAAGCTGCAGCGCGAATACAATGACTTCGAGGAAATCCTGAAGGCGGAAAAAGCCGTGGTGCAAGGCAGCACGCACATCAAGGAAGAGATCGAGCAAGTCAAGTTGCAGATGGAGCAGGCTACGCGCGAGAGCAATTGGCAGAAAGTGTCGGAGCTGCAGTATGGCAAGCTACCGCAGCTGGAAGCCCAGCTCAAACAGGCTGACAGCGGCATCCCGAAACGCGACCCCGACCAGCCGAAGCTGCTGCGCACGGAAGTGGGCGCCGAGGAAATCGCCGAAGTGGTGTCGCGCGCGACGGGCATTCCCGTGTCGCGCATGATGCAGGGCGAACGCGACAAGCTGCTGCACATCGAAGAGAAGCTGCATGAGCGCGTCGTGGGCCAGGATGAAGCGATCACGGCCGTGGCTGACGCCATCCGCCGCTCGCGCGCCGGCTTGAGCGACCCGAACCGTCCCTATGGTTCCTTCATGTTCCTGGGGCCGACGGGCGTGGGCAAGACCGAGCTGAGCAAGGCGTTGGCGACCTTCCTGTTCGATACGGAAGAATCGATGATCCGTATCGACATGAGCGAGTTCATGGAGAAGCATTCCGTGGCCCGATTGATCGGCGCGCCGCCCGGCTATGTGGGCTACGACGAGGGCGGCTACCTGACGGAAGCCGTGCGCCGCAAGCCGTACAGCGTGATCCTGCTCGACGAAGTGGAAAAGGCGCATGCGGACGTCTTCAACGTGCTGTTGCAAGTGCTCGACGATGGACGCATGACGGACGGCCAGGGCCGCACGGTAGACTTCAAGAATACCGTCATCATCATGACCTCGAACCTGGGTTCGCATAAGATCCAGGCCATGGAAAGCGATGATCCCGGTGTCGTGAAGCTGGCCGTGATGGCCGAGGTACGCTCGCACTTCCGTCCCGAGTTCGTCAACCGTATCGACGAAATCGTCGTGTTCCACGGCCTCGACGAGAAAAACATCGGCGCGATCGCGAAGATCCAGCTGAAGATCCTCGAAGAACGCCTGGCGCGCATGGACATGCAGCTGAGCTTGACGGACGCAGCCTTGCAGCAAATCGCCGAAGCGGGCTACGACCCGGTGTATGGCGCCCGTCCTTTGAAACGGGCGATTCAGCAGCAGATCGAAAATCCGCTGTCGAAGCTGATCCTGGAAGGCAAGTTTGGCCCGAAAGACGAAATCCGCATCGACGCCCAGCACGGCAACCTGGTGTTTACGGGGGCGCAAGTGGGGCTGGACAAGGTGTAATGTTGGCAGGTCAGTTCCTGCGGGATTGGAAGCTCCCCCCATCGGGGGCGCTTCCCCCGTCGGGTCTGCCCCCAGTTTTACGGCATGTGCAGTGAGGAGGATTTACAACGCCTAGCAAAACCGTAGCGTGCGGCAGTGAGTTGTGGCAGAGAAGCGCAACCGTACTCTAGTACGGTGAGCATCGCAGGCCGTAAAGCGCGACGCGCAGTAGGTTTTGATAGACGTCCTCAGGCAGGGCGGTATCAGGCTAGACCTGATGCCGCCCTTCTTGCTATCATCGTCACTATTTTCTGACTAATTCCGGAGGCGGTACGATGGCAAACACATGGCAAGCAGGGCGGCGCATTGGAGTGGGATTGACCTTGGCGGCGGCCATGTTGGCCTTGCCTGCTCATGCCCAGGAAGAAAAGGTCTTGAACATCTATAACTGGTCCGACTATATCGGCGACGATACGATCAAGAATTTTGAAAAGGAAACGGGCATCAAGGTACGCTACGACGTTTTCGACAATAACGAAATCCTCAATGCGAAACTGGTGGCGGGCAAGTCCGGCTACGACATCGTCGTGCCGACGGCCCAGTGGGCGCGCCTGCAGATCGATGCGGGCCTGCTGCGCAAGCTCGACAAGAGCAAGCTGACGAACCTGGGCAACCTGGACCCCAGCCTGCAGGCAAAACTGTCGAAGATCGACCCGAACAATGATTACCTGGTCGACTGGCTGTGGGGCTACACGACGGTGGGCATCAATGTCAACAAGGTCAAGGCTGCGCTGGGCGGCATGGCCATGCCTGACAACGCCTGGGACTTGATCTTCAACCCGAAATATGCGGCGAAGCTGAAATCGTGCGGCGTGTCCTTCCTCGACTCGCCGTCGGAAGTGCTGCCGGCCGCCCTGCAATACCTGGGCAAGCCTGCATACTCGAAAGCGGCCGCCGACTACCAGGAAGCGGGCAAGGTGCTGCAGGCGATCCGTCCTTACGTGACTCTGTTCAGCTCGTCCGGCTACATCAATGACATGGCCAATGGCTCCGTCTGCGTCGCGCTGGGCTGGTCGGGCGACATCAATATCGCGCGCCAGCGCGCCATCGATGCGAAAAACGGCAATGTGATCCAGGTGCTGGTGCCGAAGACGGCCGCCCTGATGTTCGACACCATGGCCATCCCGGCTGACGCGCCCCATCCGAACAATGCGCACCTGTTCATCAACTACATCCTGCGTCCGCAAGTGCATGCCAGCCTGAGCAACAAGGTCTTCTACGCGAATCCGAATCCTGCCAGCATCAAGTATGTACGCAAGGACATCGGCGAGAACAAGGCCATCTTCCTGTCGGACGCCGACAAGCAGCGCATGGCCGCACCGGAAGCGACCACGGCCGATATCCGCCGATTGATGACGCGTATCTATACGAAGTTCAAAACGGGAGTGTAAATACAAGGATGGCGCGAGGGACGGGCCTGTAGGCCGTCGCTGGCGCCATGCGATATTGCCGAAGTGAACACTACTCGTGGTAGCGGTCCATCAGCTTGTGGTGACTGCCGCGCATTTCTTCGATCAGTTCAAAGGCGACGAAGCCGATGATAGCGGCGAAGATGGCGATGAAGAGAAAAACGAGGAAGGTTAACATGATCATTCAGCCGCCGTTGGACGGCTGTCCGCTGGGTTGCTCAATGTGTCAGAGCAGCGCTCCAACACGTAGTTGATGCAATTAAACTCTAGCAGATCGGCAGCGCTTTGCAAGGCTGCCGAGTTGTAATTCCTGCCAGTATTTGTCCCAGCGCACTTTTTGCGCATTTCCCTTATTTCACTACCCTTATTTCACCACGAGGTCATGCGCCATCACCGCCTTGAGATAAACGCTGATCGGGTCGCCCGGTTCGCGTTGCGAGAACCACCAGGCGCTGGCCTTGCGCATTTCCCATTCCTGCTCCTCTCCCGTCAGCAGCAGGGCGGCTGCCTGGCCCAGGGTGGGTTGGTGGCCGACGATGAGCACGGTTTCCTTGCCGCCGGGCCAGTTGGCCGCCTTCAGGATATCTTCCGCTTCGGCGCCGGGCGCCAGTTCTGGCATCAGCTTGAACTTGCGGCCCAGCGCTTCCGCCGTTTGCAGGGTGCGCAGGGCGGGACTGACGAGGATGCGGCAGTTTTCCGGTAGTTGCGACGCCAGCCATTCCCCCATGCGGCGCGCCTGTCTCTGACCTTTGACGGTCAGGGCGCGTTCGAGGTCGGGGACGCCCGGTTCGGCTTCTGCGTGTCGCCACAAGATGAGATCCATGCTGTGCTCCTGTGTGAAGAAATTGCCTATTCGCCGACCTCCGCGCCCGGCGTACCCAGTGTGTGCATCAAATACTGCTGGGCGCTGAATGGCGTTTGCTTGCCGCGTGGCTTGCGGCGCGCGTAGTGGCCCGTCGGCTCCAGTTCCCATGCATTTGTATTATCCTTCAAATACGGATTCAGGCCCTCGGCGATCACGCGCCGCTTCAGCGCCCGGTCGAGTACGGGGAAAGCCACTTCCACGCGGCGGAACAGGTTGCGGCTCATCCAGTCGGCACTGGCCAGGTAGACGTCGTGCGCCAGGTCGTTGCGGAAGTAGTAGATGCGGCTGTGTTCAAGGAAGCGGCCGATCACGGAGCGCACCTTGATGTTTTCCGACAAGCCAGGCACGCCCGGTTTCAAGGTGCAGGCGCCGCGCACGATCAGGTCGATCTTCACGCCATCGGTGGAGGCCGCATACAGGGCGCGGATCACGGATTCGTCCACCAGCGCGTTGACTTTCACAATGATGCGCCCGCGCCGGCCCGAGCGGGCGATCTTCGCCTCGTTGCGGATGGCCTTGATGATTTCGCTTTGCAGGCCGAACGGCGCCAGCCACAAATGGTTCAGGTTGTGCGGCTTGGTCAGGCTGGTCAGGTGGATGAAGACTTCATTGACTTCCACGGCCAGGTCCTGGTTGGCCGTCAGCAAGCCGAAGTCCGTGTACAGCTTGGTGGTGGTGGGATGATAGTTGCCAGTGCCCAGGTGGGCATAGAAGCGCAGGGCGCCTTCTTCGCGGCGGATGACGAGCGCCACCTTGGCATGGGTTTTCAGTCCCACGACGCCATACACGACTTGCGCGCCCGCCTGTTCCAGCTTGTCGGCCCAGTTGATATTGGCTTCTTCGTCGAAGCGCGCCATCAATTCCACGATGACGGTCACTTCCTTGCCCATCTTCGCCGCCGTAATGAGCGACTCCATCAGGTCCGAGTTCATGCCCGTGCGGTAGATCGTCTGCTTGATCGCCACGACGGCGGGATCGTAGGCGGCGCTGCGGATGAAGTCGATCACCGTCTGGAACGACTGATAGGGATGGTGCAGCAGGATGTCGTGCTTGTTCAGCGCGGTAAAGATGTCGTTGCCGATGGCTTTATGGGCGAGACCGGGGAAAAACGGCGGGAAGCGTAGTTCAGGCTGCTTGACGTGGTCGATCATTTCCGACAAGCGCACCAGGTTCACGGGGCCGTTGACACGGTAGAGTCGGCTTTGGTCCAGGCTGAACTGGTCGAGCAGGAATTGCGACAATTCTGGCGGGCAATTGCGCGCCACTTCCAGACGCACCGAGGTGCCGAACTGGCGCCCCACCAGTTCGCCCTTCAAGGCCTGGCGCAGGTTCTTGACTTCATCTTCGTCCACCCACAGGTCGCTGTCACGCGTGACGCGGAATTGCGAATAGGCGATCACCTCGCGCCCGGCGAACAGGTCCGAAATGTGCGCATGGATGACGGAGGACAATAAACAGAAGGACACGCCGTCGCCGGAAATCTCGTCCGGCAGCTTGATGACGCGCGGCAAAACGCGGGGCGCCTTGACGATGGCGATCGCCGTGCCGCGGCCGAACGCATCCTTGCCGCTCAGCGAGACGATGAAATTGAGGCTTTTATTCACCACTTGCGGGAAGGGGTGGGCCGGGTCGAGGCCGATCGGCGTGAGCAGGGGACGCACTTCGCGGTCGAAGTATTGCTTGACCCACGCGCGCTGCGCCTCGTTGCGGTCGCTGTCGCGCAGCAAATGCACGCCCGCTTCGCGCAGGGCCGGCAAGACGTCGTTATTTAATATCTCGTACTGGCGTTCCACCAGCGCATGGCATTCCTTGCCGATGCGCTCCAGGTTGGCCGCCAGGGCAGGGTGGCCGGCCAGCGTCCCGCCGATGCTGCCGGCCGCCAGCAGGCTGGCCACGCGCACCTCGAAGAACTCATCCATGTTACTGCTGACGATGCACAGGTAGCGCAGGCGCTCGAGCAGCGGAATGTTCGGGTCTTCCGCCTGGGCCATCACGCGCCGGTTGAAAGTCAGTTGCGACAGCTCGCGGTCAAGCAGGATGCCCGATTTGGTCACTTCCGTGTGCAGTTCAGGTTTCATATTCTTTTGTCTTTGCAGATAGTTAATTCTAGCCGTATTTCATCATGTATGACGCGTTGTGAGTGTAATCATGAAATATGACGTAAGCGTGACATAAGCTATCATAAAGCGTCGTCCGCCCTGTCATTTTTCACGCCAAAAAGGGCAATCCTCGGGGCGTAGCCAATTATTTCAGGAATTTTTACCCATGTCATAAAGCTGTCATATTCACTTGCTAGACTGCGCAGCATTCAACCGGGACTTTGAGCCCTAACAACCCTGAGGACTTGATATGCAAATGAAGCAAATGTTCAAATTTATCGTCGTGGGTGCTTCGGCAGCGATGGCATTTTCTTCCGCTTCCGTCATGGCGGCAGATATGACAGGTGCTGGTGCAACCTTCCCGTACCCGATCTACGCCAAATGGGCTGAAACTTACAAAGCCAACACCGGCAACGGCCTGAACTACCAGTCCGTCGGTTCCGGCGCAGGCATCAAGCAAATCAAGGCCAAGACTGTTGAATTCGGCGCCTCGGACATGCCTTTGAAGGCAGAAGAGCTGGAAGAAGCGGGCCTGATGCAGTTCCCGGCCATCATGGGCGGCGTGGTCACCATCGTCAACCTGGACGGCGTGAAACCAGGCCAGCTGAAGATGACGGGCAAGGTCGTTGCCGACATCTACCTGGGCAAGATCACCAAGTGGAGCGCTCCTGAGATCGCCGCACTGAACAGTGGCGTCAAGCTGCCGGACACGGAAATCACCGTGGTGCATCGCGCCGACGGTTCGGGCACGTCCTTCCTGTTCACCGACTTCCTGTCGAAAACCAACCCGGAATTCAAATCGAAAATCGGTGCTGGCTCGGCTGTGAAATGGGCCGTGGGCGTGGGTGGCAAGGGTAACGAAGGCGTCGCCGCGAACGTACAGCGTATCAAGGGTTCGATCGGCTACGTCGAGTGGGCTTATGCCAAGAAAAACAATATGTCGCACACCCAGCTGCAAAACAAGGACGGCAACTTCCTGCAGCCTGATGATGAAAACTTCAAGGCAGCAGCCGCTTCGGCACCGTGGACGCAAACCCCAGGCTTCGGCGTGGTCCTGACCGACCAGGCTGGCAAGAACAGCTGGCCTATCACCGGCGTGTCGTTCATCCTGATGCACAAAGTCCAGGCTGACGCAGGCAAGGCAAAAGAAGTCCTGAAATTCTTCGACTGGGCCTACAAAAACGGCGGCGCCGCTGCCGTTGAACTGGACTACGTGCCGATGCCGGCATCGGTCATCAAACTGGTGCAAGAGTCGTGGAAAGCCAACCTGAAAGATGCTTCCGGCAAATCGATCTACTAATCGCATAGCCTGAGTCACTCATCCTTGTCCCCGCCAGCAGCACGGCGAGGCAGGGAGTTAGCCAGGACCGTCCGCAAGCCCTTGCAGACGGTCCTGGCTAAAAAAGCAAGATATAACAAGAGTTCAAAACAGCAATACCGGCAGTACCACCCACATCTGGCACAATATGAGCGCACAATCTACCTCCTCCACGATCCCCATGCCAGGCGGCACCATGACCGATTCCATCAGTCACGCGCAAATGCTTTCCACCATGCGCAAGCAGCGCTTCCAGGATTTTCTGTTCCACAAGGTGACGATGCTGTTCGCCCTGTCGGTGCTGATCGTCCTGGTCGGCATCATCATTTCGCTGATCATGGAATCGATACCGGCCTTCAAGACCTTTGGCCTGCATTTCATCGTGTCGGCGGAATGGGACCCCGTCAATGACCAGTACGGCGCCCTGATTCCCATCATCGGCACCCTGGTGACATCCGTCATCGCCTTGCTGATCGCCTTTCCCGTCAGCTTCGGCATCGCGCTGTTCCTCACGGAAATCTGCCCGGCCTGGCTGCGCCGCCCGCTGGGCACGGCTGTCGAGCTGCTGGCCGGCGTGCCATCGATTATCTACGGCATCTGGGGCCTGTTCGTGTTTGCCCCCTGTTCGCCGACCATGTCCAGCCCCTGCTGAAAGCCACCTTGGGCAACGTGCCTGTCATCGGTCAGCTGTTCAGCGGCCCCATGATGGGCATCGGCTTGCTGACGGCCGGCCTGGTGCTGGCCATCATGATCATCCCCTTCATCGCTTCCGTGATGCGCGACGTGTTCGAAATCGTCCCTGCCGTGCTGAAGGAATCCGCATACGGCCTGGGCTGCACGCGCTGGGAAGTCGTGCGCAAGATTGTCTTGCCATACACCAAGACCGGCGTCGTCGGCGGCGTCATGCTGGGCCTGGGCCGCGCGCTGGGCGAGACCATGGCCGTCACCTTCGTCATCGGCAACGCGAATAAACTGTCGTGGTCGCTGTTTGCCGCCGGTAACAGCATCACCTCCTTGCTGGCCAATGAATTCGGTGAGGCGCAATCGGCGCTGCACGTGTCCTCGCTGTTCTCGCTGGCCCTGATCCTGTTTGTCATCACCTTTATCGTCTTATCCGCCGCCAAGCTGATGCTGGCTGGCATGTCCCGCAAGGAAGGCACGAAATGAGCCAGCTCAGCCAAGTTAGCACCCACGATGTTCCGGCCAAGCCGGCCATGAACCCCGTCTACCGCAAGCGCCTGCTGATGCACCGCATCGGTATCGCCCTGTCGGTGGCCGCCATGGCCCTGGGCCTGGCCGTGCTCGTGTGGATCCTGTTCACCCTGGTGATCAAGGGTTTCGGCGCCCTGTCCGTCGACCTGTTCACGCAAACGACGCCGGCTCCCGGCAGCGAAGGTGGCGGCCTGATCAATGCCATCGTCGGCAGCGCCCTGATGGTGGGCCTGGCGACTGTCGTCAGCACCCCGATCGGCATCCTGGCCGGCATCTACCTGGCCGAATACGGCGAAGAAAACAAGCTGGCGCAAGTGACGCGCTTCGTCACGGACATCATGCTGTCGGCGCCCTCGATCGTCATCGGCCTGTTCGTGTACGCGCTGTACGTGGCGCACGTCAAACACTTCTCCGGTTACGCCGGCGCCATCGCGCTGTCCCTGATCGCCGTGCCGGTGGTGGTGCGCACGACGGACAATATGCTGCGTCTGGTGCCGAACAGCCTGCTGGAAGCCGCGTTTGCCCTCGGTGCGCCGCGCTGGAAAGTTGCTACCCTGGTGCGTTTGCGCGCCGTCAAGGCCGGCGTCATCACCGGTGTGCTGCTGGCCTTGGCTCGTATCGCCGGCGAAACGGCGCCGCTGCTGTTCACGGCCCTGAATAACCAGTTCCAAAGCTTCAACATGAATGCGCCGATGGCCAACTTGCCGTCCGTCATCGCATCGTTTGCGATGAGCCCGTACGACAACTGGCGCTCGCTGGCCTGGGGCGGCGCACTGCTGATCACCTTCAGCGTGCTGGCCCTGAATATCCTGTCGCGCACCGTGTTCAGCCAAAAAGTCCCTAATTAAACAGATACCGAGCGAAGCGAACCCATATGAATACGCAAATGAATCCAGCACAAGACCTGGCACCAAAGAAAAAAACCATCGAGATTTCTGGCCTGAATTTTTTTACGGCAAGACGCAAAGCTTGCATAACGTCAACCTGGACATCCACGAAAAGAAAGTCACGGCTTTCATCGGCCCGTCCGGTTGCGGCAAGTCAACCCTGCTGCGCACCCTGAACCGCATGTACGACCTGTATCCGGGCCAGCGCGCGGAAGGTTCGATCCTGTACCGCGGCCGCAACGTGCTCGACGCGGACCAGGATGTCAACATGCTGCGCGCCAAGGTCGGCATGGTGTTCCAGAAGCCGACGCCGTTCCCCATGTCCGTCTACGACAACATCGCCTTCGGCGTGCGTTTGTATGAAGACCTGTCGAAAGGCGAAATGGACGAGCGCGTCGAGTGGGCCCTGAAAAAGGCCGCGCTGTGGGGCGAGGTCAAGGACAAGCTGTCGAAGAGCGGCCTGTCGCTGTCGGGTGGCCAGCAGCAGCGTTTGTGCATCGCGCGCGGCGTGGCCGTGAAGCCGGACGTCTTGCTGCTCGATGAGCCGACCTCGGCGCTGGACCCGATCTCGACGTCGAAAGTGGAAGAGCTGATCAGCGAACTGAAACAGGATTACACGATCGCCATCGTGACGCACAATATGCAACAGGCGGCGCGTTGCTCCGACTACACGGCCTATATGTACCTGGGCGAGCTGGTGGAATTCGGCGAAACCGACCAGATCTTCATGAATCCGGCACGCAAGGAAACGCAGGATTACATCACGGGCCGCTTCGGCTGATCCACCCGCATAGCTATATATACAAGACAACTGAATACGGAGAGACGGCATGATAGGCGAACATTCATCCAAGCAATACGACAACGAACTCGAAGCGATCCGCTCGAAAGTGCTCCTGATGGGCGGCATCGTTGAAACCCAGTTCCTCGACGCGATGACCTGCTTTCGCATCGGCAATCCGGAACGCGCCGACCGCGTGATGCGCGAAGACGACGTCGTCAACCAGCTGGAAGTGTCGCTGGACGACGCCTGCAGCCATTTGATCGTGCGCCGCCAGCCGGCCGCCAACGACTTGCGCACCATCATGGCCACCATCAAGGTGATTACCGACCTCGAGCGCGTCGGCGACGAAGCGACCAAAATCGCCCGCGTGGCGAAGAATCTGCACAAGCGTGGCAACGCCGTCGTCAACCATTACGAGATGGTGCGCGGCATTGCCAACACGGCCACCGACATGCTGCACGACGCCCTGGACGCATTCGCGCGCAACGATGGCAAGCAGGCCTTACAATTAATTGCACAAGATGCCATCATCGACCATGAGTTTCGGTCTATCATGCGCAACTTGATCACCTTTATGATGGAAGACCCGCGCACGATTTCGGCGGCGCTCGATACCCTGTGGGTGGCCAAGGCCATCGAACGTATCGGCGACCATGCGAAAAACATCGCCGAATACGTGATTTACGTGGTTGAAGGCAAGGACATCCGCCACACCAAGGTGGCTGCTCCCGCCATTTCCGAGGAGCTCCCTGAGTAAGCTTTATGGCATCTGATAAAACCACGGTATTGATTGTTGAAGATGAGCCGGCCATCGTTGAACTGGTGACCTATTCGCTGCGCGAATCCGGCTGGAATTGCTGTTCCGTACAAAACGTTGCCGATGCCTGGGAATTCATCCAGCACCGCACGCCGCATCTGATTCTGCTGGACTGGATGTTGCCGGACCAGACGGGCTTGCGCCTGCTGTCGCGCATCCGCGCCGACCGCAATTTCGCCGCCATCCCCGTCATCATGCTCACCGCCAAGAGCATGGAAGAAGACAAGCTGGCCGGCTTGAACAGCGGGGCCGACGATTACGTCACCAAGCCGTTCTCGCCGCGCGAGCTGCTGGCGCGCGCCAAAGCTCTCTTGCGACGCAAGAGTCCGGAACACGCGCAGGCGCCCATGCGCGCTGGCAACGTGGCCTTGGACCCCGTCAGCTGCACGGTGATGATGGATGAACAGAAGATCGATATCGGCCATGCCGAATACAAGCTGCTGAAATTCCTGCTGGCCCATCCGGAGCGCGTGTTTTCGCGCAGCCAGCTGCTCGACAAGGTGTGGGGCGACCATGTGGTGATCGAGGAACGCACGGTCGATGTCCACGTATTGCGCTTGCGGAAAGCCTTGAAAGAGGCGGAAAGCCTGATCAAGACGGTGCGCAGCGTCGGCTACATGTTGTCTGAAAAGTAAAGCTTGCCTCTATGAATCCGAAATTGCTGTTCTGGGTACCGGCCGCCTTGCGCATGGTGCTGGCGCTGCTGGGCGTGGCCGTTGTCTGGTATCTGTTTGGCGCCACGTATGCGCTGGGCATCGCCTTCGTGCTGATGGCCATGATGGTGTTCGTGCAGCTGTCGTATCTGTTTCAGCTGAGTAATTGGCTGGACAATCCGCAAAGCGCCAAGCTGCCCGACGGCTGGGGCGCCTGGACCAGCATCTTCGCGCGCCTGTACCGCATGCGCCGCGACGACGAGAAAAACCAGGCCGAGCTGACGGAATGGCTGGCGCGTTTCCGCCAGGCCATGCATCTGCTGCCCGACGGCGTCGTCATCATGGACGACGTGCTGTTCCTCGAATGGTGCAACCCGGCCGCCGAGAAACACCTGGGCCTGACGCACGAGCGCGACAAGGGCATGCGCGTCACCAACCTGATCCGCAGCCCCGAGTTCATGGATTACATCATCCTGGGCCGCTACGACCAGCCGCTGACGATCACTTTCCGTAATCGCAAGCTGATCGTGCAGATCATTCCGTTTGAAAACCGCCGCCAGATCCTCGTCACGCACGATGTGACGGAGACGGAACGCATCGAAATGATGCGCCGCGACTTCATCGCCAACGCCTCGCACGAACTGCGCACGCCGCTGACCGTCATCGTGGGCTTCCTGGAAATCGCTTCCGCCGAGCTGGACCTGGACGCCGCCACGCGCGCCGCCCACCTCAAGCTGATGACGGAGCAGGGCCACCGCATGCAACATCTGATCGAGGACATGCTGACCTTGTCGCGCCTGGAATCGGTCGACTACCCGCTGCGCCCCGAGCCCGTGGACATCAAAAAGCTCATGCAGCAAGTCTTGCGCGACGCCAAGGGTTTGTCGGCCGGCAAGCATGAAGTGACCATGGAATGCAACGGTCCCGACGTGTTGGGCAGCTACGACGAGCTGTATAGCGCGTTTGGCAACCTGGCGTCGAACGCCGTACGCTACACGCCTGCCGGCGGCACCATCACCTTGCGCTGGCAGGATGGCCCGGCCGGTCCGCAATTCATCGCGCAAGATACGGGCATCGGCATCAGCCAGGAACATATCTCGCGCCTGACGGAACGTTTCTACCGCGTCGACAAGAGCCGTTCGCGCGAAACCCAGGGCACGGGCCTGGGCCTGGCCATCGTCAAGCACGTGTTACTGCGCCACGGCGGCACTTTGGCCATCCAGTCCGTGGCCGACAAGGGCAGCAGCTTTATCGTCAGCATGCCCAAATCCGTCGTCACGCCGTTGCAGGGCGAACTGCTGGTCAAGTAGGCCGGGAAGGGGAGCGTGTCTCCCTGTTTCCCGTGCGACTAGTGCAATGTTGGCATAAGTCGTTACAATCAGGCCATGACTTTAATCAACGCCTCTTTTCGCCACGCCGGCGCGCAACAACTGGCCCAGTCGCTGCAGGCCGCGCGCCAGGATACTCTTTCCCTGTTCGACTGTTACATCACTGCCGGCCTGGACGTGGTGGCTGGCTTGCCCCGTCATCCGCGCCTGAATCCGCCCTTATGGCAACTCGCGCATATCGCCTGGTTTGCCGAGTGGTTCATCCTGCGCGAAGCCGCTTCCAGCCATCCGGCCGACGCCATTTATAACTCCCTGCTGACGCGCGGCGACGATCTGTTCGACGCCAACATGGTGGAGCATCGCGCGCGCTGGAAGCTGGAACTGCCCAGTCCGGGCGCCGTGAAAACGTATTGCCACGAGGTGCTCGACAGGGTGCTGGATAAACTGTCGCGCGAAGCCAATGTCGACAGCGCCCTGGCGCCATACCGGCTGGCGCTGGCGCATGAAGACTTGTGTGGCGAAGAAATGCTGGCCGGCTTGCAATGGTTGGGCCTGGAAGCACCGGAGTCCCTGGCTGCCAGCCCGGTCTTGCCGCCAGGCGCGGGGGAGATCGCTTTTTCAGGCGGCTCCATCGAACTGGGCTCGCCGCGCGGGGCCGGTTTTGCCTTCGACAATGAATCGCCGCCCCATGCCTGCTATGTGCCGCCGTTCCGCATGGACGCCGTACCCGTCTCGAACGCCCAGTTTGCCGATTTTGTCGCCGACGGCGGCTACCAGAACCGCCAGTTCTGGAGCGCGGCCGGCAGCGCCTGGCTGATGCAGCAGGAGCGCTCGTCGCCCCTGTACTGGCTGCGCGAAGCGACGCAGTGGCGCACCATGCGTTTCGGCCAGCGCACGACCTTGCCGCCGAATGAAGCCGTGCGCCACATCAATTTGTATGAAGCGCAAGCGTACTGCGCCTGGGCGGGGCGCCGCCTGGCGACCGAGGCGGAATGGGAGTATGCTGCGCTGTCCGGCCACCCGCGCTTTCACTGGGGCCAGGTATGGGAGTGGACGGCGACGCCGTTCGAGCCGTATCCGGGCTTTGCGGTGGACGCCTGGCGCGAATATTCGGCGCCGTATTTCATGCAGCACCAGGTGCTGCGCGGCGCCGCCTTCGCCACGCCGCCGCGCCTGCATTCGGCGCGCATGCGCGCCTTCCACGCACCCGAACGCGGCGACATCTTTGCCGGCTTGCGCACCTGCGCCTGGTAGCGCGCCGAGAACAGACATTATTTCAGGATACCCTTGAGTACAGATAACGCCCCACAGTTCATTCCCAAACGCATCACACCCACGCCGGAGCAGGTGGCCATCCAGACGGCGCAAAAGAAAGTGGTGCTGATCGACGCCAATGCCGGCGCGGCCAAGACGACGACCCTGGCCCTGCGCCTGGCCGAGGCGCTGCACCGTGGCCGCGCGCCCGAGCGCATGCTGGCTCTCGTGTTCACCGAGGCGGCGCGCGTGGCCTTGCGCCAGCGCCTGCTGGAAGTGGGCGTGCCGCTCGGTGTCGTCAAGCGCCTGAGCATCGACACTTTCGACGCTTTCGCCGCCAAGGTGCTGCTGCAGCTGGAAAACATGCAGGTGGCGTTCATGCGCAGCGATGAAGAGCTGCGACCCGTGGCTTGGGAAGCACTGGAAGTCGTGTCGGAAAAATACGCCCACCGTTATCCGTTGGAAATCAACACGACCAACGGGGCGATTGCCGAGTTTTTGAAACTGCAATTGCGCACCAAGGCGCGCCTGGATTTTCAAAATCCTGACTTCGAGAGCAATTCCCTGGATGACAACCTAGAGCTGCTGGGCATGTCGCGCACGCATTATCTGTGGCTGCGCGAATATGAAGGCTTGCGCGGCGCCGACACGGGCGATATCCAGTTCCGCGCACCCTTCGACGCCACCTACGACCTGGTGCGCATGCTCGATGGCGACGAGCCGCTGCGCCAGCAGTTGCCCGCCTTCCAGATCATCGTCGCCGATGAATTGCACGATTTGAACGAGGCGTCGTTCCGCCTGCTGACCATGCTGATACGCCGCGGCAACGCGTTTTTCTGCGGCGCCGGCGACAAGGATCAAGTCATCTATACGTGGTCGGGCGCCGACCACCGCTTCCTGCGCCAGCGCTTCGAGCAGGAGTTTCCCGCCTTGCAGCGATTGCCGCTGACGGCATCCTACCGCTACGGCCCGCAGCTGGCGCAGGCCGTGGGCGTGCTGAAAAACAAGGCCAGCGTGTCGGCCCTGTCGCGCGCCACCCACATCGACGTGCTCGAGTACGACCATGCGCAGCCGCAGGCGTGCAGCGCCCAGCTGATCGCCGCCCTCGAACACGCGCATGCGGGCACGACGGCCATCCTGTTGCGCGACCGCGACCAGGCCATCCGCGTGGAAACGGCGCTGTTCCAGAGCGGCATCGCGTATGGCCTGGTGGACATGAACAGCTATTTGCTGAGCCTGGAAGTGTTGATGCTGCGCGGCATGGTCGCCATCGCCCGCAAGGATTTGCATGCGATCAAGAGTGGCCCGCGCCGTGGCGAGATCCTCGAAGCCCTGGTGGCCTTCGCGGAAATCCCGTTTACGCGCGCTGAGCTCCAGCAAGCCAAGGCCGACGTGGCCAACTACCCGGACTTGCTGGAAGGCTTTTTGACGAACCAGCTGGCCAAGTCGCACAACCAGGACAAGGCGGCGCTGACCCTGGCCGCCGTCGACTACCTGCGCGCGCTGCCCGCCGACGCCCTGGCGGGCGACGCCCTGCAGCACATCTTCTGCCTGATGCAGCTGGAACAGACGGCGCGCCGCATCTATGTTGACCCGGCGCAGGCGCGGGTCGTGGCCCGTTCCCTGCACGGTTTTATCGCCGTGTGCCGCGAAGCGGGCGTGGCGCTCGGCGGTTTTGCCGGCTGGCTGGGCGAGATGGAAGAGGCCGTGACGGTCTCGACCGGAAAGGCCAGGCTGGTGATCGCCTGCATCGACCAGATCAAGGGTCTCGAATACAACCACGTGATTTTGCCCTACCTGGCTGTCGATGAATTCCCGCGCAGCAAGACCGACCCGCTGGAAGAAGAAAACCGTTTCTATGTGGCCGCCACCCGCGCGCGCGACAGGCTCACCTTGCTCACGCCGCAAGATGCCGCCTACCGGAGCCGCTACATTGCCGCCCTGCAGCTTAAACAGAAGATGGTTGCGCCAAAGTCATAGATCTTTTGCTGTGTGGCCACTTTTTGCGAAAGACGAAAGCGGGCATACTGGCCTGGTGTGATTGACAGCAATCTAACCAGACGGGAGCAAATATGAAGGTATTTTTGACAGGCGCAGCAGGTTTCATCGGTAGTTCCATCGCGGCGGGCCTCGTGCGCGCCGGCCATCAGGTGACGGGCCTGGTGCGCAAACCGGAGCAGGTGGCCGAGCTGGCCACGATTGGCGTGCAAGGCATCGTCGGCACCTTGAACGACCGCGAATTGCTTATCGAGCAGGCGAAGGCGGCCGATGCCGTCATCAACGCGGCCAGCAGCGATCACTGCGGCGCCGTGGAAGCCATCCTCGAAGCGCTGGCCGGCACGAACAAAGTGTTCCTGCACACGAGCGGCTCGTCCATCGTGGGCGACGCCTCGGGCGGCGAGGGCACGGAACAGATTTACTACGAAGACAAGTTGCCGGCGCCCACGGCCGACAAGGCGGCCCGGGTCGCCATCGATGAGCTGGTCCTGGCCGGCGCAAGCCAAGGCATACGCGCCAACGTGTTGTGCAACACCCTGATCTACGGCCACGGCGCCTTGCCGCGCGACAGCGTGCAATTGCCCCGTTTGCTGAAACAGGCACGCAAGAGCGGCATCGTGCGCCACGTGGGGCCGGGCCGCAACATCTGGTCCAATGTGCATATCGACGACGTCGTCAGCCTGTATTTGCTGGCGCTGGAAAAATCGCCGGCCGGCACGTTTTACTTTGTCGAGTCAGGCGAAGCGGCCTTCCGCGACATGACGGCCGCCATCGCCAAGGCACTGGACCTGGGTCCCGCGCAGGATTGGCCGCTGCCAGAGGCGATTGCCGAATGGGGCTACGAGATGGCTTCCTACGGTCTCGGTTCCAACAGCCGCGTGCGCGGCGAACGGGCGCGCAAGTTGCTGGGCTGGCAGCCGCAGGGGCCATCCGTGCTGGCATGGATCAAGAACGACATGCTCAAGCCACCGCACGCCATCGCCGTTTGATGCAGATCAGCAAAACCTCATCAGTGTGCGCTAGCGAACGGTGCTGTATGGCGATCGGGAGTATGATGGCTTCGCTTGGTTGAGACGCACTGCCGTGAAGTTGGCGGCATGTTCGATCTTCCAGCAGGTCAGCCGGTCGCCTCAAGGATCGGCACCAGATTTCCGCTGCCGACGCGTTTGCGCCATGCGGCAGCGCACTGCAACTCCAGGTCGCGGTGTGTACTGCGAACCCCTTCAAGGCCGGCCCTAGCCGGTCTTTTTTTTTACCTGTCATTCCCGCCGCTGCGCCATTCACCGCCACCTGTCCGCCATTCGCCGAAGCGGTGTTTTCGTGCGCCCGAATTGCGCGTATCTTTACGATCAACCAACTTCAAGGGGTGACCGTGAAACCTGAACCAGCTTATTGCCGCCGTACCCAGCTGCTGTGGGGCGTGCTGCTGATCGCCATCGGCGCCGTCATCCTGCTGGACCGGCTCGATGTGATCTATCTCCACGATTACTATTCACTATGGCATTATTGGCCGCTGATACTGGTCGTCTTCGGCCTGAACAAGCTGCTCACGCCCGTCTCCGCCAAGCAGATATTGAGCGGCCTGTGGCTGATCTTTTTTGCCGCCTGGTGGTATGTGTCGTATGAAGAACTGTGGAACTTGAGTTTTTATAATAGCTGGCCCGCCTTGCTGATCGCCTGGGGCGTGGGCCTCGTGCTGGAACCGCTGTTGAACAAACATTTTATTGCCTACCGGGAGTCCGAGCATGAAAAATAGACCGCCGCTGCACTCGCCATCGCAGATCGTGCTGGGCGTCATCGTCATCGGCCTGGGGCTGCTGTTCCTGCTCGATAACCTCGGCTTCATCAATGTGCGCTACACCTTCCGTTTCTGGCCCACGGCGCTGATCGTGTTTGGCCTGCTGAAACTGTCGCAAAGCCGCAGTGCGAACGGCTATTTACTGGGTGGCATGCTGGTGCTGCTGGGCGTGGCCTGGACCCTCAAGCACATGGGCATCTTCTACCTGAACTGGGACTTGCTGTGGCCCTTGCTGATCATCGGCCTGGGCGTGGCTGTGGTGTCGAAGTCCCTGCCCGGCGCACAGCAGCGCCAGCGCCGCCGGCGCTTTGCGGCGCAGCAGGATGGCACGGCAGCGTCTGATTCGTTCGGCCAGGCCAGGAATGGCGCCGTGTCGCTGGACAAGGACGCCGCCGATGCCACTGCAGCGCCCGGCGTCGGCGGGCAGGCGGACGATGACAGCATCATCGAAGTGACGGCCATCCTCGGCGGCTATGTGCGGCGCGTGTCGTCGCAGCGCTTCAAGGGCGGCGATATCAATGTCATCATGGCCGGCTGCGAAATCGACTTGCGCCAGGCGTCGATCGAAGGCGAAGCCGTGCTCAACGTATTTGCCCTGTGCGGCGGTGTCACCATCAAGATTCCGCCCGACTGGAGCGTCGTGCTGCAGGGCACGCCCATCCTCGGCGGCTTCGAAGAAAAGACCATCGTGCCGCCGAACCAGGCCAAGCGCCTGTACGTGACGGGCTACGCCATCATGGGCGGCCTGGAAATCCGCAACTAGGCGCGCATGTCCGGGTCCTTGTCGAAGCGGCGCGGCGCCGTGGTGGTGTTCCTGGTCTGCATCGCGCTGGGCCTGGCCCTGGCCTTCATCCTGGCCAGGGTGGCCCACGCGTCCTGGCTCAATGCGATCCTGCTGGTGGTGCCGGCCACGCTCGTGTATGCGATCGGTTCGGGCTTCTCCGCGTTCTACCTGTGCCGCGCCTATCCCTTGCACGCCCGCCATCCGCTCGCCATCGCCGGGGTGATGGGTGTGGCGGCCCTGTTCGCGGGCTTGCTGTGGGCCACCCTGTTGCAATTTTTGAACAGCGTCAGCCTGTTGACGGAGCTGCGCTGGCTGGGCGTGAACCTGACGCAATCGTTGCTGGCCCTGTTCTTCGGCCTGGGCGTACTGCTGTATTGCCTGGCTGCCGCCGTGCATTATCTGTTGCTGGAATTCGTGCGCGCCAGGATGGCCGAACAGCGGGGACTGGAAGCGCAACTGACGGCGCAGGAAGCGCAATTGCGCATGCTGCGCACGCAGATCGATCCGCATTTCCTGTTCAACAGCCTGAACTCCATCAGTGCCTTGACGTCTATCAATGCGGCGGGTGCGCGCCAGATGACGGTGCAGCTGGCCAGTTTCTTTCGCCAGAGCCTGAGCCTGGAAGCGCACAAGCACATCACCGTGCAAGAGGAGCTGGTGCTGATCCGCCATTTTCTCGCCATCGAGCAAGTGCGTTTTGGCGAACGCCTGCAAGTGGTGGAGAGCATCGACGTTGCCGCGCTGGCGTGTTTGCTGCCGCCCATGCTGATACAGCCGCTGGTGGAAAATGCCGTCAAGCATGGTATCTGCGGCTTGACGGAGGGCGGCCTGATCGCCATCGAGGCCCGGCGCGCAGGCAGCCTGTTGCAGATTGCCGTGCGCAATCCGGTGGATGCGGATCAAAGGCCAGAGCGCGGCAATGGCGTGGGCCTGGAGAATGTGCGCCAGCGCCTGGCCGGCGCCTATGGTCACGAGGCCAGCGTGCACTGGGGCCGGCGCGGCGGCCATTTCGAGGTGATGATTTCCATGCCGGCGCAGACCGGCGACACGGAGGAAGCATGAGGCAGGCAAGAATGCGGGTCGTCATCGTCGATGATGAATTGCTGGCACGCAGCGTGTTGCGCGAATACCTGGCGCGGCATGACGATATCGAGATCGTGGCCGAGTGCGCCAATGGCTTCGAAGCCGTCAAGGCCATCGCGGATCTGGAGCCGGAATTGGTGTTCCTCGACATCCAGATGCCGCGCCTGGACGGTTTTGAAGTGGCGGAACTGATCGGCGCGAAGACAAAGCTGATCTTTGTCACGGCCTACGACCAGTACGCCTTGAAAGCGTTCGAATGCCATGCCCTGGACTATCTGCTGAAGCCGTTCAGCGAACAGCGCTTCGAGCAGGCGCTGGCCCATGCGCGCGCCAACCGCAGCGCGCCCGAGACTGTGCTGACGGTGGCACGCGAGGCGGCCACGCGCACCGCGCACCTGGACCGTGTGCTGATACGCGACGGCGCCAAGGTCCACGTGATTGCCAGCGCGCGCATCGACTACATCGAGGCGCAGGACGATTACATCAGCATCCGTTCCGAGGGCAAGTCCTACCTGAAAAGCCAGACGTTGGCGGAGCTGGAAACCCAGCTCGATCCCGCCAAGTTCCTGCGCGTGCACAGGTCGTATCTGCTCAATATCGACGGCATCCGCCGCATCGAGGCGGCCACGAAAGACAGCCACGTGGCCATCCTGCGCGATGACACGAGGATTCCCGTGAGCAAGGCGGGCTACCAGAAGCTCAAGATATTAGTTGGCTAGCTGCACATCCCACCAGGTGGGCAAGAGCTGGCGGATTTCCGGCCGGGAAAAACGGTCGTCGATCAGATACACGACGCCTTTGTCCGACTGCGTGCGGATCACCCGGCCGGCCGCCTGCACCACCTTTTGCATGCCCGGATACAGATACGTGTAGTCGTAGCCGGCGCCGAAGATGTCGCCCATGCGCTGGCGGATCTGCTCGTTGACGGGATTGATCTGCGGCAAACCGAGGGTGGCGATGAAGGCGCCGATCAGGCGCGCGCCTGGCAAGTCGATGCCTTCGCCAAATGCGCCGCCCAGCACGGCAAAGCCGATGCCGCGCGTGTACAGGCCGAAACGGCCCAAAAATTGTGCGCGGGCAGTATCGTCCATGCGGCGCGGCTGCTGCCAGAGGGGCACATCGGGATAGTGCTGGGCAAACAGGGTGGCCGTCTTTTCCATGTAATCAAAACTGCTGAAGAAGGCCAGGTAGTTGCCTGGCGTTTCCGCATACTGGCGCGCCATCAGCTGGGCGATGGGCAGCAGCGAAGCGGCGCGATGCTGGTAGCGCGTGGAAATGGTGTCGGCCACGCGCACGGACAGCTGTTCCGCCTGGAATGGCGATTCCACGTCGACCCAGGCTGTATTGGCTGGCATGCCCAGGGTGTCGCTGTAGTAATTCCACGGACTCAGGGTGGCGGAAAAACAGGGCCGTGCTGTGGCTGGCCGCGAAACGTTCCTTGAGAAACGGTGCGGGCACGATGTTGCGGATGCACACGGTGGAGCCAGCAGTGGATCCCGTATTTGTCTTGCTGACGTCGAATAGCGAATGCTCGCCAAAGCTCTCTGCCAGGCGGTTGATCAGCAACACGTCGAAATAAAAGCGCTGCAAGTCTTCATCCAGCGCCCCTGAGTGCTCGGCCAGGTAATCGCCGATGGCCGTGGCCACGCCTTGCAGGGCGCCAAAGAATTTGTCCGGCAAGGCGGGATGCACGTGGTAATCGCCATCCTGCACCTTCAACAGGGCCGTCCACTGGCGCGAGAGGCGATCCAGCGGCTTCTTCAAGGCATCGGGCGCGAACTTGCGCAGCATTTTCAAGTTGATCTGCTCCAGCTGGGCCGAATACATGCTGCGCGCGCGCGATACCATATTGTGCGCCTCGTCGACCAGTACGTTGACTTTCCAGTCGTGGGCCAGGGTCATGCCGTACAGCATGGCGCTGAGGTCGAAGTAATAATTGTAGTCGCCGATGACGACATCGCTCCAGCGCGCCAGCTCCATGCCCAGGTAATAGGGGCAAATACCCTGCTGCAAGGCGATGGCGCGCACGGCTTCCTTGTCCAGGATCAAGCCGCTGGCCAGCGCCACCTCGCGCGCCAGCGGCAAGCGGTCGTAAAAACCCTTGGCCAGCGGACACGATTCGCCGTGACAGGCCTTGTCAGGATGCTCGCAGGCGCTGGTCTTGGCGCTCAGTTCCAGCACGCGCAGGGGCAGCAGGGGCGCGCTGTCTTTCAGGATGGCGCAGGCGTCGAGCGCCATTTGCCGGCCCGGCACCTTGGCGGCGAGGAAAAACAGTTTATCCAGGCCATGCGCGGCCGTTGCTTTCAACATGGGAAACAGGCTGCCCACCGTCTTGCCGATGCCCGTGGGCGCCTGCGCCAGCAAGCCGCAGCCACGGCTGCTGGCCTTGTACATGGCTTCTGCCAGCTGGCGCTGTCCCGGGCGAAAATCCGCATGGGGAAAGGCCATGCTGGTGAGCTGCGCATCGCGGCTGGCCCGGTGCGCCATTTCCTGCTCGGCCCAGTCGAGGAACAGCGCGCAATGCTGTTCGAAGAACAGACGCAGCGCTTCGGCCGTGCATTCCTCATGCATGAGCGTTTCCTTCTGGCTGGCAATATCAAAATACACGAGCGCCACGCGCAGCATGGGCAAGTTCAGCTGCTGGCACAGCAAATGGCCGTAGATGCGCGCCTGCGCCCAGTGCAACTGGCGGTGGTTGGCGGGCATGGCGTCCAGGTCGCCCCGGTACGTCTTGATTTCTTCCAGCTGGCGTCGCGCGGGGTCGTAACCATCGGCGCGGCCCCGCACGTGCAGGGGGCCGAAGTCGCCGGACAGGCTGATTTCGCGCTGGTAATCGTCGTCGCGCCGGCCCGTGACGGTGGCGTGGCCGGCCATGCCTTCCTGCGCCGTGGGCGAGGGCGTAAAACGCAAGTCCAGGTCGCCTACCTTGGCCGTGAATTCGCACAGGGCGCGCACGGCGATGGTGTACTTCATGCTGCCTCCCATTGCAGGTAGCACACGCTGACGGGCATGGCGTGCTCGGCGCAATAGGCGATCCAGCGCAGCTGGTTGTCTTGCAGGCGGTCGCCCGGACCCTTGACTTCGATCATGCGGTAGCGCTGCTCGGCCGGCCAGAACTGGATCAGGTCAGGCAAGCCGCTGCGGTTGCTTTTGATATCGAGCAAGATGCGTTCAAACGCCTTCTTCAAATGCGCGGCCGGGATGCAGGCCAGCGCCAGGTGCAGCAAGCCATCGTCCAGCACGTCCCAGCTGACGAAGGGCGACACGATGCCGTGCTTGGCGGCATGGGTGGCGCGGATGGCTGCGTGGTAGCTGCCGTCGTCCAGTTGCGCCAGGCAACTGGCGAAATCGCTGCTGCGGCGCTGGTAAAAATCGGCGCTGTGCAGGTCGGCCGGGCCACGGTGGAACGGGTGGAAGAAGGCGCCTGGCATGGCCTTGAAGATGGCGGGCCAGCACAGCAGGCCGAACAGCGAGTTGATCAGGGTGTTTTCCACGTAATACACGGGCGCGTCATCCTGCATCAGATGTTGCTGCACCACCCCTTCCACGTAGCACGCTTGTTCAGGGTACGGCAGCCGCAGGTCGATGCGCTCCACGGCGGCGGCTGCATTGGCCGCCTGCTTCGCATGGCCCAGCTTGCGCCGCAAACGGGGCGCCATGCGCAGCAGCAATTGCTGTTCCGCTTCGTTTTCCGGCGCGGCCAGGGCGATTACCAGGCGTTCATAGGCCGCTTGCGGCTGTTCATCTTTTTCCAGTACGCGGATGGCGCGGCCCCGGGCACCCGGATAGCGGCAATCGGCGTAGGCGCGGTAGGCGGCCGGCCAGTCCTGGCATTTCTCCAGGTGCTGGGCGATCTGGAAGCGCAGCTTGTCGCGCCGGCTGGCCAGCCAGGTATTGTCCTCGGGCAAGGGCAGCGCCGCCAGTTCCTGCAGCACGTCGTCCGCCGGTGCGCTGTCGTTGTAGCGTTCGCGGCACTGGTGCAGCACTTCATAGTGCTCGATATCCTGGCGCGTGCGAAAACCGCGCGATTGCGGCGAGAATTCCACTTTTTCGTATTGGTACACACCTAGGTCGGACAGCACGAATTCCGACCAGTCCTGGTGATAATTGCCAAAGTAAATCAGGCGCAGGCGGTCGCACAGGGGCTGCAAGCCGATGCGGTACAGCACGTCGGTGCAGGCCGGATGCCATGCGGAGAACGGTTTCGCTTCCACATGCAGTTCGCGCAAGGCGTCGAGCTGCTCGGCCTTGCGCGCCGCTTTCAGGGGCGCGGCGAGGTGGAAAGCCTGGGCGATTTCTGCTTTCAGCAGCAAGTCGAACAGCTCATCGAGCGCAATGACGGGATCGGCCACCACCCAGCCCGTGGCCAGCAAGGGCAGGGCGGCCGCGCGCGTGTCGCCGATTTCCGGGTAATTGAGCTTGCTGGCGCGAAACAGGCAGCCCTTGCGCATGACGAGGCGCACGAACAGGGCGCGCGACGGCTGCGGCAGTACGCCGAAGTCGGCGATGAACCGCGTTTCTTCAGCACTCAGCAGATCGGCGTAACGCGCGCCGATCCAGCTCAGCACATCCTGGAAATTATCCAGATAGTACAGGGGATTTTCCAGGACTCTCAACATGGGGGGATAATAGGGCAAGATGCAAGGCGATCGGTTTTACTGTGTTTATATACAGTTTAAACCTTCAGCCGCCGCTTGCCCAGCGAATTATGTTCAGCCAGCCGTGCTGTAGGCAAAATAGCTGTCGAACTTTTCGTAGGGAATCATTCCCTCGCGCAGGCTGGCCAGCTCGATATTGGTCAGCAAGCCCCGGTGCGCTTCTTTTCTGCCCTTCGGCAGCAGCACGTCGTAATCGATGATGTCCCTGGACAGTAGCGTTTGCAGGATCTGCGCCTGTTCCGACGAGAGGTAGCGCGCATGCGTGCCCATGGTTTTTGCCAGTTGATCCCTGAACTCCTCGTCGCTGACCTCGTTGTACGTATCCTGGTCGGCCATGCTGTTCAACAACATGTGAAACAGGAAGTCGTGCAGGTTTTTCGCCAGATACTGGGCTTCATTCTGGTCATGCCACAGCAGCACGATGGGCATTTCGCCATCGTGCTGGCCGGATACGAAAAAGCAGTAGTGGTCGCCGGCGCCCGTTTGCGCGAACGGGATGAACCGGAAGGCGGGATCGATTTTCCGATAGTCGTCCGCGTCCAGCAGCGTATCCACGGCGTCGGCAACGGCCTCGATATTGAGCAATTCGAAATCGTCCGCGTGCAGCAGCAGGGTGGGTCGGTCTGTCAAGGTGGGATAGACCAGCTTGTACCAGTCGGGCCCATATTCACCCACGGCTAGCATGCCGTCGCGCTCCAGCTGGCGGTACAGTGCGGGATAGGTGAAGTCGTATTGGTGTTCAATTTCTGACAGTGTCATGTTTGCCCTGTTAAAGGTGATTCATGGGGCCATGATAGCCGAGGCGATGGCGCGCACGGTTCGCGTCATGGCGGCAGCGCCCGGCATAATTAATAAACATTTTTGTTTACTTATGTGGCATGGTCACGTAGTCTTGCCAGATAATATACATCGAGCCCGCATGAAAAACATCATCCTGATTTCCGCCGCCTGTTTGCTGGCGCTGCTGTCGACCATAGGCGCCTCCCTGCCATATCCGATCCTGCCGCCCCTGTTCGCCGCCGAAGCACCGAATGCCTTTAACAATTTCCTCGGTTTGCCATCCAAACTGTTGTTCGGTCTGGCGCTGACCATCAACCCGCTGGGTTTGCTGATCGGCTCGGCCGTGCTGGGTCCCCTGTCCGATCGTTATGGCCGTCGCCCCTTGCTGATGCGCACGGCCGTGGGCGCCGCCATCGGCCACGCCATCACGGCATGGGCGCTGGTGATCCAGTCCTATCCGCTATTCATCGTCGCCCGTTTCATCACGGGTTTGCTGGAAGGTAACGGCGCCGTAGCGCGCGCCATGCTGGCCGACCAGCTGACGGGGCCGCTGCGCCTGCGCGCCATGTCCTGGCTGAACGGTGCGTTTTATCTGGGCTGGCTGGTGGGCCCGATCTTGGCGGGCGCGACCCTGCATTGGGGCGTGACGGTGCCGTTCTGGATCGCCGCCGCCGCCCTGATGCTCGTCGCCGTGCTGGTGGCCGTCGGTTTGCCGCGCGAAACGCCCTCGCTATTGACGACGTCGTGGTGGCAAGTGGCGCGCGACCGCCATTCGCTCAATTTGCTGCGCCATGAGGAGCTGCGCACCCTGTTCATCGTGCAACTGGCGCTGACCTGCGGCGTGGCCAGCTTTTACGAGTTTTATCCGCTGTGGCTGGTCGAAACGGCCGCTTACCATGCGCAGGAAATTGCCTGGGTGAATGTGGGCCTGTGCGGCACGATGACGGTCACGTCCTTGCTGGCGGGCGGTCCCAGCCGACACGCGCCGCTGCTGCGCGCCAGCTGGTATGCGTGCGGCGTGGCGTTGGCCGTAGGGATCTTGGCGCTGGGCAATATCTGGGTGGGCATCGCCGCCATCGTGCTGTTCGGCATTCCGAATGCACTGTACAACACGGTGATACAGGGCTGGTGCGCCGAACGCTTCAGCGCGCACGGGCAGGGCGCCGTGATGGGTTTGCTGGCCACCACCTTTTGCATTGCCAACATCGTCGTCGCCCTGAGCGGCTCCGTGCTGACCCTGATCGACACGCGGCTGATCCTCGTCGCGGGGGCCTTGTCCGCCGCCTGGGCCGCGTGGCGCATGGCGGCCTGGCGCCGCCAGCTGGACGGAGCCGTTGACGCGAAAGCCCTGGCATGAGCGCGAGCATGAATACGTCGGAGCAGACCCTGTTCCTGCTGAAGATGCGCGGGCCGCAGACGGCGCAGCAACTGGCGGCCTTGCTCGCTATCACGTCCATGGGTGCGCGGCGGCAGCTGGAAGCGGCGCTGGAGCGTGGCCTGGTGGCTTTCGAGGACGTGGCCGACAAGGTGGGACGTCCGTCGCGGCGCTGGGCGCTGACGCAGCAGGGCCACGCGCGCTTTCCCGACCGCCATGCGGACCTGACCCTGGAATTGATAGCGCAAGTCAAAACCCTGTTCGGCGACGAAGGCCTCGATAAACTGATCGGCGCGCGCGAACGCAGCAGCGAAGCCGCCTATGCCAAGCTGGTCGACTTGCGGCTTGCGCTGGCGCAACGAGTGGACAGCCTGGCGCGGGCGCGCGATGGCGAGGGCTATATGGCCCATGCCGAGCCGCAGGACGATGGCAGTGTCTTGCTGGTGGAAAACCATTGTCCGATTTGCGCGGCCGCCACGGCGTGCCAGAATTTCTGCCGCTCGGAGCTGGCCATCTTTCAACGGGTATTGGGGGACGATTGCACGGTGGAACGCAGTGAATATCTGCTGGAGGGGGAGGCGCTGCGTGTACCGGATCAAGCGGGTGAGGTGAGCCCATGCAAAGGCTGGGGTCAGACCCGGCGGGTCTGACCCCACATTGAGTCAACTTACTTCTTGGCAGCCTTTGGCTTGGCAGCAGGCGCTGCCTTTTCAGCCGCAGCTTGTGCGCCGGCCGTAGCCTTTTCCGTGGCCTGCGCCACTTGCGCGCTGGCCTTGGCGATCTGCTCTTCCACGGTCTTTACGGCCTGTTTCGTGGCCTTGGTGACTTCTTCGTAGCCGAGGAAGGCGTTGTCGATGGCGGCCTTGACGATGGCCACGGCGTTTTCCGAGCCTGGCGGCACGTTTTTCGTGACGTCGTAGATCAGGGCGCTCAGATTGCTTTTCGCTTCGGCAACATGGGCTTCGGCGGCCGTGGTGAATTCCGTGTGGATTTCCTTGATGATGTCGTCGAGTTGTTGTTTATATGCTTTAGCGCCGGCTACGCCCGGTTGCAGCTGGGCGGCGGCGGCGGCCATGGCGGCCTTCGGATCCTTGGCCTGGCTGATTTCCTTGCTGGCGGCAAGGCCATCTTCGATGCCGGACCTGGCGGTGGCCATATTCAGCGCCAGCACCTGTTCCACGCCTTGCACGGCCTTGGAGGTGAGGGTGTTGAAAGTCATCAGCTGGAATTCAAACAGGGCCTTGGTGGCCGATGCGAATTGTTCGGGATTCGTAAACATGTGGTCTCCTCGGTTTGAATAGATACGTTCTTATCGTTCCATACTCTTTCGACGCCGCATTGCCATCGCTTGCTTTCAAGCCGGTGCCCCGTGTGGTCATAGCCTCATTATTTAACAAGCGCCGGTTTTTCGCAACGGCTATCTTTGTAGGGCCCCGAGGCCAGTTCCCAACCAAATCCCAGGGTCGACTGGGCGCACGACAGGGTGCCGTCGATTTTGCTGCGCCACTGGTACCAGGGGGCAGGTCCAGCCATTGCGCAGGCGCAAACAGCCAGCAGGGCCGTGGCGATCAGGTATTTCATAGGTGCTCCGAAAGAAAAGCCTGCCGGCATTGTAGCGCGCCTGCCATTCAGGGGGCGGGCGATTGCGGCGCCGTAGCGGGCAGTTGCAGGGTGAAGGTGGTGCCGCTGGTGGCGCCCGTGCTGCTGGTGGCGTCGATATGGCCGCCCAGCACGCCCGTGACGATGTTGTGCGCCACATGCAGGCCCAGGCCCGAACCGCCCGAACCGAGCTTGGTCGTGAAGAAGGGGTCGTAGACGTGCGCCAGGTCGTCGGCGGCGATGCCCACGCCCGTATCGCTGATGGACAGGGTGATCGTCTGCCCGTCGTCGCTGCCGTGCGCGGTGACGGCGATATTGCCGCCGCTGCGGCCCTCGAAGGCATGGCGCAGGCAGTTTTCCAGCAGGTTGCTCAGCACCTGGCCCAGCGGACCCGGATAGCTGTCCATGGCCAGGCTGTCCGGCACGTCCTGCGTCAGGCTCAGGCCGGCGGCCTTGAGCGGCGTGGACAGGGGGAGCATCAGCTCGGCGACAAACTGGCGCAGCAGGAAGTGGCGGCGCTGCGAGCTGGCGCGGTCGACGGCGATCTGCTTGAAGCTCGAAACCAGGTCGGCGGCGCGTTGCAGGTTGCGTAGCATGATGGCGTCGGCCTCGCTGGCCTGGGTCAGGTAGGCGCCCAGTTCGGAGCGGCGCAAGCCATCGAGGAAGCTGGCCTGGATCTCGCGCGTGCGCTCGGCCATCGTGGTGGCCACCACCAGGCCGTTGCCGATCGGCGTATTGAGTTCGTGCGCGATGCCGGCCACCAGCGCGCCCAGCGCGGCCAGTTTGTCGCGGCGCACCAGTTCTTCCTGCGTGATGGACAGGTTCTCCAGCGCGGCGGCCAGCTCGAGGTTTGTTTGTTCCGACTGTTCCTTGGCCTGCGTCAGGGCCGCCGTGCGTTCGGCCACCAGCTCTTCCAGGTGGGCGCGGTGGCGCTGCAGTTCGCGTTCGTGGCGCATGCGGCCGATGGCGATGCCGGCCAGGTCGGTCGCCGTGTCGATCAGTTCCAGGTCGCGCGCATCGGGCTTGCGTACTTCGCGGTAGTACATCGCGAAGGAGCCGAGCACGGCGCCATCCTGGCCGAAGATGGGGCGCGACCAGCAGGCGCGCAAGCCGAACGGCGCCGCCAGCTCGCGGTAGGGCGCCCACAGCGGGTCGTGCATGATGTCGCTGACCTCCACCGGTTCGCGCAGGAACATGGCCGTGCCGCAAGACCCCACGCCGGGACCGATGGCCACGCCTTCGAGCAGGGCCATGTATTCGGGCGGCAGGCTGGGGCCGGCTGCGCTGTGCATGTGGATGCCGTCATCGTCGAGCAGCATGATGGAGCAGAGCACGCCGCGCGACTGGCCTTCGATCAGCAGCAGCAGCTGGTTCAGGGTGGGGATCAGGGGCGCGCCCTTGGCGACCATTTCCAGCAGGGCGCTCTGGCCCGCGCGCATCGCTTCGGCGAGGTTGCGTTCGGTCAAGTCGATGATGCGCGCATGCACGAGCTGGCGGCCCGGCACGGACAGGCGCATCAACCGGATTTCGCAGGCGATCGGGTGGCTGTCGCGGTGGCAGCAGCTGGCGCGGAAGACGACGATCTTGCCTTGCAAGGTATCGCGGATCATTTCTTCCAGCAGCTGCGGCGAGGCGCGGCCATCGCTCTGATGCTGGGGAAACAGCGGCTCCATGCCACCTTGCAGCAGTTCGGCCAGCGGCATGTCGAACAATTCTTCGGCCAGGTGGTTGGCATCGATCAGCAGGCGGTTATCGATATCGAACAGCAGCACGGCGTCGGGCGAACCGGCCAGGATGGAATGGTAATTGACTTCCAGCGTTTGCGGGTGCAAGGGGCGCGGCGGCGCGGCGGGAGTGGCGAAGGGGCGGGCGGCGGGCGTCTCGGCCTTGTGCAGCGCCAGTTCCATGAGGATTTTTTCCGCCACGTCGCGCGCATTGAAGGGCATCTTGATGTAGTCGCTGGCACCGGCGCCCACGCTGCGGCCCTGTTCCTCGGCGCTGGGGGTGGCCGACATCAGCAGCAGCGGCACGCCGTGGCGTCCGCCCGCATTGCGCAGGCGCATGCAGGTGGCGCCAATATTCGTGCCCGCCAGCGCCGCATCGAGCAGGATCAGGTCCGTGCCGCCGGCCGCCAGTTCCACGCCTTCGTCGATATCGCCCGCCAGTCCCGTGCCCAGGTTATGCCGGTCCAGCACATACAGCAGCTCGCGCACATCGTTAGGCGAATTGCTGACCAGTAGCACCTTGGCCCGGTCGGCGATGGAAGAAATCAACTGATTCATGGTATCGCGCCCTCAAGCGTTTCATGGGCCTAGTATTACATCAAGGCAAGTAGGAGTAAACGATAATTCTTGATAACCAAAAGCAAGGGATCGCAGCACTCATTCACGCGGCGTTTTGCGCTGCGGGTGCCATTGCCAGTTCGGCGCGCGCCTGTTCGATGCGCGGGTAATTATCCTCGATCCAGTCGACCAGCACGGCCAGGCGTTCGGCCGCCTCGCGTCCCAGTGGCGTGAGGCTGTATTCCACCTTGGGCGGTATCACCAGATACGCCTGGCGCAGCACGAAACCGTCGCCCGCCAGTGCTTCCAGGGTTTGCGCCAGCATTTTTTCGCTGACGCCGCCCACTTCCCGGCGCAGTTCGCTGAAGCGCCGCGTGCCGCTCAGCAGCAATACCAGCACCAGCACGGCCCAGCGGCTGGTCAGGTGGCTGAGCACGGCGCGCGACGGGCAGGCGGCTGCCAGCAGGTGCGCTCCCTGGTTTTGCCGGGCGAGGGCGGCGCGCAGGCTGGTGCCGGGAGTGTCTGTGGACATGATAGTTGGCCTTCAATTTTAGTGTAATTCATACTTACCAAAAGGTACGTACTTACAATAAGTAAGTAATAGTCCTATTATAGGGTCTTACCACCCACCCTCCAAGGAGAAATCATGATCGTCATCACCGGCGCCACAGGCAATCTGGGCCAGCACGTCATCGCCAACCTGCTCAAATCCGTCCCCGCAGCGAACATCATCGCCGCCGTGCGCAACCCGGCCAAGGCCGCCGACCTGGCTGCCCAGGGCGTGCAAGTGCGCCAGGCCGATTACAACGACGGCGCCAGCCTCGATGCGGCTTTCAAAGGCGCAACGAAGATCTTGCTGATTTCGTCGAGCGAAGTGGGTCAGCGCGCGCAGCAGCACCAGAACGTCATCGACGCCGCCAAGCGTGCCGGCGTATCCCTGCTGGCCTACACCAGCGTCTTGCACGCCGACACGTCGCCGCTGGGCCTGGCCGCCGAGCACGTGATCGCGGAAGCGGCCATTCGCGCAGCCAAAGTGCCATACACTTTTCTGCGCAACGGCTGGTACCAGGAAAACCATACGGAACACCTGGCGCCCGTACTCGAGCACGGCGTCGTGTTGGGCGCGGCGCAAAACGGGCGCTTCTCGTCGGCCGCGCGCGCCGATTACGCTGCCGCTGCTGCTGCCGTGCTGACGGTGGCCCGGCCGCAAGCCATCTATGAACTCGCTGGCGACCAGGGCTTTACCCTGGCCGAGTACGCGGCCGAAGTGGCGCGCCAGTCGGGCAAGGCGATTGCGTATAAAGACTTGCCACAAGCGGACTTCAAGGCGGCGCTGGTGAGCGTGGGTGTGCCGGAAGGCTTTGCCGATCTGCTGGCCGATTCCGATGCGGGCGCGGCCAAGGGCGGCCTGGAAGACAATGGCAAGCAATTGAGCGCGCTGATTGGCCGTCCGACGACGACCCTGGCCAATGCCGTCAAGGCGGCGCTGGGCAAATAAGGGAGGGAGGGTGCCGTAAGCGGGGAGGCCGCGCGGCATCCGGAAATGAAAAAAGCCGCAAACTCGTGAAAGTTTGCGGCTTTTTTGCGAATTAGGTAATGGTGCCCACGAAGGGACTCGAACCCCTACACCCGAAGGCACATGGACCTGAACCATGCGCGTCTACCAATTCCGCCACGTGGGCACTGATGCTGCTTGCTGCTGATGACTGCTGTATCTCACTACTGTACTGCGGACTACAACGAAAACAACCCGTTGTTGGTGGTGCCCACGAAGGGACTCGAACCCCTACACCCGAAGGCACATGGACCTGAACCATGCGCGTCTACCAATTCCGCCACGTGGGCATTGTGCTGCTTGTTACTGCTATCTGCTACTTTACTGCGGATCACAACAATCGACAACTTGTTGCTGGTGGTGCCCACGAAGGGACTCGAACCCCTACACCCGAAGGCACATGGACCTGAACCATGCGCGTCTACCAATTCCGCCACGTGGGCATTGTTACTGCTTGCTGCTTGTCGCTGCGTGTTCTGCAGCGAGGACAAAATCATAAGGGCTGGCGCGCATTCGGTCAATCAACATTTTGCACTTTTCTTCAAGAAACATGTTTTTTCGCCTGAAAAGGGCTGTTCCCTATGAAAAAAGCTTAAATCTGCCTGTTTTTTCAGCGTTTCCCGCAGGTTGCTGTCCGTGGGTGTGCCGTGCTGTCTGCTTGCCGCAGTCCGGCTGACTGGCCGACTGGCCGAAGGGAGGGGGATTTTCGTCGCGGAAATGAAAAAAGCCGCAAACTCGTGAAAGTTTGCGGCCTTTTTGCGAATTAGGTAATGGTGCCCACGAAGGGACTCGAACCCCTACACCCGAAGGCACATGGACCTGAACCATGCGCGTCTACCAATTCCGCCACGTGGGCACTGATGCTGCTGTGACTTACTACTTTGCTGCTCGAGTACTTGTTGAAAAATAACTTCACAACAATTCTGCTATTATAGCGACTTGAAGAGTTTTGCGCCAGATGAGCTTTCGCTCCATACTGCACATCAACCCTGTACCGCTTTCCTGCAACTGCATTCCTTTGAGGGTTTGTCGCTGCAAGAGACCAGGATTATAGAGCAATATTTGCCGAAGTCAAATGCATTGCGCAGCTTTTCTCCTTTTTTTTCATCGGCGGGGTACATGTTCGGTTTCCGCTACGCTGTCCGTTAGGCAAATCAAGGCGTCCTCCGGTACACTACCGGACATCACCGTGTCAATATTGACGGTGATGTCATCGGTCTTTGTCTTCCGTTTGATCACTGTCAATAACAACTATAGAAATACTTTTGAGCCAAAATACCCACACCATCCCCAGCCGGGAGGACATTCTCGGCATATTCCGCAGCGTCAACGCGCCTCTCGACCCGCAGTCTCTCGGGAAAACGCTGCAAGTGCATGCCGATTCCATGGATGTCCTGGTCCGTCGCCTGAAGGCGATGGAGCGCGACGGCCAGCTGAAGTCTGACGCCAGCGGTATTTTCAGCCTGGCCGACCAGAGCGCGCTAGTCGCCGGTCGCGTCACCAGCCACCGCGATGGCTTCGGCTTTGTCATTCCCGACGACGCCAGCGCCGACCTGTTCCTGCCTGAGAAAGAAATGCAGAAAGTACTGCATGGCGACAAGGTCATGGCCCGCATCGTCGGCACGGACCGCCGCGGCCGCCCTGAAGGTACGATCGTGGAAGTCACTTACCGCGCCAATAGCCACGTCATCGGCCGCCTGATTCAGGAAAACGGCACCTGGGTCGTGGCGCCGGAAGACCAGCGCATCGGCCAGGACATTCTGGTGACCGGTTCGGTGGGCAAGGCGAAGGCCGGCCAGATCGTCAGCGTCGAGCTGACCGAGCAACCAATGCGCTTCAAGCAGCCAGTCGGCAAGATCGTCGAAGTGCTCGGTGCGCTCGATGATCCCGGCATGGAAATTGAAATTGCCGTGCGCAAGTTCAACGTGCCGCACATCTTCTCCGCCGCCGCCCTGAAACAGGCAGAAAAACTGCCGTTCGAAGTGCGCGACGCCGACCTGAAAGACCGTGTTGACCTGCGCGACGTGCCACTCGTTACCATCGACGGCGAAGACGCGCGTGATTTCGACGATGCCGTGTATTGCGAACCCGTCAAGATCGGCCGCGCCAACTGCTTCCGCCTGATCGTGGCGATTGCCGACGTCAGCCATTACGTGAAACCGAACGACGCGCTCGATATCGACGCGTTGGAGCGCAGTACGTCCGTGTATTTCCCGCGCCGCGTGATCCCGATGCTGCCGGAAAAACTGTCGAATGGCCTGTGCTCGCTGAACCCGGCCGTCGACCGTTTGACCCTCGTCTGCGACGCCGTCGTCAGCGACAAGGGCGAACTCAAGGCTTACCAGTTTTACCCGGCCGTGATCCATTCGGCCGCGCGCCTCACGTATGACGAAGTCGCTGCCGTGCTGGGCAACACCAAGGGACCCGAAGCGGCACGCCGCGCGGACATCCTGCCGCATTTGCAAAACCTGGAAGCCGTCTACCGCGCCTTGCTGAAAGCACGCACGGAGCGGGGTGCCATCGATTTCGAGACGACGGAAACCTATATCGTCTGTAATACGGCTGGCAAGATCGAAAAGATCATTCCCCGCACGCGCAACGAAGCGCACAAGATCATCGAAGAGTGCATGCTGGCGGCCAACGTCTGCGCGGCCGATTTGTTGCTGCGTAACAAGCATCCAGGCACCTACCGCATTCACGCCAGCCCGACCAAGGAAAAGCTCACGCAAGTGCGCACCTTCCTCAAGCAAGTCGGCCTGAACCTGACGGGCGGCGACACGCCGTCGGCATCCGATTATCAGACTCTGATGCAGCAGATCAAGGCGCGTCCTGATGCGGCCCTGCTGCAAACGATGCTGCTGCGTTCGATGCAGCAAGCCGTCTACAGCCCGGACAATATCGGCCACTTCGGTCTGGCCTACGAGGCGTATGCCCACTTCACCAGCCCGATCCGCCGCTATCCCGACTTGCTGACGCACCGCGCCATCAAGGCCATCTTGCAAGGCAAGAAATACGAGCCGAAGCTGTCCGATAAGGTCGTGTTGAACACGAACGTGTCGAACGCCACGCGCAAGCAGCAGGCGAAGGACAAGGCCGACGGCAAGCCGAAGAAGACGGACCTGACGATCTGGGACGCGCTGGGCGTGCATTGCTCGGCCAACGAGCGCCGCGCCGACGAAGCGTCGCGCGACGTGGAAGCCTGGCTGAAGTGCTACTTCATGCAAGACAAACTGGGCGAGGAATTCACTGGCACCATCACGGGCGTGACCACGTTCGGCGTGTTCGTGCAGCTCGACACCCTGTTTGTCGAAGGCCTGGTGCACGTCACCGAGCTGGGCACCGATTACTTCCAGTACGACGATGCGCGCCATGAATTGCGCGGCGAACGCACGGGAAAACGTTATCAATTGACCGACCGTCTGACGGTGCAAGTGGCGCGTGTCGACCTGGAAACGCGCAAGATCGACCTGCGTCTGGTCACCGATGCGGAACTGGCGGGCGAAGAAGCGCCAGCCAAGACGAACGGCGGCGGCAAGCGCAAGGGCGAAAAGAAATCCATGGTCAAGCCCGGTCCCGCGACCGAGCAGCGCCATGAGATCAAGGCCAGCGTTAACACCGGCGGCAAGGCTGGCAATGGTTCCGGTGGCCGCTCCAACGGCGCCAAGCCTGCAGCCAAGGCAGCCCTGAAGGAAGCCCCTAAGGCGGCAGCTCCCAAGGCCGCCGCGCCGAAGCGCAGCAAGAAACCAGCCGCGGCACCCGCCGCGGCGGCACCACGTGCAGCAAAAACTGTATCAAAAACAAGCAAAAGCAAGCGTTAAAAGAAGCGATAACACATGAAGAATAAAATGATTTTCGGCTTCCACGCCGTCACCTCGCGTTTGCGTCACGAAGCGTCGTCCGTGGAAGAAATTTTCGTCGATGCCAGCCGCGTCGACGGCCGCATGAAGGACATGATCGCCGCCGCCAAGGCGGCCAACGTGCGCGTCATGCCCGTCGACTCGTCGCGTCTGGACAAGATCGTCGGCACGCGCCGCCACCAGGGCGTGATCGCCTTCGCCTCGCAATTGTCGCTGGCGCGCAATCTCGATGAGCTGCTGGACGCCATCGACGGCCCGCCGCTGCTGTTGATACTCGACGGCATCACCGACCCGCACAACCTGGGCGCCTGCCTGCGCGTGGCCGACGGCGTCGGCGCACATGCCGTCATCGTGCCGAAGGACCGCGCCGTGGGCTTGAACGCCACGGCCGCCAAGGTCGCCAGCGGCGCCGCCGAAACCGTCCCGTACATCACCGTGACGAATCTGGCGCGCACCATGCGTGAACTCAAGGAACGCGGCATCTGGCTGATTGGCACCTCGGATGACGGCGAAAAAGGCTTGTACGAAGCCGATTTCACGGGCCCGACGGCCCTCGTCATGGGTTCCGAAGGCGAAGGCATGCGCCGTTTGACGCGCGACACCTGCGACATCCTCGTCAGCATCCCGATGTTCGGCTCCGTCGAGAGTCTGAACGTGTCGGTCGCTTCCGGCGTGTGTCTGTACGAAGCCCGCCGCCAGCGGATTGCTGTAGAAGCTTAAAAACGTCCTGAACGTTTTGTAGCGCTTCTTTGAGCCGCCGCCCTTGAGGCGGCGGTTGTTTATCTGCCTCTCCGGCAGCACGCCGCCGAATACGCTACCATTTGCGTCTTGTCTCTTACCTATTCAGAAATCCGTCTTATGTTCCACCACCTGCGCGAAGATATCAACAGCATCATTGAACGTGACCCCGCCGCCCGCAATGGCTGGGAGGTGCTGACCTGTTATCCTGGCCTGCACGCCATCGTCATGCATGGCTGGGCGCACTGGTGCTGGAGGCGGCACATGAAGTGGGTAGGGCGCTTCATTTCATATATCGCCCGTATCATCACGGGCATCGAGATCCATCCGGGCGCGGTCATCGGCCGGCGCGTCTTCATCGACCATGGCTTCGGCGTGGTGATCGGCGAGACGGCCGTCGTTGGCGATGACTGCACCATTTACCAGGGCGTGACCCTGGGCGGCACCTCGCTGCACAGCGGCAGCAAGCGCCATCCGACCCTGGAACGCGGCGTCATTGTCGGCGCCGGCGCTCAGGTGCTGGGCAGTTTCACGGTGGGCGAGTACGCCAAGGTAGGCTCGAACGCCGTGCTGCTCAAACCCGTGCCATCGGGCGCCACGGCGGTCGGCAACCCCGCGCACATCGTGCAAAAGGATGTCAGCGCCCTGCGCGAGGGCAGCACGGCCCACCTGTTCGCCGCGTATGGCGTGACGCCGAACGGCGACGACCCGCTGTCGAAAGCCCTGCAAGGCTTGATCACGCATGCCGTGGCACAGGAACAGCGCATCGAAACCATCCTCGCCACCCTGAAGGCGGCGGGCATCTGCTGCCAGGGCGTGCCCGAGTGTGATAAATTCGATTCCGAGCAAATGAACAAGCTGGTTGATTAAGGATATAGGCATGAACACTGATGTGACGGCAGGCGAAAAAAGCACTGACAATCCGAATCTGCTCGACCCCTTTGAGATCCGCGTGCTGGCCGTGCTGGCCGAAAAGGAAGCGCTGACGCCGGACAGCTACCCGCTGTCGCTCAACGCGCTGACCAACGGCTGTAACCAGTTGTCCAGCCGCGACCCCGTCATGGCCCTGTCGGAAGAAACCGTCTACGATGTGCTGCAGCGCCTGATGCAGCGCAAGTTCGTCAACGGCATCACGCAGGCCGGCGCACGGGTCGCCAAGTACGAACACCGCATGCGCATCAAGTGGTCGCTGGAACAGGACAAGCTGGCCATCCTGACGATATTGATGCTGCGCGGCTTGCAGACGGCGGGCGAAATCCGCAGCCGCAGTGGCCGTGTGCATGAATTCAAGTCGGTGGCGGAAGTGGAATCGGGCCTGCAGTTCCTGATTGACAAATACCCGCCGCTGGTGGCCAAGCTGGCTGTCGCCCCCGGCGCCAAGGAACCGCGCTACGGCCACTTGCTGGGCGGCGAGGAAGCGCTGGCGCAGAGCGAGACGGCAGCCGGTTTTGCGGGCGCCGTCAGCGCGCCGCAGCAGGGCAGCAGGGTGGCCCAGCTGGAACAGGAAGTGCTGCAATTGCGCAGCGACTTCGATGGCCTGGCGGCGCAGTTCGAGGCATTCCGCAAGCAGTTCGAATAGTTTTCCGGGCAAGCGCCTACAGGGCCTGCGGGTCGAAATAGGCGGTCCAGGTCAGTCTGGAAGCGGCAAGGCCCTGCGCCTTGCCAAATTGCGCCATGGCCTTGCGGGGTTTTGCCAGTCCCGCCAGGGCCACCCCAAGGTTGTAATGGGTATGGCAGTCCGTCGAGCCCAGCTTGAGCGCCGTTTCCAGTAAGTTGACGGCTTCCCTGTACTTACCCTGGTCACACAGCACGGCGCCCAGGCAAGTGAGCAGGGCGGTGTCTTGCTGGGCCGCTTGCAAGGCGCTGCGCAACACGGCTTCAGCTGCCGCCATGTGCACATCCCATTGCCCGGCATCGCCTTCGGCCAGCTTGATATGCGCCTTGCTTGCGGCGATGGCGTCCATTGCCGCCTTAGCCAGGCCAGGCAGCGGAATTGCTTCCGGTTTCATAATCGACGCTGGCGGTAAAATCCCAGTCATCGGTGTCACGCCCTGTCTTCTCGGACCAGGCCTCGGGAGCGACGCTCAACAGTTCTTCCAGGCAGTCGTCCGTTTGATCGGGCATCAGTGTGGGGTTGGCCAGAACGCTGTCATAGGTGACCTTGCCCGAGCCGACAACGAAACAGCGCGCATACAGGAAACCGTCGTCCGACTTTCCTGATGCACCGGCATGGTCCGCAAACACCTTGCCATCGAGTTTGTACAGTGCCTGAGCCAGGCACTCCTCGAAGCCCTTGATGTCCTTGACCGGCAATTCGGCGAGCGCTTCGGTCAATGGTTCCACTGCGGCATCGGCGTCACCGTCTTCCAGGGCCTCACGGTCGATCTGCTCTATCAGCTGCCAAAATTTTTCTTCGTTCATTGTTAATTCCTAGTAAGAGGTCAAGCATGCAATGCCGGTGGCGCGATTCACCCCGTCTGTGCATCTTGAGATTGTTTAGAATATCATCTTGCTCGAATACCAAGCGCACCGTTTCCTAAGTAACTCTTTGCATTCAACACCACAAACAATTCGAATAGGCGGCCTTCACGCATGAGTTTTTCCTTCCTGTGCCGCTCCTGCGGCGAGACCCACACGGGCATGCCCAGCTTCGGCGCCGATGCGCCGTGGCTGTATGAGCAGATGGCGCCCGCCGAGCGCGAAGCGCGCTGCCAGCTCGACAGCGACGCCTGCATCGTCGACGAAGCACACTGCTTCGTGCGCGCCACCATCGACATCCCCGTGCATGGCTCGGATGAGCCGTTCAGCTGGGGCGTGTGGGTGTCACTGAGCGGCGAGAGCTTCGACTCCTGGGATGCCTGCTTCAATGACGCGCAGCGGGCGCACATCGGTCCCTTTTTCGGCTGGCTCAGTACGCAACTGCCCGTGTACCCGGATACCCTGAACCTGAAAACCCGCGTCCATCTGCGCGACGATGGCGTGCGCCCGTCCATCGAGCTGGAGCCGACGGAGCATCCGCTGGCCATCGAACAGCGCGACGGCATCACGGCAGAGCGTGTGGCCGAGCTGTATGCGCGGCTGATGCATGGCGCGTGACAGGCCCGGCTTTTCAGCCGCTCCCTGTCAGTCCGGTCGCGTTTCCGGTATCATTCGGCATGAATAATATTTCCTTCCAACCGTTTGTTATTGGTGTCGCTGGCGGAAGCGGCAGTGGCAAGTCAACCGTATCACAGCAGGTGCTGGCGTCCTTTGGCGCCGACATGGTCTCGGTCGTGATGCAGGACGACTACTACTGCGACCAAACCCATCTCTCCCCTGAAGTTCGCCGCCAGCAGAATTACGACCATCCGCAGGCGTTCGAGTGGCCATTGCTGGTGCAGCATATCCAGGCCTTGCGCAATGGCGAGGCGATCGAGATGCCGGAGTACGATTTCACGCTGCACAATCGCTCCAACAGGACCATTCCAGTCAAGCCGGCGCCGGTGATCGTGATCGAAGGCCTGTTTGCCTTGTATGACGAAGACTTGCGCAACATGATGTCGCTGAAGATCTTTGTCGATACGGCCTCCGACGTGCGCTTCATCCGCCGCATGCAACGCGATATCACCGAACGCGGTCGCTCGGTCGAAAGCGTCATCGAGCAGTATCTGGAAACAGTACGCCCGATGCACAAGCAATTCATCGAGCCCACCAAGCGCAATGCCGATGTCATTTTGCCGCATGGCGCCAATGGCCCTGCGGTCGACATGATTACCGCCAAGGTGGCGAGCGTCATTGGTCAATTGAAACCGGCCGCCTGAAGCCGGCCGGCTGACGTAGCCCGCTGCGTCAGCGCTCCCCCATCGACTCTGAAAACGTCTTGGTGATCGGTTTCGTCAGGTAGCGCAAGACCGTTTTGCGTCCCGTGTTGATTTCCACGGTGGCCGTCATGCCGGGCTGGATCAAGATCGGCTCGCCATTCTTGCCCATCAGATTGCGCCCGCTGGTCTTGATCTGCACGCGGTAGTACGGCTGCTCGTTGCCCTTGTTGTCTTCATTTAAAGTGTCCGCGCTGATGTAGCTGACGGTGCCGCGCAAACGCCCGTAGATGCCGTAGTCATAGGCGTCGAGTTTCACGGCCGTGGGCAGGCCGGGCTTGATGAAGGCGATGTCGGCCGGTTTGACTTTTGCCTCGATGATCAGGTCATCGTCCGTGGGCACGATCTGCAGGATTTCCTCGCCCGGCTTGGCCACGCCGCCCAGGGTGGTGAGACGCACATTGCGCACGATGCCGTCGGTGGGCGCGTAAATGTCCGTCGAGCCAAGCTGCTCCTTGCGCTGCGTCACCGTCTGCAGCACGCCGGCCAGGTCTTCCTGGGCTTTCACCAGGTCCGTCTGGCTGTCTTGCAGGTATTTGTTGCGCCGGTTGGTGATCTGTGCCTGGATGTCGACCACCTGGCGCCGCAGTTTCAGCACCTCGGCGCGGCTGACATCCCCCGTTTCCAGCAGCGGCAAATTCATTTCCAGCTCTTCCTTGATCAGCTTCATGGCGCTTTCCAGCGAGCTCACTTCCGCTTGCACGGCGCCCTGGCGCTTGCTGAACAGGGCCAGCTGGTTGGCGCGAAATTCCGGGAACGCCTGCAATTCGGACGGGAACTTCGGCGCGCCGCCAAACACTTCCGCCTGCAGTCGCGCCACGGCCGCCTTCAGCCCGGCCGCCTTGGCCGTGCTTTCCAGGTAGCTCGTCTCGGCCCGCGTGCGGTCGAAGCGCGCCAGCAGTTCGCCCTTTTTCACCACGCTGCCTTCATGCACGCGCAGCTCGGCCAGCACGCCGCCATCGGCCACCTGGATGATCTGGTTGCGCGAACTGGCGATCACCTGGCCGTTGGCGCGCGTGACCTGGTCCAGCTCGGCCCACGAAGCCCAGGCGATGACACAAGCCAGCGCTAGCGTGCAGCTCCAGATCAGCAGCCGGCCCCGTTTGGCCTCTTCCCGCGTCTCGACCTTGGCCAGCTTCATGCGACGGCTCCTTGCGCCACCGGCGCAGTTGCGGGACTGGGTACGGCCTGCGGCTTGCCCGACAGCTTGGCCAGGACAAAGTCGCGCGGGCCGTCGAGCAGCACCCGTCCCGCCTGCAGCACCACCAGGCGGTCGAGCAGCGGCAAGAGGGCGTTCTTGTGCGTGGTGGCGACCATGGTCACGCCTTCGGCCGCCAGTTCGCCCAATAGCCCCACGATGCGCGCTTCCGTTTTCGCATCCATGGCGCCCGTCGGTTCATCGAGCAGCCAGATGCGCGGCTTGGCCAGCAGCAGGCGCGTGACGGCGATCAATTGCCGCTGGCCGCCCGACACGCCGCGTCCGCCTTCGGTGATGCCCAGCGCCAGTCCGCGTGGCTGGCCCAGTATCAGCTCGATCAGGCCCGTGCGCCTGGCCGCCGCCAGGATCGCTTCCTCGCCCGGGTCGGCCAGTCCCAATAACAGGTTGTCGCGCAGGGTGCCGCTGAAGAGGCGCGTTTCCTGCGGCAGGTAGCCGACCATTTCGCGCACCACGGCCGGCGCCAGCAGGGCCATGTCGACGTCGCCCAGGTAGGCTTTCCCCTCGGCCGGCTGGTACAGGCCCGAGGCCAGTTTCAGCAGAGTGCTCTTGCCCGAACCGATGGCGCCCACCAGGCCGACTCTTTCGCCGGGGCGGATGGCCAGGCTTTCCGCTTCCAGCGCCACCTTTTGCGCGCCGCCATACGTAAAGCGGATGCGTTCGAAGCGCAGTCCCGTATCGAGGCTGCGCGGCGTCAGCGCGAACTGCGCGTTGTCCGCTTCGTTGGGCAGGCTGATGACCTGTTCCAGGCCGTCGATCGAGGCGCGCGCATGCGCCCACTGCACCATCACGGCGGGCAGCTGCACGATGGGCATCAGGGCGCGGTTGCTGATGATGGTGCAAGCCATCAGGGCGCCCATGGTCATCTGGTTTTCCGCCACGAACCACGCACCCATGGAGATCAGCGCCACGTTGGTCAGTTGCTGGAAGGCGGCCGTGATGTTTTGCGACAGGGCCGCATAGTCGCGGATATTCTGCTCCGCGTGGCTGCTCTCGGCCACCAGTTCGGCCCAGCGCGCCTGCATCATCCATTCGGCGCTGCTGCCCTTGAGCGTTTCGACGCCATCGACGGCTTCCACCAGCAAGCCGGCCTTGCGGTTGCTGGCGTTGAGATTCTTGCGCGTGTGATTCTCGATGGCGCGCTGGAACATCAGGCCGCACACGAGGGCCAGTGGCAGGGCCACCAGCGGCACGACCACCAGCCAACCGCCGATGATGGTGATCATGGCGAGAAAAATCAGGGCGAAGGGCACGTCCGTCAGCACGAACAGCGACGTCGACGTGAGCACGCCGCGCACCATTTCAAAGCCCTTCACTTGCGCCGCCAGGGTGCCGACGGAAGCGGGGCGGACCTCCATGCGGATGCCGAGCATGCGCTGGAAAAACCACTCGGATAATTCATGGTCGACGTCATTGCACGAGTGGTCGACGATGCGGCTGCGCACTTGCTTGAGGATGAATTCCAGGCCGATCGACAGGGCCACGCCCACCACCAGCACCCACAAGGTGCTGAAGCTCTGGTTCGGGATCACGCGGTCGTACACCTGCATGGAGAACAGCGAGGTGGCCATGGTCAGCAGGGTCACCAGCGCGGTGGCCAGCACGGCGTCGACAAACACGCTTTTCTTCAGCCACAGGGCGTTGCGCACCAGGCCCAAGGCGCCGGGGCGGGCGCCGCTTTTTTCGCTGCGGCGCGGCAGGGCCACGCAAGCCAGGCCGGCCAGCGAGGCCAGTTGCAAGGTGCGCCCATCGACGCCTTCGCCGCGCCAGGCGCCGTCGGCGCCGCGCGACTGCAGCAAGCCCCAGCCCGTGCTGGCGCTATAGACGGCGAACGGCAGCTCACCCGGCGTCGGCTCGTGCAGCGGGCGCGCCGCGCCTTCCAGCCCGGCCGCCTGCCAGAAGGTGGTCAGGACCATGGCGGGGGGGCGCTGTCGTCGACGTCATCGAGCTGGCGTTGCAGGTCGGCCAGGCGCGCGGCGGGCACGTGCTGGCCTGCCAGGCGGGCGGCGCGCTCGATGAGTGTCAGCAAGCCATGTTTGAGGGAGGTATCCACGCTGTCTCCTGTTGGCATATGTCGGTGTCAATTCGGGCGCGCCAGGCCTGATGGCGCCGTGCGCCCGGCCAGGGTGCCCGTTTGTGCTGCCAGGCGCAGGCTGGCGGCAATGGCCTGCGCGCGCGTGTCTTCCAGCGAAAACTGCGCCTGGGTCGCTTCGCGCACGGCGTTGAGCACGTCGTTCCAGCTCTTGCGGCCGATCACGTACTGGCGCGCATACGATTCGAATACCTGCGTCGAGGTGGTGCTGGCCTCGCCCGCGTTGCCCAGGCGCTGGCGGCTCGCTTCGGCCTCGTTCCAGTCCAGCGTGAATCGTTCGCGCACCTCGCGTTCGGCCACGTCGTGCGCGGCGCGCGCGCCTTCGCGCCGGGCCACGGCGGCATCCACGCCAGCCTTGGCCGACAGGCCGGCGCCCGGCTGCGCCTGCAGCACCAGCATGGCGCGCGTACGGTTGTCGGCATTGATGCCGCCTGTCGGTTTTTCCATGCGCAGCACGACTTTCGGCATGTAGGCCGAGCGCTGCAGGGTGATCTCGGAATCGGCTGCCTGCGCCTCGAAATCGAGGCGGTGCAGGGTGGGGGAGTAGTCGATGGCCTGGCGCATGACCCGTTCCAGGCTGGCGTCGGGCAGCGGTTCGCCCACGCCGATGCCCGTGGCGCTGACGAGGCGCACGGGTTTGCCGGCCAGTTGCGACAGCTGCGCCAGCGCGTTTTCCAGCGCCTGGCGCGCATTCGACACGTCGTTGGCAGCCTGGTAGGCGCGCGACTCGGCCAGGCGCTGGTCCGTCTGCGAACTGACCGACTGCACCACGCGGCGCTTGATCATGTCCAGCAGGCGCTGGTGCTCGGCCAGGCCCGCCTCCGCCGAGCGCACGCGCGCCGTCTGGCGCAGCGCTTCCGTGTAGGCTGCGATCACGCGCAGGGAAAGGGTCAGGCGTTCTTCCTCGATGGCGGCGCCGGCCGCGTCGACCCGGCTGCCGGCGGCATCGATGCCGGCGTCGATGCGTCCGCCGCTCCACAGCGGCTGCTCGATGCGCACCACGCCGCCCGTTTCCTGCGAACCGGTGGGCACTTCGGCCGACAGGCTGGGAAAGCGCTGCCATTGCGCGCCATCGAGTTCGGCGCGCGCGGCTGCCTGCGCCGAACGCTTGCCCTGGACGGCGGGATGGCTTTGCAGCGCCTGCTGCAAGACCTGGTCGAAGCTCCAGGCGGTGGCGCCCTGGGCGCCGGCGAAAGAGGATGCCGATGCCATGGCCACGGACGCCAGCAAGGCCGCGATGCGTGGCAGTAAGGACAATGCTGGGAAACCGCGTAATCTCATCCCGTATTTTTCCGGCCCGAGGCCTGACGCATTTCAAGGTATGGCGGGAGCGCGCTGCTTTGCGCTCCCGCTGCCGTGCCAGGCGCGGCGCCTGGCGTGGATGCCCTGCCTCAGACGACGAAGTTGGCCGCCGTCAGTTGCGTGATGTTCACCCCGCTCAGCAGCACCAGCGCCGTGTCGATGGCGTTGGCGTTGCTCAGGTCACTCGAGTGATACACCGTCACTGCGCCGCTGTTTTGCGCATCGGCGATGACGATGTAGCCCTGACCCGACAAGACGCTGTTGTCGGCCGCGATGGCGCTGGCCGCCGCGCCGATCGACACGGATGTGCCGTCGAAGATGAACAGGTTGTTGTTGCTGAAGTCCGTGCCCACGTTGACGCCCACCGCCACGGACGCCGTCAGGTGGGCGATGGCGGACATGTCGATGACGTCACCGCCGGCGGCTGGCAGGCCGGTGCTGAAGTCGGCCACCGTCAGCGGGTTGTGCAGGGCATTCTGGCTCAGAACGAACAGCTGGCTCGCGTCCGTCAGGTCGGCGTGGGCCTGGGCTGCTGCTGCCGCTGCGGCATCGGCATTCGCCGTTACCGTCAGCGAGCCGGCGTCCGTCAGGTCCGCCTGCGCCTGCGCTTGCAGGGCGGCGGCGGCCGCCGCATCGGCGGCCAGGTGCAGGGCGCTGGCGTCCGTCAGGGCGGCCGTATTCGCCGCTGCCAGCGCAGCCGCCGCCGCCGCATTGGCGGCCTGCGTGAGCGCCACGGCATCGGTCTGGTCGGCGATGGCTTGCACGGCGGCGGCGTGGGCCGCATCCGCATTCGCCACGACGGCCAGGGCGCTGGCGTCGGTCTGCGCGGCGATGGTGTTCGCTTGCGCCAGGGCTGCATCGGCAGCCTGCGCGTCGGCATGGGCCTGGGCTGCCGCCGCGTCGTCCGCATACGCGGCATTCGCATTGGCATGCGCTTGCGCCGCAGCCGCTGCGGCGCTGGCGGCTGCGGCATCGTCGGCTTGCGCCGCTTGCAGGGCCAGCAGGGAAGCGGCTGCCTGTGCCTGTGCCAGCGGTGCCGCCGCATCGGCGGCATGGGCGGCCAGCGCGGCGGCGGCCGCATTGTTGGCGCTGATGGTGGCAGCTGCTGCTGCCGCATCGTCGGCCTGTGCCGCTTGGGTCAGGGCCAGCGAGGCGGCGGCCTGGGCGGCAGCTGCCGCTGCGGCGTCATCGTCGTTCTGTGCTGCCGTAGCTGCCGCCAGGGCAGTGGCCGCTGTTGCCGCCGTGCTGACCGCGAGGGCATCGGCGGCGATGGCTGCCGTGTGCGCTGCGGTGGCGGCGGCGGCATTCGCCGCTGCCTGGTTGGCGGCCGTGTCGTCGGCTTGTGCTGCCTGTGCGGCGAGCAGTGCGGATGCCGCTGCCGCGGCGCTGGCGGTGGCTGCGGCATCGGCTGCCGCAGCGGCCGTGGCAGCCGCTTGCGCCAGCGCTGCGGTTGCGGCAGCGTCTGCTGCGGCCTGGTCGTCGGCGACGGCGGCGTTGTGTGCTGCCTGGGCGTTGGCGGCGTTGGCCGCTGCCAGTGCGGCTGCCGCGTCATCGGCCTGCGCCGCTTGCGTGGCTGCCAGGGTAATGGCTGCCGCGACCGCCGCTGCCGCTGCCGCTGCATCGGCGTCATGCGCGTTTTGTGCCGCCAGCTGGGCGGCGGCTGCCGCAGCGGCGGTGGCGGCGACGTCGGCGTCGGCGGCCAGGGCTGCATTCAGCGCCAGTTGCGCATTGGCGGCGGCCGTGGCGGCCGCTGCCGCGGTGGCGTCGTCCGCCTGGGCATTGAGGGTGGCGGCCAGCGAGATTGCCGCTTGCGTTGCCGCCGCTGCCGCGGCGGCATCGGCATTTTGCGCCGCGACCGCCGCCGCATGCGCCGCAATCGCATTCGCGGCAGCGGTGGCCGCCGCCGCATCGTCGGCCTGGGCCGCCGCCAGCGCCGCATGGGCCGCCGCCGCATTGGCATTGGCCTGGGCCGCATCATCGGCCGCACCCTGGGCGGTGAGGAGGAGGTTCAGTTTCAGCGTCCTGTCATTGTTGGCATCCGTGGCGTTGGTATCGGCCGTCACGGCGGCGTTCAGGTTGGCGATGGCCGCATTCAGCGCGGCATGGGCGTTGAGGGCCGCCGTGTCGGCCAGTTGCGCCGCCAGGGTGGCCGCAGCTGAGAGGGCCGCCGTATGCGCGGCATTGGCGGCGGCATCGTCGGCAGCCAGCGCCGCGCTGGCTGCTGCCAGTGCATTGTTGGCTGCCGTCGCGAGTGCGGCCAGCCCTGCATCGGCCGCCAGCGCGGCATCGGCAAGGAGTTGTGCGGCGGCTGCAGCGGCCGCCGTGCTGGCCGCCGTGGCGTCGGCGCCCACGGCGGCATTGGTGGCGGCGAGCGAGGTGCTGGCCGTCAAGATTGCCGCATTGAGTGTTGCCGTGGCCGCGTTCAGGGCCGCTTGCGCATTGCTGGCCGCCGTGCTGGCTGCCGCAGCAGCGCCGTCGTCGGCCAGGGCCTGGTTCAGTGCGGCCAGCGCGTTCGCTGCCGCCGTCGCGGTCGTACCGACGGCGAGATCGGCTGCCTGCGCGGCCTGCGTGGCTGCCAGCGAGATGGCAGCCGTGAGGGCGGCGGCGGCGGCGGCGATATCGTCCGCTTGTGCGTGCTGCGTGGCGGCGGCCGAGATGGCTGCCACGGCGGCGGCTGCCGCGGCCGCCGTGTCGGCGGCGGTAGCGGCGACGGCGGCGGCCGTGGCGTTGGTGGAGTTCAGTATAGCCGCAGCCGCAGCCGCATCGTCGGCCAGGGCCGCATTCAGGGCGGCCAGCGCGTTGGCGGCGATGGTGGCGGCGCTGGCGGCGGCGTTGTCTGCCAGTTGCGCCGCTTGCGCGGCCGCTTGCGAGACGTTGGCGACAGTGGCGGCCGTCGCAGCCGCCAGATCGTCGGCGATGGCGGTAGCGGTAGCCGCGCTCGCCGTCACGGCGGCGGCGGCCGTGGCGGCCGCATTCGCGTCCGCTTGCAGGGCGGCATTCAGGGAGGCCAGGGCGTTGGCTGCCGTCGCGGCCGTCGCGGCGGCGGCGGTGTCGGCCGCCTGCGCCGCCTGGGCCGCTGCCAGCGAGGTGGCAGCCACGCCGGCGGCAGTGGCCGCGAGCGTGTCGTCCAGTTGTGCCGCCGTGGCTGCCGCCTGGGAAGTCAGGGCCAGGGTGGCGGCGGCAGTGGCGGCATTGTCGGCCGCGAGCGCATTGTTCAGGGCTGTCAGGGACGCTGCGGCCGTCGCTGCTGTCGAGGCGGCCGTCGCATCATCGGCTTGCGCCGCCAGCGCTGCGGTGCGAGACAAGCCCGCCGTGGTGGCGGCGACGGTGGCTGCCAGCGCTGCCACCAGGTCCAATGGGTGCGCGGTCGAATAGGCGGCCAGGGCGGTGGCATTCGCGGCGTCGTTGTTGGCGATGGTGGTCAGGGCGGCGGCATCCGTCAAAGCTGCCTTGGTGGCCGCCACGGTGGCGGCCGTGACGTCGAGCGTATGGGCTGTGCCCAGCAGGACGGCATCGGTGAGGCCAGCGACGGTGGCGGCGGCCGTAGCGGCGGTGGCATTCACGGTCGCTACCAGGCCCAGGGCGACGGCGTCCGTCAGGTTGGCCGTCGTTTGCGCAGCGGTGGCGGCAGCCGCGTCGACGGTCGCCGTCAAGCCCAGGGCGACAGCGTCGGTCAGTGCTGCCGTGGCCGCTGCCGTGTTGGCGGCGGCCGTGGCGGCCGTTGAAACGGTGCCCAGGGCCACGGCATCGGTCAGGTTGGCGACGGCGGCAGCGGCGCTGGCGGCCGTGTTGGCGGCCGTCGAGACGAGGCCCAGCGCCACCGCATCGGTCAGGTTGGCTGTCGTTTGCAGGGCCGCAGCGGCAGCCGCGTCGGCCGTGGCGACCAGGCCCAAGGCCGTGGCGTCCGTCAGCGCGGCCGTGGCGGCAGCCGTGTTGGCGGCCGTGGTGGCGGCCGCCGAGACGGTGCCCAGAGCCACGGCGTCGGTCAGGTTGGCAACATTCGTCGCCGTATTGGCGGCCGCGGCGGCGACCGTGGCGAGCAGGCCCAGGGCAGCGGCATCCGTCAGGTTGGCCGTTGCCTGCAAGGCGGCGGCGGCGGTCGCGTCTGCCGTGGAAATGAGTCCCAGTGCAGTGGCATCCGTCAGCGCCGCCAGGCTGGCGGCAGAGGTAGCGACCAGCGCATCGGCGTTCGAGATGAGGCTCAGCGCGATGGCATCGGTCTGGCCAGCGGTCGTGACGGCCGCAGCCGCAGCCGCGTCGGCGGCCGACGACACCAGGCCCAGGGCTACGGCATCGGTCTGGTTGGCCACGAATTGTGCCGTGGCCAGGGCGTTTTGCACCAGCGTATTGGCGGCGGTCAAGGTGGTGACAGCAGTCTGGGCGGCAAGTTCAGCGGCGGCATCGGCAGTGGAAACCAGTCCCAGTGCGCCCGCATCCGTCAGAGCGGCAGCGGCGGCCGCAGTGGTGGCTGCGGCCTGTGCCGCGGCAGCTGCGCTGACGGCCGAGATATCGATCCCGCCCAGCAGGGCGGCCGTTTCCGCCGCCGAGACGGCAGCGGCGGCCGCGCTGATGAGCGCTCCGGCGTCGGTCAGGTTGGCGGTGACTTGCAAGCCAGCCGCCGTCAGCGCATCGGCGGCAGAGATGCCGGCAAGGAGGAGGGCGTCTGTCAGGTTGGCATCGGCATCGGCGCCATCGGCACCGAGCTGCAAGGCATTGACGGTGGCCGTCAGGTCGATGACGCTGGTCTGGCCCGCCGTGACGTTGGCGGCCAGGGCAGCGAGGTTGGCCAGATTGAACGCATTCAGGGCAACATTGACGTCCAGCAGACTGGCTTGCGCATTGGCGGCGGCCGCATCGGCATCGGCCTGGTCGGCCGCTTGCTGCAAGGCCACGACATCGGTCTGGTCGGCGACTGTCTGTGCATTGGCAGCATCGCTGGCGGCGGCTGCGTCGGCAGCGGCGAGGGCGGCCGCGTCCGTCTGGTTGGCCGTCGTTTGCGCTGCCAGCGCGGCGGCGGCATCGGCGTCGGAAATCACTTGCAGGGCGGCGGCGTCCGTCAATGCCGCTTGCGTGGCGGCGCTGGCGGCTGTGCTGGCCGCTGCATCGGCCGTGATTTGCAGGGCGGCTGCGTCGCTCAGACTGGCGGTGACGACGGCATTCGCTGCCACGGTGGCGGCAAGGGCTGCTGCTGCGTCGAGCGCGGCGGCATCGCTACTGGCGGCCAAGGCGGCAGCCGCCGCTGCCGCGGCGTCGGCATCGGAAATCACGGCCAGCGCAGCCGCGTCGGTCAGGCCGGCCTGGAGTTGAGCGGCGTCCGACGCCAGGGTGGCGGCGTCGGCGATCAGACCCAGGGTGGGCGCGTCCGTCATGTTCGCTTGCGTCTGGGCATTGGCGGCGTTTGTCGCGGCCGCGTCGGCGGCGGCTTGCAGGTCGACGGCGTCGGTGGCGTTGGCGATCGAGGCGTCCCAGGCGGCAACGCCGGCAGCGGCGTCCGCTGCCATGGTCAGCGTCACGGCGTCGGTGAGTCCTGCTTGCGTGGCGGCTGCCACGGCAGCATTCGCTGCTGCCGTGGCGGCAATGCCCAGTGCTGCGGCGTCGCTGGCATTGGCGTTGCTTGCCGCATTCGCTGCCGCGGTGGCGGCCGCATTCGAGGCGGCGGTCAGGGCGGCGGCATCGGTGGCGGCGGCCACGCTGGCGGCAGCGGCGGCATCGGCAGCATCGGCATCGGAGACGAGCGCGAGGGCGGCGGCATCCGTCAGGCTGGCTTGTATGCCTGCCGCGACGGCGGCATTGGCGGCAGCCGTTGCCGCCAGATCCAGCGCGGCGGCGTCCGTGGCATTGGCCAAGGCCGTGGCGGCAGCGGCAGCGGCGGCATCATTGGCCGAGATGACACCCAGCGCCGCCGCATCGGTCAGCGCCGCCTGGGTGTTGGCTGCAGTGGCGACCACGTCGGCTGCATCGGCGATGGCTTGCAATGCCGGGGCGTTGGTCTGATCCGCTTGTGTTTGCGCCGCATCGGCCGCGGCGTGCGCGGCGGCGGCGTTGGCGGCGGCCGTGACGGCAGCCGCATCGTCATTTTGCGCCGACGTGGCGGCGGCCTGGGATATGGCGGCGGTAGCGGCAGCGGCAGCGGCTGCGTTGTCGTCATTCGTGGCGACGGTAGCGGCCGCTTGTGCGCCCGGGACGACAGCGGCCGTGCTGACTGCCAGTGCATCGTCGCTGGTGGCGCTATTGGCAGCGAGCAAGGCTGCCGCCGCTGCAGCGGCGGCTTGTGCCGCCAGTTGGTCAGCCAGGATGGCGGCATTCGCCGCCGCCAGCGAAGCTGCTGCCGTGGCTGCTGCCGCAGCGGCGCTGGCGTCATCGGCCAGGGCATTGGCGGCGGCGGCCGCGGCTGCGGCGGCGGCCAGCACGGCCGCGTCGGTGACGGGGATGGTGGTGGATTGATTTCCCGTACCACCCTGGCCGCCGGTCGAGCCACCCGTACCGCCGGTGCCGCCCGTACCCGTGCCACCGTTACCCGTGCCGCCCGTTCCTCCTGTACCCGTGCCACCTGTGCCCGTGCCACCTGTACCCGTGCCACCTGTGTCGGCGCCGCCAGCTGCGGCGCCGCCTCCGCCGCCACCGCCTGCTGCGGCGGCAACCAGACCAAGGCCGCCGAGCGCGCCCAGCACGCCAAGTCCGCCCAGGCCACCCGCAGCGCCGACGCCGGCGCCACCACCCGCGCCAGCCGACGCCCCGGCGACATCCACGACACTGCCGCTGGGGATGCCGGCGGCGCCTGCACCTGTGCCCGCCGCACCAGCGGCGCCGCCATTGTTATCGCTTTGCGGCGTGCCGAGGTCGGCGCTGCCGTTGCCGGCCTGGCCAGCGGCCGCGCCACCGCCTCCCGCTGCCGCAGCGGCTGCAGCCACAGCGGCCGCCGCGCCCAGTGCGCCGGCATTGCCGCTATCGGCGCTTCCCGTGACTTCCACGACATTTTCAGGCGGCATGGTCGCGCTGGCATCGGTCCCTTTTATCAGTTCGTCTTCGTCATACTGCTTGCGGTCGCCATTTTTTGGATTGACGGCTTTTTTTGCGGGCGTCGTGATCTTGGCGGCAGCGCCTTCGGCATTGACGGGAACTTGTGCTGGATTTTGGGTAGTGGCCATTTGAAAGTCTCCGGAAAAGGTTATGTATTCGTCGAATTTTCTAAAAATAATAAAAAATCAATAATCTGTTTCGATTCCTTGCTTGCTCCGGCGAGGCTTGGGCCGTGGTTGAACTTTGGTGTTTCCGATGTTGATAGTGGCAAGTAAAACATAAGTGGAAAAAAAACGCTGGCGGAAGAGAGCGCTTCTTCAGTCGTATTAAAAATGTTATTTTTATATTTGTTTGATGTGTCGCCGTTTTCCTGTATTTTGCTGCGCTGACAACTGGCTGATCATGCGATGCGCACTGGCAGGTAGCTGTATTTGCACGAGGCATGCACTTGCTTTCACTCTGATGGTAGTTTCAATTTTGAAACTTTCAATTTTATTTTGATCATTTTCCATGACACTATTCTGTCAATACTTTCACTAGCGAATAATCACAGATTGTCACGAAATCGGGCTATTCGGCTGAGTCTGCTTCCGTGCTCCAGTATTTATGCGGCTTTCATCCAAAAAAGGATCTTGCTATCGAATTGCTAGTTGTTGTTTTTTTGCCTGTCGATTATTAAATGTGATTACTAATAAAATACGATAGAAATAATTATTTGTAATTTTTATATCTATTTAACGCTATCAATTGAATAGTCTTTACGTGTGAAGGGGCCTTCATAATAACTATCAGTAAAGTAGTTATTATTTCAGGGGCCTGAATGAAGTGAAAATGGAAAACGCCCCGGCGGGCGGGGCGTTTTGTATGGGGTAGTGATGATATTGCGCTGTCAGCCTTCCTCGCGCCAGCTTCGCAGGCGGATGGCGGCGTAAATCAGCGCCGCGCCTGCCGCTGCGCCCAGCCAGGCGGCTGGCAAGGCCAGGCTGGACCAGGAATTGCTGAACACATCGATGCGTGTCATGTGCGATCCCCCTTCTGCCATGGCGTGCATGCGCGGCAGCAGTTCCGGCTCGAACAGGTACCAGCTGCCGGGGAGAGTGCCCAGCAGGGCGCGCCCGATGACATTCATCTGTATCCAGCTGAGATCGTTTTCCGTCTGCGTCAGCTTGCCGGCCCAGACTGTCAGGATCAGCAGCAGCAAGGGCACGCCGACGGCCCACACGAAGACTTTCGACTTGGCCCAGCTCGATACCATCAGCAGCCAGCCCACCGTCGGCAAGGCCCACAGGCAATACACGGGCAGCAAGCCAAACACGCGCAGCGGTCCCAGATACAGGCCGGAAGAGCCGAGCAGTTCGGCAAACACGTGGATGCCGTTGGCCGCCAGCACGCCGCTCAGGATGAGGATCAGGGCCAGCGAAGTCAGGCTGGCGGCGGCGGCCACGATCAGCGGCGCGACCAGCAGGGCGATGGCCGCTTTTGACAGCACCGTCTGCGTGTCCGAGACGGGCAGCGATTTCCAGAACAGCACGCTGCGGTCGCGGCGGTCGTCATGCAGGGCGCTCAGGCAATAGAAAAACACCAGGAAGCCCAGTGCCAGGAACAGCGGCGCAGCCGCGTACGTGTAGTTGTTGGCGACGGCGTCGATGAATTCCGTGCGGCGCGGGCCAAAGGTGCGCGTATTGAAGACGGTGCTCCAGGAAATTTCCTCGCCATTGACGATGAGCGCCGTGTGCATTTTGCTCTTTGCGACGGTCGCGGCCGCCATCAGGGCGCCCAGCACCGTCATGACGACGCCGATCAGGGCAGGCGTCCACACCAGCATGCCCTTGTGTTCCCACAACTCACGCCGGATCAGCCATTGCATCTTGTTTGCAGGGGAAATACTCATTGGTACGATCCTTTCATGGTCGCGACAAACAGGTCAGCCAGGCTGGGCGTGCGTACTTCGCCCAGGGCGGCCAGTTGGGTGCGGGCGACGCCATCGAACAGCATCACCGACTTGCCGAACACGCTGCGTTCGCTGATCGGCTGCAGGGCGCGCGCCGGATTGACGTGCTGCGGGCCCACCATCACCTCGCTATAGCGCTCGCCCACCTCTTCCATGCTCGAGGCCAGCACGATCTTGCCGTCACGGATGAACATCAGGTCGCTGAGGATGTGTTCCACTTCCTCGATCTGGTGCGTGGTGATGACGATGGTCTTGTTTTCATCGAAATAGTCTTCCAGCAGGTTCTGGTAGAACTGCTTGCGGTACAGAATGTCCAGGCCCAGGGTCGGCTCGTCGAGCACCAGCAGCTTGGCGTCGATGGCCATCACCAGTGCCAGGTGCAGCTGCACCACCATGCCTTTCGACATGGCCTTGACCTTCATCTTCGGCGACAGTTTGGTGTGGGCCAGGTAGCGTTCGGCCTTGCTGCGGTCGAAACGTGTATGCACGCCGGCAACGAAATCGATGGCGTCGGCCACGCGCAGCCAGCCCGGCAGGATGGCCACGTCGGCGATGAAGCACACGTCTTCCATCAGCGCGTCGCGCTGCACGCGGGGATCGCGGCCCAGCACCGACAGCTCGCCCTCGAAGCCCGTCAGGCCCAGGATGGCTTTCAGGGTAGTGGTCTTGCCGGAACCGTTAGGCCCGATCAAGCCAACGATGCGCCCCGGCGCGATATCGAAGCTGATGTCGGCAATGGCCACCTGCTTGCCATATTGCTTGCGCAGGCCGCGCGCGCTGATGACGCTGTCCTTGTTCAATGCATTCATGCGTTCTCTCCGTGTGCGCCGCCGTTGCGGCTCGCTTGCAGTAGTTGCTCGAGGTCCAAGCCCAGGCGGGTGATGTGTTCCAGCAAGGCCGGCCATTCTTCGCGCAGGAAGCGCTCGCGTTCACTGGCCAGCAATTTGTCGCGGGCGCCTTCCAAGACGTACATACCGAGTCCTCTGCGTTTTTCCACCAGGGCATCGTCGACCAGTTCCTGATAGGCGCGCGAAACCGTGATGGGATTCAATTGATAATCGGCCGCCACCTGGCGCACCGAAGGCAAGGCGTCGCCAGACTGCAGCACGCCATCGAGCATCATGCCCACCACCCTGGCCTTGAGCTGGCGGTAGATGGGGCTATTGTCGTTCCATTCCGTGCTCATGGGATACGCTCCGACAACGGCGGGGCGGTGCGGCGCGTGAAAAATGCTGTAGGCATCGAAGCTCCGTGATGTATTGAGTTGGTGTTGTAGTTAACTATAACAGTAAAAATTCAAATGTCAACATATTCATGTTTTTCTATCCATAAGGAAACTATAATGTTGCGTGTTTGAGAATCTTACTTGATAACTTTTGGCGGAAGTCGTCGCTGGTAACCATGAAAGCAGCAATGATAAATCGATATGGCAAATTGCAAATCCTGTTCAGGCGTGCCGGCTCTGGTGCTGTCCTGTTGGCTGGACTGAGCGCCTGTGGAGGCGGTTCCGGTGATTCTGGCACCCCCACGGCACCCATCGTACCGGCTACCGAAGCGCCGCGCTACCTGGTGGGCGGCACGGTCAGCGGCCTGGTTCCTGGCGCCCAGGTGGTGCTGGCGAACGGCAGCGACAAAGTCACCATCACCGCCAACGGCGCCTTTAATTTTGCGGGCAAGCTGGCGGCTGGCGCCAGTTATGAAGGCAAGATCGACAGCACGTCGGAAGGCCTGGGGTGCATCATTGCGAAAGCTGCAGCGACGGTGGGCAATGCGGACGTCAACACGCTCGCCGTGCGTTGCCTGCCAGTTGTGCTGGCGGGCGTGCAGGAGAAAATCCAGAATGTGTCCGGCATGGTGCAGGATGTGACCGGCAACTATTACATCGCCGATGCTGTGCGACAAGTCATCCATAAGGTCACGCCTGCCGGCGCCTTGAGCGTGTACGCGGGCATTTCTGGCAAGCCAGGCGCCGACGATGGCGCCGCAACCGCAGCCACTTTCCACATGAGTGGCGGGATTTCGACCCTGGTCATCGATCGCGCGGCGAATCTGTATCTTTTCGACAATTGCAATGCCCTCTTGCGCAAGATTACGCCAGCCGGCGTGGTCAGCACGGTCGCAGGACAGCGCAGCGCGGCGTGCGACTGGTCTGCTTCGGAAGCAGTGGTCGCTGATGGGCAAGGTGCACTGGCGCAATTCGGCTGGACTACGGGCATGGCCATGGATAGTAATGGCGATGTCCTGCTTGCTGATGCTGAGCGGCAAATGATTCGCCGGGTGACGCCCGCGGGACTCGTCAGTTCCGAGACGCTGGTCGATGGCAAGGGGTTCAAGAAATCCCCGTCGCAACTGGCCGTCGATGCCAGCGGCACGATCTACTTCAGCGACGGGATTGGCAGCCGGATATATCGTTGGCAGCAGGGAGTGGCCGTCGTGGTTGCGGGAAGTAACAAGCGTGTGAGCGAGGATGGCAAAGGCGCCGCCGCCAGCTTCCGCAATATTCGCGGCATGGCGGCCGACCGTGACGGCAATGTGCTGGTGGCTGACGCCACCGCTATCCGCCGCATGACGCCGGATGGTGACGTGACTACCTTGGTTGGCGGGACGGTGACCGATGCGGCTGGCGCTTCCGCCGGCTGGACGTATCTCAATTCCCTGTTGCTGGAGTCTTCAGGCGGCATGATAGTCCACGATGCCAACAAGCACCGGTTGGTCCGGTTCGATGCGACAAAGGTGTTGTCCGCCATGCCTTTCATGCCGGGCAATATGGGGGTGACCGAAGCTGTCGGCGGGGCGGCCCGCGTGGGTTACGTGGGTAGCTCGGGCATGTGCAGCGATCCTGCGGGCAACGTCTATTTGCTCGATATGACAAACAAGGTGTTGCGCCGTGTGACGCCGGACGGAGCTTTCAGTGTCTACGCGGGTATTGCCGGCCAGGCAGGCAGCAATGACGGGCCGCGCGCAAGCGCGACGATGCTTGGTCCTGTCGCGATAGCCTGCGACAAGGATGGTGCCGTTTATTTTGCTGACAAGACAGCTGCTGGCACTACGTTTAACCTGCGCAAGATCAGCAAGGATGGCCAGGTCTCGACACAGGAAGCTTTACCTGTCGGCACCGGCAAACCTTTGCAGTATCGGCTGGCGATCGACAAGGAGGGCTATATGGCCTGGCTGGGCTGGGGCCCCGACGGCATCTTCCGCCGCCCTCCCGGCGGAACGTTCTCGGCGTTCCTGTCATTTGAGTCCATGATGCGCTCGCTGGGCGACACGGGGTATGGCTGGGAGTATATGGACCCGGGCAGCTTGGTTTTTGACAGCAAGGGCAATCTGTATTTTGACGATAATGTGCATCAAGTCGTCTTCAGGGCCGATCGCACGGGCAAGGCCAGCGTTTTTGCCGGTACCCTCAACAAGGGCAGCGGCGGCGATGGTCCGCCAGGCGTAGGCGGCTTGCCGTTTTCGGGGGCGCCCAGCCTGGCCTTCGATACGAGCGACAATCTGTACCTGAGCGGCCAAGGCTGGGTGCGCAAGATCAATACGGCTGGCGTCATTTCCACGCCAGCATTGGCATGGGGCCATCCGGACATCAGTATCCTCGCCTTCGGCAACGGTACCTTGTACGGTTTCACGACCCAGGCGGTGCTGCAGACGCCGTTGCCCTAGGCGCTGATCTGTGCGTGTAAGTCCAGCGCATTGAACAGGGCGGCCCCGGCCGCCGTGTTGTCGAAGATGCACCAGCTGCCCGCGTGCGCTGGTGTGCGCAATTCGGCGGCCAGCGCCGCGAGGTAATCTGCCGGATAGTCCGAATAGTATATTTTCGGGCTGCCGTGCAAGCGCAGGTAGGCCACGCTCGTCGTCGGCACGTGCGGGCCCGGCTGTCCCGCAGGCGGATCGGCGCGCACGCGCGTGATGCGCTGCAGCGTTAACAGCTCGGTCGCGCCTGCCTCGAACCAGCTGGGGTGGCGCGCTTCGCAAGCGAGCATGCCGCCGAAGCGTTGGCGCAGCGCATGGAAAAATGCGGCGGCCACGTCCACATCGAAACGCAGGCTGGGCGGTAGCTGCACCAGCACGCAGCCCAGTTTTGTGCCCAGTTGCAAGACTTCCCCCGCAAAGCGATCCAGTTCGGCCGCATAGTCGCGCAAACGCCGTTCGTGCGTGATGCTGCGTGGCAATTTCACGCTGAAGCGGAAGTGCTCAGGCACGCTGGCAGCCCAGCGCGCGTAAGTGACGGGCTGGTGCGGGCGGTAGAAGGAGCTGTTGATTTCCACGCAGTCAAGCACCTGAGCATAGCGCTGCAGGTGGCTGCCATCGCGGGGGAAGTGGCTGGCGGCGGCGCTGGAAAGGCTCCAGCCGGCCGTGCCGATGTAAACAGTATGCATGGCGCCATTACAGCAAGGTCAGGCGGGCGCGGCTATCGGACAAACGCCCGTGCGGTGGTCGGCGCAGGCCTAGTCGATGATGTTGCCGCTGAGATCGTGGCGCGTGATATTGCCGTGCGCATCGATGGCGATCCAGCCGCCGCGTGCCTGTTCCGGCGCAGTCACGTCGCATTCCCAGTCAGGCAAGACATAGCGCAAGGTATTGTCGACCTGGTGCAGGGCGGGGCGGTGCGTATGGCCGTGAATCATGACGGTGCTGGCGTGTTCGGCAAACACTTGCGCGACAGCGTCGGCGGTGACATCCATGATGTCCATGGATTTTTCGCCATTGTGCTCGCGGCTGCTTTGACGCAAGCCATCGATGATGGCCTTGCGCTGCGCCAGCGGCATGGAGAGAAACTGTTTTTGCCAGGCGGGCTGGCGCACCATGGCGCGGAACTCCATGTATTGCACGTCTTTCGTGCATTCGGCGTCGCCATGCAGCAAGACGATGCGCTGGCCGGCAATCGTGGCCACGTGCGGTTCGCTGAGCAGGGTAGCACCGGCGGCGGCGGCAAATCCGGAGCCGACAAGAAAGTCGCGGTTGCCGGCGATCCAGTACACGTGCACGCCAGCATCGCTGACGGCGCGGATGGCGGCCGTCATGCGCGCATTGAACGGGTCTTCCAGGTCATCGTCACCGGCCCAGTATTCGAACAGGTCGCCTAATAGATACAGCGCTTGCGCATATTGCGCATGGTGTTCCAGGAAAGAAAGAAACGCGGCACTGGTGCGCGGGTGCGAGCTCTGCAGATGCAGGTCGGAAATAAAGAGTGCGGCAGGCATTGTCATCGTTCAACGCTCCCAAAAAGTGAAGTGCATGGAGAGGCGAAAACGCTGCAATGCCTGTTATTCATGATGCCAGAGCCTGATTAAGCGGCTTCTACCTTCTCGATGATGACGTCCGTCACTGGCACATCGGCGAACATGCCGGCGCGCGAGGTTTTCACGGCGCGGATGGCGTCGACGACTTCCTTGCCTTCGGTGACTTTACCGAATACGGCGTAGCCCCAGCCGTCCTGGCCTGGATAGTCGAGGAAGCTGTTGTTCTTGATGTTGATGAAGAACTGGGCCGATGCCGAGTGCGGATCTGACGTGCGGGCCATGGCCAGCGTGTACGTATCGTTTTTCAGGCCGTTTTTGGCTTCGTTTTCCACGGTGGTGTCGGCTGGCTTTTGTTTCATGCCTGGCTCGAAACCGCCGCCCTGGATCATGAAGCCGTCGATGACGCGGTGGAAAATCGTGTTGTCGTAGTGACCGGCTTTCATGTAGGCCAGGAAGTTGGCAACCGTTTTCGGCGCTTTCTCGGCGTCCAGTTCAGCGGTGATCTTGCCCAGATTGGTGGTGATGATGACGGAGGTCATGATGATCCTTAATAAATTGGATGATAAATGATTCAACGGCCCCCGTGGTTCAGGGCCGCAAAAACGCTATTTTACAGTTTTGCGGGCGCGGACTTGAGTAAAGTCGCCGATTCGATCACCACGGGGGTAACCGGCACGTTCTGGTGCGGGCCCTTGTCCGCCACGGGAACGGCCTTGATCTTGTCGACCACGTCCATGCCGCTGACGACCTTGCCGAACACCGTGTAGCCGAAGCCGTCGCGGCCAGGGTAGTCGAGCGGGCCATTGTCGTTGACGTTGATGAAGAATTGCGCGGTGGCCGAATGCGGGTCGCCCGTGCGTGCCATGGCGATGCTGTAGGTAACGTTTTGCAAGCCGTTTTGCGCTTCATTCTTGATCGGCGCCTTGGTGGCTTTCTGCTTCATGTTCTTGTCGAAGCCGCCGCCCTGTATCATGAAGCCGTCGATGACGCGATGAAACACGGTGCCTTTGTAGTAACCACTCTTGACGTACTGTAAGAAATTGGCCACGCTTAGGGGCGCTTTTTCCTGGTCCAGTTCCAGCACGATCTCGCCCATGCTGGTTTTCAGGGCCACGTGCGGCGTGGGGTCGAGGGCAGCCGAAGGGGGGCAGGTGCGGCTGCCACGACGGCGCTGCCCAGGGTCAGGCCGGCAAACAGGGTGCAAAAGCGGGCCAGGAAAGACAGGCGTTTCGATTTGATTTCTTGCATGAAGGCGTCCTTGATCGTTATTTTTCTTTAAACTTGCTTTAATTGTAAAGATGTGAAAATTCGGTTGAACATCGTAAAAACCTGATTCATATCGGGCCAGTATGGTTTTTATCAATGTTATACTTGACCGCTAACGCCCTAATTCTAACAAACAAGAACAACAATATAGCGGGTCGTACAGTCTCGGCGCACACGGCAGTTCAGTGGCGCGGCACCCCTGGTGTCCGCGCCTGTCTGTCGTTTTGCCAGGCTGGCGGCCGCTTCACTTGCAAAGCACGATGAGCAATCTAAAGATTTACAACACCCTGGCTCGCGAAAAGCAGGTATTCGTCCCGATGGAAGCGGGCAAGGTACGCATGTACGTGTGCGGCATGACCATCTACGATTATTGCCATATCGGCCATGCGCGCATGATGATGGCCTTCGACGTCATCTACCGCTGGCTGAAAGCCTCCGGTTTTGACGTTACCTATGTGCGCAACATTACGGACATCGACGACAAGATCATCCGCCGCGCCGTGGAAAACGGCGAGACGATTTCCCAGCTGACGACGCGTTTCACCCGGTACATGGATGAAGACACGGCCGCGCTGGGCATCCTGACGCCCGACCACACGCCGCGCGCCACCGAATACGTGCCACAGATGCTGCGCCTGATCGAGCAGCTGGAAGCGAAGGATCTCGCTTACCAGGGTGCGGATGGCGACGTTAATTACGCCGTGCGCAATTTCCCCCACTACGGCAAGCTGTCGGGCAAGTCGCTCGACGACCTGCGCGCGGGCGAGCGCGTGGACGTGAACACGGGCAAGCGCGATCCGCTCGACTTCGTGCTGTGGAAGTCGTCGAAGGATGCGGAACCGGAAGAAGTCAAATGGGACTCGAAATGGGGCAAGGGTCGCCCGGGCTGGCATATCGAGTGCTCGGCCATGTCGTGCGCCTTGCTCGGTGAACAGTTCGACATCCACGGCGGCGGCGCGGACTTGCAATTTCCGCACCACGAAAACGAGATCGCCCAATCCGAAGGCGCGTTCGGCCATACCAGCGTGAATTATTGGATCCATAACGGCTTCGTGCGCCTGGACAATGAAAAAATGTCCAAGTCGCTCGGTAACTTCTTCACCATCCGTGAAGTGCTGCAAAAGTTCGATGCCGAAGTGATCCGCTTCTTCATCCTGCGCGCGCACTACCGCAGCCCCCTGAATTACTCGGACGTGCACCTCGACGACGCGCGCCTGTCCTTGACACGCTTGTACACGGCGCTGGCCGACGTGGCGGTGGAAGAGGGCGCCATCGACTGGAGCGAAGCGCATGCCGTGCGCGTGGCCGAGGCCATGGATGACGATTTCAATACGCCGCTGGCTGTGGCTGCCCTGTTCGACCTGGCGACGGAAGTCAACAAGAGCAAATCCCCAGCCCTGGCGCGTCAATTGAAGTGCCTGGCGGGCGTGTTCGGTTTGCTGGAACGTACGCCGCAGCAATTCCTGCAAGCGACCGTCGGCGCTGCCGCCGGTGGCGTCGACGAGGCGGCCGGCATCGAAGCGGCGATTGCGGCGCGCAGCGCGGCGAAAAAAGCACGCGACTTCGCGCAGTCCGACAAGATCCGCGCTGAACTGTTGGCGGCGGGCATCATTCTTGAAGACAAGCCTGACGGCTCGACCAACTGGCGCCGCGCATGATGCCAACGTCCAGGGAAAACGGGGAAGCCCCGGTGGTGGCGCAGGTGATCCAGGTGCCGCATTACTGGGAAGAGGCGAAGATCGAGCTGATGAAGCGCGACCGCATCATGAAAAAGCTCATCCCGCAATTTGGCGACCTGCACCTGGTCGGCCATAGCGACCCGTTTACTACCCTGGCCCGTTCGCTGGTGGGGCAGCAGATCACACCCAAGGCGGCGGATGCTGCTTGGAAAAAGCTGCTGCTGGCTTGCCCGAAATGCACGCCTTCGCAAGTATTGAAGGCAGGCGCCGAGCAACTGTCTGCCTGCGGCTTGTCCAAACGCAAGACCGAATACATCCTCGACCTGGCTGACCATTTCAAGGCCAAGCGCGTGCACGCGAGCCAGTGGGACCAGATGGATGACGAAGCCGTCATCGCCGAACTGGTGCAGATCCGCGGCATCGGCCGCTGGACAGCCGAGATGTTTTTGATATTTAATCTGCTCCGGCCGAATGTCTTGCCGCTCGACGACCCCGGTTTGATCCAGGGCATCAGCGTCAATTATTTCTCCGGCGAGCCAGTTTCCCGCAGCGATGCGCGCGAGGTTTCCGCCAATTGGGAACCGTGGCGCACCGTGGCGACGTGGTATCTGTGGCGCAGTCTCGACCCTGCAGCCGCCCCTGCCGCACCCGATGCAGCCCCCGGCGCAGCAGCCGGTACGGTAAAATAAACATAGATGACGCCGCGCGCCCTGGCGCCGTGGCCGGTAAAACCTGGAGGTACAATGACTAAAACGACTTTCCTCAATTTTGAACAGCCGATCGCGGAACTCGATTCCAAGATCGAAGAGTTGCGCTTCGTGCAAGACGATTCGGCCGTCGACATCTCGGAAGAGATCGACCGCCTGGCCAAGAAGAGCCAGCAGCTGACCAAAGATATCTACGCCAAGCTGACGCCTTGGCAAGTGGCGCAGATCGCGCGCCACCCGCAGCGCCCCTACACCATGGATTACGTGAATGAAATCTTTACCGATTTCCACGAATTGCATGGCGACCGCAGCTACGCGGACGATCTGTCCGTCGTCGGCGGCCTGGCCCGCTTCAACGGCCAGCCGTGCATGGTCATCGGCCATCAAAAGGGCCGCGACACGAAAGAGCGCGCCATGCGCAATTTCGGTATGCCGAAACCGGAAGGCTACCGCAAGGCCATGCGCCTGATGAAAGTGGCTGAAAAGTTCAACTTGCCCATCTTCACCTTCGTCGACACGCCAGGCGCCTTCCCCGGTATCGACGCGGAAGAGCGCGGCCAGTCGGAAGCCATCGGCCATAACCTGTACGTGATGGCTGAACTGAAAGTGCCGCTGATCGCCACCATCATCGGTGAAGGCGGTTCCGGCGGCGCGCTGGCCATTGCCGTGGGCGATGCCGTGCTGATGCTGCAATACTCGACCTATGCCGTGATTTCGCCGGAAGGCTGCGCCTCGATTCTGTGGAAGAGCGCCGAGCGCGCCTCCGACGCGGCCGAAGCGCTGGGTTTGACTGCCCACCGCCTGAAAGCCATGGGCCTGATCGACAAGATCATCAACGAACCGCTGGGCGGCGCCCACCGCGATCCGAAACAGATGGCGACCTTGCTCAAGCGCGCACTGGCCGACACCCTGCGCCAGTTCCACGGCATGAAAACCAAGGACCTGCTGGCCGCGCGCCATGAAAAACTGCTGAGCTACGGCAAGTTCAAGGAAACCACCCCGAGCGAGTAAGCGATCGCCGGCGCAGACCGGCAGCAAGAACACCAGGGACAGGCAGCTAAACGGATCCATACGTTTGGCCACCTGTCCCTCTTTGCATTCCAGGAGTCATATGAAAAAGCAACAAACCGCCACCGTGCCCGACATCTTCGCCCGCGCACTGGAAACCTGCGGACCGCAAGCCGGCGAGACGATAGGCATCGCCCTGAGCGGCGGCCTCGATTCCTCGGCCCTGCTGCACCTGGCGCATGCCTGGGCGCAAGAGCAGGGAGTGTTTCTTTACGCCTTACACGTGCACCACGGCCTGAGCCCGAATGCGGACGCCTGGCTGGCGCACTGCGAGCAGTTGTGTGCCGGCATGGGCATCGCCTTCGAGGCACGCAAGGTCACCTTGGAAAAGAATGCGAAGACGGGCACGGAAGAGGCGGGCCGGAAGCGCCGTTACGCGGCCCTGGGCGAGTTGTGCGCCACGCACGGCGTGCGTCTGCTGCTCACGGCCCACCACCAGGATGACCAGGCTGAAACGGTGCTGCTGCAATTGCTGCGCGGCTCCGGCACGGCGGGCCTGTCCGGCATGGATGGCGCCAACAGCGCCCCCGAGCTGCTGGGCAATCCGGACCTGGTGATGGCGCGCCCGCTGCTGCCCGTGTCGCGCAGGCAGCTCGAAGCGTATGTGGCGCAACATGCGATTGCGCACATCCACGATGAATCGAACGATGATCCCCGTTTCGCCCGCAATGCCTTGCGGCACCAGGTGATGCCCGTGCTGGCGCAGGCCTTTCCCGGTTTCCAGGAACGTTTCGCCCGCAGTGCCCAGCATGCCCAGTCGGCGCAGCGCCTGCTGACGGAACTGGCGACGCAGGATCTGGCAAACTGTCTGGACGGCGATTGCATCGAGCTGGCGAAATTGCGCGAGCTGAGCGCGGACCGCTGCTACAACCTGCTGCGCCACTGGTTTGGCACGCGCGGCTTGCGCATGCCATCGACGGCATGGCTGGCGGAAATGCTGGCGCAACTTTTAGAGGCGCGGCCCGATGCGCAACTGCTGGTCACGCATCCCGAATGCCACGTGCGGCGCCACCGCGACCGGCTGTACCTGACGCCGAAGCTGAATGACCTGGCCGGCATGCGCGACAAGAGCGACGCGAATATCCCCGGGCTGGAAAAAGCCAGCCAGCAATTTACCTGGCAGGGCGAAGCGAGCCTGGCGTTTCCCGCGTATGGCGGCGTGCTGCATTTCGACGCGGTGGAAGAGGGCGGCCAGGGCATCGATATTGCCTGGTTGCAGGCACAGACCTTGACCATTGACTTCCGCCAGGGCGGCGAGCGCCTGAAACTGGCCTTGAACCGTCCCACGAAGAGCTTGAAATACCATTATCAGGCGTTTGACGTGCCCGCCTGGGAACGCGAACGCCTGCCCCTTGTCTGTGCGGCGCAACAATTGCTGTTCGCGGCGGGGATTGGTCTCGATTGCCACTGCCTGAGTCTGCTGGATCGTCCCCGCGTCGCCTTGCGCTGGGTCTCCTGCTGAGCGTAAGGGCGGCCGCTACGGCCATTCCCGGGGTGGCCGCCAAGTGGCTGCCCATGCGCTCCCGACTGCATGGATTGGTTATTTCCATATGCGCAATCGGTATGAGCTAATGCGCTTTTTAGCTTGTTATTTTGCATTGCGGCATGTAGAGTAAAGCCCTCCTTTTTTATTCTTCTTGAGCGGAAACTTCACTCTTATGGCTTTAATCGTCCACAAATATGGCGGTACGTCGATGGGCTCGACTGACCGTATCAAGAATGTCGCCAAGCGCGTTGCCAAGTGGCACGACGCTGGGCATCAAATCGTGGTGGTGCCATCCGCCATGTCGGGCGAAACCAACCGCCTGATTGGACTGGCCAAGGAAATCATGGATCAACCCGATCCCCGTGAACTTGACATGATCGCCTCGACAGGCGAACAAGTGTCCGTCGGCCTATTGTCGATGGCACTGCTGGCGATCGGCAAACAAGCCGTATCCTATGCTGGCTGGCAAGTCGCGATCAAGACCGATTCCGCCTTTACCAAGGCACGCATCCAGTCGATCGATGACGAAAAAGTCAAACGTGACCTCGATGCGGGCAAGATTGTCATCATTACCGGTTTCCAGGGCGTCGACGAACACGACAACATCGCGACTCTGGGCCGCGGCGGTTCGGACACGTCGGCAGTGGCGATTGCCGCCGCCATGAAGGCGGCCGAATGCCTGATCTTCACCGACGTCGACGGCGTCTACACGACCGACCCGCGCGTGGTCTCCGAGGCGCGCCGCCTGAAGACCATTACCTTTGAAGAAATGCTGGAACTGGCTTCGCTGGGCTCCAAAGTGCTGCAAACGCGTTCGGTGGAATTTGCCGGCAACTACCGCGTGCCCACGCGCGTGCTGTCGTCGCTGACCGACCCGATGTTGCCGCTGGAAATAGAAGCCAATTCAGGCACCCTGATTTCGTTTGAGGAAGATACAAACATGGAACAAGCAGTCATCTCCGGCATCGCCTTCAACCGCGATGAAGCCAAAATCACCGTGCTCGGCGTGCCCGACCGCCCAGGCGTGGCGTACCACATCCTGGGACCAGTGGCGGACGCGAATATCGAAGTCGACATGATCATACAGAATCAGTCGGTAGACGGTAAAACGGACTTCACCTTCACCGTCTCGCGCGGCGAATATACGCGCGCGCTGGCCGTGCTGGAAGCGAACCGCGAAGCGCTGGGCGCGGCCAGCATCACGGGCGACGCCAAGGTGTCGAAACTGTCCGTCGTCGGCGTGGGCATGCGCAGCCATGTTGGTGTGGCATCGCAAATGTTCCGTACCCTGTCGGAAGAGGGCATCAACATCATGATGATCTCCACTTCCGAGATCAAGATCTCCGTGCTGATCGATGAAAAGTACATGGAACTGGCCGTGCGCGCGCTGCATAAAGCGTTCGAGCTGGAAAAAGCTTAAATATCCAAAAATATTGCCCCACGCCCTTGACCAAAGGGGGGGCAGTCGATATTATGACGTTCGTCGCTGCAGCGCAGTTAGCTACAGAGACATAGTTGAGTAATCAGCTAGGAGACGTGGCCGAGTGGCCGAAGGCACATCCCTGCTAAGGATGCATACGGCTTATACCTGTATCGTGGGTTCGAATCCCACCGTCTCCGCCAGAATCAAATAAAAAAGCCTCCCCTGCGGGAGGCTTTTTTTTGTCTGGACGGAACGGTGGGATTCGAAGGGCTGGGCCGTGCCGGCCCAGCCCTCTCCGAATCGCCCAACCACCGCGCTCCGCGCGGCACGTTGGCCGCGCAGCGCGCCAACGCCGTCCCCTCATCTCAGGCACTAGCGGCAAGCGCTCCCATCGCATCAGCCCACATCAGTCCCCCCATTCCTACCCCCGTCTTTCTCAGCAATAAATACAACAAGTGACTTAGTGTGAGTATTGACTCTTTGTCATTATGGATAATGGCAATGTTACTAATTAAAAAAATACGCATGCCCAGCCATGCTTCCATTGCCGAGTCCAATCGAGGAGTTGTCATGTCCAATCGCCTTCCCCGCAGCTATGTGTCGCTGTGCCTGGCCGCCATGCCGTTTGCCTGCGGCGCCGCCTTCGCCGCGGACACCACGGTCAATCTGAATCTCGACCTGAACCTGAAGTCCGTGCCCAAACTCGAGCTGCGCCTGCTGCAGGAGCCGCCGAAACTGAAGGCGCGCGCCAGGCCCGCGAACCGCGCGGCGAGCAAGCGCGACGAGTACGAAAAGTCGTACGACCTGTACATCCGCTATGCCAACGGCACCATCTATAACCCGACCACGGCCAAGCATGACAAGGTGCGCCTGCGTTCCTACCAGCAGACGAACGGCCTGGCGCTCGATGGGCGCGACGAGAATGCAGCCACCTTCATGGCACCCACCGTGGTGATGGCGCCGGGGCAGACCGTGCGCTTCAAACTGTACAACCAGTTGCCGGCGCTGCCGGCCGAGCAGTGCGCTACAAAAGATATCAATGCGGCACGCCCGCGCGGCTGCTTCAACGACACCAATCTGCATTCGCATGGCTTATGGGTCTCGCCTTCGGGCAATAGCGACAACGTGCTGATATCGATCAAGCCGGATGTAGATTTCGAGTATGAATACAATATTCCCATTGACCATCCGGCTGGCACGTTCTGGTATCACCCGCACCAGCATGGCGCGACGGCGATGCAGGTCGCCAGCGGCATGGCCGGGGCGCTGGTAGTCGAAGGCGACCGTTATCCGACGGCCACGGCGAATGGCGACCTCGACGTCGTGCTGAAACACTTCCAGCCCGACGATGGCAGCGGCAGCGCCGGCGAAGTGATGCTGCTGCAGCAAATTCCCTATGACTGCCCCAGCAACAGCCTGACACCGACGAAGCCGTGCGCCACGGACGGGGTAGGCGTGCTCGAGGATTTCGCCCAGGTCGACGATCCGAATGCCTGGCTGAAGTCGGGCCGCTATACCTCGGTCAACGGCAAGGTGCAGCCTGTGCTGGAGATGAAGACGCAGCGCCTGTACCGCTGGCGCATGATCGACACGGGTTTCCAGGCAACCGTGGTGCTGCGCATCCGCCGCGCGAATGATCCGCAAAAACTGTTCAAGGCGCTCAGCGTGGCCAACCAGGACAAGGACGTGATGGAGTTGTGCGATGGCGAGGACGTCACGCAGTTCGAGGTGGCCAGCGACGGCTTGACGCACGACAGGATCATCCCCAAGACGCTCAATTACCTGCAACCGGGCTACCGCAGCGATATCCTGTTTTCGCTGCCGAAAGCCGGCGCCTATTGCGTGTATGCGGAAACCAACGTCAACAACATGACGACAATGCATGATGTCAACAACACGCGCCTGATCGGCGTGATCGCCGCCAAGACCAATGCCAAGGCATCGGCCCGCGCCAGGGCGGGCGAGTCGCCGCGCGATTTCCTGCTGGCCGAGCTGCGCAATGCCGTCAAGAGCCTGCCCGGCGCCCAGTTGCCCGATAGCGTCAAGAGCACCATCCTTGGCGACCTGGAGAATGGTCTCAAGCTCGGCAAGTTCGTCCCGCATGCCAGCTTCAGCGAGGCGGCAAAGGACGCGATGCGCGGCAAGACGAAAGAGTACGCGACCTTCAACATTGCCAAGGTGGACGACAAGACCCGTTTCATGGTGGAAGGCAAGCCGGAAGACTCACCGACCCCCGAGATGAAGTATGTCTATGATCCGCACCGCGTGGACCACACGCTGGTGCTGGGCACCGAGCAGATTTGGGAGCTTGCGTCGAAGAATGGCAACCATCCCTTCCATATCCACGTCAACCCCTTCCAGATCATCGGCATCACCCGCACCGACGGCGGCACGGTCGATGCGCAGTACAAGGATCTGATCGGCACGTGGAAAGACACCTTGCTGGTGATGGAGAACCACAAGATCGAGATTGCCACGCGTTATCAGCGCTACATCGGCGAATACGTGCTGCATTGCCACATCCTCGAACATGAAGACCAGGGCATGATGCAGAACGTCAAGGTGGTACTGCCGGATGGCAAGGGTGGCGGCGACGCGGGCGGACACGGACACTGACCGTTCCTGGCGGCAGCGCGCCTGCCGCGCTGCCGCCTCTCCCAACCTGCCTCTGGAGCAACTGCCCATGTTACGCATGAAAACCTTGACCTTTTCCTTGCTGGCCGGCTTCGCGCTCGCCGGTGGCCATGCTGGCGCCGGCACGGGCGACCTGGCTGTCGCACGCTGCGCCCCCGAGCCGCTGGCCCAGGCGGAGCAGGGCGCACGCGTCGTGCGCTACCGCAAGAATATCGATGAGCTGACCCCGGCCGAGCTTGATGCCTTCAAGCATGCGGTGAGCGAGATGAAACGCAAGAGCCAGGAAAACGTATACGACCGGCGCGGCTTCCTGTGGCAAGCGTGGGTGCATAACTGCACCTCCGTCGACGTCTTCAATGACCGCCAGGCGGCCTTGCCTGGCGACAGGCTGAAGCAGTTACTGGGCGATCCGACGCGCAACAGCTGTGACGTTGCCTATTTTATTGACAAGGTGGCGACCGAGGACAACGCCCACGAGGAATTCCCGGGCGAGTGCGAACACCAGAAAAACACCTTCCTGCAATGGCACCGGGCGCAGCTGTACTTTTATGAGCAAGCCTTGCAGGCAGCCGACCCGAACGGTGAACGGGGCCCCAGCACGCGCAACGTCGCGCTGCCGTACTGGAATTTCACCCGCAAGCCTTCTGGCGTGCGCTATCCGAAAGCGTTCGAGGACGTCGATTCACCGCTGTATGACGCCACGCGCAAGAGGGAGGGGCTCGACAGTTCGCTGGCCACGGCTTCGCCCAACTTGCTGGCCTATCAGATCTACTACATGGATTGGGCCGATTTCGGCGGCGATGAATACGGCAGCCTGGGCGGCGGCAACCTGGAGACGAAGATTCACAATCATATGCACGCCACCTACATGGGCGGCAATATGGGCGACAACGTCACGGCCGGCCTTGATCCGCTGTTTTATGCCTTCCATAATTTTCTCGATTACAGTTTCGAGAAGTGGCTGGACGAGCATGGCGATGCCGGCATACGCGGCAGCGGGCGCACCAGCTACATGCGCAGCGAGCAGGACGCCAGCCTGCGCCGGCCGATCGGCTGGAACACCGGCAGCGGCGATGACCAGCGCAGCGATTCGGGCGACTACACGGCCAACATGGGCCAGGCGGACCTGTACTTCGACACGATCCGGCAGGGCTATGGCTTCCAGCCACGCTATGGCGGCGAGTTTGCCCGCAAGAAGGATATCCAGGCCTTGATCGACCGGCACCAGCAAGCGGGCTTTGTGTTCGGCGCCAACCAGAAAAGCCTGTTCGCCGCCCTGCTCAGCGACGATGCGGCCGATGGCGCGGTTGCCAGGCCCGACCTCACCGTGACAGCTGCCTACAAGATACCGGCGCGGCGGGTGGCCAGCGACAAGCGGGCCAACATGGTGCTGGACCGCGCGCATGCGGACGAAGACTACAGTTTTCAGGCTGATATCTACATGTATCCCGCCAGCGTGAGTGCGCGCATCGGTGACAAGTCGTTCCGCGACCGCTATCTGGTCACCAGCACCAGCCACTGGGCCTTGTCCGGCACCCACCAGCATGACAAGTATGTCATCGAAACGGATATCACCGGCATCGTCGACAGCCTGGTGCCCAAAAAGCGCGGGCAGGCCTGGCGCGTCACGGCCGCCATCACCACCAATGACAAGGGCCGCGGCCTGATACGGCAAGGCGATTTTTCCACGCCCGTGATCCGGGTCGTCGACCGCCGCAAACCTGCCGAACCCACGTATGAGGAGAGCAAGCCATGAGCGAACGGACCAGCTTCAAGCGCGATGTGCAGGGCCTGTTTTCCCGTTATGTGGCCGACATGAACAAGATCAAGCTGTCGAACCCCGAGTCGACGGGCGTGCAGCGCCTGTACCTGAACGACTATGCGAGCGTAAAGGCATTTGCCTGGCAAATCCAGGTGGCCATCCACGGTTACGACTATGACGGCCGCAACGAAAAGTGGCTGGTGGATGCCGGGCACCGCCTGCGCGCACCGGGAGGGCGGGAAGGCGAGTATGTCATGTCCGCGCCGCATCCGATGCCGCCCGACGGCCCGATGCCGCAGGAGGGCATCGATATCTTCGACCAGTGGGTCAGGGAAGGCATGCAGCCGTGACGCGTTGGGCACTTCACAGACACCCTTGAGTATCAGGAGTTCAGCATGGCATACACAGGTTTGAGAATTCACCCGACCATCGGCATCGCCCGCGTCGGCAATAGCGAAGAATACTATCTGGGCCCGGAAAGCCTGGCCGGCATGCCGCTCGATGGCCAGGATGGCACGGGAGGCTTGCCGATCCGGCCCGGCACGGAAGACACGACCATCGCCAGCAGCGAGTTGCGTGACGCCAGTGGAAAGCTCAAGCGGCAGGCGGCCCGCTTCCGGATTTACCAGTATGCGTTCGACGCAGCGGACGGCGTGGAAAGCTATCCGCTGGGCAGGCGGGGGGCGGCGGCCGAAGTGGCCATCGGCAGCATGGTCGACGGCAAGATCGTCAAGGACATCGTCTGGACCGTGCATATGGCCAATAAGAAAGCCAATAGCTGGGAGGGCGGGGAAGGCGTGGCGCCGTTCGACAAGCAGCGCGCGCCAGCCCTGCGCAATCGGGATTTCGGCGAGCGCGGCTCGCCCCACTTCGGCACGCCGGCCGACCCGCTGCGCCTGAAGCTGCTGGTCATCGACCCCGGACCGCGCGCCGTGCAGGCATCGCGCCAGGCCGTGCAGCAGTTTGACGCCGCCACGCCGCCGTCGTGCGCGGATGCGGCCAGCGGCGCCGTGCGCAGCCTGCCCGACTATCCCGTGTCGTTCCCGCGCGGCGGGCAGCCTGGCGCGCCGGCGCAGGGCCCAGGCGCCATCATCGCGTCGTTGGGCGCCATCACGACGGAAAAGAACGGACGCCTGCTGGTGCTGGGCGGCTATGGCAAGGCCTGCGGCTTTGACGCGCAAGGCAATTATTCGGCCGCCACCGTCCTGCACGACAATGTCAACAACGACAACTGGTTCGATGACGTGGCCGATGGTCCCGTCACGGCCATGCTGCTTTTCGCCGACGGCACGGCGCGCGCCGTCGAGGGCAGCGCCTGGGTGGTGTCCAGCGACCCGTCGTATGCGCCGCAAACGGCGAACGTCGTATCGCTGTGGGATGACCTGTATTGCACCTGGTTGGAAAAGATGGCGCTGCGGCCGGCCGTGTATGCCGATGGCAGCTACCAGACGGGCTACCAGAGCAACTTCAGCACCGATGTCCAGCCCATCCTGCGCGCGGCATCGCTGCAGCGATGGACGACCAGCCTGCCGCCCAGGGCGATCAAGGAGCACGACTTGCTGGGCAAGATGAAGGCCGAAGGCCTGACCTACCCGATCATGAATTTCATCCGCCATCCCGACCAGACGGGCGCGCCGTCGCTGAAGCCGCAAATGCCGCTGTCGCTGGGTGATGCGGGCAGCAGCCTGCTGACACTGACCCGCGCCCAGTATTTTTTCATGGATCAATGGGCGCATGGCCATTATGTGGCCGACAGCGGCAATTTCCTGCTGGGCGCGGGCGAAGCGCTAGACCGTACGGTCCTGTTCAACTGCCTGGGCGGCCGCTACAGCCCCGGCATCGAGATGGGTTTTATCGTGCGCGACCCCGGCCTGTACCGGCAAGCGTGGCGGCGCCATGACGCTGGCGGCCCGTTTCGCATCAATGCACAGCATCTCGATTACTCGGCCGCCGTCAGGGACCAGCCCTTTCTCGGCACCGGCTATATGCCGCTGCGCGGCGGCGGCGAGGTGCAGCCCGGCGACGTGTCGAAGTTCATGGCCTTGCCGTGGCATACCGATTACAACTCGTGCGCCACGCATTTGCCCGATCCAAATCCCGGCGGCACGGTGCTCAATAACCAGCAGGCGATCGATGCCGCCACGGCGCTCAAGGGCAATGGCTACAATACCTTGCTGTATTCCTCCTGGCCGGCGCAGCGGCCCGTGGCCGTGTACACGTACGACGACGTCGTCGCCAATGGCGGCGAATTGGGGACGTCGCGCTACTCCGTGCGCGGCAAGGGCACGCGGGCCGATGAAGTGCCGTCGACTACCCCGGAAAATGCGGAAATCGACCGGCCCGCCATGCATGTGGGCCGTTACCAGGACCGCGCGCAGTTCCTGCTGAACTGGCACCGCATCGGCGTGGTCGTGCAAAGCACGGCGATTGCGCGCAAGGCTGGCGAGAAGGCCATCTGCAAGGATTACTACCTGGAAGTGGAAAGCCTGTTCGACAGTGATGAAAGCAACCTGGTCGAGTATTGGCGCAACACGGCCATCGACAAGGTGTACCGGCCGAAGCCGAAACTCTGATGCCGGCGCAGGCAGAAAGCTCCGCTGCGGCGGGGCCGTCGCGGCAGCGCTACCGGGTCGCCATCATCGGCGGCGGCCCGGCTGGCTGCGCCTGCGCGCTGGCGCTGGCGCAGCATGGTGTACATGATGTGCTGGTGATCGAGGCGGGCGATTACACGCACTTTCGCATCGGCGAGAGCATCCCGCCCGAAGCCAACCGTTTGTTCCAGGCGCTGGGCATTGCGCAGGAATTTTTCGCCGAGGCGCACGCGCCTTGCCATGGCAGCTGTTCCTGGTGGGGCAGCGACAAGCGCGGCTACAACGACGCGCTGCTGCATCCGCTGGGCCACGGCTGGCACCTGGAGCGCGCCAGGTTCAATGGCTTCCTGGCGCGCCAGGCGCGCCTGCGCGGGGCGGAAGTGCTGATGCGCGCCAGCCTGGCCGCGTCGGTTCCGGCGCAAGGCGGCGGCTTTGCCCTGGAATTGATGCTGGGTGATCCGGTGCACCGGCGACCGGCCACCATCCATGCCGACCTGGTGGTCGACGCCAGCGGCACGCGCGCCGTCTTCGCGCGCCAGCGCGGCAGCCGCAAGGTGGAAACGCTGCCGCTCGTGTGCCTGGCCATGCGCTTCGCGGCGTCCGATGGTCGCCGTTCCGGCCTGACGCACCTGGAAGCGGTTGAACATGGCTGGTGGTATGGGGCCCATCTGCCCGACGCCACCTTGCTGCTGGCGTTCTATAGCGATGCGGCCACCGTCAAGGCGCGGCGCCTGCAGCATGCCGGACACTGGCTGGCATGGCTGGCGGCCGCGCCCAACACGGCTGTGCTGGCCCGCGGTGCTGCGCCGCTGGCAGGTGGCGTGCAGAGTTTTCCCGCGCCGTCCTACTGCCTCGACCAACTGCATGGCGACGGCTGGCTGGCCATCGGCGACGCGGCCTCGGCCTACGATCCCGTCACGTCGCAAGGCATCGTCAAGGCGCTCGCCAACGGCATGGCGGCCGCGGGCGCCATCGCCGGCCACGCCACGCTGGACGCGGTGGCGCATACGGTGGCGCAGCGCCATGCGCAGTATCTGGCGCAGCGCCAGCAGTATTACGGTTGGGAGCAGCGCTGGCCCACCGCGCCGTTCTGGCGCCAGTTGCATGCGGGCGCGCAGGCGCGCTAGCGGTCTTGTCGCCGCTGCGCCTCGCGTTCGAGCGTATCCCTGCCGATGATCTTCAGGCTGGCCCCGCCCTTGAAGGGCAGCGCTTCCTCGCTACCCGCCGTCTGGATGCCGGCCGAGACGCCGATGTCGGCCGTCACATCGACAAATTCCGTACGGAACATGCGCAGCTCCGTATGCTTGATGACGCTTTGCAGCGCAATCGACTGGCCCGGCGCGATGGTGGTGAAGGCGCGCTTGAGCGCATGATTCGCCAGGCCCGTCTTCAATACCTGGCTTTGTTCGCTCACGTTGTCGATCAGGCGCATATTGGGCCCCCGCGCTTGCATGTATTGGAGCGGATAGCCGACTTCCCCATTGCCGATATTCTTGATGACCACCTCGATGCGCATGTCGCTGCCCGTGAAAATGCAGGCCGGATTATCGATGCAGTGGGCGCTGATGGAGAGGATTTCGTTCGGCATGGCGTTTCCTGGGAGTTGTAGGGACACTGCGAGCAGTGCGATTAGGAGCCGTTCAGGATGATATCGCATTTGATCTTCCGTCCTATTTTCGTCCGTAGCAATTCCTGTACTTCGATGGCGATCTGCCAGGCATGCCGGTCACGGATGACGATGGAGCCGGCCGAGTTCATGATGTTGGCGGCGGCCGGTACCGGTTCCTCATCGTCCGAGAGCGAAGGCACGGGCGCATCCCAGCTGCCGTCCGGTTTCTTGTATTTGACGGTCTCGTCGTCGCCTTCCACATACGAGTATTCATCCGGCAGGCCATAGCAGTGACCGAATTCATGTGCGTGTATCTGGCCATCGGTCGAAGCGGACACGTCGATGATGGTACCCGTCACGCTTTCGCGGTCGTAGCGTTTGTGGATCTGCATGATGTAGTGCTCGTTGCTCTCCACATAAACGACGCGGTAGACGATGGGCAGGATGCGCGTGCCGCATTCCGGATCGCTGATCTTCATCTGGAATTTATTGTTCCAGTGGCTTTCCAGCCCCGTGGTGGCGATGCCCTTGACGTATTTGATGACGGCGGCGCGCTGCTTGGCCCGCGTGGCGGCCTGTGGGGTACCTTTCTCGCGGTCTTCCAGCGCCTGGTCGGCCGGCTCGAGCACCGTGATCACCTTGACGCGCAATTCGGCGATGATGCCGGTATTCGACTTGACGGGCACGTAGATCTTGTAGCGCACGTTGTCGAAATAGTTATGCGGCGCGCCGCTGGCGCCGAAGGTGTTGTTGTAGCGCGGTACGCTGGAGACGCTAATCTCCTTTTCATAATCGGCGATCCAGCAGGCGGGGCGCTTGATCAGCACTTCCTTGCGCTGTTTGTTATCGACGGGGCTGGTGCTGGAAGTACCCGTTTCCTTGAATTTCGGCTCGGGTTTGGGCGGCGTCTTGGCCGTTGTGCCGGGCGCGGGCGCCTTGGAGCGCGTGTCCGACGTTGGCGCAGGGGGCGGGCTGTCCTCCGTCTCGGGCACCTGGCCCGGCGATTTGAGCAGTTCGATCACCAGCGCCTCGACGGCGGCAGCCGCCACGATGTGGGTCAAGCCCCTGGCGTCCGTCATGCCCGTTTCGAAACTGCCGTCGGCGCGCTTGACGCGATACGGCTGGCGCGGCATCAGTTCACCCGTGTCGCGGTCTTTCAGCACGAAGCCTTCGTCGAACAGTTTCAAGCGGCTGTCCGGCAACGGTGGCAGGCCGGCGGCGACGCTGGCACCGCCGTTGAAGACATGCTGCCCGCCCTTGACCGTAAAATGACCGGGGCAGCGGAAGGTGATGTCGCCGCCTTCGAGCGTGATCGACGATTGTCCCGCCTGCAGGACGATTTTCTGGTTGGCCTTGATGTCGATGCTGTCGCTCACGGAGATCACCGTGACGGCTTGGTCGGCGAGGATTTCCAGCTGGTCGGTATGCGCTTCGAGCGAGACGGGACCGTTGCCCGCGACGGCCTTGATGCCGCCTTCCTGACTGAACAGCGTGACCGCGTTGGCCGCCACCGAGGCGATCGTCTGGCCGGCCGTCATGTGCAGGTCGGCCTGCGCCGTCCAGTGCAGTTGCTGGCCCGCGAACAGCACGGTCGACGCCGGCGTGGCCCAGTTGATGCTGCTGGGCGACTCCATCAGCACGAGCGGCTGGGCGTAACGTTCCACGGGCTGCGCCGTATCGGGCGCACGCGTGCCGCTGCCCGCCTTGCTGGCTTCCTGGCCGCCGACATTGGCCTGGTACTTGCCGTCCTGCTGCGGGTCGATCTGCGCCGCCATGTCCAGCTGCGCCTGGTTCGCATCCTTGCTGACGAGGGCTTTTTGCTGGCTTGCCGACGTCGCCACCGTCTTGCTCAGTTCACAGGCGCCGCGCAGCAGTGCCAGCGCTTCCTTGGTGTCGAACTGGCTCGACGCCACGCTGGCGCCCTGGCGCGCGCGCGCCGTGGTCGAGATCAGCATGCCTTCGCCGGCGCGCAGCATGGCCCAGGCATCCGTGCGCAATTCAAAGCCGCTGCCGCGATAGCTGCCCCGTTGCGCCGAGTTGGCGCCTTGCTGCACCAGGTAGCCCAGATTGAGTTCGGTGGCGGCGCTGCTCGAAGCGAGCCGGGTGCGCAGCTGGCCCTGGGTATCGTCCAGTACCCACTGGTTGTAGCCAGCGCCGTCGAAATTGTGGCTGTGCATGCCCGACAGGACGCCCGCGTGGTTGACGCCCGAATTCTCGCCGGCCGCATACGGTGGCGTGTCGCTGCCCGTGTAGAGCTGGGCGACGACCAGCGGGCGGTCCATGTCGCCCTCGATGAAGTCGACCAGCACTTCAGTGCCGAGGCGCGGCGTGAATTGCGAGCCCCAGTTCGGGCCGGCCAGCGCTTCGGCCACGCGCACCCAGGCGCCGGACGCCTCGTTGCCGGGCGCGTTGCCCTGCTGGTCGGTGTTGTGAGCCAGGCCGCCCGGATTGGCGGCGCTGCCGCGCTGCCAGGCAAACTGGATGCGCACCTGGTGATCGCGGCCCGTGGTGGCCACGCTGTCGGCCAGCCCCACCACCAGCGCCGTCTGCGGACCCAGCGCCACGGCCGGCGCGCGCGCGGCGGTGGCGCGCGGCACGATGGGCACGCTGGCGCGCACGCAGCCGAAGCGGTTGCGGTAGGTGCCCGGTTCGATCTGGCCGGCGATCCAGTCGGCGACGCCACCCAGGCCGGCCGTTTTGGCCAGTTTCGACAGCATGTCGCCCAGGCCGGCGCCGGCCGGCCCCGTATTGTTGCGCGCCTGGTGCTCGGCCCACAGCACGGTGAATGCGTTGGCGCCATCGGCATGCTGCTCGTGCTGCAGCAGGCGCATGGCGTGGCCGGCGGCCAGGCGGCGCACGGCGCCGGCGCCATCGAACTGCTTGTTGTCGAGTTCCAGGGCTTGCAGCATGCGCTCGCTGTGCGGCCCTGCCGCCGCGCGATCGGCGTGCAGGCGCTCGCCGGCGCCGTCATACACGGCCAGTTGCGGCAACTGCCCGGCCTCCAGGCTGGAGACCTGCTCGGCGGCGGGCGCCGTCACCTGCGCCGGGTCCCAGCTGCTGATGCTGACGGCATTCGATTGCACCTGGCGGCGCGCGCCGAAGCGGTCGATGGCGTCGTCGGTATCGGTGGCGCGCACGCCGTGAAAGCGCATGTCGGCGCCACCCGGCGTCTGCGGCGCGGTGGCCTTGCTGTCGAAGATCACCAGTTTGTGCCTGGCCTGTGCCTGGCCATCGCCGCCTTCCTGCGCGCCGCCGGGCTGGTCGTGCTCGAAGCGCCAGCTCAGGCCTTCGGCGGCCAGCAGGCGCGCGAAGAATGCGAAGTCGCTTTCGCGGTACTGGGTGCAGATGGCGCGCGTGGCCAGCGCCTGGCTGACGTCAAATTCGAAGCGCAGCTGCGGGTAGTCGGCCAGCAGCTCCGTGACGATGTCGCGCGCATTCTTGTCCTGGAAAATATAACTGTCGCGGCGCAACTGCAGCAGGGCCAGGGCCGGCTCGAGGCGCAGCCGGTAGCGCGCCACGCCGCCGTCGGCGCCCAGCCAGGCGCAATCGGTGCAGATGCCGTGCCAGGCGCGCTGGCTGCCGTCGGGCTGCAGCAGGCAAAGCGTCATTTCCTCGCCGATGAAGGAGGCCAGGTCCAGGTTGGCCGCGGTGCTCAGGGCATCGACTTCGAAGCGGAACAGTTCATTGACGGCCTCGCGGCCCTCGAATTGTTCCGCCATCAGCGATTCCGGCTGCCCGGACTGCTGGGCCGTGGCCAGGGTGATGAGCCGTGCATGCTGGCTCAGGCCGGTGCCGAACTGGCCCGTTGCCGCGGGGGCTGGTTGTGCGCCGCCCATCACGGCAGGGTAATGCTCAGGTTAGCCACGCGCGGCGCCAGCTTGACGATGTCGTTGTAGGCATTGATCTGCGCTTCCGTCTGTTTGGCCAGCATGGTGCGCAGCCCCAGGTAACCCAGTGCGCAGATCAGGGCGAACACCGAACACAGCACCCATGGCGGCACGTTGTTGCGCAGCTTGTGGATGATCTGGTCGGGCCGCTCCGCATGCGGGGCGAAGCCGGTTTTCTTGCCCTTCATCTGGGCGATTTCGTCGCCCAGGCGCGCCGTCAGGTAGTTGAGTTTTTCCGGGCCTTCGAGGATATAGCGGCCCTGGAAACCCAGCAGCAGGCACATGTGGAATACCTCGAGCGCCTGCAGGTGCGCACTGCCGCGCGCGCGCAGCGCTTCGAGGCGGATGAAGAAGTTTTCGCCGGCCAGCTGGTCGCCGAACAGCACCAGCTGCAACGGCCGCCGCGCCCATGCGTCGCGGATGCTGTAGGGCGAGCGCAGGATGATTTCATCGACGGCCGCGCAGAACGCATATTTTGCGGCGTCGATGTCGTCCGCCGACGCGCCCTGTTTTTCGCGCCGCGGCCGAACTCATCGAGGAAGTGCGTCATCTTGCTGATGAAATCGGCATTGTCTTGCGGCCCGCTGCCGTTCTTCAGCATGAACAGGGCGTAAAAACCGTCGTACATCAAGTCCATCAAGGTGTGTTCGGTGCCGGGACCGGCAGCCATGCTGGAGGCATAGGCGGCCTGGCTGCCGGACATCAGGGAAGGGGGAGCGCTGGAGTGCATCGTTAGACCTCAGGAAGTGACGGCGACAAGTTCGAGTTTCAGTTCACGCATGCCGGAAGGGACGTAGACCAGCAGCGACTGTGCCTGCAGCATGCGTTCGTACATCTGGCCCTTGGCCTCGATGGTGAAGTAAAACATGTCGGGGCGCACCGGCACGGCGGCCGGCACCTGCGGCGCATGCTGCAGACGCACCCCGGGCAGGGCGGACAGGACGAATTTTTCCACATCGTCCGGCGCGCCCACCTTGAAGCGCAGCGGCACCACGTCGACCAGTTCCACACCGGCCATGTCGGCGGACACGCCCAGGTAGAACGCCGTCTTGGCATCGATCTTTTCCGAGTCCAGCTTGCCGTGATGGTAGGACGGCTTGGTTTCCGTCAGCGCGATGGCGAAGTATTTCGACGAGATCACGGTGTCGAGCAATTCGCGGATCATGGCGTGCAGCTGGGCGAACGACGGTCCGGGATCTGCATGCCGGTACGGCGGCAGGTCGGCCAGCGCATGGCTTCTTGAAAAGGTCATCAAGCCGCCCGCCAGGGCCAGCAGCTGTTCGTACAGCCGCTCCGGATGCAGCGCCGGATGATGGAAGTAATGGCTGAGCGAGGCGTAGGCCGCGCTGGCCGTGTGCAGCAGCCAGAACGAGGACATGTCGCCGGAGCGAAATTCGATCACGCTCTTGCTCGGCTCGCGGTGATGCCCATACAGCGCGTTGACCTTGGCCTGCAGCGCGTCGATCAGGCGGCGCAACTGCAGGAACAGCAGGGGCGCGCTGCGGATGGACAGGCTGGGGGGCACGAAGGCCGGATCTTGCTCAAAGCCGCCCGTCGACAGGCGCCGCAGGCGCAGCAGGGGGAAGCTGACGTAGGAATCGCGTGGTTCGGAATCGGCGACCAGGCGCAGGGTTTTTTTCAGGTAGGTCAGTTCGGCCTGCGCGGCCTGGGTGTACAGGTCCGGCGTGCTGAGATTGGCCTGGGCGTAGCGCGCCGCGTTGTTGGGCTGGCCGCTGGCGGCGAAGTTGCCGCCGAATGGCTTGAAAGCCGGCAAGGCGGCGTGGAAAGTCACCGATTGCAGCGACGATGGCAAGTTGCCCAGGTCGAGCGCGTCGGGCAGTTCATCGCTTCCGGCAGCATTGTAGATTTCGCCGTCCTGGAAGACCAGCGACAGTTCCAGCAGGCGCAAGCTGTTGTTGGCCAGCGCATCGCGGTCGATCTGCAGCTGGTTTTACTCCCCACGCATATGGATGCAGCGCCTTGACGCTCTCGTGCAGGCGCTGCTCGTGATACTGGTCTTGCTGCTGGAAATGCTGGGGCCGCAGGAACAGCCCTTCGCCCCATAACAATTTGTTTGCCATGCTCATGGATTGCCCTCTATACCAGACACAGTGAGGCGCGCGGCAGCGACTGAAAATCATGCCTCGCATCGCGCAACTTGGTGCTTTTTTCGCAACTGCAAGAACCTTAACATTATCTTGAAGAATGGTGCGTACTGTAGGTTTTTAGCATCAGAAGTGTGAGTTTTCGCGTATTTTCTATTGAACGCAGTGAATTTTCAAATCATGCTACGCTCCGGAAAATAAATAATTGGCAACTATAAAAAGCAACTTTTCAGTCCCCAAAACGGTCTTCTTTTTTGAAGGAAAGCTCAACATGACACGCTCGGTTTCGCTACGCACTCTTGCAGTTATTGCCTGTGCTTTTACCCTCAGCGCCTGCAGTACGGCGCCGGTGGCCAAAGCGCCGCCCGTCGTGGCGCCGACCTTGGAAGAGCTGATGGCCAAGGCCACGCAGGCGGTGGACACGGGCAACAAGGCGGCGGCGCTGGCGCTGTGGCAGGAGGCCGCCGCCGCGGCGCCCGCCGACAAGCAGCCCTGGGTGCGCATGGCGCAAAGCCGCTACGATGCCGGCCAGTATGGTGAAGCCATCCTTAATGCCCAGGAAGTGCTGGTGCGCGATCCTGCCGACAAACTGGCCAACAGCGTGATCGCCATCAGCGGACTGCGCCTGTCGACGCGGGCGCTGGCCGACCTGAGCCGTCAGAACAACCTGTCCGGTCCGCTGCGTGCGGAATCGCAGGACCTGGCCAAGCTGCTGCGCGAGAGCCTGGGCGAAACCGTGCTGGTGCCGCCGCCGGACAAGCCGCCCGTGCGCGCATCCCGTAAGCAGCCAAGCAAGCGCACTGCCGATGAGGGCAGCGCCAATCCATTCAATGCCCTGAAGTAGCCAGCCAGGCGCGGGTACGCCGCAGTTCAACAGGCGCATCGCCGATGCCGCCAACATTTTGGGAAGGGGATGTCATGTCGAAAAAGATAGTGTGCAGAAGCGCTTGCAAAAGGTACGCCCGCCACGCGTGCAGATGACCTATGACGTCGAGATCGGCGACGCCATCGAAAACAAGGAGCTGCCCTTCGTGGTGGGCGTGGTGGGTGATTTCGGCGGCAATTCCGAACTCGAGCAAAAGCGCCTGAAGGACCGCAAGTTCGTCGATATCGACCGCGATAATTTCGATGAAGTGATGAAGGGCATCGAGCCGCGCGCCACCTTCCGCGTGCCCAATGAACTGGGCGCCGGTGGCGGCCAGTTCGGCGTCGAGCTGAAATTTCGCGCGATCGCCGATTTCCGCCCCGAAGCGGTGGTCGAGCAGGTCGAGCCGCTGCGCAAGCTGCTCGAGGCGCGCACCAAGCTGGCCGACCTGCGCAACAAGCTGGCCGGCAACGACAAGCTGGAAGACATCCTGAATGACGTGCTCAACAGCACGGAAAAACTGGCCCAGCTGGAACAACATTCCCACGTCAGGAAAGATTGATATGTCCGCACAACTGACTCCCGCATTGAGCGCCGCCGGCACCGCCGAAATCGACTTGCTCGACCAGATCGTCGAGCAGAGCAAGGTGGCCAAGTCCAGCGTCGAACACGCCCGCGCCAAGGATCTGATTTCCGAACTGGTCAGCCAGGTCATGGATGGCACGGTGGTGGTATCGAATAACCTGGCCGCCACCATCGATGCCCGCGTGGCCGAACTGGACCAGCTCATTTCCGCGCAGCTCAGCGCCATCATGCACGCGCCCGAATTCCAGAAGCTGGAAAGCAGCTGGACGGGCCTGCATTACCTGGTGAAGAACACGGCCACCGGCACGAATCTGAAAATCAAGATGATGAACGCCACCAAGCGCGAACTGGTCAAGGATTTCCAGAGCGCGCTGGAGTTTGACCAGTCGACCATGTTCAAAAAGGTCTACGAAGAGGAATTCGGCACCTTTGGCGGGGCGCCGTTCGGCACCTTGCTGGGCGACTTCGAATTCAGCCGCCAGCCGGAAGACATGTATTTCATCGAACAGATGTCGCATGTGGCCGCCGCCGCGCACGCGCCGTTCATCTCGTCCGCGTCGCCAGAACTGTTTGGCCTGGAAAGCTACAGCGATCTGGGCAAGCCGCGCGACCTGGCCAAGGTATTCGACACGGTCGAGTATGCGAAGTGGAAATCCTTGCGCGAATCGGAAGACGCGCGCTACGTGGGTCTGACCTTGCCACGCTTCCTGGGCCGGTTGCCGTTCAATCCGCTCGATGGCGCCACCGTCGACGGCTTCAATTTCGTCGAGGACGTCGACGGCACCGATCATCAGAAATACCTGTGGTGCAACGCTGCCTACGCTTTCGGCACCAAGCTGACGGCCGCCTTCGAGGATTACGGCTGGTGCGCGGCGATCCGCGGCGTGGAGGGCGGCGGCCTGGTAGAAGACTTGCCGACGCATACCTTCAAGACGGACGAGGGCGAGGTGGCGCTGAAATGCCCGACCGAGATCGCCATCACGGACCGCCGCGAAAAGGAATTGAGCGACCTGGGCTTCATCTCCCTCGTGCACTGCAAGAACACGGACTATGCCGCGTTCTTCGGCGCCCAGTCGGCGCAGAAGGCGAAAAAATACAATACCGACGCCGCCAACGCGAACGCCGTGCTGTCGGCGCAGCTGCAATACATCTTCGCCGTGTCGCGCATCGCCCACTACATGAAGGCCATGATGCGCGACAAGATCGGCAGCTTTGCCGCCGCCTCCAACGTGGAAGATTTCCTCAACCGCTGGCTGACGCAGTACGTGTTGCTCGACGATAACGCCAGCCAAGAACAGAAAGCGCAGTTTCCGCTGCGCGAAGCGTCGGTGCAGGTGTCGGAAGTGCCGGGCCGGCCCGGCGTGTACCGCGCCGTGTCCTTCTTGCGTCCGCATTTCCAGCTGGACGAATTGTCCGTTTCACTCCGTTTGGTCGCGGAGCTTCCGCAGTCGACCAAATCGTAATGTATTTTTCTTCACTCCCTTGAAAGGAATAACATGGCAATCGACGTATACTTGCAAATTGATGGCATCAAAGGCGAATCCACGGATAACAGCCACAAAGATTGGATCGAATGCAAGTCGGTCCAGTGGCAAGTATTGCAACCCAAATCGGCGACCGCCTCGACGGGCGGCGGCCATACCGCCGAACGTACCGAGCACAAGGATATCGTCATCGCCAAGATGGCCGATCTTGCCAGTCCCTTGCTGCTGCAAACTTGCTCCTCGGGCAAGACCATCCCGAAAGCCAAGCTCGAGTTCCTGCGCGCCGATGGCCAGGGCGAACGCATCAAGTACTTCGAAATCGAACTGGAGAATGTGATGATCAGCAGCGTGGCGCCATCGGTGGCCGCGGGCGACATTCTCGGCGAAGACCTGGCACTCAAGTATTCGAAGGTCAAGTGGAAGTACACGCAGCAAAAAGTGGGTGGCGGTTCGGGTGGTAACACCTCCGGCGGCTGGGATCTGTCGGCCAACAAGACAGCCTGACCGTATCTGACCGCGTATGCCAGCGGCGCGCTGCCGCCGCTGGCTTTCCTGGCCGCCGGCAGCGGTGTCCACGCCACCCATGAAACGGGAAGCCCATGAAAGGTTTTACGCCGGGCCTGTTCGACCGCCTGATGGATACGCCCGTGCACGGCGCCTCCAGCGGCACCGTCTCGCGCCTCTCGCTCGAGGACTTGAAAGACACCGTGGCGCGCGATCTTGAAGCGCTGCTCAACACGCGCGCCGTGCTGCCCGAGGCGCTGCTCAAACCCTTTCCCGAGTGCGGCAAGTCGATCATCACCTACGGCTTGAACGATTTCGCCGGGCTTAGCCTGTCGAGCACGGACGACCGCGCCTATATCTGCCAGTGCCTCGAAAAGGCCATCGCCCGCCACGAGCCGCGCTTGCGCCAGGTGCGCGCATCGCTGGAAATCGAGGAAGGCTCGATCAACCGCCTCAATTTCGCCATCAGCGCGCTGCTGGTGGTGCATGCGGCGCACGAACCGGTCAGCTTCGACGCCATCTTGCAGCCTTCCAGCCTGCATTACACGATCAGCAAGGGGCGCCGCGCCGCGTCCACGGGAGCCTGACTTTGGAAGAATTGCTGCCCTACTACGAGCGCGAACTGGGTTTCCTGCGCCGCTATTCGCGTGAGTTTTCCGAGCGCTACCCGAAGATCGCCGGCCGCCTGCTGATGGGCGGCGAGGTGTGCGAGGACCCGCACATCGAGCGCATGATCCAGTCCTTCGCGCTGCTCAATTCGCGCATCTCGAAGCGCATCGACGACGATTATCCCGAGTTCACTGAAGCGCTGTTCGAGGTGCTGTATCCGCATTATCTGCGGCCTTTTCCCTCGTGCTCGATCGCGCGCATGGATTACGCCGCCGCGGCGGCTCAACTGACGGCGCCTGCGGAAATCGCCCGCGGCACGGAGCTGACGACGCGCCCGGTGAAGGGCGTAGCCTGCACCTTCCGCACGGCCTACCCCGTGACGGTGGCACCGCTGGCGCTCACGCATGCGGCGTTTTCCGCCATCATCGAGGCGCCGGAACAGGTGCTGCTGCCCGCAAATGCCACGTCGGGCGTGCGCATCACCATCGAGTCGAGCGCCGCGCAGCTGTCGCTGGGCCAGCTGGGACTGGCGTCGCTGCGCGTGTTCATCGATGGCCAGCCCTCGTTTTGCGCTGCGCTGCGCGACGCCCTGTTCATGCGCACCGTGAAGGCCTATGCTGAGGCGGACGGCAGCGGCAGCTGGGTCGCGCTCGACGGCATTCCGGTGCGCAGCGCCGGTTTTGCCGAGGACGATGCGCTGATTCCGTTTTCCGCCCGCTCGCATCCGGCCTACCGGCTGCTGACCGAGTATTTCTGCTTTCCCGAAAAATTCAATTTCTTTGACCTGGACCTCGGCGCGCTGTGCGCCGCGCTGCCGTCCGGCTGCCGCCGCATCACCTTGCACCTGGCGCTGAGCGGCCTGCGCACCGATTCGAACACGGCGCGCCTGCTGGGCACGATGAACACGCACAACCTGCTGCTGGGCTGCACGCCGGTGGTCAACCTGTTCCGCCAGCGCGGCGAGCCTATCCGCCTCACGCACACGGCGGCCAGCTATCCCGTGCTGGCCGATGCGCGCCGCGCCTATGCGTTCGAGGTGCAGTCCATCGACTCGGTCAAGCTGGTGCGGCAGACGCCGCAGGGCGAATCCGTGGTGGAATTCCGTCCATTCTATTCGTTGCGCCATGGCGAGACGCCGGCCAGGGATGGTCATTACTGGGTCATGCGGCGCGACGAGATCATCGCCGGCAAGAGTCCTGGCTACGAAACGCAGATATCGATTGTCGACATCGATTTCAATCCGGCCGCGGTGGAAACGGATACGCTCAGCCTGGAGCTGAGCTGCACCAACCGCGACTTGCCGGCGCAGCTGACCTACGGCTTGCACGGCGGCGACCTGTTCCTCGAAGGCGGCTCCAGCGTGCGCAGCATCAGCTTGCTGCGCAAACCCAGCGAGTCGCACCGTTTCGAACGGGGACGGGGCGCCCACTGGCGTCTGATTTCGCATTTGTCGCTGAATCACCTGTCGCTGGCTGGCAGCGGCCTGGAAGCGTTCCAGGAAATGCTGACCCTGTACGACTTGCCGCGCTCGGCCACTTCGCAGCGGCAAATCCGCGGCATCACCGCCATCGGCCACCAGGCCGTCAATGCCTGGCTGCCAGGCAACCCCTTCGCCTGCCTGGTGCGCGGCGTCGAAGTGCGGCTGACGATAGACGAAGAGGCTTTCGTCGGCAGCGGCATCCACGCCTTTGCGCATGTGATCGAGTGCTTCCTGGGCTTGTATGTGCATGCGAACAGCTTCACGCAGCTGGTGGTGCTGGCAAAAAAATCAGGAGAGGAGCTGTGGCGATGCAAACCACGCAGCGGCGATTCGAGCCTAGTGTAATCGAGCGCCTGTTTGCCCAGCCTTACCGCTTCCAGTACTTCCAGGCGGTACGCATGCTGGAGCTGTGGCTCAGGCGCAATGGCTTGCCGCACGAGGATGCGGTGGCCAGTTTCCTGCGCTTCCAGAATTCCGTCTCGCTCGACTTCGCCCCCAGCCAGATCGAAGTGTTGGCGCCCGAACCGCGCGACCTGGCCACGGACGCCAGCGCCCTGGACGCGGCGCTGCGCAGCGGGCAGCTGAAATACGTGCGCGTCACGCCGGCCTTCATGGGCTTTCTCGGCGTCGCCGGCGCGCTGCCGCTGCACTATACGGAGCGCATCGCCACGCACCAGCTGTATGAAAAGGACGAGGGGCCGCGCGCCTTCCTCGACACGTTTTCGAACCGCGCCCTGGCCCTGTTCTATGAAGCATGGCGCAAGTACCGGCTCGAGCTCAAATACCAGCTCGACGGCAAGGACCAGTTCCTGCCGCTGCTGCTGTCGCTGGCGGGGCTGGGCAACGCCTCGCTGCGCCAGCGCCTGGCGGGGGACGGCACGGGCGTGCTCGATGAATCGGTGGGTTTTTTCGCCGCCGCCATGCGCCACCGGCCGCCGTCGGCCGTGCTGATCGGCCAGGTGCTGTCCGAGTATTTCGGCCAGCGCATCGCCGTCAGCCAGTTTGTCGGCTGCTGGTACGACGTGCCGCGCGAGCAGCAAAGCACCTTGGGCGGCAGCAACGCCTTACTGGGCGCCACCGCCATGGTCGGCGCGCGCGTCTGGCAGCGCGACTTGCGCCTGCGGCTGACCATCGGCCCGCTGGCCCGCTGCCACTTCGACGCTTTCCTGCCTGGCGGCGCGGCCGCCCTCGCGCTTGAGAAGATGCTCGCCATGTTCACCGGCTTGTGCCTGGAATACGAAGTGCAGCTGGTGCTGCACGCCGCTGACGTGCAGGGCATGACGCTGGCAGTGCCGCGCAGCGGCGGCCGGCTGGGCTGGGACAGTTTTTTGATCACCGGCGGCGAGGCGCGCGACCGCGCCGATGTCCGCTATGAACTGCACGCGCTGGCTTGAGCACACGCCACGCCATCGATTTCGCCAACTATCACCCGACAAGGACCGCCGCCCCATGAGCATCAACCTGAAAACATTGATCAGCAAGTTGAACGACACCTGCCGCACGGCCGCCACGCGCGCGGCCAGCCTTTGCGTCAGCCTGGGGCAGTATGAAGTCGACCTGGAGCACGTCTTCCTCGCGTTGCTGGAGCAGCCGCGCAGCGATTTCGTGCTGATTGCCCGCAGGAGCGGCGTCAGCGTGAGCATGCTGGAAGCGGATTTGCGCGCCGAAGTGGCGCGCCTGCAAACGGGCAACGCACGCACGCCCGTGTTTTCCGTGCGCCTGCCGAAGCTGTTCGAACATGCCTGGCTGATCGCTTCGCTCGATTTGCGGGCCGGGCGGCAGGTGAGCATCCGCAGCGGTCACCTGCTGCAGGCGCTGCTGACCGAGCCGGAACTGGCGCAGCTGGCCTACCGGGGTTCGGCGCTGTTCCACGAATTCAAGCTCGACGAGATCAAGCACGGGCTCGACAAGCTGACCGAGGGTTCGCAGGAAGCCGGCGTGGCGACCGCAGGGCAGGAGGAAGCGGGCGATGCCGGCGGCGATCCCGTGGGGGAATTGGCAAACGGGGCGGCGGCGTCGAAAACGCCGGCGCTGGACCAGTTCACCGTCAACCTGACGGCACGCGCGCGCGCCGGCAAGGTCGATCCCGTGATCGGGCGCGACATGGAAATCCGCCAGACGATCGACATCCTGATGCGGCGGCGCCAGAACAATCCCATCCTGACGGGCGAGGCCGGCGTCGGCAAGACGGCCGTGGTCGAGGGCCTGGCGCTGCGCATCGTGCAGGGCGACGTGCCCGACATCTTGCAGGGCGTGGAAATCCACACGCTGGACATGGGCCTGCTGCAGGCCGGCGCCAGCGTCAAGGGCGAGTTCGAGAACCGCCTGAAAAATGTCATCGCCGAAGTGGGCAAGAGCGCGCACGCCATCATCCTCTTCATCGACGAGGCGCACACGATGATCGGCGCCGGCGGCAGCGCCGGCCAGAACGATGCGGCCAACCTGCTGAAACCCGCGTTGGCGCGCGGCGAGCTGCGCACGATCGCCGCCACCACCTGGGGCGAATACAAAAATATTTTGAAAAGGATGCCGCGCTGGCGCGCCGCTTCCAGGTCGTCAAGATCGAGGAGCCGAGCGAGGAGCTGGCGTGCGCCATGTTGCGCGGCATGGCGCCGCTGATGGAGCAGCATTTCAAGGTGCGCATCTTCGACGAGGCGATCACCGAGGCCGTGCGCCTGTCGCACCGCTACATCGCGGGCCGCCAGTTGCCGGACAAGGCCATCAGCGTGCTCGACACGGCCTGCGCCAGGGTGGCGCTGGGGCAGAGCGCCACGCCGGCCCTGCTTGACAGTGTGGCGCGCCGACGCGAGCGCATCGATGCGGAAGCCTCGGCCCTGGCGCGCGAGGAGAGCGGCGGCGCGCGCCATGGCGCGCGGCTGCAGCGGCTCGACGCCGAACGCGGCGCCGCCACGCAGGAGCACGCGCAGCTGGCCGCGCGCTGGGACAGCGAAAAGGCGCTGTCGGAACAGATCCAGGCGATCCGCCGGCAGCTCGAGGAGGGCACGCCGGCCGACGCGGGCCAGGGGCGCGAGCTGCTGGCGCTGCAGGCCGAACTGGCGTCGCTGCAGGGAGAGACGCCGCTGGTGCCGGTGCAAGTCGATGGCCACGTGGTGGCGGAAATCGTCGCCGGCTGGACCGGCATCCCGCTGGGCAAGATGGTCAAGGATGAACTCAAGACGGTGCTTCGGCTGAAGGATTTGCTGCAGGAGCGCGTGCTGGGCCAGCCCCATGCGATCGAGGCGGTGGCGCAGCGCGTGCGCACGGCGCGCGCCAACCTGGACGACCCGGACAAGCCGAAGGGCGTGTTCCTGTTTGTCGGCCCGTCCGGCATCGGCAAGACGGAAACGGCGCTGGCGCTGGCCGACGTGCTGTACGGCGGCGAACGCAAGCTCATTTCCATCAACATGAGCGAATACCAGGAAGCCCACAGCGTGTCGGGGCTGAAGGGTTCGCCGCCCGGCTATGTCGGCTATGGCGAAGGCGGTGTGCTGACCGAGGCGGTACGCCGCAATCCGTACAGCGTGCTGCTGCTCGACGAGGTGGAAAAGGCGCATCCCGATGTCATGGAGCTGTTCTTCCAGGTTTTCGACAAGGGCGTGATGGACGACGCCGAGGGGCGCGAGATCGATTTTAAAAATACCATCATCATCCTGACCTCGAACGTGGCGTCGGCCACCATGATGCAGGCGTGCCTGAATCTGCCGGCGGAGCAGCTGCCGACGCCGGAGCAGCTGGAGCTGGCCATCCGCCCGCAGCTGCTAAAGGTCTTCAAGCCCGCGTTCCTGGGGCGCCTGAAGGTGATTCCCTATTATCCGCTCGGCGACGATGTGCTGGCCCGTATCATCAGCCTGAAGCTGGGCCGGATCGCCGCCCGCATCGCCGTCAATCACCAGGCCGAGTTCGTCTACGACGAGGCGCTGGTCGAGGCGGTGCTGGCGCGCTGCACCGAAGTCGATTCGGGCGCGCGCAATGTCGACAATATCCTCAATGGCAGCCTGCTGCCGGAAATCGCCGAAGCCGTGCTGGTGCGCATGGCGGAAGGGCAGGGCATCAGCCGCATCAAGGCCAGCGCCGGCAAGCAGGGGCAGTTCCGGTATACGATCAAATAAGCGTCAAGCCGGCTCAGTGGCCGCTGCCGGGCGCAATGCCCAGCAGCTCCTCGATGTGGGCCAGTGAGGCGCCGTCCTTGACCACGCCGCGCAGCCATTCGTGCAGATTTTGCTCGCCCGCGTTGGCGGCCTTGTCGGCGAAGTAGGAGACAGGGCTGTGCGGTTCCGTCTGGCGGAAGTACTGCGCCACCTGGCGCAGCTGCGCCAGCGCCTGGGCGCGGCTCTGCAGCTCGCCGGGCGCCGCCGGCAGCAGCGCCGGCACGGCGGCCCCCGCCGCCTGGGCGCCGGCCGGCACCGGCGCGGCGGCTACGCTGGAGGCGGGGATGGCCGCAGCTGCGGCAGGCAGGGCGAGCTGTATCGCCTGCAGCGCCTCGCGCGCCATGGAAAAGCCCGGACTTTCCCTGCCCAGGCGGCTGTCGACGGCCTGTTCCAGCTCGGCCAGCGCGTCCAGGCAGAACTGGGCGTCGGCGGCAAAGGCGGCGCGGAACTGCGCCGATGTGCCGCGCCGCGCCGCCTCCATATCCACCAGCTTGGTGCCGTTGACGCCGTCCTGGTTGCTGGCGGCCCGCTTGCGCGCCGTCTCGAAGTCGACCGTCGACCAGCCGCCCGACTGCTTGTCCGTCAGCGCCATGGCGCGCACGAGGGACGGCGTGCGCGCCAGGATCCAGCTCAGGTTGCCGATGCGCTGCTCGTGGTCGTCGCCATCGGGCTGCGGGTAAAGGCCCAGGTCCCAGTACTGGCGCAGCAGGCCGGCCAGCAGGCGATAGCCTTCGCCCAGTCCGCGCAAATGGTCTTGCCTGGCGCAAGCTTCGGTCAGCCAGGCGGCGAGCCGCAAGTCCTTGCTCTTTTCGCCCAGCAGGGCGGCGCAGCGCTGCAGTACGAAGGCCCAGTCGGCTTCCTTCAGGTCGGTGACCCACTCGCCCTGGTCGAGCGTGGGGTCGTCGAACTTGCGCGCCTGGCCGATGGCGTCGAAGTCGGGGGAGAAGGACAGGTCGACGCCGCATGGCTGCTCGGCGCTGATGGGATGTAGGAGCTGGTCGGCTGAAATCATGTGTGTTCTCGGCAGTGTGGGGCGGATAGCTTGCTGGAGGCGCGGCGGCCTTACTGGACCATGCGAAATTCGATGCGGCGGTTGCGCGCGCGGCCATCGGCGCTGTCATTGCTGGCGATGGGACGGTCCGGGCCTTGTCCGGACGCGCTGAGCAGGTCTCCGTCGATGCCCTTGCCGGCCAGGTAGCTCTTGACCGCCTCGGCGCGCGCCTGGCTCAGGTTCTGGTTGCTGGCACGCAGTCCCAGGTTGTCGGTGTGGCCGATGATGTCCACCTTGCGGCCCGCCAGCTTGTGCAGCGCCGCGCTCATTTCGTCGAGGATGGCGCGGCCCGACGGCGTCAGCGTGGTCTTGCCGCTCTCGAATTCGATGGTGCGGTTGGCCAGCGTGCCGTCGAGGATGTTCTGGTCGGAGGCGGACACGCGCAAGCCGTTGTTGACGGTGTACGTGGGATTGAGGCTGGTGGCGAAGTCGCTGGCGATCTTTTGCCGCTGCGCCTCGTTGGCCACTTCGCCGCGCACGCTGACCACGCTGCCTTCGATCTTCAGCTGGCCGCGGCGAATCTGCTTGAGGTCCGCCGTCAGCAGCTTTTGCACATAGGCGTTCCAGTTTGCCGGCTGCGCGACCTGGCCGACGGCGATCTGGTCGACCACCTTGTCGGCGCCATACAGTTCGCGCAGGCGCACCAGCACCGCCGCCTTGGCCGCTTCGTCCGGCACCGTGCCGCTGGCCAGGACCTGGCCCGGTTGCGGTGTGGCGGCGGCCGGCGCCGAGACAGTGGCCGCCGGCGCGGCGGCGCTTTGCGCGTTGGCGCCGGCCGGCGCGCAGATGAGGCTGAGAAGGATGGCAAGGCGGATGTGGCGCATGATCAGGTCCCGATGAAGGTCGCACGAAACGTGTCGTGCGCCGATTTGAGTGACAGGTTGGCTTGCGCGAGGTAGGCCGAGGCTTTCTTGATGGCGTAGTCGCTGTCGGCCTGTTCCTCGACCCAGGCCAGGTCGTCGAAGGCGATGTGGTGCTCCAGCGCCGCCTGCGGTTCCATGATGGCGTGCAGGGTTTGCGCCGAGGCGCCGCAAAAGCCCAGCACCAGCGCATGGCGGCCGCGGATGCGGGTGATGAACAGCGCCAGTTCGAAGTCGGCGCGCGCCAGGAACGGGGCGATCAGGTGCATCCAGAAGGCCGCCACCAGGTTGCGGTACAGCGGGTCGGCCGGCAGCGGCAGTTCCAGGCTTTTTTCCAGCCGGCTGGAGCTGCTGGCCATGACGGGCTGCAGCAGCATGCCCAGGGCCAGCAGCACCTGGCGCACGGAACCGCCAAAACCCGTGGGCGCCAGCAGGGCGTCGAGCGCGCCTACCGTCTGCAAGCCGAGGAAATCGTCGAAGGCGGCATCGTAGGCGCTGCCGCGCAAGTCCAGTTCGATGCTGGCGCCCGCGGCGGCTGCCGGCAGCGCGCCGCCTGCCGCCGCGCCGCACATCTCGGCGCTCATGGCATCGAGGCGGTTCCACAGGCGCGACAGCACCAGCGGACTGGTCGGCACGAAGTCGGACGGCTGCGCCACTTCCATGGCGCCCATCATCAGGAAGGGAAAGCGGCGCGACGAGGCATCGCTGCTGGCGGCGATATGCCCGGCGATGGCGCGGCCGCGGCGCGGGCCGATGAAGGCGAAATGCAGCGGCGGCAGCGCATCGTAGGTGAGCTTCCAGCGCGCATCGGCCGTCATCAGTTCCATGGCGTTGGCCAGCCACTCATCGAGCATCTTCAGCAGGGCCGGGTTGTCGCCGTGCTTGATGAAGTCGCCGCGGCTGGGGATCTTGCCGAAATAGCCGATCTGGCTAACGGTAGGGCGGCTCATGGCGTGTTCCCGGCAATGGCGGTGGCGGTTTCCGGCGCGCCGATGACCACCGATTCCGGCAGTTTCAGGCCACGGAAACCCTGGTTGCCGGCGGAGGCGGAAGTGGCGGCCGGCGCGGGTGCGGCCACGATCTTCAGGTTGGCCATCACGGTGACGCCGCTGTTCTCCCAGCTCAGTTCGAATACGCCGCCCTCCTTGCGCGTGCGCCTGGCCGAGTCGATCATCTTCTTCAGGCCGAAATGCCCCGGTTCGTTCAGCAGTACCACGGTGCGCCCTTCCGGCGTGATGGCGCTGATGCGCGAGCCGGGCACGCCCTGCGGGTTGGGCCAGACCATGTGCACCCAGGGCTGCGGCTGGCCGCGCCAGCGCAGCGCCTGGCCATCGATCTCGATCGTATATTCGGTGGCGCCGGGCGCGCTCAGCGCCTGCAGGTCGAAGCGCGTCTGCGCTTCGGCGGCGCCGGCCGCAGTGGCCACGCCGTTGGCGCTGAGTGGCGCGACCCAGCCGGGCAGGCTGGCCACCACCGGCGGCGCCAGGGTGATGCCCATCGCGGCCCAGGTCCTGGCGCTGATGGCGTCGCCGCGCCGCACGACCAGCGGGCCGATGGTGGTGTTGAAGAACTTGGCGATGGCGCCTTCCGGGCCGAATACCTGGCCGATGTCGGCATTGCTTGCCTCGATGCGCGACTCGGGCGCGAACGGATATTTCGGCGCCAGGGTTTTCTGGAACGGTTCGAGCACTTGGGCCAGCCATACCTTGTTGATCTCCGTCTCGGTGGGCTTGACGATGACGGCGAAGGTCTGCATCAGCGGACGCACCAGCAGTGGGCGGATGGCTTGCTTTTGCTGGTCGCTCATGCCGGTCAGCATCTGCTCATCCACGTATTTCAGCGCGTCGGCCAGCTCCGAGCCGCTGCCGTCGAGCGTCTGCTGCATCAGCTGCTTGGCGCCGGGACCGGTGTCGCCCTGGTTCTTGATCTGGTTGAAGCGCACGCGCAGCTTCGACAGGGCCGCCAGGTAGCCGCGCATGGGCGAGGCTTCCTTGTCGCGCGCCACCACCAGGCGCGCCACGCCGGAAAATTCGCGGCCGACGGGCCCCATCGGCATGGCGCTGCCGGCCTGGCCCGCTGCCGTGGCGGCGGGCTTCTGGCGCAGCACCGTTTCGCGGAACCAGTCCATCGCCCCGCGCTGGGCGCGCTGCAAGCCCTGGCCCAGCAGCGAAGGGTTGTCCCACGAGGTTTCCTGGTACACCGTCTCGATCAGCTTGTTGAGGGGCGAGCCTTGCGGATCGCCGAGGCGGTTCATCGCCTGCGCCGCGTTGTCGAACCCGTTCAATTCGCGGATGCTGACGCCCTGGATGAATTTCTGCCACTCCCTGGCGTAATCGGTCTTGTACAGCTCTACCAGCGCCTTCTGGATCTGTTCCGGGCTGCCTTCCAGGGTCAGGTCATCCTTCGACGCCGTCTTCAGTACCCAGTCGGCGCTTTGCAATTCGCGGTTGGCCGCTTCCTGGAACGCTTGCTGGATGTATTTTTCCCAGGCGTCGCGCGTGAAGGTGCCGGGGATGGCGTAGCTGCCCAGCACCAGTTCCTTGTCCTGCTCGCCAACGATGCGCGCCACCGTCATCGACGGGAAGCGCGTGGCGGCGCGAGCCTTTACGTCCGCATATACGCGGTCGCGCGCCGGCATGCCGCGCACCACGCGGCGCAGGCTGTCGCGCGACTGGTCGGCCAGGGCCCGCTTGTTCTCGATCTGCGGCCAGGACGGGTCGTCGATCTGCGTCAGGTAGAACGAGATCAGGCGCTCGGCGCTGCGGATCATCTGTTCGCGCGGCATGTTGCCCCGGTTGGCGTCGAGCCAGCCGCGCCAGTAGCGGGTCAGCTGGTCGTTCAGGTGACCGGCCTCGGCGCGCGACTTGTCGCCCAGCATCAAGTAGGTTTTCAGGGCATTGTAGGCATCCTCCACATTCGTCGGCGCGGCGTCCTTGAAGGGCTGGCTTGTTGTGCTGGCTGCCGTGCTGACTGCGGTAGCGGCCGTCGTACCGGGCGGCGTAACGGTTGTCGCTGGCGTGGCTGGCGCGGCCGTCAGCGGCTGCAGCCGGTCGGCGCCGGCGTTCACTTCCGCGAGGAACGACTCCAGCGACTGCGCCACCGGCGCGAGCATGACTTCCTTGAGGCCGGAAAAATACTCCTCGCGCAGTTTGCGCTCCAGCAAGTTACCCTGGTACAGGCCCAGGCTGAGCGCCAGCGGCCGCTTGCTGCGGTACGATTCCAGCTGCTCGATGCGGTCCTGCATGATTTCCAGGGCCTGGAAGCGCGACTGCAGGTCCAGGCGCTTGTCCTGCACCTTGATGGCCTGCTCCAGGTCGGCTTGCACGTTGGCCGCCAGCTGGCGGTTGGCCAGGTAGGACCAGCTCCAGCCGGCCAGCGCCAGGCCGGCCAGCGCGATGGCGGTGAAAAACGTGGCATAACGCAAGCGCGTCTTGCGTGGACTGGCGTATTGCGCCACCAGTTCCCTGTCGGCGAAGATCACCTTGCGAAACAGGTTCAGCAGGAAGTAGCCGTGCTGGTCCTGGACCTGGACCGCCTTGTGTTCCTGCGGCTGCGGTTTGAGGTCGAAGCGCTGCGCCACCCGTTCCGACGAGGCGGAGACGGAAGCGCCTTCCTGCAGGGCGCTGGTGAAATAGAAACCGCGGAAGACGGGCTTGAACTGGAAGGGATTTTCCTCGAACAGGGTGGCGATGAAGGCGCGCAGCGGCCCCTTCACGGAACTGAATTCCAGCGGGAAGGTGAAGACGCCGGGCGGCATGCGCTCGCGTCCCAGCAGCGACATGCTGGCCAGGCTGAGGTCCTTCAGACCATCGTACAGCTCGTCGAAGCGCTGGTCGAACTGCTCCAGCACATCCTGCTTCGAGCTGTTGACGCTGTAGGGCAGGGTGGCGCCCCAGACCTTGTCGCGTTCGGCGCGCTCGGCATCCTGGAAAAATTCGCTGAAGCCGGTGATCAGGTCGGCCTTGGTGAATACCACGTACACGGGCGCATGGACTTCCAGCTTCTCCGTCAGTTCCTGCACGCGCTGGCGCAGGTTCTTGGCCAGTTCGATGGCAAATTCGGGCTTGCTGCCGGTTAGCTCGGCAATGCTGACGGCGATGATGATGCCGTTGATCGGCGCGCGCTTGCGGTGTTTTTTCAGCAGGCCGAGAAAGCCGAACCACTCGGCGCGGTCTTCATCGTTGATGGCGTAGCGCCCGGCCGTGTCGAGCAGGATGCCGTCGGTGGTGAAAAACCAGTCGCAGTTGCGGGTGCCGCCCATGCCTTGCACGATCTTGCTGTCGACAAAAGGAAACTGCAGGCCCGAATTGGCGATCGCCGTGCTCTTGCCGGCGGCGGGATTGCCGATGATCATATACCAGGGCAGTTCATACAGCGCGGCATCGCCCGACAGCTGGCCCAGCCGCGAGGTCTTGATGGTATTGATCGCTTCGAGCATGCGCTTGTGGATGGCTTCGGTTTCCTCGCGCTGCACCGGGCCAGCCTTGGGTGCGGCGCCGGTCGCCTGTTGCTCCAGCATGTTGTTGAAGCTGGCGCCCTCGCGCCTGTGGCGGCGGCGCCGCAGCCACCACAGCAGGGTGCTCAGCAGCGCCGCCGCGGCCAGCAAGGGCAGCAGCCGGATGGCCGGCCAGTCGAAAATGACGGCGCATGCGAACAGCAGCAGGACGGCGGCCGCGATGCCGAGGATGAGCAGGCTGGTGCGTGAGGTCAGGAAGTGCCAGAATCGTTGCATCATAGTTTTATAGTGTGCAAACCGTTAAGGTGCGTGAATGGGACGTCGCCGTATCAGGTGGAGCTGTGACTGTTTTCCGCAGGTGGCCCAATGACGAGCGCGCCGCGCTGGAGTGGATCGAGATTGCTCAGACATAAAACGTGCGCGCCGTCGTCGGCCGCCGCCTGCCGCGCCAAGGCCAATGTGGCCAGCGTCGTGACGGCGCCGCACTGGCCGCATGCGGCGCCGACGCCCAGCACCTGCTCGCCCAGGTCCAGGTGGGGCAGCAGGGTGCCGGCGCACTGCATCAGTTCGAGCATGCGGGGGCGCGCTGGTCGGTATCGGCGCTGACCAGCGCGATGCCGGCCGCCGCATCGCCACCGGCTGCCGCCAGCGCCTGTTTGCCCAGGTCGGCCAGCATGGTCTTGTCCGCTCCTGTGCGCTGGCTGGCGCCTTGCGCCAGTTCGCCCGTGGCGGCGCGGTGCAGCAGGACTGGCGCCGGCTCGTCCAGTGACGCCGCTGCGCCAGGGACGGCCAGCAGCAGGCCGGCCGCGCCTTCGCCGGGGATCTGTCCGTTCGCCTGGCCGGCGCTGAACAGCTGGCCCTGGCTCGACAAGGTGTGCACGCGCAGCTCGCCCAGCCAGGAATCGCAGGCCAGCACGATGGCCAGGCAGGGCGGCTGCGGCGGCACCGCATGCCCGGCAAGCTGGTTCAACAGGGCAAACGGCGCCAGCTGCCGGATGGCTGGTTCGGCAGCCGGCAGCAATTTCTGCGCCGGCCAGCCTTGCTCGCGCGCCAGGTGGCGCAGCCAGGTGTCGCCGGCCTGGCGCTGGGCGGCGCTCCACGAGGCCGGCAGCAGCAGGTACAGCCGCAGCATGGGCAGCTCGCTCGACTGCGAGACCGGTGCGCCTGCGGACAGCGCATGCTGCAGGGCTTCGTCCAGCAGTTCGGCCAGCACCACGGCGCCCAGGGCCAGCGCGCGCACGTCTTCCGGATTAAAGGGGAAGGGTTCGCTGGCCATGCCGGCCTGCGGATGCTCGCGCAGCCAGGCGGCCAGCACTTGCTGCTGCCCCTCTTCGTCGATGCCATCCACCCTGCCGCACAGCAGGGGATAGCCGTCTTCATCGAGGAGCTGGCCGTCGAGCGCGGGGCGGGCTAGTCGGGAGCGCATGGCGGCCAGCAATTCTGCCGGCGTGGCGCCGCCTGGCATGCGCAGGGTGGCGGCCACGATATGCAGCGGCGTCGGTGCCGCGGGCGGGGCCGACGCCTCGGCCTGGAGTGGGGAGGTAAGACCCGGCGCCGCGGCCAGCGCGGGGCCGGCCAGCAGCCTGGCCAGCAGCTTTTTACCCAGCCACAGCATCAACAGCAGGGCCAGCGGCAGCGCCAGCATGGCGCCGGCCAGCTCGCCCGGCGTCGGCATGCGCGTGCTGTCGCGCCAATAAGCGATGGCGCCCGTCCAGCATAGCGCAAAGACGGACACGGTCAGCAGGCAGCGTCGCAGCCAGGGGCGCATCAGCGGGCTCCTCCGCATATCGGCAGGGCCGTCATGCCTGGTCAGTGGTGGCTTGCTGGCTGGCGATCAGCAGCGCGCCGCAGCTGGTCTTGTCGCCATGGCGGGCCACGGGCTTGCCATCGACGATCAGGCTGGGGTCGCCGCTGACGATGGGGCAGATGCCATGGCCGGGCAGGGGACAGGATACCTTGTCGCCGACCCGCGCCATGCCGATGCCGCCGCTGTCGCTCACCGTCGATGCTTCCAGCACGGTGCCGCCATGCGATGTCTTGTCGCCTAATCTGATTACCGGACCAGCCATACGCGTTCCTCTCAGTGTTTTTTCATTACGCCGGGCAGGCGCAGTTCGGTATGCCCGAAATCCATCATTTTCCAGCGTCCGCCCCAGGTCATGCCGACCGATTCGGCCACTTCGCCATACAGCTGGTAACCGCGCATGGCCCACGGGTCCTTCTCTGAAATGATCAGCTTGCCATTGCGCAGGAAGGCGCAGTCGGCCGCCAGGCCGTACTGGTGCCAGCTTTGAAAGGCGGCCGCGTTGCTGACGTTGGGCCCCATGGCCGCCAATGTGTTTTGCCGCTCGGGGCTGCGGTAGCCTTCCAGCAGCGCCATGTCGTAGCCATGTTTTTCCTTCATGATCTTGAAGACCAGCAGCAAGCGCTGGGCGTATTCCACATTCAGCAAGGTCCAGTTGCGGCTGGCCGATACCAGCAGCGGGCGCTCCTGGCGCACTTCTTCCGTGGCAAACACCAGCGGCGGCAGGTCGACGGGCGGCACCAGTTGCTCGCCCTGCAGCAGGCTGGCCACCTGCGTATTCATTTCCCGTGTCGATACCTCGTAGGCGCCCAGCATGGATTTGCTGTCGGCCATCAGGGCCAGCAGGGTCGGCAGGCTGATCGCGGCCAGGCCCGCGAGACACAGCAGATAATGACGGCGCAGCAGGTCGGCAGTGCGGGCCAACAGCATGGCGCTCCGCTGTCCCAGGCTTGCCATGCCCGTCTGCCGGTGCCTGGCCACGCGCTGCAGGCAGGCGGCGAGGCGCTGCTCCGCGCCATCGACGGCGTGCAGCACGAAATCGCGCCCGGCAGGAAACAGGATCAGCCAGCTGATCAGGCATGCCAGGATGAAATACAGCGCTACCGCGAGTAGGAACACGCTAACCTCAATCAGGAAATGTTTGGCTGCGGGGAACGGTACTGTCCATCGGGCAAAACAGGGTAGCGATGGATATTGCCTGGAAGTATATCTTACAAAACTGATAATTAAGGGGGCTTTTTTCAATTGTGCGGGGGGTGCACACTGTTGATTTTATGGCACGCGTCATGATTTTGTTGAATAGCGTAAAGTCTTGCAAATATTACAGGAGCGCACATTTTGCGAACTCATGACGATAGCCCCCGGCTCCCGGTCCGGCCCAGCCTGCTGACGCAGACGCAGCAGGTGGAGGCCGACCGTAACCGCATCCTGACCACGCTCGAGGGTGGCAATATCGGCTCGTCCGCCAAGGCCAGGCGTGGCAGCCTGGCCCTGCGCGGGGGCATGGGAGCGGTCGCCGCGCTGCTGCTTTTATTGGCCGCTGGCGTCTGGCTGGGCCAGCGCGGAGAGCGCGCTGGAAACGACGATGCGCTGGCCGCGCCGCTTTCCTTGCCTGTCGCCACCACCGCGCCCGCCGCCGTGGAAGCGCCGCCGGCCGTCGCCAGCATCCGCGATGAGGCGCCCCAGCAGAGCCTGAGCGAGATGCTCGATGCCGGCGCCGCCGCCACAGCCGCCACTGCCGCTGCCAGGAACGCGAGTGCCGCTCACCCCGGCGATGTGCTGAGCAAGGCGCTGGAAACGCCATCGCCACCTGCCGCCGCCTCGAAACCCGTCTCGAAACAGGTGGCCAAGGCGCCCCGTCCGGCAGCAAAAAAACCACCGGCGAAAGGGCCTGCGGCAACGCCCGCCCGCCGCGCGGAAGACAGCGATATCGCCCTGCTGTCGGCCCTGCTGGCCCACGCGCAGGCCGCGCCGGTGCCGAAGAAAACCGCTTCCGGCCTGCGGGCCCAGTTGCAGCACTGCGCTACGCTCAAGCCCGATGCCGCCTTGGCGTGCCGCGCGCGCGCCTGTCAGGGCCATGGAGACAACGTGCAATGCAAAGCCGGACAAGCTGCCGCAAAAGGCGGGTAATGAGTACCGCAAGCGCCGAACAGGTCAACGTTTCCCTGGCTGGTTTCAGCAGCGTGACGCGCTTGTATGAGCTGTCGCTGGACGGCGGCGAGGGCGGGACGGCTCAGTGGCTGGTGGAAGCTTTTGCCGCCGACGAGCAGTTGCAAACCGTGGGCGTGCGCGACATCATCGTGCTGTCCACGCATGCCAATGTGGCGCTGGCGCCGCTGCTGGGCAAGCCGGCCGCGCTGCACGCCAGCCTGGCCGACGGCAGCCGCGCCGTCTTCAGCGGCTATATCAGCGAAGCGGCGATGCTGGGCAGCGACGGCGGACTGGCCCGTTTCCGGCTGCGCCTGACGCCGTGGCTGTGGCTGTTGAGCCAGGTACGCAACAGCCGCGTCTGGCAAGACAAGAGCGTGATCGAGATCGTCGATAGCGTGTTCCAGGCCTACGCGCCGCAAGCCGACTGGCGCTGGAGCGGCGACACGGGGCCGTTCATGGCTGAGGCACAGCCGCGCAGCTATTGTTGCCAGTACCGCGAGTCGGACCTGGCCTTCGTCACGCGCCTGTTGAGCGAAGAAGGCCTGGCCTGGCGTTTCGAAGAACACGAGGGCGGCCATTGCCTGGTACTGTTCGCCGACAGCAGCGCCTTGAGCGCGGTGCCGGAAGACGCCAGCAGCGCTCAGGGCGGCGGCATCCGTTTTCATGGCGCGCGGGCCATGGAACAGGCCGACTCCATCCAGGCGCTCAGCCGGGCACGCGCCTTGCGCACGGCGGTGGCGACCGTGCTCAGCTACGATTACAAGGCCAAGAAAGCCGTCAGCGCCAGCGTGCCGACGCGGCTGGCGCCAGGCGGGAAAAACGCGCCCGTGCTGGAAAGCTATGACACGCCAGGCCAGTATTTCTATGCCGATGCGGCCCAGGCCGAACGCTATGCCTTGCTGCAGATGCAGGTGATGGAAGCGCGCAGCGAACGCTGGCAGGCGCGTTCGACCGTGCGCACCTTGCGTGCCGGCACGCGCTTGACCTTGACGCAGGGACCGTTGCAGCAGGAGGGCGCCGGGGCGCCGGCGCTGGTCGTGCTGCGCGTGTGCAGCGTGGGCGTGAATAATTTGCCGGTGCCCGCCAGGCAGGGCCTGGCTGAACTGTTCGGCCCGATCCCGGAACTGTTGCAGGAAACCTTGCAAACGGCGTTCGCCGGCCTGGCCTCGCCATCAATGGGCGTGCCGCCTCTCGAGCAGCTGATCGCGGAGGCCGTCGAGAGCGGCTACGCGAATCATCTTGACGCCGTCGCGGCCGACACGCCATGGCGGCCGCTGCAGGACGGCAACGATGCGCGCCACCATCCGAAACCGACGGCCTGCGGCAGTCAGAGCGCCATCGTGGTCGGTGCCGACGGCGGCGCCAGCGCCAGCGGCGGCAGCGAGATCCATTGCGACAAGCTGGGGCGGGTGCGCATCCGTTTTCACTGGCAGCAGGAGGGCGGCGCCACCTGCTGGGTGCGCGTGGCGCAGCGCTCGGCCGGCGGCGGCATGGGTAGCCAGTTTCTGCCGCGCATCGGCCAGGAAGTGCTGGTGCAATTCCTGGAAAACGATATCGACCGGCCCCTCATCGTCGGCGCCCTGTACAACGGGCAGGGCGAGGGCGGCGTCGCACCCACGCCGGGCGGCATCACGGACAAGCCTGCGGACGCCAGCGTATTCGACCCGGCGCGCGACCATGCGCCGTCGGCGCAGGGCAACGTTGCCGGCGGCAACAGCCCGGTCTGGCATGGCGCGGCCGGCGGCAGCGCCGGTCACCGCAATGGCGCGGCGCAATGGGGCATCCGCAGCAAGGAATTCGGCGCCGCCGGTTACAACCAGCTGCTGTTCGACGATACCGACCAGCAGGGGCGCATCCAGCTCAAGAGCAGCCATGCGGCAAGCGAACTCAATCTTGGCCACCTGATCCATGCGGCCGACAATTACCGGGGCAGCCTGCGCGGCACGGGCGCCGAGCTGCGCACCGACGCTTATGGCGCCGTGCGGGCCGGTGCCGGGCTCCTGATTTCCAGCTATCTCGTCAACCATGATGCGCAGGCGCGCGATCCGGCCGGCGACAATGCGCCGGGCATGGTCTTGCTCAAGCAGGCCGCCAAGCTGGGCGAAACCTTCAGCGCCGCCGCCGTCACGCACAAGACGGTCGCGTACGCCAGCCACCTGGGCCCGGCCAAGGCGAATGCCAGCGTGCTCGACGAAAAGGCGGCGCCCTTGCCAGCGTTTCTGACCAGCGTCTCCGGCATGCTGAGCCAGGACAATACGGCCGCCGCCAGGCGCGATGCGGCGGGCAAGCCGACCAGCCCCGGCGACGACAAGCTGCCGCACAGCAGCGACGCCATCATCGCCATCGCCGCCCGCGCCGGGCTGGGCGTGCTGGCGAGCCAGGATATCCAGTTGGCGAATGGCGAAACCACCTCCCTGATGAGCGGCCAGGACACCCAGTTCGTCGGCGGCGGCCAGTTGCGCGTGCACAGCGGCCAGGCCATCGGCGCCCTGGCCGGCGTGGTCAAGGCGGGCGAGAACAATATCGGCCTGCAACTGATCGCCGCCAAACAGGCCATCGACCTGCAGGCGCAGGCCGACGTGCTCAACGTGCAGGCGCGCGAGGAAGTCAATATCGTCAGCGCCGCCGCGCACATCGACTGGGCGGCGGCCAAGAGCATCCGCCTGTCGACGGCTGGCGGCGCGAATATCACGATCGAGGGCGGCAACATCACCGTTCAATGTCCCGGCAAGATCACGGTGCATGCCGGCAAGAAGAGTTTTAGCGGGCCATCGCGTGAAAGCTATCCACTGCCGGTAATGCCTCGCAGTATTTGCAAGGAATGTCTGTTAAATGCGGCCAGGAGCGGCTCGCCCTTTGCCGCGAAAGGGGAGTAATCATGCACGACAACGATGGCGAGTCCCCCGCGTGTGGCTTGCAGTTGCTTGCGCTGCTCAATTGCCATCCTCTCGGCAAGGGCGTGACCCTCTACAGCTTGATTGATGGTGCCAAGTTTGAGGGTTTGGCCCGTATCCGCTTGCCAAGCGATCACAGCGTCGAGTTGTATTCCTTGTTAGGTGAATTGGCCGAGCCAGACGCCATGGACGCTGGCCCGATATTGTTGCGGCATCTCAAGCGCGAGAAATGTCCCTTGCTCGCCAAATTGCTTTGCACTGCCGGCAGCGCCAATTGTATGTCGCTGATTGTGTCTGACGAGCCCCTGCCACAATTATTAGAACGGCTGACTTGGTTGACAGAGGTGGTGCACGATGACGGTACCGAGTGGATCATGCGCTACTACGATCCGCTTATCCTGCCGCACTGGCTGGACGTGCTGGCAACGGCGCAGCGCAAGGCTGCACTCGCAGAAATGACAGCATGGTTGTACATGGACGTACGTGGGCAGCCACAAATTGTACCTGGCGAGAAGAACGAGGCGCCGGCACTCCTTGGAAGTGAACGCATGCTTTTGACACAACATCAATATGTCGAACTGATGAATAGAGCATCGCCGTACATGCTGATGAAGCAAATGGAGAACGATGATCCGCAGGCGCTCGATGGTTTGCCTCCGTATCAGCGCTACGACTTTTTTTTCAACAGCTGGGCAGGGCGCAGGCATATGGATTAAGTTCGCCCACAGACTTGAAAAGTTACTGCATGTTGTCGCTCTTGTTAGGTGCCGATTTTCATCTGGCCCCACTCGCCGCCATCGCTCTGCAGGCCGCAGGAACGGCGCAGTCATTCAGTGACCGGATCCTGGCCTGGACTCCTCAGCAATGGGCTGCACTCGAAGAAATTTCCGCTTCCAGTATATGAATGCGATCCAGACATGAAAAAATTGACCTCTATCGTGTTGTGCCTATTTATTCTGGCCGCTTGCAATTCCAAGGAAAAGGAAGATCGCTTGCAACAAGAATTGAGCGAGAAAACCTTCACTACCACGTCATATAACTACACGCCGTACGATATTTACTCCATCACATTCAAGGGTATTTCACTGCCATTCAATATCGATGAAGCTCCCAGCGGTGGTTCCATTTTTTTTCGCGACGCAAACGAGGCGACAATGGACAATGGTGAAAAAGTCAGTTTCAGTAGCGGAAATTGCTGTTTTATCTGGGACACTCCTGTAGATAAACCGCTGAGAGTGCGCGTGGTCTGGAGCGTGGTTTTCGATACTGCCTACCACGATGGAAAATCGAGTGTTGACTATGACGAACGCACTTCCAGGATGAGTTCGCCCGGAAGCCGCTGGTGTCAGGCTACTGTTGACATCCTGCCCGCCAAAGGACCTGAGCGCCCAAGCACCGTGGTTTTTCACTTTCTGACCGATGGTACAGTTCAGGCCCATCTGGGAACATTCAAGACGCAGGCGCCGCTTGCTGCCGAGCAGGTGAAATTGCATTCCGCGCGCCTTCCCCAAGGCCAGTTCTGCAAGCAGGAAATCGAGAATCCTTTCTATGGCATACCTCGCACACCGCATAGGGAATAGACCATGAGTAAACCAACGATACGCCGGCTTAGCGACGTCACGAAGAGTGAACGGCTTGCTCGAGGAATTTATCGCAAGGAACTGGAGAAATGTGCGAAGGAGTCGGATTGCCGAAAACCCGTCTGGATCAGTTGTTTTTTTGACGGGACTGGAAATAATTTCAAAAAAGATGGAAATGGCTCGCTGGCTTCGTCGAATGTGAAGTACAGCAATATTGCGAAATTGGGGAAATTTGCGCATCAGGCCGAAGACGAAAAAAACAAGACCTACGCGATATATGCACCGGGGGTCGGCACGCCGTTTCCGGAGATTCAAGACAGTGGTGATGGAATCGATGGGGCACTCGGCATGGCATCGGCTGCAAAAGGGCAGGCTCGGATCAGCTGGATGCTGAAGGAGTTGAAGATGCGGGTGGACAAACACATGCCGCACGTAAATCAAATCAATGTTGCGGTGTTTGGCTTCAGTCGCGGGGCAGCCCAGGCGCGGGCCTTTGTGCGTCAGTTGGCTGCACAGTGTTATCAGCAAGGAGATGGACTGATCTGGATCAAAAGTGGCGGATTTATTCAGCCGCGTCTGGTGATTTACTTCCTCGGCATTTTTGATACTGTGGCATCGGTGGGGTTTGGCGGCAGTCGCCTTGAGTCCGATCTCAAATATTACATGGGACCTGTCTGGGGTGGCGTGATGTATTTGGCAGATGAGGGCGGCCATGCGGAATGGGCATCCGATCTGCGTATTCCACCGTACGTGCGTTTCTGCGAGCATTATGTCGCAGCGCATGAAGTGCGAGAGAAATTTCCATCCGACTCTATTCGAGTCGATCAGGCCACTGATTCAAACTGTCGGGAAACCCTCTATCCCGGGGCACACTCCGACGTAGGCGGCGGTTATGACGACATGAATCAGGAAGGGCGGTCAAACGAACTGTCGCGCATTCCGCTGTGCAATATGTATCTGTCGGCATATGCAGCAGGGGTGCCGTTCAAGTCTCCCGAAGAGGTTCTTCAGGATTATGGCTCGCTGTTTAACATTAGCACTGAATTGCAGGCATGTTTCGAAATCTACATGAAGCACATCAGCGCAGACAAACGGCTCGAGACGCAAGTCATCAGCCACATGAACAATTACTACCATTGGCGCTGGGGACGCACAGAACGTCAGCGCGCGGCACGCAAGGAACGCGAAGCCATCATCGCAAAGGGGCAGGCCGTCATGTATGCCACGCCTGATAAGTACATGACCACGACGGACAGCGAATGGGAACGCGACGTGCAGAATATCGCAGAAAAGAAAACAGGCTTTTTTCGCAGTGCGACGGAACCGCTGGAGGACGCGATCTACGATGCTTGGAAAGGTAAGCTCCGAAAGTCGATGTCGGTTACGGAGCGGACCTTATTTGACAAATTCTTCGATCGTTATGTGCATGATTCTGTTGCGGGATTCAAGAATCAGATGACTGACGCCAGTATCGGCTTTGTTGAAGCCAGTCGCTGGTCTCGAAACCGGCAGTATTTCATGGGAAAAAGAGGCAAGAAATATCTGTACTGGCGATATGAGGGTTCAAAACCGGCATTGGGCGGCGTAAAAGAGGCGATGCTGGTGCCGAAAGAAGCGTCGACAGGTGGCGACACTGCGATAGCCTAGCAGAAACGGGCTTTGCTGCTATCTGGCGCGGGCTGCGGCGGTGGCTTGCTTGTCGCACTCGCGCACGGTCGCCTTGCATGCGGAAAACGCTTGCAGATAGGTCACGGCGCTCTGCCGCTCTTCGACCTGTTCTGCCACCCGCTGCGTGAGTTGCAACGGTGTCGTCGGGGGCAGTTTCTCCAGTCTCTTGCTGATGTCTTTGAGCGAACGCTGTTGACGCGCCAGTTCCGCGGCCAGCACGGCCTTGCGCTCGGCAGCAGGCAGGGCCGGATACAGCCTGGCATCTGCCGTCATCGACAGCGACGCGTGCGGTGCGCGAAGTTCCAGCGCCAGCTTGCCATCGGCTTGCACGACGACCAACAGCTCCTCGGTGGCATTGCCGGCCGGCAGCCAGCGGTACTCGATGTTCAGCTGCACCGGTTTGTGCGGTGTGGCTAAATGCCCGGGAAAGGGGCATCGGCGGCGTGCGACAGCGCGGGAATGGCGCAGAGGAGGCAGGCTGCGATCACGGCGGGTTTGTGGCTCATGCTGGCTCCAATCGCGTACAGGGTGGCTGACGGTGGAATGCCACCAGATCGGCGGGATAGAATTTGGCGTTGCGATAGCTGCTGTCGTCGATATCGAGCAGGCAGGTAATGGCCGCCGCTTCCCATGACCAGTAGCCTGAAAAGGAGATGTCGCGCTCCAGGGAGAGCTGGTCGACGCCATCCCAGGCCCGCTGGCGCGTGGCCGTCATGAAATTTTCTGGCGCAGTATCGCGCGGCACTGCCACCGGCTGCAACAAGCCGGTGGCCACCATGTCGATGCCTTCTTCCATGCAGTGCCGGCTTTAGAGGTACATGGTGTAGGACAGCGGCGGTTCCCTGCGCCGGGCCAAAAGCCTGTTCGTCCAGAGTCTGCATCCTTACTCCCGAAAATCCGTGTCATGGCAGGGCTGTTTGCCTTCGACATGTCCGACATCGCCCGCCTCACTCATATTTATGCTGGTATAACGGTTTTCCTTGCGTAGTGTGCGTCCATACGCAACGAGATCTGTCGGGTAGGCGAAATGATCGATACCGCTGTCATCGAGGTCAAACACAAAGGCCATTGCACCGGCTTCAAATGCCCAGTAACCGTAATAGGGAGCGTAGCCTTCATCGCTAATGCGCAGATGGCCGTTGTACCAGCGTGGATGATCCTTCATGGCAGGGTACCACTGCGTCAAATACTTTTTGATGAGCGTTTGTGTCGCATCCTTATCGCTCTCATATACCGTCTGCAGCAACGTGTCGTAGGGCTGGCCCAATACGCAGGTATCGAGGGTCATCTCATCGTCCACATACGCGCCAATCAGCTGTTCGAACAGGCCGTCCTGTCCCCGGTGACTGCGAAATATGCGGATGATGCGCATGACCGAGCGCTGATCGCGCAATAATATGGCGACACTTAGTAATTGCAGCGTATCTTCATAATCAGAAAGGTTGCCGAAATTTGGCGCTGCCCTGTATCGGTATGGGCCATATTCGGGATATTGCGACAAGATTTCCTCTTGTCGATACTGATCGGCTCCGTTCCATTCCGAAAACCTGTCCACGATATCTGACAGCCGTGGCGCAAGTTTCTCGATTGGCACGCCAGCGGTGTAATCGAGCATCCAGATCCAGAAATTTTCAAGATATAAGAAATGGTGCGCCAAACTGATGTCGGCAGCGAATTCAGCTGATTCCTTGTTTTTCAGCTGAACTTGTAGCAGGGCGCGTGAATTCTCCAGGGTTTTCTCATATAGTTCCTGACAAAGGAATTGTTGGCGACGACGATCATCAAATGGTGGATTTTTCATTCTATTCGCCGGGCTCTCGTTCGGCCGATGGTTTCATCTCCAGGCTGGTGTGACGGCCTTCTTTCCATAACTGTCGCGCATAATCGACCAGGTCTTTGGGGTAGACGAGATGGTCGATCTGGCTGTCGTCCAGGTCGAGCATAAAGACGGTCGCACCGGCTTCAAAGGCCCGGTAGCCGTAAAAGGCGGCATAGCCTTCCTCGCAGATTTTGAGATGCTCATCGTACCAGCGCGGATGATTTTCATGGCCGGATACCGTTCCGTACTCCAATACCAAATTGTTTCCCCATAGTTGGAGTCATCGAAAACCGGCATCTTGTCGCCTTGCGATGATTTTGAGAGCCCGGCGCGGCGCGGGCATATTCAATTTTCCAGATATCGCCAGACAGTCAATCCATATCCTGACTCGAGGTCGAGCATGGGCTGTTCCCGCTCATACGACATGGCACGCGGAGGAATATCGAGCGATTCCCACGTTCCCGCCTTGGGGCAGGGGTCGCCAGCCTTGGCGCGCAACTCGTTTGCCGGCACAGGACCGCCGCCGTCCGGTGCATAGTCAACGCGTGCCTGTCGGAAAAAGGCCGTCAGGTCTGCCGGATAGAATGTGGCATCGCGATAGCTGCTGTCGTCGATATCGAGCAGACAGGTGATGGCTGCAGCTTCCCATGACCAGTAGCCTAAAAATGACGTGTCGCGCTCATGGCTGTCATAGTAGGGTTCGCGGCGGCTGGCGTAATACCATTCTTCCAGGTAGTCCTGCATCAATGCCGGACGATCTGTTTCTTCTGCCGCGAATATCTTGAGTGTCTTGAAATACGGCAGGTGGCGCGTGCATTCCGGCCAGTCCGTATCCCTGCCATCGATGGAAAATGCCAGCAGGCGTTCGACCAGCCCATCTTTTTCATGGTTGTTGAAATCGATGACAGGCGCCAAGCGGGGCAGCAAATTACCCCAACCGAGGAGAATGCCAAGGCAGATCATCCGGTTGACTTGTTCGTACGCGACATCGGGCAGGGCGAAGTGGGGAAAGCCCTGTTCCGCGGCGCTGGCCTGCAGGTCAAAAGCCGTGTCATATCTGGCAAACTCTTCCCAATATTCCAGTATCGTAGGATACAGCGCGCGCAGATCGGCTGTCGTATGGCCGGCGCTGTAGGCCAGGGTGAGCTGGTCGATACCCTCCCAGGCCCGCTGGCGCGTCGCCGTCATGAAGTTTTCTGGCGGGATATTTTGCAGTACTTCCGCAGGCTGTTGCAAGCCTGCCTCCACCATGTCGAAGCACTCGTCCTGGCTGTCTTTGCTTTCAACATAGATGGCGTATGACAACAGCAACTCCCTACGGGATGCGAGAAAAGTCTTTTCATCCAGTGTCTGCATGCTTATTTCCTTAATATATTTTCTGGAATATCCAGCATCAACTGGATTTCATGATTGCGCCCCTTTGACTGCCGATGCTTGGTCAGTTGACGACCGGTGACCAGTGAAATCCAGCGCAGATAGGGGGGCTGGCTTTGGGATTGAGAAGCTGGCCTGCGGCGTATTTTTTCATCAAGGGCTTGATGGTGACTCCGGTAGCCGTCAGCTTCTCCGATTTTATCGAGCGGGCGATCCATTCGTGGCTCATTTGCGTCGGCAGCTTCGTTTCTTTATTTTCCTTGTTCAAGCCCTTTCTCAGTTCTTTTTCATCTGCTTCCTGGTTCCCTATTTTTACGTCTTGATTTGCATGGGCATCGCGGTCCGCATTTTCGAAAATATTTGGTTTGTTATTGTTTTTCGTGGGATTCGCCGCCTCGTCCGCCCTCAGGGAACTGAATTTTTCCTGCAGATCGGCCGGTAGCGCCGCCATCAGTCGGAAGGAATCGAACAGGCTCGACTTGGTTTCGCCGACAACGAAAGGCTGGCTAAGTGCGGCCCCCTTGAACCACAGATGATCGAGTCCTGCGTGCGGCAGGCTATGCTCTTCGGTCAGCTTGCCGGCATTGTTCGCCTTCTTGAACATCGCATGTCTTTTCTTCACGAAGTAATCCGTGATGTGCTCGGCCGGTACGCCGGTGTGCCAGCCCTGCTTTTTCTTTTCGCCTTTTTTCTTGGTATTGACCTTGCTGGAATTGGGCTTGGCCTGATTGCCGGTGACGTCCCTTGTTCTTTTTCGCTGCAAGTCTCTTTTCGGCCTTGCTGGCGGCTTTTGCTTCCTTGCCGGCAATGTCCTTTCCCGCATCCTGTGCTGCATGCTGCACGCCTTTTCCTGTCGCGTTGCCGACCGCGGCCGTGTTGTGCGGCAGATCATGGCCCATCATCTTGCCATGCAGTTTTTTCAGTTCGGCGAAGGCGTCCTCGATCATTTTGGGTCCGCGCTTCTGGATTGCCTGCATTTCCTGGATCAACAGCTTGACTTCCGACTTTCCCGCCACGGCTTTGACGATCCAGCTATCGATGCCGTCGATAAACGTATCGATTACGCCCTTGAACAAGCTCTTGCTTTCACGTGCCAGTACGTTCCAGTCGATCTTGCGCATGAATTTTTCGACGTTGCCGCGCAGCTTGGGCGAGACGGCTTCCAGCACACGGCCAAAATTGTGTCCCTTGTTCATCAGCTTGAAGCCGACCTTGAGCGTATCGCCCACGGCGGGTACGCAACCGACCAGGGTGATGGCAAGTTCCACCCAGGCGCCGATGGCGGATGGCGATTTGCTGATGACAATGATGCCAAGGATCAAGTCGCGCGCATCCATGGCCTGTCCCACACCAGGGACAACACCGAGAATGCCGGTGATGATGATGTGTGCGGGAGATGAGCCCGAACCGGTGACGAGGTCACTCAGCCAAGTACCGATGCCGTCATCGGCCTGCCTGAGCGCCCGGCTGGCAGGCGAGGCGCCACGGATCGCGCTGGCCGGGACGGTAGGGGTGAGGCCGCTCATGACTCGTCGCCTTCCTGATCGTGCAAGTCCCTGTAGCTTTTGCTTGCGGCTTTGTCCGCAATGCTGTCCTCGTCCTTGTAGCGATAATCGTCGTAGTGAAAATCATATTCAAGTGTGCTGGCGGTGGCGCCTGCAGGAAAGTCCTCAGCCATTTCAGCGAGCTCATCCGGAAAGAAATTGTCTTTATAATAAGCAGCCTCTTGCGCCAGATAGCGGTCGAGGACCGATTGCGCCTCGTCGTCGCTTTTCGGCTTGCTGCCAGCCAGCTGGTTCGGTTTCTGCTTGTGGCGGGGAACCGCTTCCCTTTCGTCTTCGCCGTAGATCACGACGGCATTGCGATCAGGCAGGTTTTCCAGACGGGCAAAGCCGTTTGCATCGAGCTTGCCTTCCAGGCGGGTGCCATTGTCGAACAGCAAGGCGTATGGTGCCCCTACCATGGGCTGTAAATCATCCCAGCGATAATTCAACTCCATGAAATTGCTTACGTCCCCAGCCTGTGGCAACAAAGGTAATTTGGGGGTGCTGCTTGCCGGCCCCGTCAATTCCTTCATGCTGGCGTTGAAATCGATCTTGCCCGGTCCATGCAGCATGATGTTGCCGCCTTCGAGGCGGATGTACGCGCCCTGGGCAGTCATCAGGATGTGCTGCTTTGCCGCCGCCGTGACGCTCTTGGCGGTGCTGCTGACGGTGATGGCCTTGTCCGCCGTCAGCCGTGTCGCATCGGATTGGCTTTGACTGCTGACCTTGCCGCTGGCCGCATGCAGGCGGATGCCGGTTTCCTGGTTGGGCTTGTCCTTGCTGCTGGCCTTGCCGTAGGTGAACAGGCTGATGCCCTTGCTCAGCGCGTACAGGCTGTTGCCCTGCGCGGCAAAGTTGAGATCCGCGCCCGCCGCCAGACTGCCATTGCCGCCAGCGACCAGCACGGCGTTGGCCGGCGTAGTGGCGGCGATGCCGGACGGACTGGACAATTGCAGCTGCGGGTCGCCATACGCGCTGGCCTGGCCTTCGCCGCCCGCCGCCTGCTGGCCCTGGCCCGCAGCGGCTGCACTCTCGGCCGTCGCGCCCAGGACCTCGATGCTGTGCTGCATCTGGGCGAGGGCGGGGAGCTGGGCGGCTGGCGAAGGCGTCTGCGCCTGGTCCGGCGTGGCAGCGGAAGCTGGCGCAGCCGCACCGGCTGTGGCCGGGCTGGGCATTTCGAGTGCGAAATGTTTCTGCGCCTGCTCGGCCAGCGAAGTCTGCAGTTGCAAGCTTTGCCTGAGCTGTTCCAGCGCTTCCTGCGCATCCATCTGGCTGCCGCTGGCATCGCGGCCATGCGCTGACAGCAGCATGCCCGCTCCCGCGCGCAGGGCGGCGCTGTGTTCCGTTTTCAGCTCGGCGCCAAAGCCTGCCGGCGCCAGCCGCTGGTTGTCGCTCTGGTGCCGCAAATGGCCCAGGTTCAGTTCGGCCGTGCCCTGGTGAGGGCCGGCGTGGCGCTGCAAGGCGACGCGGCCCTGGCCCGGGCTGTCGTCGAACACCAGCTGGCTGTAGGCGCCGCCGCCGCCCTGGCTGGCTTGCATGGCTTGCGTCTTGATGCCCGACAAGACCGCCGGGTGGGCATGGGCGCCAGCCTGGCCGGGAAACCAGGCCGGCGCGTTGCCCGTCGCCGCGCCCGTGCCCTGGCTGACCTGGTTGTTTTGCGCGTCGGCCTGGCCGCGGCCGTTGTACAGCGTGCCGATGACGACGGGGCGGTCGATATTGCCTTCCAGGAAATCGACGAGCACTTCCTGGCCCACGCGGGGCAGGGCGTTGCTGCCCCAGTTGGCGCCAGCGACGGGGGCCAGCGGCGTGGCGACCCTGACCCAGGTGCCGGCGCTATCGTCGCCGGGCGCGCCCGTGTGACTGTCGGCCGCCGGATGCGCCAGCCTGCTATGGCTTTGCGCCCCCCGCTGCCAGTGGAATTGCACCTTGATGCGGTGGTCGCGGTCCGTATGCAGCTGGGCGCCGGCCGGGCCGACGACGATGGCGGTCTGCTGGCCCGTGATGCTGGGGCGCGGATGCAGCAGTTGACCATGCTGGTTGGCATAGCTGCTGCGGTAGGGAATCTTGCTGCGGATGGCGTCGATGCGGTTGCGGTAGGGCGGGCGTTCGCTGATGGTATCGCCGACGGCATGCAGGCTGCCGGCCGCTTCGTCGCCGATCAGCGCATCGAGCAAGCCCTGGCCGAAGCGCTGCAGCAGCCCGCCGCCGAGCTCCGCATCAAGGTTGTTATGCATCAGGTGCACCGTGCGGGTGACGAGGAAGGTCGCTGCGTCGCCATCGCCCGCCGCGTCCGTTTGCGCCTGGCCGCTCAGGGTGAAGGTGGTGCCGGGCGCCAGGGTGCGCACGGTGCCGGCGCCGGTAAACACTTCCCTGGCCGCCGTCAGCGCCTGCAACTGACGCTCGGCAAGGCGTTGCCCCTGCTCGCGCGACGGGTAGGCATAGGCGCCGGGAGCGTCGCGGCTGACCAGCGCCATCGTCCCGTCCTTGGCGCCAGCGGCGCTGATGGGACGCTGGCCCAGCGCGCGGTAATCCCAGCTGGACAGTTCGATGCCGTTGGTTTGCTGGCGCAGCTGCATGCGCCAGCGGTCCATCGTGTCTTGCGGCATGACGGCGCCTGGCTGGCTGTAGGCGATGCTGGACTGGGCGTTGGGCTTGAAGCTGCCGTTGTGGTCGGCGATGACGAGGGTATGGCTGCCCAGGCCGGCGCTGCCCGCATCGCCCGTGTGTTCGGCATAATAAAACAGCCCTTCCTCGCTCATCAGCCGTTCCGCAAAGGCCCAGTCGCTTTCCTGGTACTGGCTGCAGATGCTGCGTTTCGGATAGGCCGCGCGGTCGAGCAGGTCGAAACGCCAGGCGGGCGCAAGCATGCCCTGGCTCTGGTAGCGGGCGAAGACGACTTCGAGAATGTCCGGTACCGCCAGGTCCTGGAAGACGCGGCTGTCGCGGCCGTGGGCCAGGAAGGCCGTCCATGGCTGCATGGTCAGGTTGTAGCGGGCAAAGCCGCCGTTCGCGCCCGCCAGTTCGGCCGCGGTGACATGGCCATGGAAAGGGCGCCAGTCCTCGGTGCCGGCAGCCGTGCGCAATTCCAGCAGGATGGGCTGGCCGATCAGCGACTTGAGGGGAATGGCCGCATCGAGCGACAGCGCGGCGATGTTGAAGACATAGCCCAATCCCAGGCCTTCCTCGCCGCGCACGCATTCGGCCAGCAGCTTGTCCGGGCCCAGGGGCGTGCTCAGCTTCAGCAGGCGCGTGGCCTGGCTGAAGCCGTTGGCGACGGGTGACGTGGCAGGTGCTGGCGACGCGCTTGCTTGGACCAATTCGGACATTGATGGGAACTCCGTGTGGCGAAATGTGGGTACTTGCAATTAATTCAATGATTTGCTTATAAGATTACACCTTAGAAATAGTTATTTAACAAGCGCGATTCAATTGAATCGTGTCGCAGGGACCGTCGTCCGATAGCCGTGCGGGCCGTTTTCTCCCCATCAGCTAGAGTGCAGCTCTTGCCAATGCCACCATCGGCAAAAAATTGTGCAAGATATTATGTAGAAGCAACATAATGGCGTGCCGTGCCTGTTTTTCGGCTGCCATTGCCGTCCCACACGAACCGGAGCAAGAATGAATATGATGCAATGCGCGGCAGCCGCCGCGCTGTGTTCCAGCCTGTCGCCCGCCATGGCGGCGGCGTCCCCCGCCGCACCACCGTTTCTTGATGTGCTCGCCTATCAATACGCCGCTTGCGTCAAGCCCGCCTATCACCAGGTCGCCCTATTGGTGCAGGACGGGACGGGGCGCTACCAGATCGACGTCAAGGGCGAGGCGTATACGATCGAGTTGCAGGAACGCATGGGTTTTTCGCTGCAGGCGGGGATAGGCGGGCCCGTGGCGGCCGTCGTCAAGCTGGACCGGCCGCCAAAGGAACAGTTCGGGGAGCAGGCGCGCTGGCGCGAACGCTGGCTGCGCGATGTGGCCGAGCGCAGCGGCGTGGAGCTTGAAGAGCGGACGCTTGCCGGCGGCGCGCGACTGCTGGCCGTGAACAAGGGCGAGATCAAGGGGAACTATGTGGGCCAATCCCTGCTGATCGATGCGAAACGGCAGTTGTTCATCGATATCGCGTGGCCGAACACCCTGGACACGTATCGCGGTCCGGAAGGTCCACGGTATGTGAGACAGGTGCAGGACGATGTCTGGCAGCGCATCCTGTCTTGCCCACCTGCCGTCTGACGCCGGCAGCCCTCGCATACCCCTACCGCGCACGCGCGCATACATAAATAATAATGATTCTCATTTATAATGCGTGGCAATAGGTTGGCGATGGGCCGGCGCAACGGCGCCATGCGTGTGAACGAGGGCATGATGGGCAGTATGTATGGCAACGAGGATTTGATCGCGCATGAGCATCGTGTGCTGATGGGCGAATATGGGCGGGCGCAGGCGCGTTGCACCGCGATGCAGGCCGAACAGGCGGCGCAGCTTGCCCGGATTGGGCAACTCGAAGCGCAGCTGATGCGGGTGCAGGCGCAGGTCGTCATCCGCGATACGAAGCTGGCGCTGGCGCGCGAAGAGCTGGCCGAGCTGGCGGCGGCCGCGCCGGGTTTGCCGACGCGGGCGCGGCTGGCGCGCAAGGTCGAATGGCTCAGTGAGCGGGTACAGGACTTGATGCGCGAATTGCTGCGCCTGCAGTGGATGCCCTCGGCCGCGCCTCGCTCCGCGCTGCAAGCCGATTTGCTGGTGGGCGTACGCGAAAAAGCGGTGCTGTATGTGGGCGACTACTTAAGCCGGGAAGCGGGCCAGGAAGGGGGCGGCGCCAACGTGGCGCAGCAAGCCATCGAGCAGGCAGGCGGGCGCTTCCTGCATCACGCGGGCGGCGACGATGGCGCCGACGATGCGGCCGCGCTGGAAGCGGGCCTGGTGGCAGCCGATCTGGTGATCTGCCAGACGGGCTGCGTCAGCCACGATGCTTACTGGCGCGTGCATGACCACTGCAAGCGCACGGGCAAACAGTGCGTGCTGGTGGACCAGCCGCAAGCCATGCATTTTGTACGCAAAGAGGTACTGGCCGCTTCTTAACGCCGGCTTAATCCGCATGGGCCACAATGGCCGTCCCTCGACGATCCTGAAAGCGCCCATGCTGTCCCTGCAAATCGGCCCCCTGGCCCTGCCCACGGGCCTGGTCCTGCTGTTCGTTTCCCTGTGCGTCGCCTACGGCGTGGCGGGCTGGCTGCGGCGCTATCGCCAACTGCCCGATGCAGGCCCCCTGGTTTCCGACATGCTGATCGCCGGCCTGCTGGCGGCGCGCCTGGCGTTCGTGCTGCGCTGGCACGAGCAGTACCTGGCCGCGCCCTGGTCCATCCTCAATATCCGCGACGGAGGGTTCCTGGCGCCGGCCGGCATTGCCGCTGCCCTGGTCATCGCCGCGTGGCGTTGCCGGCGCGCCGCCATGGCGGCAATGCGCCGTCCGCTGGCCATCAGCGTGGCGTCCAGCGCGCTGGCCTGGAGCGTGTTGAGCGCAGGGATCTTGCTGGCCTACGACAAGCCGACGGCCTTGCCGGCCGTGGCGCTGCAGACGGTCGATGGCGCGCCGGTGACCCTGGCGGCGCTGGCCGGCGGCAAGCCCATGGTGGTCAACCTGTGGGCCAGCTGGTGCCCGCCATGCCGGCGCGAGATGCCCGTGCTGGCCGCCGCCCAGCAGGCGCGCGCCGATATCGTCTTCGTGTATGCGAACCAGCGCGAGGATGCGGCGGCGGCAGGCGCTTTCCTGGACAGGAGCGGCGTGACCCTGCGCAATGTGGTGCTCGACAGCGAGGCGGCGCTGGGCAAGGCGGCCGGCTCCTCGGCCCTGCCGACCACCCTGTTTTATGACGCGCAGGGGCGCCTGGTCGATACGCACCTGGGCGAATTGTCCGACGCCTCGCTGGCCAGCAAGCTGCGGAAGATTGCGCCCCTTCCCTGACGCGCGTTCGCCTGGTCGACGTAGCTGCCATCGTTCTCGATGCGCGGCTTTTTTTTACGCCTGGTCGTAGTCGACGCGGTTTCTGATAGTATACCCCCCTATAGTATTTATCGAGGTGGAATCATGGGACACACAGCGCACAACAAGACCAAGCTGCTCAATCGCGTGAAGCGCATCCGCGGCCAGGTGGAGGGGCTGGAGCGGGGCCTGGAAGAGGGGCGCGACTGCGGCGAAGTGCTGCAACTGATCGCCGCCGTGCGCGGCGCCGTGAATGGCCTGATGGCCGAAGTCATCGAAGAACACTTGCGCGAGCACGTGGCCAGTCCCGACCTGGCCAATGAAGAACGGGCCAGGGGCGCCGACGACATCGCGGGCATCCTGCGCACCTACCTCAAATAAGGAGAACGTCATGAAAACGCAATCGTTCAGCGAAGACCTCTCCGCCTGGCAGCATGAACACGTCTTCGGCGGCGCCAGCGACAAGGCGGAACGCAGCGCGCGCATCGTCATGTGGATCACCCTGGCCACCATGGTGCTGGAGATCGTCGCCGGCTGGTGGTACAACTCCATGGCCCTGCTGGCCGATGGCTGGCATATGAGTTCGCACGCGCTGGCCATCGGCCTGGCCGCGTTTGCGTATGCGGCGGCGCGCCGCTATGCGCGCGATCCCCGTTTTGCCTTCGGCACGTGGAAGATCGAAGTGCTGGCTGGCTATACCAGCGCCATCCTGCTGCTGGGCGTGGCAGTGCTGATGGTGGCAGCTTCCGTCGAGCGCCTGTTTTCGCCGCAGCCCATCCACTATCCGCAGGCCATGGCGGTAGCGGCCTTCGGCCTGTTGGTCAACCTCGTGTGCGCGCTGATCCTCGGCGGGCACCACGACCACGATCACGACCACCATCATGGTCACGGCCACGACCATCATGACCACCACCATGGCGAAGACCTGAACATGAAGGCCGCGTACATCCACGTACTGGCCGATGCCGCCACGTCCGTGCTGGCCATCGTCGCGCTGGGCGGCGCATGGCTGTACGGTTGGAGCTGGCTTGATCCCGTGATGGGTATCGCAGGCGCCGTGCTGGTGGCGCTGTGGGCGAAAAAGCTGATGCAGGAGACGGGCAAGGTCTTGCTGGACCGCGAGATGGACCATCCCGTGGTGGACGAAATCCGCGAGGCGGTGGAAGTGGAAAGTGCCGGCGACACGCCGCGCATCGTCGACCTGCACGTGTGGAGAGTCGGCAAGCAGCTGTATTCGTGTGCCTTGTCCGTCGTCAGCCGCGACGCCTCGCTGACAGCGGCCGAGCTGCGCGCGCGCATCGGCATCCATGAAGAAATCGTCCACAGCACCATCGAGATTATTCGCCGTCCTTGATAATGATGGCGAAAAAAGCGCGCTGATACGGGGCGTAGGCACTATACTGTCGGCTTTTACAGCACGCGCTGTTCACCAGACAGAGAAGAAAATGAGCACATTACCACCATGCCCGCAATGCAAATCCGAATTCACGTACGAAGACGGCAGCCAGTTGATCTGCCCTGAATGCGCGCATGAATGGTCGGCCACGGCTGGCGAAGCAGCGGAAGAGGGCGCCAAGGTGTACCGCGATTCGGCCGGCAATATCCTGCAGGACGGCGACACGGTCAGCGTCATCAAGGACTTGAAATTGAAGGGCGGCGGCGGTGTCGTCAAGATGGGCACCAAGGTCAAGAACATCCGCCTGGTCGATAGTGACCATGATATCGACTGCAAGATCGACGGCTTCGGTTCCATGAGCCTGAAGACGGAGTTCGTCAAGAAGGTGTAACGCTTTTACCCGTAACACGGCGCGCTGGCTTCATTCCTGCGCGCCGTTTTTTTATTCAGAATCCATGCAAATCGATCATCTCCGCCAGCGCCTGCGCGCCCTGGGCGCCAAGCCTTTGCACGAACAGCGCGTGCTGCGCGACTGGATACAGGCGCAGCCGCACGACCAGGGCCGGCGCCGCGCCGAAGACTTTTTGCCGCTGCCCGTGCGCGAGGCCCTGCCCGCGCTCGACCTCGAATTGCAGGGCATGCTGAAATTGCTCAGTACCCATCCTGGCGCGGACGGTTCCGCGCGCCTGCTGGTGGGACTGCATGACGGCCAGACGGTGGAAAGCGTGCTGCTGCCGCGCGACGGCCTGTGCGTATCGAGCCAGGTCGGTTGCGCCGTCGGCTGCCAGTTCTGTATGACGGGCCGCGACGGCTTGATCCGGCAAGTCACCAGCGGCGAGATCGTCGCCCAGGTGGTACTGGCGCGCACCTTGCGCCCCGTGAAAAAATCGTCTTCATGGGCATGGGCGAACCGGCGCATAACCTGAATAATGTGATGGAAGCCATCGAGCTGCTGGGCACCGAGGGCAATATCGGCCACAAGAACCTGGTGTTTTCCACCGTGGGCGACCCGCGCGCCTTCGAGCGCCTGCCGCAGGGAAGGGTCAAGCCGGCGCTGGCCCTGTCGCTGCACACGACCAAGCCGGAGCTGCGCGAACAGCTGCTGCCGCGCGCGCCAAAGCTGTCGCCGCGCGCACTGGTGGAGTTCGGCGAGTCATATGCGCGCCTGACCGGCTACCCGGTGCAGTACCAGTGGACCTTGATGGAAGGTGTGAACGATGGCGAGGACGAGATGGATGGCATCGTGGCGCTCTTGAAGGGCAAGTACGCCGTGCTCAACATGATCCCGTATAACACCATCGACGACTTGCCGTTCAAGCGTCCCAGCTGGGAAAAGGCGCGCGCCATTGCCGCCGCCCTGCACGCGCGCGGCGTGCTGACCAAATTGCGCGATTCGGCCGGGCAGGACGTGGAGGGTGGCTGCGGGCAGTTGCGGGCGCGTGAAGCAAAGGGCAGGGTCATTCCCATCCGCGCCAGCGTCTAAACTCCCCGAGCAAATCGTTTTCATTCAAGATCGCAAACGCGATTTCGGGATGCGCGGCCAGGCAGCGGCGCACGGCGGCTGGAATGGCGGCGCGCGTCTTGCGGCACAGGCCGGGCCGCTCCAGCAGGCGGATCTGGAAGCCGCGCACGGTGCGCACTTCGCCGCTGCCCGGTGCAATCTGCAATTCCACACCCAGGTTGGTCTTCAACAGCAGCTGCAGCTTCTGCAACTGCGCATAGGTGGCGATGCCCTCGATGTGCGCCAGCAGGCGCTTTTCTTCCGTCAGGTTCAGGCGCAGGATGGCAAGGTCCGCCTGCGGATCGTCGAGCAGGCGCCCGCGTTCGCAGTCGCACAACTGCGGTGGGCACTCCTTGCGGACTTCAAAATCGATGATGCGCATGCGGGCATTCCAGTGGCGATCCAGTATCAATCAAGTATCGGCCGGCGCCCGGCGCCTGTCAATCTGCGCCGCAGCATCATCTACCCTCAGCGCGGACTGACGATCAGGCGCCAGCGGATAGCACCTTGCTCGCTGCTGTGCTGATGGTGGTTTTGCGGCGGCATGACGTGGCCTTCCGTCGATACGATCTCGTGCGCGCAACCATCGCAGCGGTAGATGCCCGAATACGGCACGGCTTCGCCGGGCGAGGTCAGTTCATCGAAACGCGGGTGCATGGAGCGGGCCACGTAGCTGGGGTTTTTGTAGTCGGCCATGGATTCCTCGGTATGTGGGCAGGCCCCATTCTGGCACACAATCGTGCGCGGCCTTGACCGCGTGTCTTGGCGCGCGAGCCGCCCTGTGTTGTAATGTTGACCATCCCTATTGAGCACGCAAGGCCATGAGAACCCGTATCAAGATCTGCTGCATCGCTTCCATCGACGAAGCGCAACTGGCCATTGCCGCCGGCGCCGACGCGCTGGGCCTGGTGGCCGCCATGCCATCCGGCCCCGGTCCGATTCCCGACGCGCGCATCGCGCAGATCGCCGCGTGGACGCCACCCCCCGTGGCCACGTTCCTGCTGACGTCCGAGACGACGGCGCAAGCCATCGCCGAACACGTGTGCGCCACGCAGCCGTCCACCGTGCAGATCGTCGGCCCTATCGACCCCGGCGAAGTGGGGCAGCTGGCGCGCTTGCTGCCGCACGTGCGGCGCGTGCAGGTGATCCACGTGGAGGGGCCAGAGGCTTTGGCGCTGATTCCCGCGTACGCGCCCCATGTGCATGCTTTCTTGCTCGATTCCGGCCGCCCCGGCGCCTTGGTCCCGGAACTGGGCGGCACGGGCCGCACGCACGACTGGTCCGTCAGCGCGCGCTTCGTGCGCGCCAGCCCCCGTCCCGTCTTCCTGGCCGGCGGGCTGGATGACACCAACGTAGCCGATGCGCTGCGCCAGGTGCGCCCCTACGGCATCGACCTGTGCTCGCGCGTGCGCACCGATGGCAAACTCGATGTCATGAAGCTGGCCTTGCTGATGGCGGCCGTGCGCGACGTGGATGCCGCGCTGTATGCGGAAGGTTAAGCGGCCGTTGCCAACGCGTTCATCTCGCGCACGAACGCTTCCGTAAACGCGGCCACCATGCCGCTGGCCGCGCGCGGCGAAATCAGGCCCACGACGGAATGCGATTCCTCGTCCGGCAGCGCGATAAAACGCACGCCGGGCGGCGCCACCAGGCGCATGCTGTCCGGGACGATGGCGATGCCCATGTTGGCCTCGATCAGGTTCAGCTGCGAGGTCTTGCGCGACAGGGCGCGCGCCGCCTTTGGAAAGAAGCCCTGCGCCAGGCACAGGCCCGCCACCAGGTAGCTCAAGCCTCCCCGGTCCTTGTGCGGAATCGAGACGAAGGCCTCGTCGCGCAGGGCGGCTATCGTCGTGCGCTCCAGCGCGGCCAGCGGCGAGGCTGACGACACGGCCACCACCAGCCTTTCCCCGTACAGCTCGCGCACGACGATATTGGCATGCTTGCGCAGGGTGGGCAGGCGCACGAGGCCCAGGTCGGCGCGGCCTTCCTCGATGTCAGCCGCCTGGTTTTCCGACGAGCCTTTCGACACATCCAGCGAAACGCCGGGGAACTGCGCCAGCAGGCGGTTCAGCACGGCGCCGATGGCGGGCGTGAGGGTGACGGAACTCGAATGCAGCAGGCGGATGATGCCTTGCGCCCCTTGTCCCACGTGGCGCGTCTGGCGCACGGTTTCCTCGATGTCTTCGAGGATGCGCCGGGCCCGTTCATAAAAGACCTGTCCCGCGGGCGTCAGTTCGATATGGCGCGCGTCGCGTGTGAGCAGCAGGGCCTGTACTTCCGTTTCCAGCTCCTTGATTTGCCGGCTCAGGGCCGATTGCGCGATGTACAGCTTTTCCGCCGCGCGCGAATAGCTGCCCGCATCGACGACTTCGACAAAATAGCGGAACTGTCTGATGGAAATCAATCGTATGCCTTTTCGAGATCGGAGACTGCCTGATTTGATATTAGCCTGGCCCCGATGTTCGCGTTACAGTGACCTGGTCTGCTGTCACTGCAAAGGAAGGACCATGCTGGAATTGATCGGGGTGCTGGGATTATTCGTCAGTATTATCGTAAAACTGATTTTCGTCCAGATCGGCGGTAGCGTTAGCAGTAGCGGCAAAGGGAAGGAAGATTAATATGCCAGGGTCGCCACATGCGGCGCAGCCATGGCCAGGGCGTGCAAGCGGCAAGCCGGTGCTGCCCCGTTCCACTCCGCCAGCTGCAAGCCCGCACGCTTGAGCGCCGCCTCGCGCGCCGTCCACGCCTGCGCCAGGGCCAATGGGCGCTGCGCAGCGGGGCGGGCCGCCAGTTCATTGGCTGCCTGCGGCCCCAGGTAGTCGCGCGCCAGATTGAACCAGTCGGGTATGTCCTGCACCCGCATGACGTCGATGCCGACAGGGCCATGCAGGCCGATGGCGGCCAGCGACAATCCCTCGTCATGGCTGAACGACAGGCCCGCGGCGCGTCCTGCCAGCAGCAAACGGGGAGGGGTGCCCGGCGTCGACGCCACCGAGATGGCCTCGATGTCCAACTTCAGCCACCGGGCCGCCGCTTCGCGCACGGCGGCGCGGATGCGCAGGCGGGCTTCGGCGCGCGGCAGCTCGGCGGCGACGCCGATCACCAGCACGCCGTCCCCCGACCAGAGCACCGTACGATTCATCAGATGCGATCAGCTGCGCAGCGGCGCCGCCGGGCAGCCCGCCCAGTTGCTGCCGGCAGGGATGTGTTCACCCTTCATCACCAGGGTCAAGGGTCCCAGGCGCGCATTGTCGCCCACCTTGGCGCTGTACAGCACGGAGCTGCGCGGGCCCATGTAGACGCGCTGGCCGATGTCCACATGGTCGATCTTCATCACGCGGTCTTCGAACAAATGCGTCTGCGGGCAGGTGAGCGCGTTCAATTCGCTGTAATCGCCGATGTGCACGCAGTCGAATTCCGTGATGTCGGTGGTGTCCATGTAGACGCCGCGGCCGATCTTGCAGCCGAACAGGCGGAAGGCCAGCGGCAGCCATGGCGTGCCGCGCAGGTAGCGCATGAAGTTGGGCACGGCGATGCCTTCGTACAGGTTGGTCACGCCTTCCGAAATCCACACGAACGGCGTCCACATGGGTGCCGCATGCTTGCGGTAGCGTCCCAGCAGCAGCCACTTGAACAGCACGACGACGAGGAAATTGCCGATGCCGTAGGCCAGGCCGGCGATGGCCAGGTCGCCCACCACTTCGCCCCAGCGTCCGGCGCCTGCGATCGGCATCACGTCCAGCACCAGGGTATAGCCGACGGCGATCACCACCGCATGCGGCGCGACGATGCGGAAGGCTTCGATCAGGCTGCGGCCCAGGCGGCGCAACAGCGATGGCTTGAAGGTCAGGTGCTCGGCAAAACCGCTGACCTGTTCGCGCGCGGGCAGGTGCATGGGCGGAGAGCCCAGCCACGTGTCGCCGCTGTGCATCTGCTCATTGCGGGGCGCATGCGTGTGCACGCCGATCAGCACGTGTTCGGGCAGCACGGTGCCATCCGGGATGTAGCTGCCGTTGCCGACAAAGCTGCGGTGCGAGATGACGGTGGGGCGCATGGTCATCCAACCGCCGTCGATCTGCTCGTCGCCCAGCATGACGGCGTCGGCGATGAAGGTGTCGTCGCCCAGGGTCAGCATGTCGGGCACCACGCCCAGCGCCGTGGAAATCTCGGCGCCCTTGCCGACCTTGGCGCCCAGCAAGCGGTACCAGTACGGTGCGTAGACGGTGGCGTAGATGCCGTGCAACACGTTCAAGCTCGATTCCTGGATATGGCTGACCAGCCACTTGGCGCAATAGATATTGCTGTGCACGGGCGAGCTGCCCGGTTTCAAGCGGGGCAGCGCCCCCAGCGGATGGCGGCCGACAGCAGGGCGGTCAGCACGATCAGCACGGCGCTGGCGGGGAAGGCCAGCAGGAAGTAGCGGGCCAGCTGGGTCGTCACGTCGCGGCCCTGCAGCCACGGCATCATTTCGCGCTCGTCGAACCAGTCGATCAGGACGAAGCTGGGGAAGACGGGCATGAAGAACAGCACGGCGATGAGGACCATGCCGAAGCAGAAGAACAGGGTTTCACCCGTCAGGCGCAGGCGCGAGACGGCGGGGCGCGGTGGCTGGCTGGCGGGATCGTAGGGACCGATGTCGCGCGCGGGCGAGCCCGTCCAGACCCTGCCAGCCGGCACCGAGGCGCCATCGGCCAGCGCGGATTGCCCCTCCAGGTGGCCGAAGGCGCCTACGCTGGTGTTGCCTTCCATGATCGCGTAGGAACTGATGCAGGCATCGTCGCCGATGCTGATTTGGCCCAGCAGCAAACGGCCCCGTTCGACCCGGGCGTTTTCAAAGTTGACGGCATTGCCCACGCTGACGTTGTCGCCGATGGACAGCAGGTCGGGCGCGCGCAGGGTCATCGAGCCGATGACCACTTCCTTGCCCACTTTCGCACCCAGCGCGCGCAGCCACCAGCTATTCAGCGACGAGCCGCTGAGCAGGTAGGCGGGCGCCGATTCGACCAGGCGGTCGGCCAGCCACCAGCGGTAATAGGTGACACCCCACAGCGGATAGCTGCCCGGTTTCAAACGCCCCGCGATCAGCCACTTGCCGCCGATGGCGATGGCAAATTCGGCCAGGGTCGCCAGCAGGAACACACCGATGGAAGCGGCGATGGCGCGCGGCACGGTATCGCCCGTGTCGCCCGTGAAGAAGTGATACGTGAAGAAGGGCGCCATCCATTGCGCCATGCGCAGGGTGACGAGGCCCGGCACGGCCGCCGCCTGCGCCGCGCCGCAGATCCAGCGCTTCATGGCGGACGGCGGCGTCCATTCCGCCTCCGGCGTGGCCAGCGCAGGCGCCTCGTTCAATACGGCGGCGATCTTGCCAATCTGCCGGTTCTGGTAAATGTCGCGCACCGTCATGTGGGCGTAGGCCGGATCGGCGCGCAGGGCGGATGCCAGGCGCGCGGCCAGGAAGGAGTGGCCACCGAGGTCGCTGAAGAAATCGAGCTGGCGCAAAATCGCCTGGCCGGGGAACAGCTTGGCCAGGGCCGCGAACAGGGCCGCTTCGGCCGGCGTTTCCGGCACGTCCGATTCTCCCGCCTCGCCCGCCGGTGGCGCGGACAGGGGCATGGCTTTCAAGGCTTTCCTATCGATCTTGCCGGACGTCAGGCGCGGCATCAGCGGCAGCAATTCAAAACGGCCCGGTACCATATACGGCGGCAAGTGCAGGTTCAGGGCCGCGCGCAGCGTTTTTGCCGCAAGGGCATCGTCGGATGCCTCGTCGCTGCCGACGATGTAAGCCACCAGCTGGTCGATGCCGTCATCCTTGCGCAGTAATACGGCCACCGTGCCCACGCCTGCCTGCTGCGCCAGCACGGCTTCGATCTCGCCCAGCTCCACGCGGAAGCCGCGAATTTTCACCTGGTCGTCGGCGCGGCCCAGGCACAGCACCTGGCCGTCGGCATCGATGCGCGCCAGGTCGCCCGTGCGGTACAGGCGCGCGTCATCCTCGCTGGTCGCCCACGAGTTGGGCAGGAATTTTTCCACCGTCAGGTCGGGCCGGCCCAGGTAACCCTCGGCCAGGCCGGGGCCGATGATGCACAGCTCACCCGTTTCGCCGCGCGGCAGCAGGGTCAAGGGACGATTTTCTCCCGCTTCGGCCACCTGCAGCACCAGCAAGCCATAGTTGGGCAGCGGCGTGCCGATGGTGACGGGTTCACCGGGCCGCAGGCGCGCCAGGCTGCACGAGACGGTCGCCTCCGTGGGGCCATAGGTGTTGAACATGGCACGGCCCGGACGCGACCAGCGCTCAACCAGCGATTCCGGGCACATCTCGCCGCCCAGGTTGATCAGGCGCAGGCTCGGTACTTCCTCGGCGAAAAGGGCCAGCAAGGTCGGCACTGCGTGCAGTACGGTGACGTGATTGGCTGCCAGCGCGCGCGGCAACGCTTCCGGATCACCCGAGATATCCTTGGGACCCAGCCACAGGGTGGCACCCACCAGGTAGGCGATCCAGATTTCCTCGAACGACATGTCGAAGGCGACGGAAAATCCCTGGTAGACGGTGTCCGCTTGCGTCACTTCCAGCACGGCGTTTTCGCTGCGCAGGAAGTGGCAGATGCTGCGTTGATTGATCAGGATGCCCTTGGGTTTGCCCGTCGAGCCGGAGGTGTAGATGACATAGGCGGGGTGTTCGGGCAGCACGGCGCCGCGCGCGGGCAGCACTTCGCCCGGCGCGGCGGGGGCCAGCAGGCTTTCCGCCGTCCACACGGGACGCTTGACGCCGGCATCAAGCAGGCGCGACGCGAACTGCGCGCAGCTGACGACGCCAGCGCCATTGGCGTCATCGAGGCACACTTGCAGGCGCTCGACGGGCGTATCTTCATCGACGGGTAGCCAGGCGGCGCCCGCTTTGGCGATGGCCGCCTGCATCAGCAGCAAATGGGCGCCGCGCGGCAGCCACAGGCCCACGATGTCGCCAGGCTTGACGCCGGCCGCCATCAGGCGCGACGCCGCCAGGCCCGCCTGGGCATCGAGTTCCGCATACGTGATGCGGCGCTCACCATCGATCAGCGCGATCTGTTCGGGGCAGCGGCGGGCCGTTGCCTCCAGCAGGTCGGCCAGCACTTCCTCTCGCAGCAGATCCGGTCGCGGCGGGCCGTACAGGATGTCGGCGTGGGTGGAAGGGATACATGGGCTGACTGCGGTGAAATCGTTCATGGATGACGCTTATCTGTAATGCGGAGTGAGGAATCTGACCGGCTGCGCGTGGTGCGCGGCACAGTTGATACATTACAGCACGCAAGACATTTCAGCGTTGTAGAACGGGGAATTTTGTGGGGCTTTGCGAAATTATGTGGCTGCCGGCTTAATTGGCATGGTTACGGAATGTAAAACGGGGAAACATGGCGCCGATTTGCGCCACAGTACGCGCCGCCGGATAGCCGTGCAGGAGGCGGCCGGCCAGCGCCGCATCCGCGCAGCCTTCGGCGCGGAATTGCTGCAGCACGTAGTTATCGACGCCTTTTGCGGCCAGGGTGGTGGCCAGGGCCAGCAACTGCTCGTCCGGCAGCAGGTCCGGGTGGGTGGTGGTGCGGCACTCGTAGGCGACGCCGCTGGCGAGGATGGCGTCCAGGCAGGCGCGCGCCGGGTCGCCGCTGCCGGCCACGCGGGTCACATGACGATAGTCGCTGAACGGCGCCTTGATGTCGAAGCCTACCCAATCGACCAGTGGCAGCACTTCCTGCAGGCGCTGCGGATAGATGCAGGCCGTATGCAGGCCGATGCCGAAACCCAGCGCTTTGACGTCTTGCATGGCGCGCCCCAGCGCCGGGTCCATGCACGCTTCGCCGCCGCTGAAGACGACGGCGTCGACCAGGCCTACGCGGCGGCGCAGCCAGGTCAAGACGTCCTGCCAGGGCATGGCGCCTTCCAGCGTGCGCACCTGCAAGTGGGGATTGTGGCAATAGCCGCAACGCCAGGGGCAGCCCTGCACGAACACCACGGCCGCCAGTTTGCCCGGGTAGTCGGTGGCGGAAAAGGGCGTCAGGCCGCCCACTTTCAAATCAGCCGCCATGGCAGGCGGGCTGGCCAAGCCGGGCGCTCGCTTCCGTAAAGTACTGGCGCTCGTGGAATTCGCCCTGCTTGCCGATGTTGAACGAGGCGACGGGGCGGTGGTAGCCCATCACGCGGGTCCAGATTTCGCAGCGCTGGCGTTCGCTGTCGAGCAGGGTGATGGCGGGAGTGAAGTCGGGACGTGCATTCATGGCGTTTCCTCAAGTGATGGAACAGGGTGGGTCTGCTTGCGGGCGATCAGTTCCGCGTCGCAGGTGGGGCAGAATTCATGTTTGCCGGCCAGGTAGCCGTGGCGGGGGCAGATGGAAAAGGTGGGCGTGACCGTGATGTAGGGCAGCGAGAAGCGGCTCAGGGCGCGTTTCACCAGTTCGCGGCAGGCATTCGCGTCCGACAGCGCTTCCGTCATGTACAGGTGCAGCACCGTGCCGCCCGTGTACTTGCGCTGCAGCGCATCCTGCAATTCCAGCGCCTCGAACGGGTCGTCCGTGTAGCCGACGGGCAGCTGCGACGAGTTCGTGTAATACGGATTGTCGACCGTGCCGGCCTGCAGGATGGCGGGATAGCGTTTGCGGTCTTCGCGGGCGAAGCGGTACGTGGTGCCCTCGGCCGGTGTCGCTTCCAGGTTGTACATATGGCCTGTCTCTTCCTGGAATTGCACCATGCGGGCGCGCACGTGGTCGAGCAGGCGCACGGCCAGCGCATGGCCCTCGGCGGACGTGATGTCATACGCGTCGCCGCTGAAATTGCGGATCATTTCATTGATGCCGTTCACCCCCAGCGTGGAAAAGTGATTGCGCAGGGTGCCCAGGTAGCGCTTCGTGTAGGGAAACAAGCCTTGCTGCATCAGTTCCTCGATGGTGCGGCGCTTGATTTCCAGGCTGATTTTGCCCAGTTCCAGCAGGCGGTCCAGATCGGCCAGCAGAGCTGCTTCGTCGCCGCGCCACAGGTGGCCCAGGCGCGCGCAGTTGATCGTCACCACGCCCAGGGAACCCGTCTGCTCGGCGGAACCGAACAGGCCATTGCCCCGTTTCAGCAGTTCGCGCAAGTCCAGCTGCAAGCGGCAGCACATGGAGCGTATCATGTTCGGCTTGAGTTCCGAATTGATGAAATTCTGGAAGTAGGGCAGGCCGTAGCGGGCCGTCATCTCGAACAGGCGTTCGGCATTTTCGCTATGCCAGTCGAAATCCTCGGTGATGTTGTAAGTGGGGATGGGGAAGGTAAACACGCGTCCCTTGGCGTCGCCCGCCATCATGATCTCGATGTAGGCGCGGTTGATCATGTCCATCTCCGCCTGCAGCTCGCCATAGCTGAAGTCCATCTCTTGGCCAGCGATGACGGGAATCTGCTCGCGCAGGTCGTCCGGGCAGACCCAGTCGAAAGTGAGGTTGGTGAACGGCGTCTGCGTGCCCCAGCGCGATGGCACGTTGAGGTTGAAGATCAGCTCCTGCATGTACTGGCGCACGTCTTCGTAGCGCAGGCTGTCCTTGCGGATGTAGGGCGCCATGTACGTGTCGAAGGAGCTGAACGCCTGCGCGCCAGCCCATTCGTTTTGCAGGGTGCCCAGGAAATTGACGATCTGGCCGATGGCGCTTGACATGTGTTTCGGTGGGCCGGATTCGATCTTGCCCGGCACGCCATTCAAGCCTTCGTGCAGCAGGGTGCGCAGCGACCAGCCGGCGCAATAGCCGGCCAGCATGTCGAGGTCGTGGATGTGCAGCGCCGCTTCGCGGTGCGCCGCGCCCACTTCCGGCGGATACACCTGGTCCAGCCAGTAGTTGGCGATGACCTTGCCCGAGACATTGAGTATCAGGCCGCCCAGCGAGTAACCCTGGTTGGCGTTGGCGTTGACACGCCAGTCGCGCCTGTCCAGGTATTCATTGATGGACGCGGCGACATCGACCTGGCCGCGTGTGGGGGAAACTGCATTTGTCGTCATGAAACCTCCAATAAACACAGCATGCGGTGTTTTTATGAAGGTTATCTACTAAATGTAGTTCGGTCAAAGGTGGCGTGCAAGCGATTCGCGTATCCTTGATCCAGGTGAAAAATACACCTCAGCCGGTTTTGTTCCAGCGCGTTTCGCGCAGAATCAGCCAGCTCGCGCAAAAGAACGCGGCGCCACAGGCGGCGATGCTGGCGACGGAAGCGGGCAGCACGTGCGCCCAGATTTCCAGCGGCGAGAAGGTGCTCCAGCTGGCGACGCGGATATCGAAGGTGACGTAGTTTGCCAGCAGCCAGTAAATGGCCAGCAGACCCGTGCAGATGGCGGCCTGACGCAGCAGCGGCAGTTGGCGGCGCGCGAACACTGCCAGCAGGAACAGCAGCAGCACGCCCGGATAGGCGCCCAGCACTTCCGGCGACAGCACGGAGATGATCCCTGCGTCATAGCCATCGGCTGGGCCGGCCCACTGCACTTGCAGCGCGGTGAGGAACAGGGTCAGGAGGAAAATCAGCAGCGGTTTGCGGGTCATGGCGGGCAATCGAAGAGGGAGAAAAATGGGGCATTTTACAGCCAGGTCAAGCAAGTTGAATGCGCGCCAGCCATGCATGCATTCCTTCACCTGCGTCAAGGACTGGGCAGCAGGGGCGGGGCTATAGTCTGCACCCTGAGCCGATACAGGACTGTGAACATCATGATGCTTGAATCAACCACCGCCACCCGCGTGGCCGGACCGCTGGAACTGGTCTGCCCCGCCGGCAGCCTGCCTGCCTTGAAAGCGGCCGTCGACAATGGCGCCGACACCGTGTACCTGGGTTTTCGCGACGCTACCAATGCGCGCAATTTCGCCGGCCTCAATTTCGACGAGAAGGCCATCACCGAGGGCGTGCGCTACGCCCATCAATATGGTCGCAAGGTGCTGCTGGCGCTGAACACCTATCCGCAGCCGCATAACTGGGCCGTGTGGCGCAGCGCCATCGACCGCGCCGCGCAGGCCGGCATCGACGCCATGATCGTGGCCGATCCAGGCCTGATGGCCTACGCGGCCCAGCACCATCCGCAACTGCGCCTGCACCTGTCCGTGCAGGGTTCGGCTACCAACTACGAGGCCATCAACTTCTATCACGAGCACTTCGGCATCGCCCGCGCCGTGCTGCCGCGCGTGCTGTCGATGGCGCAGGTAGAGCAACTGATAGCCAAGACGGAAGTCGAGATCGAGGTCTTCGGCTTTGGCAGCCTGTGCGTGATGGTCGAAGGGCGCTGCGCGCTGTCGTCGTATGCGACGGGCGAGGCGCCGAATACGCACGGCGTGTGCTCGCCCGCGAAATCCGTGCGCTGGCTGGAAACGCCGAACGGTCTCGAATCGCGCCTGAACGGCGTACTGATCGACCGCTATGCGCCAGGTGAAAACGCCAGCTATCCCACCCTGTGCAAGGGGCGTTTCGAAGTCAATGACGAAGAGTATTACGCCATCGAGGAGCCGGCCAGCTTGAATACCCTGGCGCTGCTGCCGCAGCTGATTGCCATGGGCGTGCGGGCCGTGAAAATCGAAGGACGCCAGCGCAGTCCCGCCTACGTGGCGCAGGTGACGCGCGTGTGGCGCGAAGCGATCGACGCCTGCCGCGAAGGCAATGCGCGCTACGCCGTCAAGCCGGGCTGGATGGCGGCCATGGACAAGCTGGCCGAAGGCCAGCAGCACACGCTCGGTGCCTATCACCGCTCCTGGAAATAAAGGATGAACATGTTAAAACTCTCTTTGGGCCCTTTGCTGTACTACTGGCCGCGCGCCACCGTCTTCGAGTTTTATCAGCAGATCGCCGGCACCGCCGTCGATATCGTATATCTGGGCGAAACCGTGTGCTCGCGCCGGCATGAGGTGCGCCTGGCCGACTGGCTCGATATCGCCGACATGCTGGCCGCGGCAGGCAAGGAAGTGGTGCTGTCCACGCAGGCGCTGATCGAGGCGGGCGCCGAACTGGCGACCCTGCGCCGCATCACGGGCAATGGCCGCTACGGCGTCGAGGCCAACGACATGGGCGCCGTGCACTGCATGGAAAAGGGCACGTCCTTCGTCGCCGGCCCCCATTTGAACCTGTTCAATGGCCCCAGCCTGCAACTGCTGGCGCGCCTGGGCGCACGGCGCTGGGTGATGCCGCTGGAAATGGGGCAGACGGCGCTGGCCGAGATGCAGCGCCAGAAACCGGAAGGGCTGGAGACGGAAGTATTCGCCTACGGCCGCATGCCGCTGGCGTTTTCCGCGCGCTGCTTCACGGCGCGCAACCGCAACCTGCCGAAGGACGATTGCGGCTACAGCTGCCTGGAAGAACCGGACGGCCTGCTGCTGCGCACGCGCGACGAAGTGCCTTTCCTCGTACTGAATGGCACGCAGACGCAGTCGGCGCTGGTCTACAACCTGGTGCGCGAACTCGACGCCATGCGCGACATGGGCGTATCGGTGGCGCGCATCAGCCCGCAGGCCATGCATACGGAACAAGTCATCGCCATCTTCGACCGCGCCCGCCGCGGCCAGGTCAGCGGTATCGGCGCCCAGGCCCAGCTGGCGGCTTGCCAGCCGGCCGGCGCCTGCGATGGCTACTGGCATGGCCAGCCCGGCATGGAACAGCACGCCGCCCATTGAACGCATCGAAAGGAAGCACCATGCAAGATCAACTGGAAAGATTGCCCGTCCCGGCCAAGCCTCCCATGAGCAAGCCCGCCATGTCGTACCGGCTGCCGGAACCACTGGCCGAATTGCTGTCCAAGCTGCCGCCGTATCCCGCCTCCTGGCTATTCGTGCAAGGCTTGAACCGTCTGCTGGCGCCGCAATTACCCGACGACGTGCGATGCAGCCTGGAAGGGCGCAGCCTGCGCTTGCGGCTGCTGGATGCGGGCATCGCCTTCGATTTCGAGTGGCAGGGCACGGTGTTCGTGGCCGAGCGCTATGTCGATGCGCCGGACCTGTGCATCGCCGCCAGCGTGCATGATTTGATGCTGCTGGCGCGGCGCCAGGAAGATCCGGACACCCTGTTCTTCAGCCGCCGCCTGAGCCTGGAGGGCGATACGGAATTGGGGCTGCTATTCAAGAATACGCTCGACGCCATCGAATTGCCGCCGTTCGACCTGCAGGCGCTGGGGCCGCGCCGCGTGCTGGCGCATCTGCGCGACAGGGGCGCGCGGGAAGGCTGAGCGGTGAGGTGGCGGCAGCAGGCGTTCAGTGGCAGCAATGGCCGCAGGCGCCGCTGCACGAGGCCAGTTGTTCTTCATCCGTTGCTTCGCCCATGAAGCCGGCGTCGTTGACGGCGGCCAGCAGGCGTTCCTGCGTGGCCAGCCGTTCGTCAAACTGCACCGTGGCGCCGTGGCGCGCCAGCGAGACGCACACGGTGGCCACGCCCGTGACGGCTTCGAGCGCGCCCGTCAGCCTGTCGGCGCAGCCTTCGTGATCCATCCCGATGATATTCAAGCGTGCTGTCTGCATGGGTTCCTCTTGTTTTTCAAATAAAAAAACAGCGTAGGCGAGGGGTGCACATGCCGTCCAGAGCAGCACGCAAGATTTATTTTTTATATGCGGGTTTATTGATCTGGATTAATTCCCCCTCTGTAGTGCAGCCTGGAATTGATGTTGTTTTATATACAGTTTCCTTATTCCAGTCGACAAGCGTGCTCTGCTGCGCGATACTGTCATTCTGATACGAACGCTGATGATAGCGCTGGAAAGGAGGGGCCATGCAGCGCCGCCCTCTGCTCATGCTTGCCGGCCTGTGGCCGTTCAGCGCGGCTGTCGCCGGCACGTCGTCGCCGCTGCCGCTCGTGTATCCGCGCCACCAGGCATTCAATGATCCGCAGCAAGGCTATGTGACGGCCTTGCTGCAACTGGCGCTGGCGCGTTCGGGCCAGGCCTATGTCTTGCGCCGTTCCGAACTGCGCATGGTGCAGACGCGCGCCATGCAGGAAATCGCCACCGCGTCGGGCAGCGTGGATGTCGTGTGGGCCATGACGAGCCACGCGCGCGAAACGCAATTATTGCCGATACGCATCCCCATCGACCGTGGCCTGATCGGCTGGCGCGTGGCCCTGATCCAGGCGCGCCAGCCGGACCTGCTGCGCTCCGTGCGCAGCATCGCCGCCCTGGCGCGGCTGTCGGCCGGCCAGATGCGCGACTGGCCAGACTCCGCCATCCTGCAGGCGAATGGCTTGCGCCTCGACACTTCGAGCACCTATGAAGGCCTGTTCCAGCAATTGGCGGCGGGCCGCATCGACTACTTTCCCCGTTCCGTGATCGAGGCTCAAAGCGAGCTGGCCAGCCACGCGCAACTGCCGCTGGCGCTGGACGCCCACCTGGTCATCCGCTACCCGGCCGCACTGTACTTTTTTGTCGGCAAGCACCGGCCGGAACTGGCACGCCACATTGAAATCGGACTGGAAACCATGCTTGCCGATGGCAGTTTCGCGCAATTGTTCCAGCGCCATTTTGGCCGCCTTGCGGATGGCCTGAAACTATCCCGGCGCCACGTGCTGGAACTGGCCAATCCCGACTTGCCGGAGGAGACGCCGCTGGCGCGCCAGGCGCTTTGGTACCGCCCAAAACATTACTAATAGTTTTATTGATCAGTGTCAAACAGCCGCTTCAATCGTGCGCGTGATGTTTGATGAAACGCAAGGCGAGTTCAATAGAACACCTGTTGACACTTATAAAATTTTCGCCGAACATAATTCCACTTTGCAACATTTTCCTAGTAGAAGCCGCTATGGCGGCTGTCGTGCGGGATCCGTGCGCCCGTTCAAAAGCAAGCCGCTGCCAGCAGCCGAACGCCCTGTTCCCTTGTCATCATCCGTTATCTTTTCGAAGGTTTGCCCATGCTCGATTCGATCGCGTCGGTATTGCACCAGGTTCCGGAATTGGCCCTGTTCCTGGCGCTGGCGCTCGGCTATGCAGTAGGGCAGATACGCTTCGGCCCCATCCAGCTCGGCGGCGTGTGCGGCACCCTGATCGCCGCGCTGTTGATCGGCCAGCTGGGTATCACGCTGGACGCCAGCGTCAAGAACGTTTTCTTCATGCTGTTCATCTTTGCCCTCGGCTATGCGGGCGGTCCCCAGTTCTTTGCCAACCTGAATGCCAAGGGCTTGCGCCTGGGCCTGCTGTGCCTGATCGAAGTGGTGGTGGTGCTGGTGCTGGTGCTGCTGGCCACGCGTTTCTTGGGCCTGGACCAGGGCACGGCGGCCGGCATGATGGCGGGCGCGGCGACGGAGTCGGCCGTCGTCGGTACGGCCACGGACGCGATCTCCAAGCTGGCGCTGCCGGCCGCCCGCATCGCCGAACTGCAGGCCAACGTGGTCACCGCGTATTCCATCACGTATATTTTCGGCCTGATCGCCATCGTCATCGCCACCAGCCAGATTTTTCCGCTGTTGTTGCGCGTCAACCTGCGCGAGGAAGCCGACAAATTATGGGAAAAGATGGGCGGCGCGCAGACCGATGGCGATGGCGTGCAGGCCACGCCGGAAATGGTGGGCCGCGCTTATCGCATCAGCCGTGGCGCGGGACGCCGCCTCGATGCCTTGCAGCATATTTTCGCGGGCCGCGCCAGCATCACGCGCGTGCGCCGGCATGGCAAGGTATTGCCTTTGGAACCCGCACTGCGCCTGCGCAACAACGACGAAGTGCTGGTGATCGGCCACCGTCCCGCGCTGGTGGCGGCCGAAGCCATCCTAGGCGAAGAATTTGCCGACACGACGGGCTTGAACATGGCTGTCTCTGCCGTCGAAGTGGTGCTGCAGCAGGCGGCCCTCGTGGGCCAGCCCTTGCGCCAGCTGGCCTTGCCCTCCGGCGTGCATGTGGCGGCCGTCGTGCGTGGCGAGCACAGCATGCCGCCCCTGCCGGACCTGGCCCTGCAGCGCGACGACGTGCTGCGCCTGTACGGCACGACGGAAGGGCGCGAGCTGAACACGGCGCTGGCCGCCATCGGCAAGCGCGTGCCCACTGGAGACCGCAGCAATATCGTCTACGCCACCATCGGCATCGTGCTCGGCGTGTATATCGGCGGCTTCAGTGCCAAGCTGGGCGGCATCCCGTTTTCCCTGGGCACGGGTGGCGGCGCCTTGCTGACGGGCCTCGTGTTCGGCTGGTACCAGGCGCGAAAGCCGGGCATGCCGGGCATCCAACCCAGCGCGCTCGACATGATGAAGGATATCGGCCTGGCCACCTTCATCGCCTGCGTTGGTCTGGCGTCGGGACCGCAGGCGATCGACCTGATCCGCCAATACGGCCTGTCGTTGCCGCTGATGGGCGTGCTCATCGCCGTCATCCCCGCCTCGCTGTCCCTGCTGGTGGGGCACTTTTTCCTCAAGCTGGAAGCGCCCGTGCTCCTGGGCGCCATCGCCGGCCAGCAGTGCAGCACGCCGGCCCTGTCGGCCGTGCAGAACGCCGCCGGCAATTCCACGCCCTTGCTGGGCTACACGATTACCTATGCCATCTCTAACGTGGTGCTGCCCCTGCTGGGGCCGCTCATCGTGGCGCTGGCCGGCTCGGTCCACGCATGAGGCATACGCAGTAAAGAATTCCTTCAACACGAAAGGCGGTCCGCATGGAATGGTTGCATGAGTTATTCAAGAAGTCGCCCGAAATTGCCTTGTTTCTCTCCCTGGCAGTGGGCTACTACATCGGCAAGATCAAGTTCGGCTCGTTCCAGCTGGGTGGGGTCGCCGGTTCACTTCTGGTGGCGGTACTCGTCAGCCAGGTAGGCGTCGCCATCGATCCCGGCGTCAAGTCGGTGCTGTTCGCCCTGTTCATTTATGCGGTCGGCTATGAAAGCGGACCGCAATTTTTCAATTCCCTGGGACGCCAGTCCGTGCGTGAAATCATCCTGGCCGTCGTGCTGGCCGTGACGGCGCTGCTGACGGTGGTCATCCTGGCCAAGGTCTTTGGCCTGGACAAGGGCCTGGCGGCCGGCGTGGCGGCGGGCGGCTTGACGCAGTCTGCCATCATCGGCACGGCGGGCGACGCGATCACCAAGCTGGGCCTGGCGGCCGACGAGGTGGCGCGCTTGCAGGGCAACGTGGCCGTCGGCTATGCCGTGACGTATGTGTTCGGCTCGTTTGGCGCCATCATCGTCTGCGTCAATATCTTGCCAAAGCTCATGGGCCGCACCATCCGCGAAGATGCGATCAAGGCGGAAACGGCGCTGCAGGCGGGCGTGCAGGTGCTGGGGCCGGGACAGACGCCGGCCGCGCCTGACTTGATCGGCCGCATCTACGACGTGGGTCCCGGTGCCGGCCGCTCCGTGGAGGAGATCGAAAGCGCTCATCCGAACACGGCCATCACCATCGAGCGCGTCAAGCGCAATGGCCAGATCATCGACGTCAGCCCGGACCTGGTGCTGGCGGCCGACGATATCGTGCTGCTGGTGGGCCGGCGCGAAGCCATGCTCAGCGTCTCTTCCCAGCTGGGTAAGGAATTGCTTGCCGTCGAAGGCATGGAGCTGGTGATGCAGCGCCGCGACATGGTGCTGACCAACAAGGCTTATCACAACAAGACGGTGGGTGAAATCCGCAGCGCCACGGCGCCGGGCGTGCGTCACGGCATCTTTGTCGTGCAACTGAGCCGCATGGGCAAGATCCTGCCCATGCAGGCGGAAACCGTGGTGCAGACGGGCGACGTGGTGACCATCTATGGGGCCGAGCAAGACGTCAAGCGCGTGGCGGCCGAAGTGGGCTACATGATCGTGCCGAGCGCCAAGACGGATTTCGTCTACATGGGCGCCGGCCTCGTCGTCGGCCTCCTGGTGGGCTTGCTGGTGGCGCGCATCGGTTCGATTCCGCTGACCCTGGGCAGCGGCGGCGGCGTGTTGTTGTCGGGCCTGGTATTCGGCTGGTTCCGCGCCAAGCGCCAGACCTTCGGCTACATGCCCAGCGGCGCCGTGCAAATCCTGAAAGACCTGGGCCTGGCCGGTTTCGTTGCCGTCGTCGGCCTCACGTCCGGCCTGCAAGCCGTGCAAACCGTGCGCGAACATGGCCTGACCCTGTTTGGCGTGGGCGTGGTGGTCACCATCCTGCCGATGATTTTGACCATGCTGATCGGCCGCTACATCTTGCGTTATGACAACGTCGCCATCTTCGCGGGCGCCTTGTCCGGCTCGCGCAGCGCCAATCCCGCGTTCGGCGAAGTGCTGAACGCGGCGCAAAACTCGATTCCCACCGTACCGTTTGCCATCACATATGCCTTGGCCAACGTTTTCCTGACCTTGCTGGGGCCGCTGATTGTGGCCTTCGTCTGAGTCTGCATGTACTTGCAAGAACCTTCAACATTGTCAGTCTATAAGGAGTAGCAAAAATGGATTTCAGTAACCCAAGCAAACTCGCCCTGTTGAGCCCCTTCGAATTGAAGGATGCGCTGATCCAGACGGCCAAGCAAAGCAACCGCCTGATGCTCAATGCGGGCCGCGGCAACCCGAATTTCCTGGCCACCACGCCACGCCACGGTTTCTTCCAGTTTGGCCAGTTCGCCATGACGGAAGCGGAGCGTTCCTATGTCTACATGGACGATGTGGGCGGCTTCCCCACGCGCGACGGCATCGAGGCGCGCTTTGAAATCTTCGTGCGCAAGCACGAAGGCAACCCCGGCGTGCATTTCATCGAGGCAGCCGTGTCGTATGTGCGCGACCAGCTGGGCTTGAGCGCGGGCGACTTCCTCTATGAGATGTGCGAAGCCATCCTCGGCTGCAACTATCCGGTGCCGGACCGCATGCTGCGCCTGTCCGAGAAAATCGTCGGCCAGTATATCCACCGCGAAATGATCGGCGACCATCCCTTCGTCGGCAATTTCGACATGTACGCGGTCGAAGGCGGCACGGCGGCCATGACGTATCTGTTCGCCAGCCTGAAATCGAACCACATCATCCAGGAAGGCGACACGATCGCCCTGGGCATGCCGATCTTTACGCCGTACATCGAAATTCCCCAGCTGAACGACTACAAGCTGAACACCGTGCACATCGATGCGCCGCAATCGAACAACTGGCAATTCACCAAGAAGGAGCTGGACAAGCTGCTCGATCCGAAAGTGAAAGCCTTCTTCCTCGTCAACCCCAGCAATCCGCCGTCCGTCAAGATCGATGATGAGACCCTGGAATACATCGCCAAGATCATCAAGAAGCGTCCGGACCTGATCATCCTCACCGATGACGTGTATGGCACCTTTGCGGACAATTTCGTCTCGCTGTTCGCCATTTGCCCGTTCAACACCATCCTCGTGTATTCGTTTTCGAAATACTTCGGTGCGACGGGCTGGCGCATGGGCGTGGTGGCCACGCATGAAAACAATGTGCTCGACGACAAGATTGCCAAGTTGCCGGAAACCATCAAGAAGCAGCTCGATGCGCGCTATCACTCCATCACCACCGAGCCGCGCGAGCTGAAATTCATCGACCGCCTGGTGGCCGACAGCCGCACGGTGGCGCTGAACCACACGGCTGGCCTGTCCACGCCCGTGCAGGCGCAGATGACCTTGTTCTCCTTGTTCTCGCTGATGGATGAAGAGCAAAAGTACAAGCAGTCGATGAAACGCATCGTGCTGCGCCGCAAGGAGGCGCTGTACCGCGAACTGGGCTTGCCGATGGTGCACGACGCCAATTCCGTGCGTTACTACCACCTGCTGGACATGGAGTCCCTGGCCGCGCAAATGCATGGCGTGGAGTTTTCGCAGTGGCTGCTGAAAAAACTGAAACCGAACGAAGCGCTGTTCCGCCTGGCCGAGGAAACGGGCGTCATCCTGCTGCCGGGCCGCGGCTTCGGCACGACGCACCCGTCCGGCCGCGTGTCGCTGGCCAACCTGAATGAATACGACTACGCCAACATCGGCCGCGCCATCCGCAACATGGCGTCCGAGTTCTTTGCCGTGTTTGAAAAGGAAAAGGCCGGAAAAAGCGCCAAGAAGGCGAAAAAATAAATAGCCAGCTTGAGTTTATCGAGTGACGGTAACGGGCGCCCCGCAAGAGGCGCCCGTTTTTGCGTCTCAGCTACCGTAAGCAATAGTGCAGGCTGGAATAGACATCCGTAGATATAATTGCTATTGTGAAAGTATAAACATGGCAACCCCGTGCTTTCCCCTCATTCATTGACTGGACGCTACATGGGCAGATTGCAAGGACACTTATCATTATTGCTGGCGAGCACGCTGGGCGCGGCCATGCCCGCCCTGGCGGAACCACTGAGCTTTAACGAAGCGCTGCAGCAAGCGGCAAAGGCCTCGGGTGCCGTGCAGGGCGCGGCGCTCGACGTGCGCGCAAAAACACTGAAGGCGGAAGCCTTGTCGAATATCGATGGCCCTTCGGTGGACTTGACGGCGTTTCGCGGCCGTTTGTCGACGGACTTGAGTATCGATACGAGCGGCTTGTCGGGCGTGGTGGGCGGCATCGAATCGGTGCTGCCACCGATTCCCGGCTTGCCCACGCCGCACATTCCCAATTCCCTGAACCGCGAAGTGGTGACGGATCTGACCTCGTTCGGCTTGCTGGGCATGTGGCCCATCTACACGGGCGGGCGCCTGGACGCCGTCAAGGGCCTCGCTTCCAGCCTGACCCTGGCTGCCCAGGCCGAGCGCACGGAAGCGGAAGAGCAACTGGCCACCCTGGTGGCGCAGCGCTATTTCCAGTTGCTGCTGGCGAAAAGAGTGGTGGCCGTGCGGGCCGAAGTGACGGCCGGCGTGACGCAGCACCAGCGCGATGCGGCCAAGCTGGAAAAGGGCGGCCTGATTTCGCGTGCGGAACGCTTGCGCGCCGACGTAGCCCTGGACAGCGCCCGCAGCGAGGAAGCGCAGGCGCGCAGCGATGAGGAAATCGCGCAAGTGGCGCTTGACCGTTTGCTTGCCGTCAACACGCAAGTGCGTCCCAGCACGCCGCTGTTCGTCAATAGCTTGCCGGTTGGCACCTTGCAATCGTTCATCAGCACGGGCATGCGCGAAAACGCGAACTGGAAAAAGATCGACAGCAAGCGCGTGCAGGCTGAGCAAGCCCTGAAGCTGCATGGCAAGGAATACGCGCCCACCGTTTTTGCCATCGGTAACTACAACTTAAATCGCGGCAGCGAAAAGCTCGTGCGCTCGAACTGGGCCATCGGCCTGGTCGTGTCCGTGCCGCTCGTGCACCGCATCAATACGGGCAAGATGATCGCCGCCGCCAAGCTCGACCAGGAGCAGGTGGAAGTCGTGGCACGCCAGGCCGAGCGCGACATTCCCACCCTGATCGAGAAAAACTGGCGCGCGCTGGAAAATGCCCGCATCCAGTACTTGTCCACGGCCTCGTCGGTGGAGCTGGCGCGCGAAAATATCCGCTTGCAAACGGTGGCCTTCCAGCAAGGGCAAGTGACGTCGCTGGAAGTGGTCGACGCGCGCCTGAACCTGGCCAAGGTGGAAACGCAGCGCGCGCAGACGGCCTATAACTATGTGATGGGGCTGGCGCAATTGCTGGAAGCGACGGGCGAGACGCAGCGCCTGGGCAGCCTGGCGGCAGCGGCCGACATCCAATTACCTGTGGACAAATAATAATGAGTACCTCCAAAAAACCATTGGCCATCGGCGCCGCTGTCATTGTTCTGGCCTTTGTGGGCTGGGGCCTGTACCAGGCGTTCCAGCCGCAGCGCCTGCCGTTGCAGGGACAGATGGATGCGCAGGAAGTCAATGTCTCGTCGAAAGTGCCGGGCAGGGTGGGCGAGCTGTACGTCAAGCTTGGCCAGACGGTGCCGAAAGGCGAGCTGCTGTTCCAGCTGACGAGTCCGGAAGTAGACGCGAAGATCGCGCAAGCGACGGCCGCCACGCAGGCGGCCGATGCCGTGGCGAAAAAAGCGGAAGCCGGTGCGCGTCCGGAGGAAGTCCGTGCCGCCAAAGCCAACTGGGAGCGGGCGCAAACGGGGGCGACCATCGCCAAAACCACGTATACCCGCGTCAACAACATGTTCGAACAAGGCGTGATCGCCCAGCAGAAACGTGACGAGGCGCAAGCGCAATGGCGCGCCGCCGACCAGCTGGCGCAGGCTGCCCGCGCGCAATATGATATGGCGCAAAAGGGCGCCCGTCCGGAAGACAAGACGGCGGCCGCCGCCCAGGCGCGCCAGGTGGGCGCCGTGTTGACGGAAGCGCAGATCGCCCTGGCGGAAACGAAGATCGCCGCGCCGGTGGCGGGCCAGGTCAGCAAGATCCAGATACAGCCGGGCGAACTGGCGCCGCAAGGTTTCCCCGTGATTACCCTGGTGAACCTCGACGACGCCTGGGCCGTGCTGCAGGTGCGCGAAGATGAAATGGCGGCGTTCAGCATGGGCAGCACGCATACGGCCAACGTGCCGGCGCTGAAACAGCAGCTCAGCTTCAAGGTCAGCTCCGTGGCCGTGCTGCCGGATTTTGCCACGTGGCGCGCGGCGCGTCCGGGCGGCACGGACTTGCGCACGTTTGAAATCCGCTTGCGCCCCGCCATCAAGGTCGAGGGCTTGCGTCCGGGCATGTCGGTCGTGTTTCCACCGCTCTGATAGCCGATGAGCGAAGCGGATAAAGAGCCGGTTTCAGCGCTGGCGCGCGAGTGGCGGCGCCTGCGCGGCGACTTCTGGGATGTCGGCATGCTCAGCTGGATTCCCGTCGTGCTGTGCGGCATGTTGTGGCTGATTTTTTCGGCCGGCATCGCGCGCGACTTGCCCATCGTCGTCATCGATAACGACAATTCCACCTTGTCGCGCCAGCTTACGCGCTGGCTCGACGCCTCACCTGGCATCGAGGTGGCGGCGAAAGTGGCATCCAGCGACGAAGCCCTGCACCGGCTGCGCGAGCGCACGGCGTTTGGCTATCTGCTGATTCCGAACGATTTCGAACAGAAACTGCTGGGGGGCCGGCAAGCCACCGTGCAATGGCTGTACAACGCGCAGTTTTCCTCGCACGCGGGCGCCTTGCTGCGCGATATGCGCACGGTCAGCACGACCTTGTCGGCTGGCATCGAGATGACTGCGCGCGTGAAAAAGGGCATGTCGGGCGTGCAGGCGGCAGCCCAGTTCGAACCGATCCGCACGACCTTGAACAGCCTGTATAACGACAATGTCAGCTATGAAGCGTTTTTAACGTTGGCCCTGATGCCGGCCATGCTGCAGATTTTCATCGTCGTCGCCGTCGTCACGAGTATTGGACGCGAGTTGCGTGACGGTACCGTGCCGCAATGGCTGGCCTCGGCCCATGGCAGCTGGCTGCGCGCCGTCGGCGCCAAGCTGCTGTTTCCCCTCATCGCCTACTGCGCGTTGGCGCTGTTGTACGTGCTGTTCTTCAGCCTGGCGCGAGGCTGGGCCGTGGCGGGCAGCCTGCCGGCCTTGCTGCTGAGCATGCTGCTGCTGGTGCTGGCTTACTGTGGCCTGGCCACCTTGCTGATCGCCGCCACCCTGTCCCTGCGTTTGGCCCTGTCGGGCGCCGCCTTCATCACGGCGCCGGCCTTCGCGTTTGCGGGCCAGGCCTTTCCCTTGATGGCCATGCCGGCGCCGGCGCGCGCCTGGGCGGAAGCCTTGCCGCTCACGCATTATCTGCAACTGCAAACGAAATACTGGCTGGCCGGCGCGCCGTGGCGCTATGGCGTACAGGAAATGCTGATATTGGCAGGCTTTGCCATCGGCTGCGGCGCCGTGGGCGTATTGCTGCTGGCGCGCCGCGCGAATGCGCCTGCGGCCTGGGGGCGCGCATGAGCAGCTGCTGGTCCGCCTTTATCGCCACCTGGCGCGCCATGCTGACGGACAAGGGCGCGCTGACCTTGCTGTTCATCGGCGGCATCATCTATTCCTTCTTCTATCCGCTGCCGTATTCGACGGAAATTGTCCAGCGCGTGCCCGTGGCGGTCGTCGACCAGGATCGCAGCGCCATGTCGCGCCAGCTGACACGCTTTGCCAAGGCCCATCCTTCATTGCAAGTCGTGGCCGTCACGCCGGATTTGCCCGTCGCGCAAGATTTGCTGTGGCGCGATAAGGTCATGGGCGTCTTGATCATTCCCGACGGCTTGCAGACGGACGTGCTGGCCGGCCGCGCCGCCCACGCGCAAGTGGCGGGCAATGGCTTGTATCTGATGCTCAACAAGGTGGCCTTGAACGGCCTGGCCGAAGTGGTGGGCACCGTGTCGGCCGGTATTGAGCTCAAGCGTTTGGGCGCGGGAACACCGTCCACCGTCCAGGCCAACCAGCAGCGTTCGCCCATCGCCTTTGACGCCGTGCCCCTGTTTAACGTCAAGGAAGGCTATGGCGCGTATGTCGTGCCAGGAGTAGCCACTCTCATTGTGCAGCAGACCTTGCTGATCGGCATGACCATGCTGTTCGGCACCTGGTACCAGCGCAAGAGTTTTCCCCTGGCGGGCAAGCGCACGGCGGGTGGGTATATGGGCATGCTGCTGGCGTTTGCCTGCGTGGCGTTCCTCAACTGCTGCTATTTCTTCGGTTTCGTCTTCTGGTTTCAGGATTACCCCCGTGGCGGCAACTTCGGCGGCATGCTCTTGCTGCTGGTGCTGTTCTCTCTGGCGGAAGCGGCGTTCGGCATGCTGCTGGGCATGCTGTTCCGCACGCGCGAACGGGGCACGCAGCTGATGATCGCCACCTCGATGCCGGTGCTGTTCCTGGCTGGCCTGACCTGGCCTGTCTCGTCCATGCCCGTCGTGCTGCAATGGCTGCGCTGGCTGCTGCCATCCACGGCCGGCATCCAGGGTTTTGTTGCGCTTAATCAAATGGGCGCTTCGCTGTATGAAATCCGCCAAGAAGTGGCGGGCTTGCTGTGCTTGCTGGTGGCCTGCGTGGCGCTGGGCTGGTGGCGATGGCGCGCCGAGGCGCCAGCGCCCATCATCAAACAAGGATGACCATGAAACCTGGGAAAGAGCTGGAGCCCCAACTGGCTGTGGCGGAAGAAAGGTATGCCACGAGTTTGGCATCGATACAGGCTTATGCGCAGTTCTGTGACGCACATGGGGACGACGACAACGCCGAATACGACAGACTCGCGGATCGATTACAGGTACTAACAGGAAAAGATATCTCTCGCTTCAATTTGCGCGAATGGTGGGAAGAGGAGGGCGCGGAAGTGCTGGCGTTCAGGATCGCCTTGCCCGACCCCGTGAAACTTGACGGCGTCAGCAGGCCGGACATCGCGCACATCGTCGCCAGGATAGGCCGCTTCGAACTGCCAGAGAAAGACGCAAGCGAACCAGGCTTCCAGCAGACATTCAGCGCCTTTCTTGATGACTACTACCACGCCTGGTTGAAGCTGCACTGCAAGACCTACAACTACAAGAAAATATTCGGTGCGCACAATGACAAGGATGGGAAGCACTTGTGCTTGACCGACGACGAGAAGGCTGACCTGCTCTGGCCGCATCGCTAGCGACGGAATCCATGATGCGTACACCATGCAAACCTGGCAGACCAGGGCGGTGGCGTGCTGTCGTGGCGGGTCAAGGTCGGCTCACAATCGCTTGCTCTGCAATGCCGCCAGCAGCAGCTGGCAAAAACCGTCACGCACCGGGTCGGGCAGCTTGTCATTGGCCCTCAGCAGGCTGGCGACACGGGGCAGCGGTGCCAGCCGTTCCAGTGCCGCATGCCGGTGTATACCCTGGCCCAAGTTGCGTTCATTGACCACCGCCGTGCCCAAGCCGGCGGCAATTGCGGTCAGCATGCCCGCCACCGACGGGCATTCCAGGCCCACGCTCCAGGCCATGCCGGCCTGGCCCAGCTTTTCCTCGGCCAGCCGGCGGTAAAAGCAGTGCGGCCCGTAGGTGATCAGTTTGACGGTCTCCCCCGGCCAAGTCTGCTCTGCCGTGGCGGCGCACCAATGCAGCGTTTCTGTCCATAACAGCGTGTCGCCCGGCACCACCGTGCCGGCAAAATCCTGGTGCAAAATCACATCGAGCACGCCGTCGGCAAAGCGTTCGCGCAATACCTGGCTTTGCTCCACCACCAGCTGCACGTCCACCTTGGGGTGGTGATGCGAAAACTGCGACAGCACCGCAAACACGTCCGTCAATGAAATCTGCTCTGTCACGCCGATGCGCAGCCGGCCGTGCATCGCCGATGGCGAAAAATGGGCGATGGCATCATCGTGGGCGTCGACAATGTTCACCGCATGCCGCAGCAGCACGGCTCCCTGGTCGGTCGTGCCAAACAGCCCACCGCTGCGCGCCAGCAGCTGGCAATCGAGCTGCTGCTCCAGCCGCTTGATTTTCCAGCTGACGGCCGACTGGCTCAGATGGAGCAGGCTGGCGGCCTGGCTCATGCTGCCGGTTTGTACCACTGCCCTGAACACACGCAGGGCGTCGACGGATAGGCGCAAATTCATGGGTTATGACAAAAGTTGGATTAAAGTTCAAGAGAATGTCACTGGCGTCATGCTGAGTCTAGCCTTAGCCTGCAGGTTCTGCAAACAAAAGGACATCTGATGACGTATCAAGAACCGCTGTTGAATGGCCACGCCTTGATCCACGGCCACCGTATCGCCACCGGCATCCATGGCGCAGGCACGCCGCTGGTGCTGGTGCATGGCACGCCGGCGCACAGCATTATCTGGCGCGAACTGGTGCCGCTGTTCGTTGATGCCGGTTTCCACGTGCACCTGTATGACTTGCTGGGCTTCGGACGGTCGGAGCGACCCGTTGAGGCCGATACCTCGGTGGCGGCGCAAATGACCTTGCTGGCGGCCTTGCTCGACCACTGGCAACTGCCCACCACCCATTTGTTCGGCCACGATATCGGCGGCGCCATTGCGCTGCGCCTGGCGTTCGGCCACGCGGCGCGCCTGCGCAGCTTGAGCATCGCCGACGCGCCCAGCTACGATTCCTGGCCATCGCCCACCTGGAAGCATATGCGCGATGAATTCGCCGGGTGTGCTTTGATGCCGGCCAGCGAGCATCGCAGCACGATGGCGCGCGAGCTCGGCATGGCCGTTTTTCACAAGGACAGGATGCAGGGCGAGCTTCTGCGGTCTTACCTTGAGCCGCTGTGCGGCGTGGTGGGCCAGCCCTCGTTCTATCAGCATCAGGTTGCGCGCTATAACGGCTGCTACACCATGGACTTTGCCGAAAAATTACCATACTTGAAGATGCCGGTGCAGATATTATGGGGTCGGCAGGACGAGTGGCAGCCGGTGGCCTATGCCCATCGGCTGCAGCGCGATATTTCTGGCGCCAGCTTGCATCTGTTTGACAAGGCCGGGCACTTCCTGATGGAAGACGCGCCATTGCCCGTCGCTGCACAAGTCATCGCGTTTGTACATCACACAGAGAGGAATAGACCATGATATTGATCGGAATGCTCGATTCGCCCTACGTCCGGCGCGTTGCCATTGGTATGAAAGTGCTGGGCCTGGAGCATGAACACCGGCCTCTGTCGGTGTTTTCCGATTTCGACAAGGTACAAAGCATCAACCCTGCCGTCAAAGTGCCGACCCTGGTCACCGACGATGGCCAGGTGCTGATGGAGTCGAGCCTGATCCTGGCGTATCTGGAAGAACTGGTCGCGCATGCTCCCCGCATCAGGCAGGAACCGGGTCCGGCCCGCCTGCGCGCGCTGTGCCAGACCAGCTATGCTTTGGCAGCCTGCGACAAAGCCGTGCAAATCGTTTATGAGCGGCGCTTGCGCCCACAGGAAAAACAGCACCAGCCTTGGCTGGACCGGGTCCAGCTGCAGTTGCATGGGGCCTGGAGGCAGTTGGAGGCATCGTTGCGCGAAGAGACGCCGGACTGTTTGAGTGTTGCCGGCATCACCATCGCAGTGGCCTGGAGTTTTGCGCAACAATTGGTGCCCGACGTGATGGCGGACAGCGACTATCCGGCCGTGGCCGCGCTGACGGCGCTGGCCGAGCGGCAGCCGGTGTTTCTGGCCACGCCGATGGCGGGCTGAGTTGCCGGGCTGGCCGGCGGCGTGTAGCTCACGCAGCAACTGGGCCTGGAACGGGTCGGCCAGCGGCCATTTTCGGATATGCATGTAAAGGAGCAGCGCGCTATTATGATCGCCAGCGGCAGGCAGGTGCGCCGGCGCGCGCAGCTGGCGAACTGAACAATGCTAGCTGGTACTTTATGTAATAATTTTACTTACGTGACCCCAGCAAATGGCTGGGTTTGAAATTACTGATTTTCTGAAAATTGTCCATGGCTTTCAACCTCTTCCAGCGCCTGTCCCAAGCACCTACAAAGCCCAAAGCGGCGCCTGCCGCGCGGCAGTTCGACGTGGCGGACTTGTACCAGGGACCCATCGCGCTGGGAGCAGAAGGCGAGGCGGCAGCGCGGCCTTTCGATGAAAAGCTGCGCCAGGCCTATTTCTGGATCGTCAATCACGCCATCATCAGCCCCCATTACGACATCGAATACAACGATGGCCCGTCGCAGACGTATTCCGTTGGCGACAGCCGGCGCACCCTGAATTTGCCGTCGGCGCAAAGCTATTCCAGTTTTATTTTGCTTCCCTTGCTGACGTTTGCCACGCGCCGAAAATGCCTGTTTGTCGGCGGCCCGGGGCGGGGCAAGACGGCCAGCGCCCTGCTGATGGGGGTGCTGGCCGGTTCGACCGTCAAGGAAGTCAAACGCGCCATGCAGCATGGCCACCCGCAGATGACGGTGGCCGACTTGCTCGGCAATCCGCTGCCGGCCGACCTGGTGAACGCGCAAAGCATGGACGAGATCCGCATCGCCTGGCGCGCCTGGCTGGGCATGCGCGTGAAAATCGTCGATGAATACAACCGCATCCCCACGCGCACGCAAAGCGCGCTGCTCACCGTCATGGGCGACAATTACGCGGAAGTGCTGAACCATATTTACGAATGCCCTGAAGCGGCCTGGTATCTGACGGCCAACGATGACCAGGGCGGCGGCACGTATCAGGTGATCGAAGCGCTGCGCGACCGGGTCGATGTGACGGTGCAGGCGCTGGCCTTCAATCCGCGCTTCCTGAACGAACTGCTGCTGCGCGTGGAAGAAAACGTGCGTCCCGAAGAGCTGGTGCCGCCCGAGATCATCTTCACGGAAGGGGAGGTGGACCAGATCGGCGAGGCGATCCGCCAGGTGGGCATACCCGACGCCGTGCGGCGCCGCCTGGAATTCTTCGCCAGCCAGTTCGAGCTGTTCGAGACGGCCGGTGGCCAGTTCGAATACATGACCAAGGATACGGCCCGCCTGGCCGGTGCCGACCGTGGCGCCGCGCAGGCAGCCGACAATGGGCGCGACCGCCTGAAGGACCTGGGTTGCCAGACCCTCAACGGCATCTCCGTGCGCACCCTGATGGCGCTGCTGATCTACGCCAAGGCCATGGCCTACTTCCGCGGCAACGGCGAGGTGGAACTGGAAGACTTGCGCCAGGTGCTGCCGTTCGTCCTGCATAACAAGCTGCAGCCGGACCCGGACGCACCCTTTTTCGCGCTGCCGGAAAACGCCGCCTACCGCAGCGACAGGCTGGGTTGGCTGCGCCGTTTGTTCGATTTGTCGAACGATGAATTCAACCGCCTGGACCTGGACCGAGATGATCCTGTCGGCGTACTGTCGGCCGAATTCGACCTGGGCCTCGATGGCGTCAGCGAGCGCGATACCCTGGCGCGCCTGAACCGCATCGAAAAGCTGATCGGCGAACGCACCAAAGGGCGCAAGCTGTATGGCCCCCTGTACGACGACCTGCTCAAGCTCAAATACCTGCATCAGCGCTATACGAATTACCGCAGCTGGCTGCGTTCGCAATGAGCGTCCTGCATTGTCAAGGCTTCCTGGAAGCGCTGGCCATACTCAATGGCGAGGCGAGCGACCTGTGCGCGAGCTACGAGTTGCAGCGCCTGCCCGACGCGCCGGACCTCGCCACGGCGCTGGGCTTGCGCGTCGAAGATTATGCCTTGCACGTCATCGAACCTGGACGCGACTTGCCGGCAGCCCTGTGGCAAGTCGATGCGGCGCCGTGCGGGCGCGCGCCCCTGGAGCAAGCGTGCCAGCGCTGGTTTTTCTCGTCGCAGCACATGCAGGCGGCGCCACCCGGGCGCTTTCGCACGCAACTGGTGGCTGCGTTCCTGGAGTCGCTCGACGACGCGCTGGGCGGGTTTTCCCTGCACGCAGTGACGATGAGGCCGCCCTCCGGTTTCTGGTACGCCATCCACTGGGACGAGATCGCGTTCGAATTGGGGGATGAACGCTATCTGCTGCACTTCTCGCACAGCGATTGAGGAGCGGTGATGATCTCTCCTGCCTTTGCCTCGATACTTGCCAGCGGCCGCGCCCAGTTCAATGCGCGCGCTGTGGAAGCGCGCCGGCGCTTTCCCGCGCTCGACATGGCCGCCTTTGGCGCCTTTTTGCACGATGGCGTCGATCCGCTGGTGGTGGCCGTGGCCGCCGCTGCGCCCGAGCGCGCGGGCGGCGTCACCCTGGCCGCCTACGACATGGCCCTGGAACTGGTGGGCCATGGCCTGGCCGGTCCGGCGGCGAAAAATCCCTTCCTCAATAGCGTCTGGCGCGAACTGGCGCCATCGTTTGCGCCGCTGCTGGCGACGGCCCCCATCGAGGTGCTGGGCATGCTGAGCAACGCCGCCATCCACCTTTGCGCTGTGGCGGGAGCGCGTCCCGCGCAGTGGCAGACCGGGATGGCCGCCGTGGCGCCGCAAGTCGACAGCATCGCGCAGCTGCGCGCCGTAGGCCAGGTGCTGGCCTGGCGCGCCGGCGTCGCGCATTTCCGACTGGGCGCGCTGGCCGCCGCCGATACCTTGCCGCAAGCGCTGGCGCTGGCCGCCTTTGGCGAGCCGGGCGCGCAATGGCCGCAGGTGCATGCGCAGTTGCTGGCGAATCCCTGGCGCGGCAATGCCGATGGCAGGGAGTTCGGCAGCTTCAGCGGCCTCGGTGGCGATTTCGGCACGCCGCCGCAGGTACGTGCCACGGCAGACGGCTGCGGCTTTGCGGTACGCAGCGCCGAACGCCACTACCTGCTGGTGGCCGACGCCTATGGCGCAGTGCTGCACAGCGCCACGGCGCAAGAGTTCGAGCAGGCGCCAAACGAGCTGCCATCGTCCGTGCGCCTCGATGGGGCGACCGTGCATATCGGCGCGCGCAGCATCGCGGTCGATGTGCCGGCCGGCGACATCGCCCTTGCCGCCAATGCGCACACGCTTGCCATCACGTCGCCCTGGACGCACGCGATCCGCCTGCTGCCGCTCGCATGAAAAAGACCGAGACCACCGACACCGCGCTGATCGACGCCTGGCGCGCCGCCTGGCCCGAGGCCCTGGCCGTGTGGAGCAAATTTACGCGCTTGCGCGACCCGAGCCTGTGCGCCAGCCGCGTCGAGGCCAGCAAGCAGGGTTTGTCCGGCAGCTTCGCCATGATCCGTTTGCTGGACCAGAGCGTCGTGGTGGATTTGCCGCTGGTGACGGAGCTGGGCCTGGACGACTATGCGCTGGAAGTGCTCGCGCATGAAATCGGCCACCACATCCTCGCGCCGGGCAGCGCCGGCGACCAGTTCCGCCTGCTGGCGCGCATGCGCCGCGCCTTGCCGACCCTGGAACAGCACGCACCGATGGTGGCCAACCTGTACACGGACCTGTTCATCAACGACCGCTTGCAGCGCCAGGCGAATCTGCGCATGGCCGACATCTACCGCAAGCTGCAGCAGGGACGCACGGCGCAAGCTGACGCCAAAGGCAGCGGCGGCGTGTGGACCTTGTACATGCGCATCTATGAAAACCTGTGGCAACTGGACAAGGGCGAGCTGGGTGGCGGCCAGGCCGACGAGCGCCTGGACACGGACGCCTGGCTGGGTGCGCGCCTGATCCGCGTCTATGCGAACGACTGGATGCTGGCGGCGGGCCGCTTCGCCACCTTGCTGCTGCCTTACCTGGTGGAAGACACGGATGCCCTGGGTCACAGTCTTGACCCCAGCCGCTATCTGCAGGACACGCGCGATGCGGCACGCGGCTGCCAGACGTATGGCGCGCAGCAGATCGAGGATGACGAGGAGGACGGCGCCATCCATCCCGTGCACGACAAGCGCATCTCCGGCCTCGATGGCGAAGAGCCGCAAGCCGAGGCGCCGGCCAGACCGGGTGGCGGCCAGTTGCGCGAACCGTTCGAGCTGGGCGACATTTTAAAGGCCTCGGGCGTGGACCTGAGCGACCATGAAATCGCCATCCGCTACTACCGCGAGCGGGCCTTGCCGCACCTGGTGGCGTTTCCCAGCCGCCCCGCGCCCGAATCGCAGGAGCCGCAGATGGAAGGGCTGGAAGCATGGGAAATCGGCGACCCGCTGGAAGACATCGACTGGCTGCAATCCGTGATGCAGTCGCCGCGCCCCGTGCCGGGTGTGACCACGGTGCGCCGCGTGTATGGCCGCGAACCGGCGCGCGCCATCGACGCCGTGCCCGTCGACCTGGACATGTACGTGGACAGTTCCGGCTCCATGCCCAACCCGCAGGCGCACACCTCGTTCCTGACCCTGGCTGGCGCCGTCATCGCCTTGTCCGCCCTGCGCGCTGGCGCGAAAGTGCAGGTGACCCTGTGGAGCGGCAAGAATGAGGTGATGCAGACGCCAGGTTTCGTGCGCGATGAAGACATGATCCTGGGCGTGCTGACGGATTTTTTTGGCGGCGGCACCTGCTTCCCCATCCACTGTTTGCGCAAGACCTATGCGGGCAAGCGCGAGCGGCCCGCGCACATTTTGATGATTTCCGACGATGGCATCACCACCATGTTCGACAATGATGAACTGGGCAACAGCGGCTGGGATATTTCCGCCAAGGCGCTGGCCCAGGGCGGCGCGGGCGGCACCATGGCCCTGAACCTGGAGCGCGACTGGGATGGCGCGGCGGCCAACAAGTGGCTGCAGAAAACCTATGAAGACCTGAAACGCGCGCGCCGCGAACAGGGCTGGGATATCCACGCCGTCGACCGCTACGAGGACTTGCTGGACTTTGCGCGGGCGTTCAGCCGGCGCCACTATATACAATCATGATATGCACACTCCCGGTCCCCACCTCGAAACCCTGACCCACCGCCTGGCCGATACGCCCGTCGAATTCCTCGCCGAGCCCCGTATCGCCGGCGTCGCCAATGCGCAGGCCGTGGCGGTTGCCGCGCTGGTCAACGACATTTTGCTGCTGCATGGCGCGCGCGCCCCGGCCTCGTCACTGCAGGGTTTTATCGGCGCGCAAGTGAAGGCGGACCGCAACCGCCTTGCGCTGGCCATGATCCTGTGCTGGCTGCTTGCCGACGACTGGTTTACCGGGCAGCAATTGCCGCAGTACGATTTATTGCAGTTGCTGGGTGAGGCGGCGCGCGAACTGGCCGCCGCCACGCCCGCCCACCAGTTTACGCAAGACCCCGAGCGGCGCGAGGAACTGGCGCGTATCGTGCTGGCGCGCCTGGGCTTTCGGCCGCGCGACGAAAGCGTGGCGCAGGCCACGGACAGATTGTCCGCCATCAGCGGTACGGAGCGCCGGCGCCTGCTCGAAGCGAGCCGGCTGGCCGAACAGCGCGCGCGGGAAATCCGCGAGGCGCTGGCGAAAAAGGCGGCCGAGGAATCGGCCGACAAGTGGTCGCGCGAATGAGCGTGGACGTCAATCTGCCTGGCGGCGCCTGGGAATCGGACCGCGACTACTGTCCCACCCTGACGCAAACGGGCGCGCGCATGCTGGAAAAACTGCGCAGCCATCCTGCGGCGCCCGTTTATCGCAACCGCAGCGGCAACAAGCTGCAGGCCGGGGAAGTGGCGGCGCTGCGCGCCTATGAGCAGGAAGTCATGGAGGCGGCGATCGGCTGGAGCGATGCCGCGCCGCCGCCCTGGCTGGCGGATTTTCTCAAAACGGTCTACGCCACGGTGCCGCATTACCGCGCCTGCGGTTCGCCGCCCGCCCGCCTTGCCGACGTGGCGCCCATCAGCCGCGCCGAACTGGCGCACGATATCGCCGCCTTCGTACCCGATGATGTGGATCTGGCGCGCATGATCAATTTCCAGACGACGGGCACCACGGGCCATCCGCTGCTGATCGCTTCGCACCCGCTGGTGGCGGGGCGTTACCTGGCCTTCCACAAGCGTGCGCTGCGCCGCTTCGGCGTCACCCTGCGCCATGGCGCGGGGCAGGTGGGCGTCATGCTGCTGGGGCATCAGCGCCGCTGCTTCACCTACGTTTCCGTCACACCCACGATGAACGAATCGGGACTGGCGAAGATCAACCTGCATCCGGACGACTGGCGCAACCCTGGCGACCGCGCGCGCTACCTGGACGCCATGGCGCCCGAGCTGATCGCGGGCGACCCCATCTCGTTTGCCGAGTTGCTGACCCTGCCCATGACGCACAAGCCGGCCGCGCTGCTGTCTGTCTCGATGATGCTGTTGCCCGGCATGCGCGCGCGCCTGGAACAACGTTACGGCTGCCCCGTGCTCGACATCTATTCGCTTAATGAAGTGGGACCGGTCGCCGTCTACGACGAACAGGCGGTTGGCCACGTGCTGCTGCAGCACCGGTTGTACGTGGAAATCCTCGATAGTGCCGGGCAGCCCGTGCCGGATGGGGCGCGCGGCGAAATCACCGTGACGGGCGGCTTCAATTTTTGCCTTCCGCTTGTGCGCTATCGCACGGGCGATTACGCCTCGCTGGCGCATGGCCCCCACGGTCCCGTGCTGGTGGGCCTGGCCGGCCGCAGCCCCTTGCGCTACAAGACGATCAAGGGCGAGTGGATCAACAATATCGACATCACGCATGCCTTGAAACCGCTGGCCATCGCCCTGTTCGGCGTGCACCAGCATGGCGATGGCGGCATCGCGCTGCGCCTGGCGCCGGGCGCCATGCCGCAGGCCGATCAGGCGCGCGCCTTGCTGGCGCCCTTTTTCGGCGCCATCACGATCGAGACTTTGCTGGCGGAAGACAAAATCATTCAATACACCTCGGATTTGCAGGAAGCAGCAGCATGAACCTTTATAAACGCGGCCTCGTGGTGGGCAAATTTTGCCCGCTGCACAAGGGCCACGAACTGTTGATCAATCGTGCGCAGGAGGCCTGCGAAGAGCTGCTGCTGGTCAGCTACACCAAGCCCGAATTTCCCGGCCTGGGACCGGCGCGTCGGGAACGGTGGCTACGGACGCAATTTCCCCAGGCTGTGATCGTCGTGCTGGACGATGCGCGCCTGGCCGCCCTGTGTGCGGGGCGCGACATGCCGGCGCGCGTACTGCCGCACAACGACGCCGATGGCGACGAGCACCGTCACTTCATGGGCTGGCTGTGCTGGACGGTGCTGGACTTGCCCGTCGATGCCGTCTTCACCAGCGAGGATTACGGTCCTGGCTTTGCGCGGGTGCTGGAACGGCATTTTGCAAGCGGGCCACTGGCGCACGTCAGCGTGGACCAGGCGAGAACTGTGGTGCCCGTATCGGGCACCAGGGTGAGGCAAGACCCGCATGCGCACAGCGCCTTCCTGTCACCCATCGTGCGCGCCGATTTCGTCATGCGCGTGTGCGTGCTCGGTGGCGAATCGAGCGGCAAGACGACCTTGACGCAGGCGCTGGCGCGGCATTTCGAGACGGAATGGGTGGCCGAATATGGCCGCGAACTGTGGGAAAGCCAGGATGGCGTGCTGGCCTATGATGATCTGCTGAAGATCGGCCGGGAACAGCTGCGGCGCGAAGCACAGGCGCTATTGGCTGCGCGGCGCTGGCTGTTTTGCGATACCTCGCCCATGACGACGTATTTTTACTGCGTCGAGATGTTCGGCAGGGCCGAGCAGGAACTGGCGCAGCTGGCCGAACACCGCTATGACCTGGTGTTGCTTTGCGCCCCCGATTTCCCGTTCATCCAGGACGGCACGCGCCGCGACGAGGATTTCCGCGCGCGCCAGCATGCCTGGTACCAGGACGAACTGGCGCGGCGGGGGATCGCTTTTGTCAAGGTGTCAGGTTCGGTGGCCGAGAGGGTCAAACAGGTGGCACAAGTGTTGGCGGCAGCATGATGCGGTGGCCGGGTCCATCGCCGTGGCGGCGGAGTAGCGCTCGAAGCACGGGCGCTCGTCCCGGCATTGCACATGGCCTGATCCGGATTGCTATCTTGCCGGCGCAGGCGCTTGGCAATAGGTAGGGGTCTTCATGCCGTCGATGATGGCATGAATTCCCCTGCGGGCGGCTTGAGGCAGGGCCTCAGGCCGCGTTCAAGGCCTGCTCCAGATCTTCGCGCAAGTCGTCGATATGCTCGATGCCCACGGACAGGCGCAGCATGTCTTCGGACACGCCCGCCTTGGCCAGTTCTTCGGGATTGAGCTGGCGGTGCGTGGTGGAGGCCGGGTGGGTGGCCAGCGACTTGGCGTCGCCGATGTTGACCAGGCGCGTAAACAGTTGCAGGGCGTCGAGCACGCGGGCGCCGGCCGCGCGCGGATCCTCGCCGGCGGCCAGTTTCAGGCCGAAGGACAAAATGCCCGAGGCGCGGCCGTTCATGTATTTTTTCACCAGCGCGTGGTCCGGGTGGTCTTCCAGGCCTGCGTAGTTGACCCACGCGACTTTCGGATGCTGTTTCAGGTGTTTGGCCAGGGCCAGCGTGTTGTCGCAGATGCGGTCCATGCGCAGGGCCAGGGTCTCGATGCCCTGGATCAGCTGGAAGGCGCTCAAGGGTGAAATCGCCGCGCCCATATTACGCAGCGGGACGACTCTGGCGCGGCCGATGAAGGCGGCGGGGCCGAACGCTTCCGTGTAGACGACGCCGTGATACGACACGTCCGGTTCGTTCAGGCGCTTGAAGCGTTCCTTGTGTTCGGCCCATGGAAACTTGCCGCTGTCGACGATGGCGCCGCCCACGGTGGTGCCGTGGCCGCCCAGGTATTTGGTCAGCGAATGGACGACGATGTCGGCGCCGTGCTCGATGGGGCGGAACAGGTATGGGCTGGGCACCGTGTTATCGACGATCAGCGGAATGCCGTGCGCGTGCGCGATTTCGGCCAGTTTCGCTACATCGGTGACATTGCCCAGCGGGTTGCCGATCGATTCGCAAAAGATGGCCTTGGTGCGCGCATCGATCAGGGCGGCGAAGGTCTCGGGCTGGCGCGCATCGGCGAAGCGCACTTCGATGCCGATCTGCGGCAGGGTGTGGGCAAACAGGTTGTAGGTGCCGCCATACAGCTGGCTGGCGGAGATGAAATTGTCGCCCGCTTCGGCGATGGTCTGGATCGCGTAGGTGATCGCCGCCATGCCCGACGCCACGGCCAGCGCGGCCACGCCGCCTTCCAGCGCCGCGACGCGTTTTTCCAGCACGTCCTGCGTCGGGTTCATGATGCGCGTGTAGATATTGCCGGCCACCTTGAGATCGAACAGGTCGGCGCCATGCTGGGCATTGTCGAAGGCGTAGGCCACCGTCTGGTAGATGGGGACGGCGGCGGCCTTGGTGGTCGGGTCGGGGGTGTAGCCGGCGTGCACGGCCAGGGTTTCGATTCTCATATGGTCTCCGGTTCGAATGGTCTGCGATGGTGAAATCCGCAGCCATTGTGCCATGCGCCCGTTAGCTCGATGCTACGCTTGATAGAATATTAAGTCATAAGCTAGTGCTGTCTTGATATAAGTCATGCAGCTCTGCCAGCCCGATAAACCGTTCATGCGTGCCGTGCTGCGCGCAGGCAAACGCGCCGCCGATGGCGCCGCGGCGCATGGCAGTGTCCAGGCCTGCATCGCCCAGCCAGGCGTGCAGGAAGGCGGCGACAAACGAATCGCCGGCGCCATTCGTGTCCACCACGGGCAATTTCAAGCCTGCCGTCGGATAGTGGCGCACGGACGCGTTGCCCCGTTCCAGCAGGTAGGCGCCATCCGCTCCGGCCATGGCCACCACGGCTTGCGCGCGGCCTTCCGAGACAATCGCGCGCATGACGGACTCCGTGCGTTCGCCCAGTGCGGCCGTGCTGAGGAATACCAGGTCGGCGCGCAGCGCGAATGTCCTGTGGTGCGGGTTGACGCCATCCCAGTCGTGCAGGTCGGTCGACACCGTGGTGCGGCACACTTGCGCATCGTCGAACAGCTCGGCCACCCAGCCCATGATGGAAAAGTGCGCGTGGCGGGCCGGGCCCAGGTAGGGCAGGTAGAAGTTGGGCGGCATGCGCACGTCTTCCGGATGGCGGCCGTCGTACAACGACAGTCTGCGCCCTTGCGGGTCGACCAGGTTGACGCTGCGCCGCGTGCCCGAGGGTTCGACGAGATGTGAAAAGTCGAGTTTTGCATCCTTGTAGCGCTGCAGGATGGCTGCGCCTTGCGCATCGTCGCCGATGAAGTCGATGAACTTGCAGCGCAGGCCCAGCGCATGGCAGCCCAGCGCCACGCCATTGCCCGTGTGCGCCACATAGTCGTGGATGGGCGGCACGTGCAGCGAATCGGCCACGGGCAATTGCAGGGAAGGGACGCGCACTATTGTGTCGATGCCGGCGCCGCCGACCACTAGAATGTCATAAGTACTCATGGTGCAGCTTTCTCCAGCAGGACGGTGCCGGCCGCGTTCACCGCGACGGCGCCATCTTTGACGATGTAGTTTTGATTGGTGTAGGCGTCGCGCACACTGGTGCCATTGGCGAAGACGCCGTGCACTTTCAGTGCGAGCGCGCCTTGCGCCTCGGGCACGGCGATGACGGCGTCGCCATCCATCACGCGGGCGAAGGCATATGGCTGTTCATGGATGAATCTGTGCTCGCCGCGCGCCAGGGCAGGGTGGCGCAGGCGGAACTGGCCCAGCTTGCGCGCATGCGCGAGGGTGGCCGCATCCATCGTGCTCCAGTTCATGTCGGAACGCGTAGCCTGCTGTTCATCGCCGATGGGCGCGGCGCCAGGTAGGCGCGCGCTTTCATCGCCATAGAACAGTTGCACCCCGCCCGGCGCCAGCAGCAGGGCGGACAAGCCATGTTTCAGCCGGTCGCGCGGGAACAGGCTGGTGTCGTGCGAGGAGATGTACGACAGGATGTCGTAGCGGGGTGCATTGTCAATGCGCTTGCCCAGCAAGCCTGCGTATTGGCGGTACACGCCGTCGATGCTTTTCCAGTCGCCGGCCGCACGGTTTTGAAAGTCGAAATTGATCATCGAGTCGAAACCGGCGTCATGCCAGCTGCTGCGCTCGGGGCCGTGGCCCCACGCTTCGCCCGTCATCCAGAATGGCGCGTCGTCGATTTTCTGCTCGGGATGGCGCGCCTTCCAGTCTTTCAGTGCATCGGTGGCGGCCGCGCGCAGGGCCAGCCAGCTGGCCGGCTCCACATGCTTGACGGTGTCGGCCCTGAAACCGTCGACGCCGAATTCGCGCACCCAGTCGGCCAGCCAGTGGACCAGGTAGGCGCGCACGGTGGTGTCGGGCAGGGCGACGGCGCGCGTGTCGGCCTTGCGCTGCAGGATAGGCGGCAAGCCCACGGCCTTGCCGCTTTCCGTGCGGAAGTCGGGCAGGTAGGCCAGCTGCATGGTGAAATCATCCTTGCCGCCGTCGGTATAGCCGGGCAAGCCCGCGCGCACCCAGTCCGGGCCCCACCACTGCTTGAATTCGAAGTTGTTGTAGTCGATGAAGCTGTGATAGTCGCGCAGCACGGCCTTTTCATGGCCCGGCCACAGCACAGGCACCTTGTATTGCGCCAGGGTGCGCAAGTCCGCGTAACCGGGATGGTTCAGCACCACGTCGAACAGCACGCGGATGCCTTGCGCGTGGGCCGCGTCTATCATCTCGCGCAATTCTTCGCGCGTGCCCATGTTGGCATCCATGGTCGTGTAGTCGAGCGCCCAGTAGCCGTGGTAGGCATAGTGCTGGAATTGCTGCTTGCCGCCCACCACCCAGCCGTGGATCTGTTCATACGGCGCCGTAATCCACAGGGCGTTGACGCCCAGGTCGCGGAAGTAGCCGGCTTTCAGTTGCTGTGTGATGCCAGCGATGTCGCCGCCGTGAAAACTGCCCACGTCGCCGCCTTGCGGGTCGGCGGCGCGGCCATAACTGTGGTCGTTGCCGGGATTGCCGTTGGCGAAACGGTCCGTCACGGCAAAGTAGACGATGGGATTTTCAGCGAAGCTCCCTGCCTGCGCCGAAGCGCACAGGAGCAGGGCGGCCAGCGTAGTCAGGGGGCTGCGCATGGTCAACCCTTCACGCCGCCAGCCGTCAGGCCGGAGATCATCCATTTTTGCGCCAGCAGGAACACGGCCGTGATGGGCAAGCCGGACAAGATGGCTGCCGCGGCGAAGTCGCCCCACAGGTATTTTTGCTCGTACAGGAACAGTTTCGAACCGACGGCCAGGGTCAGGTTGTTCTGTTCATGCAGCAGCACGGAGGCGATCGGGTATTCGATGATGGCGCCGATGAACGACAGCAGGAATACCACCATCAGAATGGGCACCGTCATCGGCAGCAGCACGTAGATGAACGCTTGCCACTGCGTGGCGCCGTCGACCTTGGCCGCTTCTTCGATTTCGACGGGGATGGTTTGATAGTAGCCCTTGATGGTCCAGATATGCAGGGCGATGCCGCCCGTGTAGGCCAGCACCAGGCTGCCGTGGTGGTCGATGCCCAGCCATGGCACGTAGCTGCCCAGCACATCGAAGATGGCGTAGATGGCCACCAGGGCCAGCACGGCGGGGAACATCTGCAGCAGCATCAGCGCGGACAGGGTTTGCGACTTGAAGCGGAACTGCATGCGTGCGAACGCATATGCGCAAGTGGTCGACAGCAGCACGGTGACGGTGGCGCTCATGCTGGCCACCTTGATGGAATTCCACAACCACAGCAGCACGGGGAAGTCCGGTTCGACCAGGGTGCCGTTGGGCGCCTGGTAAGACATGCCCAGCGCCAAGCGCCAGTGCTCGAAGCTGATTTCGGGCGGTATCAGGCTGCCCGAGGCGAAATTGCCGGGCCGCAGGGAGATCGACAAAATCATCAGGAAGGGGAACATCACCAGCGCGATCAGCGCGATCACGGCGACGTGGGCCGCCAGGATGCGCCAGCGGTTGGAACGGTCGACAACGATAGCCATGGTCTGTCCTTTATGCTTTGTTCATGCGCGTCAGGCGCATGTTGACCAGCGAAATCGCGGCCACGAGGAAGAAGATCAGGGTCGAGATGGCGGCGGCCAGGCCAAAGTTCTGGCCCGAATCCTCGAACGCGATGCGGTAGGTGTAGGACACCAGCAAGTCCGTCGTGCCGGCAGGCAAGGTCGTGTCGAGGAAATCGGGACGCCCGCCCGTCAGCAAACTGATCAGCACGAAATTATTGAAGTTGAAACCCAGGCTGGCCACCATCAAGGGCGTGAGCGGCTTGATGATCAACGGCAGGGTGATCTTGAAGAAATTCGTCAGCGGTCCCGCGCCGGCCAGGGCCGAGGCTTCGTACAGGTCCGACGGGATCGCCTTGATCAAGCCCATGCACACCACCATCATGTAGGGGTAGCCGAGCCAGGTGTTGACGATGAGGATCATGGCCTTGGCCAGGGTGGTGTCCGAGAACCAGGCGGGCTTGATGCCGAACAGGGCGTCGAGCACCAGGTTGATTTCGCCAAAGTTGTTATTGAACAAGCCCTTGAAGACGAGGATGGAAATGAAGCCCGGCACGGCGTACGGCAGGAACAGCAGGGTGCGGTACAAGCCGCGGAAGCGCAGCGCATCCCAGTTCAGCAGCACGGCCAGCACCATGCCCAGGCCCGTCGTGGTGGCCACGCTGATCAGGGCGAAGACGATGGTCCAGACGAAAATGCGCAGGAAGGGACCGCGGAACGCTTCATCGGAGAAAATCTTCACGAAGTTGGCGAAGCCCACGTTGACCTTGAAACCCGGCTCCAGTTTCGTGCCATCCGGCATTTCATAAAAGCCCGTCTTGAAGTTCGGTTTGACCAATTCGCCCGTGGCGACTTTCTTCAGGGTTTGGTCGGGCAATTGCTTGTAGACATGCGCGACGGGGCCGAATTCGCGCAAGCCCACCATGCGCAGCTCGATCTTGTTCGGCAGCACGAGGGTGAGCAGCTTCAAATCCTTTTGCAGGGCGATGATGTCCTTGATGGGCAGCGGCGGGGCCAGCACGGGCGCCTGCACGGGATCGAGCGGCGCCACTTCCACGTTCAGGGGCACGGCGCGCTTGAGGGCCAGCGGCTGCGTCAGCAGCACTTCACCTGTGTCCGGGCTTTCCAGGCGCAAGCGGTATTCCTTGTTGTCGGCATGCACGGTCATGGCATAGCCGGCGCTTTCCACGCGCTGCGTCTCGTCGAGCAGGTATTGCGTGGCCCGCTCGTAGGTGAGCAGATTGCGCGAACTGAAATTGGTAAAGCCGATCGACACCGTGTACACCATCGGCAGCAGCACGAAGACGATCACCGCCGTGATGCCGGGAAACAGATAACGGTAGGCATAGGCGCGCGGCGACGTGAAAACGAACATCGTCAAGGTCAGCAAGCCGAGGAAAACGGCGGCCAGCATGGTCTGGCCGGAAATGTACAACATGAAGAGCAGATACAGACCCAGCGCCATGCTGATGGTCAATACCGTAGGGCCGATAAACTTGCGCACGATGGGATACCTGTGAAGATGGTGAAAGACCGGGGGGGCATGCGCGCCAGGGCGCGCATGCCGATCCCGCAGGGGCAAGCCCCTAGAGATGACTTAATTCGCCGTCGTGATCCGCTTCGCCGCCGCGTCCAGGCCATCCTTGGTCGTCTGGCGGCCTTGCGTGATGTTTTCCAGCGCCGATTGCATCGACGACCAGAAGCGGCCCATTTCCGGATTGTTTGGCATCGGGCGGCCCGCTTGGGCGCTTTCCATCGTCGCCTGGATGTTCGGATTGGCTTTCAATTCCGCGAACAGCACCTTGTTCGCTGGCGTGCCCAGCGGGACGTCGGCGTTGATGGTTTTCAGGCCATTCAGCTGCAGCATCTGGTTTTCCAGGAATTCCGTGGCCAGGTCCTTGTTCGGGCTGGCTTTCGAAATCATCGCTCCCAGCACGCCCACGAATGGCGTGGCCGCCTTGCCGGCGACGGTAGGAATCGTTGCCACGCCAAAGTTGATCTTCGATTTGCGTGCGTTGTCCCACGACCATGGGCCGTTGATCATCATGGCGATCTTGCCCTGGTTGAAGCCCGCTTCCATTTCCGCGTAGCCGGCGCCCTTCGGCATGGCGCCGCTGTTGATCAGGGTCATCAGCGCATTCACGCCAGCTTGCGAACCGGCATTGTTCACGCCCGTCTTGGCAGCATCGTAGCGGCCATCGGCCTTGACTTCAAACGGGAAGCCGCCGCCCGCGCCCAGCAAAGGCCAGGTGAAATAGGTATTCGTGTAATCCCACAGGATGGCTTTCTTGCCTTGCGCAGACAGTTTTTTGTCCAGCGCGGCGATTTCCTCGAAGGTTTTCGGCGGATTCGGCACCAGGTCCTTGTTGTAGACGAGGGCGACGGCTTCGATGGAGATCGGGTAGCCCCAGGTCTTGCCGCCCACCGTGAAGGCGTTCCAGGCCAGCGGCAGGATGGCGGCGCGCGCTTCCTTGCTTGGCGTCAATGGTTGCAGCAAGCCGGCGTCGATCCAGGTGCCGATGCGGTCATGCGGCCAGATCCAGATGTCCGGGCCCTTGCCGGCGGCGGCTGCTTGCTGGAATTTATTTGGTGCATCTTCCGGGTGCTCGACGACGACCTTGATGCCCGTCTTTTTGGTGAATTCCTCGCCGACCTTGGCCAGGCCCTTGTAGCCTTTGTCGCCATTGATCCAGATCAAGAGGGTGCCTGCTTCGGCCGCGTTCGCCATGCTGACGGCGGCCAGGTTGCCGATGCCGGCCAGGGCGGCAGCGATCAGGGTGGTTTTGATGAAGCTGCGTTTCGGGTGTGTGAAGGACATGTCAATCTCCAGTGTCTTTTTTTATGTTAAGTATCAAGGCTGAAACGATACAACCAGGCCAGGCGGCGCCTGTAGCGCCTGGCCCCTTAAAGCCGGGTGTCAGGTACGGGTCTGGCCATGTTCGTCGAACACGTGGACGCGGGCGGGCGCCACCTGCAGCGCCACGCTTTGGCCAATGGCCCAGTCCGTTTCCGCATCGGCGCGCACCACCAGCGGCTCGTCGCCGCCCGGTACCTGCACATACAGATAGCTGATGTCGCCCAGTTTTTCCACCGCCTGCACGGTGGCCGTGATGGCGGCAGTGGCGCCGGGCGCGCACGCTTGTACGTGTTCGGGGCGCGCGCCGATGGTGACGGGCGTGCCGCTGGCCAGCGGCTGCGTCAGGACTGCCTGCAGCATGCCGCCTGCGTTGGTGGCGATGGTGGCCACGCCGTCGGCGTAGCTGTGGATCTTGCCTTTGAGGAAGTTCATGCGGGGCGAACCGAGGAAGCCAGCCACGAACAGATTGGCGGGGTGGTGGTACAACTCCAGCGGCGCGCCCACTTGCTCGATGCGGCCCGCGTTGAGCACGACGATGCGGTCGGCCAGGGTCATCGCTTCGACCTGGTCATGCGTGACGTAAATCATGGTCGAGCGCAATTCGCGGTGCAAATTCGCCAGTTCGATGCGCATCTGCACGCGCAGGGAGGCGTCGAGATTGGACAGCGGTTCGTCGAACAGGAAGACGTCGGGTTTGCGCACGATGGCGCGGCCGATGGCCACGCGCTGACGCTGGCCGCCCGACAAGTCTTTTGGTTTGCGTTCCAGCAAAGGTTCGATGCGCAGGATCTGCGCGGCGCGCTGCACGGCGTCGGCGATCTGTACCTTGCTCATGCCAGCCAATTTGAGGCCAAACGCCATGTTTTGCGCCACGCTCATGTGCGGGTACAGGGCGTAGCTCTGGAACACCATGGCGATGCCGCGTTTGGCGGGCGGCACGTCGTTCATGCGGGTCTTGCCGATGAATAAGTCACCGCCGCTGATTTCTTCCAGGCCGCAGATGCTGCGCAGCAAGGTGGATTTGCCGCAACCCGACGGGCCCACGAAGACCATGAATTCGCCATCGGCGATCTCCAGGTCGATGCCGTGCAGGGTTTGCACGTCGCCATATGCCTTCTTCAGGCCTGTTAACTTCAGTCCAGCCATGTCTGTCGTCCTCAATCTGTCAATTTGGCCCCGCTGATGCGCGGGGCTCGTTATTGTAATTGGCGGCATGGCCGCCAAAGCCTGCGATTTACGCCAAGGTGCCGAACCAGCCGCCATGCGGGGGCAAGCTGATCTGTTGGCCATCTTTGTTACCCGGCAAGCCGTGACCGGCCAGGTCGGCCGCTGGCGCCGCATCGGGCCAGGCGAACGTGACCGCTTCCGTGCCCAGATTGAAGGCAGCCAGTACGGACGGTTGGCCAGGCAAGTCGCGGCGCAGGGCCAGCACGGGTTCCGGCGCATCGAAGAAAACGATGTCGCCGCGCAGCAATTGCGGCAGGGTGCGGCGCCAGGCGAGGATGTTTTGCGCAAAGCGTAGTGGCGACGCGACATCGTCCTGTTCCACGTTGACGGCGCGCGCGAGGTGTTCGGGCGGCACGGGCAACCACGGTGTGGTACTGCTGAAGCCGCCGTGCGGTGCATCGGCCACCCACGGCATCGGGGTGCGGCAGCCGTCGCGACCCTTGAACTGGGGCCAGAACGGGATGCCGTACGGGTCTTGCAGCGCCTCGAAAGGTATGTCCGCTTCCGTCAGGGCCAGCTCGTCGCCCTGGTACAGGCATGGCGTGCCTTTCAACGCCGCCTGCACGGCCAGCACCACCTTGGCCAGGGATGGCGACGGGTTCTCGCCGCCCCAGCGCGTCATGACGCGCACGCTGTCGTGGTTGCCCACGGACCAGGAAGCCCAGCCGTCGGCCACCTGGGCCTCGAATTCCTCGACTTGCGTGCGGATGTGTGCGGCCGAAAAACTCCGCCGTCAGCAAGTTGAAACTGTAAGCCATGTGCAGCTTGTCGGCGCCCGTGTAGGCGGCCATGGTGGCCAGCGCATTGTCGTCGCCCACTTCGCCGATGGAAATGGCCTGGTATTCATCGAGCACGGCGCGTACGCGCTGCAGGTAGGCGATGTTTTCCGGCTGCGTCTTGTCGTACACGTGCGCTTGCATGCCGTAGGGGTTGATGGCCGACACGCTGCTGGCGTCGCGCTGCGCGGCTGGCGGATTGTCGCGCAGCAGCTGGTCGTGATACGGGAAGTTGCAGGAATCGAAGCGGAAGCCATCGACGCCACGTTCCAGCCAGAAACGCAGGTTGTCCAGCTGCGCCTGCTGTACGGCCGGATTGTGGAAATTCAGGTCGGGCTGGCTCGCGAGGAAATCGTGCAGATAGTACTGGCCACGGCGCGGCTCCCATTGCCACGCGGAACCGCCGAACACGGACAGCCAGTTATTCGGCGCCGTGCCATCTGGTTTCTGGTCGGCCCACACATACCAGTCGGCCTTGGCATTGTCGCGGCTGGAGCGGCTTTCCACGAACCACGGGTGGTTGTCGGACGAGTGCGACAGCACCTGGTCGATCATCACTTTCAAGCCCAGTTCATGGGCGCGCGCCACCAGGCGGTCGAAATCGGCCAAGGTGCCAAACATGGGATCGACGTCGCAGAAGTCGGCCACGTCGTAGCCGAAGTCTTTCATCGGCGACGTGAAGAAAGGCGAGATCCAGACGATGTCGGCGCCCAGGGCGGCGATGTAGTCGAGCTTGGAGGTAATGCCGGGCAAGTCGCCGATGCCGTCGCCATTGCTGTCGAGGAAGCTGCGTGGATAAACCTGGTAGATGACGGCGCTGCGCCACCAGTCGGCGGGCAGGTGGGCGAGATTGTTCTGAATGGTCGGCATGAATGATTTCTTAAAAGTTGCCTGTAGCCTTGGCTATCAGGACAGCGCTGCTGGTTGGTAGGCTAACGTCTTATTTTAAAATTCAAAGCGCTTTGGGTATGAAATGAGTATAGTTCAAAGCGCTTTGAAAAGTAAAGCGATACACGCGCCAGACATACGATTTTTTTATGAGGGTGATTCAGGACAACAATGCGGCGCTGCCGGCCAGGCGGCCGGCGGCGTAAGGGAGTGGGAAACGCTTAGTTCGGCACGGGTCCCGCCGACTCGCCCGGCAACAGTTCGCACGGCCACAGCTCCTGCAAGTCGGTGACGGGCGTGCCGTCCATCAGGGCCAGCAGCATGTGGATCATCTTCGCGCCCGCGCCGCGCGGGTCGGGTTGGACGACGGTGGTGACGTTGTGGCCGGCCAGGGAATCTTCCATCACGCCCCAGACGATCAGCGACATCTCGCGGCCGATGGCGATGCCCGCGTCGAGCAGGGCGCGCACGGCGCCCACGCCCGACATGTGATTATCGACGATGACGGCCGTGGGGCGGGGCGAGCGGGCCAGCAGGCGCTGCATGGCCTGGTAGCCGGCGCGGCGGTCGTGCGCATTGTCGACCAGGTTGTCCGGGTCGACGGCGAGGCCGCCCGCCTGCATGGCGTGCTGGAAACTTTCGACGCGCTGGCGCACGAAGTTCAGGTCCGGCGTGGCGCTGATCAGGCCGATGCGCTGGTGGCCCAGCTGCGCCAGGCGCTCGACGGCCAGGCGCATGCCCGCCTCGTTGTCATAGTCGAACCACGCGTGCGGCTGGTTCAGCTGCGTGCGGCCATGCGCGACAAAGGGCATGCCCTGTTGCGCCAGGTAGGCGATGCGTTCGTCGAACGGTTTGGTGCGCCCGACGACCAGGCCATCGATGCGGCGGCCCTTGACCATGCGTTCATAGGTGTGGAATTCATTGGTGGCCGACGCGGGCGCGATCATCATGTCCATCTGCTGCGCTTCCAGCGCTTCCGACATGCCGCCCACGATTTCGATGAACATGGGGTCGGCCAGGTCGTTCGGCATCAGCGGGTAGATGATGCCGACGATATTCGTGCGCCCGACGGCCAGGCTGCGTGCCATGGGATTGGGACGGTAGCCGGCCGCCTGCGCGGCGGCCAGCACCCTTTCGCGCGTGCGTTCACTCACTTCCGGATAGCCATTCAAGGCGCGGCTGACGGTGGTTTCGGATATTCCTAGCGTTTTGGCGAGATTTTTGAGGTTCATGGATGCTGCAGTCGGGGTCTATCTTGGATGGGTCTTGCCGCTGCCAGCGTCCTGCCGGTGGGCGGGAGCGGTGCAGTGCAATGCGATTGGGGGTAGTTTATCTGATAAATGCCGGAATGATCAGGGTCATGATGACCGGCGGCAGCGCCCAAAAAAATACGCGGGCAAACCCAGGGGCGCCCGCGCTAAAAGAGGATACTGCTGAATCACTACATTGAAGCTGCCGGCCATCGCGTGCAGCGGCGAAATGGTGGGTCCGGTTAAAGCATGCCCCTTGGATAGCGGGCGGTGTTGCTGCCACTGGCAAGCGTCCGTGGACGCTTGCCAACGTTCTAGAAGCCTGCGATTACCACCAGGACTCGACCTGGAAACCGACGGAGCTACCGTTTGTTTTTCCACCGAACACGCCCGTCGACGACAGCGCCGATTCCGCGGCGGCGGCCGACTGGGCTGCCTTGTTCCATTTGGCGTAGGTGTAGAAGGCGCGCAGCACGGGGCGCGACCAGAAGCTGTTGCCAGCCGACAGTTGCGGCGCAAAGGTCAGCTTGGTCAGGTTGCGGCTCTCGCCGCCTTCCGGCTTGACGATGTCGTGGCCCAGTTCCACGGCCAGGCTGTAGTTGTCCGTGAAGTGGTAGATAGGACGCGCGCCGATCGACGTCCATTTGCTGCTCACGCCTGCCGTTTCCTTGTCTTCGTAGACGAAGGTGCCCATGCCCGACCAGGCGCCTTTGGGCTGAATCATGATTTGTTCCGTCAGGCGCACGACCTTGTCATCCTTGCTGGCGCCCAGGCTGAAGCCGCCCGTGTTGGCGGCGCTGCCTTTGCCGTACTGTAAGGCCACCTTGTTGAAGCCGCCCAGCAGATTACCTTGCGTATGCATGATGGTCAGCAAGTGGCCGCTGGCGATGGGGGCCGCGCCTTGCGCGTTGCGTTTCTGATTGAATTGCAGGCCCAGCGTCAGTTCGCCATCCGGGTTGACCTTGATACCGGAGAAGCGCAAGTCGTGGGACAGGCCCATGCGCTTGCTGTCCGTGTCGTCGGCCGTGCGCACGATGGCGTAGGCCAGCTTGGCGACGCCCAGGTCGATATTTTCCAGGCCGGCGCCAGGGCCGCTGTTATTCCAGAAGTAGTAATCGGTGATATGCACGTCCTGGCGGTCGTAGTAGCGCTTGCCGACCCAGGCGCGCGCTTCGGCGAAGGCGCCCGTGCCGATCTTGTCGGCCACCACGTTCATTTCGCGCCACGATGGGTCCGATTGTTCCCAGTCCTGATTCTGGTTGACGGAGAACGCCACCAGGGTATTGATGCGGAAGGTGGTGCCGTTGGCTGCCTTGAAGGCTTCGCCGCCGAATTTCAGCTCGCCGTAGGTTTCGCACTCATTGCCCAGACGATATTTGGACGATGCGCCGGCCAGGCCGAAACAGGCTTCCTTGCCGCCTTCGCTGCTGGTGCCGAAGCCCGAGCGGATGTAGCCGCCGAAGTCGATCGGCAGGGCAGCCTGGGCCGACGCGCTCAAGGCCATGAGCACTGCCGCTGGCAACGCTTTCAAGAAGAATTTGTTCATTGTGTCTCCAGTGTTTTTATAGGTGTGGGATCGGCGCGCATCACTTCGCACAACCAAAGCGCTTTAAATATGTTTCAAAGCGCTTTGAGTATAGTTCAAAGCGCTTTGATAAGTAAACTCGTTTTGTTCTTTGAATTCTTCTTACACTTTTGATGTGTTGCGGAGAAACATCAGGAAGGGCGGCGGCGCTTGGGGCGCCGCCGTGTACGGCAGAGTGGATGGTGGTGGATCAGTGCGAGGGTTTAGTTCCGCAGCTTACAGGCGGGCAGTGCGGTGTTATCCGCCATGGCGTCGGACGGATGACGCAGGAAGGCCAGGATCAGCAGGGCCGAGCTTGTCGTAATACTGGCCAGCACATACAGCAAGTGGCGGAAGGCCGTGCCATACGCCTGCGCCAGCTCGGCGGCGCCAGCCTGCGGCAGCAGGGTGCCGGCATGGCGCAACTCGCCCAATGCCAGGAAGGGTGCCGCCAGCGCGGCCTGCTCCGGGGCGAGGCCGGACACCTTGCCCAACGCTGCCATCGTGAGCGTGCCCAGCAGCGCGCTGACGATGGCCAGCGCCAGGCCTTCGCCCGCCACGCGCGTCGTATTGAAGATACCGGCCGCCATGCCGGCCCGCTCCACGGGCACGACGCTGATGGCCAGGCCATCCATCAAGCCCCAGGGCAGGCTGATGCCGCAGCCGATCAGCAGCAGCGGCCCCAGCAAACTAGCGGGCGAATGGCCCGGTGCGCAGGTGGACAGCCACAGCAAGCCGCCCGCCGCCAGCAGCAGGCCGCTGGCGCAAATGTGCGCGGGGGCAAGGCGCTGCGCCGCCATGCCGGCCAGGATCGGCAGCACCAGCATCGGTGCGGACAGGGCGATCATCATGCGTCCCGCCTCCAGCGCGCTGTAGCCTTCGATGCCGATGAAGCGGGCCGGCAGCAATACCAGCAGCACGACAAAGGAAAACGCGGGCGCGGCCGCCAGCAGTTGCACGCCAGCAAAGGCGGGCAGGCGGAACAGGGTCAAGTCCAGCATGGCCCGCGCGGCGCGCCGCTCCACGCGGATGAAAACGGCCAGCAGCAAGGCCGCGCCACCGAGCAGGCCCAGGCTGACGGCGCTGCCCCAGCCACTGTCTGGCGCTTGCAGCAAGCCATACGTAAACAAGGAAAGGGCGCCCGTAAACGTCAGGGCGCCTGGCCAGTCCACGCCTTGCGCCTGCGGGTCGCGCGATTCGCGCATGGCGCGCGCGGCGGTCAGCAGGGCGGTCAGGCCGGCCGCGGCCGTGGCGACAAAAATGGCGCGCCAGCCCGTGTGGGTGATCAGGGTGCCGGCCAGGAAAGGACCGAAGGCCAGGCCCACGCCGAAGGCCGTGCCGATCAGGCTGAAGGCGCGTGCGCGGGCCGGGCCGTCGAATTCCTGCGCCAGCGCCGCCAGTCCGCTCGACAGGGCCATGGCGCAGCCCAGGCCCTGGACGGCGCGCAGCACATCGAGCCACAGGAGGCCGGGTGCGGCCGACAGCGCCAATGCGGCGGTGGAAAACACACCCATGCCCAGCAAGAACACAAGCTTGCGGCCATAACGGTCGGCCAGCGCGCCGGCCACCATCAGGCAACCGCCAAAGCTGAGCATGAAGGCATTCGTGATCCACGCCAGCGCCAGCGGCGTGCCGTGCAGGTCGGCGGCGATGGCGGGAATGGCGATGGCCGGCCCCGTAAAACTGAGCGGCATGCACAGCGCGGCCAGGCAGACGGCGGCCAGCACGAAGGCGCTCCGGGCCGGGGAGGCAGGCTTCATACGGTGATTCGTATCCATGGGAATGATTCCAGAAAGAGGGAATCTGATGATAATATGGACGCAATCCATGAAAAAGTGGTTGAAAATCCACTCATAGCGGACAAATATTCCTTAATAGAGATGGCGAGGTGGCATGGATAATTTGAACGGCATCGCCGCCTTCGTGCGCGCAGCGGAAACTTCCAGTTATGTGGCGGCCGGGCGCTTGCTCGGGGTGTCGGCTTCGGCTGTGGGCAAGAGCGTGGCGCGGCTGGAAGAAAAGCTGGGCGTGCGCCTGCTCAACCGCAGCACGCGGCGCATCAGCCTGAGCAACGAGGGCGCGCTGTTCTACGAGCGCTGCCAGCGCATCCTGGCCGACCTCGGTGATGCCGAGGCGGAACTGTCGCACCTGGCCGAGGCGCCACGCGGCAAGCTCAAGGTCAGCCTGCCCGTGATCGGCTACCGCATCATCCTGCCCTTGCTGGCGGACTTTACGCGCCTGTACCCGGAGATCGAGCTCGATCTCGATTTCAACGACCGCCTGGTCGACGTGGTGGCCGAAGGCGTCGACGTGGCCGTGCGCAGCGGCACTTTGACGGATTCGCGGCTGATGGCGCGCGAACTGGGGCCGTTTGCCTTTGCCATCGTGGGCTCTCCCGCGTACTTCGCCCGCCATGGCGTGCCGGCCACGCCGCGCGCGCTGGAAGGGCACGCCTGCGTGCGCTATAAATTTCCCACCACGGGAAAATTACAGGAATGGGCGCTGCAGCGCGCCGAGGGCGACAGCGGCGGCGAGCTTCGCTTGCCGACAGCTTTGACCTGCAACAATATCGAAGCGCTGATCGGCGCCGCCACGCAGGGCGTGGGCCTCGCTTACCTGCCTGACTTTATCGTGCGCGACGCCATCGCGCGCGGCGAACTGCAAGCCGTGCTGGCCGAACACTTGCTGTACTCGAGCAAGTTCTGGGTGCTGTGGCCATCGAGCCGCCATCTGTCGCCCAAAATTCGCGTCTTTGTTGACCATTTGTGTACCCACCTGCATTTTTCTTCACCCCATCCCGACCCTGCATCATTCCTTTGATGCCCCTGGCCGCCGCACTGGCGGCTGGTTGGGGAATATTCCTACCCCAAAGCGATTATTCCTAACCGCGCTGGATTTATATTTGCTGCGCCGCATCACGCCATGCCGCACGGCATCAGCTTATGGCCTTCCTGAATACCGGTCATGCGTTATGGAAATTGCCATAAGGAATTTATTTATGTTAATTTCATATCTGTTTCTGCAACATTGCATCGGCTGGCCGCTTGCGGGGACATGTGCAGGATTAGGCGCCATAAGCGTGTAGTAACCAACAATTAAGGGATGGTAACCCCGTTCCGTTCAGGGAGTGTGCATGAAGACAGTGATGACGACGCCGCCGAATCCAGCGTCAGCCGCGACAGCGAAACCGGCCCGCAAAACGGGTCTGCTGCTTGGTGGCGGCGCACCAAATTCCACCTTGATCGCCGGTGCCCTGGCCGCTTTCCTCGACGAGGGCATCGAGTTCGACGTCATTTCCGCCTCGGGCGCCGGTGTGTTGATGGGCTTGCTTTACACGACGCCGCATGAAGCCACGCCGCGCCAGGCCTTGCAAAGCTGGGCCGACACGGGCGTGGCCGACAGCATCTACAAGATGATTCCGATCAACTACAAGGTGTTCCAGAAGCCGGGCATGCACGCGAGCACCTTTCGCGACGCCTTCCAGCCGCCGGCCAACAATCCTTTTTTTCAGGCGTTCCAGCAAACGTTTGCGGGCGTGCCCACGGCATGGTCGGACTGGGGCAAGCTGATGGTGTCGTCGTTGTCGCCATCGGACCTGTCGGCGAAAAGCCTGGGTCTGTGCGCGCACTTGCCTTTCCTGGAAAAAGCCGTGGATTTCTCCGGCGTGGCGCGCATGCGCCCCGATTTCTACATCAATGCCTACAACCTCAGCGAGCATCGCATGCAAATCTGGGGCAAGCACGAGATCGAAGCCATCCATGTGCGTGCGGCCCTGTCCTTTCCCTTCCTGTACGCCCCCACGACCATCGCCGGCGACGATTACATCGAAGGCGCGGCGCTCGATACGCTCAATTTCGATCCGTTTATCGAAGGCAAGGGCGAGCACCATGACGCCGACACCCTGGTCATCCTCGACATCCTGGGCGACGAGCGCTTGCTGCGCAAGCCGCGCAACCTGTACGACGCCTGGGTGCGCTCCATCATCACGCCGCTGGTGAAAATTTCCAAGAGCGAACTGCGCCTGTTTGAACTCGAGCACAACACGGACGCGCGCACGGGCCAGCCCAAGCGGCGCTTGCTGAAGCTCGATTTGATGGGCGGTATTCCGGAGCAGCACTGGCCCGACACCCTGGACTGGTCCAGCTCGAACATGCAGTTGCTGTTCGACGTGGGCCACAAGGCGGGTCTGGCATTTTGCCACCAGCATGGCGACTTGCTGCGCCGCACGCCCGACGCTTCCCCGCTGGCGGCCTAGCCACCGATCCCCGGCCACCTGATCGGCAGCTACTTATCCTGCCTGGCCTTGCCAGGCCACTTTTTTTACTGTGAAACACCATGAATATCACCAAGCAATTAATTCTGACCCTGACCATCGCCTTGCTGGCCCTGCTATTGCTGGGCGCCGGCGGCGCCATCCAGCTGCAGCGCGCCCAGGAGCGTTTCGATACCGTGCAAAACCGCATCATTCCCAGCATCCAGGGCTTGAATGCGGCCAAGGGTTTCCTGGCCGACTCGCGCCTGGCCGGCTACCGCCTGTCCGTGTTCTCCAATTTGACCGACAAGACGGCGCTGGACAAGGCCGTGGCCGATGCCAATACGAATTTCGACAAGGTCATCGCCACCTATCGTGCCGAGCGCCTGTACGACGCGACGGACAGCAAGATGCTCGACGCCGACCAGGCCGCCATGGAAGCCTACCGCCGCGCGCTGGCGCCATTCTTTGCCGCCGCCTACGCGGGTGACATGGATGGTGTGCGCGCTACCTTGCTGGCCGGCACGCCACTGGCCATCACGGCCGCCGCCGCGAAAAAGAGCATGGATGACCATATCGCCTACAACAACAAGCTGGTCGACGACGTGAAGGCGGAAAGCCTGGCCGCCTACGACACGGCGTTCAACACCATGCTGGCCGTGCTGGGCGTGGCCGTGCTGCTGACGGGCGCGCTGGCCTGGCATATCTACCGCACCATCAGCGGCGGCCTGGGCAATATCGAACACACGCTGGAGCGTGTCAGCGCCTCGCTGGACCTGTCTGCCGCCATGCCCGTCGAGCGCATGGATGAAGTGGGCCGCACGGCGACCGCCTTCAATAAATTCCTGGAGCGCATCGTCGGCGTGATCGCCACCGTGCGCGCCTCGGCCGATACGGTCAGCGTGGCAGCCGCGCAGATTTCCGCCGGCAATGCGGACTTGTCCGTGCGCACGGAGCAGCAGGCGTCTTCCCTGGAAGAAACGGCCTCCAGCCTGGAAGAGCTGACCTCGGCCGTGCGCCAAAATACGGACAATGCGCGCCAGGCGAACTCGCTGGCAGTGTCCGCCTCGGACGTGGCCCGCAAGGGCGGCGCCGTGGTGGCGCAAGTGGTGGGCACGATGGGCTCGATCAATGAATCGGCGAAAAAGATCGCCGACATTATCGGCGTGATCGACGGCATTGCCTTCCAAACCAATATTTTGGCGCTGAATGCGGCCGTGGAAGCGGCCCGCGCGGGCGAGCAGGGCCGTGGCTTCGCCGTGGTGGCCACGGAAGTGCGCAACCTGGCGCAGCGTTCGGCGGCGGCGGCCAAGGAAATCAAGGGCTTGATCGAGGATTCCGTCGACAAGGTCAACACGGGCAGCGCGTTGGTTGACCAGGCTGGCGCGACGATGGAAGAAATCGTCGCCAGCATCTTGCGCGTGACGGACATCATGGGCGACATCGCCAACGCCAGCCACGAGCAAAGCGCCGGCATCGAGCAGGTGAACCAGGCCATTGCGCAAATGGACCAGGTCACCCAGCAAAACGCGGCCCTGGTGGAAGAGGCGGCCGCCGCCGCATCCTCGCTGCAAGACCGCGCCGTGGAACTGGTCGACGTGGTGGCCGTGTTCCGCCTGCGTGGCGACGCCCAGGCAAAATCGTTGAAAGTGGCGGGCGGCTTGCCGGCCCGGGTTACACCTGCCGTCGGCCAGCGCCTGGCGCTGCCCGGCCGCAGCGCACGCGCTTAAACTTTGTGACGGCTCCGGTACGCCGGGGTTTTGGTGGTGGCGCTGTACCCTTTGGGAGCGTTGATGTTCGGCAGCTGTAAGCGGGACGTGACGTTGCCCGGGCTGGCAAGGCGGAAGGAGGGGTAACAGCCGGCTCCTCGCTAGTCAGGGGGGCTGTCTAGCTTTTGGACGTGTGAGTCCGCTTTTGCAGCCAGCAGCAGACATTCATATAACGTTACGAAAGACGCTATGCACGCGTAAATTACTCATGAAGACTATGTCCAATCGGTTTCTCGGCGCAAGAAAGCTTGACGCACTTCGACACGATACTTCGTTAAAAGACGACGATTCAGCTGTCCGGGCTGCGGTGGGCCTTGCGCCCCCGATCAATAGCAGGTCTTGGGCGCCATCCTGCGTCAGTTCGATGATATCGCCGGTCTCGGGGGACACCAGGCTGGTTTTGCCGGTCGGCACCAGCCGGGTGGCGCCGATGTCCGGCATCACCATCGTCCAGTCCTTGCCGTCGAAGCGCAGTTCGTAGCGGTTGGCGAAACGGCCCTCGAAATTGTCGAGCTGGTAGATGCCGACGTGGCGTGTGGCCGTCGCCAGGTCCAGCGCCGCCGTCTGGGCCAGGCGAGGTTTGAAGTCCGGCCAGTCGTAGGCGGACGCCACCGCCTTGACGATCTCGCCGCCAAGATAGCTACCGTTGTCGCCGTCGGTCATTACTACTACGCCGTTGCCGCTGTCGAGATACATCGCGTAGGTGCTCTTGAAGCCGGTGTTACCGCCGGAATGCATGAAGCGTTTGTGCTCGCCATCGCCGACCACGAAGAAGCCCTGCGCATAATTGTTCAGCGCCGGAGTCAGCAGGTCGCGCGCCTTGGTGGGGCTCAGAAAGTCCGTGCCGATTTTCCACGACTGCTGGACACCGATGGCGAAGCGCGCCAGGTCGCTGGCCGTAGTCCACAGGCCGGCGGCCGCCAGTTCGGGATAGACGAAGGCCCCGCCTTCGACTTCGCTGCCATCGGCGTAATGGCCGCGCGCGCGGTTGTGTTCTGCCGCCGGTAATGGCTGCGCGAATGTGCTGCGCAGCATCCGCAGCGGCTGGAGTACTTGCTGGCGCATCAACTCCGCAAAAGGCGTGCGCAGACATTGCTGCATGGCGACTTGGGCGATGGTGTAGCCGCCGCCGGAATACGCATAGGCGGCGCCCGGGATGGTCTGGATGACGACCGCCGGCGTGAGCGATGGCGGCTCGCCCTTGAATACCTGAAGGTCCGTAGCGATCGCCTGCGACGGTGGATAGCCGGGGAAGCCGGACACGGTCGCCCCTGCGGTGTGGTTGAGCAAATTGCGCAAGGTCACCGGATGCTCGGGGCTTTGCTGTCCGGCGGGCAGGGGCCACGGCCGCAGGCAGGCGTCCACCGGACCATCGAGCTGGAGCTTGTTGCTGCCCGCTAGCCGCTGCGCCAGCACGCCGGTCACGCCCTTGCTGATGGACGCGGCCTGATACAGCGTGTCGGTGTCGGCCGCAGGTGCGGACGGTTGCCGGTAGACGCCGGCCCAAGCGATCTTGCCGTCGCGGATGACCGCCACGCTGACGCTGGAGACCTTGTAGCGGCGCAGGCGCTGCTGGATATCGAAGGTCTGCGCCGGCTCGCCTGCGATGTCCACCCGCGGCCGCAGCCCGCCGGCGATACGCCCGGCTATATCGGACTCGCCCGCGTGGGCGGAGCCGCTACATGCCGCTACCCCCAGTAAGGCTCCCAGGCGTAGCGCGCGGCTTGAAGCATGGACTGGCGATAGCCATAGACGAATGCGCATAACCTTCCCTTTCATTAATTGGATGGGCTAATCTTATCGAGCGTTGCCCGAGGCTCCCTGGATTTGCGACGAACGGTGGAAAGCTTGGTCTAGGCTGTTTGTTTTCAGAAAAATCTCTACGCGGCGCTAGCATTGACAACAAAAACAGCGGGGTCCGTGCCGACAAAAGCAGGGAGGAGCAGCCGGGGGCGGAGCAGCAGACTGCCATGTTGCTCGCCCTGGATCTAATGGTAGGGTGGGGTGCCGCAAGCAATATCGCCGATCATCCGCTCAACCGGGTCGACGACTTCCTGCCCTGGAACTGCGCCGCGCAGCTCCCCTCAGCTTAAAAAAACATGCCGCTACCCAGCGGTGTGATGCCATCATCTACCAAATCAACGCCAGGCTCAAGGCGGCGCTGACTTTACGCTTACTTAGACCATGGGAGAGCTCATACAGGAGATGCCGCTAGGGGCGAATGATATAGTGGCGGGAATGTATACACTGAAAGAAACTGCCATGAAAAACGACGCAACCGCTCGCCCGAAAGCAAACCAAGCCCCTGTCAGGCTCAGCAAAGGGGACTTCGTCACCGCACTGCGCAAACTGCTGCAAGAAGCAGGAAAGGCCGGCGAGACCAGCGTGGACGTGCGCGCTGCGACCCTGCACACCGACGTTGGCGTGTATCCGGCGCGCGGCCATTCGATGCCGACCTGTTGCACGGTGATGTATGAAGAGATGCAGCCGGGTGACGAGATACTGCTGACGCCACCCAGCGGCAAGGGACCTACGCTGCTGGTACGGTATAAATTCCCGCGCTGAAAATCGCGGTCTTAGAGACCGTTTATAACTTGGCGGAAATGTAGGCGATGCAGTAGCAGCGAACCCATTGCCAAGTCAATCATGTTTTCTGATACGTCCATGCGCTGCTCGTAATCATGCACCAATCGTCGGTAACTTATAGCGCGCAGAAGCAGGCGCCTTGCTGCTGACTCGGTCGGCTATGCCATCCTCGCCGTCTGTTATGGCGAGGGAAGGCCAGCTGTTGCTTGCGCGCGGCGAAAGACTATGCAGGGCAGGCGGATAGGCAGTTCGGCCCCGATCTCGTCGTTGGGCCAGGCTGCTACGAGATCGCACCCCCAGCGCCTGGCAGGACACGCAGGCCCATAACACGATCCATCGGTTTTTTATCATTCAAGAACGATGGATCAGGAGAATCTAAGCTACTGTAGGCGATTCAGAGCGCTAATCGGCTCCGTTCGCTTCCGCCTGCGGATTCAATCGCTGGGCGATTACTGAGTAATGAGCCTCAATATTCACGATTGACCGAGTTGCAGGCGCGCCGATTGCCACTCAGGCCAGATAGCCTCTGCGACAATGTCCGGGTAGCCGCGTTTCGCCTCCATCATTTCAGCTTGTGAAGCCGGCATCGCCATGCAAACCGCTTTGTCACGGATGGCGATGACTTCAGGCTCTGTCAATGGCCTGCCCAACGTTTTTTCAGCGTGGAGAAGAACGGTCACAAGCGCAGGGATGAAAACCAAGCAGAGACGGTCTTCAGTGTCGTGCGTAGGCGGGGACGGCGGCACTTGCCGCTTTTTGAATATTCCAAACATTTAAATGTAGAAAGGCATAAAAATAATAATCAATCAAATTCTGGCAATGACCGCTTCTGGCCGAACAAAGTCCAGACTATCGCAACTATTCCTGAGCTGGCGGCAAGTCTTCAGCCTTTGCGATCGCGTGCCCACGTGAGAAGAGAAAAGCTTTTGTAGCGTCGAAAAGTTTGTTGTCTTCGATGAGCTTTGCCATCAGCGTTCCTTTTGCGTTTCTTCGCGCTATCACTAGCGAGTTCAGCACGAAATACTCAGTCCACACGGAGCCGTTAGACTCTAACGCTCGTAGCACATCGATTTCAGTTATTTCCATAGATTCACTTTCTGTACGTCTGCTCGTGGCCGCTTGCCGCTGTCGACAGGTTACGCCCCAAAGCCGACGAACGGTTAATCTGTTCTGTCGTCGCAAAGCGGGCATTCGCTGGTCGAGGCGCTGCACCCTGTCGCGACACTTATGCGAAAAACACTCGACAAAAGGGACGGGCTTGCGGTTTGCCGAGACATTCGATTGACTACGGGGTCAGCCGACACGAACTTGAGATGCACCGGCATCCAATATGCGGAACAGGAGGTCTTCAACTGCGCTCACCGGCGACGAGCCAAGATCCACCGTAACTCTCCAACCCTCCTCTGTGGGTTTCAGCTCAGACATGAAGTGTACGACGCCGAAAAGGCCTTCTTCTGTAGGTGCATTTTCGTCGTCGGTGTCGAACCACTTCAGGAACCAGGACTGAAAGACGTTTGACGCGGCCTCTTGGCTCAGACCAAGCACTTCGAGTGGCATCCAATCCCAAACGAACGGTGAAAGAACCACTGTACCTGCACCCGATGCAAAAGTGACTACCTCAAACTCCAACTGGGTCTCAGAGTCGACTTGAATCGTTTGGCCCGCAGTGTTCCCTTCCATCGGGATGACGTCGGCTCTGCAAGGAAGGTCGAGTGAGCCTTCGACGGCCAGCGATCCATCGCTTTGCCGGTATGCCGGCTCCACATGCGATACAAGCTGAGTGGCGACCCGTGCGAAGGTGTCGATGTATGGCCTGCGAACGGCGGTGAGAAATTCGGAAATCGTCATGGTGCTGGCTGTAAGTTGAGAAAAAATATTCAGGACCGATGGGCCGCTCCATGGCTGCCGATCCAGCACACGGGGTACGCTTGATCGTCCGGTTGTGGTCGGCTGGAGTCACTCTGGTGATGCCGTTGGGGCTACGCGGAGTATGAATCTGCTGGCCATCTTGTTCCAACTAGCGGCCCGTCCTTGAAGAAATAATAGCTGTCCATACTCATCCATACTTGAATTCCGGTGAGTCAATCGTAGCCATTTCTCATAAAATACGTCAAAGTCTTCCTGAGTCAGTTGCGGTAAAAATTTTTCGGAATAATCGAAGAGCGTAAGGAACTCAGTGTTAAACCGCAACGATATGGAGCGCAGTGGTTCAATGCCAAGCAAACCCATCAGCAACTCCAATTCGTCGTCACTAGCGAGTGTAACCGAGAAAAGCTCGTCACAGGCCGCCGCCATCAAGGCTTCAATCGACAAAGACGCGGTTGCACTTGCTTCGTTTGATGATGCAAATAGATAGCTTTGAATTCTCGCCCCCACTACAGTTGAGATAATATCTGCGTTCCTGCAATCCATCCGCTTTTAGCCGAACGCGACCTTTAATCAGAGACAATGCGCTGCCCCACCTCGAATTCATTCTCATGGCAATAAAACAGGATAAGCGGCGTGTCGTTCGAATAGACCATCGCGTCGTCACGCGAAGGGACAAAAATATCCGACCAGTTGTCGAACAGGAACACGCTGCTGCATAAGAAACACTCGTTTTCTCCAAACACCACTACGACCTGCTGAATTTCCGGCACACGCGCACGTAACCACTTGGTCGCGATGGCAGCATCATTGCCGAATTCGAGCCGCTCGATTGAGCCAACGGTGTTAATGTCCAGGCCGAGATGCGTCTTCGAGTCATGTAGGCCCACTAAATCATACGCACGGCGAGCACTCTCGGCATCAAGCCAAACGATATCCGCTGCGTGATGCTTCAGCTCCTGAACCCGCCAATGTGTTGTGTTCATAGTTTCTCTAAATGCAATATTCTCACGGTCATCACGGCCTGACTTTGTCTGCGACAAATATCGCCAGAATTCAATTATATTGATATCGCCGACAAACTACAGTGTATCCTCCAATCCCGGCAAGTCTATTTTTGTCGATGCAAAGGAAAAGCCGCGGTATTTGTTTCGGCTAGCGGAGTATCTTTTGCCTGGCGTAATGATCATGGAGATACTGCATGATGAATGCCATGCCGCTGACCAATATCCAGATGCTGCACGGCGCCGGATAGAAGGCTCAATTACTTTAACTTCATCAAAATGATAGGGAGATACCCAATTGACGCAGATCGAAGAAAGCATCCGCATTGCAGTCCCGCCCACTGTCATCGACCAAATTTGGAGCGAAGTCGACCGATGGCACCTGTGGGATCCGGATACAAAGCAAGCCCGGCTCAATGGAGCATTCGCGGTTGGAACAAAGGGCAGGATAGTGCCCAGCAAGGGGATGGGGATTCCGATGCTTGTCACGGAGCGTACTGCAGGCCGCTCGTTCACCGTAGAGGGCTACATCCCCCTGTTTCGCATCCACTTCGAGCACACGGTTGCCGCGGTAGATGGCGGATCGGAAGTCGTTCACCGCGTGTGGTTCACTGGAGCGCTTGCCTTTCTGTTCGGGCCAGGCGTTGCCAAGCAAGTTCGGGAAGGGCTACCCAGAACGATGCGCTCGCTCAAGGCCTATGCCGAGAAACGCAAGGAAACGCTCCATGATGGCGAGGCGGACAGGGCTAACGCGACAACAGCCTGATAGATAGTTTCCCCTCGTCAATTCCTTTCAAACTGCCGCGTCAAATTAGCGTGCCGTTCCCGTCATGATGGAATACAATTCTTGCGTGGCAGCCAGCTTGCCTGGCAAGGCCGGGCATGGCGCCACGCTTTGACCTCGGAAAGATGTTGGCTTATGACTCTGCAGTTCTCCCAGCGAACGGCGCCTTGCGCGCCTTTCACGCTCCGCCTTTCACGCAAGCCCCTCGTTTCCCTGTTCGCCCTGACGTTTTCGTTTCTGCTGATCACGCCCGTCATGGCTGCTGCGCCTGCCAGCAGCAGCGTCATGCTGGAAGAGCTGACCAGCACGGAGCTGCGCAGCCGTATCGATCACGGCGCTACCACTGTGCTGGTGCCGATTGGCGGCGTCGAGCAGAGCGGACCATATATCGCGCTGGGCAAGCACAATGTGCGTGCCGGCATGCTGGCGAAGCAGATCGCGCAAAAGCTGGGCAACACCATCGTCGCGCCCGTCGTTTCCTACGTGCCGGAAGGCGCGATTTCTCCGCCGGCCGGCCACATGCGCTTTGCTGGCACGATTTCGATACCGCCCGCCGCCTTCGAAGCCGTGCTGGAAGGGGCGGCCGCCAGCCTGCGCCAGCATGGTTTCCGCGACATTATCTTCCTCGGCGACCATGGCGGCTACCAGAAGAACGAACAGAACGTGGCCAACAAGCTCAATCGTGCCTGGGGAAAAGCTTCTTCCGCCAAAGATGCGCGTGCTTACGCCTTGCTCGACTACTATGACATCACGCAATCGGCCTATATTGCCGAACTGCAAAAGCGCGGCCACAGCAGCGCCGAGATCGGCCTGCACGCTGGCTTGGCGGACGCGGCGCTGATGCTGGCGACGGACCCGTCGCTGGTGCGCAGCGAGGCCATGGTCCGCGGACCGAAGCCCGGTGTGGCGGACGGCGTGCGCGGCGACGCCACGCGTGCCACGGCTGAGCTGGGCCAGATCGGCATCAAGCTGCAGGTGGACACCTCGGTGGCCGCCATCCGGCAACTGCTGCAACGTAATCAATAATTTCCGCTGGAAGTGCTGAACTTCCGGCTTTTGTAACGAAACGACGCGAAATCACATGAAAAAATCTCAACGACGCACCATCGTCACCTTGTCCGCCCTGGCTGCCGCACTGGCAGGCTTGGGCGTGGCCAGCCAGGTCATCGGCGCCAGTTCGCCGGCCCCTGCCGCCGCCGCACCGGCTGCCGCCTATTCCCCGCTGCCGGGCATGCCACCGCTGGTGGACCCGAAAAACGTGTACGGCAGCATCGCCAGCAGCAATATGAGCCCCGTCGTCAAGGATCACTTGCGCCGTGTCTACGTGCCCAATCTGCGCTCGAACGATGTCTATGTGATCGACCAGGACAGCCTGAAAGTGGTCGACAAGTTCAAGGTCGGCAGCGGCCCGCAGCACGTGGTGCCGTCGTGGGACTTGCGCACCCTGTGGGTGGCGAACAATGCCGAGCGCACGGACAAGGGCAGCCTGACGCCGATCGACCCGCTGACGGGCAAGCCGGGCAAGGAAGTGCCCGTCGATGATCCCTACAATATGTATTACACGCCGGACGGCAAGTCGGCCATCGTCGTGGCCGAAGCGCGCCATCGCCTCGATTTCCGTGACCCGAAGACGATGGTAGTGCAATATTCGATCGACACGCCCCAGTGCGGCGGCATCAACCATGCCGATTTTTCCAATGATGGCCGCTACGCCATGTTCACCTGCGAATTCGACGGCACCATCGCCAAGATCGACCTGGTGGGCCGCAAGGTCGACGGCTACCTGAAATTGCAGATGCCGGCCAAGCGCTTTGCCGAGTCCGGTCCCGTGGGCGGCCCGGCGAATGAAATCTGCAGCGTCAAGAAGGGCATGCCGCAAGACATACGCATCTCGCCGGACGGCAAGAAATTCTATATCGCCGACATGGACGCCGATGGCGTGCACATCGTCGACGGCGCCACCCTGAAGGAAATCGGTTTCATCCAGACGGGCGTGGGCGCGCACGGGCTGTACCCCAGCCGTGATGGCAAGAAACTGTACGTGGCCAACCGCGGCACGCACCGCATTCACGGCAAGCGCAACGGCAAGGGCAGCGTCAGTGTGATCGATTTCGCCAGCGAAAAAGTGGTGTCGCAGTGGCCGATTCCCGGCGGCGGCAGCCCCGACATGGGCAATGTGTCCGCCGACGGCAAGTATCTGTGGTTGTCAGGCCGTTTCGACGACGTGGTCTACCGCATCGACACGAACAGCGGCGATGTATCCAAGGTGAAAGTCGGCCAGGAACCGCACGGCTTGACCGTGTGGCCGCAGCCGGGCCGTTATTCGCTCGGCCATACGGGCAACCTGCGCTAGGCAGGCGCATGGCGATCTCCCTGGAGCAGCCGGATTCGTAGTTGCGGTTGCTTAAAAGGCAATGTTAGGGCATACTGTACTTCCATTCCACTATCTCCAGGGAGCGCCATCATGATTCTTGATCACATCGGTTTGAATGTCAGCGATGCACAGGCCAGCAAGGCCTTCTTTTCGGCCGCCCTGGCGCCCCTGGGCGTATCGGTAGTGATGGAAGAGCAGGGTTGGGTCGGTCTGGGCAAGGATGGCAAGCCCGATTTCTGGTTCGGCGTGGGCGGCGCGCCGCATGCCGGCATGCATCTCGCATTCGCGGCGGATAACCGTGCCCAGGTGGATGCGTTTTACAAGGCCGCGCTGGCAGCAGGCGGCAAGGATAATGGTGCGCCAGGCATCCGCGCCCTGTATCACCCGAATTACTATGGCGCTTTCGTGCTGGGGCCGGATGGTCACAATGTCGAAGCCGTCTGCCACCATCCCGAGCCTTGACGCCGGGCATTTCCTGAAGAGAGCAGCATGAAGCATAGCGCCACCCTGTTTGCCGACGATGCCGGCCGCTATGCCTACGTCAAAGCGGGTTTCTCCTGGCCAGCCCTGTTTCTGGGCTCGTTCTGGGCCGTCGCCAAGCGCCGCTGGTGGCTGTTGCTGCTCATGCTGGCAATGGACGCATGCTTGTGGTTCGGCAGCCACCTGGCCTCCGAACTGCGCATCGGCCCGATGATGCTGCTGATGGGCGCTGCGGAACTCAGTTACCTGCTGGCGCGTGGCTGGTATGGCAACCGTTGGCTGGAAGCCTCGCTGCGCAGCCATGGCTACAAGCCCGTCGTGCCTTGCACGGGCGCCGCTTGTTGAGCGTGCCTGGCACCGATTTTCCTACCCCTCACTGACGTTTGCCAAGGGCAAGCCGTCCAGTAAAAACTTTCTGCGCGGCCTAGCGTACCTTTGATCCAGATCATCCCTCACTTGCGGTGCTCACGTAGCCTTAAGACTCGCGTTGCAAAGCATCTCTCCACCAATTGGATATGTTTTTTCGCGTTTCATGGCGTAAGCCGCTTGTCTGCCTAAGCTTTCGACAGCCGGTGGTGTCGCCATCTGTTTGTGTCCACCAACCGCTATTTAGTGAGGAACTCCATGTATCCATATTCCCGTAGTGTTACCCCCGCCGTCAAAAACCACCTGGAAGCGCAACTGGCTTTTTTCAATGGTCTGTCGAAGTCGCTGTTCCAGTCGGTGCAGCAATTTAGTGACCTGAACATGCAGTTGGCGCAAGGCTTGCTGGAAGAAAGCACGATTACCAGCCAGAACCTGCTGACGCTCGAGCGCGCTGAAGATGTGTTCCAGGTGGCTGCTGCCTCGGGCCAGCCAGCCGCCGAGCAATTGCGCAAGTACCAGCAACAGGTGTCGCGCCTGGCTGCCGATGTGCAAGTCGAACTGGCCAATGTGGCAGAGCAGCATGTGAATGAAACGAGCCGTACTGCCAAGGCTCTGGCTGAAGAAGTGGCCCGCACGGCTTCGGAAGAAACGCAGAAAAACGTGCGTAAGCAGCAGGAAGCCATGCAGCGCATCGCCGAACCATTCCAGGCCAACCATCAAAACGGCAGCAACCGCGACCAGCAGCGCGGCGCGCAAAGCCGTGAGGGCCAAAGCGTGCAAAGCGCCAGCCACCAGGGCAGCCAGCAGTCGGCCGGCAGCGAAAGCTCGGCCAGCGGCAGCGCATCGCAAGCGGGCTCCGCACAAAGCAAAAGCAGCAGCGCCAGCCGTAAAGAGTAAGCACGAGGCTGCTTGCGGCTGAGCTGCATCGCGAGGGCCGAGCCTTGAGATGCGGCTAGCCGGCACGCAGCATCGTGTATTCGTCCGGGCAGAGCGCCCGCTCTTCAGGGGGTGGGCGTTTTGTCGTCTGCGTGCAGCTCAGGGGCCGGCGTGGCGGCGCCAGGTGAGCGAGTTGGCAAGGCTATGCTTGCCGGCACGGCTGTCTCGGACAAGATCGCATCAGCCGTTCCGCTGTTGGCATCGATGAAAGCGCTGATGGCGTCCAAGGTGGGTGCCAGCTTGTGCAAGGGCGCGGCCAGCGTGGCGACCAGGGTGGCGTGGCCCACATGGTCGAAATAGATTTCCGTTACTGGCCGGTGCAGCGCGCGCAAGGCCTTGGCCAGGCCACCCGTGTTGCGTTGCGGATTGACCAGCTTGTCCTGTCCGGGCAGGGGGGCGATCAGCAGGGCGGGCGGGGCTTCGGCCGTCACGTGATGGATGGGCTGCGAAGAGGCGGGCGTGTCCGGGTAAAAGAAAACGGGCCGGGTGGTGGTGTTTTCGATGGGCAAGAAATCGTAGGGGCCTGCCAGGCCTATCCAGCCCCGCAAGTCGTGCGGGCGCATGCCGTGGCGCGCCAGCAAGCTGGCGTCGAGCGCCACCATCGCCGCATTGTAGGCGCCGGCGCTATGGCCCAGGACGAACAAACGTGCGGGGTCGCCGCCATGGCGGCTGGACTCCATCGCGGCCCAGGCCACGGCGCGGGCCGTATCTTGCAAGATCTCGGGGTAGTGCACGTCCGGATACAGCCGGTAGTCGGCGATCACGGCCAGGTAGCCGCGCGCAGCGAGCGCGTGGCCAACGAAGGCATAGTCGGCGCGCTCGCCCGTTGTCCAGTTGCCGCCATAAAAGAACACCACCACGGGCACGGGTCCCGTGCGGGTCTTGGGGGCGTAGACGTCGAGTTTCTGCCGTGGCAGCGGGCCGTAGGCCAGGCCGCGCGTCACTTGCGAGGCACTGCCTGACGACAGGGCATTGATGGCCATCAAGGGCGAGCAGGCGGCCAGGCCGGCAGCCAGCGGGATGGCAGCCAGCAAACCGAGCATGGTGGTGCGCAGGATCGTCATGCTGGCTCCTGATTTTGAACGATGATGCTTGCAGTGTAAGCCAGGCAGGGCGGGGGGCACATGGGGAATTTGCAAGCTGGCGTAGGTAACTGTTTCATGTTTTATTTTAACCCTGCAACAGCCATTTGCGCGCCGTGGCAATGACGGCATCCGACAAGGTGCGCGTGAGGGGCGTCTGGATATCCCAGGCATGCCAGGTCAGGGGTACGTCGAGCGCCTGACCTGCCGCTACGTCGACGAGCCGGCCTGCGGCCAGCGCCATTTCCGCCTGCAGCAGGGGCACCATTCCATAAGCATAGCCCGCTTCAATGAAGCGCACGAAGTCGCGCGCTGAACCGAGCACATGGTGCGGATAACGGCCCGTGTAGCCGAGCCGATGCTGCAGATAGCGCTCGTGCAGCGCATCCTTGCTGCCAAAGGTGATGGCGGGCGCCTGGCTGACGGCTTCCACCGTAAAACCATGGGGAAACCATTGTTGCGCGAACGCGGGCGAGGCCACGCACAGGTAGCGCATGCCGCCCAGCGGCGTAGCTGTGGTGCCGGCCACCAGGTCGTTGGCGCTGGTGACGCAGGCAAACACGCGCCCTTCGCGCAGCTGGCTCAGGGTGTGGTCCTGGTCGTCGAGGCGGATATCGAGCAGGCACGACGGCGGCGACAGCAGCGGCCCCAGCGCTTCCGGGATCCAGGTGGCGGCGCTGTCGGCATTGACGGCAATGGCCAGCGCCGGCAATTGCGTGGTGGGTCCCGGCTGGGCGTCGAGCGCCGCTTCGAGCAGCTTGACTTGCCGGTAGTGGGCAATCAGGCGCTGGCCCGCTTCCGTGGGCAGGGGCGGATGGCTGCGGATAATGAGCAAGGTGCCTTCCAGGTTTTCCAGGGTGCGGATGCGCTGCGATACGGCCGGCTGGCTGATCGCCAGCGCCTGCGCGGCCTTTTCAAAGCTGCCCAGGCCGATCACGGCGTCGAGGGCGGCCAATCCACGGTAATCGACGACGCGCATAAGTTTCTCTTATATATAGTTAGAATCATTCATTATACTTATATTTACTTTTTCTTTACACTGTTGAAATAGGGTAACAACTCCACTCTGCCGCGCGGTCCTCCTGGTTCCGCTACACCCTCCACCTACCTCTGATGACTTTGCCGTTGCCGGCAGAGCGTGGGCGGCCGTGCGCGTGATGGAAAGCAATAGAAAGGATGGAATATGGACAGCGCAATTTTCTTGAAAGGCATGGGGCTCGGAGCGAGCCTGATCGTGGCCATCGGCACGCAAAACGCATTCTTGCTCAAGCAGGGCTTGAAGCGCCATTACGTGCTCACCTGTATCCTGGTGTGCTTGCTGTGCGATGCCATCCTGATCACGGCTGGCGTGGCTGGCATGGGCACGTTCATTGCCGACAATCCTGATTTCCTGCTGTGGGCCAAGGCCGGCGGCGCTACCTTCCTGATCGCGTACGGCTTGCGTGCCGCCAAGTCGGCCTGGCGTCCAACGGCCCTGACGGTGTCGGCCGCCAAGGCGCCCGAAGGTTACTGGGCCGTGATCGGCGCGGCACTGGCGTTCAGCCTGCTGAACCCGCAGGCCTTCCTCGACACGGTCATCTTGCTCGGTTCGATCGGCGGCCAGCATGAAGGCGTGGGACGCTTCTACTTTGCCGGCGGCGCCATCATGGCTTCGGCCCTGTGGTTCTTCCTGCTGGGCTTTGGCGCCCGCTACCTGGCGCCCGTGTTTGCCAAGCCCATGGCTTGGCGCGTGCTCGACGGCATCATCGCCCTCGTCATGTGGGCCATCGCCGCCTCGCTGTTCCTGTAATCAGCGGGTCAGGAAGGCCAGCACGCGGCTGGCCAGCTTGCCATACGGCGGCCGCAGCAGTGTCAAAGCGCTGAAGCGCGCCTGGTAAAACACGGGCCGCAGCTTGCTGAACGTGTGAAAACCTTCGACGCCGTGGTAGTGGCCCATGCCGGACTCGCCCACGCCGCCGAAGGGCAAATCGTGCTGGCCCACATGGAACAGGGCGTCGTTGACGGACACGCCGCCCGACATCACCCGGTCGATCAGCAGCTGCACGGTGCCTGCCTGATTGCTGAATGGATAGATGGCCAGCGGTCGCGGTCCCGCGTTGATGCTGTCGATCACGGTTTCAAGGTCCGCATAGCCGCGCAGCGGCAGGATGGGGCCGAAGATTTCCCGCGTCAGCAGCAGGCTGTCTGCGGGCGCGTCGAGCACGATGTGCTGCGCGATCTTGCGCGTGGCCCGGTCGTACGCCGGCCCTGGCAACAGCGAAATCACTTGCGCGCCCCGGTCCCGCGCCTCGTCGAGCGCCTGCAGCAGGCGCTCAAAGGCAGCCTCGTCGATGATGGAGGTGTAGTCGGGCGTATCGAGTCCGGCATAACGGGCTGGCACGATCTGGCGCGCATGCGCGACGAAGGCGGCGATGCTGGCCTCGGGCAGCCAGGCGTGGTCGACGCTGGTGCAGATTTGCCCCGCGTTCAGGTACTTGACGAACAGGATGCGCTCGGCTGCGGTGCGCACATCAAAATCGGCGCAGACGATGGCCGGCGCCTTGCCGCCCAGCTCCAGGGTGACGGGACACAGATTGCGTGCGGCCGCCGCCATGACGGCGCGGCCCGTCTGGCCGGAACCCGTAAACAGCAGATGGTCGAACGGTAACTGTGAAAACGCTATCCCCACGCCGCCTGTCTCGTCAAAAAACTGCAACTTCTCTGGCGGAAAGTAGGCGGGCATGGTGTCGATCAGCAGCCGCGCCAGGTGGCGCGAGTTTTCGCTCATCTTGACCATGGCGCGGTTGCCGGCGGCGAAGATGTAGGTCAAGGGCACCAGGCTCAGGTTCACGGGGAAATTCCACGGCACGAGGACGCCCACCACACCTAGCGGCTGCGGCATCACGCGGTTGCGGGCACCGGGGAAAGTGCGCCAGTCCACGCCACGGCGCTGCGGCCGCATCCATTTTTTCAACTGTTTCAGGACATGGGCTATGCCATCGATGGCGGGAAAGATCTCCGCCAGCAAGGTTTCGTGATGGGAACGGTTGCCATAATCGGCGCTGATCGCCACGCACAGCGCTTGCTTGTGCTCGCGAATGAAGCGCTGCAAGGTTTGCAGGTCGCGCCTGCGCTCGGCCAAGGTCGGCACGGGGTGGGCCAGGTAGGCGGCACGCTGCAAGGCCAGGGCGGCAGCGAGTTCCGCGTGGGCCGGCTTGGTGTTCAAATCCATGTTTTCTGCGACATCAGGCATTGTTTTCCTTGGCGGACTCGGCAATGTGCGTGCCGTTCCAGCGCACTATAGTGGACTATTCGCAAATGCGCCGCCAGCGTGCCGACGGCGCTGCACGATACGCCGTAAAATGTCCGGCAACTGTACGCCACCCTTTCCAGGAATGCCATGACCTCGACCAACCCAGATTCCCTGCACATCGTGTGCCCCCATTGCGACGCCGTCAACCGCTTGCCGGCAGCGCGCTTGATTGAGCAGCCCACTTGCGGCAAGTGCCAGAAGGACTTGTTTACGGGGCAGCCCGTGGACCTGGCCAGCGCCCGTTTTCTCAAGCATATCGAGCGCAGCGACATTCCCGTGCTGGTGGATTTCTGGGCGCCCTGGTGCGGCCCGTGCCGCAGCATGGCGCCATTCTATGTCCAGGCCGCCAAGACACTGGAGCCGGCGTTTCGCGTCGTCAAGGTGAATACGGAAGCGTCGCCGGACCTGGGCAGCCGCTTCAATATCCGCAGCATTCCCACCCTGGCCCTGTTTCGCAAGGGCGTGGAAGTGGCGCGCCAGCCGGGCGCCATCGATACGCAGTCCATCATCGCCTGGGCGAGGGATAACGCCCGCCTTTGAGTCGATAGGAAAACCATCAAGGTTTTTCATTTGACATTTAGTATGGTGCCATATTATATTGCGCCATATGATAAAACTCGAACAAAAATACACGGCCTTGCTGGGCGACGTGCAGCGCCGCGCCAGCGGTCTCGACATGACGCATTCCACGGCGCGGTTGCGCCTGTGCTTCGAAGTGCTGGGCCTGGCATCGGCCATCGATGGCGATTGCGCCACGCGCTTGGGCCGGCATGGCTTGTCGGAAGGCAAGTTTGTCTTGCTGTCCCTGCTGCGCGATGTGCCCGAGGGACTCTCGCCCCACGCATTGGCCGAGCGGGCCGGCGTGACGCGCGGCACCATCACGGGCTTGCTCGACGGCCTGGAGCGCGATGGTTTCCTGGCGCGCCACGCGGACCAGTTCGACCGGCGCAAGTTGCTGGTGCGCCTGAGCCCCAAGGGAAACATGGCCGCCGCGACCTTGGTCGGTGAGCACGCGCAATGGATCGCCAGCCTGTTCGCCGATTTCACGCCGGAAGAAATGCAGGTATGCAGTACGTTGCTGGAAAAAGCCTGGCGCAAGACGGACCGAGGTGCTGCATGAGCCGTGGCGTCGCTGACGTGACTCCCGCGCGCCTGGCCCTGCTGAACGCAGGGAGTGTGGCCAGCGCCACCCTGACGGAAGGGCTGGCCATCGATTTCGCCGTACTGCTGGCCGCGGCCTTGCCCGCTGTCGGCGTCGCCCGGCTGGAGCGGATGCGCGCGCAGGCCGCAGCTGGCATCACCAGGCGCATGGCGTTGGCGGCGCAGCTGTTGCTGGAGGCCGACGCCGACCTGGCTGTGCTGCAAGCGCACCCATCCGACACGGTGCGGGGCTGGGCCTGCTTTGCCATCGCTGCCCAGACGGGATCGACCTTGCCGCAACAGCTTACGGCCATGCGGCCGCTGGCCGACGATGGGCACTTCGGCGTGCGCGAATGGGCCTGGCTGGCGCTGCGGCCCCGGCTGGCCGCCGGTATCGAGGACGCCATCGCGCTGCTGGCGCCATGGACGGCGGACTCTTCGGAGCGCCTGCGCCGCTTCGCTTGCGAAGCGCTGCGCCCGCGCGGCGTGTGGTGCGCGCATATTGCACAGCTAAAAGAAGAGCCGCAGCTGGCCTTGCCCCTGTTGCTGCCCCTGCGCGCCGACCCGGCCGTCTACGTGCAGGATTCCGTGGCCAACTGGCTCAACGATGCGGCCAAGAGCCAGCCGGACTGGGTGCGCAGCTTGTGCGGGCAATGGCTGCAGGAAAGTGACAATGCCGCGACGCGACGCATCTGCAAGCGCGCCCAGCGCTCGCTGGCCTGACGAGACCTCACCCAAGGAGTAAGCATGCATTACCTGCTAGAACTGTACAGCCCCCAACCCGCCTGGCTGGCCCTCGACGGCGCTGCGCGCCAGGCGTATTTCGATAAGGTGGGCGCCGGCATGGCCGCTTTGTCGGGCAGCGGCGCCGAAGCGCTGGCCATGGGCGCCATCGACGGCGGCAAGCTGCATGCGGCTGCCCAGCAATTCTATGCCGTCTGGCGCTTCCCGGACGAGGCGGCACTGGACGCCTTGCTGGCCGGCATCGCCGCCACCGGCTGGCATGATTATTTTGAGACCGTCAATGCGGCTGGACCGGCCGTGGATTTCCCCGCGCACATGGCGCAGCTGGCGGGCGTAAGTAACCCTCAGGAAATTATTGTGAAATTATGACGAACAGAACCGGATGCTATGCAAGGCGCCCGCTGCGACGCAGTGCGAGCACTGCTAGCAGCGGGCAACGCCGCAGAGCGCCGGTTATGGAAGTCAGAAGTCACAATAATTTATTGGGGGGTACTTAGCGTCCGACGTTTTCCTCACCACTGCGGTAAAGTTGGCATTTCCATCCGACCACCGACGTTGATGCCAATCAAACTGCTCTCCACTCTGATTCTTGCCCTGGCGCCCATGCTGGCGTCGGCAGCCCCTGCCGCCAGCCCGCAAGCCCTCGTCGCCGCCGCCCGCAAGCAGGTGGGCTTGACCTTGCTGTACGATCCGCGCTATGAACGGCTCGCCTATCCGGGCGGCGACGTGCCGCTCGAGCGGGGCGTGTGCACGGACGTGGTGGTGCGCGCCTACCGCCAGCTGGGACAGGACTTGCAGGTGCTGGTGCACGAAGACATGCGCAAGGCGTGGCAGGTGTACCAGCAGCAGGGACGCTGGCAGATGAAAGGGCCGGACCGCAATATCGACCACCGCCGCGTGCCGAACCTGGGCACGTACTTTGCCCGCCATGGCACCAGCTTGCCACCCAGCAAGGACGCGAACGCTTACCGCGCGGGCGACATCGTCACCTGGCGCTTGCCGCGCAACCTCACGCACATCGGCATCGTCAGCGACAAGCAATCGTGGAGCGGCGTGCCGCTCATCATCCACAACATCGGCGAGGGCGCGCGCGAGGAAAATATTTTATTCAGCTATCCGATTACGGGGCACTATCGTTGGCAACCCGGTTGGCAGCCCCGCTGAGGGGCAGGGGAGCGATCTCTTGCAGGATCGCCAGCACCTTGGCCAGCGCCGTGTCGATATCGAGTTTGTCGATGGCGCCATAGCCGAGGAACAGGCCCTCATGGCGGGCGGGCCCATGGTAAAAGCCAGATAGCGCATACAGGCTGACGTCGGCCAGGCGCGCGCGGCGCAGCAATTCCGCGATATCGAGCGGCGCCTGCGCCAGGGCAGCCACGTGGAAGCCGGCGCTGGCCGGCACCAGGCGGAACCACGGCGACAACGGGCCTTTGAACCAGTGCTGCAACCGTTCGCGGCGCCCCGCATAAATGTCGTGGCAGCGGCGGATATGGCGCAGCAAATGGCCATCGTCGATGAACTTGGCCAGCGCATGCTGGCCCAGGCTGGCCGTATGGCAATCCGTCAGGTATTTCACCGTTTCCACGGCGGCCACGAGGGCTTGCGGCAGCACCGCATAGCCGAGCCGCAATTCCGGCAGCATGATCTTGGAAAAGCTGCCCACGTGCGCGACGACGCCGTAGCGGTCCATGCTTTGCAGGGAATCCTCGGGCCGGCCTTCGTAGCGGAAGGCGCTGTCGTAATCGTCCTCGATGATGATGGCGCCCAGTTGCTGCGCCCGCTCCAGCAAGGCATGGCGGCGCGCCATGCTCATCGGCATACCGAGTGGAAATTGATGTGCGGGCGTGACATAGATCAGCCGCGTGCCGTCCGGGATTTGCGCGACGACAAGGCCATCCTCATCCACTTCGACGCCCACCACGTGCGCGCCCTGGCTGGCGAACACGGCGCGCGCCACCGGGTAGCCGGGTTCTTCCACGGCAACCGTGTCGCCCGGCTCCAGCAGGGTTTGCGCCAGCAGATGCAAAGCTTGCTGCGCGCCGCTGGTGACGAGCACTTGTTCCTCGGTGCAATGGATGCCGCGGCTGAAGGCGGCATGGCCGGCGATCGCCGCGCGCAGGGACGGCAAGCCGGCGACAGGGCCATAACGGCCGCGCGCCTGGCCACCCTGGCGCAGCGCGTGCAGCATGCAGGCGCGCCATTCATCCTGCGGGAAGTGCGCGGGCGTGGCGCGCCCGCCGATGAAGGCGTAGCGCGCCGGCGTTTCCTGGCTGGCCTGGCGCAAGGGCGTGGGCGTCGCTTCCCAGCGGGCGATGCGCTGCGCGCTGGCCAGCGGCGTGCTGGCGTGGCGGCGCTGCGGCGAGGCGTGCGGCGTCTGCACGAAGCTGCCCACGCCGACTTTTCCTACCAGCAGCTTTTCATAAGCGAGCTTGTCATACACGTCGGACACCGTCTTGCGCGACAGGCCCAACTGGCTGGCCAGCAGGCGCGAGGGCGGCAATTGCTGGCCGTCCGTCAGGCGGCCCGAGCGGATGGCTTCGCTGAGCTGGCGGTACAGCTGGCCGCCCAGGTCGCGCGTGCCGTCGATCAGGATATGTAATTCCATGGAGTATCTGTTGGTGGTCTGCCGTTTTTCGGCAGGATTGGCCTGCCGCGCGCTGTTGTCGCGCTTTTACAATGGTGCATCTCTACTCATCAAGGAATGCATCATGACACAGCAACGATTCGATTTTACACAAGCTTCGCCGGACGCCGTCAAGGCCATGTATGCGCTGGAAGCGGCGATTGCCAAATTGGGCGTGGAGCACTCGCTGCTTGAACTGATCCGCCTGCGCGCCTCGCAAATCAATGGCTGCGCTTTTTGCGTGGACATGCATACGAGTGACGCGCGCAAGGCGGGCGAAACGGAACGCCGCCTGTATGCCGTGTCCGTCTGGCGCGAAACGCCGTTCTTCACGCCACGCGAGCGGGCCGTGCTGGCCTGGACGGAAGCACTGACCCTGCTGCCACAGAATCACGCTTCGGATGAAGACTATGCGGCGCTGGCGGAACAATTGACGCCGGCGGAAATGGTCAACGTGACCCTGGCCATCGGCTCCATCAATACCTGGAACCGCCTGGCCGTGGGCTTCCGCAAGATGCCTGAATAAATCCTGTGTTCGTTCGCGAACAGACGCCTGGCTGGTCCCTGCGTAGTCTGGCATGATGATTGATCAGCCAGGGAGCAGCCATGCAAGTACCTATCGGGGAAGGCGCCGGGAAGACGCCGCAGCAGGAGGAAGAAGCACAGGAACAGGCGCGCCGCGAATTCATCGCCGAACTGTGGCGGCGCTTTGAAACCTTGCAGGAATGGGCCGTCAGCCACTGGCCGGACCAGCACCACCCCTTGAGTTCCGCCGACTTCGTCGAGGCGCGCAAGGAAATCTTGAGTTTGCGTTCGCCGGCCGGTTCCTTGCACCAGCCAACTTCGCGCGATGCGGCTGAGCCGGAGCAGGGCGGGGTGCAATACCAGGATGTGACGCCAGCGCCGTGGCCTTGATTAACTGCTGGGTTCAGATCCGCCGGGTCTGACCCCAGTTTTTAGCGGGTTGGTATGCGTGACTCTATCTACTTCGCTGCGACTTCCGCCGAACCGCCCTGCGCAAACACCCAGCACAATAAACTTACCAGCAGTCCCGCCATCACGCCATACGCCAGGTTCAGCGCGCTGTCGAACAGCAGCGGCGCCACCAGGCCCGAAACCAGCGCGAACAGCAGCATCTGGATGAACGATTGCATCGACGAGGCCAGGCCGCTGTTGTTGGGAAAGTGGTTCAGCGCCATCAGGGTCATCGGCGGCATGGCGATCGACAGGGCGAACGAGTAGAAGAACAGGGGTAGCACTGCCCACGGCACTTCGGCGGCAAAGACATAGTTGTAGCCGATGTTGGCCAGCGCAGCCACCAGCATCAATATGAAGCCGGCCCAGATCATCTGGCGCTGGCTATAGCGGTGGGCGATTTTCGCCGACAGGGCAGAACCGAACACCATGCCGCTGATCAGGGGAATGAACAGCCAGGCGAACGCCGTCTCCGGCAGGTGCAGGATGTTGATGATGAAGTAGGCGGCCGAGCCGATGTACAGGGCGAAGCCGCCAAAGGCGGCGCCGATGGCCGTCGACAGCAGCAGGAACTGGCGATGGCACAGTACTTTCCAGTAATTGACGGCGATGTCGCCCAGGTGGAAGGCGTGACGCTGCTCCTTCGGCAGGCTTTCCGGCAGCGCGCGCCAGACGACGATGAACATCAGCACGCCAAACGCCGTGAGGAACCAGAAAATCCAGCGCCAGCCCAGGCCCACCTGCAGCCAGCCGCCCAGCACGGGGGCGATGGCCGGCGCCAGCGCGAACACCATCATGATGTGCGAGAGGATTTTCTGCGCGGCGGCGCCCGAATAGCGGTCTTGCACGATGGCGCGGCCGATCACGGAACCGGCGCCGGCTGAGAGGCCCTGCAGCACGCGCCAGGCCAGCAGCCAGCCCAGCGACGGCGCCAGCGCGGCGCCCACGGAGGCGATCACATACAGCACCAGCGAGACGAGAATCACGGGACGGCGGCCGAAGGAATCGGACAGGGTGCCGTAAAACAGCATCATGAAGGCGAACGTGAACAGGAAAAAGCTCAGGGTTTGCTGCACCAGCAGGGGGCTGGCATTGAAATCGTGCACGATGGCGGGGAACGACGGCAGATAGGTGTCAATTGCAAGCGGTCCGACCATCGCCAGGCCCGCCAGAATCCATGTTAATAATTTAGTCATGTTAAAGAGTGTTTTTGTTAGCCCGTCATTTTACGCTAGTGGCAACAATCAGGTTTGGCGCCGACGCTGTTTGCCATCCATATGCGTTTTTCGCATATGAAATCTTGAAATTCTTCGTTTGAATCGCGGTGTCTGGCCGCTAAGCTGGGGCGAACCGGCCTGTTTGCCATTTTTTTGGAAGTGATACGCCATGCACAGCATTTATCCCGCGGCGCCCGCCGACGACACGGCCCAGTGGAACCTGGGGCCCGTGATCCAGGCCTTGCGCAGCTCGCGCGAAGACAAGCACAAGATCCGTCATAACGGCAGGGTGCGCGAACTGCCGTCGCGCGAAGCCCTTACCACCATTGTCAACGGCCTGTCGGCAGCCCTGTTCCCCACGCATTACGGGCGGCCGAATCTCACCGATGAAAGCATCGATTATTTTGTCGGCGACACCCTCAACACCACCCTGAACCGCCTCAGCGAACAGGTGCGGCGCGGCCTGCTATTTTCCGTACCGGCCGGTGATGAGGGGGACGCAGCCAGCGACGATGCGGCCTTGGCGCAGCAGGCGCGCGACATCACGCGCGCCTTCGCCGCCAGCCTGCCCGACATCCGCGCGCTGCTGGTGTCGGACGTGCAGGCCGCCTACGCGGGCGACCCGGCGGCCACTTCGGTGGCAGAGATCATGCTGTGCTACCCGGGCACCATCGCCATTTTGTACCACCGCCTGGCGCACCGCCTGCATGCGCTGGGTGCGCCGTTCCTGGCGCGCCTGATCGCCGACATCGCGCATACCCTGACGGGCATCGATATCCACCCGGGCGCCCACATCGGCGCGTCCTTCTTCATCGACCATGGCACGGGCGTGGTGATCGGCGAGACGGCCATCATCGGCCAGCGGGTGCGCCTGTACCAGGCCGTCACCCTGGGCGCCAAGCGTTTTCCGGCCGACGCTTCCGGCGCGCTGATCAAGGGCACGCCGCGCCACCCCATCGTCGAGGATGACGTGGTGATTTACGCGGGCGCGACCGTGCTGGGGCGCATCACCATCGGCGCGGGATCGACCATCGGGGGGAATGTGTGGCTGACGCAAAGCGTGCCGGCGAACAGCAATGTATCGCAGGCGCAGATGCGCAACGATTGAAGAGTGGCCGAGAAAACGTCCATGGCGGCGTTGCAGCGCCTTGGCGTACTAGCGTACTGCCTGCGGCGTCGCGCCTTGCCCTGAACGTTTTTCGATCACTCTTCATGCCAGGAGATAATCCTGGCTTTGTAATTATCTTATTTCACCGTCAGCGCTTCATACCGCGCCACGGGCACGCCATCCTTCAGCAGCAGCAATTCCTGGTCGGCGTAGCGGTAGCCATTGACTTCGCCCAGGGTGGTCAAGAGCAGGCGCTCCAGGTCCATGTCCTGCGGCTGGCACATCATCATGGTGCCGGCCAGCTGCGAGAAGGCCAGGGTGCTGACGCCATCGCTGGTGTAGCCGCCCATCATCTGGTTGCAGCCGCTGTGGCCACTGGCGCGGCCTTCGGCCAGCAGCAGGGTCACTTCGCGCTGTTCAGGCGCCTTGCGCACCACTTGCTTGCCCTTCAATTCCTTCAGCTTCCATTGCGTCTGCGTCAGCTTGGGCGCCGGCTTGGCGGGCGAGGTGGCGCCTGGCGCGGCGGCGGCAGCATCGCTGCGCACGGGCGTTTGCGCGCAGCCGGCGGTGATGGCGACGATGGCGGCGAGGGGAATCAGTCTGGCGAGTGTGAACATGGCATTTCCTTCTTCAAATGAATGGCGCCAGCGTAGCAGATTGGCGTCAAGCCAGCGTGCACGGTTGACAAGTTCATGGTTGTTTTTCCTGTTCCAGGCGCGCATCAAGCAAGGTGCGCGCCGCCGCCACGTAGGCGCGACAGGCTTGCGGATCGACAAAGGCATCGCTGCCGCCCGTGGCGCTCGCCTCCAGCCGCTCCCATAATTGCGACGCTTCCGGGTGAGCCGAAATGAGCACGTCACAAGGCAGCTTTTCCAGGGTCTCGAAGCTGTGGCGCAAGTCCGCCACCGCGTTCGGATACTCGCTGCTGGCGCTGAACTTGAAGCCGGGACGCGAGACGGCGTTGATGCTGTCCGCGTACACCATGTTCAGGCAGCGGGGGCCGTCGCAGGATTGCCACGTCCAGCTCAGGCCTCCGGGCGTGTGCCCCGGCGTGGCATGCGCCGTCAGGTTGACCGGGCCGACATTGAACTGGCCGCCGTCGCGCGCCAGGCGCATGTCCTTGACGGGCGGGTACTTGGGCAGCGCGTGGTATTGCGGGTCATCGGGGCCCACTTCGCCCGACGCCAGGTCCAGCGCAGCCGACGGACTGGCGGCCACCAGCGCATTGCTGCGCCTCTGCAGCTCGGCCAGGCCGCCCGCATGGTCGATATGGCCATGCGAATTGAGGATCAGTTTCACGTCTTCGATGCGAAAGCCCAGGGCGGCGATATTGGCGATGATCTTTGGCGCCGATTCCGGCAAGCCGCCGTCGATCAGCACGTGGCCGTGCGGCGAGGTCACGAGCACGGAACTGAGGCCTTTCACGCCTACATAATAGGTATTGCCGAAGATGCGGAACGGCGCCTGGTCGGCATTCCAGGTGGCGCAGACGTCGCAGCCTGGTATCTGCGCCTGGGCGGCGGGGCTGGCCACCAGCAGCGCCAGGGCCAGCGCGCGTGTCAGAGTGAGGGGCATTGCAGTCCTTATCCGTGTTGCCAAGGTGGCGTATGCTGACACGGAACGGGGCGCGACGCAAACGTTTTACAGGGGAGGCAGGCGGCGCGGCGCCAGTGTCCTTGTAGACCAGTTCGATCAAGGTATCGTCCGCATAGCGGGTGTCGCCCAAGGGGGCCAGGAAGGACGTGCCGCCATTTTTCACCTGCAGCGCGATGCGGCGCCCGCCATCGAGCAGGGTGGCGCTGGCGATGGCCGGATCGCTGTACGTGCTCATCTTGAGTTCAACGGCGGAGCACCAGTCGGTGGTGCGCAGCTTGGTGGCGACCAGGGTGCGTAGCAAGAAGGGCGTCTCTTTCTTGGCAATGGCGACGCCGACCTGGCACTGCAGGCGCAGGTCGCCCAGGCGGCGCATGCCGGGCGGTACATCGTCGCTGCGGACGCTGGCTTGCCAGCGGTACGCGTCCTTCTTCCTGTTGGTGACCAGGTCCGCGTCTTCGCGCTCGGCTTGCGCGCTGCGCGGCAGTGTAAAACTGCCGTCGGCGGCCAGGGACAGGACGATTGAGGTTTCATTGCCGGCGATACGCAAGCTCAGATCCTGCATGGCGTTGTCCGGTGCGCCGGGGCCGGGAATCAGCTGGAAGCGCACTTCGCGTGCCCTGGGCGCCAGTGCATGGTGGTCGTCAAAGGCATCGAGGCCCGCGGTCATCACGCGGTAGGACTTGAGTTCCGGGTTGCGGATGCTGTTGACGTGGATGGACTGGCTGGTGTCGACCGCTGCGTCGGCAGGTGTGTCAGCCTGCGTATCCGCGTGCGCCGCGATGTGGCTGAGGGCAAGGAGGGCGAGAACGGGAAGGAAAGGAAGATGCACGTAGCCGCCTGTCTGTTTTCAAGATGGCAAACTAACATGAATGCCCAGGCTTGTCACTGGCGGCCATGCAGCAGCCTCAAAACGCGTGCGCGGCGTGCAGTTCGCCGAGGATGGTCTCCTTCAACGCGGCTTGCGCCGTCGGCGTGCGCAGACGGGGCCGGGATGCTGTCACCTGGTAATGGGCGCGCGGCGGTGCGGCGCGCGTATCGAGCATGACGATGCGGTCGCTCAGGTACAGCGCTTCGTCGATATCATGCGTGACCAGCAGCACGCTCAATCCATGGCGCGCGGCGACGGCGGCCAGCAAGTCTTGCAGTTTCATGCGGGTAAATGCGTCGACGGCGGAAAACGGTTCGTCCAGCAGCAGGATGCGGGGCTGGCCAAACAGGCCGCGGGCAATCGCCGCCCGCTGCGCCTGGCCGCCCGACAGCTGCTTGGGCAGGCTGTCCGCGTGGCCTTGCAAGCCCACTTCCTCCAGCAACTGCGCGACCCTGGGATCGTGTTCGCCACCAGCACCGAGGCCGAAGGCGATGTTTTGCGCCACCGTCAGCCAGGGAAACAGGCGCGGTTCCTGGAAGATCAGGCCAATGTCAGCGTGCACTCCCGCCAGCAGCTTGCCGTCGAGGCGCAGGGCGCCGCGAAAGTCCGTATCGAGACCGGCCAAGATGTACAGCAGGCTGCTTTTGCCGCAGCCGCTGGCGCCGATCAGGCTGACGATTTCGCCCTGGCGCAGCTGCAATTGCAGATTGTGCAGCACGCGCCGCGCGCCATAGGATTTGTCATGGATGGCAATGTCAAGCAGGGCAGTCATGCGGGGCCGCTTTCGTCAGGGAGTGGCATAGCTGTCGCGCCAGGCAAGCAAGCGGGTTTCCAGGCGCTGCATCAGGCTGTCGCTAGCCTTGCCCAGCACGGCCAGCAGCACGATGGCGGCCAGTACGATGTCGGCGCGGCTCGTTTCGCGTCCGTCGCTGAGCAGATAACCGAGGCCCTGGCTGGCGGCGATCAGTTCGGCCGCCACCATGAACATCCAGGCCAGGCTCAAACCGTTGCGCAAGCCCGTGAAGATGGCGGGCAGCGCGGCTGGCAGCAGCACGCGCCGCGCCAGCGCGGGGCGGCTCAAACGGTACAGGCGTGCCGCGTCGATCAGCTTGCGGTCCACGTCGCGGATGCCCGACGCCACGCCCATGTAGACGGGGAAGAAGGCGCCGATGCCGATCAGGACCAGTTTGGGTGCTTCATCGATGCCCAGCCATAGCAGCAGCAAGGGCACCCAGGCCAGCGAGGGAATCGCGCGCAGGGCCTGGAACGTGGGGTCGAGCAGCGTCTCTATCGTGCGGTTCAAGCCCACGGCCGCTCCGAGCACGATGGCCAGCAGCGCGCCGCCCGCAAAGCCGATGGCCACGCGCATGGTACTCGCCAGCACATGGCCGACCAGTCCCTGGCGCGCCAGCTCGGCAATGGTGGCGCCGATGTCGCTGGGCGCCGGCAGCAGGTTGGCGGGGATGGCGCCCGTGCGCACGCCGAGTTCCGCCGCCAGCAGCGCCAGGGCGGGTAGCAGCAGGCCCAGTGCCGCGCGTGGCAAAGGCTGGCAAAAGAGCCTGTGCCGCACACCGGTGTCGCGGGCCGATGCTGGCGCGGCGAGCGTGTCTCTGGCCATGATCGCTTACGCCTTGCTGATAAAAGGCTGGGCGAAGCGCGTGTCGACCAGGTCCGCGATGGCGCGGTTCAAGTCGGCGCCCGGCTTGACCAGCGCTTCGTCGACGAGGATGGGCGCCGCCACCAGCAGTGCTTTCACATGTTCGCTCGACGGCTGCGGATTGCTGAAGTCACTGCGCAGTTTTATCTGCAGCAGCGCCACCGGCAGGCTGACTTTGGCCTCCTCCGACAGGATTTTTGCCGCCTCGGCCGGATAGGTGCGTATCCAGGCGCGCGCCCGTTCGTAGGCCTGTATCACCTTGCCCACTTCGGCCGGGCGGCTGGCCAGGAAGTCTTCGCGCACGTTCAGGAAACCGTAGGTATTGAAGGCCACGTTGCGGTAGATCAGGCGCGAACCAGCTTCCAGTTCGCTGGCGGCCATGTGCGGATCGAGTCCGGCCCAGGCGTCGACTTTGCCCTGCTCCAGCGCCGCGCGGCCGTCGGCATGCTGCAGGCTGACGTGTTCGATGTCGCCGCGTTTCAGGCCCGCCGTCTTCAATGACCGCAGCAGAAACAGATATGGGTCGGTGCCCTTGGTGGCAGCGACCTTCTTGCCCTTCAAGTCGGCGATGCTGCGGATGGGGCTATCCTTGCGTACCACCAGCGCCGTCCACTCGGGGCGCGAAAAAATATACGGCGCGCGGATGGGATTGCCGTTGGCGCGCGCCAGCAGCGCGGCCAGGCCTGCGCTCGAACCGATGTCGATGCTATTGGCGTTCAGGTATTCGAGCGCGCGGTTGCTGCCCGCGCTGAGGACCCACTTGATGCTGGTGCCATCGGGCTTGAATGCTTCTTCCAGCCAGCCGAAGCGGCGCAGCACCAGGCTGGTGGGGGAATAATAAGCGTAGTCGAGGCGCAGCTCCTTCAGCGGCGCTTGCGTGGCGGCGCTGGTGAGGCTGGGCAAGGCGGCGAGGGTGGCGCCGCTGGCGGCCAGTTGCAAGATGGTTCTGCGTTTCATGGTGTCCTTGAATGGGTAATCTGATGCGTCAGGCCGCTGCCAGGGCTGCGTCGGCGGGCGCGATGCTGACCTGGCGGCCCGCATGACCGGCGGGCAGGCGCGGACCCTGGCCGAAGACCTTGTGGCGCAAGCTGCCTTCCTCGTAATGGGTGCGATAGCGGCCGCGCCGCTGCAGTTCCGGCACGATGTGGGCCACCACGTCGGCCATGCTGTCGTGGGCCACGGCGAAGGCCAGGTTGAACCCGTCGATGCCTGTCTCGTCCAGCCAGCTTTCCAGCTGGTCGGCCACTTGGCGCGCATCGCCCACCAGCACGGGGCCGCGTCCGCCCAGGCCTATGTATTCGGCAGCTTCGCGCACCGTCCACGTGCGGTCCGGGTCGGCCTGGCTGAACGAGGCCAGGGCCGAGCGGCCGGCCGGGGAATCGATATAGTCGATGGTGGCGTCGAGCGGATAGCGGCTGAAATCGACGCCCGTCCAGCCGGACAGCAGCACCAGCGCCGCCTCGATGTTCACGTGTCGCAGGTAGTCGGCATGCTTGGCGCGCGCCTCTTCTTCCGTGGCACCCGTGATGACCAGCGCCTGGGCGTAGATCAGCAGTGCGTCGCCATCGCGCCCGCTTTGCCGCACGGCGGCGCGCAAGTCGTCGGCATAACGCTTGACGACTGTCTTGCTGGGACCACTGACAAAGGTGGCTTCCGCGTGGCGCGCCGCAAAGCGCGTGCCGCGTGGCGAGGTGCCCGCCTGGTACAGCAGCGGCGTGCGCTGCGGCGACGGCTCGCACAAATGGATGCCGGGCACCTGGTAGTGGCGCCCGGCATGGTTGATCGGATGCACGCGGGCCGGATCGGCGTAGATGCCGCGCACCTTGTCGTTGACGACGGCGTCGTCATCCCAGCTTTTTTCCCACAGCTTGTAGACGACGTCCAGGTATTCGTCGGCCAGGTCGTAGCGCTCGTCGTGGCCCAGTTGCTGGCTCAAGCCCAGATTGCGCGCCGCGCTATCGAGGTAGCCGGTGACGATATTCCAGCCGATGCGCCCACCCGTCAGGTGGTCCAGGGTGGAGATGCGCCGCGCGAACGTGTACGGGTGTTCGTAGGTGAGGGCGCAGGTGACACCGAAACCCAGGTGCGCGGTGGCCTGCGCCATGATGGGCACGAGGGCCAGCGGGTCGTTCAGCGGCACCTGCACGCCGTGTTCCAGGGTCGCATCGAGGCTGCCCCGGTACACGTCATACACGCCCAGCACGTCGGCCAGGAACACCGCGTCGAACAGGCCCGCTTCCAGCAGCCGCGCCAGTTCCGTCCAGTGTTGCGGATCGGTATAGCGATGGCTGCGGTCGCGCGCATGCGTCCACAGTCCCGGTGACTGGTGGCCCACGGTATTCATCTGGAAGGCGTTGAAGCGTATCGTCTTTGCCATGGCTTATTTGCTTACTGAGTTTGCGGCCGTCTGCAACGCTTGCTGGTAATCGGGTTTCGAATAGCCGGCAAAGTGTTTATTCGTGATGTCGAGGAATTCGCGCGAACGGTAGGCGGCCGCCAGGTCTTTCGCGAACTGCTTGTCCTTGTCCGCCGTGCGCACAGCCACCAGGTTGATGTAATTGGGCGAGATTTTCTCGGCCACCAGCGCATCCGTCAGCTTCAGCCCCGACGCCAGCGCGTAATTGCCGTTGATGAAGGAGTAGTCGGTGTCGCCCAGTGAACGTGGCAGTTGCGCCGCCTCCAGCGGCAGCAGCTTGATTTTCTTCGTGTTGACGGCGATATCCTTTTCCGACGCGCGCACGGGGTCGAAGCTGGCGCGCAGCTTGATCCATCCCAGCTGGTCGAGCAGCACCAGCGCGCGCGCCTGGTTGGTCGGATCGTTCGGCAAGCCCACCGTCGTGCCTTCCTTCACGTCATCGAGCGTCTTGTGCTTCTTGCTGTAGATGGCAATCGGCGCCGTGGGTATCGTGATCAGGTCCGTCAGGGCCAGCTTGTGTTCCAGCGCGAATTTCTTCAGGTAGACGATGTGCTGGAACACATTGGCGTCCAGCGAACCCTCGGCCAGCGCGAAGTTTGGCTGGATGTAGTCATTGAACTCCACCAGCTTGACCTTGTAGCCCTGTTTTTCCAGGATAGGCTTGATGCCCAGCTTGATCTGGTCCGCGTACGGCCCGGCGCTGGTGCCGATGGTGATGTCTTTCGGGTCCTTGGCGTGGACAAAGCTGCTGGCCAGGGCGAGGCTCAGGGCGGTAAGCAATACAGTGCGGCGGGCGATGGTCATGGTGGCTCCTTGGTGGTTGAATTACGAGTAAGCCGTCGGCTCGGGCACCGTGCCATTCAAGGCAAAGCGTCCCAGGTCGCGCAGCTTGTAATCGATGGGGTCGTGCAGGGTATGCACGCGCACGTTGCGCCAGTAGCGGTCGAAGCCGTATTGGGCCGAGGTGGAGCGGGCGCCCGTCAGTTCGAACATCTGGCTGCTGATTTCCAGTCCCGCCTTGTGCGCCAGGCACTTGGCTTCGGCCACGGCCACGGCCAGCAAGCCCCGTTCGCGCGCCGTCACCAGCGCGCCCTTGCGGAACACTTTTTCCAGTTCCTGCGCCGCCGCGTCGGCCAACACTTGCGCGGGACGCAGCAAGAGCCACAGCTGGCCGTAGCGGTGCTGGATCAAAGGGTCGTCCGTTGCCTTGGCCACGCCCGAGGCAAACCAGGCTTTCGCCTGTTCGTCCGTGTAGCGGCGCGCCGCCTCGAACGCGCCTTCGGCGATGCCCAGATACAGGTTGCTCATGATCAGCTGCGCAATCTGCGAGCGCACGGTGGCTTGCGGCGTGGCGGCCTGCGAGGGCGCCTGCAGCACCAGTTCCCGCGGCAAGGCGACTCCTTGAAAATGCACATTGCCGCTGTCCGTCTGGCGCTGGCCGAAGGCGTCCCAGTCCGCCTGCACGGTCACGCCATCCTGGCGCGTGGGCAGGGCGGCGATCAGCGCCGTCTGCGTGGGCGCGTGCCAGGCAGAGATCGTCAGCCAGTCGGAACCGACGGAGCCGGAAGAAAAGCTCTTGATGCCGTCGAGGAGGTAGCCGTCTTCGCTGTCCGTGGCCGTGACCCGTTTGTCGAGCGGATTCAAGGCATTGCCCCAGAACAGGCGTTCGTCGACGGTCAAGGTGAGCAGGCGGCGCTGCTGCTGCGCGCTGCCATACAGCTGCAAGCCGGCCAGCTGCAAATGGTGGAAGCCGAAGACATGCGCCAGCGCGCTGTCGGCCCGTGCCAGGATGCGTATCACCTGGTACACGAGGGGCCAGGATGCACCCTGGCCGCTGAATTCCACGGGGATCGACAAGGTGAGCAAGCCTGATTCGCGCAGCCATTCACGCTCCTGCGCCGCATGGCCGCCGGCCTGGTCGCGGGCATTGGCCGTTTCGGCCAGGCGCGCGGCCAGCTTTGTTGCGATGCTGATGGCGTCCTGCAGGGGTTCGGCTGCGGGAGCGACGGGGCGGGCTGCTTGGAGAAAAGCGCTAGACATGGGACAGATTCCAGAAAGACGATGAGACCGATATTGCACCGCCAGGCGTGCGCCGTACACGAAGAAAACCGCGCATGGATATGCGAAAAAAGCCGCGCGCGGACCGGCGTCTTCGCTTGCGGGGCGTCAGGCCCGGATAGTCAAAAAACGCATATCGAAGCGCGAAAGCATTCGTTTTACACGGCTGCTGATGGCGATAGGCTGCAAGCATCCGAGCAACTCCAATCCGACAACGTACAGGGACGGGCATCACATGAGCATCTTGTTATTGGGCGGCAGCCCGCAACTCCCATCGAGTTCCAGCCGTCTGCTGCTGCATATCGGCGAACAACTGGCGCTGCAGGGCCATAGCTACGCCAAGCTGCATGTGCGCGACTTGCCGGCGCGCGCCTTGCTGCTGGCCGACTACGACGACGCGGCGATTGCCCGGGCCGTGCGCGCCGTGGCCGACGCCGACGCCATCGTGATCGCCACGCCCATCTACAAGGCTTCGTATCTGGGGTTGCTGAAAGCCTTCCTCGACTTGCTGCCGCAAGATGGCCTGGCCGGCAAACTGGTGCTGCCGCTGGCCACGGGCGGCGGCCATGCCCACACCCTGGCGCTCGACTATGCGCTGCGTCCCGTGCTGCATGCGCTGGGCGCCAAGCAAGTCTTCACCAGCATTTATGCCAATGCGCAGCAGCTGGACTGGCACGAAGAGCGGGGCCTGAGCCTGGACGCGCCGATTGCCGAACGCGTGCAGGCTGGCATCGAGGAACTCTCCAGTGGCCTGTTCGTGCTGCAGGGCCGGCGCCCGCCCGCGCCCAGCGATATCTCCGTACCCGTGCGTTCGCTGCAAGACCAGCCGTACGCGCCGCACTATCAAGCCGCCTGATTATTCACCGACCAAGGAACCGCCATGACACACCGCCACGCACAACGACTCTCGCGCCGTACCACTTTGGGCTTGCTGTTTGCCGCTGCCGCCGGCGTGATGGCGGCCGGCATGCCGGCCGTGGCGCAGGCGCAGGCCAAGGGAGAGGTACAGCTGCGTATCGGCTACCAGAAATACGGCACCTTGACCCTGCTCAAAGGGCGCGGCACGCTGGAAAAACGCCTGGCCGAGCAGGGCGTGGGCGTGAAATGGACGGAGTTCCCGGCCGGCCCCGTGCTGCTCGAAGGCCTGAACGTGGGCAGTATCGATTTCGGCACGGTGGGCGAGGCGCCGCCTATTTTTGCCCAGGCGGCCGGCGCCAACCTGGTGTATGTCGGCAATGAGCCGGCGTCGCCGGCCAGCGAAGCCATCGTCGTGCCCAAGGGTTCCGGCTTGCGCACCTTGGCCGACTTGAAGGGCAAGAAGGTCGCCCTGAACAAGGGCTCGAACGTGCATTACCTGTTATTGAAGGCGCTGGAAAAGGCCGGTGTCGCGTACGCCGATATCCAGCCCGTGTTCCTGCCGCCGGCCGATGCGCGCGCCGCCTTCGAGCGGGGCAGCGTGGATGCCTGGGCCATCTGGGATCCGTTCCTGGCGGCCGCCGAAAAGCAGCTGGGCGCCCGCGTGCTGGCCGATGGCAAGGGCCTGGTGGCGAACTACCAGTTTTACCTGGCCTCGCGCACGTATGCGGAAAAAAATCCCGAAATCCTGCGCATCGTGCTCGACGAAGTGGCCAAGGTCGATGACTGGGGCCGCAACAACCCGGAGGAAGTGGCGACGATTTTGTCGGCACAGACGGGCTTGAGTAAGGAGGTCGTGGCGCTGGCCGCCTCGCGCTATGCGTATGGCGTCAAACCCGTGTCGGTTGACGTCATCGCTTCGCAGCAAAGGGTGGCGGACGCCTTTTCCAGCCTGAAGCTGATTCCGAAACCGATCATCGTTAAGGATGCGCTGCTGCCGGCGCGCCAGCTGGCCACCAGCACAAAATAAACAAACAAAGAAAAAACTAAGAAACAAGCAAAGGAAAGCGCACCATGTCATTGAATGTCTTCTGGTTCATCCCTACCCACGGCGACAGCCGCTACCTGGGCACCTCGCAGGGCGCGCGCCCCGTCGATGCCGATTATTTGCGCCAGGTGGCCGTGGCCGCCGACACGCTCGGCTACGACGGCGTGCTGCTGCCCACGGGCCGCTCCTGCGAAGACGCGTGGGTGGTGGCCTCGTCGCTGATCAGCGTGACGCAAAAACTCAAATTTTTAGTGGCCGTGCGGCCCGGCCTGTCCACGCCCGGCCTGGCCGTGCGCATGGCGTCCACGTTCGACCGCCTGTCGAACGGGCGCCTGCTGATCAATGTTGTCACGGGCGGCGACCAGGGCGAGCTGGAAGCGGACGGCCTTTTTGCCGACCACGCCAAGCGCTATGAAATCTCCGATGAATTCATCAAGGTGTGGCGCGCCACGCTGGCGGGCGAGGGCGGCGCGGCCGGCTATGATTTCGAGGGCAAGCATATCCAGGTGAAGGGTGCGAAAACCCTGTATCCGCCCGTGCAGAAACCATATCCGCCGCTGTATTTCGGTGGCTCGTCGGAGCCCGCGCATGAACTGGCTGCCGAGCAGATGGACGTCTACCTGACGTGGGGCGAACCACCCGCCGCCGTGGCGGAAAAGATCGCCGATATCCGCGCGCGCGCCGCCAAGCGTGGCCGCACGGTGCGCTTCGGCATCCGCCTGCACGTGATCGTGCGCGAAACGAACGAGGCGGCTTGGCGCGCGGCCGATGAACTGATCAGCCACCTGGACGACGACATTATCGCCAAGGCGCAGGCGGCCTTCGGCAAGATGGATTCCGTGGGCCAGCAGCGCATGGCGGCCCTGCACGGCGGGCGGCGCGACAAGCTCGAAGTGTCGCCGAATCTGTGGGCCGGCGTGGGCCTGGTGCGCGGCGGCGCGGGCACGGCCCTCGTGGGCGACGGCCCGACGGTGGTGGCGCGCATGCAGGAATACGCGGACCTGGGCATCGACACCTTCATTTTCTCCGGCTATCCGCACCTGGAAGAGTCGTACCGCTTTGCCGAACTGGTGTTCCCGCTGCTGGGCAAGGGCAAGGCCGTGGGTGAGCAGTCACTGACGGGACCCTTCGGCGAAGTCATGGCCAGCAACATCGTGCCGGCCGCGCCGCAGAAAAAGGCGGCCTGAGATGGGCGCCGGCCCCACTTTCACCACCAAGCGTCCGCCCGGTACGCTCTGGCGTCATGCGCTGGCGCCGTGGGCCCTGCCCGTGGCGCTGTTGCTGGCCTGGCAACTGGCGGCGCAGTGGGGCTGGCTGTCGAGCCGCATCCTGCCCGAACCGTGGGCTGTGGCGAAAGCCTTTTGGCACCTGGCCGCATCGGGCGAACTGTGGCTGCACCTGAAAACGAGCTTGTGGCGCGCGACGGTCGGTTTCGTCATCGGCGCGGGACTGGGCTTGCTGCTGGGCTTATTGACGGGCAGCTTCCGCCATGCGGAAACCCTGCTCGACACCACCCTGCAAATGGTGCGCAACATCCCCGCGCTGGCCTTGATCCCGCTGGTGATCCTGTGGTTTGGCATCGACGAGACGGCCAAGCTGTTTTTGCTGGCCGTCGGCGTGTTCTTTCCCGTCTACCTGAATACCTTCCACGGCATCCGCTCGGCCGACCAGGGCTTGATCGAAATGGCGAAAAGCTATGGCTTGTCCGGCTGGCCCCTGTACCGCGACGTGATCCTGCCTGCCGCCATGCCTTCGATTCTGGTGGGCGTGCGCTTTTCGCTGGGACTCGTGTGGGTGCTGCTGATCGTCGCCGAAACCATCTCGGCGCAGGCCGGCATCGGCTACATGACCATGAATGCCCGCGAATTCCTGCAAACGGACGTGGTGCTGGTGGGGATTTTGCTGTACGCCTTGCTGGGCAAGCTGGCCGATCTGTTCTCGCGCCGCCTGGAACGCCATTGCCTGCGCTGGAATCCCGCCTACCGATAGTGACGAAATAAGGAAAGAACACCATGCTGCTCGCCCCCATCCAGATCGAAACGGATTTTTGTCGCACTTCGTGCAGTACGACCCGGCCGGCACACCGCCGCAGGCGAAGGTCGACCCGCAAGCCCCTTTGGCGCGCCGCGGCGTGCCGTTGGCCTTGACGCAATTGAGCAAGGCCTATGGCGAACGTCCCGTGCTGAAAAACGTCGACCTGCAGCTGGAAGCGGGTGAATTCGTCGCCATCGTGGGGCGCAGCGGCTGCGGCAAGAGCACCTTGCTGCGCTCGATCGCGGGACTGGAAAGCGTCGACGAGGGCAAGGTCGCCATCGGCAGCGGCGTGGGCGCGCCCGACATCCGCATCATGTTTCAGGAGTCGCGTTTGCTGCCGTGGAAGACGGTGCTCGACAACGTGGCCCTGGGCCTGCCCCGTTCCGTCGGCGCGGCGGCCGCCTCGCTGTGGACAGTGGGCCTGGCCGAGCGGGCCGACGACTGGCCGGCTTCCCTGTCGGGCGGGCAGAAGCAGCGGGTGGCGCTGGCGCGCGCCCTCGTGCACGAGCCGCAACTGCTGCTGCTCGACGAGCCTTTGGGCGCGCTCGACGCCCTGACGCGCATCGAGATGCAGCAGCTGATCGAGTCGCTGTGGCTGGCGCGCGGCTTCACGGCCGTGCTGGTGACGCATGACGTGGCCGAAGCCGTGGCCCTGGCCGACCGCGTGCTGCTGATCGAGGAAGGGCAGATCACCATGGATGTGCAGGTGGACTTGCCGCGCCCGCGACAGCGCGGCCATGCGGCTTTCGCCGCGCTGGAGCAGGCTATCTTGTCGCGCGTGTTGCAACCGAATCCGCCAGCACGATGAAACCGTCGCCATCGACCGTCGCCACGATGCTCTCGTAGTTGGCTATGGCGGGGTGGCGCGTGGCCAGCGGGTGCGCGTGCGTGGCGGTGACGACGATGACTTTCGCGCCTGCCGCCTCGCCCGCCTCGATGCCGACGGACGCGTCTTCGAAGACCAGGCAATCGGCAGGCGCCACGCCCAGTTTTTCCGCCGCCAGCAGGTAGCAATCGGGTTTGGGTTTTCCTGCCTTGACGTCTTCCGCCGTCACCATGATGGCGGGAATGGGCATGCCTGCGGCCTTCAGGCGGGCCGTGGCCAGCGCGCGCGGCGCCGAGGTGACGATCGCCCATTGCGCGGGCGGCAGCGACTGTAAAAAGCGCAACGCGCCTGCGATTTCAATAATCCCTTCCACATCGATGATTTCCGCATCCGTGATGCCCTGCGACTCGCACTGCGCGTCGACGCCAGGCAAGCGCAGTTTGGCGATGGTGTCGACCGAACGCGCGCCGTGGATGGTGGGCAAAAAGGCCGCCACGTCGAGGCCCTGGCGCTGCGCCCAGGTGCCCCAGATGCGTTCTGCGGCGGCGATGGAATTGATGACGGTGCCGTCCATGTCAAAAAGAAAAGCCCGGTAGCGGCCGGCGACCGATGGTGTCGGGGATGAAGACGGCGAGGGCAGTGCGGACATGGCTTCCTTCCGGATGATGGGCTGGAAGCCATTGTAACGGCAGTCGATTTTTATTTCACAGGTAGACCGATTCAAACCTGGCCACGGGCGCGCCATCCTTGAGCAGGACCAGGTATTCGCCATCGAAGCGGTAGCCCGTCACGCTGTTCAAATTGGCCAATACGGCGCTTTCCAGCTGCATCAGGGGCGGCGGGCAGGCCATGCGCGTGCCGGCCAGCTGCGTGAAGCGCAGGGCCGTGCCTGCCAGCGTGTAGCCGCCCATCACGCGGTTGCAGCCCGTAAAACCATGGACCTTGCCATCGTCGGTGAGGGTGATGCGCACTTCGCGCTCCTGCTCCGGCGCCATCGTCACCGGGGCGCCATCGAGTTCCGTCAGCTTCCAGTAGGTATTCGTCAGGCTGTAGCTGGGCGCCAGGCCGGTGTCCGGCTTGGCGCTGTCGGACGTGGTGGCGCAGCCACCGGCCATGGCGATGGCGGCGGCGAGGGACAGGTATTTAAGGTGATGCGTCAGGCGATGCAGCATGGGGCGCTCCTGTGAAGGGTGGAATGCCTGCAGACTAGCAGGTTTTTCGTGCCGGCCAGCGTACTGTAGCGGCGATTGCTTTTCATTTTGCCTGCCTTGGCATTACACTCATGTTTTGAGCCGTTTTCACTTTATCGGGAGCCGGGCCGATGCTGCAAGCGCAAGCGCTGGATAATCGACTGGTCGCCACCAGTGCCGACGACGTGCTCGTCGACCGCATCGTGCCCGGCGCGCCGCTGGTGATCGCCTTCGGCTTCGTCTCGTGGACTACGCGTCCCGCCTTCGATTTTTACGGACGCCTGAGAAAGCTGGAACAGGCTAGCGGGCAGCCTCTGAACAAAATCCTCGTACGCGATTCGGGCAATGCCTGGTACCACCGCCGCATCGCGGGCCTGGGCAGCCATGTGGATGAAACGGCGCAAGCCTTGCGCGAGCTGGTGCGCCGCATCGCACCGAGTCAAGTCACCACCCTCGGCCAGTCCATGGGCGCGTACGCGGCCGTCATGTATGGCTTGCTGCTGGACGCGCAGCAGATCGTCGCCTTCGGGCCGCTGTCCTTCCTCGATGTGGAACAGGCGCGTCTGTACCACGAGCTGCGCTGGCTGCCCGTGATGGAGTCGCTGGCGCAAGACCCGCCGCCTTCGGGCTATTACGACCTGGCGGCCCTGTGCCGCGCCAGGGCGACCGAGCATACGCGGATGCACCTGGTGTTCGGCACGCGGCCGGACGCGGCCCGGCCGGACGTGGCCAGCGCGGGCGGGAGTGCCAGTGCGAGCGCCAGCGAATCGGTCAACCTCGACGCCATGCACGCGCAGCGCCTGGCCGCGTTCGGCCGCTGCACCCTGCATCCGTATCCCCACTCGGGCCACGCAGTGGTGCAGCACCTGATCGACACGCAGCGCATCAACGGCTTGCTGGCAGCATGCATACTCGGTCTCACTTTGGCGCCGGAACCCATGCCGGACATCAGCCGCGAGTGGCGGGACTGGGTGGCGGAAAACCTGCGCCTCGGCTGCGCCGGCGAACAGCTGGTGGCGGTGCTGCAGCAGCACGGCTTTTCGCTGGCCAGCAGCGTCGCTGCCGTGGATGCCGTTCGCGCTGCGCCGAAAGCGCCATGACGCCGCAGTTTGAACTCGACACCCTGAAGATCCGCATCGCCGCCCCTGAACTGGTGGCGCTCGACTTGCGCGTGCGGGTGCAGCGCGCGCTGCGCCAGCTGATACTCGATGGCGTGCTGGCGCCTGGCCTGCGCCTGCCGGCCACGCGCGCGCTGGCGCAATCGCTGGGCGTGTCGCGCGATACGGTGGAAATGGCATATGCGCAGCTGCGTCTCGATGGCTATCTGCGACGCCAGGCGGGATCGGGCAGTTTTGTCTCGCCGACGATAGGCGCCAGCCTGCTGGGCAAGCCTGCGACTGCACTGCTGCCCTTGTCCGCGCAGCCGGCGGCCCTCAGCACCCGCGGCGCGCACATCCTCGCCAGCGGTGGCGTGGCCGACCAGCAGAGCGTGAAGGCGTTTGCCACGGGCTTGCCGGAAACGCGGGCCTTTCCGCTCGACGTGTGGGAGCGCTTGCGGCGCCAGGCGGCCAGTAGCGAACACCATGTGCTGCTGCATGGCGACCCGCAAGGCGCAGAGCCGCTGCGCCAGGCCATCGCCGACTATGTGAACCTGGAGCGGGGCGCGCGGGCCACGGCCAGCCAGGTGCTGGTGCTGAGCAGCACGCGCCAGGCCCTGTACCTGTGCGCGCAAGTGCTGGCCGATGCACATGGCCCCATCCTGATGGAAGACCCAGGCTATTTCGGCGCGCGCAAGGCTTTCGAGATGGCGCAATTGCAGGTCGTGCCCGTGCCCGTCGATGCAGATGGCTTGTGCATGAACAGCCTGCGCGCCGATCGCAGCGGGGCCAACACGATTTACGTCACGCCGTCGCATCAGTACCCGACGGGCGCCACGCTGGCGCTCGAGCGCCGCCTGGCCCTGACTGCCTGGGCTGCGGAGCGCCAGGGCTGGATCATCGAGGACGATTACGACAGCCAGTTTCACTATGCGGGCTTGCCGACGGCTTGCGTGCAGGGGCTAGATACGCAGCAGCGCACGATTTACCTGGGCACCTTCGCCAAGTCGCTGTATCCGGGCCTGCGCATCGGCTACATGGTGCTGCCGCCCGCGCTGGTGAAACCGATGACGTATGCGCGCAGCATTCTCGACGGGCATACGCCGCAGCTGGATCAGCTGACACTGGCCCGTTTCATCGCCGATGGCCATTTCGCCGCCCATGTGCGCGCCATGCGCAAGGTCTACGCCGTGCGCCGCGATGCGATGGCGCAGGCCGTGCAGCGGCACTTGCCGCACGTGGTCACGGCGCAGCTGCCGCCGGGCGGCTTGCAGATGCCGTGTCTGCTGCACGAGGGCAGGGACGAGCTGGACACGATACGGCTGGCGGCGCAGGCGGGCATCGTGCTGCCGGGCCTGAGCCGGCTGTATGCGACACCGCCTGCCCGGGGCGGCTGGCTGCTGGGCTTTGCGGCGCTTACGCCGCACGAGATCGACAGCGGCATCGTCCGCCTGGCCCGCGCGCTGGGGTGAGCACTCAAGTGGTCTGTTGGATGTGTGGAAATTGGCCTGCATGAGCAGTCCATGTGAGCGCTAAGATGCCCTTTTTGAACCTCAGGCAAGGGCACACGCATGCAGACAAGTTCCACATCCTCGGCGGCAATCGACAACAGGCGCCAAGCGCGCTGGCGCGACCTGGCGTCGCCCACCATGGCGGCCTTCATTTCCGTCCTCGTCAACTATGGCGGCACCTTCGTGCTGGTGTTCCAGGCGGCCCAGCTGGCCCAGCTCAGCGCTGCGCAGACGGCGTCCTGGGTCTGGTCGCTGAGCATCGGCGTGGGCGTGACGGGCATCTGGCTCAGCTATCGCTACCGCGCGCCCGTCATCACGGCCTGGTCCACGCCCGGGGTGGCCTTCCTGGCCACCGTCATGCCGCACACGCCGTATGCCGAGGTGATCGGCGCCTATATCGTGTCCGCCATCGCCTTCATTCTGCTGGGCATGTCGGGCGCCTTCGAGCGCCTGGTGCGGCTGATTCCTGGCGGCATCGCCGCCGGCTTGCTGGCTGGCATCTTGCTGCAGTTTGGCGTGAATGCGTTCGGCGGCGCCAGCGCCGATCCGCTGCTGGTAGCGGTGCTGTTGCTGTCGTACGCCGTGCTGCGCCGTTTCACGGCGCGCTTTGCTGTGGTGGGCATCATGCTGATCGGCCTGGGCCTGCTGCTGGCGCAGGGACGCATCGATGCGCAAGGCATCGAACTGGCCCTGGCCGCGCCCGTGTTCGAGATGCCGCGCTTTTCCGCGGCGTCCCTGCTGGGCGTGGCGCTGCCCCTGTTCCTGATCACCTTGACGGGGCAATACATGCCCGGCATGCTGGTGCTGCGCAATGACGGTTACGGCGTCAGCGCCAACCCCATCCTGACGGTGACGGGACTCGGTTCGCTGCTCATGGCGCCGTTCGGCGCGCACGCCTTCAATGTGGCCGCCATCACGGCAGCCATCTGCACGGGCAAGGATGCGCATGCGGACCCGGCTAAGCGCTACGTTGCAGGGCTGGCTTGCGGCGTGCTGTACATCCTGGTGGGCATCTTCGGCGTCACCCTGGCCAGCCTGTTCATGGTCTTGCCGCGCAGCTTCATCACGGCGCTGGCGGGCCTGGCCCTGCTGGGCGCCATCGGCAACAGCCTGGCGCAGGCGATGGCGGACGTGCGCATGCGCGAAACGGCGCTGATCACTTTCCTGGCGACGGCGGCGAACGTGACCCTGCTGGGCGTGGGCGGCGCCCTGTGGGGATTGGCGGCGGGACTGGCGGCGCATGGGCTGATGCATGGCTGGCGCAAGGCGACATAGCAGGACAGCTTGCCCGTTTGACCGAGCGCCGCATACAATTGCTGCGCCCGTGCCCCTTGGCACCCTGTTACCGGACGATCTGAACGATGCCTGAGCTCACTTCCCTGGCCCAGTATCTGCTGGCGATGACGCCCGCCTTCCTCGTCTGCGCCGCCTTGTTGCTGGTGTTGCCAAGTACTGCGCCACGTACCGTGCCGCTGCTGCGCGTGCTCGTGCACATCCTGTTTTTCGTGCTGGCGCGCGATGCGATGACGGCGCACGGCTACTGGCAGGTGGCGGCGGGTGGCTTGCGCTTCACGGCGCTGCCCCTGATCTTGCTGGCGCTGGGCGCGATGTCGCTGGGGTTGGTGGCCACCACGTGCTGGCTGGAAAGCGAGGCGCGCCGCCAGATCCGCTGGCTCGGCATGCGGCCGGCCCTGTCCGTGCTGCTGGGCGTGGCGGGCGCCATCCTGATCGTTGCACTGGCGACGGGCTTGAAAGCCCTGTTCGGCTTGCCGTCGCTGGCGCCCGTTTCCCCATCCGCGCTGCCCTTGCTGCTGGGCTTTGCGCTGGCAGCCAACTGTTATGAAGAATTGCTGTTCCGCGGCTTGCTGCAGCAGCAATTGCGCGCCTGGCTGCCGGCCTGGCGCGCGGCGCTGGTGTCGGGCTTGCTGTTTGGCCTGTGCCACGCCTTCCTTGCCACCACCGTCACGCAGGTGGGCGCGCCCATCCTCGTGTTCACCGTGATCGAAGGCGTGGTGGCGGGACTGGTATATTGCCGTGCCGGCTTGCTGGGCGCGTCCCTGGCGCATGGCCTGGCCATTTTTGCGCTGGCCGCCGGCTGGGTGTGAACCCTGTTGTTTACTTTCACTATTAATGAAAAGCGAGAAAGCGATGCCTGTCAGTTCCTACCTGAATACCCGTCCCGTCGTGGGCGAGCGCGTCTACCTGCATGACACGGCGCAAGTGATTGGCGATGTGCAGATCGGCGACGACTGCTCGATCTGGTGCAACAGCGTGCTGCGCGGTGACGTGAACCGTATCGTCATCGGCGAGGGCAGCAATATCCAGGACTTTTCCATGGGCCATGTGTCGCACAAGAATGCGGCCAAGCCCGACGGTTCACCCTTGACCATCGGCAAATACGTGACCATCGGCCATTCCGTGATCTTGCACGGCTGCACGATAGGCGACGAATGCCTGATCGGCATGGGTAGCATCGTCATGGATGACGTGGTGGTGGAAAAGCACGTGATGCTGGGCGCGGGCAGCCTGGTATCGCCGGGCAAGGTGCTGGAAAGCGGCCACCTGTACGTGGGCCGGCCCGCCGCCAAGGTGCGCCCCTTAACCGAAGCGGAGATCGCCTACCTGCGCTATTCGGCCGAACACTACGTGCGTGTAAAAAACAATTACCTGGCCGGTGGGGACGACGCCTGAGCTGCAGCGCCGTCCAGGCGGCGCAGTTCCGGCCGCGGCGCCAGGTCTTGCGGCAGGCGCAGGCTGGACACGAGGCCCAGGCGCCGCAAGAGCAGCAGTACCCACCAGCCCGGGTCCCACTCGCCCGGCAGCAAGCCCAGCCTGGCTGAGCCCGGATAGGCGTGATGGTTGTTGTGCCAGCATTCGCCCATGGTCAGCAGCGACGTCAGGCGGATATTCCGGCCTTGTACGGCGGCGCCTTGATCTCAAAGTGCATCTGCCCATGGTTGTGGGCGAAGTAGCCGATCAGCCAGTGGCCGAGCACGCCGGCGCTGACACGCGCGCAGACGCCCCAGCAAACCAGGCCCCAGCCGCCCCAGGCGAAGAACAGCAACGCCCACGGCAGTTGCTGCAGCATCCAGGTGGCTTCCAGAAAACGGTAAAAGCGGTCGTGCGCAATGCGCGGCTCGATGGCGATGTGCGGCGGGTGGTCGAGATCCAGACGGCAATGTAATTGCCACCAGGCGTCGCGCCAGAAACCGGCGCCGTGGCGCAGATAGGGGTGACAGTCAGGCAGGCGCTGGGCATAGTCGCGTAATTCGTGCTGACGCAGCAGGCCCAGCGGGCCGCTGAGGCCCACCAGCACGCCCAGGTACACGAGCAGGTATTCCAGCCATTTCGGGCAATGAAAGCTGTCGTGGATCAGTTTGCGGTGGCTGCCCAGCGAATGGCCGAACAGCAGGACGATGGCCGTGCCGCTCACAAACAGCAGCAGGCCGGTCCAGCTGAAGAAGAACAGGGCGCCAGTCACGGCGCCGACCAGCATGGCCGTCAGCCACAGCGAGGTCAGCGGCGCATAGCGCACCGCGCCGTTCAGCACGCTGTCGGCATGGGTGGCGCGGGCGCGGTGGCTGTCCAGGCTGGCTGTGGACATCAACCCTTGGGGGCCGACGACGGTTGCGTGTACTTGTCGAAGTTGGTGATGTAATCGTTGAAGTTGTCGGTCAGCATGCGCTTGTACTGTTCCGTGAAGAACGCCACGGCGCCTTCCTTCTCTTCCTGCATCTTGACCACGTCGTTGCTCTTGCTGGCGACGAGGAAGGCGTTGAAGCGGGCGGCCGCGTACAGCAGCGAGGTGGCCACTTCATTGCCGCCGCTGTGCATGCATTGTTCGTTGGCCAGGGCGATGACCTGGTCGGCGCGTTCCCAGAATTCCGGGCCAGGTGCTGGTTTTGTCGTTGGTGTGGTCATAAAAATCCTTCATGAAAGTGCGCGCCAGTCTACACAGGGGGCCGCGGGCTGTCCAGCCGCGCGCCAGTCAGGGCGCTTGCAGGATCTGTTCGACCAGCACGGCCAGCGGCTGGCGGATGTCGAGCACCATGCCGGCCTCGTCCGCTTGCAGGGGCTGCAGGGTGGTCAGCTGGCTGTCGAGCAGGCTGGGCGGCATGAAGTGGCCCGGACGCTGCAAGCGGCTTTCCAGCACGGCGCGCGGGCCATCCAGGTGGACAAAGCGCAGGGCCGGGTCGCCCTCGCGCAGCACGTCGCGGTAGGCGCGCTTCAGGGCCGAGCAGGAAACGACGAGGCCGCCGCCTTGCACGCGGGCCGTGGCGATGCGCTCGCGCAGGGCGGCCAGCCAGCCGGCCCGGTCGGCGTCGTTGAGCGCAATGCCGGCCGCCATCTTGGCCACGTTTTCCGGGGAATGCACGTCGTCGCCTTCCACATAGGGCACGCTCAGCGCATCGGCCAGCAGGCTGCCGACGGCGCTCTTGCCGCAGCCGGACACGCCCATCACGACCCAGCGCACGGCGGGCACGCCCACGCTCAAGGCGCCGAAACGATGACGGTGACGCGACGGTTTTCCGCCTTGCCCGTCTTGCTGGCGTTCGAGGCGACAGGTTTGCTCATGCCCAGGCCCTTGATGGCGATGTTTTTACGTGGAATGCCCGATGCGCTCATGGCGTCGGCCACCACGTTGGCGCGCGCCAGCGACAGATTGTTGTTGTACGCTTCCGTGCCTTCGTTATCCGTATGGCCTTCCACGCGCATGTGGGTGATGCCCACTTTCAGCAGGGCGGCGCTGATTTTCTGGATGGCGTTGCGGCTGGGCGGGATCAGCTTGGCGGCGTCGAATTCGAACAGCAGCTTGTCGGTAAAGCTCAGTTCCCAGCCTTCGTCGGTCTGGTTGAAGCCTTGTTCCTTCAAGGTGGCGACTTGTTCGGCGTTGAACAGCGGTTTTTTCTCTGGCGTGCTCTGGCAGGCGGCCAGCAGGCCCAGCATGAACAGGCCGAGGAAGCCGCGGCGTAATTGCTTGTAGATGAATGGCATGGTGTTGCTCCTTGGTTCAGGGATGAGTATGGGGTTGCGGCAGGCGCGCCACCTGGCGCGTGCCGCGCTGCGCCTGCTTGGCGCGGTACATGGCTTCGTCCGCCGCGCCGACCAGCGAAACGGCGTCGATGGCGTGATCGGGGAAGACGGCCACGCCGATGGTCAGCGAGCTGACGATGCTGTTGCCAGTGGGTAGTTCAATGGCTTGCGCCATGGCGGCGATGATGTTGTCGGCGATGTGCATGGCGTCGCTACTGTTGCGCAGCGGCTTGAGCAGGATGGCGAATTCGTCGCCGCCCAGGCGCGCCACCAGGTCACCCTCGCGCAATTGCTGCTTGATGCGCGCGGCGATCGTCACCAGCACGCGGTCGCCCGAGGCATGGCCGAAGGTATCGTTGATGTATTTAAAACGGTCGCTGTCGAGGAACAGCACGGCCACCTTGCCATTGCTGACCCGTGCTTCGAGGATGGCGCGTTCCAGCTCCGCTTCCATGAAGGAGCGGTTCGACAGGCCCGTCAGGCTGTCGTGGTTGGCGCGGTGCGACAGCGAGGCGTGTTCCTTTTGCAGATGGCTCTGCCACGCTTCCAGTTCGTCGAGCAGGGCGTTGAAGTCGTCATTGATCTGGTTCAGTTCGGCGATGTTGGCCGGTGGCACGCGCAGTTCGAATGAACGGTCGCGCCGCACGCGGTGCGCCGTTTCCGCCAGATGGCGCAGGGGCGACGTGATCTCCGTTTCCATGCGGCGCGACAGGCGCACGGCGACGGCCAGGCTCAGCACCAGGCAAGCCAGCAGGCAGGAGAGGCCGCTCAGCAGGAAGGGTAGCAGGCTGCGGCTGTGCGGCACCAGCGTGATGTTGCCGATGGCCTGTTCATTGCGCATGATGGGGAAGGTCAGGGAATCGGGCAGCATCCAGCCTGTCAGCGCGCGTTCGATGTAGTAGCGCGTGCCATGTTCGCCCCGTTCCCAGCGGGCCAGCACCTTGCCGGCCTTGTCGCTCACCTGTGCCTGGTCGATATCTTCATTGACGCCGATCAGGGCCAGCGCTTCCTTGGCTGCCAAGGAGTCGCCAAAGACGACTGCCCCCTCCACCGTGTAGCTCATCGAGCGGGCCACCAGGCGCAGGTTCTGGTCCGAATACACGCGCAGAGCCAGCAGCGCCACGGCTGTCAGAGTCAGGCCGGCCGCCATCACGGCGATCAGCGACACGCTCAGGTGGGCGCGCCGCAGCACGCTGTCGAGCGTGGGGCGGAGCTTGCGGGCAAGCTTGTTGCTCATCCGGGTGCTCATGGCTGAGGTCCCTTGCGACGTGCAATTTGCAAGGCGTTCGGATGCACGCGCAGGCCGCTGCGGGCGATGGCGTCGAGGTTGACATCAAAACCGATCTGCGCCTCGTTCAGGCGCAGGCAGAACATGGTGCCCACGGTGCAGGACGTGCCGGGTTCGGCGACCGATAAAATCGGCTTGCCGATGATCTGCGCCAGCAAGTGCTCGCGTTCGCCATCCGGCAGGCTGCCCAGGTAGACGACGTCGCATTCGTTGACAGTGGCGGCTGCCGCCGGGATTTTCACGCGGATGCGCTGTCCCAGGCTGGAAGCGGGCGTGTCGACAATGGCCGCGCCGTAGCGTGGCGCACCGAGCATGCAGACGCGCACTTCCTGGCGCGCCACGGGCCAGCGCACATAACTGATGATGCCAAACAGGACCTGGGCCACCTCGGCGGGACGCCTGGCGTCGGCCACCGCGCCCGTTTGCGCCCACGCCGCGCACGGCGCCAGCGCGCTGCAGGCGAGCAGCGAGGCCAGCAGCACGATGGCGAACAGGGTGGGCAGCGCGCAGCGCTGCCGGTGGCGAGGGGAGGAGGGCACGGCGTCGGTGTCTTTATGCAGGTCGGGTGGCTATTCAAATTCTTACTCAACAACACAGACTGTACGGAAGTCCCTGTTGAAAGTAAAACACGGCGCTTTGCCATAAACATTGCATTATAAACACGAATACTAAAACTTTCATTCTTTGCCATGAAAATTACTTATCAACACTGTCGTGGCGCGCCAGAGTGTTGCTATTCTTCCAGTGTCGCTTCCAGCAAGTCGATTTCGCGCAGCAGGCGCAAATGGATGGTGTCGTCCAGTTCGCCCGAAATGCGGCGGCGGAACAGTTCGTCCCGCTCCGCATTCAGCGCTTCCAGCCGCAGCGCGCGCTCGGCCTTGGCCAGTTCCTGCAGCCGCATCGCCTCGTCATTGCTGCTTTCGCCATACGCCAGGCGGCGCCGGTAAGCTTCGATAAGGCGGTTGGCCGCCTCCGTGACGACTTGCTGCTTGTCATTTTTGTCGATGCCTTCGCACACCTTTTCCAGCCGCGCGATGGCCGCTTCGGCGGCAGCGGCGCGGGCATTGCGCTCTTCCGTCGAGCGGCGCGCGGGTGGTGCGAACACCAGGCCCTTGGTCAGCAGGGGCAAGGTGACGCTGGCCAGCAGCAGCGACAGCAAAATGACGCCCATAGCCAGGAAGATGACGAGGTCGCGCGCCGGGAAACGATTACCGTCTGGCAAGAACAAGGGCAGGGTCAAAATGCCGGCCAGGGTCAGCGCGCCGCGCACGCCCGCAAACGACGCTACCAGCAGCAAGCGCAGGCTTGGGCGGGCCAGCAGCGCCGCATCCTTCGGTTCGCCGGCCATTTTCTTGTGGTGCTTGAACAGGGTCAGTTTCATGGAAATGAAGACCCAGAGGAAGCGCATGAAGGTCAGCCCCACCGTGATGGCGATGACGAACAGCGGCAGTTTCCAGGCGCTGCCGGCGCCGATTTCGGCGGAGGCGGCTGGCAAGCCGGCAACGGTGGTGGGCAGCTGCGCGCCCAGCATGACGAAGATCACGCCATTCAAGACCAGTTGTACGGTATCCCACACGGCCTTGCGCTGGGTGCGCGTGGCGGCCAGCGGCCGGCCGATCAGGTCGGCGTAATGCATGGAGACGCCGGCTGTGGCGGCGGCCAGGATGCCGGAGCCGTGGATTTGCTCGGCGCCCAGGTAGGCGGCAAACGGGATCAGGATGCTGATCAGGATTTGCAGGCCCGGCTCTTCGCCGACCTTGCTCACCAGCCATTTATTTGCCAGGCCCACGCCCCATGAGATGGCCAGGCCGATGATGATGCCGCCGCCCGCTTCCTGCAGGAAACTCAGCGAGGCGGCGCCGATGGAAAAGCCGCCCGTCATCATGGCGCCCACGGCAAACGTGAAGCAGACGAGGCCAGAAGCGTCGTTCAGCAGGGATTCGCCTTCGAGGATGTGCATCAGGCGCGGCGGGATGGGATTGCCGGCGGCGATCGCCGACACGGCCACGGGGTCGGTCGGCGATAGGATGGCGCCCAGCGCGAAGGCGACGGCCAGCGGCACGCTGGGGATCAGCCAGTCGATGAAGAAACCCATGCCCAGCACGGTAAACAGCACCAGGCCGATGGCCAGCATCAGGATCGAGCGCGCGTCGGAAAAGAAGGCGCCCTTGGGGATGCGCCAGCCATCGAGAAACAGCAGCGGCGGGATGAAGAGCAGGAAGAAAATGTCGGGATCGAGCGGCACTTGCACGCCAAACACGGCCAATCCCGTGCCGCCGGCGATCTGGATCAGGGGCAGCGGCAGCCTGACCCAGCGCGAGCGGGCGAGAAAGCCGCACAGGACGACGGTCAAAACGAGGATGAGGATGATCGTAACGGTATGCATGAAGGAGCGGCGGCGTGCTGAAACGCTGATTATAAGGCGCTGCCCGCCTGCAGGCATTGCCTGCGTGTCATTGCGTACATACAACAAGTCACAATCGCGGTAAGATTATCATTGTGACGCTGTCGCCGCCGTCAGTCGGCGGCTGGCCGCCTTGCTTTATTTCTTTGCTTTATTTCCTTGCTTTCACCCTGGCCTTTACTTTTCATTGGTTCCTGTTTTGCTCAAGAAAATCTTCACCGGCCTGCTGCTGTCGCTGGCATTGCTCATCGTGGCGGCCCTGGCCGCGTATCTGTATTACTGGCGCCCCGCGCTGGCGCCCATCGATCCGCCTGCCGCCACGGCATTTTCGCCGCAAGTGGTGGAGCGGGGCCGCATCCTGGCTGGCATGGGCAACTGCGCCGCCTGCCATACGGCCAAGGGCGGCGCCGAATACGCAGGCGGCCACGGCCTGGCCACGCCGTTCGGCACGATTTACGCGACGAATATCACGCCCGACAGGCAAACGGGCATAGGCCGCTGGTCGCTGGCCGCCTTCCAGCGGGCCATGCGCGAAGGCGTGGGCCGCGATGGCGCGCATTTGTATCCCGTCTTTCCGTACACCCATTTCAACCTCGTATCGGATGCGGACTTGACGGCCCTGTACGCGTATTTCATGACGCGTCCGCCCGTATATGCGGCGGCGCCCGCCAACAGCGTGCCTTTTCCCCTGAACCTGCGCGCCTTGCAGGCGGGCTGGAAACTGCTGTTTTTCAAGCCAGCCAGTTTTCAGCTCGACCCCGCGCAAGGTCTGGACTGGAACCGGGGCCGCTACCTGGCCGAAGGCCTGGCCCATTGCGCCGCCTGCCACACGCCGCGCAATGCGCTGGGCGCCGAACTTGCCGGTTCGTCCTATCTGGGCGCGTCCATCGATCACTGGTATGCGCCGGCCTTGACCAGCGCCAACACGGCGCCCTTGCCGTGGACGCAGGATGAACTGTATGCCTTCCTGCGCACGGGGGCAACGGCCCTGCACGGCGTGGCGGCAGGGCCCATGTCGGCCGTCGTGCACGAAGGCATGGGCGCTTCGCCCGATAGCGATATCCGCGCCCTGTCCGTCTATTTTGCCGGCGTGGCCGGCGTCGAGCAACGCCAGGTCGATACCGATACCGTGGTGAAAGCCGGCATCGCCCGTTCGCAGCGCGTCAGCCTGGTCGACAACGACCGTGGCGCCAGCCTGTACGTGGCCGCCTGCGCGTCGTGCCACTCGAATAGCGATGGCCGGCCAGTGACCCTGCGTCCGGAACTGAGCCTGAACAGCGCCGTCAGCGCGCCCGATCCCGCCAACCTGATCCAGGTGATATTGCACGGCATCAGCAAGGACGAGGCGATGCCCGGCGTGCTGATGCCCGGCTTTGCCGCCTCGCTGACGAACAACGACGTGGCCCAGCTGGCCGCCTATTTGCGCCGCAGCCGCAGCCCCCAGCCGGCCTGGACGAACCTGGAAGCGGCCGTAGCGCGCGCGCGTGCCGGCAAGTAATTCTTGAAAGTTTCTTATGTGCAACACTTATGTATAACATTATTGTGAATGGACAGCCCTTCGGCACCGAGGCCGACGCCGAAACGCCCCTGCTGTGGGTGCTGCGCGACGAAGCTCATTTAACAGGCACGAAGTTTGGCTGCGGCATCGGCATGTGCGGCGCCTGCACCGTGCACGTGGATGGCCGCGCCATGCGCTCGTGCATCACGCCGATTGCCGCCGTGGCCGGCTGCGCCATCACCACCATCGAAGGCCTCTCGCCCGATGGCACGCATCCTTTGCAGCGGGCGTGGCTGGCCACGCAGGCGCCCCAGTGCGGCTATTGCCAGTCGGGCCAGATCATGCAGGCGGCCACCTTGCTGCGTGATTACCCGCAGCCGACGGATGCGAATATCGATGCCGTCATGAGCGGCAACCTGTGTCGCTGCATGGCGTATGTGCGCATCCGCAAGGCGATCAAGCTGGCGGCCGGCATGCAGGAGGCGCCCGGTGTTTAAGCTGCCGAAAGAAAACGCCGGAGCCCGTCCCCCTGCACTGGGCCGGCGCGGTTTCCTGATCGCCGCCGCCAGCACGGGTTTTACGCTGGCCTTCTTGCGCGCCGACAGCTCATTGGCTGCCGGCAAGGTGGCGCCCGCGCCGCCAAAACACAGCGCCGCACCCGTGTTCGATCCCGGCATCTGGTTCCAGATCGGCCACGACGGCATCGTCACCGTCAACATCGCCAAGGCGGAAATGGGCCAGCACATCGGCACGGCCCTGGCGCGCATCGTGGCCGAGGAGCTGGAAGCGGACTGGGACAAGGTGCGCCTGCACTACGTGGACACGGACCCGAAATGGGGCTTGATGGTGACGGGCGGCAGCTGGTCCGTCTGGCAGAATTTCGACCCCCTCAGCCGCGCCGGCGCGGCCGGGCGCCTCGCGCTGGTCGAAGAGGGCGCGCGCCTGCTGCGCGTGCCCGTGTCCGCCTGCCACGCCAGACTGGGCGTCGTGCATGGCCGGGGACGCTCGATCAGCTATGGCGAAATCGTGCGCCGTGGCAAGCTGGCGCGCCAGTACACGCCCGAACAATTGAAGGCCATCGTGCTCAAGACGCCGCAGCAGCGCAGCCTGATCGGCCAGCATGTGCAGGCGCTGGACATCCCCGCGAAAATCAATGGCACGGCCGTGTACGGCATCGATGCGCAGGTCGAGGGCATGTTGTATGCGCGTCCGAAGATCCCGCCCACGCGCTACGGCTCGAAAGTGGTGTCCATCGATGATACGGCGGCGAAAAAGGTCAAGGGCTATCTGCGTTCGTTTGCCTTGCAGGACCCCAGCGGCACGGTGCCCGGCTGGGTCATGGTGTTGGCGGACTCCTATGCGGCCGCCATGCGCGCGGCCGACCTGGTACAAGTGAAATGGCGGGCTGGCGCGGCCGCCCACGTGTCGGAGCAAGATATCCTCAACTACGCCACCAAGCAGCTGGCCGACGCCAGCCTGGGTGCCCGCGTAGTCGATGATGATGGCGTGGAGCAAGCTTTCAAGGATGCCAGCCTGCAAATGGAACGCCACTACACGACGAGCACCGTGCTGCATTTCCAGCTGGAACCGGTGAATGCCCTCGCGCAGGAAATCGACGGCGTCTGGCACATTCATGCGGGCAACCAGTGGCAATCGTTGATCCTGCCCGTGCTGGCGCAGGCGTTGAAGGTGCCGGAGAGCAAGGTGATGCTGCATACCTATCTGCTGGGCGGCGGCTTCGGGCGGCGCCTGAATGGCGATTATTGCGTGCCGGCCGCGCTGGCGGCGCAAGCCGTGGGGCGGCCCGTCAAGATGATTTGCACGCGGGCCGATGATGCCCGTTTTGATTCGCCCCGTTCGCCGTCCGTGCAGCATGTGCGCATGGCATTCGACGACGCCGGCAAGGTGTCGGCGATGGTGCACGAGGCCAGTGCGGGCTGGCCTACGCAAGCGATGATTCCCGCCTTCCTGGCCAAGGATAAGCAGGGCCATCCGTATGACGCGTTCGCCATCGCCGGCGCCGACCACTGGTACACGGTGGGCGCGCAGCGCGTGCGGGCCGTGTCGAACGACCTGGCCAACAGCAGTTTCCGCCCCGGCTGGCTGCGCTCCGTGGGCCCCGGCTGGACGAATTGGGCTGTGGAAAGTTTTATGGACGAGGCGGCGCAGGCGGCCAAGGTCGATCCGCTGGCTTTTCGTTTGTCGCTGCTGCAGGGTACTGGACGCAACGCGGGCAGCGCGCCGAACGCCGTCGGCGGCGCCGCGCGCCTGGCCCACGTGCTGCGGCGGGTGGCGGACAAGGCCGGCTGGGGCACGGCCATGCCTCCCGACACGGGCCTGGGCATTGCCGCCACGTTCGGCCAGGAACGCGACATGCCCACCTGGACGGCGTGCGTGGCCCGCGTCAAGGTGGATCGCAGCACTTGCATGGTGAAAGTCGAAAAACTGTTCATGGTGATCGACGCGGGCAGCATCGTCGACCCCGATGGCGCCCTGGCGCAGGCGGAAGGGGGCGCGTTGTGGGGCGTGAGCATGGCCTTGCATGAGGGCACGGCTTTCCTGAATGGCGAAGTGAAGGATACCAACCTGAACACCTACACGCCACTGCGCATGGCTGACGTGCCCGAGCTCGACATTGAATTCGTTGCTAGTACGGCGACTTCGACGGGCATGGGCGAACCGCCCACGACGGCCGTGGCACCGGCCATTGGCAACGCCATCTTTGCCGCCGTGGCCTCGCGCGTACGGCATTTGCCGATCCGCCCGGAAGCCGTGCTGAAGGGACTGGACCGGCACGGCGCCGTGTAGTCTTGCCTTGCTGGTGTCGATGCGCGAACGGCTGCGCAGGAATGGCCGCAGGCTGCTACACTGAGGATTGCCGCTCAGCGCGCGCAGGCGGCGCCCGGTCCGGCAAAATCAGCGCAATAGCAGTTTGATGTTAGCTTGATCCCAGCTCGATAGCGGAGGCAGCCATGCAAGAACAATTTGTCAGCATCACGGCCGATGAACTTCAAATGGACGGCGTGCTTGAAATGCCCGAGCGACCGGTGGGCATCGTCCTGTTTGCCCACGGCGCGGGCGCCGACAGCGACTACCTGGGCGCCTCCAGCCACGCCACCTCTCAGGATTTTCTGCGGGCGGGTATCGCCACCCTGCGCTTCGACCAGGGCGGTGTCGGGCCAGGCGGCGGCAGCAATGGCCACGCTTATTTCGTGCGCAGCGATATCGTGCTGCTGGCGCGCCAGCTGGAAAAGGCCCTGGGCTGGCTGCAAATGGACGCTTCCACGCGGCGCTTGCCCTGCGGCCTGTATGGTTATGGCACCAGCGCGGCCGTGGTGATGCAGCTGGCGGCCTGGCGCAGTGCGGAAATCGCCGCGCTGGCCGTCTGCGATGGCCAGGTGGAAATGGCGGGCAAAGCGGCGCTGGAAAACGTGCGCGTGCCATCCTTGCTGATCGTGGGCGGGCGCGATCCCGACGTGGCCGGCCTGAACCGCATGGCTTTCGCCACCTTGCGTTGCGACAAACAACTGGAACAGATCGCCGCCCCCGGCGGGCCCGACACGCGCCACCAGGCCGCCTTGCTGGCCACGGACTGGTACACGCGCCATTTCAACGGGCATACCAGCACGGCGCAATAGTTCAATCAGGCAAGGGCGTCAGGCCACGGCGCGCAAGTTCTTCGCATGGAAGCGTACATGCTCTTCCATGAAGCTGGCGATGAAGTAATAGCCGTGGTCATAGCCGGCATGGCGGCGCAGCTGCAATGGCTGACCGGCGTCGCGGCACGCCGCTTCAAAGACGTCGGGGAACAGTTGCTCGGGCAAGAACTTGTCGGCCAGGCCCTGGTCGATCAAGATGCCTTCGGGGAACAGTGGCCCCTGGCCCTGCCGGCCGCGCATCAGCGCGCTGGCGTCGTACTGCTGCCAGCTGGTTTCGTCGCTGCCCAGGTAGCCCGAAAACGCTTTCTTGCCCCACGGACATTTGCTCGGTGCAGCGATGGGGGCAAAGGCGGAGACGGAGCGGAACAGGTCCGGGTTGCGCAAAGCCAGCACCAGCGCGCCGTGGCCGCCCATCGAATGGCCGAAAATAGCCGTGCGTTGTACATCGATCGCCAGTTCCTGTTCCAGCAGGGCGCGCAGTTCCAGCAGGTAGCTATACATGCGGTAGTGGCTGCTCCACGGCGCCTCGGTGGCGTCCACGTAAAAGCCGGCGCCCATGCCGAAATCCCAGGATGCGCTCTCGCCCGCGATGTTCGCGTCACGGGGGGCTGGTGTCGGGCGCGATCAGGATCAAGCCTTCTTCGGCCGCCACGCGCTGCGCGCCGCCCTTGATCATGAAGGTTTCTTCCGTGCAGGTCAGGCCCGCCAGGTAAAACAGGGCGGGGCGTTTGGTGGTGACCACGCTGCCTGGCGCCGTGTCGGGAATGAAGGCCGAGAAACGCATGGGCAAGCCGATGGCTTGCGCGTCGTGGCGATAAAAGCGTTGTACGCCGCCAAAACAGGCGTGTTCACTCAACAGTTCCAGCATGAATTCTCCTCGTTAATCTCACAGTATAGCCAGAGTGGCGCACCGCTGACACGGGATCAGCCCAGCATGGCCGCTATCGCTGGCAAGATGTCCTGTGCCGGGGCTTCGGTCTTGAAGGCCAGCAAATGGTCGGCGCGCGTCTTGCCCAGATTGATGGCGGCCACGGGCTTGCCCGTTTCGGCCGCCATGCGGCACAGGCGAAAGCTCGAATACACCATGACCGATGAGCCTACCACCAGCATGGCGCCAGCTTCCATCATCTTGCGCTCGGCTTCGGCCGCGCAGGACGAGGGCACGCCATCGCCGAAAAACACCACGTCCGGCTGCAGGGTGCCTCCGCAGCGGGGACACACTGGCACGTGGAAAGTGGCCAGTTGCGACGGCTCCAGCAAGGCGTCGCCATCGGGCGCCGGTGTGGCAGTGGCGCCCAGCAGCTGCGGATTGTCGTGTTCGAGCTGATCCTGGATCAGGCGACGCGTATGGCGCGTATGGCAATCGAGGCACACCACGCCATGTATGCTGCCGTGCAACTCCGTGACGGCTGGGCTGCCGGCCTGCTGATGCAGGCCATCCACGTTTTGCGTGACCAGGCCGCCTATTCTCCGGCGCTGGGCCAAATGCGCGATGGCCAGGTGACCGGGATTGGGCGCGGCGCGCGCCAGGGTCGGCCAGCCCACCATGCTGCGCGCCCAGTAGCGGCGGCGCACGGCTTCCTGGCGGCGAAAATCGGGGCCTTGCACGGGCGCGTTGCCGCGCCGCACGCCTTCCGTGTCGCGGTAAGCGGGAATGCCGGACGCCGTGCTGATGCCGGCGCCCGTCAGCAGCAGCACGTCGGGATGGCGCTGCAGGAACTGTGCCAGTTGATCCAAGGCAGGATCGTCGCTGGCGGCTTGCAAGCTGGCTGAGGGAAAGTTTTGCATGATGCGCCATGCTAACCGAAAAGCGCGGCGCCGTTGCAAGGGGGATGTTTATTCCAGCTTCATGCCGAAACGCTGCAGCCGCGGCTGCCAATGCTCGCCGATATTGGCCGAGACGAGGATGCGCTCGGCCTTGCCGATCAGCAATGCGCGCGGCACGAAGCCGAAGTAACGCGAGTCGGCGCTGTTGTCGCGGTTATCCCCCAACATCATAAAGTGGTCGGCCGGCACCGTCACGGGGGCAAAGCTGCGCCGCGCGCCTGCGATTTGCGGCAAGACCTGGATGTGGTGCTGCTCGGTCTGGTTGCGTTCGTTGATGCGCTGCGCCGTCAGCTGGCCCACGTGGGCGATGGTTTCTGGCGCCGTGTCGAGCGCCGTGTACTGCGCGGGCTGGCCATTGATGACCAGCTCTTCATTGCGCATTTCCACCGTGTCGCCGGGCAGGGCGATGATGCGCTTGATCAGGCGTGTGCCGTCTTTCGGCGAAGAAAAGGTGACGATGTCGCCCCGCTGCGGTTCGCCCAGGCGCTGCAGCACGATATCGGTGAGCGGCACTTTCAGGTTGAAGGCGAGGCGGTTGACGAAGACCACATCGCCTTCGAGTAGGTTGGGGCGCATCGACGCCGACGGTATCGGATTCCAGTCCGCCACGGCGGTGCGGAACACGCCGAAGAGCAGGAGGAACATCAAAAAACCTTTGTTGGCGCGCATCCATGTGCTCATGTCGGCTCTTTCGCTGGGCTGTGCCCGTGATGGTGTAGGGAGGCGCCATTGCTGCTGGCGCCCTGTCACGATGCACGGCGAGGCTGAAGCCAGTCTTAAATCAAGTACATGCACGACCGGCAGCGCGGTCTATGTTGCGCGCAAGCGTCAGCAACGAGCTATTTGAAGGCCTTGATGACGGCGTCCAGCTTGACCTTCAGCGATTTGTCGTGCGCGTGGATGGCCGGCACTTCGCGCTGTACGCCGAGCAGCTGGTAGACGGCCGTCTGCGCCGCACGCACCGAGTATTCGACGGTGAAGACGACATCGTCGGCGATTTCCACGAACTGGCTGACGAAGGCCAGGTTGACGGAGTTGGCCGGCACGGGCAACGGGCGGTCGCTCTTCGCGCGGGGCATGAACATGCTGGTGATGTACGGCATGCGGCAGGGTATGCAGTTGGCCGTGGCCATGATGTCGAGGTCGAAGTTCAGATGGCCGCACAGTTCGCGCAGGATGTCTTCGCCGCTGCAGTCGGACATGGGCTTGGCGACGAAGTTGCCGATGCGGTCAGGGTGCAGCGCATAGCCCCAGAATACTTGCACGCCTGCGGGCTGGCCGGCGAAATGGGGCTGGTGCGCCAGCACGATGGACATGAACCAGTTGCTGTCCTTGAAGGTGACGAGGCCGCCCGTGCCCGCGCTGTTGCCCGTGAATTGCTCCATCCTGTCAAAGAAGGCGCTGTCCTTCAAGGTGACCGTGTACGACGCCCAGTACGATTCGGGGATGCTGCTGTTGAAGGCGGCGGGGCGTCCCAGTTCCGGCCGGCCCTCGGCCAGCTTTTCCCACAGGCGCCAGCCATGGCTGTCGTTCTTCGTGCGCTTGGCCGGCGCGCGGTGCATGCTGCCATAGCTGGAGGCATCCGTCATCGAGGCATTCTGGAAAAAGACCAGGTCGCCCGCGGCGACGGGGATCATATCGCTCAGGCCGCGGCGCTGGCAGTGCAGGGCGGTGGCGCTCAGGCGGCCACCGGATTCCTGCACCTCGATATCGGTCACCGTGCAATCCATGATGAGGTTGACGCCTTGCGCCTGCAGCCACGCGACCAGGGGACGCACCAGCGAATCGTACTGGTTGTAGACGGTGCGCTTGACGCCGGCCAGGGTTTCGATGCGCGAAAACTCCATCATGAAGCGGTGCAGGTAGCGCTTGAACTCGACGGCGCTATGCCAGGGCTGGAAGGCGAACGTGGTGGCCCACATGTACCAGAACTTGGTGTCGAAGAATTCGGGCGAGAGCCAGTCCGTGATGGCGCTGCTGCCCAAGGTGTCTTCGTCGGCTTCCGTCAGCTTCAGCAATTCCAGCCTGTCCTGCATGGAAAAGCCCATGCTGCTGACATCGACCTTGAAACGGTTGCGGTCGACCAGTCGCGCGCGCGAGTGGGGAATGTGCCGTTCATTGAAGGCGATGGTTTCGTCGTAGACGCTCTGGCCCGCATGTTCGAGTGAGGGGATGCTCTTGAACAAGTCCCAGGTGCACTCGTAATTGTCCGTGGTCAGCATGCGCCCGCCGCGCAGGGTATAGCCATCTTCGGCATTGCCGCCGCCATCGAGGCTGCCCCCGGTCACGGGCGACGCTTCGAAGATGGTGATGTTGCTGCCTTGCATGCCGCCGTCGCGTATCATGAAGGCGGCGGCTGCCAGCGAGCCGATGCCGCCGCCGACGAGGTAGGCCTTTTTGTCTGTATTGCGCATGTTTTTTCCTGAGTGTGAGTGCATACGCGTGCGCGAAAAGCCGGCAAGCGACACGGCCGATGCCGCGCCATATTTGCCTATTTTACAATGTCAGGGGAGGGGCAGCTGATAAATAGAGCGATCGCTTGGTTTTTGTCAGCTGGCAGACCGCGACCGAGGCGGTCGAGGCCTGGCAGGGGATCGTGTCGGAAAGCGGTGCGCCATTATAATCAGCTGGCGCATTTCGCCGCCCATGCTTGAATTCAGGAAGGAGCAGCATGCTGTCCCATATTTGCCTCGGTACCAACGACTTTCCCCGCGCCTACGCTTTCTACACGGCCCTGATGGGAGAACTCGATCTGATCGAGAAATTTCATGATCCGGCCCAACCCTGGGCGGGCTGGATGGCGAAGGATGCACCGCGCCCCCTGTTCGTGCTGACAGCGCCGCATGACGGCTTGCCGGCGACTCCCGGCAATGGGCAGATGACGGCCTTGCTGGCGGCCTGCCGCGCCCAGGTGAACGGCAGTTACCAGGCCGTGCTGGCGCTGGGCGCCGTGTGCGAAGGACCGCCCGGCTTGCGCCCCCATTACCACGCCGATTACTATGGCGCCTACTTCCGCGACCTCGACGGCAACAAACTGTGCGTCTGCTGCCACGCTGGGGAATGAATCGGAGAATGATTTAGCGCGGGCCCCAGACGTCATCTTCCGTCCAGCTCAGTTCCAGGAAATCCTGCGCCCGTTCGCCAGCTTCGCCGGCGCAATAGAACTCGTCGAGCTGGGGCGGCGCGATGCGCGTGCCGGCCAGCATGGCGTGTACTTGCCCCCGGTGGTGGGTCTGGTGCTGGAACAAATGCGCCAGCATGCGCTGGCGCGTGTCGACTTGCGGCGTGTCGCGCAGGATCGTCACGGGCCGCGCCAGGTCCGCATCGCACAGGCCGCGGCAATGGGCGATCAGGCGCAGGTCCGAGGCGCGCTGCGCCGCGTGCAGGGCCGCGCAATCGGTGTACGGTTCGTCCTGTTCAAAAAAGACATAGCAATCTGGATGTGGCGCTTCGCCGCGCAGTTCGCGCTCGACCGCGTCGAGATAAAACCAGTCGCAGGTGAGGATGTGGTTCAGGGTGAACTGGATGGTGGGGAAAAAGCTGACGCGCGTGGCCTGGAACTCGGCCTGGGTCAGCTGCCCGCAAGCTTTCAGCAAGCGGTGGTTGGCCCAGGCGTTGTTGTACGCCTGGCCGGTGACGTAACGGGCCAGCAGATTGTTCATGATGTACCTTGCAAGACAGGGGAAGCTGCGAGAGCGCCACTGTAGCACTTTGTTGTAAGTGGACAAAGCCGGTCACGCCCGCCGCACCGGCACGGCTGTCATCAAGTAAAATCGCGCGGCGGATGTCGCGATAGTGATGCATATAGGGTTGGAAAAGCAAAATGGGTTGGATAGGAAAATTACTGAACGGCGGCGACGAAAAAAACAAGGCTGCGGCGGTCACGGCAGCGGCGGCGCCCGAGATGGCACGGCAGCCAGCCACCATCACCGAAATCGATGCCATCTACTACCGCTGGCTGGCGGCCGCCGGTTCGGCGCAGGCTTCCGCTCAGGCGGAACAGCAGATTCTGGACGAATTGACGCGCCTGGCCCGTGAACCGATCGCCGGTGCCGCGCTGGTGCCGCGCATTCCAGCCATCATTCCGCAGTTGATGCGGACCTTGCAAAATGAAAATATGAGCGCGGCCGAGCTGTCGCGCCAGCTGGCCCAGGACGTGCTGCTGGTCGCCGAGGTCTACCGCGAAGCGAACCGGCCCCGCTACCATTCGCGCTACAACGCCAGCCCGTCGATCAACAACATGGAAGGCGCCATCATGCTGCTCGGGCAAAACGGCATGCGCATGCTGCTCGCCCGCGTCGCCTTCCGCCCCATCGTCAGCATGCAAAGCGGCGGGTTGACCATACGCACGGCGCCCCTGATCTGGCGCCAGTCCGAGAAATGCGCGCTGGCGGCCAACCTGGTCGCGCCGGCCATGCAGGCCAACGCCTTCGACGCCTATCTGGCGGGATTGATGGCCAATGTCGGCCTGGTGGTGGCGTTCCGCCTGATCGACCAGATGCATGCGCCCGATGCCTTCCCGCAATCGGACGCCTTCATTGCCCAGGTGTTTGCGCAAGCGCGCATCCTGTCGGTACGGATCGCCGAATTATGGGAGTTTCCCGAGTCCGTGACCAATGCGATCGAGCATGCCGGCGTCGATGCCCACGCCGATGCGGATCCGCAGGCGCAAGCGCTGGCGCTGGGCGACCGCTTGAGCAAGCTGCGCATGCTGGTCGATACCGGCCGTTTTCCTGCCGACGATCCCTTCGTGATGGCCGGACTCGGCAAGAGTGAACTGCTGGTGTTCGACAAGCTGGCCGACGACGAGGACGACGAGGAGTGATGCCAGCTGCATGCAGCGGATATCACTCAGCGCGCAAAATAGAGTGCGTGCAGGTGATCGAGGTCGACCTCGGAAGCCGTTTGCGACAGCGCCACTTTGCCGCTTTGCATCAGGTAGACGTGATCGGCCACGCCCACGGCGCGCGCCGTGTTCTGCTCGACGAGGATGATGGTGCGCCGGCCGTCGTTCAGGCGCGCGAGGATCTCGAACAGCTCGTTGACCACCAGCGGCGCCAGGCCCAGCGACGGTTCGTCGATGATCAGCAGCGACGGGTCCGACATCAAGCCCCGCGCCATCGCCAGCATCTGCGCCTCGCCGCCGGAGAGTGATCCGGCCAGCTGCTTGCGCCGCTCCTGCAGGCGCGGGAACATGGCATAGGCTTCGGCCAGGCGCGCCGGCATGTGGCTGCGGTGCTCTTTCGGGAAGGCGCCCATGATCAGGTTTTCTTCCACGCTCATGTCGCGAAACGTCATGCGCCCCTCGGGTATCATCGTGACCCTCGCGTCGCTCATCTTCCAGGTGGGCGTGCCGTTGATGGCCACGCCATCGAGCGCGATGCTGCCCGCGCCCACGGGCAGCAAACCCATGATGGCGCGCAGCAGGGTGGTCTTGCCGGCCCCGTTCGGGCCGATGATGGTGGTCAGCTTGCCCTTCTGGATCGAGAGCGACATATCCCACAGCACATTGATGGCGCCATAGCCGGCGCGAAGCTTACTTATCTCAAGCATGGTTTCAAGCATGGGCGGCTCCCGTATAGCTTTCGATGACGGCCGGATCGCGGAACACGGCATCGGGCGTGCCGTCGGCGATCAGCTGGCCAAAATTGAGCACGGCCACGCGCTGGCACAGATTGCTGATGGTCTCGATATCGTGCTCGATCATGACGATGCCCACGCCAAAGGCCGCGTGCAAATCCTTGAGCATGCCCATGAAACGGCGCTTGCCGTTCGTTTCCAGGCCGGCCAGCACTTCGTCGAGCAGCAGCAGCTTCGGATTGGTGGCCAGCGCCTTGGCCACTTCCAGCGCTTTCAGTTCCGTCAGCGCCAGTTCGCTGGCCGCGTCGCGCCCGGCCTTGTCCGCCAGGCTGGTGAAGTCGAGGATTTCATCGATCTTGCGCATGTCCACCTTGCCGGTACCGAAGCGCTGCGCCACGATCAGGTTTTCGCGAACCGTCAATTCATGCATGGGCTGCGGAATCTGGAAGGTGCGGCCCAGCCCAAGGCGTGCGCGCTGGTACATGGGCGTGGCCATGATGTCGCGCCCCTCGAAGCGGATGCTGCCGCTGGTGGGGCGCACCAGGCCGGAGATCGCATTGAACAGGGTGGTCTTGCCGGCGCCATTCGCGCCCACCAGGCCGATCACGTCGTGGCTGCCTACTTTTAACGTGACGGAATCGACGGCCGTCAGGCCGCCGAAGCGCACGGAGACATTATCGAGTTCAAGCATGTGCGTTCTCCTTGACCAGCGCTTTTTTCAGCCATTTTTGCAGCAGCGGCAGCAAGCCGTTCGGACTGAAGACGATCATCGCTACCAGCAGCACGCCTAGCACCAGCTGGTGGCCTGTGGGGATCAGCGACTTGAAGATCAGCTGGTCGACCAGGTAGACCGCCACGGCGCCCAGCACGGGACCGAGTATCGTGCGGTAGCCGCCGAAGATGGCCGCCACGATCGGCAACGTCACCCACAGGCTGTTGAAGGCGTAGTCCGGTTCCAGGAAGTTGATATAGTGGGCGTTGAAGGCGCCGAACAGGCCCGCCATGAAGGCCGACACCAGCAGCATGGCGCCTTTCAGCAAGGTGCTGTTGACGCCGACGACGCGCGTGGCGTCTTCGCTGTCGTGCATGGCGCGCAGGGCGATGCCGTAGTGGCTGGCGCGGATACGGCTGTAGGCAAACGCGCATGCCACCACCAGGGTCAGCACCACCAGGTAGGCGCCCGTCTTGCTGGCCAAATCGAAGCCGAAGACGGTGGGCAAGGTCGGTATATTGTTGATGCCGCCGGCGCCGCCCGTGACGGAGCTCCATTCCGTGGCCAGGATGCGGAAGATGTGGGCGTAGGCGAGGATGGCCAGCGCAAAGTACGGCCCGCGCAGGCGCAGCACGGGCAGCATGATGACGGCGGCGATGGCAGCGCCCGCGCCGCCCAGCAGCATGGCGGCAAACACGGGCAAGCCCAGTTTCACGGTAGTGAGGGCGGAGACATACGCGCCTACGCCGAAGAAGGCCGCATGGCCGAAGCTGACCATGCCGCCCAAGTTGCCGAGCAGGGCCCAGGACATGGCCACGCCGCCGATGATCAGGGCCGCCACCACCATGCTCATCACATACTGGTTGCCGCCCAGGGCCAGCGGCACGGCGATATACGCGGCCAGCAGCAAACCGGCCGTTGAAATCAGTGTTGAGCGCTTCATCCGCGCCTCCGTTGTGCGCCGAACAAGCCGTTCGGCATGATGAACAGCACCAGCAGGAACAGCACCATGCCGGACAATTCCTGCAGCGCGGAGCTGGCCAGGGTGACGGTCAGCGCTTCGGCCACGCCCAGCAGCACGGCGGCGATCAGCACGCCGGGGATGGAACCGATGCCGGCCAATACCGTGATGATGAAGGCTTTCACCGTCAGTGCGCCGCCGTAGGCGGGCTGGATCACGCCATAGCTGAACAGGGCGACACCGGCGAAGGCGGCCAGGATACCGGCGACTAAAAAGGAAACCAGTTCCGTGCGGCCCGGGTCGATGCCCATCAGCTTGGCCGCATCGCGGTTGCTGGAAACGGCGCGCACGGCGCGGCCATACCAGCTGGTGGACAGCCAGCGCCACAGGGCCGCCATCAGCACCAGGCTGACGCCGAAGAAAATCACTTCGCTGCGCATGCTGAAGAAGGGGCCGATCTCGATGCCTTCCTGCAGCCAGCTCGATGACGTCGAGCGGATATCGGCCTTCCATACGAGCAGGATGAAATTGGTGAGGATCACGCCAATGCCGTAGGTGAGGATCAGCGAATTGATTTCGCGGTCTTTCTTGATGCGGCTGACGATCAGGTAGACGCCGACCGACGTCAGGCTGACGATCACCAGCGCGAGGGGAATGGCGAACATGGGCCCCAGGCCCAGGCCGGATTCCACGCTGTAGGCGATGTAGGCGGCCAGCAGCACCAGTTCGCCGTGCGCCAGGTTGATCACTTTCATGGTGCCGAAGACCAGCGCCAGTCCCAGTGCGATCAGGGCGTAGGAGCCGCCCTGCAGCAAGCCCGAATACAAGGCCTGCAAGATTAATTCTGTCATGTCGTCATCCCGTCAGGCAGCCCTGGCGCGGGCCAGAACTGCCGTTCATCGGTGCGCGCCCTAGCGGACACGCGCGTGTGCAGGGGAGGCTGCTGCTACCAGGGCAGGGCTGGATAGGCCAGCTTGCCCGTCGCGTGTTCCTTCGGCCAGACGATCACCACTTTCTTGTCCTGGTGCTGCGCCATGCGGTGCACGAAGTTCTGGTTGTCGCCATTGGCGGCGAACTGCACCCGGCCGATCAGGGTTTCGCGGTCCGTCTTGCGCATTTCCTCGGCCACGCCGCCTTTCTTGAGCGTGCCCCTTGTCGGCCGCGCGCGCGATGGCTTCGAACAGCAGCATCGACTGCACGTAGCCGAACTGACCCAGGTAGTCAGGCTCTTTCTTGTACAGCTGCTTGTAGGCGTCGCTGAAGGCCTTGCCGTCGGCCGTCTTGAATTCGGTGGGGAAGGGCAGCAGGGCCGTGCCGAACACGTTCGGCATCAGATCGGGGAAGTCGGCCGCCATTTTCGGCGTGGCCAGCGACCAGACGCCCACCATGGCCTTGATTTTCGGTTTGAGCACGCGGGCGGCGCGGATGATGCCCACGTAATCGTTTTCGTAGCCGACCATGGCCACCACTTCCGATTTGTCCTGCAGCTTGATCTTGTTGATGATGGGCTTGAAGTCCGTAATCGCCGGGTCGAACGAGTGCGTCGTCACTTTCACGCCCTTGGCCGTCAGGGCTTTTTCCACGTCTTTCGCCAGGCCCGTGGTGGCGTCCTTGGTCGAATACACGATGGAGACGGACTTGGCGCCCACGTCCTGCAGCAATCCCAGCATGGCTTTTTCGTAGCCGGCCGTGTTATTGATGCGGAAAAAATTCTTGCGTCCGCTGGCCACCAGGCTGTCGTCCACGCCGCCCGAAGTGATGTAGACCAGGCCCAGTTTGTTCGCCGTGTCCGAGGCGGGAGAGATATTGTTCGAGCCATAGCCGCCCGTGATGGCCACCACGCCCTGGCTGGCCAGCTTTTCCACGGCGGCGATCGCCTTGGCGGGCGCCGATTCGTCGTCGACGGTGACGATCTTGACGGTGTGCTTGCCGTTGGTCTTGTTGAAGACCTCGGCTGCGACCATGATGCCTTCCTGCATGCCGGCGCCGACCCTGGCCAAGTTGCCCGTCAGCGGGATTTCCGCGCCGACCAGGAATTCGTCGGCGCTGGCCTGCGTCATCCAGGCGCTGGCAACCAGCGCTGCCATGGCAATGCGTGTGTAGGTGCGTTTCATCGTGTCTCCTCCGGTGATGTGGCTTGGTTTTATTGTCGTGTCTGGTACAACATGGTCAACTTATCAGGCATTCTGCGCCATTTGCCGCAGCTGCCCCTTTAAAATCTTGCCCGTGGCGGCCGCCGGTAGCGCTTCCATGACGATGATGGCGGACGGGCACTTGTACGGTGACAGGGTTTGCGCCAGCCAGGCCTGCAATTGTGCCACGCTGGCGGGCTGGCGCGGGTCCAGCTCCACATAGGCGATGACGTCCTCGTTGCCATCGTCCAGGGTGCGTCCCACCACGGCCGATTGCACCACGGAGGGGTGGGCGTTGAGCGCCGTTTCCACTTCCAGCGGATACACATTGAAGCCTGAGCGGATGATTAATTCTTTGGTGCGACCCACGATGAACAGCGCGCCGTCGGGATCCTGGCGCGCCATGTCGCCCGTGTTGAGCCAGCCGCCGTCGCGCATGGTGGCCGCCGTCATGGCCGGTTCGCGGTAATAGCCGGCCATGATGTTCGGTCCGCGTATCCACAACTCTCCCGGCTCGCCCGGCGCCACGTCCGTGCCGGCCACGTCCACCACGCGCACTTCCACGCCGGGGATGGGCATGCCCACCGAATCGTCGCGGCGGGGCGCTTCCAGGCGCGTCTGGCTGATGGTGGGCGCGCTTTCCGTCATGCCGTAGCCATTGTGCAGTGCGGTGCCCAGCAGCTTTTCCACGTCGCGCTTGAGCGACGGCGCCAGCGGCGAGCCGCCCGCATACGCAAAGCGCAGCCGCGTGGGCAGCGGCGTATCGGCGCCGCCCAGGTTTTGCAGCAGCTTGGCGTACATGGCGGGCACGCCCTGGACGATGGTCAAGCCGTCGTCCTTCAAGGCCGAGAGCAGGCCATCGACGGAAAAGCGCGGCACCAGGTACAGCGCGGCGCCCGCATACAGGGTGCCCAGGGCAACGGAGGCCAGGCCGTACACGTGTGAGATCGGCAGCACGCCGTAGGCGCGGTCGCTGCGCGTCAGACCCCGCAATGTGCTGGATACGGCAGCGATGAACAGCAGGTTGCGGTGCGTGAGCATCACGCCCTTCGACTGCCCCGTCGTGCCCGTCGTGTAGATCAGCGCGGCCACCTGTTCGTTGCCGGGCACGCAGGCTTCCGCGATGGCCGCCTCGTTCAAGTCGCCCGCCAGCAGCTCTCCCATGCCGTCAACCTGACATGGCGTTGCGCCGCGCCGCGCCGCATGCGCGGCCGCTTCCGGCGACGCGCCAGCCAGGAACAGCACCCGCCGCGCGGAGCTGTGCGTGGCAATGGTGTCGATCTCGCGCGCCGACAGGCGCGCGTTGACGTTGACGATCCACGCGTCGATGCTGGCGGCCGCGAAGATCAGCGCCACCTGCAGCGCGCCGTTTTCGCCGACCACCATCAGGCGGTCACCGGCGCGCACATCGAGCTGGCGCAACAACTGCATTGCATTTTCTACACTGTGCTGCAGCTGGGCGTAGGTCCAGCTGCGGCCAGCTTCATGCAGCGCCGGCGCGTCCGGCGCGTGCGCGGCCCAGTGGGCGGGAATGGCCGACAGGCGCGCCGGCAAACCGGCCAGCAGGGCGGGAATATCCATCGCGGCCTCCTTCACTTTTGCGCTGCCTTGATCATGTTGCGGGCGATGACGATCTGCTGGATCTGCGTCGTTCCCTCATAAATGCGGAACAGGCGCACGTCGCGGTAGAAGCGCTCGGCCGCGTATTCGCTGATGTAGCCGGCGCCGCCGTGGATCTGCACGGAGCGGTCAGCGACTCTGCCGCACATTTCGGAGGCGAACAGCTTGCAGCACGACGCTTCCGTCGAGATGTCTTCCTTGTTGTCGCGCCGGCGCGCGGCGTCGAGCACCATGCTGCGCGCCGCGTAGATCTCGGCCTTGCTGTCGGCCAGCATGGCTTGGATCAGCTGGAACTCGGCGATGGGCTGGCCGAACTGCTGGCGCTCCATGGCGTAGGCCAGGGCGTCGGCCAGCATGCGTTCGGCCGCGCCCACGCAGACGGCGGCGATGTGCAAACGGCCCTTGTCTAGCACTTTCATGGCTGTCTTGAAACCCACGCCTTCCTTGCCGCCGATGATATTTGCGGCCGGGACGCGGCAGTTTTTCAAAGATGACGTCGCAGGTATGCGCGCCTTGCTGGCCCATCTTTTTATCGATTTTCCCCAGCGAGAGGCCCGGCGTATCCTTTTCCACGATGAAGGCGGAAATGGCCGAAGCGCCACGTTTGACGGGGTCCGTGCGCGCCATGACGGTAAAAATGCTGGCTTCGGGCGCGTTGGTGATATAGCGCTTGCTGCCGTTGAGGATATAAAAATCGCCGTCGCGCACGGCGCTCGTGCGCAGGGATGCCGCGTCGGAGCCTGATCCCGCTTCCGTCAGGGCGAACGAGCCGATGATCTCGCCGGCCGCCAGTTTCGGCAGGTAATGCTGTTTTTGCGCTTCCGTGCCGTCGATAACGATGCCTTGCGAGCCGATGCCGTTGTTTGTGCCGATCAGCGAACGGAAGGCGGGCGAGGTGCGGGCGATTTCAAACGCCACGCGCACTTCCTCTTCCATGCTCAGTTCCAGGCCGCCGTAGGCTTCCGGGATGGACAGGCCGAACAGGCCAAGTTCACGCATCTGCGCCACGATGGCGGGCGGGATCGTGTCCGTTTCGGCCACCAGCGCCTCGTTCGGCACCAGCACTTCGCGCACGAAACGGGCGATGCTGTCGAGCAGGATGTTCAGGGTTTCTTCGTCGCGTATCATCGGGGTCCTCGGCGCTTTGATTTGATCTGTCGTTGAGAGGGGGCGCGCAGTCTAACCGCGTCCCAGGTTTTTTTCCACTGTCTTGACCAGGGCGACCAGGCGTGGTCCCAGGTCGGATTCGAGTTTTTCGCGCGACAGCAAAAAGGCGGGGCCGCCGCAATTGAAGGCCATCACCTGTTCGCCGTCGGCGCCCAGCATGGGCACGCCCACGGCATGCACGTCGTTCTGCCACTCGCCGGCCGAGATGCAAAAGCCCCGGTCCTGGTAATCCTTGAAGCCTTGTTCGATGCCGGCCTTGATGCGCGGCCAGCGCTCCGTCTCATGCACCCTGGCGTGGTCCATCAGGTAGTCGCGTTCGGCCTGCGGCAGGATGCACAACAGTGCCTTGCCCATGGCCGTCGTCATCAGGGGGATGCGCGAACCGACATCGAGCCGCAGGGTGACGTTGGCGCTGCTGCGGCAGGTTTCCACGTAGACCATGCTGAGGCGGTCACGCGTGCCCAGCGACACGGAGGCCTGCGCATGTTCGGCCAGCTCCTCCATCAGCGGGCGCGCCATCTTGCGCACATCGAGGTTCGACAACATGCGGTAGCCGAGGGCCAGCACGCCGGCGCCCAGCTGGTACTTGCCCAGGCTGTCCGAATAATTGAGGTAGCCGAGTTTGGTGAGGGTGTAGGTAAGGCGCGAAATCGTCGGTTTCGGGATGCCCGTGCGCTTGGCCATGTCCGCGTTCGACAGATAGACTTCGCCGGGGCGAAAGCATCGCAGCACTTCCAGCCCGCGCGCCAACGCGTTGACGAACTGGCGGTCCTTGCTTTCCTCGTCATCGCTGAAGGCGATGAGTTCCGGATCTGCTGCGGTCTGAATATTTGTCATATTTGCATTCATTTTCAGGCTCCCTGGAAATCAGTTTGCCTAGTCAAATGGGACGTGTCAATCGTTTTGTGAAACATTCGTTCGCACAGCGAAATGCTGCAATGCGGGAATTTTTCGCGGAAAATTGACCTGTGCAGCTGTTTCTGGCCTTGTTGCTTGAGCATCGCTATATACATCTGTATATTGCGCTGCTGGATGACGACCAGCCGTAGCAGTGGCCGCCGCATATCGCTATATAAAGCGATATATAACGAAAGAGAACAATATGACGATGGTGAAACAGGTAATGGCGGGCGCTGTGATGCTGGTGCTGGCGCAGCAGGCCGCTGGCAAGGAAGACGCGGATGCGGCGGCGCCGTTCGTGCTGGGCACGGTGACGGTGATCGGCCAGCGCGAGCAGGCAGGCCAGCTGGAACAACAGGTGGGCGCGCAAGTGAGCCGCGCCGAGATGCGCCGCTTTAACCGCGACAACGTGGGCGACGCCTTGAATCTGCTGTCCGGCGTGTCGCTGTCGACCAATGCGCGCAATGAAAAAACCGTCGCCATCCGCGGCTTCGATGCGCGCCAGGTGCCGCTGTACATCGACGGCATTCCCGTCTACGTGCCGTATGACGGCTATGTCGATTTCAACCGCTTCACGACGGCCGACCTGGCCGCCATCCAGGTGGCCAAGGGCTACAGTTCCGTGGCCTATGGCGCCAATACCCTGGGCGGCGCCATCAACCTGGTGTCGCGCAAGCCGTCAGCGCTGATGGAAGGCGATACTTCCATCGGTTTTGGCTCGGGCAGCGAGCGCCAGGTATCGGCCAACGTGGGCACGAACCAGGGCCTGTGGTATCTGCAGGCGGGCGTGTCGTACATCGACAGCGACGGTTTTCCCCTGTCGTCCGACTTCCGCGCCACGGCCACGGAAGACGGCGGCACGCGCAACAATGCCTACCGCAAGGACCATAAACTGTCGTTCAAGGTGGGCTACACGCCCGTGGGCGGCGATGCGCAGTTTGGTGATGAATACGCACTCAGCTACTACAAGCAGCATGGCGAAAAGGGCCAGCCGCCATCGACCAATCCCGTCGGCGCGCGCTACTGGCAGTGGCCATACTGGAACAAGGAAAGCGTGTATTTCGTTTCGCAGACGCGTCTGGGCGAGGCCGAGCGCCTGAAATTGCGCCTGTACCACGACAGCTACGACAATGAAATCACCTCGTTCACGAATGGCCGTTATACGACCCTGAAGACCAGCGGCCAGGGCAGCGTCAGCGGCGGGCGCAGCATCTATAACGACCGCACGAACGGCGGCGCGGTGGAGCTGGAATCGTTCCGCCTGGCCGCGCACAGCCTGCGCGTCGTGGCCAGCTACAAGGCCGACGAACACCAGGAACTGGACGCCAAGGGCGTGCGCACCACCTGGTACAAGGATGCCCTGTGGACCCTGGGCGCGGAAGACAGCATCGCCCTGAATGCGGCGACCGAACTGTCGCTGAGCGCCTCGCGCAATGCGCTGCGCCCGGACACCGTCTACAGCGCCGGCAATGCGTATACCTTGCCGGGTAATCAATCGGCCACGGACCTGCAGGCGGGCCTGTTCTACAAGACCAGTCCCGAGGCGAGGGTGTACGCCACGGTGGCGCGCAAGTCGCGCCTGCCGACCCTGAAGGACCGCTATTCGCAGCGCCTGGGCACGTATATCGAGAACCCGGCCTTGCGCGCGGAAGAGGCGATGAATTATGAACTGGGCTATCAGGGCAAGGCGCAAGGACTGGCGCTGGACGCGGCGCTTTTCTACAGCGACGTGAAGGACAAGATCCAGAGCGTGGCGAATGTGTCGGGCGTGCGCGCGCAGATGCGCAACGCGGGCAGGGCGCATATCAGCGGCGTGGAGCTGGGCTTGCGCGCGGCAGCGCCGGCGCCTGGCTCGATTGGGGCGGCAATTACACCTATACGGAGATGAAGAACGTCAGCGACCGCGCCACGCGCCTGACGGACGTGCCGCGCCACAAGCTGACGGCGCACGCCGTGATGCACGCGGCGCGCCAGGTCGACGTGGTGGCGATCGCGGAAATGAACAGCGGACGCTGGGTCTCGAACACCCTGGAACTTGGCGGCTTTGCCAGCGTGAACCTGAAGGCCGTGTACCGCCCCTTGCCGGCCTTGAGCCTGGAAGCGGGCGTGAGCAACGTGGCTGACCGCAATTACGCGCTGGCTGACGGTTTCCCCAGCGCGGGCCGCACCTGGCTGGCCAATGCGCAATACCAGTTCTGATTTTTCACTGTCATGAAAGGACACAGCATGTTGAAGACAATACTGACTAGCCTCGTTTCGGCCGCACTGCTGGCGGCGGCGCCCGCGTGGGCCGACCCGGCGCCGGCAGGCGAGAATATGAGCCACGCGCTTGCCGTGACGGGCAAGGTGGCAACGCCATTGATCCTGAAGGTGGCTGACCTGCGCCAGCTGCCGCCGGCGAATGGCGGGGACATCGCCGTCACGCGCCATAACGGCGACAAGGCCGAGACCATCACCAGTTACAAGGGCGTGCGCCTGCGCGATATCCTCGACAAGGCGGCGCTGGATGCGCCCGGCCACAACGACGTCAAGAAACTCGCCATCATCGCCACGGCCACGGATGGTTATGCCGTGGTGTTTTCCTGGGGCGAGTTGTATAACGCGCCGGCCGGCGAGGGCGTGATCGTCTACTACGAAAAAAACGGCAAGGCGCTCGACGACAACGACGGCGAGATCGCCCTCATCTCGGCGAAAGACATTCGTACGGGTCCGCGCCATGTGAAGTGGCTCAACGCCATCGAGGTGCGCAAGCTGGTGGAGTGACGCGAAGCCGGTGAAAAAAAACGCGCCGTGGAGCCATCCCCGGCGCGTTTTTTCATGCCGCCAGCGCTTTTCGCATCGCCTGGCCCGCCACGTCAAACAATCCCCGCGCAGCTGGCGTCAAGCCCGGCATGTGCATCGACGCATGGATCATGCCGTCGAGCTGCACACACTCGGCCGCCACGCCGTCGTCGCGCAAGCGCAGCGCATACGCAGCGCCTTCGTCATGCAGCGGATCGTACTCGCATACCAGCACGGTCGCCGCCGGCAAGTCCTTGAGCGTAGCTGCCCGCAGGGGCGCCGCGTAAGGCTGCATGCCGTCAGCCGGCTCGTTCAGGTACGCCGACCAGCAAAAACGCATGGCTTCCCGGGTCAGCGAATGGCCCTCCGCATAGCGCTGGTAGGACGGTGTGTCGAAGGCAAAATCGAGCGCCGGGTACAGCAGCAGCTGATGCGCCAGCGCGGGGCCGGCCTGGTCGCGCGCCATCAGGGCCGCTGCCGCCGCCAGGTTGCCACCCGCGCTGTCGCCGCCCACGGCCAGGCGTCGTGCATCGATGCCCAGCGCCGTGGCATGCTCGGCGACCCAGCACAACGCCCGGTAAAAGTCGTCGAGCGGCACGGGGAACTTGTGCTCGGGCGCCAGCCGGTAATCGACGGAAAAGATCACGCAGCCGGTGGCGTTGGCCAGCGCGCGGCAAGGATTGTCGTACAGGTCCAGCGAGCACAGACACCATCCTCCCCCCATGCGCAAAGACGATGGCGGGCAGAGGCTTGGCAGTATCCGCGCCGGCCGGCACATAGGCGCGCACGGTCAATGCATGTTCACCGGGAAGCACGTAATCCCTGATCGACGCGACATCCTCCAGCGGCCCATGCAGCTGGCGCAAGCCCGTTTCCGTGGCCGCGCGCAAGTCTGCCAGCGAGGCGGGCGGCGGCGCATCCCTTGTCTGTTCCAGCCAGGCGGCGATCAGCGGATCGAGGCTCATGCCGGCTCTCCCGCGAGGAAGGGCAGCAGGTGGGCGATGAACGCTTCCGGCTGTTCTTCCATGATGAAGTGCCCGCATTCGGCGACGATGGCGCCTTTTAAATTAGCCGCCTTACCCTGCATGGTCAGCAGGGGCGCGTCATTCGTCGCGTGGTCGGCGCCGATGGCCAGCACGGGCATGGCCAGGCTCTTTTTCGCCCGCTCCAGGTTTTGCCGTATGGTTTCGGGGATGGCGCGGTAGTAGGCGAAACCGGCGCGCAGGGCGCCCGGCGTGGCGTAGGCATCCGCATACACGTCGACGGCCACCTTGTCGCGGCGGTACGACCAGCGGTCAAGAATGAAACGGATATATTCGCGCTCCTTGCCCGCCGTGAGCATTTCCGGCAAGTCCAGCACCTGATTGAACATGAAGTGCCACAGGAAGATGTTGTCGGACGGCGCGACAAAAATGGGCGGCGCCGGCGCCAGGCCTGGGATCACGGCTTCCGTCAGCGCCAGTTTCGTCACGGCCTGCGGGAAATCGCTGGCCAGCGCGTAGCCGACCCACATGCCGATGTCGTGGCCGACGACATCGTACTGTGCATGGCCGAGGGCCAGCATGGTGCGGTGCAGGGTGGTCGCCACGGCGCCCGTGTCGTAGCCATCCGCAGGACGGCTTGAGTGGCCGCTGCCGGGCGGATCGATGGCGATGGCCTGGTAACCGTTGGCGGCCAGGGCCGCCATCACGTGGCGCCAGGCATACCAGGTTTGCGGCCAGCCGGGAATCAGCAGCACGGGTTTGCCTTCGCCGGCGATGACGCAATGCAGGCGCTGGCCGTCGATGCGGACGTAGTCGTGTGTAAACTCGTGGGTAAAATCGTTCATGGGGTTTCCTTGTTTAGTTGTGCTCGATGCCGAGCAGGGTATTGATCTGTTGCGCGCTGACGGGGGCGCCGGCGAAGTCGTCGAAGATCTTGCTCGTTACGGGAATGATGTGGGCGTTGATGAAAGCCACGCCTTCGCGCGCGCCCACTTCCTGGTCCTTCAGGCAGCATTCCCATTCCAGGGTGGCCCAGCCCGCGTAATCGTTCTGCGCCATCTTCGAGAAAATCGCCTTGAAGTCGACCTGGCCATCGCCCAGCGAACGGAAACGTCCGGCGCGGTTTTCCCACGACTGGTAGCCGCCATAAATGCCTTGCCGTCCCGTCGGATTGAATTCCGCATCCTTCACATGGAACATGCGGATGTGGTCCTTGTAGATATCGATGAATTCCAGGTAGTTCAGCTGCTGCAGCACGAAGTGGCTGGGGTCGAACAGCATCTTGCAGCGCGGATGGCGGCCCACGCGTTCATAAAACATCTCGAAGCTGATGCCGTCATGCAGGTCTTCGCTCGGGTGGATTTCGTAGCACAGGTTGACGCCCTGTTCCTCGCACACGTCGAGGATGGGCAGCCAGCGGCGCGCCAGTTCGTCGAAGGCCGCCTCGATCAAGCCGGGCGGGCGCTGCGGGAACGGGAACAGATATGGCCAGGCGAACGAGCCGGAAAACGTGCCCATGTCGGTTAGGCCCAGGCGTTTCGAGGCCATGGCCGCCAGCTTGACCTGCTCGATGGCCCACTCGGTGCGCGCCGCAGGCTGGCCGTGCAGGTGTTCAGGCGCGAAGCTGTCGCACAGCGCGTCGTAGGCCGGGTGCACTGCCACCAGCTGGCCGAGGATGTGCGTCGTCAGTTCGCTGATGACGAGACCATGGCCGGCCAGCATGGCGACGAGGTCGTCGCAATATTGCTGGCTGTGCGCGGCCTGCGCCACGTCGAACAGGCGCGAATCCCAGGCGGGAATCTGCAAAGCCTTGAAGCCCATGCCGGCCGCCCACTCGGCGATGGCGGGCAGGGTGTTGAAGGGCGCCGTGTCGGCGGCGAATTGTGCCAGGTGCAAGCTTGGTCCTTGAATGGTTTTCATATCGGCTCCTATTGTTTGTCGATTGACAAAGAATAGGCGAAATTTTTTGCGCGGTCAAGATGCAACTGCAAAATAAATCGCAAATACAGTGGCATGCCAGGCGTTATACTGGCCGCCAGTTTGCAAGAAGAGGATCAAAATGGCAGGAAGACCGAGGGAATTTGACCGCGCGCTGGCGCTGGAAAAAGCGCGCGACGCATTCTGGACGCGTGGCTATGAGGGTGTGTCGATGGCTGACCTGGTGGCAGCGCTGGGCATTGCCTCGGCGCGCATCTATGCGGCGTTCGGCTCGAAGGAGCAGTTGTTCCGCGAAGCCGTGGAATTGTATGAAACGGGCGAGGGCGCGTTTGCCGTGCATGCGCTGGCCGCCAGCCTGAATGTGCGCGACGCGGTGGCGCGCATGCTGGAAGAAGCCGTGCTGCTGTACACGCGCAGCGGCCAGCCGCAAGGCTGCATGGTGGTCACGGCCGCCACGAACACGAGCGCGGAAAACGCGGGCATCGCCGACTGGCTGGCGCAGCACCGCCGCGCACGCACGCAAGCCGTCATCGAGCGCCTGCGCGCGGCGCAACTGGCGGGAGAGTTAACAGGGGAAGCGGATGTGCAGGCGCTGGGCGATTATTATGCGGCCTTGCTGCATGGCTTGTCGGTGCAGGCGCGCGACGGCATTTCGGCCGAACGGCTGCTGGCACTGATCACGCCGGCCATGGCGCCGCTGGCGTTGGCTACGGTGTAGATAGTCTCAGGGCTTCAAGTCTTGACGTCGATCAGGCTGCCCAAAGCCTGGTCAGCTGCCTTGACGACATTCGCCGATAAATTAAAACCGGCTTTGTAGACGAGGTTATCCGTCAGTTCGGAGGCCAGGCCCACGCCGTTTGGCCGGCTTTCGGCCGCCTTGGCTGCATTCGCATTGGCGCCGCTGACGCTTTCGCTGGCGGCCAGCTTGCGTCCTTCGACGGAGAGGGTGACGCCCGTGCCGGCCGGACTGGCTTCCTGGAACTCGGCTTGCTGCGGCTGGAAGCCCGGCGTATTCGCATTGGCGATATTGTTGGCGGCCACATCCAGCGCGCGCTGGTTGGCGGTCAGTCCCGAGGTACCGGTGGTGAGAGCGGATATGGACATGGAAACTCCTTCGGAATGCACGTAGTTTACTCCTGTCAGTGGGAAAAATGTGGTGGCGTAAGGCAATAATTTTTTCGCAGCTGACGGCCACAAAAATAGGTGCGTCACGTAGTTCTTAATATTGTTTTAAATCGATGAAAGCGTCGTTTTGCCGGTTGCCGGCGCCAGTGCGTGCGCCGCCGGCGGCGCGCAATAGGCTGCCGCGCACGATAGTTGTCGCCGAAACGGGGGATGGGCGAATATACTAAGCGAAAAGGGAGGCGTTGCGCTTCCCGTCCGCCCTTATCATCCAGCGAGAATTCACCCTTATGGCGTCATCCCCAGAAAACCTCAGCATGGCCGTGTTTTGCGACTTCGAGAACGTCGCGCTCGGCGTGCGAGATGCAAATTACGAAAAATTCGATATCAAGCCCATCCTCGAACGCTTGCTGCTCAAGGGCAGCATCGTTGTCAAGAAGGCATATTGCGACTGGGACCGTTATAAAAGTTTTAAGGGCACCATGCATGAGGCGAACTTTGAACTGATCGAAATTCCCCACGTGCGCCAGTCCGGCAAGAATTCGGCCGATATCCGCCTGGTGGTCGATGCGCTGGACCTGTGCTACACCAAGGCCCACGTCAACACCTTCGTCATCATCAGCGGCGATTCCGACTTTTCGCCGCTGGTGTCGAAACTGCGCGAAAACGCCAAGCAGGTAATCGGCGTGGGCGTCAAGCAGTCGACCTCCGACCTGCTGGTGGCCAACTGCGACGAATTCATTTTCTACGATGACCTGGTGCGCGAAAGCCGCCGCACTGCCGCCAAGCGCGACGCGCGCGAAAGCCCGGCTGCGGGTGCCAAGCGCTCGCCCGACGAAGAAGTGCGCCGCAAGGAAAAATACGAGTCGCGCAAGACGGAAGCGATCGAGATGGCCGTCGAAACTTTCGACGCGCTGGTCTCGGAGCGCGGCGACAGCGGCAAGATCTGGGCCTCGATGCTGAAAGAGGCGATCAAGCGCCGCAAGCCGGACTTCAGCGAGTCCTACTACGGTTTTCGCACCTTCGGCAACCTGCTGGAAGAAGCGCAGGCGCGCGGCTTGCTGGAATTTGGCCGCGATGAAAAATCGGGCGCCTATGTCTACCGCAGCAGCGGCCTGGTGGCCGTGCCGGCCGCCGTGAACGCGGATGCAGCCGGCGAGGCAAGCGTCAGCGGCGAGACCGGCGTGACGGCGGAAGAGGGCAATAGCCGCGAAGGCGGCAGCCGCCGCGATTCGCGCCGCAATAGCCGTGGCGGCCGCAAGCAGAACGAGCAACGCCGCGGCGAAGCGCCACAGGCCTTCGTGCCGGTGGCCGACGCCGAAGCAGTCGTCGTCGAGCAGTATGCGCCGGCGCCGCAGCCGGAAGTGCAGCACGAGGTAGCCGAAGCGGTGGCCGAAGAGGGCAACGCCAAGCGCGGTTCGCGCCGCAATGGCCGCGGTGGCCGCAAGAATGGCGATGGCGGCCGCGAAGCGCGCGCCGAAGTCGTCGAGGTGGCGCCGGTGGAAACCATGCCTGCGCCAGTGCCTGAACCTGTAGCCGAAGTGCCTGTGGAAGCCGTCGCCGAAGCGAAACCTAAGGCCAAGCCGCGCACACCGGCCCGCAAGGCCGCAGCGGCGAAGAAGCCGGCCAAGAAGGCGGCCGACGTCGCGGTGGAAGCGGCGCCTGTCGTTGAAACGGCGCCGGTGGCAGTGGCTGTCGTGGCCGAAGACAAGCCAGCCAAGGCGCCACGCAAGACGCCGGCGCGCCGTCCCGCGCGCAAGAAGGCGGAAGAAGCTTGATTGAAATCCACAGTGGGAAGCCGGGGTCAGACCGTACGGGTCTGACCCCGGATTTTTGCTGCGTCTCGATACGCTCGGCTTAAGCATGTATCACGGTGAACGGTTCAACAGTATTTCCCATACGGTGGGCGCCGCGCTGGCGGCCATCGGCGGCGTCATCCTGATCGTCGTGGCGGCCCGCACGGGCGACGCCTGGAAAATCGTCAGCTGCAGCGTGTATGCGGCCATGCTGCTGACCTTGTACCTCACTTCCACCCTGTATCACAGCGTGCGCGGCAAGGCCAAGGCCGTGCTGCAGCGGCTCGACCACTGCGCCATCTACCTGCTTATCGCGGGGACCTACACGCCCTTCATGCTGGTGACCCTGCGCGGCCCGTGGGGCTGGTCGCTGTTCGGCGTCGTGTGGGGCCTGGCCCTGCTTGGCATCGTGCAGGAATATGTGTACGCGAAAGGCGCGCGCATCCTGTCGCTGGTGATTTACGTGGCCATGGGCTGGCTCATCGTCATCGGCATCAAGCCGCTGCTGGCGGCGCTCGAGTGGAACGGTTTCCTGTGGCTGGTGGCGGGCGGGTTGTGCTACACGGGCGGCATCGCTTTTTACGCCACCGACCACAAGCTGCGCCATGGTCACGGCATCTGGCATCTGTTCGTGCTGGCCGGCAGTAGCTGTCATTTTGTCGCCATTTTGTTCTACGTTGCCTGACGTAGCGCGCAGCCCGGCCAGCCTCCCTGACTATTGCCTACAATCCATTATAATGCCCTGATCTGTGAAACAAGGGCAAGAATGGACATTAACTCGGACGACCTGAAAATCTTCGTCACCGTCATCGACAGCGGCACCCTGAGCGCGGCCGCCGTACACCTGGGGCAAACCACTTCGGGCGTCAGCCGCGCCCTGTCGCGCCTGGAAGACAAGCTGGCCACGTCGCTCCTGACGCGCACCACGCGCCGCATGGAACTGACGGAAGAGGGGCAGCTATTCCTCGAAAAGGCGCGCGCCATCCTCGCCTCGATGGAAGACGTGGAGGAGTCGATCCGCATCCGTCGCCAGAAGCCGGCCGGGCGATTGTCCGTCGATGCCGCCTCGCCCTTCATGCTGCATTGCGTGGTGCCGCACGTGGCAGAGTTCCGCGCCATGTACCCGGACATCCGCCTGGAGCTGACCAGCAACGACCAGATCGCCGACCTGCTCGAGCACCGCACCGATATCGCCATCCGCATCGGCGCCCTGGTCGATTCGACCCTGCATGCGCGCCCGCTCAGTGCCAGCCCGCTGCACGTGCTGGCCACGCCCGCCTATCTGGCGCGTCACGGTGAACCCGCCACGCCGGAAGAACTGTCCGGCCATGCGCTGCTGGGCTTTGCGCAATATGAACTGGGCAACAACTGGCCGCTGCGCCACGAAGCCGGCAACAGCCTGCAGATCGTGCCCGCGCTGGCCGCATCCAGCGGCGAAACCCTGCGCCAGCTGGCCCTGCACGACCAGGGCATCGTCTGCCTGTCCGACTTCATGACGAAGGACGACATCGCCGCCGGCCGCCTGGTGAAAGTTCTGCAGCCGTTCTATACGGGCTACCGCCAGCAGATCCACGCCGTCTACTACCGCAACACGCAGCTGGCGCAGCGCATCAGCTGCTTCCTCGAATTCCTGCAGCACAAGCTGTAGCCATGATGGAGCGAGGCATGCAATGTCCGACTTGCGGCGAGTATGGCGACCTGCTGCACGCAACGGTCAAGAAAACGGGGCAGGCGGTGGTCGTTTGCACGGAGTGCGATCTGCTGTGGGCGTATCCGCAGCAGAACATCGATGTGGCCCGTGCGTCGGACGTGGACTCATTCCTGGCGCAGGCTGGCATCGAGCCCGATTGGCAAGAGCTGCAATTGGGTGCAAGAGTGCCGCCGGTGTCTACAGCATGACGTGCGTTTCTTCCGCCCGCAGCAGCGCCTCCACCTCGTGCGCGGGCAGCGGGTGGCTGAAGTAATAGCCTTGTGCTTCGTCGCAGCCATGGCGGCGCAGGTAATCGAGCTGCTCGGCCGTTTCCACGCCTTCGGCCACCACGCGCAGTTTTAAATTGTGTGCCAGGGCGATGATGGAAACGACGATGGCCGCGTCGTCCGCGTCGCGCGCCACGTCGCCGACGAAACTGCGGTCGATCTTCAGCACGTCGATGGGGAAGGTGCGCAGGTAGGCGAAGCTGGAATAGCCGGTGCCGAAGTCGTCGATCGACAGCTGTACGCCCAGCGCCTTCATGTCGTGCAGCTGGCTGACGGCCAGCGCCACGTCGTGCATGAACAGGCTTTCCGTCAGTTCCAGTTCCAGGCAGGCGGGCGGCAAGCCCGTTTCAAGCAGCACTTCGGCGATCGATGCGACCAGGTTCGGCTCGTTGAACTGGCGCGCCGACAGGTTCACGGCCAGGCGCAGCGTGTCCAGTCCCGCCACATGCCAGCGTTTCACCTGCGCGCACGCTTCGCGCATGACCCAGGCGCCGATCGGCACGATCAGGCCCGTATCTTCCGCCAGCGCGATGAAGCGCTGCGGCGCCACCATGCCCAGGTCCGGGTGCTGCCAGCGCAGCAGCGCTTCCACGCCGACGATGCGCCCGCTGGCCAGGTCCACCTGCGGCTGGTAATGCAGCACGAACTGCTCGCGTTCGAGCGCGTTGCGCAGCGCCGTCTCGATGCGCAGGCGCTCCAGGGTGGCCTGGTTCATGGCCGTCGTATAGAACTTGATGTTGTTGCGGCCCTGTTTCTTGGCGCAGTACATGGCGATGTCGGCCTGCTCGATCAGGTTCTGCGTCTCGCCATTCAATGTCACGTCGCCGGGGGAGTCGTAGCGCGACATGTCGTAGACGGCCACGCCGATGCTGCAGGTGACGAAAAATTCCTTGCCGTCGAGTAGTACCGGCTGCGCCACTGCATCCATCACGCGCTGCACGATGGCGCCGCTGAGCACTTCGTCCGCCTGTTCGCACAGGATGGCGACGAATTCATCGCCCGACAGGCGCGCCACCGTATCGCTTTCGCGCAGGCTGGCCTGCAGTCGCGTGGCGATGGTTTTCAGCAGCAGGTCGCCGGCCTTGTGGCCGAGGCTGTCGTTGACGAACTTGAAACGGTCGAGGTCGATCAACAGCACCCACAATGCGCGGTTCTTGCGGCGCGACAGGGCCATCGCCTGGGCCAGGCGGTCGCGCAGCAGGGCGCGGTTGGGCAAGCCCGTCAGCACGTCGTGGTGGGCGATGTGCTGGATTTGCTGCTCGGCCAGCTTGCGTTCCGTGATTTCGGAACCTGTGCCCCGGTAGCCGCGAAATTCGCCCAGGTCGTTGAACAGCGGTTCGCCATTGATGCTGAACCAGCGCAGCTGGCCATCGCGGTCCTGCATCGCATATTCGAGGTTGGAAAAGGGCAGGTGCGCTTCCAGGTTGGCGATATGCTGCTTGCCCCAGCGCGAATTGCGCATCTCCGGATTGTTGTCCCAGCGCGTCATGCCGATGAAGCGTTCCAGCGGCATGTTCGACTTATCCGTAAAACCGCTGGTGATGTGGGTGAAGCAGAAGTTGGCGTCCTGTTCCCAGTACCAGTCCGAAGACAGGGCCAGCAGGCGGCGGAAGCGCCTCTCGCTTTCCTGCAAGGCGCGCTCCGTGCGCTGGCGCGCCCGCACGTCGGCGCTGAGCAGTTCATTGCTGCGCTTGAGGTCGGCCGTGCGCTGCTCCACCAGCAGTTGCACGCGGCGCGAGCGCTGCGTCAGCGACTGCACGAAGGCGGCCGTCAATACGCTGAACAGCAAACCCGTGATCAGGGTAAACAGGGAACCCAGATGGTCGGCCAGGAAGGGGCGTGGATGGGCCACTACGCGCACATGCCAGGGCCGGCCGGCGGAAGCAAAGGCCCGGTCATAGTGGCTGTGGTAGGCAAAGTGCAGCCAGCGGGGCAGCGATTCCCAGGCGTCGCCCGCTTCGTCGGCAGGCGCCTGGCCATGACGGAAGATCAGTTGGCGCGGGTCGGCGCCGGCGTCGGCGTAGACGCTGAGTTCGAGCTGCGAGTCGCCCAGCAGGTCGGCGCCGGCGAGGATTTTCTGCACCAGTTCCCCCGCGCGCACGATGACCGCCGTATCGCCGATCAGCGCCGCGCGCCGCTGCTGTATCGTCTGCAGGGGCATGCCGTGGCGGTACACGGGGCGCACGATGACAAAGCCCTGCTGCGGTCCCTGCGCCAGGGCCAGCAGGCCAGTGGCGGTGGTCTGGCTGCTGATGATCGCCTGTTCCAGCGCGCGCGCCAGCACGCCGTTCGGGCTGACGTTCAGGCCGAAGGCGGGGCGGTTGCCCTGCAAGGGGACGAGGTAGTCCACCACCAGGTAGCTGGCGCGCGTCGTGGCGGGCACGACGACGCCATCGCGCATTTCCGTCATGGCGTAATCGGGCAGGATGCGCCGCAGCTCGGCCTCGAATGCCGCGCGCTGCGCATGCGGCACGATGCGGTGGAAATTGAAGGCCTGGATGAACGGGTGGCGCTGCAGCAGCGGCGTGGTGAAGTCGTGGAACTGTTGGCGCGTGACGGGCACGACGGCGGCAAACAGCTGGTTCGTCGTGGTCAGCACCTCGACCGCATCGTCGAGTCCCTGCTCGATGGCGGCCACTCTGGCGCCGGCGCGCTGTTGCAGGCTCAGGCTCATCTTGTCGTATTCGAGCTGGCTGATGGCGGCAAACAGCACGGCCGTCACGCTGACGCCGCAGGCAAAGGTCAGCGCGGCCGCAGCAGAAATCGACAATGGCAGGCGGCCACGCAGCATGGTTTTTCCTATCTCACTTCATGGACACTTGGGTTCGGCGGCGCCTGCCGGCCCCACGCAGGCCGTAGTTTGTCATAAACCACATCCATCATGCGAATTTTGCACCAAATCACTGCTAATAAGCAACAAAATCTATGGCCGGGGAAGACGACTTTCAGTCGCTGCCCGCGCCTGACTGGCGGCGCAAACGCCACAACTGCCATGCCGGCAGCCAACGGTTCAGGAAGGCCAGGCCGGCCATCCGTCGCCAGCGCACCAGGCGCACCACACGCACGGCGCGGCCGCCGGCGCCTTGGCCTTGCTCGGGCTTGGCGGCAAAGACGATGCGGTTATTGCCGGCGATGCCGTCGAAGTGGCACACGGCGCCGCGGAAGGTGAGCATCAGGCGCGCCAGCATGGCAGGGTAGTGCTCGTCATAACTGAACAGGTTGGCTACCAGCACGCCGCCGGGCAGCAGGGCGCGCAGGCAATCGGCGTAAAAGCGCGCGCTGCCCAGGGCGGGCGGCAAGCCCGTTTCGTCGTAGCCGTCGAGCAGCAGCAACGTCGGCGCAGCCCGGATGCTGGCGGATATAGCTGACAGCGTCCGTTTCGATGATGCGCAGGCGCGCGTCGTCGGGCGGCAGCATGAACTGCTCGCGCAGGGCGATCACGTCGGCGCGCAATTCCAGCACCGTGATGCGCGTCTCGGGCAAGTGGCGGTGGCAGAATTTCAGCAGCGAGCCGCCGCCAAGGCCCACCATCAGGACGTGCCGCGGGCGCGGCACGAACAGGGTAAAGCACATCATGGCGCGCGCATAGCGCAACAGCAGATGGTCGGGACGCGACAGCAGCATTTCGCTCTGGATCATGCCGGGCTGAAATTCCAGGCGGCGCCGGTCGCCACAGGTATGCACCTGCGGGGCAAGTGGGGTGGTGCTTCTGTTTTCCGGCATGGGACGACTTCGCTGAGTGGACTGGGGAGATGCTTTGTTGCATTCAGAGAAATCTGATAAGCTCCCGTGAGCATACCCGATTAATCCGCGCCGAGCATGCGTATAGTGGCGCGCGGCGGCACGGCCGCGCAGTCGGGCCCCATGGAGACAAGCATGTTTTTGGATCACCCCATTATTACGGCGACGAACAGTTTTACGGAGCCTGACCGCATCGAGCGCTTGACGCGTGTGTATGGCTACTCGGCGGCGCTGGCCGACCAGGCCGACAATGTCGGCTTCATTGAAAAAGTGGCGCAAATCCACGATCACAAGGGCACCCTCATCGTGTTCTGGCACGAGGCGCCCAGCGAAGTGGAAAAGCAGTATTTCGTGCAGGCCTGGGCCAGCAAGATCGGCGACGGCAGCACCAATGTCGAACACGAAATCTGACCTGGCGCGCCGCGCCTGCGCATCGATAGCGTAGCCCATGGATATCAAGACCCTGGTACTGGCCCTGGCGCTCGGCAACCTGAGCCTGTGTGCGGCCCTGTTCTTCTTCGAGTACGAGCGCAAGAAGTCGCTCAGCATGTCCACCTGGGCGGTCGCCAAGCAATGCCAGGCCGTGGCCTGGTGCTTGCTGTATTTCCGCGGCGTGCTGCCCGATTTCCTTTCCATCTTGCTGGGTAACAGCCTGCTGTTTGCCGGCATGGCGCTCGATGCGGGCGCGCTGTGGCAGGCGGCCGGACGCGGCGGCTGGCGCCGCTATGTATTGCCGGCGCTGGGCCTGGCGGTGGCGCTGTTTGCCGCCTGTTACCTGTTCGACGTGGCGCCGCTGTTGCGCAGCGCCGGCGGTTCGCTGATCGTGGCCGGCTTCTTCCTCGCCGGCGTGGCGGCGCTGTGCCTGAAGTGGCGCGAGGCGAGCATGCTGCGCCGCTTCCTCGTCGTCAGCATGGGCATGCTATCGCTGTTGATCGCCGCGCGCGGCGTGCTCGCCGCCGCCGTTCCCGCTTTTGACGCGGAGCTGCTGCAGCTGGCCGGCTTCGGCGCCCTCTACCTGATGATGCTGACGAACGCCTTCGGCTATCTGCTGCTGTCGCGTGAAAAGCTGGGCGGCGAGCTGGCGCGCCTGGAAGTGCTCGACGCGGCCACGGGCGTGCCAAATCGGCGCGGCTTTTACCAGGCGCTGGCGCCATGGATGGCGCTGGCGCGGCGGCCCGGCTTGCCGACGGCGCTGGTGGTACTCAATATCGACCACTTTAAAAGAGTCAACGACAGCTATGGTCATCCGGTGGGCGATGCGGTGCTGAAAACCATCGTCGACACCTGCCGCCAGCAACTGCGCGACAGTGACCTGATGGGCCGCCTGGGCGGCGCCGAATTCGCCATCCAGTTGCCGCGCACGACCCTGGCCGATGCGCTGATGGTGGCCGAGCGCATCCGCGCCGCCGTCGAAGTGCTGCCCGTGAAGACGGAGCGCGCCGTGCTGCAGCTGACGGCCAGCCTGGGCGTGACTACCATCCGCGCCGAAGACAGCACCGTCAGCCTGTTCAAGCGGGCCGACGAGGCGCTGCAGGCGGCCAAGCAGGCCGGCCGCAACAGGGTGGTGGAAGCGCAGGGCGCCAGCACCCTGGATATTTAAATCGGCTTACTTCTTCGGCTTACTTCTTGCGCGAACCCAGCCAGCTGGGCTCCTTGCCGCATTCCTTGGGCAAGAACAGGGCGTCCAGGCCGGGGTCGCAGCGCCGGTCAGGCGTTTTCATCGGTTCGGCGGTGAACCATTCGCTACGGGGAAGTATCTTTTCTTCGCGTGGTTCCACGGGCGGCGCCGGTGGCAGGCTGTCTTGCCACCTTGACTCTGCGGCAGGTGCAGGCGGGGTGGCCCAGTTTGCATCAACCTGCGCTTCGGGCGCTGGCGGCGTGTCCGCATGTGCGGCGGCGCACAGCAAGCTGCCCGCGAAGATGAACGTACGCATGGCGGTACTGTTTACTGAAATCATGGTCTGTCCTTGATCGGTGCCTGGAGGGCGGACCCTGCATTATGACGGCAGCCGGAAGCAAAAAAAACAAGGAAATTGCAACGGCATGTTACCAAAGGGACTATAGTTACTGGTAGCAAGCAGGTGCATTCTAGCAAGGTGATGAGGCGCGAGGCGCCGGCACCCGAACGTGTGCATTCCCTAACTTTCATTTAAGCTAAGCAAGTTATGCTATGGAACGCACGCCAGGCTCGCCTTTGCTGTCCGCACCGCACCCCTCTTTTTTACTCTTGCCAGGCCCATAATGAAAATGCTCAAATCCCTGCCTGTATGGCCGCTTGCCGCCCCGCTTGCCGGCTGGTTGTTCCTCTTCGGTTCCACCTTCAATGTCGGAGGCGCCTACCAGATATTGCTGGTGGCTGGCCTGATCGGCAGCGTGCTGGCCGCCGTGTACCACGCTGAAGTGGTGGCGCACCGCATCGGCGAACCGTATGGCACCCTGGTGCTGGCATTGGCCGTGACCCTGATCGAGGTGGCATTGATCGTCTCGCTGATGCTGGCCGGCGGTCCGGAAACGACGGGCCTGGCGCGCGACACCGTATTTGCCGCCATCATGATCATTTTGAACGGCATCGTCGGCATTTGCCTGCTGCTGGGCGCCGGGCGCCACCGCGAGCAGACCTTCGGCCTGCTGGGCGTGAGCGCTTCGCTGGCCACCCTGGCGGCCATCGCCGTTCTGACCCTGGTGCTGCCGAACTACACTTCGAGCGCCGCCGGCCCCTTCTACAATTCCAGCCAGCTGATCTTCATCGCCGTGATCTCGCTGGTCCTGTATGGCACCTTTGTACTGGTACAGACGGTGCGCCACCGCGATTACTTCCTGCCCAAGGAAGCCGTCGGCGATGAAGAGGTGCATGCGGCGCCACCGACGCCCACCGTTGCCTGGGTCAGCGCCGGCGCGCTGCTGGTATGCCTGGGCGCCGTGGTGTTGCTGGCCAAGTCGCTGGCGCCCGCGCTGGAGACGGCGATTGCCGCCATGGGCGCGCCGAAAACCCTGGTCGGCATCGTCATCGCCGCCATCGTGCTGCTGCCCGAAGGCCTGGCCGCCGTGCGCGCCGCGCGCGCCAACCGTTTGCAAACGAGTCTGAACCTGGCGCTCGGCTCCGCTTTGGCCAGCATCGGCCTGACGATTCCCGCCGTGGTGGTGGTGTCGCTGGCCACGGGCCTGACGATCACACTGGGACTCGATATCAAGTCGACAGTGCTGTTGCTGCTGTCGCTGATGGTGGCCACCCTGTCGCTGGGCACGGGCCGCACCACGGTCATGCAGGGCACGGTGCACCTGGTGATTTTTGCGGTCTATTTGTTTACCACCATCGTGCCTTAAACGTCGTCGCCGCGCGACTTCTTGTCACAATCCTGTCACGCCGCTGTCATACGATGGGGGTAGTGTGGTAGGATTTTTAAATCGTTTAAATGATTTATATAGTTTAGCAACTGAGTTTGCCAACTTTTTCAGTTGGCACAGTAATGACAAGACAAGAGGCCAGTATGTATGCAGCGGTGGACCTGGGGTCCAACAGTTTTCGTTTACACGTCGGCAAGCATGATGGCGACACGATCCGCGTGGTCAAGAGCGTGCGCGACCCGATACGCCTGGCCGCCGGCCTGGACGCCAATGGTGACCTGACCGAGGCGGCCATGCAGGCGGCGCTGGCTTGCTTGCAGCGCTTTCGCGCCATCCTCGCCGGCTTCGAACTCGATGCCGTGCGCGTGGTGGCCACGTCGGCCATGCGCGTGGCGCGCAACGGCGCCGTCTTCCTGCCGCTGGCCGAAGAAGCCATCGGCCATCCGATCGAGATCATCTCGGGCGAGGAAGAGGGGCGCTTGATCTACATGGGCGTGGCCAATGCGCTGGCCATTCCCGGCGAACGTCGGCTGGTGATGGATATCGGCGGCGGTTCGACCGAACTGATACTCGGGCGCGGCAACGATATCGAAAGGGTCGAGTCCTTCAGCCTGGGCACCGTCAAGCAAAGCCTGTCGTTCTTCATCGGCGGGCGCATCGACGCGCCGTCGTTCGAAGCGGCCATCCTGTCGGCGCGCAGCCATTTCGAGGATGCCGCGCCGCCGTACCGCCCGCAGCACTGGAAGACGGCCTACGGCTCTTCCGGCACCATCCGCACGATCGCCGACATCATCACCCGCAACAAACTGGGCGACGGCTTGCTCACGAGCGCCAGCCTCGATGCGCTGGCGCGCCGCTTCATTGAACTCGGTCACACCAGCCGCATCGACATGCCCGGCTTGCGCCCCGACCGCGCCAGCACCATCGTCGGCGGCCTGGCCATCTTGATTGGCTTGTTCCGCGAACTGGCCATTCCCGTCATGACGCCGATCGAGGCGGGCTTGCGCATGGGCGTGATGTGGGATTTGTACCTGCGTTCGACCAAGCGCGACCGCCGCGAGCAGTCGGTGCAGGGGTGCATGGAGAAATTCCATATCGACCAGCAGCGCGCCGGCCGGGTGGCCGAGCAGGCACTGGCCATGTATGCGCAGCTCAAGCCCACGTCCGACGCCCTGGTGAAATGCCTGCGCTGGAGCAGCATGCTGCACGAAGTGGGCCTGGCCGTGTCGCAGACGGGCTACCACAAGCACGCCTCCTACATCGTGGAAAACGCGGACTTGCCCGGCTTTACGACGCGCGAACAGAAGACCATGAGCCGGCTGATCCTGGCGCAGAAGGGTAACTTGCGCAAGATCGGCGAAGTGCTGTCGGACCCCGATTTCGCCAAGGCCGTGCTGGCGCTGCGCCTGTCGATTTTGCTCATGCATGCGCGCATCGAGGCCGATTTCAGCGAGCTGCGCCTGCGCATGAAGAGCCGCATCGAGCTCGATATCAAGCGCGGCTGGGTGGCACACCATCCTACGGTGTCGTTCTGGATCGAGAAGGAGCAGGAATTCTGGGATGAGGTCGGGGTCGATTTCACCATCCGCGCCAGCGCCTAGGAGGTCATGCCGTGCGCATGACTTGATGTGCAGCAAGCAAGATTTCAAAAAACAGTATATATTGTTTATATTATTTATTAGATTGGAAAATCCATGACCAAAATCGTCCCAGCGAAAAAAAGCCGACAGCGCGCCCGTATCGATGTTCCCCACCAGCGCCTCGATCAATGCGGCAGCGGCCAAGGCCGCACCGGCCGCCAAACCGGCCGCCAAGCCTGTGGCCAAAGCCGCCGTCAAGCCAGTGGCCGCCAAGCCCGTCGCAGCGAAACCTGCCGCGGCCAAGCCTGCCGTTGCTAAACCTGGCGCCGTCAAGCCTGCGGCCAAGGCCGTCGTGGCCAAACCTGTCGCCAAGGCCGCTGCCAAGCCAGCCGCCAAGGTGGTCGCCAAGGCGGAGGTGAAAGCCGTTGCCAAGCCTGCGGCCAAGGTTGCTGCGAAGCCTGCCGCCAAGGCCGCCGCCAAGCCGGCAGCGAAAACCGCCGTCAAACCGGTAGCCAAGGCGGCCGCCAAGCCGGCGCCAGCCAAAAAAGCGCCGGTCGCCAAGGCCGCCGCCGTCAAGGAAAAGGCCCGCAAGCCGAAACTGGTGCGCGACAGCTTCACCATGCCGGAAACGGAATACGAAGTCCTGGGTCAGGTGAAAAAAGCCTGCCTGAAGGCCGGTTTCGAGATCAAGAAAAGCGAATTGCTGCGCATAGGCGTGGCGCTGATCAGCCAGATCGACCTGGCCACCCTGCAAAACGTGCTGGCCGGCTTGCCGCAGCTGAAAACGGGCCGTCCGAAGAAGGATTGATGGCGCGGGCAGGGGCCGCCCCTGCCTGTCCGTTCTGGTTTTACCATGGGGCCTGTGATAGTTCCCCCATGGTTGCCATGTCAGAAGATACAGATATCGAACGCGCCGGCTTCGTCGAGCGCGCCATCGTCCGCCACCAGGCGGGCCAGTCCACCGACGCCATCGACCACATTGCCGAGGAAATCCCCGTCGCGCTGGTCTTCAATGGCATTTCCCACGTCGTCATGATGGCCACCCCGCGCGACCTGGAAGCGTTTGCCTATGGCTTCGCGCTGACGGAAGGCGTGGTCGCTTCCGCCGGCGCCATCTTCGATTGCGAAGTGTTCCTGCGTCCGGATTCCGCCGAAGTGGCATTGAGCATCGCCCAGGAAGACTTCGTGCGCCTGAAGGACCGGCGCCGCCAGTTGACGGGCCGCACGGGTTGCGGCGTGTGCGGCATCGACAGCATCGACATGCTCGACTTGCGGCCGGCAGCGCTGCCGCCATCCCTGATCCACGTTGACCTGCCGGCCGCGCTGGCGCGCGCCTCCGCCGGCTTGCGCGAACACCAGGCGTTGATGCGGGAAACGGGCGGCGTTCATGCAGCCGCGTGGTGCACGCCCGACGGCGATATCGTGCACGTATTCGAGGATGTCGGCCGGCACAATGGCCTCGATAAATTGATCGGCCACCTTGCGCTGCACGATATCGACATGCGGCGCGGCTTCGTCTTTCTGTCCAGCCGCGGCAGCTACGAGCTGGCGCGCAAGGCGGCGCGCATGCAGATTCCTCTGCTGGCGACGATTTCCGCCCCCAGTTCGCTGGCCATTTCCATCGCCACGCAGGCGGGCATGAAGCTGGTGGGCTTTTGCCGCCAGGATGCGTACGTCGATTACACGCCCGGGATCACCTTGTAAGTTCCGCTGCGCTCCAACAGGACGGGCACGGATTTCGACGTCGGCGTGCCGGCGCCGTCCGCCGTGCTGGCCAGCGGCACCAGCGCGTTCGTCTCCGGGTAGTACGCGCCCAGGCAGCCGCGCGGGATGTCGTAGGCCACCAGCCGGAAACCATCGGCACGGCGCGCCACGCCATCGTCCCAGGCACTAATCATATCTACCAGTTCGCCATCGGCAAAACCCAGCATGGCGAGATCTTCCTTGTTGGCGAAGACCACCTTGCGCGTGCCGTACACGCCGCGGTAGCGGTCATCCATGCCATAGATGGTGGTGTTGTACTGGTCGTGCGAGCGCGTGCTCATCAAGACCATCAGGCGCTCGCCATGGCGCGCGCGGGCGCGGTGCAACGGCGTGTCCAGGTCCAGCGGGGCGACGAGGAAGCAAGCCTTGCCGCTGGCCGTCTTCCACACGCGTTCGCGCGAGGCCACCGTCAGATGAAAGCCGCCCGGCTGCGCCACCCTGGCGTTGTAGTCATGAAAGTCGTCAAACACCTTCTCGATGTCGTCGCGGATGCGCGCATAGTCGGCTGCATACGCGTGCCAGTCCACCAGGCTGCTGCCGACCGTCGCTTCGGCCATGCCGGCCACGATGGCCACTTCCGAGCGCAGCTGCGGCGAAGCGGGCGCATTGCGGCCGTACGAGATATGCACCATGCTCATCGAGTCCTCCACCGTCACGCCCTGCGCCACGCCGTGCTGCAGGTCGATCTCCGTGCGCCCCAGAGTGGGCAGCAGCAAGGCTTCCTTGCCGATCACCAGGTGGCTGCGATTGAGCTTGGTGGCCACCTGCACCGTCAGCGCGCACTGGCGCAACGCGGCAAAGGTCAGCGGCGTGTCCGGCGTGGCGGCGGCGAAATTGCCGCCCAGCGCAATGAATACCTTGACGTCGCCGCGCTGCATGGCTTCGATGGTGGCCACCACGTCGTGGCCGTGCGCGCGCGGCGGCGCGAATCCATACACCTGGCCCAGGCGGTCGAGGAAGGCGTTGGTGGGCTTTTCCTCGATACCCACCGTGCGGTCGCCCTGCACGTTCGAGTGGCCGCGCACGGGACACAAGCCCGCGCCCGGCTTGCCGATCTGGCCGCGCAGCAGCATCAGGTTCGACAGCATGCGGATGGCCGCCACGCTGTGCTTGTGCTGCGTCAGGCCCATGCCCCAGGTGGCGATGATGCGCTGGCCCTTGACGAAGATGTCCGTCAGCGCCTCGATCTGCGCGCGCTCCACGCCCGACTCCCGTACCAGCAGCTCCCAGCTTTCCCCGCGCAGGTCGTCGCGGAAGGCGTCGAAGCCGCTGCAGTGTTCAACGATGAAAGCATGGTCGATGACGGCCGGGGCGCCGGCCGCCTGCGCCGCATCGTCATGTTCGATGACGCGCTTGGCGACGGCCTTGATCAGGGCCAGGTCGCCGCCCAGGGTGGGCTGGACGAACAGGCCGGCCAGGCGCGTGCTGCCCAGGGTCGCCATTTCCAGCGCGCTTTGCGGGTCCATGAAGCGCTGCAGGCCCCGTTCGCGCAGGGGATTGATGGAAACGATGCTGCCGCCGCGGCGCGCGCAGTCGCGCAGCTCGCCCAGCATGCGCGGATGGTTGGTGGCGGGATTCTGGCCGAAGATGAGGATGGTGTCGGCCAGTTCGAAGTCGGCCAAGGTCACCGTGCCCTTGCCGATGCCCACGGTGGCTGGCAAGCCGCGGCTGGTCGCCTCGTGGCACATGTTCGAGCAGTCGGGGAAGTTGTTGGTGCCGTACAGGCGTGCCATCAGCTGGTACAAAAAGGCGGCCTCGTTGCTGGCCCGTCCCGACGTGTAAAACGCGGCCTGGTTCGGGTCGGGCAGGGCGCGCAGGTGGAGGCCCACGAGGGCGCAGGCGTCCTCCCAGGCGATCGGCACATAGCGGTCGCTGGCAGCGTCGTACACCATCGGTTCGGTCAGGCGGCCATGCTGTTCCAGCGCGTAGTCCGATTGTTCCAGCAACTGCGTGACGGTATGGCTGGCAAACAGTTCCGGGCCGGCGCGGCGGCTGGTCGCTTCGGCGGCGACGGCTTTGGCGCCGTTTTCGCAAAAGGCAAACGTGGAAGCGTGATTGCGGTCGGGCCAGGCGCAGCCGGGGCAATCGAAACCGTCCGGCTGATTTTGCGCCAGCAGCGCTTTCAGATTGCCGGGCGCGACCCGTTCCTGGCGCAGGCTGATGGCCACGTGTTTCAAGGCATCCCAGCCGGCGGCCGGCTTGGTGTAGGGCGTGATGTGCGTTGCGTCCTGGTCTTTCATCATGTCTTTCGGCTGGGCGAGTGTGGTAATTATGCACGATCCCCGCATGGCATTGACTTGCGTCATGGAAATGACATTCGGCTGTCATTTTCCTGACATATTAGGCAAGTACGCTGGAGTCGTCTTGATCACAGGGATGAAACCATGCAAAACATAATCGCATTAAACGAAGCCAAGGCCCGGCCAGTCCAACTGGTGCTGAGCCAGGCCACTACCGCGGCGGAAGTGCGCGAAGTCCAGCGTTTGCGTTACAAGGTGTTTATCGAAACCATGGGCCTGACGTCGCTGGCCAACGCCGATGGCCTTGACAGCGATGAATTCGACGCGCACTGCGATCACCTGATCGTGCGCGACGCCGATACCCTGAAAGTGGTGGGCACCTACCGCGTGCTGAGCGCGGCCAAGGCGGCCAAGATCGGCCGGCTGTATTCGGAAAACGAATTCGACCTGAGCCGCCTGAAGAACCTGCGCGGCCGCATGGTCGAAGCGGGCCGCGCCTGCATCCACCCGAAATACCGGGGCGGCAGCGTGATCATGCTGCTGTGGTCGGGCCTGGCCGAGTACATGCGCCGCGAGCGCTGCGACTACCTGGTCGGCTGCGCCAGCATCAGCCTGGCCGATGGCGGCCATAACGCCGTCGCCGTGTACCAGGCGCTGGCCGAAAAGCACATGGCCCCAAGCGAGTACCGCGTCACGCCGCACCTGCCTTTCCCCATCCACCAGGTGGAAGCGGCGCACAAGCCGCAGGTGCCGCCGCTGATCAAGGGCTACCTGCGTTCGGGCGCGTGGATTTGCGGCGAACCGGCATGGGATCCTGATTTCGAAAGCGCCGACATGTTCATGATGATGCCGCTGGCGAATCTGGATGAGCGCTATGCGCGCCATTACGGGGTAGTGCCTGGCTGATAGCGGGAATTGAGGACTGCAGCTGGCTGGCCAGCGCCTGCACGGCGCTGCGCAAGCCGGTCTCCGCGCTGTCGGGCGGCAGCAGTTCGAGCAGGAAGCGCAGCGGCGCCGTGATCGCCTCGGGTTCGCCGATGCTGCCGTGGCGCCGCACGGCGTCGTGGTACAGGGCCAGGAAAGCGGCGCGCGCGGGCGCGTCGAAGGGCTGGCCGTCCGGTGCCTGCCACAGGGCCGCCAGCAGGGCGGCGCGCACGGGGGCGCCGGCGTCGATGGCGCGGTGTTCGTCCGCGTGGCGCTGGCGCGCATAGGTGATGGCGTCGTGCAGCAAGTCCCCCAGTTGCGGATCGAGCGCGCGCCAGGCGCCGCTGTCGCCATGGGCTTTCAATAGCAGGGCGCCCGCCAGCACCTGGAAAATCAGGTCGCAGTCGGCCACGCCGCTGCGCCGCCGCGCTTCTTCCAGCGCGGCCAGGCAGGCGTCCGTCATGGCGCGCAGGGCCGCCGCGCCGGAATGTCTTTCGCCGCAGGCCAGGCGCGCCTGCAAGGCCCAGTAGCGTCCCAGCAGGGCCAGGCGCTGCGCCGTGGGCGCCAGCGCCACCAGCAGGTCGATATGCTGTTTTCCGTCCTGCAGCAACTGTCGTCCCTGCGCCCTATCCGGCACGGCAGGCACCTCGATGCCGGCGCCCGCATCGAGGCCGCACAGGGCCGCGCCCTGGCGTATTTCCAGTTCCGCCCAGTGCGCCAGCGCGCGCAAGCCCACCTTGCCGTCGGCCGCGCTGTGCGCCGCCCTGTAGTGTTCGATGGCGCGCAGGGTGTTGTCCAGGCCACCGAGGCCGGCCCGCGTGGCGGCCATGTTTTCGCGGATGTCGGCGCAGCCGAAGAAGCGCGCGCGCACGGCTTCCTCGATGCTGGCCAGCTTTTCCTCGATGGCCGCGCGGCGCGCAGGATCGGCGCCCGCCAGGCGTGCGTGCAGGGTTTCCAGGTCGGCCAGCAGGTGGCCGTGGTAATGGTAGTCGGGCGCTTGCCAGGGCCGGCTCTGGGTGTTCGGAAAGCGGTAGCGGTCATCGCCATACGCCTGGTAGGCGCCCCAGGTATTCGAGGCGGGGAACTGCAGATATGCCGCCTCGCGCGCCAGGCGCACGGCGTCGCCGAAGTACTCGCCGCTCAGCATGGCGTGATAAAAGCTGTGCGCGAAGATGCTGGCCGCCTGGTCGTCGATGCGCCAGCCGGCCGCGATCACCGCCTGCGAACCCATTTCAACGAAGGCCGTGGCCAGGCTGGCGGCCAGTTTCGACCACGGCGCGATGGCGTCCGGGCGCATGTCGCCCAGGTGGCAGCAATTGATGAAGACGAATTGCGGCACGCGTTTGAGCTTGCCCACCTGCGCCGCCGTCAGCCGCGTCTTCGGTCCCAGCACCAGGCCCGTATGGGCGATGCCGGGGCCGGCCACTTCACCGTGGCCGGCCAGGTGGATGGCGAAGTAGCGCTCGTCGAACAGGTGCACCAGCACGCGCTGCGCCTGCGGGCGCAGCAGCTCGCGCACCTGGTAGCCGTACGCGCCGAACATGCGCGCCACGTCCTGCGCCTCGGCTTGCGCGGCGCGCAGTTCGGGCAGGCCGGAATCGGTGTCGCCGATCACCAGCACGCTGTTGCTGGGCGGGCTGACGGCGGATGGCTGCTCGCGCAGGCTGGCCAACTGGCGCACCATGCCGATGCGCGTCGACAGCGGGCTTTCCTCGCTGCCCGCCTCGTCGCGCATCAGCTCCCATGGATAGATGGCGGCGCTCTGGTCGACGGCCAGGATCAGGCCGCGCATTTCGGGGATGGCCGCCTTCAGGCCATTGGGCAGCATCAGTTCGTACAGGGCGCGCGACAGGCCTGGCTGGTCGGTGGTGTTGTCGGTGGCGTCCATGATCAGGCCATCGACGGCTTGCCGCTGGTTCGGCTCCTCGTCGACGCTGTTGTGGGCGCGGTCCGTCAGCACGGTGAAGCGCAGGGCGCCGGAGAGATCGGCGGCGACGATCTGCACGCGGCGCCAGCCATTGTCGCCGCTCAGGCTGGGCAGGATGCGCCGGTAGCCGCCCGGGCTGTGGCGGATGCGCCGCTCGAACGTGAAGCTGCCCTGGTAGCGCGCCTCGGCCATGATCTGTTCGATGGCCACGGCGGCGGCGATGGCGCGCGCCTCCGACTGTTCGTAGATGGCGATATGGCCGATGCGGCAAGCCATGCCCGCGTCTTCCAGGCGCCGGTTGGCGCTGCGCGCGCCGTCGATCATGGCCCGCACGCACAGGGCGATGCTCAAGCCGCCGTAGCCGGAACCGGACAGCAGGCTGGCCACGCGCAAACCGTGCTCGCCCATCGGCGGCGCGGCCACATGGCCGGCGGCGTGCACCTGCAGGCACACGCACGCGTATTCGAGCAGGCCGCCGGCAAAGGCGCGCGCCAGTTCGCCCGGCGTCAGTTCGCCCAGCGCGCCCAGGCCGATGACGATGGCGCCGCCGGGCCGGCGCGCCGCATCGGGCTGCAGCACCACCAGGGCGGAGTCGGGACGTTGCGGAAAGCGTCCCAGCGCGTGGATTTCCTGCAGCTTGCCCGCCAGCAGGCGGTCCAGGAAGCTCATGCTGCCGCGCAGCGATTCGGACGCGTAGCAGCCGCTCATGACGGGCGCGTCGGCCGAAGCCATGCTGCCGTGGATGACGGATAGGCTCAGCTGCGGCGCGCGGCTGTCAGGCGCGCTGGCGGGGCCGGCGGCGCCGATGGCCGCGTCGAGCAATTCCTGCGGCTGCGGGTACAGCGGCATGGCGTCGGGGGCGCACGGATGGAAACGGGGCGGGGCGCCGCCAGGCGCGTGCGGCGGGTGCCGCGGCAGGTTGGCGCCCTGGCCGTTGTCGAGCAGCTGCGCGATGGCCGGGTAGGTTTCCTTTTGCAGCAGCAGGTCGCCATGCGCCACCGGCAAGTAGCAGGCCGCCACGCCGTCCGGCACCGCGCCTTGCCAGGCCGTGCGGCCATCGCCGTCCGGCGACCAGGCTGTCTCGATGCCGCCGTCGCGCAGGCGCAGCGCCACCGGCGTGTCGGCACAGCCGGCCAGGTAGCTGCAATGGCGGGCGTCGAGCGGGGCCGCTTCCAGCAACGCCACGGTGGCGCGCGCCGCGGCCAGCGCCTGGGCCTCTGGCGCCTGCCAGCCGCCGGGCAGGCCAGCTTGTCCGTCACCGGCGGCCAGCTGTGCCCAGGCGTCGGCGTCGAAATAATCGATGCGGCCCGCCTGCGGCCATGGCAGCATGTCCAGCACGCCGGGAAAGGCGCGCACGAAGCCGAGAAACTGGCGCCGCGTGTGCTTCCAGCCTATCCAGCAAGCCAGCATCTGCACCAGCCGGTCGCGTCCCAGCAGCACTTGTACCATCGCCTGCGTGCCACGGTTGGCCGTGCCCACCTGCAGCAGGCGGCTGCCGGGCAGGGCGCCGAAGCGTTGCCAGCGGTCTTTCAGGGCCAGGCGCGCCACCAGTCCGCCCATGCCGTGGGCAACGATGCGCAAGGGGAGTCCGCGCTGTTCGGCGTCGCGCATGGCGTCGTCGAGCACGGGCAGGAAGGCGTTGCTGGAGTGCTGCAGCGAGAGGCGCCAGTCATAGGTAAAAGGGCGCACTTCCTGGCTTTGCGCGAGAAAGCGGGCAAACGGTTCATAGCAGGATTCGATCCAGCCGGCGCTGACGATGTGCGGCTGGCCCACGGCCAGGCGTTCGATGCGTCCTTCGACCAGGTTGACGGGATCGAACCAGATGCGGTTGCTGCCCACTTGCAGGTGGCTGCCCATGATGTCGGGCAGCAGCAGCACGATGGGCGCGCGCGCGCGCCGTTTCGGCACTTCGCCGCCGCGCGCCAGCGGGCCGTGCTCGATGCCGGGCAGTGGCTGGTAGGCGGTTTCGTTGCCGGTGAGCGCCTGCACGGCAGCCAGGCTGGACGGCGCGCGCTCGAAGTAGTTCAGGTGGTGCGTGTGCGGCCCGCGCAGCAAGAGTTGCCGCACCGGCGTGCTGCGCGTGGCGCCGCCGGCCATCGAGGCGCAATTGACCACCAGGTCGTTCTGCCCGCCGTACAGCTGGTCGCCCAGGCAGTCGCCCAGCCAGCCCAGCAGGCTATCGCCGCTGCACGCGCCGGCCAGTACATGCAGCGGGCTGGCCACGCGCACGTCGGGCGCGTTGAGCAGCGCCACCAGGGGCGAGTCGGGCATCATCGCTTCCAGGCCCGGCAGGATGCGCGCGTCGCAGCGCTGCTGCACCACGGCCAGCAGGAAGGCCATGGCGCCATCGGAAACGCCGCCGTGGAGCAGCAGGTTGCACATCACGCTGGCCCAGCGGTCGAGCCGGCCCGACATCAAGGTGGTGCCGCGCGCCGGGCAGGCCACGCGCACAAAGCGGGCGATGCGGATGGCGCGCGTCTTCAGCTCCACGCCCAGTTCGCGCAGGCGCGCCGCATCCTCGTCGTAGCCGCCGCGTCCGCCCAGCCGCGCCTGCGCCGTGTAGTGCTCGATATCGTGGCTGTTGAACGCTTCGCCGCCCACGGTGTTTTCGCTCAATCGCTCCAGGCCGTCGCCGGCCAGGTCGACGGCGCCGCGGCTGTCGATGCGCTGCGCCCGCGCCAGCAATTCGCCCACCAGGCCGCCGCGCGAATGGGTCAGCAGGTGCAGCAAGGCCCCGTGCGGCAACTGGCGCACGAGGGCCAGCGCGTTCTCGATGGGGCTGTCGCTGAGGCTGCGGTGCTCATAGCCATAGATGCGGTTGCCGTACTGCGCCACCAGTTGCGGCGCCAGGCCATTGCGCCACAGGCCGGCAAAGCTGTGCTGGGTCGACGAGGCCGTGCCGTGCAACAGCAGCAGCACCGGTTCCGGCCCGGCGGGCAGGCTGGCGACGGCCGTCATGCTGCCCGCTTCGATGCCGCAGCGGTACAGGCCCAGGCGCTGTTCCAGCTGGCGGTCCTGGAAGGCGCCCGCCGCCGCCAGCGCCGTCATGGCGGCGGCGCCGCAGCGGTACACGCGCACGGCCCGCAGCATCCAGGCGCCCAGGCCGTCGCGGCTGGCGCCGGGCGGCTGGCGCGCCGCTTGGGGGCGCAAGGCCATTCCCACTTCGATGCTGGCGGGCGCGCCGTCACGTGCCATCGTGGCCGGCCCCAGGTAGCGTGGCAGGTCCAGGCTACCTGCCAGCAGCGAACTGCCGTCGCACAGCAGCAGTTGCACCACATCGGCCGGGCCGATATCGAGGGCGATGCGGCAGCTGCCGATGCCGCGCGCGCTGGACAGCACATGGGTCTGGCCATGCCAGCCGGACGCGGTGGGGTAGTCGCCGGCGCTGGCGAGGGGATCGCGCGTGAGCGTCAGGCGCAGCACGGGCGGCGCAAGAGGATCGCTGGACATGCGGTTGAGATCACTGGTTAAAAGCTGACCTTGATGCCTGCGCGGACTGTGCGTGTTGTGTCAGATCAAGTTTGAGTGGAAATGCTGGCTGGCGGGAGCAATGCGGCGTGAAAGCAGGGAGGCGGTAGCGCTGGAGCGGGAGGGCAGAGAAACGGTCAGCATGGTTTGGGCTGGGTCTCTTCGCTATCGTGCTCGGATGTTGTGCGGTGAGCGAACTACGCGAATTGTAAGGCAAAAGTTCATGGCGCCGGGAACCTGGGTACCTGGCATGGCATTACAACAGCGGGTAAGTCAATGGACTGGCGTGGTGGACAGTTCCTTCAGTTCGCGGATGGTGATATCCGATTTTTCATGCATGCGCAATAAAATCGTTGCACCGACCGCCAGTTTGCCGTGACGAATCTTGCTGATGATGGGGGGCTGGACTTCCAGCACACGGCACAGTTCCGCATCATTTTTCAGGTTCATCTTCTCGATCAGGGTATCGAGCAGCTTGTTGGGCACAAAACTCGATGGTTCGAGCGCACGCGCCCGGTTCATCGCTTCAATCATTTCCAGCTTCTTTTGCCGAACGTTCATTTACTCCTCCTTCAGGTTATGCAAGGGACGAGACCACATAAGCGGTCCCGGCTATAGTTCGTCATCGCAGTACGGCTGTCTGGGTGACGTGACAACATTCGAGTTGCAACATTGATAACCAAGCAAGTGTTTTCAATAATACTACGATAACAAAACTTGTGACAGATGGTCAGTTAAATTAACTGATTGTTTGATCAATTTGATTGACGATTGTTGTATTTTGTAAGCCGCTTTTCGTCAGGATCATGGTTCTGTCCGCCATTTCGGCGGCGGCCAGCGAATGCGTGACCATGATCGCGCAACTGCCGTTGGCCTTGATTTCGGCGCGCAGCAATTGCAGGATGCTGTGCGCCGTATCCGGGTCGAGGTTGCCGGTAGGCTCATCGGCCAGCACCAGCGCTGGCTTGTGCACGAGCGCGCGGGCAATGGCCACGCGCTGCATTTCGCCGCCGGACAATTGCTGTGGAAAGTCGCCGCCGCGTCCGCCCAGGCCGACCGCCTCGAGCATGCTGGCGGCACGCTCCTGGGGCAGTCCGTTGAGCAGCAGCGGCAGGGCCACGTTTTGCAGCAGGGTCAGGTGCGGCAATACGTGGAAGGCCTGGAAAATAAAGCCCATGCGGGCGCGACGCAGCCGGGTGGCGGCGGCGTCATCGAGGCTGGACATGGCTATGCCGTCCACCAGGATAGGGTGCGCTTCGGCACCCGCATCGGGCGTATCGAGGCCGGCGATCAGGTTCAGCAAGGTCGACTTGCCCACGCCCGAGTCGCCCATGATGGCGATGAATTCGCCGGCCTTGAAACGGCAGGAAATGTTGGCCAGCACGGGACGGGCATTGGCATAGGACTTCGACAGATGGCGCAATTCGAGCATGGTGTTAACGGCTATCGTAAAGGGAGGCACGCGGGGGAGAGGGGGGCCTGGGAACTGCAAAGGGGCGCGGATTGTTTGGCCGGCAATGTGTAGTATACGACAGGCTTATGCTTTTCGCTTGGTAATACCACTTTTGTGTGGTTCCTGCGACGGGCGGCGTGCATCGACCTTAAGTTACCTGCCGCACGGCTGGCTTGCGCGGATTCCGCTATGATGGAAAAAAGTCATCGCAAGGCGCCCGCAAACCGCTACGGCAGGGGCGGCGCGCCCGGTGGCTGACCGTGCAAGCCCTTCATGAACCCAATATCGACGACGCCAGCCCATGACCATGCCACTTGCGCAACAGCAGTCCGATTTCCGCCCCGCCAGCCCCACCAGCGCGGCCAGCGCTGCCAGCGCCACTCCTGCCACGATAGCCGAGATCAGCAGCGGCCTGCTGGCGCGCGATGCCTGGACTTCGCCCAAGTACCTGTACGACGCGCTGGGTTCTACACTGTTCGAGGCCATCTGTGCGTTGCCCGAGTACTATCCGACCCGCACCGAGGCGGCCATCTTCGCCCGCCACGGCGCCGAAATCGCGCACGCCGTGGGACCGGGCAGCACCCTGATCGACCTGGGCGCGGGCAATTGCGCCAAGGCCGCCAGCCTGTTTCCCTTGCTGCACCCGGCCCAGTATGTGGCCGTGGATATTTCCTATGATTTCCTCAGTGAATCGCTGAACCGGCTGCATCAGCGCTTTCCGCACATCGAAATGACGGGCCTGGGCCTGGATTTCTCCAGCCGCCTGGACTTGCCCGACAGCGTGCGCGAGGCGCGGCGCCTGTTCTTCTATCCCGGCTCGTCGATCGGCAATTTCGCGCCTGAGCAAGCCATCGCCTTCCTGCGCCGCCTGCGCGCGAATGCGGATGGCAATGGGGGCCTGCTGATCGGTGTCGACCTGATCAAGGATGACGCCATCCTCGACGCCGCCTATGACGACGCGCTGGGCGTCACGGCCGCCTTCAACCTGAACATGTTGCGCCACGTGAACGGGCTGATCGGCGCCGACTTCGACGTGCGCGCGTGGCAGCACCACGGCTTTTTCAATGCCGACGAGCGTCGAGTCGAGATGCACCTGGAAGCGCGCAGCGAGCAAGTTGTCCACTGGAAAGGCGGCCAGCGGCGCTTCGCGAAAGGCGAGCGCATCCATACGGAAGACAGCTATAAATACACGCGCGCAAGCTTCGTCGGCTTGCTGGAGCAGGCAGGCTTTTCCACCGTGCAAGTCTGGACGGACCCGCAGCAGTGGTTCGCCGTTATCTATGCGCGCGCTATCAGAGACTAAAAGGCGACGATGCTGATCGATCATTACAATAAAGTGCGTCAGCACTCGCTGCGTCTGGCCGAACCATTGTCGGACGAGGATTGCGGTGCGCAATCGATGCCGGACGCCAGTCCCGTGAAATGGCATCTCGCGCATACCACCTGGTTTTTCGAAACGTTTATTCTGGAAAGCATGGAGGCGGCGTTCGCTCCATTTCACCCGGCCTTCCGCGTGTTGTTTAATTCCTATTACAACGGCGTGGGCGAGAAGCATCCGCGCGCCCAGCGGGGCTTGCTGACGCGCCCCGGCATGGCTGTCGTGCGCGCCTACCGGATGGATGTCGATGCGCGCATCGGCCGCCTGCTGGCGAGCGAACTGGCGCGCGACGAGCGCGAACGGCTGACCATGCTGCTGGCGCTGGGCCTCGAACACGAACAGCAGCACCAGGAATTGCTGTTGACGGACGTCAAGCACCTGCTGGCGCAGAGCGCCCTGTTTCCCGCTTACATGGACAGTGCGCTGAACAGTGCGCTGCACAGCGCGGCGGCGCCAGCGCAGCAAGCCGCGCAGTCCACGGCCTGGCTCGCCTTCAACGGCGGCCTGGCGCAGATCGGCCATGCGGGCGATGGCTTTTGCTTCGACAATGAATTGCCGCGCCATCCGCAATACGTGGCGCCGTTCGAACTGGCCAGCGCGCTGGTGACGAATGGCGACTATCTGGCCTTTATCGAGGCGGGCGGCTACCGCACGGCGCATTTGTGGCTAGCCGAAGGCTGGGACTGGGTGCGCAGCCAGCAGCTGGAGTGTCCGCTGTATTGGCAGCGCGACGAGGCGGGGCACTGGCAGGAGTTCACCTTATTTGGCTTGCATCCGCTCGACTTGCAGGCTCCTGCCACGCATTTGTCGCTGTTCGAGGCGGACGCCTATGCGCACTGGGCCGGCGCGCGCCTGCCGACGGAAGCGGAATGGGAAGTGGCGGCGCAAGGCGTCGCGGTGGAGCTTGGTCAGCTGCATCCGGCGGCCAGCGCGCCGGGAACGGGACTGCGGCAAATGTTCGGCCACTGCTGGCAGTGGACCAGCAGCAGCTACGCGCCGTATCCCGGCTACCGCACGGCGCCCGGGGCGCTCGGCGAATACAACGGCAAGTTCATGCTGAACCAGTATGTGCTGCGCGGCTCGTCGTGCGCCACGCCGGCCGGCCATGCGCGCGCCAGCTACCGCAATTTCTTCCCGGCCGGCGCGCGTTGGCAATTTTCCGGCATCCGCCTGGCGCGCCAGGTGGAATAACTTACTGTAGGCGCGGGACGGCGGGTGCGTCAGGGCGGGGCGGCGCCTTGGCGACAGTGTTCTTTTCCAGCTTGAACTGGCTGACGAGGGTTTCCAGTTCGCCCGCCTGTTCATGCATGGCTGCCGCAGCCGCGGCCGCTTCCTCGACCAGGGCCGCGTTTTGCTGCGTCGTCTGGTCCATCTGCATGATGGCTGCATTGATCTGCTCGATGCCTTCGCTCTGCTCGTGGTTGGCGACGCTGATTTCACCGACGATGGCGCTGACCCGGCCCACGCTGGCCACCACTTCATCCATCGTGGCGCCCGCCTGGCTGACCAGCTGCGCACCCTGGCCGACCCGGTTGACGGAGTCGGCAATGAGTTCCTTGATTTCCTTGGCGGCCGCTGCCGAGCGTTGCGCCAGGTTGCGCACTTCGGACGCCACCACGGCAAAGCCGCGGCCTTGCTCGCCGGCACGCGCCGCTTCCACGGCCGCGTTCAGTGCCAGGATATTTGTTTGGAAGGCGATGCCGTCGATGACGGCGATGATGTCGACGATTTTGCGCGAAGAGGCATTGATGGCATCCATGGTGCCGATCACTTCCGCCATGGCCGTGCCGCCGCGCTGCGCGATGGCTGATGCCGAGCGGGCCAGGCTGTCGGCCTGACGGGCATTGTCGCTATTGCTGCGCACGGTGCCCGTCAGTTCGATCATCGACGAGGCCGTCTCTTCCAGCGCGCTGGCTTGCGCTTCCGTGCGGGCCGACAGGTCGGCATTGCCGCTGGCGATCTGGCTCGACGCCACGGCAATCGTGCCCGTGCCGCCGCGCACCTGGCCCACCAGGGTGGCCAGGTTGGTATTCATGTCGCGCAGCGCTTGCAGCAACTGGCCCGTTTCATCCTTGCCGTCGGCCACGATTTTACTGCTCAGGTCGCCTGCGGCCACGGCTTGCGCCACGCGCAAGGCATAGGCGATGGGCGTGGTGATCGAGCGCGTGACCCGCCAGGCAAAGAGCACGCCCAGCAGCAGCGCGGCCGTGCCCAGGCTGGCCATCAGCACATTCGCCGCGGAAATATTCTGCTGGATTTGCTGGCCGCCGTGCACGACCACTCCGCGCTGGATTTCGTTCAGGTGGTTCACCGTTTTTTGCAACTGATTCAGGGCAGGCAAGGTATCGTCGCGCACATGTACGGCCGCTTCGGCGCGCTGTCCCGCCACCAGCAGCTTGTCGGCCTGGCTGAACGAGACGACATAGGCCTTGCGCTGCTGTTTCAGGGTGGCCAGCAGTTCCTTGCCTTCAGGCAGCACGATCAGGCGGTCGAGGATGGCCAGCGCATCGCTGATGGTGGCCTTGTTGGCATCGATTTCGCCGTGGATGGCGTTGGCGCGGGCCGGATCTTCATGGATGAACAGCTCCAGCACCAGCGCCGCGTTCGAACGGGTGGTGCTGCGGATGGTGGCGATGGCGTCGGCCTTGGCCCAGTCTTTCTCGATGATGGCTTCGCTGAGCGCGCCGATCTTGTCCAGCCGGAAAAGGCCCGTGCCAACCAGCACTGCCATCAACAGCAGCACCACGCCAAAACCGGCGCCCAGGCGCGCGCCTATCTTCATATCCGTCAATTTCATACTGATTCCCTCGGTAGCTAATGATCTGTCTCCGGTGGTCTTGTTATGAAACGATTATACGGTCGGCGATACCTGATTTGCACTACTAATTGCCTAACAGAAATGAAAAAGCGGCACGGCGATCAAGCCGTACCGCTTTTTCTCCCTATGAGGGATGCCAGAGTCGTGCTCAGGCGGCGTTGGCCGCCACGTCGGCTGCTGTTGTTTTTTCCGCTTCCGTTTGCCCGATGCGGCGGTTCACGGCCGACAGCACGGCCTTGAACGAAGCGGTGACGATATTGCTGTCGATGGCGGCGCCGAACAGGGTCGGGCCGTTATCGAGGCGCAATTCCACATAGCAAGCCGCTTGCGCGTTGGCGCCGGAGCCGATCGAGTGCTCATGGTAATCCATCAGTTTGATGTCCAGGCCCAGCGCATTGACGAAGGCATCGATGGGACCGTTGCCGCCGCCTTGCAGGGCCAAAGGCGTCTGGCGGTGCGACAGGCTGATGTCGATTTGCACGGACTCGTCGCTGCTCGTGTCTTCCACCATGCGGTGCGAGGAGTAGGCGTACGGCGCTGTCTGCTCCAGGTATTCCTTCTGGAAGATTTCATGGATATCCTGCGCGGCGATTTCGCGGCCCGTGGCGTCGGCCACGGCTTGCACGGCGCGCGAGAATTCGATCTGCAGGCGGCGCGGCAAGACCAGGCCGTATTCCTGTTCCAGCAAGTACGCCATGCCGCCCTTGCCGGACTGGCTGTTGACGCGGATCACGGCGTCGTAGCTGCGGCCCAGGTCGGCCGGGTCGATCGGCAAATACGGTACTTCCCAGATGCTGTCCGGTTGTTGCTTGGCGAAACCTTTCTTGATCGCATCCTGGTGTGAGCCGGAGAATGCCGTAAACACGAGGTCGCCCGCATACGGGTGGCGCGGGTGGACGGGCAACTGGTTACACTCTTCCACGCACTTGCGCACGGTATCGATGTCGGAGAAATCCAGGCCCGGGTGCACGCCCTGCGTGTACAAATTCATCGCCAGGGTCACCAGGTCGACGTTGCCGGTGCGCTCGCCATTGCCGAACAAGCAGCCTTCGACGCGGTCGGCGCCCGCCATCACGGCCAGCTCGGCCGACGCGACGGCCGTGCCGCGGTCATTATGCGGGTGCACGCTGATGATGATGGAATCGCGGCGCGCCAGTTTGCGCGACATCCATTCGATCTGGTCCGCATACACGTTGGGCGTGCTGCATTCCACGGTCGATGGCAAGTTGATGATCATCTTGTTGGCCGGCGTCGGCTTCCAGATGGCGCTGACGGCGTCGCAGATATGCTTGGAGAAATCGAGCTCGGTGGTGGAAAACGATTCCGGCGTGTATTCAAAGCCCCATTCCGTTTCCGGATGCTGCGCCACCAGTTGTTTCACGAGGGTGGTGCCGGTGGTGGCGATATTCGTGATTTCTTCACGCGACATGCCGAACACGACCTTGCGGAACACGGGCGCCACGGAGTTGTACAGGTGGACGATGGCGCGCTTGGCGCCGACGACGGACTCCACCGTGCGGCGTATCAATTCTTCGCGCGACTGGGTCAGCACGATGATGGTGACGTCGTCCGGGATGCGGCCTTCATCGACGAGCTTGCGGACGAAATCGAAATCCGTCTGCGATGCCGATGGGAAACCCACTTCGATTTCCTTCAGGCCGATGGCGATCAGCATCTCGAAGAACCGCAGCTTCTTTTCCGCACTCATCGGCTCGATCAGCGACTGGTTGCCGTCGCGCAAGTCGGTGCTCATCCAGATAGGCGGTTTGCTGATGATCTGGTTCGGCCATTGACGGTCGGTCAATTTGACGGGAGGAAAGGCGCGGTATTTGGAAGCTGGGTTTTGCAACATCATGATCGGGTACTCCTGAAGATAGGGGGAAATCAATGGTTGTGGCGCAAGCTTGCCGGGCGGCCACGCAACACTAGGCCAGGCAAGCGATCGGTAGCGGTAGCAGTGCGGCAGCGATGCCAGCAGGGGCGGTCGCAGTGGGAATTACGTGTACGAATGGGGATGGTGCAAACATCATCAAACCTTCCAGGGTTTTTAAAACACGCCGGCGTGTGGCCAGGCGAAGCAATGCGGCAAACTTATGCGCGTGCTAGATGTAGTCGCGATAGCGACAGCAGGGAAGGGGAGGAATGTTTGAAGGAGGACATGCACTTAATGTACGGGAAGTTGGGCGGGGCTGTCAAGCGTTTCCGTTCTACATGTAATGCACCTGTGTCGCCCCGTCCGGCGCATCCAGCGCCATGCGCGCCAGGATGCGTTGCAGGATGGCGGCATCGCGCGGCAGCCGCTCTTCCAGCGCCTGCCATCCGGTGAATTGTAACTGTTGCGGCATTTCCACCAGGCCCGTGATGGTATCCCAGAACGCATCCCAGTTCATGCCGTAGATGGCAGGAAACGCCAGCGCGGCTGCCAGGGCGGCATGCAGCTGGCGCGCGGTATTGATATCGCTCAAGTCGATGCTGATATGGGCTGGCCGATTCACAGTATGCCCTTGAGTAGGTTCTGCAGGTTTTGCCGCATGCCGCCCACCACCGTCTCATACCGCTCGAGGATGGAGGAGGCATCCTGGAACGGTGCCGGGTCGAGGTACAGGCGCGGCAAGTCGGCCACGGGCACGCCACGGGGGCCGCCGCGCAGGATGTCGTCCGCATGTCTGTTGATCGAGTTGACGGCCGCCTGGATGCGCGGCGTCGCTGACGCGGCCAGGCAAGCGGCCAGCGCCGCATCGAGGGCGGCGCGCGAGGGCGCTTGCGGCAGCACGGGCGCGGCGATCTGTTCCAGTGGTGACATGTTGACGGCCGGCTTGCGGTAGGCATGCAGGGTGTCGAGTGCCATCAGCCGGTGCGGGCCGCCGCGCTGCAGCCAGTCCAGGATGCGTGGCCACGGTGTGTCCAACAGCGCTGCCGCCACGCCCCGTTGCCCCGCCACGGGCGAGCCAACATTGGCGTCGATCCAGTCGAGGGCGGCAGGGGTTCCCGTGTAGGCCAGCAGGATGGCGTTCGACGAGCGCAGCGCGGGCGCCTGCGCTGCGAGGATGGCGATCAGCCAGGCGAGCGCGCCGTCGGGCGGCTGGTGCGATAACTGTTGTGCAAACGGTGCGTGCAGGGCACGGCTGTCGGCAAATTGCAATTCTTCGGACATGTTGATTGAGAGTAAAGACCAGGCGCCAGTCTAGCAGCCGGAGTGGCGCGCACGATTCTGAATCTTGTCACCATAAACATTTAAGACAGGCTTCAGTGCGGACAGCCCCGCTTGCGCTACAATCGGCTCTCCTTTGTTGCCACTGCCGCGTGCGGTTCTCTTCTGCCACTATGTTCCCTAAACGCCTGACCCTGTTTGCCCTGGCCGCCTTTGTGCTGGCTGGCTGCGATACCACCGCCCCGAAACCCGTCCAGGTATTGACGCCACCCGAGCCCATCGCCGTCACGCCGCGCAAGATCAAGATCGGCCTGGCGCTGGGCGGCGGCGCGGCGCGCGGTTTCGCGCATATCGGCGTGATCAAGGCGCTCGAATCGCAAGGCATACAGGCTGACATCGTCACCGGCACCAGCGCCGGCAGCGTGGTGGGGGCCTTGTATGCGGCGGGCAACTCCGGCTTTGCCCTGCAAAAGATGGCGTTCGACATGGACGAGGCGGCCATTTCGGACTGGGCCTTGCCCCTGTTCGGCAAGTCGTCCGGCGTGCTCAAGGGCGAAGCACTGCAAAGCTATGTCAACAAGGCTGTCGGCGGCGTGCCGCTGGAAAAACTCAAGATTCCGTTTGGCGTAGTAGCGACCGATTTGAAAAATGGCCAGCCGATCCTGTTCCAGCGCGGTAACACCGGCATGGCCGTGCGCGCCTCATCGGCCGTGCCCGGCGTGTTCCAGCCCGTGACGATCGCCGGCCACACCTATGTCGATGGCGGCCTTGTCGCTCCTGTGCCCGTGCGCTTTGCGCGCGACATGGGTGCCGATTTCATCATCGCCGTGAATATTTCGTCGCAAACGGATACGCAGAAGGCCATCAGCTCGATGGAAGTGCTGATGCAGACCTTCGCCATCATGGGTCAGCGCATCAACCAGTTCGAATTGAAGGATGCGGATGTGGTGATCCAGCCCAGCCTGGGCACCATGAAGGGCAACGATTTCAACAGCCGTAACCAGGCCATCCTGGCGGGCGAGCAGGCGACCTTTGCCGTCATGGCGCAGCTCAAGCAAAAACTGAAAGCCAAGCGCGAGCAGTAAGCGATCGCGCCGCTGCGCATTTCGTATACAATTTTGATTCAACATAATAAGGATGCACCATGCAATCGAAACCGATTTTGACCCTGGACGACGTAAAGAAAATCGCTGCCGCCGCCGAAGCGGAAGCGGTCAAGAATAACTGGGCGGTCACGATCGCCATCGTCGACGACGGCGGCCACCTGCTGTGGCTGCAGCGCATGGATGGCGTGGCGCCGATCTCGTCGCACATCGCTCCATCGAAAGCCAAGACGGCAGCGCTGGGCCGCCGCGAATCGCGCATCTATGAAGAGATGATCAATGGCGGCCGCGTGTCGTTCCTGAGCGCGCCGGAAATCGACGGCTTGCTCGAAGGCGGCGTGCCTATCGTGTTCGACGGTCACTACGTGGGCGCCGTCGGCGTCTCGGGTGTGAAATCGGCGGAAGATGCGCAAATCGCGAAAGCTGGTATTGCAGCTTTGACGGCCTAAGTAGTCGCCGCAGTTGCAGAACTAGCCGCCCCGCGCAAGCCGGGCGGCTTTTTTCATGGGGCACAGGGTTTATGTTGCTGTGCAAAAAAATGCCGGGTTTTCTACATTTTCTTCCTTGTGGAAAAGCTTCCTTTTGGTTATAATTCAAAGGTTTAGCCAATCACACATATACCGTAGCGACTACCCATCCCCTCATTCAAAATGACCGTTGAAACACCCTGAGTGCATCTGGCTCGGGTATCTAGGCGGTCGGTCTGACGTGGCGCAGCTACGGTAACTTTATCAGGAGTTGCCCTTGCCGCCATTTTTTTCTGGCCCTGCCGTTCCAGCCATATTAGCGCTTGCTGATGGAACGATCTTTAAAGGTTTTTCGATCGGTGCCGCCGGTCATACCACGGGTGAGGTTGTTTTCAACACCTCCATGACCGGGTATCAGGAAATCCTTACCGACCCAAGCTATTGCCGCCAGATGGTCACCCTGACCTATCCGCATATCGGCAATACGGGCGTCAATCCGGAAGATGTCGAGTCTTCCAAGGTTCACGCCGCTGGCCTCATCATCCGCGATCTGCCATTGCTGGCATCCAATTTCCGTTCCACCCTCTCCCTGTCCGACTACCTGAAAGCTGAAAATATCGTCGCCATCGCCGGCATCGATACACGCAAGCTCACGCGCATCCTGCGTGAAAAAGGTGCGCAGGGCGGCGCCATCCTCGTCGGTACGCAAGGCAACGAGCCATCCGCCGCACAAGCGCTGGAACTGGCCCGCTCCTTCCCCGGCCTGGCCGGCATGGACCTGGCCAAGGTAGTGTCGGCCCCGGCCGCCTATGAATACCGCGAAACGGAATGGACCTTGGGCGAAGGTTACGGCCAACTGGCGGACGCCGACGCGAAATACCACGTGGTTGCCTTCGACTACGGCGTCAAGCGCAACATCCTGCGCATGCTGACGGCACGCGGCTGCAAGGTCACCGTGCTGCCCGCGCAAGCCACCGCGGCTGACGCCCTGGCGCTCAATCCGGACGGCATCTTCCTGTCGAACGGTCCTGGCGATCCGGAGCCATGCGACTATGCCATCGCTGCTACCCGCGAACTGATCGAGAAGGGCATCCCGACCTTCGGCATCTGCCTCGGCCACCAGATCATGGCGATCGCTTCCGGCGCGAAGACGTTGAAGATGAAGTTCGGCCATCACGGCGCCAACCACCCGGTACAAGACCTGGAAACCAAGCAAGTCTTGATTACCTCGCAAAACCACGGTTTCGCAGTCGACGCGGCAACCTTGCCCGCGAATTGTCGCGTGACCCATGAATCGCTGTTCGACGGCTCCCTGCAGGGCTTTGCCCGCACGGACAAGCCGGCCTTCTGCTTCCAGGGTCACCCTGAAGCGTCGCCGGGCCCGATGGATGTTGCTTACCTGTTTGACCGCTTCATCAACTTGATGGCTGCGGAGGAGAAAAAGAAAAATGCCTAAACGTTTAGATATTAAAAGTATTCTGATTATTGGCGCTGGCCCGATCGTGATCGGCCAGGCCTGCGAATTCGATTATTCCGGCGCGCAAGCGTGCAAGGCCCTGCGCGAAGAGGGCTACAAAGTCATCCTGGTCAACAGCAATCCTGCGACCATCATGACGGATCCGGAAATGGCCGACGTGACCTACATCGAACCGATCACCTGGTCGGTCGTTGAACGCATCATCGCCAAGGAGCGTCCTGACGCCATCCTGCCAACGATGGGCGGCCAGACGGCGCTGAACTGCGCGCTGGACCTGTTCAACAATGGCGTGCTGGCAAAATACAACGTCGAGCTGATCGGCGCGTCGCCGGAAGCCATCGACAAGGCGGAAGACCGTTCCAAGTTCAAGGACGCGATGACCAAGATCGGCCTCGGTTCGGCACGTTCCGGCGTGGCGCACTCGATGGAAGAATCGTGGGCCGTGCAGCGCACCCTGGGCTTCCCGACCATCATCCGTCCATCGTTCACCATGGGCGGTTCCGGCGGCGGCATCGCCTACAACGAAGAAGAATTCGAAACCATCTGCAAACGCGGCCTGGAGGCATCGCCGACGAAAGAACTGCTGATCGAAGAATCGTTGCTGGGCTGGAAAGAGTACGAGATGGAAGTGGTGCGCGACAAGGCGGACAACTGCATCATCATTTGCTCGATCGAAAACCTCGATCCGATGGGCGTGCACACGGGCGACTCCATCACGGTGGCGCCTGCGCAAACCCTGACGGACAAGGAATACCAGATCATGCGCAATGCCAGCCTGGCAGTGCTGCGCGAGATCGGCGTCGACACCGGTGGCTCGAACGTGCAATTCTCGATCAACCCTGTCGATGGCCGCATGATCGTCATCGAGATGAACCCGCGCGTATCGCGTTCGTCGGCACTGGCATCGAAAGCGACGGGTTTCCCGATCGCGAAAATCGCCGCCAAGCTGGCCGTCGGTTTCACCTTGGACGAGCTGCGCAATGAAATCACGGGCGGCGCCACGCCGGCATCGTTCGAACCGTCGATCGATTACGTCGTCACCAAGATCCCCCGTTTCACGTTCGAGAAATTCCCGACCGCCGACCATCACCTGACGACGCAGATGAAATCCGTCGGCGAAGTGATGGCGATCGGCCGTACCTTCCAGGAATCGTTCCAGAAAGCCTTGCGCGGCCTGGAAGTGGGCGTGGACGGCATGAACGAAAAGACCAAGGACCGCGAAAAGATCGAAGAAGAACTGGGCGAGCCTGGTCCTGAGCGCATCTGGTACGTGGGCGATGCGTTTGCCCAGGGTTTCACCCTGGAAGAAGTGCACAATCTGACCAAGATCGACCCATGGTTCCTGATCCAGATCAAGGAAATCGTCGATCTGGAACTGTGGCTCGATACGCAGAAACTGGAAAACCTGGACAAGAACACCCTGTACAAGTTGAAACAGAAGGGCTTCTCGGACCGCCGCCTGGGCTTCCTGTTGCAGACGACCGACACGGCAGTGCGCCAGCAGCGCCATGCGCTGAACATTCGTCCTGTCTACAAGCGCGTCGATACCTGCGCGGCCGAATTTTCGACCGACACGGCGTACATGTATTCCACGTACGACGAAGAGTGCGAATCGAATCCGACCGACAAGAAAAAGATCATGGTCTTGGGCGGTGGCCCGAACCGTATCGGCCAGGGTATCGAGTTTGACTATTGCTGCGTCCACGCGGCCCTCGCCATGCGCGAAGACGGCTACGAAACCATCATGGTCAATTGCAACCCAGAAACCGTGTCGACCGACTACGATACCTCGGACCGCCTGTACTTTGAGTCCCTGACGCTGGAAGACGTGCTGGAAATCGTCGCCATCGAAAAACCGGTGGGCGTGATCGTGCAGTACGGCGGCCAGACTCCGCTGAAACTGGCGCTGGACCTGGAAGCCAATGGCGTACCGATCATCGGCACCTCGCCGGACATGATCGATGCGGCCGAAGACCGCGAGCGTTTCCAGCAAATGCTGCACAAGCTGGAACTGCGCCAGCCGCCTAACCGCACCGCGCGCACGGAAGCCGACGCTCTGGCGCTGGCGCAGGAAATCGGTTACCCGCTGGTCGTGCGTCCTTCGTACGTGCTGGGTGGCCGCGCCATGGAAATCGTCCATGAGCAACGCGACCTCGAGCGCTACATGCGCGAAGCCGTCAAGGTCTCGCACGATTCGCCAGTGCTGCTGGACCGCTTCCTGAACGACGCCATCGAGTGCGACGTCGATTGCATCTCCGACGGCGAAACGACGTTTATCGGCGGCGTGATGGAACACATCGAACAGGCTGGCGTGCACTCGGGCGACTCGGCTTGCTCCTTGCCACCATATTCGCTGGCACCGGAAACCATTGAAGAACTGAAGCGCCAGACGGCGCTGATGGCCAAGGGCTTGAACGTGGTCGGCCTGATGAACGTGCAGTTCGCGATCCAGAAGCAAAAGATTGATGGCGAAATGAAAGACGTCGTCTTCGTGCTGGAAGTCAATCCACGCGCTTCGCGCACCGTGCCTTTCGTCTCGAAAGCCACCGGTTTGCAACTGGCGAAGATCGCCGCGCGCTGCATGGTCGGCCAGTCGCTGGCTTCGCAAGGCATCACGCAGGAAGTCGTGCCGCCGTACTTCAGCGTCAAGGAAGCCGTGTTCCCGTTCGTCAAGTTCCCTGGCGTGGACACCATCCTGGGCCCTGAAATGAAATCGACGGGCGAAGTCATGGGCGTCGGCTTGACCTTCGGCGAAGCGTTTGTGAAATCGCAACTGGGCGCCGGCGTCAATCTGCCAAAATCGGGCAAGGTCTTCATCAGCGTGAAAGCGTCGGACAAGCCGCGCGCCGTGCAAGTGGCGCGTGACCTGGTCGAGTCCGGTTTCACCGTGGTCGCCACCAAGGGTACCGCCGCCGTGATCGCTGCTGCCGGCATCGCCGTCACGCCAGTGAACAAGGTGATCGAAGGCCGTCCGCACGTGGTCGACATGATCAAGAACCATGAAATCGTGCTGGTGATCAACACCGTGGAAGAAAAGCGCAGCGCCATCGTCGATTCGCGGGCCATCCGCACCTCGGCTCTGGCGTCGCGCGTGACGACCTACACCACCATCGCGGGCGCGGAAGCGGCTGTCGAAGGCATCCGCCATCTGGATGAGTTGCGTGTGTACGATTTGCAAGGTCTGCACAAGACCTTGAACTAAGTGCGTTTGCAGTGGCCGCCGTTAGGCGGTACACTGCATGCTTATCAACCACAGAGTTCCGTGCAGAGCAGCGCGCGGCCTCTGTGGTTTTCACTTGGTAAGTCCGTTAACCGTGACAAAACACGGACGACGGCGCCGATAACTAGCAGATAGTAGAGATAACATGACCTCAGTCCCATTGACCAAATACGGCGCAGAACTCTTGAAAGAAGAGCTGCATCATTTGAAGACCAAGGAACGCCGCATCGTCATCGATGCGATCGCCGAAGCGCGTTCGCACGGCGACCTGTCGGAAAACGCCGAGTACGATGCCGCCAAGGAACGCCAAGCGTTCGTCGAAGGCCGCATCGCCGAACTCGAAGGCAAGCTGGGCGCAGCGCAAATCATCGACCCGACCGCGCTCGACGCGGAAGGCCGCGTGGTCTTTGCCTCGACCGTGAACCTGGAAGACCTGGAATCGGGCCAGAAAGTCACCTACCAGATCGTTGGCCTCGATGAAGCCGACCTGAAAAAGAACAAAGTCTCCGTGACGTCGCCGATTGCCCGCGCGCTGATCGGCAAGTACGCTGGCGACGTGGTGGAAGTGCAGGCGCCGTCCGGCCCGCGCGAATACGAAATCCTGGAAGTACTGTACATCTGATGCTGAGCCGCGTGCGCCTCCTCGTTGCCACCCTGTGGGCCGGCAGCCTGTGGACCATCGGTTTCATCGTGGCGCCGACCTTGTTTGGCACCCTGAGCGACCGCGTGCTGGCAGGCAATATTGCCGGCAGCATGTTCCGCGCGGAGGCCTGGCTGTCCATCGTCTGTGCCTTGATACTGCTGGCCTTGCTGCAGTGGAGCCCCGGCACGCTGGAGCTCAAGCGCCGCCGCTTGCTGGCAGCGCTGGTGCTATCGATGCTGGTGTGCGCGCTGCTCAGCCATTTCGGCATTTCCCCCTGATGGCTGAACTCAAGGCGCAAGCCCCGTCGGGCATCATGGACGAAGCCATGCGTAGCCGCTTCGGCATGCTGCATGGCGTGTCGACCGTGATCTTTGCCGTGCAAAGTTTGCTGGCGGGCGTGCTGATCTGGAAACAGCAGTAATCTTAAATTAGCAGCAATAAAAAAGCGGAGCAGGGAATATCCCGTGCTCCGCTTCTTGTTTCAAGCCCGGCTGCCTTGCGGTTGCCGGGTGAACAGGCTTACTTGCTGCCCAGTGCGCTTTTCTTGGCGCTTTTCTGACGTGGCTTGGCACGCTTGATGGAACCGCCTTCGGTAACGCGCTCATTGCCTTTGATCATGACTTTCGTCACGCTCGGGCGCTTGGTACCGCTGGCGCTGGCCTTGACGATGGTCACTTCGCGCATGCCTTTGCCGGCGCTGACCTTCTCCTTAACCACTTCTTTTTCGGACGGTAGATTACCAGCAGTTTGCCAATATGTTGTACCGGGGCGGCGCCGAGATTGCCGCAAATCGTATCGTACATTCCGACGCGGGCTTCGCGGTCGTCGCCGAACACGCGGACTTTAATCAGACCGTGCGAATCCAGGCCAAGGTCGATCTCTTTGAGTACAGCAGGTGTCAAGCCCGCTTCGCCAATGATGACGATAGGCTTCAGCGCGTGTGCTTCGGCGCGCAGTGCGCTGCGCTCTACGGGTGTAAGTTTTAGCATAATAATATTTAGTAATTCCCTTAAAAGCAGTATTCTACGCGAATGGCAAAGAAGAAATTAAACAAAAACTGGTTGCACGACCACATAAATGATCCTTATGTGAAGTTGGCGCAAAAAGAGGGCTACCGCGCCCGGGCAGCATACAAGCTCAAAGAAATCGATGAAGACGAGAAACTGATCAAACCTGGCCAGGTGATTGTCGACCTTGGTTGCACTCCTGGCAGCTGGGCCCAGTACACGCGGCGCAAGCTGGCCGGCAAGGACGGCGGCGGGGTCAATGGTACCCTGATTGGCCTGGACATGCTGGAAATGGAGCCGATCGCCGATTTCCATTTCATCCAGGGCGACTTCCGCGAAGCGCGCGTGCTGCGCCAGCTGGAAGTGGTGTTGCAGGGCCGCAAGGTCGACTTGGTCCTGTCGGACATGGCGCCCAACCTGTCGGGCATCGCCACGGCGGACGCCGCGCGCATGGAACATTTGATCGACCTGGCCATCGAATTCTCGCAATTGCACCTGAAGCCGTCTGGAGTGCTGCTGGTGAAATGCTTTAAAGATATGGGTTTCAGCCAGATCGTGGAGAAATTCCGCGCCGAATTCAAGGTCGTGGTACAGAAAAAACCCAAGGCCAGCCGCGATAAATCGTCGGAAATCTTCCTGATGGGCCGTGGAATCAAGAATCCGCTGAAAAATGCCGTGGAAGAAGATGATTCCGCCCTTGATATTTAAGCGGGAATCCGCACATGGGAACGAGAAGTGCAGTAGCGTCTGATGGTATAAAAGCCTAAATTGTTTATACTGCATTTTTTTGCGTGAACGCGATTTTTTCGCGCGCACGGATCGGCGGGCTTTGGCACGGCCCGCTTATTGCGAGTAAAATCGTGTTTCTAGCTATAGGTAAAGAGATGCGCACTGCATCCAAGGAGTCTTCGTGAATAACATGTTTTCCAAATCTGCCATCTGGGTAGTCGTATTGCTGCTGTTGTTTATGCTGTTCAAGCAATTCGACAGTCATGGCGCCACAGGCGGCAGCAAGGCCATCGCTTATTCCGATTTGCTGGATGAAGTCAAAGCCAAGCGCGTCAAGGATGTCGTGATCGAAGGTTCGTCGATCACCGCCAAGCTGATGGACGACACCAAGGTGCGTACCACCGCCACCAGCCTCGACAAGGGCCTGATCGGCGACCTGCGCGACAATGGCGTGCATTTCGATGTGCGTCCGCCTGAGGAAGCGTCTTTCCTGCAAACTATTTTTGTTTCCTGGTTCCCCATGCTGCTGTTGATCGGCGTCTGGGTATTCTTCATGCGTCAGATGCAAGGCGGCGGCAAGGGCGGGGCATTCTCGTTCGGCAAGTCGAAGGCACGCATGATGGATGAAGCCAGCAACACCGTCACCTTCGCCGATGTCGCCGGTTGCGACGAAGCGAAAGAAGAAGTCAACGAAGTGGTCGACTTCCTCAAGGATCCGAGCAAATTCCAGAAATTGGGCGGCCGCATTCCCCGCGGCGTGCTGATGGTCGGTCCTCCGGGCACGGGTAAAACCCTGCTGGCGCGCGCCATTGCCGGCGAAGCCAAAGTGCCGTTCTTCTCGATTTCCGGTTCCGACTTCGTGGAAATGTTCGTCGGCGTGGGTGCCAGCCGTGTCCGTGACATGTTCGAAAACGCGAAAAAGCATTCGCCGTGCATCATCTTCATCGATGAGATCGACGCTGTCGGCCGTCACCGCGGCGCCGGCATGGGCGGCGGCAATGACGAGCGCGAACAGACCTTGAACCAGTTGCTGGTCGAGATGGACGGTTTTGAAGCGAACTCCGGCGTGATCGTCGTGGCCGCCACCAACCGCGCCGACGTGCTCGACAAAGCCTTGCTGCGTCCAGGCCGTTTCGACCGCCAGGTCTCCGTCGGCTTGCCCGATATCCGCGGCCGCGAGCAGATCTTGAACGTGCACATGCGTAAAGTACCTATCAGTACCGACGTGAAAGCCGATATCCTGGCCCGCGGCACCCCTGGTTTCTCGGGTGCGGACCTGGCCAACCTGGTCAACGAGGCAGCCCTGTTCGCCGCCCGCCGAAGCAAGCGCCTGGTGGAAATGGCCGACTTCGAAGATGCGAAAGACAAGATCTACATGGGTCCTGAGCGTAAATCGATGATCATCCGCGAGGAAGAGCGTCGCAATACGGCTTACCATGAGTCCGGTCACGCAGTCGTCGCCAAGTTGCTGCCGAAGGCGGATCCCGTGCATAAAGTGACTATCATGCCGCGCGGCTGGGCCCTGGGCCTGACCTGGCAGTTGCCGGAACACGACAATCTGTCCGCCTACAAGGACAAGATGCTGGAAGAAATTTCCATCCTGTTCGGTGGCCGTATCGCCGAAGAGATTTTCGTGGGACAAATGTCCACCGGCGCGTCGAACGACTTCTCGCGTGCTACCAAGCTGGCCCGTTCCATGGTGACCCGCTTCGGTATGTCCGATAGCATGGGCGTGATGGTCTACGAAGACAGCGAAAACGAAGGTTTCTTCGGTGGCGCCACCAAGACGATCTCGGAAGCGACCCAGCAAAAGGTTGATGCTGAAATCCGCAACATTCTCGACAAGCAATACGCTTTGGCGCGCACCTTGCTGGAAGGCAACCGCGACAAGGTCGAAATGATGACCAAAGCCTTGCTGGAATGGGAAACCATTGATGCTGAGCAAATCAATGACATCATGGCCGGCCTGGAGCCGCGTCCACCGAAAGTCATCCCGCCACGCCGCAATGCGGGCGACAGCGGCACGGGCGGCATCTCGCCAAACGTGACGGCACCAGCCTGATAACGGCCGCCCTGACCGGCGGCGCGCAATCAAAAGGGTAAGGAGCGATCCTTGCCCTTTTTCGTTGGCGCGCCAGATTTCCCTGACGACTACAAAGATTCACATGCGACACTATTTGCAATTCGGCCGGTTCGGCTTCAACCTGCAGGGTACGCAGGCGCTGGTGATGGGCATCCTGAACATCACGCCTGACTCGTTTTCCGATGCGGGCCAGTATCAACACCTGGAATTTGCCATTTCGCGCGCCGAGCAGATGATGCTCGATGGCGTCGACATCATCGACATCGGCGGCGAATCGAGCCGCCCCGGCGCGCCGCCATTGCCGCTGCAAGATGAATTGCAGCGCGTCATGCCTGTGCTATACGCCTTGCGCGACTGCGGCAAGCCCCTGTCCGTCGATACGTACAAGCCCGAAGTGATGCGCGAAGCCATTCTGGCGGGCGCCGACATGATCAACGATATCAACGGTTTCCGCGCGCCGGGCGCCATCGACGCCGTGCGGGACAGCGATTGCGCGCTGTGCATCATGCACATGCAAAGCGTGCCGCAAACCATGCAGGACCAGCCGCAGTACGAGGATGTGGTGCGCGAAGTCATCGACTTCCTGCGCGAGCGCATAGCGACGATGACGGCGGCCGGCATTGCCCGCGAGCGCCTGTGCGTCGATCCCGGCTTTGGTTTTGGCAAGACGGTGGAGCAGAATTATGCCTTGCTGCGCGCCACGCGCCAGTTGCGCAGCGAGCTGGACCTGCCTGTGCTGGCCGGCCTGTCGCGCAAGTCGATGATCGGCGCCGTCACGGGACGTCCCGTCGAGCAGCGCCTGGCCGGCAGCGTTGCCGGTGCGCTTGCTGCGGTAGCGCAAGGTGCGGAAATTATCCGTGTGCATGATGTAGCAGAAACCGTCGATGCACTGAAGGTCTGGCGCATGGCGCACTGAGCCTGTAAGATTTATCATAAACAACAAAAAGAGAAATACTATGACGCGTAAATATTTTGGCACCGATGGCATCCGCGGCCTGGTGGGCACGGCTCCGATCACCCCCGATTTTGTCATGCGCCTCGGTTATGCGGCCGGCAAGGTGCTGGCCAAGTCGCAAGGCGGCAAGGTGCGCCCGACCGTGCTGATCGGCAAGGACACGCGCATTTCCGGCTACATGCTGGAAGCGGCGCTGGAAGCGGGCCTGTCTGCGGCCGGCGTGGACGTGATGCTGGCCGGCCCCATGCCGACCCCGGCAATCGCTTACCTGACGCGGGCGCTGCGCCTGTCGGCCGGCGTCGTCATTTCCGCTTCGCACAATCCCTATCATGACAATGGCATCAAGTTCTTTTCCGGTCAGGGCACCAAGCTGCCCGACAGCGTGGAACTGGAAATCGAAGCGGCGCTCGACGAGCCCATGGCTTGCGTGCCCTCGGACAAGCTGGGCCGCGCCAAGCGCCTGGACGATGCCCAGGGCCGCTACATCGAATTTTGCAAAGGCACTTTCCCGAACGAGCTGGACTTGCGCGGCCTGAAGATTGTCGTCGATTGCGCGCACGGCGCCGCCTACCATATCGCCCCGCACGTGTTCCATGAGCTGGGCGCGGAAGTCATCGCCATCGGCAACAAGCCCGACGGTTTCAACATTAATGCGGGCTACGGCGCCACGGCGACCAAGGCCATGGCCGAAGCCGTCGTCGAGCACGGCGCCGATCTCGGTATCGCTCTCGATGGCGACGCCGACCGCCTGATCATGTGCGACGCCACCGGCCGCATGTATAACGGCGACGAGTTGTTGTACGTCATGGTCAAGGACCGCCTTGCGACGGGCTCCGTAGCTGGCGCCGTGGGTACCCTGATGACCAACATGGCGCTGGAAGTGCTGTTCAAGCAGCAGGGCATCGGCTTTGCGCGCGCCAAGGTGGGCGACCGCTATGTGCTGGAAGTCATGAAGGAAAAGGGCTGGATACTGGGCGGCGAGGGTTCGGGCCATTTGCTGTGCCTGGACAAGCACACGACGGGCGACGGCATCGTCTCCGCGCTGCAAGTATTGTCCGCGCTCAAGCGCAGCGGCCAGAGCCTGCAGCAATGCCTGGCCGAACTGGTGCTGTTCCCGCAAACCCTGATCAACCTGCGCGTGGCGCCTGGTTTTGACTGGCAGAAAAATACCGCCATGGTGGCCGAGAAAGAATTGGTCGAGGCCGAGCTGGGCGACACGGGCCGCGTGCTGATCCGCGCATCGGGCACCGAACCGCTGATACGCGTGATGGTGGAAGCCAAGGACAGGGAGAAGGCTGAGTCGATGGCGCGCCGCATCGCCGACAAGGTCGCTGTTTAAGGCAGGGATCGATAGTTATTTCCATCTAATTCGTCTATGGCAATTGACGAAATTGGGTGGGGGCGTTATTATCTTGTCTTCGGAGTGTGGCGCAGCCCGGTAGCGCACCTGGTTTGGGACCAGGGGGTCCAAGGTTCGAATCCTTGTACTCCGACCAAAGTCATAAGCGGGCTGTCAGAAATGACAGCCCGTTTTCTATTCCGCGCAGGCATTTCATTGCTAGCGCGCATGGATTAAAATACTGCACCTCTCCGCCCATCGTTCAACGGATAGGACAACGGTCTTCTAAACCGTGAATGGGGGTTCGATTCCCTCTGGGCGGACCAGTTTCATACTGGTCACGGCTTGCGCCATGCAGCCGCTTCTTCTCTCTTTCCTGTCTATCAGCACGCGGCCCTAAGGCTGCGCAAACAGCACCACACTCAGCAAATACAGCAGTGGTGCCGCGCACAGCAGCGCAGACAATACCGACAGCACTTTCTTGCTCGCCAAGCGCGCCAGGCGCAGCCGTTCGCGCACGGGCAAGCTGCTGGCGCAGCACGCTGCGCGTGCGTGGCTGGAATGGGGATTCATGCATGGAAGCTCCTTTGCAAGGGTGGCGGTGGTGCCAACCAGCATAGCGAGAGGGGCATAAAGACGGTGTAAAAAGGTGGGGGCTGGCCGTCAACGCCGCCTAAAAATGCGGGCTGACGGCCGCTTACTGCCTCGCCTGCGGCGCGGGCCGCAGGGGAGGGGGGTGGATTTAGTTCGAGATGGTGTGGATGCAGGCCCAGCCGATATTGTTTGCGCTCCAGTTTTCTTTCCAGTTGATGTTGGTCTGTTCGCGGCAGGCCAGTTCGGAGGAGTAGCGGCTGTCCGGATAAGTCTTGTACACATAGCCATCCTGCGGACGCCATACGACGCCGTACCAGTAATCCTTGGCATTGATGATGGTGCTGAAGGTTTCCACCGGTTTGTTCAGGCTCGTATTCTTGTAGTCCACTTGCGATGTACCATCGCTATTGTAGACGCGTACCCAGGCTGACTGGTTCAGCGTGCCGGACTTGTCCACGGGCGTGCAGATGCGGGTTTTCGCGGCAGTCATGCCTTCAGGCATGGTCAGGCAGAAATAGGGATTGGGCGCGCCTTCGACGACGGACCATTCCACGCTGCCGCTCGTTTGCGTGCTCGGGCTGCAATAGTGGGCATATTTTCCACTCTTGAACCCTTCCACGTAGGTGCTCGACTGCAGACCCGACAGGAGCGCACCGGAACCATTCGTCGAGGTAGGCAAAGCCGTGCTGCTTTTCACTGCCAGGCAATCGGTATAGGTGCCGTATTCCTTGCCGACGGCGATGCCGATGGGTTTCATCTGTGCATCAAAATGAATTTTCCAGATGTTTTGCCGTTGCAGGCGGCCATCGGCGCCGCGGCGCTGGAACTGGATCACTTGCGACGTCTTGGTTTCCTGCGCCACGCCGTCGGTGACGAAGGGGTAGGACTCTTCCGTGCGGATGATCAGGTTTGCCGTGCCCAGGAAGCCGTCATTCGAGGGCAGGTCCACGCCGTTTTGATTGGTGTTGATGAACTTGCTGAATGCATCGGCCGCGTTGATGCTGGCGAGGACAGGTATCACCGGTGTCACCGGTCCCGTTGGCGGGCCGATAGGGGCATCGTTGCCGCCGCTTCCGCCGCCTCCGCAACCGTTGAGGAGCAAGACGATACTGCTAACTGCGAGAGATTTTTTCATGAATTTGGCAAGTGAGGGCGACAGAGACGTGTCGATTCGCGGCCGCATTATATGAAAATTAATTTGTGGAAATCTCACCAAATCTCACAAGGGCAAGGCCGGCCGGAAGGGGGGGCGCTCGCTGCACGGACGTGCCGGTGGCAGGCGAGGCTGGGCCTAGTTTTCCTCGGGACTCTTGCCAAACAGGCGATCCTTGGCGTTAAGCAATTTTTGCACCTTGGCGCCCATTTTCATCAGTTGCGCCATCGATTCGGGCGACAGGCGCTGCAAGTCGTCGAACCAGGTGTTGGCCAGGTCGACCAGTTCATACATTTCGCGCATGCGCTCCTGCGCATACTGGTCCACGGGTTCCGTGGCCGGCGCCAGCAGCGATTCGCGCAGCACTGTCAGGGTCGGCGCCACTTCGCGGCGGCGGCGCTCGGCTGCCACCACGCGGAAGATTTGCCACACATCGCCCAGCGAGGAAAAATACTCGCGCCGGTCGCCGGGGATGCGCGACTGGCGGATCAAGCCCCAGCCCTGCAACTCCTTCAAGCCTATGCTGACGTTCGAGCGCGAAAAACTCAGGTGTTCCGCGATTTCATCTGCGTGTAAAGGATGCTCCGCGACAAACAACAAGGCGTACACTTGCCCCACCGTGCGGTTAAAGCCCCAGCGGCTGCCCATCTCGCCGAAATGGCTGACAAAGGTCAGGATCAGCGGCGTCATTTGGATATGTTGAGTTTTCATAATTATCTGAATTTTTTTCACGCCACACCCGCAGGGTCAATTGATATATGTCATGTTTCGCAGTATTATACAAAAAATCGAATTTACAGAAAATTCTGAAAACTCAAGAAGTATAGAAGATGCCGACCACGCCCTTGTCCTTGCCCCGCTTTATTCTTCCCCGTGTCGCCAGCCTGGCGCAAGGCGGCGCCGCCTTGCTGTGGCTGCCGCAAGCGGCCTTGCTGGCCTGGGCCGTGCAAGCCATGCTCGACGGTGCGCCCTGGCGTGCGGCCGTGCTGCCAGCCGCTGGCGTGCTGCTGCTGGGCGTGCTGCGCGCCGGCTGCGAAGCGTGGGGCGCGCGGCGCATGTATGCTGCGGCGCGCGAGCACCTGTCCACCTTGCGCGCTCAGGTGGCGCAAGCGCTGGCGCACCGTTCGCCGCTGGACCGCCAGCGCGCCCAGTCGGGCCAGGCGGCCAGCGTCATCGCCGAGCAGGCCGAAGCCATCGTGCCGTATCTGGTGCGTTACAAGCCCGCGCGCTGGAAAGTGCTCAGCGTGCCGCTCGTGATCCTCGCCGTGGTGACGCCGCTGTCCTGGATCGCCGCATTGATACTGCTCATCGCCGCGCCCCTGATTCCCGTCTTCATGGCCCTGGTGGGCATGGGCGCGCAAGCGGCCAGCCGCGCGCAGATGGTGGAAATGGGCAGCATGAACGCCTTTCTATTGGACCGCCTGCGCGGCCTGGCCACCCTGCGCGCGCTCGACGCCGTCGACGCCACGGCTGAACGGCTGGACGCCTCGTCGCAATCCGTGCGCCGGCGCACGATGGTGGTGCTGCGCATCGCCTTTTTGTCGTCCGCCGTGCTGGAACTGTTTTCCGCGCTGGGCGTGGCCATGGTGGCGGCGTTTATCGGTTTCTCCTTGTTGGGCAGCATCAATTTCGGCACCTGGGGCCGGGAACTGAGCCTGGGACAGGGCTTGTTCATCCTGCTGCTGGCGCCCGCGTTTTTCGAACCCTTGCGCGAACTGGCCGCCGTCTGGCACGACAAGGCGGCTGGCGAAGCGGGCCTGGCCGGTTTGCATGACTTGGCGGGGGAGGGCGTGCCCCTGCCAGGTGCCAGCGTGGAAGTGGTTGCCGTTTCCGCCGCCGCCATGGCGGTGGCAGCGCCGCCTACCGTGGAACTCCGGCAATTAAGTTTTGCCCATCCCGGCGAGGCGCCCGTCTTCGAGCGCTTCGACCTGAAAGTGCGTGCCGGTGAACACGTGGCCCTGCTGGGCGCCAGCGGCGCCGGCAAGACCACCTTGCTTTCCTTGCTGGCCGGCTTGCTGCCCGCCAACGGCGGAGATATCCGCATCGGCGGCGTGCGCCTGACCGATAGCACCGTGAATACCTTGCGCCAGCGCATGGCGTGGATGGGCCAGCGCCCCCACGTGTTTGCCGCCTCCGTCAGCCAGAATGTGACCCTGGGCCGCGTGGGAGCGCATGCCGCGCAAGTGACGCAGGCGCTGCACCTGGCCGACCTGGCCGCCGTGGCGCAGGCGCAGCCGGCCGTCATGCTCAGCGATGGCGGCCAGGGCTTGTCCGGCGGCGAAGCCGTGCGCCTGGCCCTGGCCCGCGTAGCCCTGCATCCGCACGCGGATCTGCTGCTGGTCGATGAACCGACGGCCCACCTGGACAGCGAAACGGCGGCGCGCGTGACGGACGCCTTGCTGGAACTGGCGAAAGGCAAGACGATGATTGTCGCCACGCACGATCCCGTGCTGGCTGGCCGGCTGCAGCGCATGGTGCAGGTCGATGCGCAGGCGCAAGTACAGGAACTGCGCGCATGAAGAATTCACTGATCCTCAACCCCGTCCTGCGGCAATTGCTGCTGGCCCAGCCCGGCAAGCTGATCGGGGGCGCCATGCTGGCGGCCCTGACGGCTGTGGCCGGCATGGCCTTGCTGGGTTTGTCCGGCTGGTTTATTACTGCCACGTCGATTGCCGGCCTGCATGCGTCCACCGCGATCCTGTTCGATGTGTTCGGCCCGTCGGCCGGCATCCGCCTGCTGGCCATCGGCCGCACGGGATCGCGTTATGCGGAGCGCCTCGTCACGCACGATGCCACGTTCGCCGCGCTGGCCAGCATCCGCGTGCGACTGTTTCGCGGCTGGTCGCGCCCGGAAGCGGCCAGCCGGTTGCTGCGCCAGCCCGCCAAGCTGCTGTTCCGGCTGACGGCCGATATCGATGCGCTCGAATCACTGTATTTGCGCCTGCTGGTGCCTGCCTTCACGGCACTGTGCGCGGCCTTGCTGGCCGGCGTGGCGCTGGGGGTGATGCAATGGCAGCTGGGCCTGGGCCTGGCCGCGTGGCTGCTGGCCGCCGGCGGCGGCATCAGTTGGGTCGTGGCGCACCGTGCCCGCCGTCCAGCCATCGTGCGCTCGCGCGCCATCGAAAAATTGCGCTCCGGCACCATCGACCTGGTGGCCGGTCAGACGGATCTGGTGATGGCGGGCCGCATCGACGCCCAATGCGCCGCGCTGGGACAGATCGACCGCTCGCTGGCGCAAGCCGATTTTGCCCTGCAGCGCCTGGAGACGGCGGCCGGTGCCGCGTATGGCGTGGCGGGCAGCGTGACCTTGGCCGGCGTGCTGCTGGCCGTGGCCGCGCTGGTGCAGCAGCAAATGCTGAACGTGCCGCTGGCGGCCCTGGCTTTGCTGATTGCCCTGACGGCCGTGGAGCCGTTTGCGGGATTGCGCCGTGGCGCGCTGGAGGCGGGCCGCATGCTGCTGGCCATGCGCCGCCTGGCGCCGCGCCTCGATGGACAAGACGTCGTGGCGTTGTCCGCGGATGCCGCGGCGGGCTTGCGTCTGGAGCACGTCAGCGCCGCGCATGCGGGCAGCCATGTTGCCATCTTGCATGACGTATCGCTGCATATCGCGGAGGGCGAGCGCGTGGCCTTGATCGGTCCCAGCGGCGCAGGCAAGTCCACCTTGCTGGCCCTTGCCGCGCGCGAGCTGGCGCCGCTGTCGGGCAAGGTGAGCGCGCCGCGCGCCTGTTTGTTCACCCAGAAGACGGAATTGTTCCAGGACAGCTTGCGCGACAACCTGCGCCTGGCCGACCCGTCCGCCAGCGATGCGCAGCTGTGGGCGGCGCTGCAGGCGGCCGGCCTGGATGACGAGGTGCGTGCCTTCGCGGGCGGCCTCGACACACAGCTGGGCGAGGGCGGCCTGGGCTTGTCGGGCGGCCAGGCGCGGCGCTTGGCGCTGGCGCGGCTGTTCCTGCACGAATCGCCCCTGTGGCTGCTGGACGAAGCCACCGAGGCGCTGAATGCACAGACGGCAATCGATGTCCTGCAGCGCCTGCGCGCGCGCAGCGAAGGACGCACTTTGCTGATCGCAACCCACTTGCGGCGCGAAGCGGCGCTGGCGGACCGGCTGCTCAGTCTGCGCGATGGCCGCATCGTGGGCGACGCGCGCCGTGGCACACAAGCCTTCGAGGCTGCGCTGGCCGGCTTGCGCGGAGATTGAAGAAAAATAGGGGAGACACAGGCGGCGCTGCCTGACAATTTTGCAACACCGGCGCCAACCGAACAGCATCAGATAGATACCAAGTTTACAATTACAGCAGGGAAACACCAAGGAAATCATATGGACTTCGATATTGTCGCTTTATCCAGACTGCAGTTCGCGCTGACAGCTCTGTACCACTTTATATTCGTTCCGCTGACGATAGGCCTGTCAGTGATCCTCGCCATCATGGAGACGGTTTTACGTGATGACGAACCGCCCCATCTGGCGCGACATGACCAAGTTCTGGGGTGTCTTGTTCGGCATCAACTTCGCCATGGGTGTGGCGACGGGCATCGTCATGGAATTCCAGTTCGGCATGAACTGGAGCTATTACAGCCATTATGTGGGCGACATTTTCGGTGCGCCTCTGGCCATCGAAGGCTTGATGGCTTTCTTCCTGGAAGCGACCTTCGTCGGCCTGTTCTTCTTCGGCTGGGACAAGCTGTCCAAGCGGGGCCACCTGGTCACGACCTGGCTGGTGGCCATCGGCTCGAACTTCTCGGCCCTGTGGATCCTGATCGCCAACGGCTGGATGCAAAATCCCGTCGGCGCGGCCTTCAATCCGCAAACCATGCGCATGGAAGTGACGGATTTCGGCGCCGTGCTGACGAATCCCGTGGCACAGGCGAAATTCGTGCACACGGTGTCGGCCGGCTATACGGCGGCTGCCATCTTCGTGCTGGGTATTTCCGCCTGGTATCTGCTGAAGGGCCGCCACGTGCAGCTGGCCAAGCGCTCGATGACGGTGGCTGCCTCTTTCGGCCTGGCCGCCTCGCTGTCGGTGGTGGTGCTCGGTGACGAAAGCGGTTACCTGTCGTCCGAACACCAGAAGATGAAGCTGGCCGCCATCGAAGCCATGTGGACGACGGAACCGGCGCCCGCCGCCTTCACGGCCTTCGGCTTTCCTGACGCGAAAGCGCGCGAGACGCATTACGCCGTGCACATCCCGATGGTGATGGGCTTGATCGGCACGCGTTCGCTGACGACGGAAATCCCCGGCATCGAGCAGCTGGTCGACCGCGGCGAGCTGTTGATACAGGATGGCATCAAGGCCTATGACGCACTGCAAACCATCCGCAGCGTGGCGCCAGGCAGCCCCGTGCCGCAGGACGCGAAGGACATGTTCGAGTCGAAAGGCCAGTCCATGGGTTACGCCTTGCTACTGAAGCGCTATGTCGACGATCCGCGCCAGGCCACGCCCGAACAGATCCGCAAGGCGGCGCTCGACACCGTGCCGCCCGTGGCACCATTGTTCTGGTCCTTCCGCGTGATGGTGGGCCTGGGCATGTTCTTTATCTTGCTCACCGGCACATTCTTCATCTTGTCGACGCGCCGCACCCTGGACAAGCACCGCTGGCTGCTGAAACTGGCCGTGTTCGCCATCCCGCTGCCGTGGGTGGCGATTGAAGCGGGCTGGATCGTGGCCGAAGTGGGCCGTCAGCCGTGGGTGATCGAAGGCGTGCTGCCGACGGCCGTGGCCGTCTCTAACCTGGGCGCGACCACCTTGCTCATCACCATTGCCGGCTTTGCCGCCATCTACACCGTGCTGTTGATTATTGAAATGAAGCTCATGCTCAAGGCCATCCGCAAGGGGCCGGAAGAGAAGGCGCCGGCCCCCGTGCCAGCGGCCGCAGCCATTCATACTCAACGCGCCTAAGGAGGGCCAGACCATGATTTTGCATGAAATGATTTCTTACGAAACACTGCGCCTGATCTGGTGGCTGCTGATCGGCATCTTGCTGGTGGGCTTTGCCATCACCGACGGCTTCGACCTGGGCACGGGCATCCTGCTGCCCTTCGTCGGCAAGACGGACCTCGAGCGCCGTGTCGTCATCAACAGTATCGGTCCCGTATGGGAAGGCAACCAGGTGTGGCTGATCCTCGGCGGCGGCGCCATCTTTGCCGCCTGGCCGCAGCTGTACGCCGTCTCGTTCTCGGGCTTTTACCTGGCCATGTTCGTCATCCTCGTGGCGCTGATCGTGCGTCCCGTGGCCTTCAAATTCCGCAGCAAGCGCGAAGATCCGCGCTGGCGCGCGCGCTGGGACGCGGCCCTGTTCGTGGGCGGCTTCGTGCCGGCCCTGATCTGCGGCGTGGCGATCGGCAACGTGCTGCAAGGCGTGCCGTTCCGTTTCTCGTCAGACATGCACATTTTCTATGACGGCAGCTTCTTCGCGCTGCTCAACCCGTTCGCGCTGCTGTGCGGCCTGGTCTCGGTGGCCATGCTGGTGATGCACGGCGCCACCTGGCTGCAACTGAAAACGGACGGTGCCGTGGCCGAACGGGCGCGCCGCTACGGCAGCGTGGCGGCGATTGCGACAGTCGTGCTGTATGCACTGGCCGGCGTGGCCCTGTGGCTGTGGGTCGATGGCTACCGCATCAGCAGCACGGTGGTGGTCGATGGCCCGTCGAATCCGATGCTGAAAACGGCGGAAGTGCACGTGGGCGCCTGGTTCCTCAACTTTGCCGCCCATCCCTGGACCTGGGTCGCTCCAGCGCTGGGTCTGCTTTGCCCTCTGCTGGCGTTCGCCTTCCAGCGCGCGCGCCGCGAAGTGCCCGCCTTGCTGGCCAGCGCGGCTGGCGTCGCCGGCATCATCCTCGGCGTGGGCGCGGCCATGTTCCCGTTCATCCTGCCTTCGTCTATCGACCCGCGCGCCAGCCTGACGGTGTGGGATTCCTCGTCCAGCCACATGACCCTGTTCATCATGCTGGTCGTCACGGCCGTCTTCATCCCCCTCATCGTGGCGTACACGACGTGGGTGTATAAAGTGCTGTGGGGTAAGGTAGATGGAAAAGCCATCGAAGACGACAGCGGTCACGCTTACTAAGAATTAAGGAAAGGAAATAATTATGTGGTATTTCGCCTGGATACTGGGTCTTCCGCTGGCGGCAACCTTCGCCGTGCTCAACGCGATGTGGTATGAAGTTGCCGATGGCGACACGACGCCCGAGCAGTACCGCGACACGCCCAAGTAAGCGCGTGTCGGCTTGACTGGCCCCGCCCCGTGCGCATGCATCGGGCGGGGCTTTTAATTTGATCAAAGCAAGATGAATTCGCCGCGGATGCGCAGCTTCATGCCGCGCGGGCGGGGCGCCTGGATTCAGCGTTGGCAAAATAAAAAAGCCACCGCAATGGTGGCTGGTGGAGTGTGCCCTCAGGCGGGCGTCTTGCTGACCGGTTTTGGGGTGGCAATGGCGATCGGGTCGCTGGCCGGAAAGCTTTCCTTCAGCGCTTCATCGAGCGCTTCCTCGGCATGGCTTTCGCTGGCCGGCGTGGGTGAGTCGCGCTCTGGTGGCGGTGCGGGTGCGGTGGCTGCGTTGGTGCTGGAATGCATGATGATCCCCTCGCGGTGGTGCGCCAGGCGGCCGGAATGGCTATGGCGCGTACTGATGCTTCCAGCCTAGCACATCGCGCAGGAATGGCGCGCCCGCTGCGACTGCGGACGGGGATGATGGCGGTGTCTGCTACACTGCGCTCCACTTTTATCGACGGAATCGCCATGACGACCATTTCCCTGCCATACCGCGCCACCGCCACCGAAGCCTGCGCATGGCTGGCTGAACAGACGGGCACGCCATGGACCCTGGCGCGTTTGCTGGAGCAGGGCGGCTTGCCGTTTGTCTGGCTCGACTACAGCGAAGAATGGGCCGAGCTGTTCCATGACGGCGTGACGCGCTATGCGGCGCCAGTCGTGTTCATCGGCGACAAGGAGCACCTGGCCTCGGGCGCGGGCGACGTGTGGCTGCGTTTTACGCGCGACTCGGGCAACATCGCCATCGAACTGAAGGCGCCGGGACTGCGCGTGCCGGTCGATGGCTTGCACTTCCAGGAGCGCGATCTATTGCGTTTGCTCAAGGAGTTGCAGCATCCTCAGCCGGACGAGGAGACGTCTGACAAGGCCCCGGTGGTCTTGCCCAGCGCCCTGAAGGGCCTGGCGCGCGAGCAGATTTTGATCGCCTTTGCCGGCGTGGGCAAGGTCGATCTGGACCAAGGCATGGCCAGTGGCGTGGGCATCTTTGGCGACGATGGCGCCCGCGTGCGCAAGAATTCGCGGGGCGGCAAGAACAGCCATTTGTGGCATCCGGTGACTTTGGCGTTCGGCTTGCACGATGTGCACCGCGTGCCGATGGCGCACCTGAAGAAGGCGTTCGCCACGCAGCCCTTGCTGCGCGAGTGGAAGGCGGACTGGCTGGAATCGCTGCGCCTGCTGGGCGAGTAACAAGATCAATCAAGCCTGCCGCGCGTCGCACGTCGCGCTCTGCGCCAGTCGCGCCGGCATCTTGTTCGGAGGCATCAGCCTTGCGATCGATTATTCGCTTTCCTCGATCCTGCCGCCGCATTGCGTATAGCAGGCTCTGTAATCTGCCTCGCATTGCCACGTTCCAGATGCGCTGGAGGAACAATATTGGCGTTTCTTCGAGCACAGTTCCCGGTCCGCATCTGTTTTCGCCACTGCCAGGCAGATGGAAACGGTACTGACGTTGCGCATCTCACAAGCTTGGGCCTGGGCTGCAGCAACCTGCTCCTTGCCGGCAATGCATATTTGTTGATTGGTCCCGCAGCTCGTCACGCATTGACGCCCCGCATCGGAGTCCGGGGGAATAAAGCGATAGCTTGTGCAGCCCGCCAAGGTGATTGCGAAACAAATCGCAGCGGCAAGGCGGAACAAGAAGGAATTGTGGATTTGCAAGGTACGCATGGTCGAAAAGGGCTTTCCCGTGTAGATGAATTGGCTTGAATATCGTAAATATTGATATTCTGACAGGCGATCATTTCAAGAACAACGCGCTGCAATAATTGTTACATCTTGGCGGGAGGCAGTTTTACAGTTCGATCGGCGCCACCTCGGTGCCGATATCGGGTGCCGCGTAATGCATGCTGAAATACACGAAAGCACCGATATTGAGGGCGACCGTGATCCAGAACAGGATGCGGAACGAGCGCTTGCTGGACTTGTGGCGCAGCCATTGCTGGGCCAGCACGGCGCCAGGCCAGCCGCACAGCAACCCCAACAGCAACAGGGTGCGTTCCGACGTGCGCCAGCGGCCCTGTTTGGCGGCGGACTTGTCGAGCGCATAGGCCACGAAGCAGCTCAGGCTCAGCACGCCATACACGAGGGCGACCAGGGCGGGGATATGGAAAAAGAACGTGGCCAGTAAATAGAGAACGACAAAGAACAGGATGACTAGGTAGGGCATAGGATGTGTGGGCTTGAGCGGAGGGCGTGAGTATCCCACAAGGGGAGCGATGCCGCAGCCTAAAACAAACAGCCTTGCGCCGTATCGATGTGCACGGCGCGGCGGTGGGCGTGGCCCGTCTTCAGCGCTTCGCGGTCGCTGGACAGGGCGATGCCTTCCAGGGCCAGCAGGGTTTCCTTTGCATGCAGGCCGCCCGCAAAGCCCGTCAACTCGCCCGTGGCGCCGATGACGCGGTGGCAGGGGGCGATGATGGAGATGGGATTCTTGCCGTTGGCGGCGCCCACGGCGCGCACGGCGGCGGGGCGGCCGATCTGGCGCGCGATCTCGCCATAGCTGCGCGTCTGGCCATACGGTATCGTCAGCAGCGCGCGCCACACTTCCTGCTGGAATGGCGTGCCGGCAAAATCGAGCGGCACGTTGAATTGCTGGCGCGTGCCGGCGAAATATTCCCCTAGCTGGTGCGCCGTTTCCTGCAGCACGGCGCAATTGTCATCGACGCGCATCGCGCCCAGGCGCACGCGGTTGGGCTTGTCGTTTTTCCACAGGATGGCGGCCAGGGCCGCGCCGCGCGCCACCAGAGTCAGCTCGCCCACGGGCGAGGGCACCACGATGCAATCGTATTCCATGTTTGGTCCTTGATCAGATAGCGCAGTTTAGCAGGATGGCGGCAGCGTGCATGTCGGGTGCAGGATCCCGTGTAGGATAGTGTTTTTCGGCATGGAGCACTGGCTGTGACAAACATTTCCACCTACGACGATATCCGCGCCATTGCCGTGCGGCTGGTGCGCGAACGCTACCCCACGGCAGTGGCGGCCATCATCGGCGGCTCGTTCGCCACGGGCCGGCAGACGCCCAGTTCCGATATCGACTTGCTGCTGCTGTTCGACCACGTCGATTGCGCCTGGCGCTCGACCATTGTGGCCGAAGGACGCACGGTGGAACTGTTCGCGCACGACGTGGCCACGTTCACGTATTTTTGCAAGGAAATCGATGCGCCAGGCGGCACGGTGCCGCTGGCGAGGATGGTGCTGGAAGGCGAGAACATTGCCGCCTCCGGACAGCACCACGCGCAACTGCTGGCGCTGGCGCAAGCCATCGCCGCGGCCGGGCCACCCGTGCTCGACGGGGACAACTTGCAGCGGCGCCGCTATGCCATCACCACCGCGCTGGAAGACCTGGTCGACAGCCGCCACCCGGGCGAGGCGCTGGCCGTGGCTTGCCAGCTATATCCAGCGCTGGCCGACCTGCATTTGCGCGCGGCGGGCCAGTGGAGCGGTGGTGGCAAGCATCTGTTCCGCCGCCTGCAGGCGTTCGACGCCGCCATCGCCGGGCAGCTGGACGGTGCGCTGCGAATGGCCGCCAGCGATTTGCCGGCCGGCCAGCAGGCGTTCGAGCAGGTCGCCGCCGCCGTGCTGGCGCCTGTGGGCGGTCCCTTGCTCGATGGTTTTACCCTGCTTGCGCCCGCGCACTGGCGCGCTTAAAACGCCGTGCGCACGGCCAGGCTGATGTTGCGCGGTTCGCCCCAGAACACGCCGTCGAAGAAGCCCACGTTGCGGTAGTACTTTTTGTCGAGCAGGTTATTCACGTTCAGCTGCACGCTTGCATGGCGGTTGAGCGCGTAGCTGGCCATGGCGTTGACCAGCGCATAACCGGCTTGCGGGATGTTCGTCATCTCGCTTGACGGCGGACGGCCGTACCACGACTCGCTGTAGGTGGCGCTTTGCGCCGTCATGCTGGCGCCCGCTTTCAAGCCAGCCAGGCGGCCGTCGAAACGGTAGCTGGTGGCCAGGCGCAGCAAATGGCGCGGCTGGGTGGTGGCGGCGCGGCGGCCATCGGCCTCGGCCGCGTGCAGATAGGTGTAGCCGCCGCTCCCTTCCCAGCTGGGAGATAACTGGCCGGAAACGTCGAACTCGACGCCCTTGGCCGTCACGCCGGCGCCATTGGCCACCATGGCCTGGCCGCCGTCGGGCAGCAAAAAGCCGGGCGGCACGCTGCGGTCCAGTTCCGCCAGGTTCTTTTTCTTCGTGTGGAACAGGGCGGCCGAGGCGTTCAGCTTGCCTTCATAGAATTCGCCCTTGATGCCCAGTTCCGCATTGTCGCCCGTTTCCGGCGCCAGGAACTGGTTGTTGCGGTCCTTGCTCGTTTGCGGGTTGAACAGCTGCGTGAAGCTGGCGTAGGCGGAATATTGCTTGTTGATATCGAACACGGCGCCCACGTACGGCGTGACTTCATTGCGCGTTTCCACGAAGTCGCCGCTGCCCGTGTACACACCTTGCGTGTTGTAATTGCGCGTATCCGTGCGGTAAGTGCTGCTGCGCGCGCCGATGATCACGTGCAGCGGGTCGGCCAGGCTCAAACGCGTGGCGACATAGCCGCCCGCCAGGCGCGTCACGCTTTCCGTGTGCGAACCGTCCGGCTGGAACACGGGGCGGGGGATGTTGCCTGTCCAGCTGCGGTAATCGGGGATGAATTTCGAGTAATTGATTTTTGCCTTGCCGCCTATCGAATTGTCCTGGGCGTTATTGCCATTCCAGCCGACGATGGCCGTGTGCTTGCGTCCCAGCAAGGTAAATGGCCCGCTGGCGTAGACGTCGAAATTGTCGCTATACTTTTTGCCTGCGCCCCAGGCGCCCGTCCACAGTTCCATGCCTGTGCCCGTGGCGGGATCGGGATAACCTTTGCCCGCATAGAGAACAGTGGTGCGGTTCGTGCTTTCCGTGCGCGCATAGCCGAGGTGCAGATTCCAGTTGCCGGGCAGGCGCTGGTCCACCGAGGTGAACACGGTGTGTTGCTTGGTGGCCCAGGTGCTCCATGGCGCCGTCCAGCTGGTGTTGCGCGGCAAGTTGGCCAGGCTGCCGTCCGCGTTCCAGTAGGGTACGGCGCCCCAGGTGGCGCCCGTGGGCTGGTTGTCCTGGAAGTCGACACCGGCCGTCAGCAGGGTGCCGGGACGTAAGTCCGCCTCGACGATGAGCATGCCGACTGTCTTGCGTTCGTGATACATGTCCAGGTAAGAATCGCGTTTTTGCCACGCCAGGGCCGTGCGCGCGCGCACGCTGCCCTCCGCGTTCAGCGGCGTGGAAAGGTCGGCCTCGAAGCGCTGGTCATCCCAGCGGCCCATGATGAGGCCTGCGCTGGCCTGGAATTCCTTCGTCGGCCGCTTGCGTATCATGTTGATGGTGGCCGACGGGTCGCCCTTGCCGCCCATCAGGCCGGTGGCGCCGCGCACGACCTCGATGCGGTCGTACAGGATGGTGTCTTGCAATGGCGCGTTGCCGCCGCGCGCCATGCCGTCGATCTGGATATTGTTGATGCCGAAGCCGCGCGCATAAAAAGTTGTGCGCTCCGTGTCATTCTGGCCCACCTGGATGCCCGTCGTCTGCGCCAGCGCCTGGTCCAGGCGCACGGCGCCCAAGTCGTCGAGCAGCTGGCGCGTGATCACGCTGACCGATTGCGGCGTTTCGCGCAGGGACAGGTCCATGCGCGTGGCGCTGCGCGTTTCGCCTGCCGTGTACGACTGCGTGCCTTCCGTGGTGGCCATCGACTGGCCCAGCACGGTCACGGCCGGCATGGTGACGTCGGCCGCAGCGGCGTCGGCCGCCTGAGCAGGCAAGACCACGCCGGCGGCAAGGCTGAGCAGGCTGACGTGTAATAAGCGGGGGAGGGGGCGCAAGGCGGGCTGGCGCGAAGAAGAGAAGACGGTAGTCGATTGCATCATTTTCCTGGAATATTTTAGTCGTGTTTTTTCCTATCTCGTCTGGCGAGGTGCGCAGTAGCTGGGGGATGGCATGACGCTGGCCCGTGGTCTGGCTTGGATAGCAGTTCCACCGCAAGGCCCGGCGCGGTCGGGCAGTGGAAAAGAAGGGCGCGCGATTCTTCCTCACTTTCGTGAATAAGAATCATTATCAATATAGACGGTATTTGCCAAATAATCAAGCATGCGCACCAAAAGAGTGCGGGCAGGCCAAGGCGGCGCGTGAGCTGGCCTTCTGCGATAATGCAGGCGCTGATAAAATATTTTCCTCATTGAAAGAAATGCATGCGTACATGGATCGCTTGTGCCGGATGGTTGTGTGTCGTGTCGCTGGGCCAGGCCCAGGAGCACGCGCCGCCGTCGGCTGTTCCCGCGCCGCTGCAGAGCGCTAGCGTGCCGCCCGCCGCCGCCGTCGTGCCGCCACCCCTCCTGCCGCCACCCCTTGCGCCGGCCACCCCCGCGGCACCAGTGGCACCGGCGAGCGCAGAGGACGCCTTGCCATCGCAAACGGTGACGGTCACCGCCAGCAGCGACGCCAAGGCGCCGCGCGTGCGCTTCACGGCCTACCGCGAAAGTTATCTGACGGCAAGGAAAGTGTGGCAAGTGTCGAGCGGCAGCGTGGTCATGGCCTTGCGCCTGATTCCGGCCAAGTTGAGCGCCACCATTGATGACGTGCGCGTGGCCTTGCAAGGCAATGGCGCTCCTGTGCCGATCAAGGTATCCGACGGCGGCGTGTTTGTCGTGCCGCTCAACGAGGACATCGCCGCGCAGGATGGCACTTTCCTGGTGAACAAGGGCAGGGGCGAGCTGACGGCGAATATCGTCCTCCAGCCATCTGTGGCGCGCGATGCCTGGAACGTCACGCGCGTGGGGCAAGTCCTGCGCGACGCGCGGCGCGCCGTGCGGGCCATCACGCCGTGGTACAAGCGGCCTTTCGCCAACGATGTGCAGTCGCTGGCGTTTTGCGCGGCCGAGCGGGGCAGCGCCTTGCAGTTGATGGATGGCGAGCAGCTGATCGCCACCTTGCCCATGCACGAGGCGGCCGTCAACGATATCAACCAGCCCGTGTTTTGCAAGATTTTTGACGGCGAAGACAAATACCCGGGCCACTATCGCGTCGTCTTGCCCGAGCAAGCCACGGTGCTGCTGCTGTAGCGATTAGCTGGGTTGGCGCTGCACCAGCTCCAGCGCCGCCGCCAGGGCCAGATCCATGGTGGCCTGATGGAAGATCAGCCATTGCGGCAAGAGCGACAGCGCATGGCGCCCCTGTTCCAGGTCGCCTTCATCGACGGCGGCCCAGGCATGGTGCAAGCCGCTGAGTACGCGCGCATGCTGTTCGCGATGGTTGGCCAATGAGGGAAAGGCGATTTGTTCCATCAAATCCTCTTCCTCGCGGAAATCGCGTTCGACGGCCGCAATCAGCTCGCGAAACGCCACGCTGAAATGCTGGTCGCTCAACTGCCCCAGCCGCGCCAGCTCCTGAAACAGCGCCTCATGCGCCTCGTCGATGACGGGAACGCCCAGCGCCATTTCATCCTTCCAATGCGATTTACCCATGTTGATGCTCCAGGTTAAGTCCGTCACGGTGCGAAGCGGACTGTTCCAGTGTGGACGCAGCGACACTTCAAATCCATGACCTGGATCAAAAGTATGGTGAAGAGAGGGCAAAGGAAATAAGGAGAAAATGAATCGATGGAGGAACAAATTCTCCTACCGCCAGAAAGAGGTTTTTAACGCTGCGTTTTGTTACCGAGCGCCGCTGAAAAACGTCGCTGGCAAGGCGTCTTTGACGCAGACAGTACGCTAATACGGCAAGTCAAAGCAACGCAGCCAGCGGTGTTTTCTCAGCCGCGCGTCTTATTGCTTCGGCCAGTGGGCCCACATACCCTGCGCATCGACATTCGGCACCTGCAATTGCTGCCCGGCCGACAACTGCATCGTATCCCTCAACACGAGGGGGATGAGCATCAGGGCCGACAAGGCAAGGCAGGCCAGCACTTTAAGCGTCAACATGGTCGTCTCCTGATGAGCCGGTGGCGGCGCGGGGATGCGGCGCCTGCCGGTCACTTCAATCGCGTACGCATATCTTTACTACCATGCTTGCAGTTTAGCTCACCTGGTCGTAACTTCAACTTATTGCTGTGATGCACCGCACCAGTTACCGCTCGTGACTACACCTATTTCGCCTTGCGGCTGCGCCGTGGCTTGCCTGCCGCGGGCAGGAAAGAATCGAACCACACTTGCGTCAATTGCCGCGTATTCTTTGCCGCTTCGCGCTTGACGGCGGCCGTGGCGTGGCCGCGCGCCGTGTTGGCGATGCGGTTGGCGGCGCTCAGGTACATGCTCATCCAGGGGTTTTTCATGGTTAGCCTCGCAGACAGTGAGTGGGGCGGCGATTGTGCCGCGATGTCCCCACTCTAATCCGATGGCTGGCGCTGACTGTGCGCTTGCCCACATAGCCGGGTGGTGCCGGGGGCCGCTTGATGTGTTTCAATACACGTCGCGGCGGTAGCGTCCGGCCGCCAGCAGGGCGTCGAGCTCCTCCTGGCCCAGCACTTCTTGCAGTACAGCATCGATTCCTGCCGCCATGCCTTGCAGGCTGCCGCACACGTAGACGATGGCGCCTTGCGCCAGCCAGTCGCGCAGCTCGTCGGCGCTGGCGCGCAGGCGGTCCTGCACGTACTGCCGTTTACCGACCTCGTCGCCATCGCGCGAAAAGACGCGGTCCAGGCGCGCCAGGTGGCCAGCATCGAGCCAGCCTTGCAACTCTTCACCGCAGACGCTGTCAAAAGCTTGCTGGCGCTCGCCGAACAGCAGCCAGTTGCGGGCCAGTCCCGCCCGCTGGCGCGCCCGCAGGTGCGCACGCAGGCCGGCCAGGCCGGAACCGTTGCCGATATAAATGCATGGCACGTCCATCAGGGCGGGCGCGAAGGCGGGATTGGCTTGCAGGCGCAAACGGATGCTGGCGCCCGGCGGCGCGAAGCGCGTGAGCCAGCCGGAACAGATGCCATGGCCCTGGTTTTCGTCGCCTGCATGGCGTTCCTGGCGCACCAGCAATTGCAGTTCGCCATCGGACGGCAGCGAAGCGAGCGAATAGCTGCGCGGCGCGTGCTGCGCATGATGCGCATCGCCATCGCTGCCATCCGCGTTGCGCCCGATGATTTCGGCCAGCGCGCCCGCTTCCCAGGTGGCGCCGGCCGGGCCCGTCAAGGTGATTTCATGCAGTTCGCCGCCCAGGCTGCCCGGATTGAGCAGCACGCGGCGCGCCAGGCGCCACTCGGCATACGACGCTTCTTCCTGCACGCCGATGGCGTCGATGGCGCTGCCGCTGCAGCGGGCCAGCGCTTTGGACCAGTCGGCCAGGGCGGCGGGGTCGTGCTTGTCCACTTCGATCAGCGGGAACAAGGGCGTGGCGCCCAGCGTTTGTAATTGTTGCGCCAGCACATGGCCAAAGCCGCAGAAGGCGCTGTAATGGCGGTCGCCCAGGGCCAGCATGCCGAATTCCAGGCTCGCCAGCGGCATGCCCGAGCTTGCCTGTAACAGGCGCGCGAAGCGGCGCGTGCCATCCGGCGCCTCGCCTTCGCCAAAGGTGCTGGCGACGATCAGGGCCCGTTCATACTGGCGCAATTGCGCGGGATCAAAGCGGTCCAGCGACTGCACGTCGACGGCCACACCCGCCTGCTGCAGGGCGCGCGCGCTTTCCAGGGCCAGGCGCTCGGCCTGTCCTGACTGGCTGGCATAGGCTAGCAGGGTCGGCAAGCCCGTGTTCGTCTTGCCCGGTGCGCCGGCGCCCAGCAGGGCCCGCTGCGCCTGCACAGCGCGTTTTGCCTTGCGGCGGCCCAGGTACAGCATCCAGCCCGTGATGGCGAACAGGGGCAGGCCCAGGCTGGCCACGGTGACGATGATGCGGCCGGGCAAGCCAAAATATGTGCCCATGTGCAGCGGATAAATGATGTTGACGAGGCGCGCCCCCAGTGCCTGCTGGCTATACGGTTCGTTTTCCGTGAGCGTGCCATCGGCCGGCAGTATGCTCATGCGGCTGCGCGCCCGCTCGTGCGGCGCATCGCTGGCCAGCCACGTGAATTGTACGGCTTCGCCGGGGCGCACGGGCAGGCGCACGCTGGCCAGGGTCCAGCCGGGGGCGTGCTGCTGGAAGCTGCTCCAGGCCAGGCTGAGGTCGACGGCGGGCGCCTCCTTCTTCTCCTTGCTTGCGCCCTTTTTCGCGGGCGCTTGCGCCGTGCGTGGCGGCTTGCCGGCCCAGGCGTCGATATTGTCGCGCACCACGTCATAGCTCCAGTAAATGCCCGTCAGGGTCAGCGCCACATAGACCACCAGGCACCAGGTGCCTGCCACGGCATGCAAATTCCACAGGAAGGAGCGGCCCTTCAGGGCCGGGTCGAAGGTCAGCCAGGTGCGCCAGTCCAGCGGACGGCGGGGCCAGCGCAGATACAGGCCAGAGAATGCCAGGCCCAGCAGGCACAGGGCCAGTGCGCCTGCCACTTGCCGGCCCGGATCGCGGGGCAGCAGCAGCCAGCGGTGCAATGACTCCGTCCACTCGAAAAATCCCGCGCCCATCAACGCGGGCTGGGTCGCACCCGTGTACGGATGGACATAAATGGACTCGCCGCGCCGCTGGCCGTTCTTCGGCGCGAAGAATAAACGGGGCGCCGCGCCCGCTTCTGCATACATGGTGACCGAGGCGACGCGCTGGCCGTGTTCCGTTGCGGCGATGTTGCTCAGCTGGGCTGGTGTGAGCGGCGCGCGCGTTTCCACGGGCACATGGCGCACGCCGGGGTTCATGACATCGAGCAATTCTTCCTTGAAGGCCAGGGTGGCGCCGCTCAGGCCGATGATCACCAGTACCGTGCCGGCCGTAATGCCGATAAACCAGTGCAGTTGAAACCACACCTGCTTCCAGTTCCAGTGCCCGCGCCCTTGTTGCGGGGCGGCGGCAAGCTGGCGCTGCTGGCTGGTCTTCGGCGCCTCGTCGGCGCTGGCGCGCGGCAGGGCTTGTGGAAGGAAGGGGGTCGTCATGGCGGCTTTCAATAGCGCTGCCATGCAGGGTATCAGGCATGGCAGGGAAGAAGGAAGGCTGACATATTAACGCAAACGAGAATCATTCGCAAATGATGGCGCGAGGGCATTGTTGTGAAAAATCTCCACGCCAGGCTGGGATGATGGCTTTGATAATTTACATCGTCGTGAAATTGTGTGAAAATGAAAATCATTCTCATTCGTGATCATGATGCAGTGCTGACCCACTTGACCGGCAAGTTTGGCAGCCTCTTTGTTTGTTTGCCCGTGTCCACCATTTCTCCCTCTCACGATATCTTTAGCGACCTCTACACCAGCCACCATGGCTGGCTGTATAACTGGTTGTGGCGCAAGCTGGGCTGCCGCGATGGTGCGGCTGACCTGGCGCAGGACACCTTCGTGCGCATGCTGGCCACGCAATCGGCGGACAGCTTGCGTGAACCGCGCGCCTACCTGAGCACGGTGGCCAACGGCTTGCTGGTCAACCACTGGCGCCGTTTGACCCTGGAACGCACTTTTCTTGCCGCCCTGGCCAGCCGGCCCGAGCTGACGGCGCCGTCGCCCGAGGAGCGGGCCCTCGTGGTCGAAGCGCTGTACCGCATCGATGCCATGCTCGATACGCTGTCGCCGCGTGCGCGCCAGGCCTTCCTGCTGGCGCAGCTCGACGGCCTGACGTATGCACAGATCGCCGGTCAGCTGGAGGTGTCTGAACGCATGGTAAAAAAATACATGGCGCAAGCCATGCTGCAATGCATGCTGTGCATGGACGATGCCGCCTAAGCCGGGTCCCGCCATGCCGCCAGCCGACTATGCGATCCTGCAGGAAGCGGCCGAATGGTTCGCCGTCTTGCGTGCAGACGATGCCGATCCTGCCGACCAGCAAGCCTGGGAGCGCTGGCATGAGTTGTCTGGCGCCCACCGCGCCGCCTGGCGCAGGGTGGAAGCCGTCAGCGCCGAATTTCAGGCCGTGCCCGGAGAAGCTGCGCGTCAGGCACTCGACGCTGCGGGCCCACGCCAGAGCGATGCCACACGCCGCAGCATGGTCAAGGGCTTGCTGGCGCTGTGCCTGGCGAGCGGACTGGGTGGCGCTGCGCTGTTGCGCCGCGATACGCGCAGCTGGGTCGCCAGCCTGAATGCGGGCGAAAAAACAGCGGTCGGCGCCATCCGCCAACTGGCGCTGGCCGACGGCTCGCAGCTGTGGCTGAACACGGCCACCGCCCTCGACATCGATTTCAGCCCCGGCCTGCGCCGCATCGCCCTGCATGGCGGTGAAATTTACATCGCCTCGGCCCGTGACAGCCAGCAGCCGGCGCGGCCGCTGGTGGTCGACACCGTGCACGGCCGCCTGCGCGCGCTGGGCACGCGTTTCAGTGTGCAGCCGCAGGGCGACGCCACCTTGCTGGCCGTCTACGAAGGCAGCGTGGAAGTGGCGCCGCGCGATGGCGGCATGGCGCGCATCGTGCCGGCTGGCCAGCAAGTGCGCTTTGGCGATGGTTTCATCGGCGAACCGTTTCCCGCCGACCCGAACGGGGCCGCCTGGATCGAGTACCGTTTGCAGCCCGAGCAGATGCGGCTCGACGATTTCCTCGTGCAATTGTCGCGTTACCGGCACGGCCACCTGGGCTGCGCGCCCGAAGTGGCCCACTTGCGCCTGGTGGGCAGCTACCCGCTGGCCGATACGGACCGCATCCTGGCGGCGCTGGAAGCGACCTTGCCCGTGAAAATACATCGGCTGCATGAGTGGTGGGTCACGGTGGAAGCTCAGCAGCCGCAGTCAAAACAGTAAATAAGAATATTTCTCAAGAACGGGTTCCCTTTTTGAAAAGTTGTTTGGCAAGGTAGAAGTACTTGCTCAACACCATAAAGGAAATCCGTGCCGCTGTTCCCGCCTTGCTTGCCGTTCGTCCGCCGCCTGCTGCCATTGTCCCTAGCTGCAGCCCTGCTGGCTGCGCCTGCCATGTATGCCATGGCAGCGGCGGCCGAGGACGCGCCGCGCAGCTTCCGCATCGCTGCCGCGCCCCTGGGCCAAGCCTTGCGCCAGTTCGCGGGCCAGGCGGGAATCTTGCTGTCGGCCGAGGGCAGTTTGACGCAGGGCAAACGCAGCGCCGGCTTGCATGCCAGCTTGCCCATTTCCCAGGGCTTGCAGCAATTGCTGGCGGGCACGGGCCTGGTGGCCGTGCAATTGCCGGATGGTAGCGCTGTTGGCACCTACGTTGTGCGCCTGGCGCCAGCGCCCCTGCGCGCGGACGTGGACGGGGAGGGCGCGGGCTTGCAGGTGCTGGCGCCCGTGACCGTGCTGGCTGGCGACGACGACGGCTACCTCCGCGCCAGTTCTTCCGCCGCCAGCCGCGGCGAGACGGCCTTGCGCGACACGCCGCAAGCCGTCAGCGTCGTGAGCAGTAAATTGATACGCGACCAGGACATGCGTACCATGGCCGACGCCATGCGCTACATGCCCGGCGTGGGCACGGCTGCGGGCGAGGGCAACCGCGATACGGCGGTGATGCGCGGCAATAGTTCCACGTCGGATTTCTACCTGGACGGTATGCGCGACGACGTGCAGTACTACCGCGATTTCTACAATATCGAGCGGGTCGAAGCCATCAAGGGACCGAATGCCCTGGTCTTCGGCCATGGCGGCGGCGGTGGCGTGATCAACCGGGCAAGCAAGCAGCCGCAGTGGACGAACGACAAGGAAGCGACGCTGAGTCTGGGCGCCTGGCGCAACCGGCGCACTGCACTTGATCTGCAACAAGTCCTTGGCGTGGATGTGGCCGTGCGGATCAATGCCATGGCGGAAAACAGCGATGCCTTTCGCCAGGGCGTCAACGTGCGCCGCAGCGCCGTCAATCCCGTCGCCGCCTGGCGCCTGGGTCCGCGCACCAGCGTCGTGGCCAGCTATGAACATTTCCGCGATGACAGGGTGACAGACCGGGGCTTGCCATCGTACCGGGGGCGGCCCATCGAGACGGACCCGTCCACGTTCTTCGGCATCGCCGGCAGTAGCCCGTCGTGGGCCTACATTGACGCGCTGGGCCTGACAGTCGAACACGATCTGGGCGGCGGCGCGACCATGCGCAACCGCACGCGCCTGGCCGATTATGACAAGCTGTACCAGAATGCCTTTCCCGGCCCCGTCAGCGCGGACGGGGCCAGCGTGACGGTGCTGGCCTATAACAGCGCCACCACGCGGCGCAACCTGTTCAACCAGACGGACGTGGAGTGGGTGGCGATGGCTGGCACTGTGCAGCACCGCTTGACGGCGGGCGGGGAGCTGGGCCGCCAGACGACGGATAATCTGCGCAACACGGGCTATTTCACCAACTTGGGCGACAACGTCACGCACATCAGCCTGCCTACATCGCACCCCCGTGACGGACTTGCCCGTCACTTTCCGTCCCAGCGCCACGGATGCCGACAACCATGGCGTGGCCGATACGGCCGCCCTGTATCTGCAGGACCAGGTCCGCTTCAGCCCGCATTGGCAGGCGATTGCCGGCCTGCGCTACGAGCGCTTCGCCGTCAATTTTCTGAATCGCCGCAATGGCGTGCGCATTGCCCGCACGGATGCACCGTGGTCGCCGCGGGCGGCCCTCATCTATCAACCGCTACCCGTGCTGTCGCTGTATGCCAGCGTCAGCCAATCGTTCCTGCCGCGCGCGGGCGAACAGCTGGCGTCATTGACGCCCAGCAACGCCGTGTTCGAGCCGGAGCGCTTTCGCAATGTGGAGCTGGGCGCCAAGTGGGATGCGACGCCGGACCTGTCGGCCAGTGCGGCCCTGTACCGGCTTGAGCGCAGCAATGTCGCCGTCACCGACCCGAACGACACGACGCGCGCCATGCTGGTCGATGGCCAGCGCAGCGAGGGACTGGAGCTGGAAGTCAATGGCAAGGTCCAGCCGGCTGGCGCATCGCTGGCGGCTATGCCTGGCAGCGCGCCGTGCTGACGGCCACGCAATCGGCCACGGCCCTGGAAGGAGCGCGCGTGGCGCATGTACCCCGGCATAGCCTGTCGCTGTGGAACCGCTACGATTTCACGCCAGTCTGGGGGGCCGCGCTGGGCATCATTGCCCGCAGCGCCGTATTTGCCTCCGTGTCGAACACGGTAGCGCTGCCCGGTTTTACCCGTGTCGATGGCGCCCTGTATTTCAAGCCGCAGCCCCGTTTTCAATTGCAGCTGAATGTGGAAAACCTGTTGAACAAGAAATATTACGCCTCCGCCCATAGCAACGACAATATCGCGCCCGGTTCGCCCCGGGCGCTGCGCATGACGGCGCTGTGGCGATTCTAGTGTTGTCGTCTCCACGTAGTTCCCAAGTAAGCACCGAGCCAGCCAGGCGCCACAGCGTAGTAGCCAGCCAGATTGATTCCATCCGATAGATTGAAAGATAGCAATGACATTGAAAGACACAGCGGGCGCCGCCAAGCCGGCCGCCATCATCCGCAGCCGCAAGCACCACACCGCCGCCGCGCCACGCATGCATGGCACGGCCCTGGCCGCGTTTGCCACCCTGGCCATGCCGCTGGCGCTGCATGCGCAAACGGTGGACAAGCCACAGCAGTTGCAGGAAGTCAAGGTCGTGGGCACGGCGGACCGCCTGATCCAGGCACCGGTCAAATCGGCCAACGACAAGCTGACGGCGCCGCTGCTGGACACGCCAAAATCCGTGACGGTGATTCCCGCCGAAATCATTTCGCAAACGGGCGCCGTCTCGTTGACGGATGCGCTGCGCACCGTGCCGGGCATCACCATCGGCGCGGGCGAGGGCGGCAACCCCGTGGGCGACAATCTGTTCATCCGCGGCTACAACGCGCAAACGGATACGTATATTGACGGCATCCGCGACACGGGTTCGCAATCGCGTGAAATCTTTGCGCTGGAACAAATCGAAGTCGTCAAGGGCCCGAACTCGGCCTATGGTGGTCGCTCGTCCGCAGGCGGCGGCGTCAACCTGATCAGCAAGACGCCGAAAGTCGACAACTTTACCAACGCCACCGTGGGCCTGGGCAGCGCCAAGTACCGCCGCGCCACGGCGGACGTCAACCGCGTCATCAGCGACGACGTGGCTGTGCGTCTGAACGTGATGGCGCATGACGCCCACGTTGCCGGCCGCGACTACATCAACGGCGACCGCTGGGGCATCGCGCCCTCCGTCACGTTCGGCCTGAAATCAGCCACGCAGGCGACCCTCAGCTACTACCACATGCAGTCGAGCGAATTGCCGGATACAGGCTTGCCGTTCAACAACCCGTTCTCGTCGGGCGCCAACGTGGCGAAAAACGGCAACGGCACGCCCGTCAACGTGCCGCGCGATACCTTTTATGGCCTGGTCAACCGCGATTTCCGCGACACGCAGAGCGATATCGGCACCATCGACGTGCGCCATGACTTCGGCAACAAGTTGATTTTGCGCAACGTCACCCGTTACGGCAAGACCAGCAACGACTATGTCTGGACCCAGCCCGACGATTCCAAGGGCAACACCATGCTGTACGGCACTGTCTGGCGCCGCGCCAACACGCGCACGACCGATACGGACGCGCTGGCCAATGCGACCAGCCTGGGCGGTGAATTCATGGCCGGCGGCGTGAAGCACACGTACACGCTAGGCCTGGAAATCAGCCGCGAAGAAACGGACCGCAGCTCCTATCTGTTTAGCCCGGGCACGAACAATCCTCTGACGAAGTCGTTCACTTGCCCGACGTCCGGCGCGGCCACACTGTACAACTGTGCACCGTTGCTCAACCCGAACGCCAACGACCCGTGGGTCTACACGCGCTCGGTGTCGCCGGCCCGCACGAACATCGTCACCAACACGCGTTCCGTGTACGGTTTCGACACCATCGAGTTCACGCCGCAATGGCTGCTGAACGTGGGCATCCGCTGGGATGACTACAAGAGCGCGTTGAATGTGCCGCAATACACGCTCGATGGCAAGACCACTGCCGCCAGCAGCGCCAAAGTGCACGCCACGTTCGCCAGCTACCAGGCGGGCCTGGTGTACAAGCCATCGACCAACAGCAGCGTGTATGTTTCCTACGGCACCTCGTCCACGCCACCGGGCAATGATGGTGGCGACGGCATCGATGGCCTGTCGGCGGCGATCCAGAACCTGAAGCCGCAAGAAAGCAAGAGCTTCGAGCTGGGCACGAAATGGGAAGTGCTGCCGGGTGGCCGTCTGTCCCTGAGCGGCGCCTACTTCCAGAGCGACATGAGCAATGCGCGCGTGACGGCGCCGGACGGCAGCACGCAAAACGTGGGCGACAAGCAAGTCAAGGGTATCGAACTGGGCGTGAGCGGCAATATCACGAAGGAATGGTCGGTCTTCGGCGGCTACACGCATTTGAACGCCATCGTGGAAAACAATGGCTACGTGACGAATGGCGTCATCAATGGCGTCACGCAATACGCGCCGTCGCCATACAATGGCAACCAGTTCCCGACCACGCCGAAAAACAGTGCTTCGCTGTGGACTTCGTACCTGGTCACGCCCGCCATTACCGTGGGCGGCGGCGTGAACTACGTCGATAAAGTCTACGCGAACGTGGCCAACAACAAGGTTGCCCCGGCCTACACGCGCTTCGACGCCATGGCCAGCTATGTCGTCAGCCGCAACGTGACCCTGCAGCTGAACATCCAGAACCTGACGAACAAGCTGTACTTCGACAAGGTTTCGTCGCCGCACTATGCCGGCGTGGCCCCGGGCCGCTCGGCAACTCTGACGGCCAACATGAAGTTCTGATGTTCTCCCGTTTGATGTAGCGCAAGGCGCCGTTCCAGATGCTGGAACGGCGCTTTTTTCCTTGCCGGTTCCCTTTTTGTGTTCTCGCTTGGCAAGGTAGGAAGAGCTGAACGCAGAAGCGGAGAATTCCATGCAAGACATTCACATTCAGGGCGATGGCCGCGTGTTCGACAGCCTGCGCGCCGTGCGCCTGCGCCCGACCAGCGCACGCATCTGCATCCTGCAAGTGCTGGCGGCTACCCAGCGGCAAGCCATGAATGCGGAAGGCATTTATCAGCAACTGCTGCGGATCGGCATTGCCGTCAGCCTGGGCACGATTTACCGCGTGCTCAAGGAAATGCAGCAGGCGGGCTTGCTGCTGCGCGAGCGCGAAGCGAGTGCCAGCGGCAACAAGGCGCGCTACCTGATCAAGCCTGAGCGGGTGGCGGCGGATAGCTGCTACCTGGTGTGCCGCGTCTGCGAACGCAGCGTGCTGGTGCAGGATGCGCCGCTGCTGGAGCACTTACGCCAGGCGGCAGCCCTGCACGGCATGGAAATCGGCGCCAACGTGCTGTCCGTGCAGATGCGCTGCAGTCAGTGCGCCGGGGAAGCGCAGGCAGGGCTGGGCAGGCCGGCGCGGGCCTGCTGACACCGGATAGCCGTTTGATTGATGCGGCGCAACAAGGGCGGCTGGCCCATCCTGCTCCTCGCCGACCGTATTAGGCGCTACAATAGGGAATCTCTTTATTCTCTCTTACTCGTCTTCTGCTGCCATGACCACTTCCACATCGAATCTCGTCGTCACCCCATCCGCCCACCCCTTGTCCGACGCCGAGCGCGCTGCGCGCATGGTCAATCCCGCCTTCGGCCGCATCTTCACCGACCACATGGTGGTGATTCCTTACCGCGACGGCAAGTGGCAGCAGGGCGAATTGAAGGCTTACGGCCCGCTGATGCTGGACCCGTCCGCGTCGTCCCTGCACTATGGCCAGGCCATCTTCGAAGGTTATAAAGCGTTTGCCCAGCCCGATGGCAGCATCAAGACTTTCCGTCCAGAACAAAATGCCGCGCGCTTCAACCGCAGCGCCGCGCGCCTGGCCATGCCGGCCATCCCTGTCGAGCTGTTCATGGAAGCGGGCGACGCGCTCATTTCGCAAGACCGCAACTGGGTGCCGAAGAACACGGGCGAGAGTCTGTACATGCGTCCGCTGATGATCGCCACCGACCCCTACCTGGGCGTGCGTCCTTCGGAAGAATACCTGTTCGTGCTGTTCGCCTCGCCGGCTGGCGCCTATTTCCCGAAAGGCGTGAAACCCGTCACCGTGTGGATCAGCGAAGACTTCGTGCGCGCCGCGCCGGGCGGCACGGGTGAAGCCAAATGCGCGGGCAACTACGCGGCCAGCCTGATGGCCCAGTCGCAAGCACAGGAAAAGGGTTGCGACCAGGTCGTCTGGCTCGACGCCGTGCACCGCGAATTCATCGAAGAAATGGGCGGCATGAACTTGTTCTTCGTCTACAAGGATGGCGAGAAAGTCACCGTCGTGACGCCGGAATTGACGGGCACCTTGCTGCCAGGCATCACGCGTCGCAGCCTGCTGGAAATGGCGAAAGACCTCGGCTATGCGACGGAAGAGCGTAAATTGTCCGTCCAGCAATGGCGCGACGATATCGCCTCGGGCCGCATGACCGAAGTGTTCGCCTGCGGCACGGCCGCCGTCATCACGCCGGTGGGTGTGGCCAAGGCCAATGGCTTTGAAATGACCATCAACAATAATGAAAAACGGCGCCGTCACCCTGGCCCTGCGCGAAGCGCTGCTGGGCTTGCAGCATGGCACGGCGCCGGATACGCATGGCTGGATGCATACAGTTTGCTGATGCACATGTTTGATTGATACCGCGCCGGCACTCAGTTGCCGGCGTTTTATATTCTGAAAGGGAAACCCGATGCAATTGAGAACTGTCTTGCCGGCGCTGGCCGCCGTTTTCCTCAGCCTGTCCGTTGGCGCCGCGCATGCGGCCGACGCCAGCTGCGCCATTCCGCGCAGCGTCAGCTATTACGATTACGACGTCAAGCCGTCGGACGAGAAAAACACGTGCTACAAGCAAAGCACCAACGTGCCCACCGACTACTTTATGCTGGCGCTGTCGTGGTCGCCAGGTTTTTGCGACAGCCAGCAGCGCCGTGGCGCAGTGTCGAAAAAGGCCGCCTTCCAATGCGCCGAGAGCAATCACTTCGGCTGGATCGTGCATGGCCTGTGGGCGCAGTCGAACAATCCCGCCACGTGCGAAGATATTTCCGTGACGCCACCGCGCAAGACTGAGATGCACCCACGCTATTGCAAGGGCAATTTGCCGAAGCTGGCGCCGTCCGAGATCCTGCCCTATATGTGCATGCAGCCGGGTGAAGTCTTGTTGCAGGGGGAGTGGGAAAAGCATGGCGCTTGCGATTTCGATACGGCCAAGCAGTATTTCGAGAAGGAACGAGAATTGTTCCAGGCCTTGAAATTGCCGGACAATACCATGCCGAAAAACGCGCTATTCCAGTGGATGAAGCAGCACAACCCGCAGCTGAAGGGCCGCTGGCTCGGCTATGAAAAGCATACGGGCGAGTTGCGCATCTGTTATTCGAAAGATTTCAAGGTCATCGACTGCCAGAAGTGATGGATGATGAAGCAGAAGAATAGGGCGCAGCCCTTCCTCGTGGGCGAGGACGGTTTGCCGCCCGATGCCCGTTTATGGGCCATGCTGGCGCTGGCCATCGGCGTCGGCATGGCCTCGCTCGATACGGCGATTGCCAACACGGCCTTGCCGGCCATCGCCAGCGAGCTGCACACGACGCCGGCTGCTTCCGTCTGGATCGTCAACGTCTATCAGCTGGCCATGGTGGCGACCTTGCTGCCGTTTTCCGCCCTCGGCGAAATCGCCGGCTACCGGCGCGTGTTTATCTCCGGCATGTTCCTGTTTACTTTGGCCTCGCTCGCCTGCGCACTGGCCTGGTCCTTGCCCTCGCTGGTGGTGGCAAGGCTGTTTCAAGGCGTCGGCGCCAGCGCCATGATGAGTGTCAATACGGCGCTGCTGCGCGCCCTGTATCCCAAGCATTTGCTGGGACGCGCGTTTGGCAACAATGCGCTGGTGGTGGCTGTCGCGTTCGCCATCGGGCCCACGGCCGCGTCGCTGATCCTGGCGACGGCGTCGTGGCCGTGGCTGTTCGCCATCAATGTACCGCTGGGCGTGGCCGGCTTTTTCCTGGCCAGCCGCATGCTGCCGGCGACAAAACTGTCCGGGCACACGCTCGATGCGCGCACGGCGCTGTACAACGTGGGCGCCTTCGGCTTGCTCATTTTGCTGTTCGGCGACGCAGCCCATCACGCGGCCCTGTCGACCTTGCTGCCGGAACTGGTGGCCGTGGCCGTGTTCTTTGTCTTGCTGCTGCGCCGCCAGGCGGGGCACGCCGCACCCATGTTGCCGATCGACCTGTTTCGCCGCCCCCTGTTCTTGCTGTCGTCGCTAACGGCCATCTGCACGTTTGCCGCGCAGGGGCTGGCCTTCGTCTCGCTGCCATTCTATTTTGAAGTGACACTGGGCCGCTCTCCCGTCGAGACGGGATTCCTGATGACGCCGTGGGCCGTGCTGGTGGCCGTGATGGCGCCTGTGGCCGGACGCCTGAGCGACCGTTATTCACCGGGCGTGCTGGGCGGCATCGGCCTGGCGGCGCTGGCCGGCGGCTTGCTGACCTTGGTGTGGATACCGGCCCACCCCAGCGTGTTTGACATCGGCTGGCGCATGGCCTTGTGCGGCATTGGTTTCGGCTTTTTCCAGGCGCCCAATTTGAAAGCCATCATGGGCAGCGCACCGCCCGAGCGGGCCGGCGGCGCCAGCGGCGTGGTGGCCACCTCGCGCCTGATCGGACAAGCGACGGGCGCGGCGCTGGTCGCGTATTGCTTCACGGTTTCGGCCAGCCGGGGCACGACGTATGCGCTGTGCCTGGCGGCAGGATTCGCTGCCGTGGCCAGCATCGCCAGCTTTTCGCGCCTGGTGGTGGCCCAGCCGGCGTGGCTGCAAGGCAAGCGCGACTGACAGGTGCTGATCAGACGTCGATGGCCTTGTCCGACTGCATGCGCTTGCGCAATTCGAACTTCTGGATCTTGCCCGTCGACGTGCGGGGCAGTGGGCCGAAATAAATGGCTTTCGGCACCTTGAATCCGGCCAGGTTATTCTTGCAGAAGGCGATCAATTCCGCTTCCGTCACCGTGCCGCCTTCGCGCAGTTCGACGAAGGCGCATGGCGTTTCGCCCCATTTCTCGTCCGGCTGGGCAATGACGGCGGCGGCCAGCACTTGCGGGTGGTGGTACAAGGCGTCTTCGACTTCCACGCTGGAAATGTTCTCGCCACCGGAAATGATGATGTCCTTGCTGCGGTCCTTCAACTTGATGTAGCCGTCCGGATACATGACACCAAGGTCGCCAGTGTGGAACCAGCCACCGGCAAACGCTTCCTGCGTCGCCCTTTCATTTTTTAAGTAACCCTTCATGCAGATGTTGCCACGGAACATGATCTCACCGATTTGTTCGCCGTCGGCCGCTACCGGCTGCATGGTTTCCGGGTCCAGCACGGCGACGGCGCTTTGCAGGTGGTAGCGCACACCCTGGCGCGATTTCAACACGGCCCGCTCTTCCTGGCTCAAGGCCACCCACTCATCCTGCTCGGCGCAGATGGCGGCCGGGCCGTACACTTCCGTCAAGCCATATGAGTGGATCAGATCGAAACCCATGGCTTCGATTTTCGCCACCATGGCGGCAGGCGGCGGTGCGCCAGCCACCATGCCGCGCACGGTCCAGTCGATGCCGTCGCGCCAGTTGGCGGGCGCGTTGGCCAGGGCCGCGTGCACGATGGGGGCTGCGCAATAGTGGGTGATGCGCAATTCGCGCATCAGGTCGAACACGAGCTTGGGCTCGAACTTGCGCAGGCACACGTTTACGCCGGCACGCGCGGCGATGGTCCACGGGAAGCACCAGCCATTGCAGTGGAACATCGGCAAGGTCCACAGGTAGACGGCATGCTTGGGCATGTCCCATTCCAGGATGTTCGACAGGGCGTTGAGGGCCGCGCCCCGGTGGTGGTAGACGACGCCTTTCGGGTCGCCCGTGGTGCCGGATGTGTAGTTGAGGGCGATGGCATCCCACTCGTCGGCCGGCGGCTGCCAGTCATAATCGGGGTCGCCGCTGGCCAGCAAGCTTTCATAGTCGAGGTCGGAAAAAGCGTCCACTTCCGGGCCCAGCACGTCATTGACCTGGATCACGCGCAGGCCGGGAATCTGCGCCGCCATCTGGCGCGCCAGCTCGGCAAATTCCGTGTCGGCCAGCAAGACTTTCGCCTGGCCATGACGCAGCATGAAGGTCAGCGAGGCCAGGTCGAGGCGGATATTCAGGGCATTGAGGACGGCGCCGGCCATGGGGATGCCAAAGCTCGCTTCCACCATGGCGGGCGTGTTGGGCAACATCACGGCCACCGTGTCGCCCGTGCCCACGCCCAGTTTGATGAGGCCGGAAGCGAGGCGGCGCGTGCGCGCATACGTTACGCCCCAGGTCTGGCGCACGGCGCCATGTGCAATTGCCAGGCGATTGCCATATACTGCGGCAGCCCTGGCGATATAGTCGAGCGGAGTGAGGGCGGCGTAGTTGGCGCTGTTTTTGCCAAGGCCGGTATTGAAATCAGCTGTCATGCTTGTCTCCTGGTAAATAATATTGGTACTGGAATTCTGTAGCTCCCTGTTTCGGGATTGATAGGGTTTAGCATAGCACCGGTGCTGGAAAATCACTGTCATCTTAGTGACAACTGAAGGATGGAATGGATAGCAACGATAGTGTAGACCGTGCCGTGCCCGAACTCGATAGCCACGACTGGTTCACGGCCCTCGATAGCCGGCATCAGGCCCTGCTGCGCGCTGGCAGCGTGCTCCGGCACTACGAGGCGGGCGCCTTCATCACGCGGCGCGGCGAACCGTCGGCGCACTGGATCGGCGTGCACACGGGTTTGATCAAGCTGGCCATCTACAACGTCGATGGGCGCGGCGCCACGTTTTCCGGCGTGCCGGCGGGCGGCTGGTGCGGCGAGGGCAGCGTGCTCAAGCGCGAACTACGCCGCTACGACGTGGTGGCCGTGCGCGCCGCGGACATCATCCTCGTGCCGGCGGACTTGTTTCATCTGCTGCTGGCCGAGAGCCTTTCCTTTAACGCCTTCGTCATCCGCCAGCTGAACGAACGCATGGGGCAATTCATCGCCACCATCCAGAACCAGCGCCTGCTGGCCGTCGACGCGCAAGTGGCGCAAGCCATCGCGCAGCTGTTCCACCCCATGTTATATCCGCGCACTTCCAGCGTGCTTGAGCTGTCGCAGGAAGAAATCGGCTTGCTGACCGGCATTTCGCGCCAGCGGGTGAACCAGGCCTTGGGCCGTCTGGCCGAACTACAGCTGATCAGCATTGCCTACCAATCCATCCGCGTGGTCGACCTCGATGGTTTGCTCCGCTATGGCGTGGCGTCGCTGTGATGACAGACTGCTTGCGCGATGTGTGGCATGCTGGCCGCTCGTTTACCACATTGACCTGACGCATGGCCCTCGTTTCCGATCATCCCTTGCACTTGCTGGGCTTGCGCTTTCCGCTCAGGCTGCGCGTCACCGTGCGCCAGGGTTTTGTGACTTTGCATAATGAAATCGCCACCAAGAAGCTGGCCAGCGGCGACAGTTTTGTCGTGCCCGCCTTTTTACGCTTCGCCTGCGACGTGATGCCGGGGCGGGGCAAGCCGGCCGTGTTCACGCTGGCGCTGGAAGGCGATGAAACGGATGCTGGTCACGGCGGCGGCAAGCGTTGGAGCCAGGCGCTGGCGCAGCACATCTTTGATACGCCGCAAGGCAAGTGGACGGCGGCGCGCCTGGCGGCCCTGTGGCAAGTGACGCCGCACAAGGCCAGGGCGCGGCTGTTTTCCGAGGGCGAGGCATTGCTCAGCCTGGTGCGCGAGCAGCGCCTGGCGCACGCGCTGCACACGGCGGCGCAAGCGGACGCCGACGGCGTGCACGGCGAGCGCGACCTGGCACAAGTGGCGGCCGGCTCCGGCTTTGCGTCGATCCCCGCGTTTTGCGACGCCTGCGTGGATGTGGCAGGCGTGCGCCCCAGCCTGTTCCTGCGCGGGCAGGCGGGTGCAGCTGTGCAACGTGATAGCCAGACTCCGTTATAATCGGGACCATGGGATATTTATTGAAGCGCAAACAGTGGCATCTGTGGTTCGCCTGCCTGGCGATACTGCTCAATGCGCTGTCGCCGTCACTATCCTATGCATTTGCCTCGCTGCACGCGAACACGAACAATGCCGCCGTCGACATTTGCTCGGCCAGCGGCGCCGTCTACACGCAAGCGGATCTGGCGCCGGCCGTCAAATCCACCACCGATTCCGTGCTGCACCACATCGAGCATTGCCCGTTCTGCATGAACCATGCGGGCAGCGTGGGCTTGCCGCCTTCATCATCCTCGCCGCTGGCCGTCATCACGGGCCACGACCACTATCCGCCAATGTTTTACCAGGCGCCGCGCGCGCCGTTCGCGTGGCTGGGCGCCAGCCCGCGCGGTCCGCCTGCGTCGGCCTGAGCACCTCTGTTCTGCCTGCCGTCCTGCGGCAGGGCATCTACGTCCTAACTTGTCTCCACTACGCCCTTTGGGCCGGAATTACCATGAAACGTCGTCTTTTCCTTCTCGCCGGCACGGCGGGATTGCTTACGCTTGCCGCTTGCGAACAAGCACCGAAACCCCATTACAACGGCCTCGACTTGACGGGGGGCGATTACAAGCCCGACTTCAAATTGAGCGGCCCCGACGGCAAGGTGTATACCCTGGCCGACTTCAAGGGCAAGTACGTGATGGTCTTCTTTGGCTTCACACAATGCCCGGACGTGTGCCCGACAGCCCTGTCGCGCGCGCTGGAAATCCGCCAGAAACTGGGGCCTGACGCCGATAAACTGCAAGTGATCTTCATCAGCATCGACCCCGAGCGCGACACGCCCGAGTTGCTGGGCGAGTACATGCGCGCCTTCGACCCCAGCTTCCTGGGTTTGCGCACGGATCCGCAGGCGACGGCGCAGACGGCCTTCAATTACAAGGTCTTCTACCGCCGCGTGCCGAGCGGCAGTTCCTATACGATGGACCACACGGCCATCAGCTATGTGCTCGATACCGAGGGACGCATGCGCTTGGGCTTGAAACACCAGTTGACGGGCGACGAGTGCGTGCAGGACATCAAGACCCTGATGAAATCGAAATACACCTTATAACCATACCGAGGAATGATCATGACCCATCTGAAAACCCTGCTGGCCACGGCCCTGACCGTGCTGTCCTTCTCCGCCGTTGCCCAGACTTCCGTGCAAATTACCGACCCGTGGGTGCGCGCCACCGTGCCGCAGCAAAAAGCCACGGGCGCCTTCATGCAGATCACGGCGCCAAAAGCCATGCGCCTGCTGGAAGTGCGCTCGCCCGTGGCCGGCGTGGCGGAAATCCATGAAATGAGCATGACGGACAATATGATGCGCATGCGCCAGGTCAAGGAAATCGCCTTGCCGGCCGGCAAAGCCGTCGAACTGAAGCCGGGCGGTTACCACGTGATGCTGCTGGAACTCAAAGGGCAGGTGAAGGCGGGCGACAAGATTCCGCTGACCCTCGTCGTCGAAGGCGAGGACAAGCGCCGCGAAACGATCGAAGTCAATGCCGTGGCCCGTCCGCTGGGCGCCGCCTCGGCCCCGATGCCGGCGATGAAGCACTAACTCTGCCGCAACGCTCTTGAAAAGCCCGGTTCGCCGGGCTTTTTTTGTATTCATTTGAAAGTTAAACAGCTGTTTGATACAATGCTGAAGAATATTAAACAGCTGTTTAAATGATGGGAATGGCATGGCGGAAGAGAAAGAAAACGAACCGGCGCGCGCGCGCATCCTGCAAGCGGCGGTCCAGCTGTTTGCCGACGAGGGCTACAAGCTCGCGTCCGTGCGCAGGATATGCGAGGCGGCCCACGTCAACGTGGCGATGGTCAATTATTATTTTCATGGCAAGGAAGAGCTGTACTTGGCCGCCTTCGACCATGCGCGCGCGCTGGCGCGTGCCTCGGCCGCTGCCGCGCCGGATGCCGGCCGCGCGGCGGCCGTGGCGCCTGTGGAACAGTTGCGGCTGGCGATAGAAGCGATGGTATTCGACATGTTGCGCCCGGGGCCGTCTTCCCTGTTCAGCCGCCTGGTGGCGCGCGAATTGATCGAACCGACGGCCGCCATTCACCTGCTGGCCGAACGCGATGTGCGCGCCCACCATGCGCTGTTTACGGGCTTGATCCGTGGCGTGGTGGGTGCGGCCATGCCGGACGAGGTGGTGCAGAAATGCGTGTTCAGCGTGATCGGCCAGGCCGTGTTCTATGCCCGTTCGCGCATCGTGCATGAACTGGTGGCACCGGAAATCACCTATGACGAGGCGGGTACCGCCAGCATTGCGCAGCATGTCGCCGCGTTCTCGCTGGCGGCCCTCGATGGCTTGCGCCGCCAATATGCTGCGCAGGTGCTTGCATGAAAGCGCGCAACCTGACCCTGGTGCTGGCCGGGCTGGCCATGCTGGGCCCGTTCGCCACGGATACCTTTTTGCCATCGTTTCCAGCGATCGGCACGCATTTCGACGTCAGCAGCGTGCTGGTGCAGCAGACCCTGAGCGTCTACCTGGCCGCCTACGCCTTCATGACCTTGTTCTACGGCACCTTGTCCGACTCCTTCGGCCGCCGCCCCGTGATTCTCGCCTCGCTCCTGATCTTCGCCGTCGGCTCCATCGGCGCCGCGTTTGCACCCAGCTTTGGCTGGCTGCTGTTCTTTCGTGGCATGCAGGGCGCCTCGGCGGGAGCGGGCAGGGTGATCGGACAGGCTATCGTGCGCGACAGCCTGTCGGGCGCGGCCGCGCAAAAGATGCTGGCCAATATCATGATGGTGTTCGGCATCGCGCCCGCCATCGCCCCCATCATCGGCGGCTGGCTGCATGTGGCCTACGGCTGGCAATCGACGTTCGTGTTCACGTTTTCCGTCACCGTGCTGCTATTGCTGGCCTGCCTGAAAGGCTTGCCGGAAAGTTTAGCCGTCGAGCAACGCCAGCCTTTCCACCCGGCCAGCATCGCGCGCAATTACTGGCTGGCGCTGCGCCACCGGGCTTTCCTCTTGCGTTCACTGGCCGTGGCCTTTGCCTTTGGTGGCTTTGCCCTGTACATCGCGTCGGCCCCGCATTTCATTTTGGAATTGCTGCGCCTGCCGGAAACGGCCTTCGGCTGGATGTTCATCCCCATGGTGGCCGGTCTGGTGCTGGGCTCGGCGCTGTCGGGCAAGCTCGCGCACGCGGTGAAAAGCACCGTGCTGGTGCGCTGGGGTTTACTGGCCATGGCTGCCACGGGCGCGATTAACATCGTTTACAACCACTGGTTCGCGGCCAGCATCCCGTTTGCCGTCGTGCCCGTGATGTTGTATGCGTTTGGCATGTCGCTGGCCTTGCCGGGCATGACCATGTCCACGCTCGACATTTTCCCGCAGATGCGGGGCCTGGCCGCCTCCTTGCAAAACTTCGTGCAAATGCTGGTGTTTGCGCTGGTGTCCGGTTTTGTCGCACCGTTGCTGTTCGACAGCGCTTTCAAGCTGGCGCTGGGACAGGCTTCGGCCGTGGCGCTGGCCGCCGTGTTCTGGTGGCTGGGTAGCCGCCAGGTGGCGGGGCAGGGCGCATCTGCAATTATCAAAACAATATAATTGCCCTTGGAAAAGAGTGGCATGCTTCCTGCTTTGTTACACTGTGACAATCAGACCCCCGCTGCGGGCACAGCAGCACGCGCGGGGGTCTAAGCAGTTTTGCAACTTTACCTTTGGCTATCATGCACTTGATTAACTCCAGTTTGAACCACGCCTTGCGCGTGCCGCTGGCTGCGGAAATCCACTCGCGGCCGTTTTTGCAGCTCGACGCCCCCGAGCTGATCACCCATCTGGCCGTGTATAAAGATGACAGCGCGGCGCCGGGCGCGTCGAATATGGCGGCCCAGCACGCCACTTTGGCGGCCCTGTGCACGCATTTCGGCGTCACGCCGCCCGCTGCCGAAGCCAAGTATTTTTATTACGACTTTGGCCGCTTCCGCCTGAAATGGGAATGCCACACGGAATTTGCCACGTTTACCTTCGCCGAACATCCGGAGCAAGCCTTGCCCCTGGAACAGGCGTTCGAGCGCATGCCCCTGGAGCAGTTGCCGCAGCAATGGCTGGTGGGCTTGAAGGGCAAGCTGATGGTGGCCGCGCACGTGGTGCTGGAACAGGCGACTGAGCCGGCCGAGATCTTCATGCAGGGCTTGTCGCGCGTATTCGAGGGCAATACTTTGGCCGGCAGCAAGGTGTTGCAGGGCGGCGAATTGTGGACGGATTTCACGATCCAGTCAGACGGCTTCAGCCGTTTCGTCATCCGCGATGCGGGCATGCGCTCGCAGCAGTCGGGCCGCCTGGTGCAGCGCGTGCTGGAAATCGAAACCTACCGCATGATGGCGTTATTGGGCTTGCCCTACGCCATGCAGGCAGCGCCGTCGCTGAACGCCATCGAGAACGAACTGGCGACCCTGGCCGCCGCCATGGTCGACACGGACGACGCGCCGGGCCTGGCCAAGGCGGACGAGGGCGTTGCCGAGCAAGCCTTGCTCGACCGGATCACGCGTCTGGCGGCCCGCATTGAAAAGCTGTCACTCGACAATAGCTACCGTTTTTCCGCCTCGAAAGCCTACATGGGCCTGGTCAAGGCGCGCATCGACGAGTTGCGCGAAGTGCGCATCGAAGGCATTCCCACGGTCGAGGAATTCATGGACCGCCGCCTGACGCCCGCCATGAACACGTGCGAAGCGATGGCCAGCCGCCAGGAAGCGATGGCGCAGCGCATCGCCAACACGAATGACTTGCTGCGCACGCGCGTGGGCATCGTGCAGGAATTGCAGAACCGGCAAATCCTGCAATCGATGAACGCCCGCGCGGCGCAGCAACTGCGGCTGCAGCAAGCGGTGGAGGGCTTGTCGGTGGCCGCCATCTCGTATTACGTGATCGGCCTGTTCAGCTACACGGGCAAGGCGGCCAAGGTGATGGGGCTGCCCGTGAATCCGGAAATCCTCGTCGGCGCGCTGGTGCCGTTCGTGGCGGCCGGTGTCTGGCTGGGACTGCGCCGCATGCATCACAAGCTGCACGCGGACTGAACAGGACGACACTGCGCTATCATTTTTGCTATCTTTCAACATTCGACCGTCAGGTGTTCTGAAAAGGAAGTTGCGTGCTACCGAATGTTGGCGATGTTTACAGCGTGTTTTCGTCCGAGCTGCAGCAGTATGTGGCTTGCCAGATCACTCGCATCAAGGATGTTTCATCGTCCAGGCCGGTAGCTGCCGTGCTGGAGCTGGACTGGACCGGTGACGCCTTGCCCGATGCGGCGGCCGTGCAAGCCATGCGGCCGCTGCTGTGCGATTATTTCTTCTGGAACAATCGCCACGATCACTGCTATGCCACGGCGAATATACCGCCTGGACATACCCTGGTTGGCAATATCGCGCCGCTGGTGGATGTGGAAGTCAACAGCTACCGCAGCGGCTGGAACGTGGGCGACAGCGTGCTGCGCCAGCGGAACTGGGAGCGCATCGATCCGGTGCGGCGCCAGCAGTTCAAGGCCGCGTCGGACGAGCGTGAAGTGACGCTCGGCGGCCAGGTCTTCCGGCAGGATGCTACGAAAATCAATGACAGCGTCTTGCAGGCGCTGGACGACCTGTCCGAGCTGGAACAACTGCCTTGTTTGATGTCCATCGAGACCAGCCACGGCACGCAGGGATTGATGGAGTTTATTCAGGGCAATCCCTTCATCAATGAGCTGCACTGGCAATCATCGACCGTGCATGCGCTCGATTTCAGCGGCAGCGGCTTGAGCCGCCTGATCCTGCAGCCCGATGGGGTCAGCAGCCTGGTCTTGAACGAAGGCTTGAGCCTTCTCGCGCTGCGCAGCGCGCCATCGCCGGCGCTGCGCATCGAGGATGGCGCGGATGGCCGCCATCTGACACTCCAGTGTACGCATACGCTGCCGCCGTTCCACGGTCTCGACCAGCTGGGCGGCCTGTCGCTGGTGAGCATGAAAGAAGTCGATCTGGCGCAAGTGGCCGGGCGCTTTCCCCACCTGAGGGCCTTGCGCATCTGGGGCAAGCCGGGGCTGGCGTCGCATATGGCCAGCCTTGCGCAGCTGACCCAGCTGCGGATGTTCAGCGCCTATGATCTGTTCGGTTTCACGGCGGAGGACTTTCCATCGGCCACGCAATTGCCGATGCTGTCGGCCCTGTGGCTGACCAGCTTGCCCGCCGATGCCGCCAAGGCCATCAAGGCCGGCTACAAGAAAGCGGCGGCGCAGGGACTGGACTTGTCGGTGACCAAGGCGCGCAAGCCGGAATGGCTGGCTGAAAACCTGCTCAACCCGTTCCGCGACTGGGACGGCCGCGAGCATATTTCCCCCGCGTATGCGAAAAAGGCGGCGCAGGCCTACAAGAAAATGCTGGCCGTGACGCGCAACATCGATGCCGCCATGGAGGCGACGGCCGCCGCCGCCACGCTGGAGGCAATGGTCACCGCCTATGTGGACGAATTCAACAAGATCGAGCGGCGTGCGAGCATCATCGAGACGGTCGAGCGCGAGGAAATCTACACGGTGCTGGCGGAACTGCTGACACAGTTGCGTGGGCAGCTGGACGGGCAAGGCGCCGCGCTTGTTGATGAGGCGGCCTTGCTGGACTTGTTCGACCGCTTGCGCGAATTCTAGTCTTGCCTGGCAATCTAGAAAAAAAGTTCTAGACACAGGGTTCTAGAATGGGTATTCTAGCGGCATGTTAAAAAATATCTCCACTCCCCATCCCACGGCCGCCGAACTGGACCTGTTGCGCATCCTGTGGCAGCGCGGTCCGTCCGACGCCCGCGCCGTGTATGACGCCCTGGCCGCAGAGCGTGCCGACGCCAGCTACGCGACCGTGCTGCGCCAGTTGCAACTGATGCATGGCAAGGGTTTGCTGAGCCGCGATGAAAGCCAGCGGCCGCAATTGTATGCAGCCGTTGAAGCGCAGGAAAAGCTGCAAACAAGTTTGCTCAAGGACTTGATCGGCAAGGTGTTTTCCGGTTCCGGCAAGGCGCTGGTGCTGACGGCGTTGCGCGAGCACGTGAGCGATGCGGAACGCCTGGAAATTGAAAAAATCCTGCGCAGCAAGGACGGCAACGCACCATGAACCTGGACATGCGCTTGGGCATAGAGTTGGGCAACGTTGTCCCGGCGCTGGGCTGGGTCTTGCTGTATTTTGTCTGGCAGGGCTTGATCGTCGGCGCCGTCTCCGCTGTCCTGCTGTGGCTGCTGCGCCACGCCAGCGCGCGCTGGCGCTATGGCGTTTGCGCGCTGGCACTGCTGCTGTGCCTGTGTATTCCCTCGCTTCATCTGCTCACTCTCCTGTCTGGCACATCGCCGGCCCAGTTGCCGATGGCCGCGCCGCCCGCCTGGCGCGCCGCGCTGCAAGCGTGGATGCCGGCCCTGGTGCTGGCCTGGAGCGCCGGCGTTGGCCTGATGAGCTTGCGCCTGTGCCTGGGCCTGGCATGGGTGGGCAAGCTGCGCCGCCAGGCCGTGGCCGCGCCGGCCATCTGGCAGGCGCGCCTCGATGCGCTGGCGCTGCGCATGGGCTTGCGCCGGCGGCCGCCGCTGAAGCTGCATGCGGGACTGGCCAGCCCTGTCACCGTGGGCTTCTGGCGCCCCGTCATCCTGTTGCCGGCCGCCTTGCTGAGTGGCATGCCGGTCGCCTTGCTCGAAGCGCTGCTGGCGCATGAACTGGCGCACGTGCGGCGCTGGGATTACCTGGTCAATCTACTGCAAAGCGTGGCCGAGGCGCTGCTGTTCTTCCATCCCGTCGTCTGGTGGCTGTCGGCGCGCATGCGGGCCGAGCGCGAACAGGTGGCCGATGCCCTGGCTGCACAGGCCCTGCACGATCCGCAGCAGCTGGCCACGGCGCTGCATGCGCTGTCCCTGCACACGGCTGCGCCGCATCATTCCGGCCTGCTGATGTCGGCACGGGGCGGGGCGTTGCTGACTCGCATAGAACGCCTGATGGCGCCCGGCCTTGATACGGCCGGCTGGAAACTGGCCGTGCCCGCCTTGCTGCTGGCCTGCGCCACCTTGTTGCTGCAGACGCAGGGCAAGCCTGTGGTCAACGGGACGACCCTGGCCGAGGCGGCTGCCGGCATGGTGGCCTTGCCCGTCAGCGCGAAACACATGCTGGTCTTCGATGACGCCAGCGGCAAGGTATTGATGGCGAAAGACGCGGACGCCGTCGTGCCGATCGCCTCGATTACCAAGCTGATGACGGCCATGGTAGTGCTGGACGCAGGGCTAGCCCCCGATGAACAGCTGCGCATCGTGCTCGCCGATGGCGATTCGTCGCTGCAGCGCCACAGCCTGCTGGCCGACGGCGTGGCCGTGTCGCGCGGCGCGCTGTTGCAACTGGCGTTGCTGCCGTCCGAAAACCGCGCCGCCGCCGCGCTGGCGCGCACCTATCCTGGCGGCAACGCGGCCTTTGCGCAAGCGCTGCAGGCGAAGATCCGTCAGCTGGGCCTGGTGCGCACCACCCTGACGGAGCCCGTCGGCAGTTCGCCGGCGAATACGTCCACGGCAAACGAGGTGGCGAAGATCGTCGCGGCGGCCGCGCGCTATCCGGACATTGCCCGCATCACCAGCCACCCGCAGGCCAGCGTGGCCGTCAATGGCAAGACGCGCACCTTGCATAACACCAATCCGCTGGTGGGCGGCAAGGGCTGGGACATTCTGCTGTCCAAGACGGGCAGCAGCAATGAGGCGGGCAGCTGTCTGACCATGCGCATGCGCAGCGGCGGCAAGCACGTCACCGTGGTCCTGCTGGACGCCGATGGCGCGCAGCGGCGTTCGCTCGACGCCGGACACATCCGCGACACCCTGGCCGGGAGCCCAGGCCGCATGCATTGATACCCCCCGGGCGCGCCAGTGCGGGCGCCCTTCTTTTTACACTCTGGAGATGAAGATGACACTATTGGCGAAGTTGATGCTGGCTACGGTTGCGACCATGGCAGCAGGCACGGTGCAGGCAAAAACGCCGGCACCGATGCAGGATAAACCTGTCGATTGCGATAGTTGCAAGGAATGGAACGCGCCCGTCAAGCCGTTCAATGTGTATGGCAATACCTGGTATGTGGGCACGGCCGGCTTGTCCGCCGTGCTGGTGACGAGTCCGCAGGGCCATATCCTGCTCGACGGCGCGTTGCCGCAATCGGCGCCCCTGATCATCGCCAGCATCAAGGCGCTGGGCTTTCGCATCGAAGATGTGAAATACATCCTCAATTCGCATGCCCATTGGGATCATGCGGGCGGCATTGCCGCGCTGCAGCGGGCCAGCGGCGCCACCGTGATGGCCAGCGCCTCGGGCGCCCTGGGGCTGCAAAGCGGCACCAATGGCAAGGATGATCCGCAGTACCAGGCCGACCCCGTCGTGCACGTCGCGAAAGTCGCCAAGGTCAAGGTGGTGGGCGAGGGCGACACCGTCAAGGTGGGCCCTGTGACCTTGACGGCCCACATGACACCGGGCCACACGCCCGGCGGCACGACGTGGACGTGGACCTCATGCGAAGGCCAGCGCTGCCTGGACGTGGTGTATGCGGATAGCCTGAACCCATATGCCAGCGGCGATTTTACCTACACGGGCAAAGGCGCGGGCAAGGGCAAGACGCCCGATATTTCGGCCTCGTTCGAAGCGAGCATCGCCAAGGTGGCGGCCTTGCCATGCGACATCATCATCCCCGTGCATCCGGGCACGGCGGACGTGCTGGGCAAGGCGGCCAAGCGCAGCGGCACGGACAATCCCCTGATCGACGCCAACGCCTGTCGCGCCTATGCGGCCGAAGCGGGGGCTTGCTGGCCAAGCGGGTGGCGAAAGAACGGGGCGTTGCGTTACCAGCCGAAGCCAAAGGCGCCGCGCACGCGCATTAAGCCGTTTTACTCTGCCGCCTGCTGCTGTTTTTGCAGGCGTTTCAGGAACACCGTCATTTCCTTGACGGCTTGCAGGTCGCCTTGCTCTTGGGCCACAGTCACGCCCGTCGTCCAGGCGGCCTGCGCTTCGTCCAGCCGGTCCAGCTGGTGCAAGGCCTTGCCCAGCAGTTTCCAGGCGGCGGAATAGCTCGCTTGCTGTCGCGTCGCCTGCGTCAGGTGCAGGACGGCTTGCCCTGCGTCATTGTCTTTCAGGCAGGCATCTCCCAGTCCAAAGCGCAGCAGGGCGCTGTCGCGTCCCTGCGCCAGCAGTTTTTCCAGTCTTTCACGCATGCCCGACCTCATTCTAATATGCAAGTTTATTCTTGCATATTAGCGCTTCCGCCTGCAAGTAACAAGCCGGCGTTCAACCGGCCACATCCACTACCAGCTTGCCGCGCGCGCTGCCATCGATTTGCGCCGCATGCGCGTCGTGTGCCGTGCGCAAGGTAAAGCGGCGCGCATCGAGGCGTACGTGCAGCTTGCCAGCCTCGATCAGCTTGTTGGCTTCGCGCAAGATGGCGCCATGGCGCGCGTGGTCCGTGCCGCTCAACAGGGGCAGCAGGGTGAACACGCCCGAATAGCTGGCCGCGCGCGCCGTCAGCGGGCTCAGGGCGTACGTGCCCCAGCCCAGGCAGCTGACGACATGGCCGCCATAGATCTTTGCCGCCTGGAAGCTGGCGTCCAGGGGTGGCGCCGCCCACCGTATCGTAGACGATGTCGAAGCCGGCGCCGCCCGTGTGTTCGGCCACGTAGTCATCCACCGTGCTGGTGTGGTAATCGATGAAGCGCGCGCCCAGCGCCTCGATGGCAGCGCGGCTGGTGGCGCTGCCCGTGGCGAAGACGGTCGCGCCCAAGCTTGCTGCCAGCTGCACGGCCATGTGGCCCACGCCGCCCGCGCCGCCATGCACGAGCACGGTGTCGCCCGCCTTCACATGGGCGCGGTCGACCAGCCCTTCCCAGGCCGTGATGAAGACGAGGGGCAGGGCGGCCGCTTCGCGCATGCTCAGCGCTGGTGGCACGGGCGCCAGCAGGGCAGCGTCGAAGACGCCGTATTCGGCCAGCGAGCCCTGGATGCCGCCGATGCCGCCCGCCATGCCATAGACTGTTGCGCCGATGTGAAAAGTCGTCACGCCCTCGCCGACGGCCGCCACCGTACCTGCCACGTCGATGCCGAGGATGGCCGGCAGGCGGGGTCGGGCGTGCGGGGCGGTGCCGGCGGCGATTTTCGTGTCGAGCGGATTGACGCCGCTGGCGGCGATGCGCACGAGGACTTGGCCGGGGCCGGGCTGCGGCAAGGGCAGGTTTGCTATGGTCATGGGGGCGGCAAAGCTGGTGAGGACGAGGGCTTGCATGGGGTTCTCCTGTGGTTGATGCCCCAGTCTAGGCGGTGACGACACAAAGAAAAACGGGGCGCGGCCCGATGCACTATTTCAGTATCGTGGATAATCGCCTGCATCAAGGAGTCAATAAGGAAACAGGCATGGACAGGCTGGAAGCAATGAAGGTGTTTTGCGCCGTGGTCGAGGCGGGCGGTTTCAGCAAGGCGGCACAGCGCCTGGGCATCTCGACCTCGTCCGTGACGAATCAGGTGGCGGCGCTGGAAAAGCATTTCGGCGTGCGCCTCTTGCAGCGCACCACGCGCAGCATGTCGCTCACGGCTGAAGGCCAGCAGTGCCATGCGCAGGCGCGCCAGGTGCTGGCCGATATGGCGGCGCTGGAGGCTAGTCTGCTGCAGGCGGCCGCGCGGCCATCGGGCAGCTTGCGCGTGGATATGCCCAGCAGCATCAGCCGCAACCTGGTGGCGCCCGCCTTGCCCCGCTTCATCGCCGCCTATCCCGACATTTCCCTGCGCCTGACCGTCAGCGACCGCCTGGTCGACATGGTGGAAGAGGGCATCGACGTGATGCTGCGCATCGGCGAACCGCAGGATTCATCGCTGGTGGCGCGCAGCCTGCTGGGCATGGATTACCTGTGCTGCGCCTCGCCCGCCTTTGTCGCCCGGCATGGCATGCCGCAGACCCCGCAGGAACTGGAACAATTTTCCTGCCTGCATTTCCTGTACCCGAAATCGCGCCTGGTGCGGCCCTGGCTGTTTCAGGACGCGGCTAGCGGCGTAGCCTATGCGCACACGCCGCCCGCTGCCCTGGCCTTCGATCATATCGAATCGATGATCGCCGCCGCCCAGGCGGGATGCGGCATCGTGCAGGCGCTGTCCGTCTCCGTGTTGCAGCCCTTGCGCGATGGCAGCCTGGTACCCCTGTTGCCGCCGTTCCGCACGCGGGGACCGGACTTGTGGGCGTTGTTCCATCCGCGCCAGCTGCGCGCGGCCAAGGTGCAAGTGTTCGTGGATTTTCTGGTGCAGATTTTTCATGAGGGCTTTAATGAGAATTGATTATCAATTATAATGCAAGCCTATTGCATTGAATTGTCCATTGTCAGGAATCCCATGTCCGTGTTTTACCGCCGCCCCGTGGCGCTTTTGCTTGCCGCCGCCAGCCCCCTGGCGCTCGCCTTCGATCCTGCCGCAGACCAGCCCGATGCGCAGGACGTCGTCACCGTCAAGGCCGAGCGCCAGCATTACCGCAGCCTGTCCGCCACGGGCGCCACCAAGACGGATGCCTTGCTGATGGATTTGCCGCAAAGCGTGCGCGTGCTGACCAGCGACCTGCTGCGCGACGCGGGCGTGACGACCCTGGCCGGCGCGCTGGACCTGGCCAGCGGCATCGCGAAACAAAGCCCGCTGGGCGGCCTGTGGGACAGTTACGCCATGCGCGGCTTCACGGGCGATCCGAATTTCGGTTCCGACTACATGGTCAACGGTTTCAGTTCCAGCCGGGGGTACAACGGCATGCGCGACGCCGGCAACACGCAGAACGTGGAAGTGCTGAAAGGCCCCGCATCGGCCCTGTATGGCCGTGGCGAGCCGGGCGGCACGGTGAACATCAGCACGAAAAAGCCGAAGTTCGCGCCCGAATACAGCGCCGATGTTTCTTTGGGCAGTTTCCAGACGCGCCGCGCCGCGCTGGACTTGACGGGACCCTTGAGCGACAGCTTTGCCTACCGCCTGAACGCGGCGCATGAAGAAGGACACAGCTTCCGCGATACGCTGCATGTCGAGCGCAGCCTGTTTTCTCCCTCCTTCCTCTGGCTGGTGGGCGAGCACACGACCGTGTCCTACGAAATCGAAGCGGTGCGGCAGCGCGCGCCGTTCGACCGGGGCGTGGTGGCCGTGAATGGCAAGCTGGGAGCCATGCCCGTGTCACGCTTCCTGGGCGAACCGGGCGACGGTCCCATGACGGTCAAGTCGCTGGGGCAGCAGTTATTTATCCACCATGCACTGTCCGACGACTGGACGGTGCAGGCGGGCGCATCCTACCGCGACAGCGAATTGAGCGGCTATTCGACCGAGGCGAACAAGCTGCTGGCCGATGGCCGCACCTTGACCCGCCAGCGCCGCCACCGCGATTTCTCCGCCACCGATGTCTCCGCGCGTGTAGAGGTGCTGGGCAAGTTCAGGACGGGCGCGCTGGCGCACGAGGTGCTGGCCGGTGTCGACGCCTATCACTTCGACGACCACCGGGTGCAGCTGCGCCGCAATCCCTCCGCCGCCAACGCCTATGCCATCGACATTGTCAATCCCGTGTACGGCGGCCAGGCCGCTCCGCTGGCCCTGTCCATCGACACGCAGGAAGGACAACAGGCGCGCGGCCTGTATGCGCAAGACCAGGTCGACCTGGGCGCGCAATGGAAGGCGCTGGTCGGCGTGCGCCACGACACGTACACGCAGGATGTGATGAACAACCGCCTGAACGTGAGCAACCGCCAGTCGCTGTCGGCCACCAGCCCCCGTGCGGGCATCGTGTACCAGCCGTCGAAGGCTTGGTCGCTGTATGCGAGCGCGGCCAAGGGTTTCCGCCCCAACAGCGGCATCAGCATCGCAAACCAGGCGTTTCCGGCGGAGCGCAGCCGCTCATATGAACTGGGCGCCAAGTTGGAAACGGGCAAGCTGACGGGCACCGTGGCTGGAGTACGACATCCGCAAGAGCAATGTGCTGACGACGAATCCCGCCAACACGGACTTCGCCATCGCGGCGGGCGAGGTGGGCAGCCGGGGCCTGGAACTGGACGTGTCGGGCGAAATGGCGCGCGGCCTGCGTGTCTCGGGCGCCTACGCCTACACCAACGCCACCGTCACGCGCGGCGACAATACGATTGTGACGGGCAGCCGCTTCGCCAACGTGCCGCGCCACAGCGCCAACCTGCTGGCCACGCAGCAATTTGCGCTGGCCACGGGCACGGCCAGCGTGGGCGGCGGGGTGCAATATGTGGGCGAGCGCCTGGGTGACGTCGCCGTCAGCAGCAGCTTTACGCTGCCGGCCTACACGACGGCCAAACTGTTGGCGTCGTATTCGCCGACTGCGAAACTGCGCCTGGCGTTGAACGTGGAAAACCTGTTCAACCGCAGCTACTATGCGAGCTCCTATAGCCAGCTGTGGGTGGCGCCGGGGGCCGAGCGCAAGGTGACCCTGCATGCCCATTACCGTTTTTAAGGGATGACCATGACATTGACTACTCCCGCCACCCTGCGCACCCGCATCGCCGTCATTGATGTACTGCGCGGCCTCGTCATGCTGATCATGCTGTTCGATCATGTGCGTGAAACCGTCTTTTTACACCACCAGGTCGGCGACCCGATGGATGCGGCCCACGTCGATCCGGCCCTGTTCTTCACGCGCCTGGCGGCCCACGTGTGCGCGCCCATGTTCGTTTTCCTGACGGGCTTGTCGGCCTGGCTGTATGCACATCCGGCCGCTGGCCCCCGCAGCGCGGCCGGCTTCCTGTTCAAACGGGGCTTGCTGCTGGTGGTGCTGGAACTGGTGTTCGTCAACTTCGCCTGGAGCGGCGCGTTTCCGCCGGCCGTGCTGTATTTGCAGGTGATCTGGGTCATCGGCCTGGCCATGATGGCGCTGGCCGTGCTGCACAAGCTGCCGTTGAAAGTGCTGGCGCTGCTCGGCGTGGCGATTATCGCAGGCCAGCATTTACTCACTGGCCTGCGCGCGGAAGAGGGCAGCTTTGCCTATTACGCTCTGACGGTACTGCTGCAACGCGGTTATCTGGTGGCCGATGGCGCCATGAAAATCAAGGTCAGCTATCCGCTGCTGCCGTGGATAGGCGTGATCGTGCTTGGCTATGCGGCCGGCCCGCTGTATGCGCGCGGGCTGTCTGCCGAAGGACGGCGCCGCCTGCTACTGGCGCTGGGTGCGGGTAGCTTGCTGCTGCTGGCCCTGCTGCGTGGCTTTAATCTGTATGGCGAAACCCTGCCGTGGGTGGCGGGCGACACGGCCCTGCGCACTGCCATGAGCGTGCTGAATTTCACCAAGTATCCGCCATCGCTGGACTTTTTGCTGTTCACCCTGGGCCTGGGCTTGCTGGGCCTGGCCTGGCTGGAAAGCATCGATAACTGGTTCACGCGGACTTGCGCCACCTTTGGCGGCGCGCCCATGTTTTATTACTTGCTGCACCTGTACTTGCTGCTGGTGATAAGCATCACCTTGACGGCTGTGCTGGGCGCCAATCACGGTACCCGCTATGGCGTCGAACATATCTGGCAAGTGTGGCTGATCGCGCTGGCCCTGATGCCCGTGCTGTACTTTCCTTGCCGCGCGTTTGCCAATTACAAGCGCGCGTCGCAGCAGGCGTGGGTGCGTTATTTCTAGGCTGGTCTATTGCGTGAGAATGGCTATTTGATCAGCGCCAGCACCTCGCGGAAACGCGGGTGCTTGCAGTCGCGTAGCCATTCAAAGGCCAGCATCTCCACCGTCACCAGATGCGCACCGAGCTTGCCCAGGCGGGCCAGCGCCGCATCGCGGCTGGCGGCCTGGCGCGAGCCGACGGCGTCGATGGCGATGATGACCTCGTACCCCAGCTGCAGCAGGCCGATGGCCGTCTGCAGCATGCACACATGGGCTTCGCAACCCGTGACGACGATCTGTCTGCGCCCGGGCGGCAGGATGCCTTGCAAGCCGTCAAAACAGGCGCCGAAGTGCGTCTTGTGCAAGGTGCGTTCGCACAGGGCGGCGATTTCTTCCACATTCGGTCCCAGTCCCTGGCGGTTTTGTTCCGTGCCCAGCACGGGCACGTCGAGCAGGCGGGCGATCTTGGCCAGGCGCAGGTTCTGCGCCAGCACCAGGCCGGCATCGTGGATGGCCGGCATCAAGCGGCCTTGCAGGTCGACAATGACCAGCACAGCCTGGCTTGCATTCATCAGCATGGCATTCTCCTTTAATCAGCAATGGCGACAGTGTAGCGTGCTCAGGCTGGCCAGCTGGGCGTGGCCGTCTCGCCCATCAGGTAGCCGTGATTCAGGTCGATGGCGGTGCGCAGGTAATTCCACAGGGCGCTGACCCGCGCGATGTTGCGCCGCTCGCTGGGCGAGATCATCCAGAAAGCGCGCAGCAGGTCGATGTCGCCGTCGAGCACGGGCACCAGCTCGTTTGACTGCTGGGCCACGAAGCAGGGCAGGATCGCCAGCGCCTGGCCCGCGCGCGCCGCGTGGTACTGGGCGATCACGCTGGTGCTGCGAAACGCGCGCAGGGAATCGGGCGCCACATTGTCCATGTAGCGCAGCTCGGCGCTGAAGACCAGGTCGTCCACGTAGCCGATGATCGGGTGCTGCGCCAGTTGCGCCACGCTGGTGATCGGCGCGTGGCGCGCCAGGTAGCTTGGGGTGGCGTACAGTTTCAGGCGGTAGTCGGACAGTTTCGTCACCACGTAGGGGGCCGGACAGGGGGCGCTCGATGGAAATGGCCACGTCCGCCTCGCGCTTGGACAGACTGACGAAACGCGGCACGGCGATCAGGTCCACGCTGATGTGGGGGTACCTCCCGCAAAACTGCGCCAGGTGGGGCGCCAGCACGATGGCGCCGAAGCCCTCGGTAGCGCCCAGGCGCACCTGGCCCGACAGCAGCCTGTTGTGTTCGCCCAGCTCCTCGGTGGCGGCAAACACCGTGCTTTCCATGGTTTCCGCGTATTCCATCAGGCGGTGGCCTTCGGGCGTCAGCTGGTAGCCCACGTAGTTGCGGTCGAACAGCTGCGTGCCCACCTGCTCCTCGAACTTGCGCATGCGCCGCGACACGGTGGAATGGTCGATGCCCAGCTTTTTCGCCGCATCGACGAGGCCGGCGCTGCGCGTCAGTTCCAGGAAGACCCGTACATTGTCCCAATCCAGCATGGCAACCCCTCTCTGTGCATTTTTGCAAAGGAATTATGCATTAATTTCACTTGAGCGCATATTTTTACACATGCAGAATGCATCTAAACATATAAAAAAACCCATTCATCTGGAGACACGCATGAAAAAAACCGTTCTGGCCATGGGCGCGCTGGCGCTTTCCCTGTCTTTCACCGGCGCGCATGCGCAGATTTCCGATGGCGTCGTCAAGGTCGGTATCCTGACCGACATGTCCGGCCCGTATTCGGCCATGGGCGGGCGCGGCTCCGTCGTCGCCAGCCAGATGGCCGTCGAGGATTGTTTAAAGACCGAATGCAAGGGCATGAAGATCGAGATTCTCTCGGCCGACCACTTGAACAAGGCCGATATCGCCGCCTCCAAGGCGCGCGAATGGATAGACCGCGACAAGGTCGACGCCATCGCCGATCTCACCAATTCCTCGGTGGCCCTGTCCGTGCAAAAGCTGATGAAAGAGAAGGGCGGCATCGCCATGTTCAGCGGCCCGGCCACGGGGCGATTGACGAACGAGGATTGTTCGCCGAACGGCTTCCACTGGATGTTCGACACGTATTCGCAGGCAGCCGGCACGGCGGCGGCGCTGACGAAACTGGGACAGAAATCGTGGTACTTCGTCACCGTCGATTATGCCTTCGGCCACTCGCTGGAAAAGGATGCGAGTGAAGTCGTCAAGCGCAATGGCGGCACGGTGCTGGGCGCCGTACGCCATCCGCTGAACGCCTCGGATTTCTCGTCCTTCCTGGTGCAGGCGCAAGGCTCGAAGGCGCAGGTGATCGGCCTTGCCAACGGTGGGGCGGACACGGTCTCCGCCATCAAGCAGGCGCGCGAATTCCGTATCGGCAGCGGCAAGGACCAGCGCCTGGCCGCCTTGCTGGTATTCCTCTCCGACGTGCACGCGCTGGGGCTCGATACGGCGCAGGGCCTGGTCTATGCGGATGGTTTTTACTGGGATTTCGATGACCGCAGCCGTGCCTTCGCCAAGCGTTTCGAGACGCTCAACAAGGGCGCCAAGCCGACCATGGTGCAGGCGGGCGTGTATTCGAGCGTCTACCACTACCTGAAATCGGTGGCGGCGGCGAAAAGCGACGACTCAAAAATCGTCGCCCAGAAGATGCGCGAGCTGCCCATCAAGGACGCCGTCATGAACAACGCCTCGATCCGTCCCGACGGCCGCGTGATTCACGACATGTATTTGGTGCAGGTGAAAACCCCGGCCGAATCGAAAGGCGCATGGGATTACCTGAAAGTGCTGTCCACCATCCCCGCCGACCAGGCCTTCAAGCCGATGGATGCGGCCGCGTGCAACCTCGTTAAAAAATAACCACGGAGTCTCAAACCATGAACCAAGCACTCACACGTGTCACCGCCATCCCCCTGCACATCGGCGGCAAGCACCACGCATCAAACAGCACCGAGTGGCGCGACGTCGTCAACCCTGCCACGCAGGAAATCGTCGCAAAGGTGCCGTTTTCCACGCCCGATGAAGTCAATCTGGCTGTCGCCACGGCCAAGGAAGCACTCAAGACCTGGCGCAATACCCCGCTGGCCGCGCGCATGCGCATCATGCTCAAGTACCAGCACCTGATCCGCGAAAATATCGGCACCCTGGCCGAACTGATCACGCGCGAACACGGCAAGACCCTGCCCGACGCGGAAGGGGAGGTGATGCGGGGCCTGGAAGTGGTGGAACACGCGTGTTCGATCGCCACCCTGCAGCTGGGCGAGATTGCGGAAAACGCGGCCACGGGCGTTGATGTCTACAACATCTACCAGCCGCTGGGCGTGGGCGCCGGCATCACGGCGTTCAACTTCCCCGTCATGCTGCCGTGCTTCATGTTCCCCATCGCTATCGCCTGCGGCAATACTTTTGTCCTGAAACCGTCGGAGCAGGATCCGTCATCGACCATGTACCTGGTCGAACTGATGTACCAGGCGGGCTTGCCGGCCGGCGTCCTGAACGTCGTGCATGGCGGCGCCGACGTCGTCAACATGCTGTGCGACCATCCCGACATCAAGGCCGTGTCCTTCATCGGCTCCACCCACGTGGGCACGCATGTGTACCGCCGCGCCAGCGAATCGGGCAAGCGCGCGCAATCGATGATGGGCGCGAAAAACCATTGCGTGGTGCTGGCCGACGCCAACAAGGAACAGGCGATCAATAACCTGATTGGCGCAGCGTTTGGCGCGGCAGGCCAGCGCTGCATGGCCAATTCCGTCGTGGTGCTGGTGGGCGAGGCCCGCTCCTGGCTGCCGGAAATCGTCGCCCGCTCGCAAGCGCTGAAAGTGGGGCCGGGCAGCGACCGCGAGGCCGACCTGGGACCGATGGTCTCGAAAGCGGCCATGCAGCGCGCGGAAAAACTGATCCAGGCGGGCGTGGACGAAGGCGCGCAGCTGCTGCTCGATGGCCGCGGCCACAAGGTGGCGGGCTACGAGGGCGGCAACTTCATGGGGCCGACGATTTTCTCGAAGGTGGCAGCGTCGAATTCCGTCTATACGCAAGAGATTTTCGGCCCCGCCATGTGCGTCGTCGAGACGGATACCCTGGACCAGGCCATCGCCTTCATCAACGCGAACCCGAACGGCAACGGCACCTCGATCTTCACCTCGTCCGGCTGGGCGGGCCGCAAGTTCCAGAACGAGATCGATGTGGGGCAGGTGGGCATCAACGTGGCCATTCCCGTGCCCGTCGCCTATTTCAGCTTCACGGGATCGCGCGCGTCGAAACTGGGCGACCTGGGCCCGAACGGCAAGCAGGCCTTGTACTTCTGGACGCAGACCAAGACCGTCACGGCGCGCTGGTTCGCCCCGGACGACGGCGGCAGCGGCGTCAATACCACCATCTCGATGAAATAAGGAGGAGGCGATGAGCAGCAATATCGTTTTCATCGGCCTCGGTAACATGGGGCTGCCCATGGCGCAAAACCTGGTGCGCGCCGGCCATGCCGTGACGGGATTTGACTTGCTGCCCGCCAGCGTGCGGCAGTTTGCCGATGGCGGTGGCCTGGTCTCCGATGACCAGGCTGCGGCGATAGGCGCGGCCGACATCGTCATCACCATGCTGCCGGCCAGCCGCCACGTTCTCGGCGCCTACCTTGGCGAAGCGGGCATCCTGGCGCAGGCGCGGCCGGGCACCCTGCTGATCGACTGTTCGACGATTTCCACCGAGGCGGCGCGCCAGGTCGGCCGCGCGGCGCAGGAGCAGGGTTTGCCCATGCTGGACGCGCCCGTCTCGGGCGGCACGGCGGGCGCCACCAACGGCACGCTCACCTTCATGGTGGGCGGTGAAGAGTCCGCGCTGGCGACGGCGCGGCCTTACCTGGACGTCATGGGCAAGGCCATCTTCCACGCAGGCGGCTCGGGTTGCGGCCAGACGGTCAAGATATGCAACAACATGCTGCTGGGGATACTCATGATCGGCACCAGCGAAGCGATACGCCTTGGCGTGGCCAACGGGCTTGACCCGAAGGTGGTGTCGGACGTGATGGCGAAAAGCTCGGGCCGCAACTGGACCCTGGAGGTGTACAACCCGTGCCCGGGCGTGGCCGAGAACGTGCCCGCGTCGCGCGGCTATACGGGCGGCTTTGGCGTCGACCTGATGCTGAAAGACCTGGGCCTTGCCGTGGAAAGCGCGCTGGCCTCGGGCGCCAGCGTACCCCTGGGCGTCCTGGCGCACACGCTGTATGACATGCACAGCAAGGCAGGAGCGGGCGGGCTCGATTTCTCCAGCATCTACCAGCTGCTGGATACGCCGCGATAAGGCAGCTGTCGTGGCAATGGCGCTCCTGCGGGAGCGCTTTTTTTTGTTGATCGCAATCCAAACGTACATGCTATCAGGAGGATAAGAATATACAATCAGCAACTTGTGATCTAGGGCAAGATCGGGGATGCTCATGAACGACACGGGAAAACATGTGCTTGGCGCAGGCCAGGCGGCGGCCCTGGAACGGGGCTTGAAGGGACTCGCCAACATCGACAAGACGCTGTGGCAGGATAGTTGCGCCTTTGTCCTTGGCGGTGCGCAGCCGGCCACGCTGCAGAAACTGCAGTACGGTGGTATCCGCACTGCTGCCGTGCTTGGCCATCCGGGCCGCCTGAGCCACAGTTTTTTCGCCACCGGCACCAGCGACGAGGACGCGCGGCAGGCACGCGCGGGCCAGGTCGCACGCGACGCATTTTATGCGGCGCCCGATGCCGGTGCGCTGTCGCCGGCATGCCTGGTCAGGCTGGGCAAGGTGCTGGAGGCGGCCGACCATGGCCTGTCGTTCTCATCGACGGGCGCAAAGGTACCCGACTGGCTGCATTATCTGGTCAACGATGCCCTGTTCGCCACCCGCAGCCACACGCGCGACGAAGCCACGGCCGACAACCGTCCCGCCTGGGATGTGCAACTGCTGGCGCGCTTGTTGGAAGCGGACGGCCTGTCCCCCGAACCTGCGCTGGAACTGGTGTTCGAGCGCAGGCGGATCGCCGAGCATCAGCTGGAAGGCTGCCTGCGGCGCCTGTTGGCGCCGGGCGCACTCGATGACTACATGCAGGAGCGGCCGGAGCAGGTACGCGCGCTGGCGCCACGCCTGTCTGCGCAGGGCCGGCGTCTGCTGGCCGCACGCCTGGGCGGCGCCCCCAGGCTGGCGGGGCTTTTTGACGATGTGCTGGTGCGTTTGGCCGTCGATGGCGGCAAGGCCGTGCGCGCGTCGGCCGCACCGTTTGTCAGTGCGATGGCCGGGGAACGGCAACTGGCCTTGCTCGGGCACTGGCTCCTGAACGGCAAGCTCGATGAGCGCGCGCGGGCGGCCGAACTGCTGGGCAGCGATGCCGCCCCGGCGCGGCGCGCGCTGCTCGAACGGGCGCTGCCGGTGGAGTCTGGCAAGGCCGCCAGACAGGCGATTGCCGATGCGCTGGCGCGCATGGACGGGCCGCACGCTGCCGCGGATGCCCCGCCACCTGCGCCGCAGGCGCCCCACACGGTGTTGAGCGAGGAGGCGCTGCGGATTCTGCTGGAAAACCATGGCGAACTGCTCCAGGAATGTGATGCCGCTGCGCGCAAGGAAGAAGCGGAGAATCGTCGCCAGCATGGGCAGAATGACAACTGGCAGCGCCGCGAGCAGCAACAACTGGCCTGCGGAGAAGCCCGCTTGCGTGGCGTGATCCGCGCCTTGAATGGGCAGGGCGATGAGGCGGACCGGCTGCTGTTGCACGACGAAGCCATGCGCGACACGATTTGCCTGCACGGGCGGCTGTTTGACCTGGCCGATTTCGGCCTGCGTCAGCTGGCGCTGTGGTATGGCCCGCTGCGCGAGCACCGCTTCTCACTGTGGAATGATCAGCCATTCCAGGTCTGGCTGGCGCGCCAGGACCCGGCAGGCGTTGATTTGCGCACCATCGATGCGCTGCTGCGCGATGCCGGCGCGATGCCCGACCTCGTGGCGCTGGCCTGGCTGGTGCCCGACTGGCGCGGCGCGCCGCAGGACTTGCTGCCGGCCGACGCCATATGGCCCCTGTTTCTCGAGCGGCCGGCACTGATCGAGCAGGCCCTGGGCCTGTCGGTGGCGCGTGGCGAGATCACGCTGGAACTGGCATGGACCCTGGAGGTGCTCGAATTGTTCCCCGTGCTACCCGTGCGCTGGCGGCCGCGCATAATGGAGCTGGCGCTGGGCGAGGGCAAGACCTATCGCCACAGTGCCCAGCGCTTGCTGGCCAGGGTGCCCGGCATTGGCCAGCAGGTGAGTGACAATCTGGATTCCGGCAAGCAGGAATTGCGCAGCAGCGCAGCGCGCTGGCTGGCGGAACTTGGCTGCCGCGCGGCCGTGCCGTCGCTGTACCAGGCGCTGGAACGGGAAAGCCGCGCGACTGTTAGCGTGGTGCTGATGGCGGCGCTGGAAACCCTGGGTGAAGACTTGTCGCCGCGCCTGTCGCCCGAACTGCTGCTGGCGCAGGCGCGCAAGGGATTGCGCGGCAAGACGCCTGCCGGCCTCTCCTGGTTCCCATTCGGGATGCTGCCCGCCTGCGCATGGCGCGATGGCGAGGCCGTCGACGCGGATATCGTGCGTTGGTGGCTGGTGCTGGCCTGTCAATTGAAGGAGCCGGGCGGCAATGGCTTGCTGGCGCGTTACGTGTGTTTGCTGGCGCCTGCCAGCCGAGCGGCGCTCGGTGGCATGGTGCTGCGCACGTTTATCGCCTATGACGAGAGCCGCGGCAGCGTGATCGGCGAGAAAGGCATTCTGGCGCTGGCGGCCCATGCACCCGGGAGCAAAGCGGTCAGACTGCTGCAGGCGTATATGCGCGATTTCCATGCATGCCGCGCGCAGATCGAGGCCATGCTGGAAGCCCTGGCCGGCGGCGATGATAAGGCCGTGGTCCAGTTCCTGCTGGGCGTGGCGCACCGTTACCGCAACGCTGCCGTGCAAGGCAGGGCGCGTGAGCTGCTCGGGCAGATCGCGCAACGGCGGGGCTGGAGCGAAGAGCAACTGGCCGATCGTACGGTACCCATGGCCGGCCTTGATGATGCGGGCCGGCTTGATCTCGACTACGGCGGACGGCAGTTTTATGTGACGCTTGACCCTGTCTTGAAGCCCGTCCTGCAGCGAGCGGATGGTGGGGAAATCAAGACCTTGCCCGCTGCATGCCACGGTGATGACGAGCGCCTCGTCCACGATGCCAGGCAGGCGCTGGTCGCTTGCAGGAAAGAAATCAAGCTGGTGGCCGAGACGCAGGCGGCGCGGCTGTACGGCGCCATGTGCACGGGCCGCGTCTGGCCACTGGAAGAGTGGCAGCGCTATCTGCTTGGCCATCCCATCGTCGGGCGCCTGGCGCAGCGGCTGGTGTGGCAGGTGCTGGATGATGGCGGCGTGCCGCTGCAACTGCTGCGCCCCACGGAAGACGGCAGCCTGATCGGCGCGGATGACGCGGAACTGGTGCTGGCGCCAGGCAGCGCCTTGCGCCTGGCCCATGCCGCCATCTTGAGCGGGCCTCAGATCGGCGACTGGCAGCGGCACCTCATCGACTACAAGATCACGCCGCTGTTCGAACAATTGCAGCGTGCGTCGCCCGATGCCGCCTTGCTCGGCGGCGCGGCCATCGGCGACCGCCTGGGCTGGGTCAGCGATACCCAAACATTGCGCACCGCGTTCGGCAAGCTGGGATACCAGCGCGCACCGGCCGACGACGGCGGCCTGTGCGACAGTTACTACAAGGACTTTGGCGCCGCCGATCTGCGCGTCGCGATCGATTTTTCGGGCAATGTGCAGCCTGAGGAAAACCTGCCCGCCGCCTTGAAAAGCCTGCGCTTCGAGCGCCTGTCCGGCCCCCGGCGCCAGCGCGGTGTAGCGCCGGCCGAGGTGCCGGGGGTGCTGCTGGCCGAGGCCTATGGCGACTACCTGGCGGTGGCGGTGCAGTGTGCGGGGTTTGACGCCGCATGGGAGGAGCGGATGCCATGGCAATGATTTCAATGACTATTCACGATGGAACGATGCATGTTTAAAAAAATACTGGAACTGGCGCAGAGCGTAGTAGGCCTGGATGAGCAGGCGCAGTTGAAGAAGGGCTTGCGCGGCCTGGCGCAGATATCGCCTGCGCTGTGGGAGCGCGCCTGCGAATTTGTCTGCGAAGGGCGCCAGGAAGGCGTGCTGCTCGATGTGCAGGCGGCGGCGCCGCGCGGCGGTACCTTGCTGGGCAAGCCCGGGCGCCTGTACTCCCATTTTTATACCCATAACATGAGTAACAAGGATGGCGCGCTGGCCAATGAAAGCCTGCGCCACCGGCATCAGTTCTACGCCCAGTCCGATGCGGCGGCACTGGACGCGGCGCTGCTGGTGCGCCTGGGCAAGCTGCTGCAGGCCGCCGACGGGGGTGATACGCTGGAACGCACCGGCGCCGCGGTGCCGCAGTGGCTCGATTACCTGCTTAGCGATGCGTTGTTCGCCAGTTTTTCCGAGACCCGCGCGCAAGCGACCACGGTCAACCGGCGCGGCTGGGACGTGGCGCTGCTGGCGCGCTTGCTGGCTGCCGATGGTGAGGCGGAAGAAGGCGCGCTGCAACTGGTGTTCGAGCGGCGCGAATTGAGCGAATACGTGCGCGATAACTGCCTGCAGCGCTTGCTGGCGTCGGGCGCGCTCGACGCTTACATGCTCGCGCATGCCGCGCAGGTGGAGCAATTGCCAACGGTGCTGTCGGCCAGCGGCAAGGCGCAGCTGGCCAGGCGCCTGGGCGCCGCGCCAGCGCTGGCCGACGCCTATGCCGCCATCCTGGTGCGCCTGGCCGTCGATGGCGGCAAGAGCGTGCGCACCGAAGCGGCTCCGCATCTGGCTGCCATTCCCGTGGAACGCAGGGCCGTCTTGCTGCAGCAGTGCCTGTTGACGGGCAAGACGGAAGAGCGCGTGCAGGCGGCCGAGCTGCTGGGCCGCAGCCTGGGGCCGCAGCAGGGTGCGCTGCTGGAACAGGCGCTGGCGCAGGAGAAGAGCAAACCGGTGCAGGCGGCCATCCGCAATGCCCTGTCGTGGCTGGGCGCGGCCAGCGATGCCGGCGCGGCGGAACTGCCCGTGCCGCCGCTGCCGCCCGCGCCGCCGGCGGCGCGACTGGGCGACGCCGCGCTGCAACTGTTGCAGGCCAATCATGCTGCACTGCTGGAAAAGTACCGCGCCGAAGCACGACAGGAGCGCGAGGACAACCAGCACGCCAAACACAAGTACGAGTGGATGCAGGAGCGCCTGAAGCGCTATGAGGCGATCAAGCCGGCCTGGCTGGAAGCGGCCATCCGCGTGTTCAATGGCGAGGCATCGAAGGGCGAAGTCCAGCCCCTGAAAAACAACCAGATGCGCGAACCGGTCGAGCTGCAGGGCAAGGTGGCTGCCTTGCCTGATTTTGGCGCGATACACATGGCACGCTGGCTGCAGGCCACGCGGCGCAATATTTTTCATTTCTGGCACGATGACTTCTTCCAGCAATGGCTGGCGCAGCAGGACCTGTCCACTTTCGACCTGCGCCTGCTGGCGCGCGCCATGCGCGAGGCCGGCGACGAGCATGACAGCGTGGCCATGGCTTGCATGGGCAGCAACTGGTGGGGTGTCAAGCCGCAGCAGGTGCTGGCGGCGGACATGGTGTGGCCGCTGTTCGCGGAACGGCCCGAACTGATCGACCAGGGCCTGGGCTTGCGCGCCGTCGAAAGGCGCCAGGGCGTGGTGCCCGAGTTGGGTCCGACCCTGGAAGTGCTGGCCACCTTTCCGGTGCTGCCGGCGCAGTGGCTGCCGCGCGTGATGGAGGTCGCGCTGGGAGAGGGCAAGCAGCACCGCGCCAGCGCGCAGCAGGTGCTGGCCAGCCTGCCCGATATCGGCAAGCGCGTGGCCGAGGCGCTGGGATCGAGCAAGCAAGACATGCGCATCGGCGCCGCGCGCTGGCTGGCCGACCTCGATTACCGCGCTGCCGTCCCGGCGCTGTACCAGGCGCTGGACAAGGAGACGCGCGAGACCGTGATCGCTGCGCTGATGACGGCGCTGGAAAAACTGGGCGAGGACCTGAGTCCGCGCCTGTCGCCCGAGATCCTGCTGGCCGCCGCGCGCAAGGGCTTGAAGGGCAAGGCGCCCGTCGGCCTGGCCTGGTTCGTCTTCGAGGCGCTGCCCGCCTGCCGCTGGCAGGATGGCACGCCGGTCGATGCCGACATCATCCGCTGGTGGGTGGTACTGGCCTGCAAATTGAAGGAGCCGGGCGGCAACGCCTTGCTGCAGCGCTATCTGGGCCTGCTGGACGAGGCAGGCCGCGCCGCCCTGGGCGAGACGGTGCTGCGTCTGTTCATCACCGAGGATCTGCGCGGCCCGAGCCTGGAAGAGGCGAGCGCCGAAGCGCAGGCGCGTGCGCCGCAGGCCTACCTGAGCTACCAGGACCAGGCCAGGCGCTATCCCGAGTATTATGCCGCGCAGGGCAAGATGACCGAAGAGCAGGTGTTCGACCAGATCCGCCGCAACAAGATGGCCGAATACCTGGGCAGCGCCATCGGCGAGAAGGGTATCCTGGCGCTTGCCTCCCATACGCCTGGCCATGTGGCGATCAGTCTGCTGCAAGCGTATATGCGCGACCATTACACGCGCCGCGCGCAGATCGAAGCGATGCTCGACGGCCTCGCTGACGGCTACGACCCGGCCGTCATCCAGTTATTGCTGGGGATCGCGCGGCGCTACCGCACGGCCTCGGTGCAGGAAAAGGCGCGCCTGCTGGTCGAGCGCATCGCGCAAGGCAAGGGCTGGAGCCAGGACCAGCTGGGCGACCGCACCATCCCGACCGGCGGCTTCGACGACAGCGGCCGCCTAGACCTGTCGTATGGCGAGCGGGTCTTCCATGTGACCCTTGACAGCGCCATGAAGCCGCGCTTGCACAACCCCGACGGCAAGGAGATCAAGGCCTTGCCCGAGCCGCGCCAGGATGAATCGCCCGAACTGGCCAAGGAAGCCAAACAGCAGCTATCCGTGTGCAAGAAAGAACTCAAGCAAGTCATCACCATGCAGACGGCGCGCCTGTACGAAGCCATGTGCGCTGGACGTGTCTGGCCGGCGCAGGAGTGGCGCGATTACCTGCTCGGCCATCCGATCGCGGGCCGCCTGGTGCAGGCGCTGGTGTGGATCAGGGAGGACGACGCAGGTCGCACCCTGCTGCGTCCCAGCGACGATGGCAGCCTGCTGGACGCGGACGACGAGGAAGTCGCGCTGCTCGAAGGCAGCCGGCTGCGCCTGGCGCACGCCTCGCTGCTGGACGCGCCGCAGATCGCCGCCTGGCAGCGCCATTTCAAGGATTACAAGGTCAAGCCCCTGTTCGAGCAGTTGGCGCACCAGTTGCCCGACGCCGCGCTGATGGCGGGCCGGCAAATCGCGGACCGCGAAGGCTGGGTGGGCGACACTTTCGGCTTGCGCGGCGCCTTCGGCAAGCACGGCTATCAGCGCGGCCAGGCCGAGGATGGTGGCGTCTTTACCGAGTATCACAAGGATTTCATCAGCGCCGGCCTGCGCGCAGTGATCGAATTTTCCGGCAGCAGGCTGCCCGAGGAATTGATGGCAGCCGCGCTGAAAACGCTGCAATTCTATCCTTTGCCGCGCTCCTGGCGCGACGAGGCGGTGCCGCTGGCCGACGTGTCGTCCGTGCTGCTGGCCGAAACCTATGCCGATTATCTGGCGGTGTCGATGGCGTGCGGCGGCTATGATGCGCAATGGGAAAGTAAAATGCCGTGGTAAGCAAAGAAAGCAAAATCATGACGGAACAACATAACGATAACCAGGTGGTGCGCCGCAGCGCCGAACAGCGCTACGCGAGCGAGCTGGAACGCCTGAAGGCGGCCGATACCGATCCGCGCCCGGAGGGCTGGCAGCTGTCGCCGCGCGCGGTGCGCCGCTTCATCCTGGGCGACGCGGCGCTGCAAGTGAGCCGCAAATTCTATGGCGACGATCCGCTGGTCGACCGCGCCATCGTCACCCTGATGGGGCACCAGGGGCTGATGCTGGTGGGCGAGCCGGGTACGGCCAAGTCGCTGCTGTCCGAATTGCTGGCCGCGGCCATCAGCGGCGACTCCGCGCTGGCGATACAGGGCACGGCCGGCACCACCGAAGACCATATCAAGTATTCGTGGAACTATGCCTTGCTGCTGGCCGAAGGGCCGAGCCGGCGCGCACTGGTGCCGTCGCCCTTGTTCCAGGCCATGGAAGCGGGCAAGCTGGTGCGCTTCGAGGAAATCACGCGCTGCGCGCCAGAGATGCAGGACGTGCTCATTTCACTGATGTCGGAAAAGCAGCTGATGATTCCGGAACTGGGCGGCGACGCGCGCGTGCATGCGCGGCGCGGCTTCAATATCATTGCCAGCGCCAACTTGCGCGACCGCGGCGTGCATGAAATGTCGTCGGCGCTGAAACGCCGCTTCAACTTCGAAACCGTCAAACCGATCCGTGACCATGGTTTCGAAGTCGAACTGGTGATGCAGCAACTGCAGCGCGAACTGGACGTCATCGGCGCCGCCGTCATTGTCAAACGTGATGTGGTCGAACTGCTGGTGACCACGTTCCAGGAACTGCGCGCCGGCCAGACCCGCGAAGGCACGGCCATCAAGACGCCGGAGGCGGTGATGTCGAGTGCCGAGGCGGTCAACCTGGTCTATGCGGCTTCGCTGGAGGCGCTGCATTTTGGCGACGGAACCTTGCGCCCGCGCGAACTGGCCAATCAGTTGCAGGGCGTGGTTCTGAAGGACAACGCCGATGACGTCAAGCGCGTGCGCCATTATTTCGACACGGTGGTGCGCGAACGTGGCCGCCGCGACGATTTGTGGAAAAGCTTCGGCGACGCGGCGCGCCAGCTATGGCTGTAGTGCAGCCGGACTTGCCGCCGGACTTGCCGGCCGGCGTGGCTGCCGCGCGCGCCAGGCTGTTCGGGCATGGCTTGTACTTTGCGCCGGTACGCCACCACAGCCCGGCATGCGCGCATGCGTTGCAGGCCATGTTGCGCGAATTGCGCCCGGCCGCCGTGCTGATCGAGGGGCCGGAAGGCTTCACGGACATGCTGCCCTTGCTGCTGGACGAACGCACGCGCCCGCCCGTGGCGCTGTTGTGCCAGACGCAGGTGGCAGGCGCAGAAGGCGCGCGCGCGCAATCGGCGTTTTTCCCGTTTTGCGATTACAGCCCCGAATGGGTGGCGCTGCGCGAGGGGGCGGCCGTGCAGGCGCAGCTGGCCTTCATCGACCTGCCGTGGCAGGCGCGCGCGGGCACGGCTGACGCGCAGCCCGATGCCGATGCGCGCAGCCTGATGGCCGAGCGCTACCTGGCCCACAGCAGCTATCTGAACGCCCTGGCCGCGCGCGCCGGCTGCCGCGACCAGGACGAACTGTGGGATCACCTGTTCGAAGCGCGTTCGCGCACGGCGCTGGCGGACTGGCGCAGCGTGTTTGGCGACGTGTTTTCGTACTGCGCCATGGCCCGCCTCGATTACGAGCCGGCCGTGCTGGAAGCGGAGGGAAGCCTGCCGCGCGAACGTCACATGGCGGCGCATATCGCCCGCTGGCGCAAACAGGTGGATGGCCCCGTCGTGGTGGTCACAGGTGGCTTTCATACCAGCGCGCTGATCGAACTGCTTGACGCCGATCCCGCGCCTGCCGCGCCGGCCATTGCCGGCGCCAGCTGGCTGATACGCTACAGCTTTGAGCGGCTCGATGCCCTGAATGGCTACGGCGCCGGCATGCCGGCGCCCGCCTACTACCAGGCCGTCTGGGATGCCCTGCAATCGCCGGCGCCGGGCGATCATCAGCTTGCCGTCGCCGTGGACCAGTTGACCAGGGTGGCCCAGGATAGCCGGGCGCGTGGCGTGCAGGAGCGCATTTCCACGGCGCAGGTACAGGCGGCCGTGCTGCAGGCGGCCAGGCTGGCGGCCTTGCGCGGCCATGCTGGGCCAGGCCGCCAGGATGTGCTTGACGCCATGCGCTCCTGCTTCGTCAAGGGCGCCATTGACGATGGCATGCAAGGCCTGTTCGACGACGTGCGGCGCCAGATGACGGGCAGCCGGCTGGGCGACGTGCCGCCATCGGCCGGTTCGCCGCCGCTGGTGCAAGACGCGCGCGCGGCGGCGCATCGCCACGGCTTGCGCCTCGACGACGGCGACCGGCGGCTGGCGCGCCTGGACCTGTACCGCAAGGAACGCCACCGCCGGCGCAGCCGCTTCTTTCATCTGATGCAGTATCTGGACACAGACCTGGCGCGCTGGCAGGGCGGCCCCGATTTCATGGCCGGCAGCCGGCTGGAACTGCTGTTCGAGGAATGGACGTATGCATGGACGCCGCTGGTCGAAGCGCGCCTGATCGAATTGGCTGCCGATGGCGCCACCCTGGACGAGGTGGCGTTGGCGCGGCTGCTGCGCGAAGAGCAGGCGCTGGGCGCCGCGGGCCGGGCCCGTTCGGCCGGCAGCGCCGCTGCCCTGCTGGTGCGCGCCTGCATGGTGGGCTTGCATGAACGTCTGCCCGATCTGTTGTCGCTGTTGTCGCGCCATCTCGATGACGATGCCGATTTTACCTCCGTCGTCGCCTGCGGCCATGCGCTGGTGACCCTGTGGCGCGCGCGGGAGCCGCTGGGCGTGCGCGAGCATCCCGGCTTGCTGGCGCTGATGCGGCGTGTCTGGCCGGCCGCGCTGTTCCTGCTGCCCGGGCTGGCCGATACGGGGATGGACGGGGAAGGCGCGCAAGTGGGGCAGTTGCTGGCACTGCGTGAATTTGGTCGTGCCGCACGCAGCGTCTTGCCGGCTCCGGAGGCAGGCCTGGCTTTCGAAGCCGGCGACCTGCACCAGCGCCTGCAGGCCCTGACGGCGACGCGCGCCTGCGCGCCCGGCATCTGCGGCGCCGCCGCCGCGCTGCTGTTCCTTGATGGCGCCTGGGATGAACAGAATTTGTCGCGCTTGCTGGAACAGCGCTTTGGCGCCGGCGCCACGCCGCATAATGCCGTGCGCTTCCTGTCGGGTCTGATGGCCGCCGCGCCTGAATTGCTGCTGACGCAGCCGGGACTGCGGCGCAGCTTCAATACCCTGGTCGGCAGCTGGGACGAGGTCAGTTTCATCCAGTATCTGCCCGATTTGCGGCTGGCCTTCACGGGCCTGAAGCCGCAGGAGACGAGCGACCTGGCCGAGGCGCTGGCGGTGCTCAACGGCGCCGCGCCGGACGCCTTGCAGGTCGAATTCCACTACGACGTCAGCGAAGATGAGATGTTGGCAGGCGGCCGCCTGAACGCGGCGCTGGCCGCCTGCCTGGAGCGCGATGCGCTGGCTGTCTGGCTGGATATTTCAACGGAGAAGCCGCATGGCTGAGAATCTGCATAATCAGGAATTGCTGCGCCGCTGGCGCCTGATGCTGGGACGCTACGCGCAGCCGCTGCAAACCGAAGCCTGGTCCGCCAACGATGGCCGGCTCGATGCCAGCCTCGATTACCTGTATGGCCGCGAGTATGAACGCAAGGGCATGCTGCGTGCAGGCGGTGGTGGTTCGCTGGACCCCAGCCAGTTGCGCGCCATCGACTGGCTGGCGCAGGCGCGCAAGCTGTTTCCGCAGGACGTGTACGAGCGCGTGCAGGGCCATGCGATCGAGCGCTATGAATTGAGCGGCCTGCTGCGCGACCCGGCCGTACTGGCCAGCCTGGAGCCTAACCAGGCGCTGGCGCGCGCCCTGATCGGCATGCGTGGGCGGCTCGGCGCGGACATGCATGACGCGGTGCGCGCCGTGATACGGCACGTGGTCGAGGATATCACCGAGCGCCTGCGCAAGGATTTCGTCAACGCGGTGGTGGGGCGGCGCAACCGCTTTCGCCGCACGCAGATGAAGAGCGCGCAGAACTTCGATTGGCGCGCCACCATTGCCGCCAACCTGAAACACTATGATCTGGCCAGCCGTCGCCTGCTGATGGCGCGGCCCGTCTTCAATGCGCGCGTCAAGCGCAGTCTGCCGTGGGACGTCATCCTGTGCGTCGACCAGAGCGCCTCGATGATGGATTCGGTGATCTATGCGGCCGTGGTGGCCGGCATCCTGTCCGGCCTGCCTGCCGTGAATGTGCGGCTGGTGGTGTTTGACACCAGCGTGGTGGACCTGACGCACCTGGCCGCAGACCCGGTCGAGGTGCTGCTGACGGTGCAGCTGGGTGGTGGCACGAATATCGGCCGGGCGGTGCAGTATTGCGAGCAGCTGGTGAACAATCCGCAGCGCACGGTACTGGCCCTGATCAGCGATTTCGAGGAGGGCGCGCCGCCAGGGCCGCTGCTGGCGGCGCTCAAGCGCATGGCTGAGTCGCGCGTCACCCTGCTGGGCCTGGCCGCGCTCGACGCGCGCGCACAGCCTGTGTATGACCACGGCATGGCGCAGCGCCTGGCGGATCAGGGCATGCACGTGGCGGCACTGACGCCGCAGCACTTTGCCGAATGGCTGGCCGGGGTGATGGGATGAACTGGCACGCCGTGTACCGCAGCTTTGACGACGACAGCCTGGCGACGCTGGCCAACGCGGGCCTGCTGCGCCGCGCCCTGAAAGATATCGAGGCGGGCAAGGTGGGCTGGCAGGATGACGTGGGTGGCCCCCTGATTGCCGACGGCCAGCGGGTGACGCTCGATGCGGGTGGACCGCAGAAGGGCCGCTGCGATTGCCCGGCGCCCGGCATGTGCAAGCATATTCTGGCCGCTGCCGTGTGGCTGCGCGAACTTCCGCAGAACAGTGAGCAGGACAGTGCGCAGCAGGGGGCGCCGGCCAGCGTGCAGGAGGAGGTGCTGGCGCTCGACAGCGCGGCCGTCTGCAAGCAGGCGGGCAAGCCGGCGGTGCGCCAGGCGCTGGCCTGGCTGGCGGAAGGCGACCAGGCGGACGTCACCATCGTCAACGCCAGGCTGCAGATCGAGCTGCCCTTGTTGAAGCTGGGCTGCAGCTATTTGCGCGGCGCCGGCGTGGACGCCATGGTGTCCGATACGCCGGCCGCCCTGCGCAAGGCGCTGCACCTGTATGCGCTGGCCTGCGTCTGGCGCAAGCATGGGCGGGAGTTTGCCTGGCCGGCAGGCCTGGCAACGGCGCCCGCCGCCGCTGCGCCCGGGATGAGCACGTCCGAGCTGGTGTTCCTGGCCCAGGTGCGGCGCTTGCTCGGTGAGCTGTACGACAATGGCTTGTCGCATGCCAGCGCGATTGCCGCCGGCCAGCTGCGCGCGCTGACCATGTCGGCGCGCAGTGAAAACCTGCCCCGCCTTGCCGCCATGCTGCGTGGCCTGGGCGGTACGCTGGACTTGCTCGTGCGGCGCGATTACCACGCCAGCGAGCGCCAGGCATTTGAGGAGATGGCGGCTGTCTGCGCCTTGTGCGCGGCGCTCGAACACGCGCCTGGCCCGTTATTGCAGAGATTGCGCGGACAGGCGCGGCGCAGCTTTGATGCGGCCGGCGACGCGCCTCTCGACCTATTGCCGCTGGGCGCGTATTGGTGGGAAACGCGCGGCGGCGCGCATGGCCTGACCTTGTCGTTCTGGCAGCATGCAGAGGGATGCGAGGGGCGGGTCGTACAGGCAGTGTTGGCGCGGCCCGACGCCAGCGACCGCTCGTTTACGCGCGAATCGGCATGGGCTGCGAGCAGCCTGTGGGCGGGCGCCGGCAGCGCCCGGCATATGTGCGAGGCGAGCTGGCAGTTGGCAGGCGCGTCCCTGGCCGACGATGGGCGCCTTGCCATAGACAGCCGGGTGCGCGCCAGTGCGGCGCCGCTGTGGGCGCTCGACGATGCGCGCTGGCAGAGTCTGGGTTTCAGCGACTGGACGGCGCTGGCCGCCTTCATGAGCAGTAACGTCGGCTTGACGCCGGAGCCCATCGATTGCGTGGTGCTGCGCCCGGCGGCCGTCGCGCGGCCGCAGCTCGACGAAGTGGGGCAGCGGCTTGATTGGCAAGTGTTCGACACCTGTGGCAACGCCCTGGACTTGCAGATACCGGCACTGCCGGCGCTGCGTCCGCGTATCACGCGGCTGCAGGCGGCCGTGGCGGATGGCGCCGATATCCGGGCCGTGTTGGCCAGCCGCGCGCGTGGCGAGCCAGGTGGCTGGCAGCCGGTGGCGCTGCTCATCGCCAAGAATGGCAAGCTGCGCGTGGTGTCGCTCGATTTTGAGGTCGACGCGGGCAAGCTGCCGTCGGCGCTGACGCGTTTTTTCAAGAGCCTGGGGGGCGCTAGCCTGGCGTCGTCGGTGCCGCACCAAACCTCGGCGGCATCGCGGGTGCTGGCCCAGGTGCTCGACCTTCTCGCACTGCAGGCGCGTAGCGGCCGGCCACGGCTGGAAGCCGAGCTGGCCGGCGAACTGGCGCGGCACGGCGCCACCTTGCGCGCGTTGGGCCTAGATTTGCCGGCCGGCCTGCTGGTGGCCTACGTCGGCACGCCGCGCGCGGCGCAAGCCTTGCGCCTGGCGTACGTCTGCACGACGTGCGTCGCGCTGGAGGCGGCAGGGTAGCCGCGGCTTGCCGTCAGGGCTGCTGCGCCTGCAGGGCGGCTAGTTCCGCCTTGGCTTTTTCCAGTTTGCCTTCCAGCTTGGCGATCTTCTTCGGTTCCTTGTTGGCTTCCTGGGCCAGGCGCAGCGAACGCTCCGTCTGGTTCACCTTGGCTTGCGCCTTAACGATCCTCTTGTTGTGGCGTTCGACCAGCACGTTGTCGCGGCAGTGGGCGTTGACTTCGTCGAGCGCGCGCGTGAGGCCCGCGACCTTGTCGGACAGGCCCTGTTCCTGCGCCTGGTGCAATTCGCTGCGGATGCTTTCGCGTTTGGCGGCGCAGCCGGCCAGCTGGGTCTCGGCGGCGCTGGCAGTGGTGTTGGCGCTGGCGGCGAGGGCGACGAGCAAGGTCAAGGCGGTTTTCGATAGGTGATTCATGGCGCTCCTGGACAGGTTAGTTTAGTTGATGCAATGTAAGCCCGCTGGCGTGCCCTGTCAAACTTCCCGTGCAGTGCGCGCCTGTCTGGCGTGGCATCGGCTACCATGCGTGTTTTCTTCTTCCCGACACCGTCGCATGCCCAAGAAATTACTCTTGCTGATTCCTTTTCTCCTGCCGCTGCCCATCCTGGCGCAGACCTCGCCCACCTTGCTCGATCTGCAGCTGATCGCCATCGAGGCCAGGGCTGATGTGGCTAGCCATAGCCCGGAAAGTATCGCCGAGTTTGCAGAGGCGCAGCGTGCCGCGCAAGCGGGCGATGTGGAGGCGCAGCTGGCGCTGGCGCGCATGCTGCAGCTGGGCGTCGGCACGCCGCAAGACACGGCGCAGTCGATGGCCTGGATACGCAAGTCGGCCGAAGGCGGCTATGCGCCGGCGCAATCGGCTTTGGGGCTGGCTTATTCCGTGGGCGGCAAGGTGCCCATCGACCGCGTGCAGGGCGAATACTGGCTGCGCAAGGGCGTGGCGCAAGGCGACGAACTGGCGCAAACCATCCTGGCGCTGGAGTTCATCAACGGCGACAGCAGTGCCGAAGAACAGGCCTTGGCCTTGACGTGGTTGAAGGCGGCGGCACTGGAACAGCACTTTGTTCCTGCCTATAACGCGCTGGGCGAGCACCTGATGCGGGCCGCCAAGGACGATGAGCAGCGCAGCGAGGCCTACACCTGGTATCAAAGATCGGCGCGTGAAAAGGAGCCTGCGGGTATGCGCAACCTCGCCCATGCCTATGAGCTGGGCCTGGGCGTGAAACAGTCGGACAAGTGGGCCCTGGTCTGGTACGAGCGGGCCGGATGGAGCGGCGACCTGCCCGCCATGCGGCGCATGCTTGACGTGTATGTCAAAGGCGAACTGGGACAAGGGGTGAATGCCGACGACGCGGCCGAATGGCGCAGCAAGCTGGCTGAAAAGGAAAAGAAATGAAGACCATCCTGCTCATCTTGAACCTGGCCTTGGCGCAGCCCGTGCTGGCCCAGCCAGCCGCCGCGCCTGCGCCGCGCCAGCATCCGGCCCTGGTCGAATTCGATATGTCCGGCCTCGACGACGTGCGCGCAAGGGTGCAGGCCGTGATCAACCGCCCGGCCGATCTGTCGCCAGACAAGGTCGCCGCCTTCGAGAAGGCGCGCCTGGCTGCCGAAGGGGGCGATACGGTCGTCCAGCTGGACCTGGCGCAGATGCTGCACGGCGGCGAGGGCACGCCGCGCGACGTCGACGCCGGCCTGGCGTGGATGAAAAAATCGGCCGAAGGCGGTTATGGCCCGGCGCAGGCTTTCCTGGGCGTGGCCTACACGCTGGGCCAGGGCATGGCAATCGACCGCAAGCTGGGCGAATACTGGTCGCGCAAGGGCGCCGCGCAAGGTGTGGAACTGGCCAACTTCACGGTGGCCATGCACTTCGAAAATGTCCACAGCAGCCCGGAAGAACAGGCGCATGCGCTGCACTGGCTCAAATACTATGCCGAAAACGGCTTTATTTACGCCTACAATGAAATCGGCTACCGCCTGATGATGACTGCCAAGGACGAGGCGCAGCGCAAGGAAGCGTTCACCTGGTACATGCAGGCGGCCAAGGCGCTCGACCCGCCCGGCTTGAACAATGTCGCGTACTCGTATGAAGTGGGGCAGGGCGTGCCGCAGAGCGACGAGGCGGCCCTGGGCTGGTATGAAATGGCGGCCATCGCGAAAAGCCCGCCGGGGCAGACGGGTTTCGCGCGGCTGCTGGAGCAGGGGCGTGGCGGCCCAACCCGGCAAGGACCGGCGCCCAAGCCCTTCGCGCTGTACCTGCTGGCGGCGAAGCAGGGCGACGCGCAAGCCATGGAACGGTTGGTCAAGGTGTACGATGAGGGCGAGCTGGAACAGGCAGCTGACCCGGCGCAAGCCGCACTGTGGCGCGAAAAGCTCAGGCTGGCCAAGACCCCCTGACTGGGCATGACGGAGTGGAGACGGCATGCTATCATCATTGTTATCGATAACAATATCATGAGAGACCGATGAATCCCGATTTCCGCTCCAGGGAAATGCTCGAAAAGCATATCCTGCACACGATGAACTTTTATCACCCGCGCGCCATCGATGCGAGCGGCGGCTTTTATCACTTCTTCCTCGATGACGGCACGGTGTACGACGCCAGCACGCGCCATCTGGTCAGCAGCACGCGCTTCATCTTCAATTACGCCATGGCTTACCGCCATTTTGGCGATGACGATTACCAGGCGGCCCTGCGCCACGGCGTGGCCTTCTTGCGCGACGTGCACCGTGACCCGGCCACGGGCGGCTACGCCTGGCAACTGTCGTGGAAGGATGGCGTCAAGACGGTGGAAGACGGCGCCAACCACTGCTACGGCCTGGCCTTCGTGCTGCTGGCCTATGCCCACGCGCTGCACGCCGGCATGACGGAAGCGCGCGCGTATCTGGACGAGACTTTCGAATTGATGGAGCAGCGTTTCTGGCTGCCCGAACACGGCCTGTATGCGGACGTGGCCAGCGCCGACTGGGCTACCCTGGATGGCTACCGGGGCCAGAACGCCAACATGCATGCCTGCGAAGCCATGCTCGCCGCTTTTGAAGCGACGGGCGAGGCACGCTACCTGCACCGTGCCGAAACCCTGGCGCACAACATCACCGTGCGCCAGGCGGGCCTGGCGAACGGCATGATCTGGGAACACTACAGGCCCGACTGGTCGATCGACTGGGACTACAACCTGCACGACAAGAGCAATATCTTCCGTCCGTGGGGCTACCAGCCTGGCCACTTCACGGAGTGGGCCAAGCTGCTGCTGATCATGGAGCGCCACAGCCGGTTCATGGCCGGTCCGTCCGACTGGCTGCTGCCACGCGCGCGCGCCCTGTACGACACGGCGCTGGCCAAGGCCTGGGATGGCGCGCATGGCGGCATCCACTACGGCTTCGGCCCGCAGGACGAGATCTGCGACGGCGACAAATACTTCTGGGTGCAGGCGGAAAGCTTCGCCGCCGCCGCCGTGCTGGCCGCGCGCACGGGCGACGAAGCCTACTGGCAAAGCTACGACAAGATATGGGATTACAGCTGGACGCACTTTGTCGACCATGAACACGGCGCCTGGTACCGCATTTTGACGCCGGAGAACGCCAAGATCAGCAACGAGAAAAGCCCGGCCGGCAAGGTCGATTACCACACCATGGGCGCCTGCTATGAAGTGCTGAACGTGATGGGCGGTGCAGCATGAGCGCCACCGCTTTTCCCTCTTTCCCTGCTTTTGTGTCGGCCGGTGAAGCGCTGACGGACATGCTGCGCACGGGCGCGGACTCCTGGAGCAGCCAGGTGGGCGGCTCGACCTGGAACGTGGCGCGCGTGATGGCGCGCCTGGGCGTACCCAGCGCCTTTGCGGGCGGCGTCAGCCTCGACGTCTTCGGCGACGCTCTCGCGCAAGCGACCGACGTGGCGGGCCTGGACATGCGTTTCTTGCAGCGCCATGCGAAATCGCCGCTGCTGGCCATCGTGCACGAACTGCATCCGCCCACCTATTACTTCATCGGCGACGACAGCGCCGACCTGCATTTCGACGCGTCGCTCTTGCCGGCTGGCTGGATGCAGGGGGCGCAATGGGTGCATTTCGGCGGCATCAGCCTGGCGCGCGAACCGCTGGCGGGCAAACTGGTGGCGCTGGCGCAGGAACTCAAGGCGGCTGGCGTGAAAATCAGCTACGACCCCAACTTCCGCATCATGATGGATGAACGTTACGACGCCACCCTGCGCCGCATGACGCAGCTGGCTGACGTGATCAAAGTGTCGGATGAAGACCTGGCGGGCCTGTTCCGCCAAGACGACATCGATGGCGCGTTTGCCATCCTGCGCAGCTGGAATCCGCAAGCCACGTATTTGTATACACGTGGCGCGCAGGGCGCGGCGCTGTACCGGGGCGAGCAAACATGGCAGGCGGCGCCACCCGTCATCGAGGTGGTCGACTCGGTGGGGGCGGGCGACGCCAGTATCGGCGGCTTGCTGTACAGCCTGATGTACCGGCCCGATGCCGACGGCGGCCAGCATTTGCGCTTTGCCGTCGCGGCGGGCGCGGGCGCCTGCCTGGCCGCCGGCGGCGCACCGCCGTCGGTGGAACTGGTGGAGTCGCTGATGGCGCGCACCGAACTGGCCTGATCCAGGCCTTTGCCCCCCGCCGCCGGTGAAAGGGTGGTGGGGTGGAAGCTGTTTATTCAAGCTTTTATGTCTCGCTGCAAGAGAGCATTCTTGGCGAGACTATTTTCCGTGGCAATCGATAAAATTCCCTTCTACTTTCCTACCCTTCAAGGGGCGAATGTCCTACATGCATGTTCTTTTGTCTAGCCTAACATTTGAGTCTCGGTTCCGTGATTTTTGTTGATCATGGCACTGTCACTTTAAACTCAACAGGAGATATACCATGGCCAACAATCAAGGAAATCAAGACGGCAACCAGGGTAAGAATCAAGGTGGAAAAGAGCGTGGGTCGGACTCGGGCAGTGATTCGGCACGTGGTTCCTCCGGTGGCGCAGGCAAACAATCCTCCAGCGGATCGAACAGCCAAAGTGGCGA